>NZ_JAHLCL010000007.1:384940-1964407 GCF_029268935.1 Burkholderia semiarida | reverse complement strand
GCCAGTGGCATCGCCGGGTAGCTATGTTCGGAAGAGATAACCGCTGAAAGCATCTAAGCGGGAAACTCGCCTTAAGATGAGATATCCCTGGAGGCTTGACCTCCTTGAAGGGTCGTTCGAGACCAGGACGTTGATAGGTCGGGTGTGTAAGCGCAGTAATGCGTTCAGCTAACCGATACTAATTGCCCGTAAGGCTTGATCCTATAACAAGTCTGTCTCGATGCCCGTTAGCGCTTTAGCGCTTACGGACATCGAGCGTCGAGTGCAAGGCACTCGACGTACGACGGTTGAAGTACCGCGTACGTGTGAGATACAGCTCACAACCCAAATCAAGATTACTGCTTCTTCCAGGATTGGTTGCGCTGCGAAGCAACGCAACAACCCCCTTTGCCTGATGACCATAGCGAGTCGGTCCCACCCCTTCCCATCCCGAACAGGACCGTGAAACGACTCTACGCCGATGATAGTGCGGATTCCCGTGTGAAAGTAGGTAATCGTCAGGCTCCCTAAGCCAGAAACCCCCGCCCGACAAGGCGGGGGTTTTTGCATTTCAGCGATGGAAATGCACGCGGACGGGCAAAGCGTTGCCAAGGTGACCTACCTGAGTGAACTTCCCGTCCGACACATCGATCGCGGCGTCGATTCTCCCAATGGCTGCCATCTCTAGTGATTCAGCCGCATACTGGCCGTATCTCCGATCAAGGTCGCATTTGCCTTGAAGCGCCTCACCGGCAAGCAGTCCAGTGCGGTTGCTTTCCCTCCACCGCACCCGGCACCTCCACTTGGTCTTCGGTCAGATAATCCCCAATCGGTGCGAAATGAACGCGTTATTCAGCGTGTCCACGTAAAATTTGCAAATCCCCATCTCTGCATTCAAGACCATGAACGCCGCCACCCAAGTAGCCCGGGCCGTTTGCCCGCATGATTGTCCGGACACATGCGCAATGCGTGTGACCGTCGAAAATGGCAAGGCGATCAAGGTCACGGGCGATCCCGACCATCCGCCGACGCAGGGCGTGTTGTGTACGAAAGTCAGCCGATACGCGGATCGCGTTCATCATCCCGACCGCCTCACTGTCCCGCTCAAGCGTGTCGGTGCCAAGGGGGAAGGGCGTTTCATGCCAATCAGCTGGAGCGAGGCGTTCGACGAGATTGGGCGTCGACTCGGTGAAATCGCCGCGCGCGCGCCGGAGGCGATCGTGCCATACAGCTATGCGGGAACGATGGGGCTCGTGCAAGGCGAGGGCATCGCCCAGCGCTTCTTTCACAAGCTCGGCGCCTCGCGGCTCGAGCGCACGATCTGCTCGGCAGCCGGCGCAGCGGGGTTGCGATATACGTACGGCGGCAACGTCGGCATGCATCTCGAGTACTTCGAGGAAAGCGAGCTGATTCTGATATGGGGCGCGAATCCGATTGCATCGAGCCTGCACTTCTGGACCCGCGCGCAGGAAGCGAAGCGCCGGGGCGCGCGTCTTGTCGCGATCGATCCGTATCGTTCGCTGACCGCGGAGAAATGCCACCAGCACATCGCATTGAAGCCCGGTACCGACGGCGCGTTTGCGCTCGGCATGATGCATGTGCTGATTACCGAAAACCTGCTCGATCACCGTTACATCGCCGACCATACGCTCGGCTTCGACGCGCTCAAGGCGCGCGCCATGTCCTATCCGCCGGAACGCGTTGCGCAGATCTGCGGCATCGACCCATCGGAACTGATCGATCTTGCGCGTCGCTACGGCGCCACCCGCAAGGCTTCGATCCGCCTCAACTACGGCATGCAGCGCGTTCGCGGCGGCGGCAATGCCGTGCGCGCGATCGCCAGCCTGCCGGCGTTGACCGGGGCATGGCGCGATCGGGCCGGTGGGCTGCTGCTCTCGTCGTCGGAATCCGCACCGGTCAACCAAGCGGCGCTGCTGCGTCCGGATCTGATGCCGGGTTGGCCGCACAAGCTGCCGCGCATCATCAACATGAATGCGATCGGCGACGCGTTGCTGCACCCGGGCGACGCGACATTCGGGCCGAAAGTCGAAGCGGTGATCGTGTACAACTCGAATCCGGTCGCGGTCGCGCCCGATTCGTCGAAGGTCGCCGCAGGCTTCGCACGCGACGATCTGTTCACGGTCGTTCTAGAGCACTTCAAGACAGATACGGCCGATTTCGCCGACATTGTCTTGCCGGCGACCACGCAGCTCGAACATCTGGATGTCCATAAGTCGTACGGCCACACCTACGTGATGGCGAACCTGCCGGCGATTCCGCCGGTGGGAGACGCGCGGCCGAACACGGATATCTTCCGCGGGATCGCACGCAGTATGGGACTCGACGAGCCCGCGCTCTATCACAGCGACGAAGAGGTCGCGCGCGCGGCGCTTCGCTGGGACGATCCGGCGCTCGACAGCGACTGGGACACGCTGAAGCAGGCCGGCTGGCTGAAGCTCAAGCTGCTGGACGCGCCGTTCGCGAACGGCGGCTTCCGCACGCCTTCGGGAAAGTGCGAGTTCTACAGCCCGCGGCTCGAGCGGATGGGCAAGGACCCCGTCCCCGACTACCTGCCGCCGTTCGAATCGGCCGAAGCCGCGCCCGAGCTCGCCGCACGCTATCCGCTGGCGATGATTTCGCCGCCGGCCCGCCACTTCCTGAACAGCACGTTCGTGAACGTCGACAGCCTGCGCTCGACGGAAGGCGAGCCGCACCTCGACATGCACCCGTCCGACGCCAGCGCGCGCGGCATCGCGGAGGGCGACGTCGTCCGCATCTTCAATGACCGCGGCTCGATGCAGGCGCTTGCGCGAATCACTGACCGTGCGCGTGCCGGGCTGGTCGTCGGGTTGTCGATCTGGTGGAAGAAGCTGTCGCCGGACGGCAGGAACGCGAACGAAGTGACGAGCCAGGCGCTGACCGATCTGGGTAATTCGGCGACGTTTTACGATTGTCTTGTGGAAGTTGAGCGGATTTGATCGAATATTGCCGTATGATCAGACGATATCGATAGGGAAGTTCGAAGTGGACATCTAACCCTGTTGTCTCGGGGCGGGGGAGCCGTTAGGATGCGTTTTAGCACGACCATTCGAAAATCTGTGAGGAGACGCGCGGTATGGACAAAATTTGGCTGAAATCGTACCCACCCGGCGTTCCAGCCGAAATTGACTCCTCGCCTTATCCGTCTGTCCCTGACCTGCTCGACGAGAGCTTCCGTCAGTATCGGGACCGTACCGCGTTCGTCTGCATGGGCAAGGGCATCACGTACGGCGAACTCGACACGCTGTCGCGCCAGTTCGGTGCGTGGCTGCAATCCCGCGGTCTGGCACGCGGGGCGCGCGTCGCGATCATGATGCCGAACGTGCTGCAATACCCGGTGACGATCGCCGCGGTATTGCGCGCCGGCTATACCGTGGTCAACGTCAATCCGCTCTATACGCCGCGCGAGCTCGAGCATCAACTGAAGGACAGTGGTGCCGAGGCGATCGTCATCCTGGAGAATTTCGCGTCGACGCTGCAGGCCGTCATCGCCAATACGGCCGTCAAGCACGTGGTCGTCGCATCGATGGGCGACCTGCTGGGCATCAAGGGATGGCTCGTCAATTACGTCGTGCGCAACGTGAAGAAGATGGTGCCGGCGTGGCAACTGCCGTCGTTCACGCGCTTCAAGGCCGCGCTGTCCGAAGGCGCGCGGCAGACGTTCAAGCCGCAGAAAATCGGCCCCGACGACGTCGCGTTCCTGCAGTACACGGGTGGTACGACCGGCGTCGCGAAGGGGGCGACGCTGCTGCACCGGAACATCGTGTCGAACGTGCTGCAGGCGGGCGCCTGGCACCATCCGGCTCATGAGAAATTCCCGGACGTGAAACAGTTCGTGACGGTCGTCGCACTGCCGCTGTATCACGTGTTCGCGCTGACCGTCTGCGGTTTCCTGACGATGCGCACGGGCGGCATGGGCATCCTGATTCCGAACCCGCGCGACATCGCCGGCATGATCAAGGAGCTGAAGGGCTACCAGATCTCGACGATTCCGGCCGTCAACACGCTGTACAACGCGCTGCTGAACCATCCCGAATTCGGTCAGCTCGACCTGTCGAAGCTCGTGATCGCCAACGGTGGCGGCATGGCGATCCAGGAAGGCGTGGCGAAGCGCTGGTATGAAAAGACCGGCACCGCGATCATCGAAGGATACGGGTTGTCCGAAACGTCGCCGGTGGCCACCTGCAACCCCGTGACGGCGACCGAATACAGCGGCACGATTGGTCTGCCGCTGCCGTCGACCGAAGTCGCGATCCGCGACGATGCCGGCAACGACGTCCCGCTCGGCGAACCCGGCGAGATCTGCATCCGCGGACCGCAGGTGATGGCCGGCTACTGGAACCGGCCGGATGAGACCGCGAAGGTCATGTTCGCGGACGGCTTCTTCAAGACGGGCGATGTCGGCGTGATGGATGCGCGCGGCTACGTGAAGATCGTCGATCGCAAGAAGGACATGATTCTCGTATCCGGCTTCAACGTGTATCCGAATGAAGTCGAGGACGTGGTGGCGTCGCATCCGGGCGTATTCGAGGTGGCGGCGGTCGGCGTGCCGGACGAGCATTCCGGCGAAGCCGTGAAGCTGTTCGTCGTGAAAAAGGATCCGGCGCTGACCGACAAGGACATCCTCGCCTATTGCAAGGAGCGGCTCACCGGGTACAAGCGGCCGAAGCTGGTCGAGTTCCGCACGGAGCTGCCGAAGACGAACGTCGGCAAGATCCTGCGGCGCGAACTGCGCGACGGACGCGCGTAACGCGCGCAACGATGCGATCGAACGAGAAAGCCCGGCACTTGCCGGGTTTTTTGTCTGTGGGGCGGGCTGGATGACGGAAGCGCGCGCTACGTGCGGGAGACCGCGGCAAGCCTCGCGTTTCGGCCTGACGGTCGGGGGGAAGGGACGGCGCGCCACGACGTGCGTCTACCGTCGACCCGCTCGACCCACTGCCGCCGCCCCGCCACCCGCCGGCCTCCCCGCCGCCCCGGAAAAGAAAAAGGCGCCCGAAGGCGCCTTCAATATGCCGCGGCTTGTCAGACAAGCTGATTAGAACTTGTGACGGATACCGACGCGTGCCGCGACCTGATTGCTCGTGCTCGACCCGGCCAGACCGTTGATCGCTGCCGTTGCCTTCAGGACGTTGCCGTTCGAATCGAGCACGTTGCCCGATGCGTGCTGGTACACGCCGATCGCGTAGACGTCGGTGCGCTTCGACAGGAAGTAGTCGACGCCCAGCGAGCCTTGGTGGTACTTGGCCGCCGAGTTGCCGTCGATCTTGCTGCCTTGCGTGTAGTCGTACGCCGCGCCGAGGATCAACGCCGGGGTCAACTGGTACTTGAAGTTGATTTCGCCGTTGTTGAACGTCGCGGTCTGGTTCACGAACGGGCCTGCCGAGAAGCCCTTGAACTTCGTGTTCGAGTACGTCGCACCGATCGTCGCCGCGCCGAACGTGTAGGCGCCGCCCGCGCCGATGACCTGGTACGTGTTCGCGTTGTTCGCGTACGCGCCGTAGACCGGCGACGAGACCGACGAAGACGTCGAGCCGTTGTTGAACATGCCGCCGAACTGGTTCGGCGTACGTGCGTTCAAGTAACCGACGCCCAACACCAACGGGCCGTTGGTGTAGCCGGCGCCGAGCGACCAGACCTGGTTCTTCGAGAACTGGCCCGCCTGACCGCCGAAGCTGTACAGGCCGCCGAACGTGAGGCCGCCGTAGTTCGCGCTCGTGAACTTGACCGCGTTGTTCACGCGATACGCGTTGTTGAAGTTGTCGAGGTCGCCCGGGTGAGCGGCGATGTAGCCGCCCCACTGGTCGCCTGCCTCGAGCGGGCCGACGAAGTCGACGACGGAGTCGTACTGACGACCCAGCGTGACCGTACCGTACGGGCTCGACAGGCCGACGTAAGCCTGACGACCGAACATCAGGCCGCCTTGACCGAGCCTGCCGCTGTTCACGTCGAAACCGTTTTCGAGGGTGAAGATCGCCTTCAGGCCGCCACCGAGATCTTCGGTGCCGCGCAGGCCGAAGCGGCTGCCTTGCATCACGCCGCTGGCGAGGCCGTACAGGTGCTTGCCGCCTGCGTTGTTGTTGAAGAGGAAGCCTTCATCGATGATGCCGTAAAGCGTCACGCTGCTTTGCGCATGGGCAGCGCCAGCGAACGCGCCCAGCGCGACGAGCGCGAGAAGCGACTTTTTCATTAGCGGATCTCCAAGAATCACTGAATTTTTTTGACGGGGCGGATAGTTATGTTCTGTCGACGAGCCCCATCAACTTCGCAAGAAGTCGGACGTAATGTAGCAAAGCCGATTTTTGCCACAAAGCGAAATGCTGCTGCTCAAGGTCGCCATGTTTCCTTTATGCAACAATGGTTAAAATCACGGGTTAACCGCAATTTCCGCTGAATAATCAAGTCGGTTACGCAGCGGACTCGTGCCTTTGCCGCGCGCAGCGGCACCTGCAGCCAGGAGAACAGGATGGTGTTGGATGAACTGATCAGCGAATTCGATCGTGGCCTGCGATCGCTGACCGGCATTAGCCGGATGAGCCGGCCGGTGCCCGTGCCGGCCGATGCGCCGGACGTCGAACTGACGCCCGCCGAGCGCACGCACGCGGCCGGACTGATGCGTGTGAACCACGTCGGCGAGGTCTGCGCGCAGGCGCTCTACCAGGCGCAGAAGCTCACCGCGCGCACGGCGTCGGCGAAGGCGATGTTCGAGGAGGCCGCGCGCGAGGAGGAGGATCACCTCGCGTGGACCGCGCACCGGCTGAAGGAACTCGACTCGCGGCCGAGCCTGCTGAACCCGCTGTGGTATGCCGGCGCGCTCGCGATCGGCGTGGCGGCCGGCACCCTCGGCGACAAGGTCAGCCTCGGCTTCATGGCCGAGACGGAGCGGCAGGTCGAGAGCCATCTCGAAGGTCACATGTCGGAGTTGCCGGCCACCGACGCCGCGTCGCGCGCGATCGTCGACCAGATGCGGATCGACGAAGTGAAGCATGGCAAGGCCGCGACCGACGCCGGCGGGATCGAGCTGCCGCTGCCCGCGCGGATGCTGATGCGTGCCGCGTCGAAAGTCATGACGAGCACCGCGTACTATCTCTGAGATTCGCGCCGGGGCGGCGTGGGACGTCGCCCCGGTTCGCCGCCTCCGGCATCGCCCGCTTACTCCTCGTTTTCCCGCCCCCGAAAGCCCCGTCCGCACGCCCGTCTGGCCCGCCTTTCTCACGTATCACCTTCACAAGTTGCACTAGCTCATTCATTTATAACGGTTTTTGGTATGAGGGGTCGCATGAGCTTGTGCGCGTAAGTCCTTGTTCTAACTAACAAAATTCGTCAAAAAAGCGGGCCGCTCCCTTGACCGTGCCACACCCTTCCACTAAAGTGGGAGACAGTGTGAGAAAGTGTATTTTTGTGTGATTTAGCAGGCTGTTCCGGCTAAATTCTCAGCATTGAGCGGGTGCTTCGGTGCCCTGAACGGGAGAGCGGAAAGTGTTCCAAGGGGCGTCGGCGCTGACGCTCGATGCGAAAGGGCGGATGTCGGTGCCGGCTCGCTATCGCGAAGCGCTGCAAGGACAGGCAGAAGGACGGGTGACTGTGACCAAGCACCCGGACGGCTGCCTGTTGCTGTTTCCGCGCCCCGAATGGGAAGTGTTCCGCGCCAAGATCGCCGCGCTGCCGATGGACGCGCACTGGTGGCGGCGAATTTTTCTCGGCAATGCGATGGATGTCGATCTCGACAGCGCGGGCCGGATTCTCGTATCGCCCGAGCTGCGCATGGCAGCCGGACTGGAAAAGGAAGTCATGTTGTTGGGAATGGGTAGTCACTTCGAGCTGTGGGATTCGCAGACCTACAACGCGAAGGAGCAGGCAGCGATGGCGCAGGGCATGCCCGACGCGCTGAAGAATTTCACGTTCTGATTGCGGTGACGGAGACGCCCGCGATGGGAAATGAATTGCGGCATCGGACGGTGCTGTTGGATGAGGCGGTCGAGTCGCTCGTGACGCGGCCGGACGGCGTGTATGTCGACGGCACGTTCGGGCGCGGCGGTCACAGCCGCGCGGTGCTCGCGCGGCTGGCGGCGGCCGGGCGGCTGATCGCGTTCGACAAGGATCCGAGGGCGATCGAGACGGCGCAGGGCATCGAGGATGCGCGCTTCTCGATCGTGCATGACAGCTTTGCATCGATGCGCGACGCGCTTGCGGCGCGCGGCGTCGAGAAGGTGTCGGGGGTGTTGCTGGACCTGGGCGTGTCCTCGCCGCAGGTGGACGATCCGGCGCGCGGCTTCAGTTTCCGCGCCGATGGTCCGCTGGACATGCGAATGGATCCGACGCGTGGCGAGTCGGCGGCCGAATGGCTCGCGCGGGCTTCGGTGCAGGAATTGACGGAGGTGATACGGGATTATGGGGAAGAACGGTTTGCTTTTCAGATTGCAAAGGCGCTTGTTGCTCGCCGGGCAGAGTCCGACCGTCTTGGGCCTCTCGACACCACGGGCGAGCTTGCCCAAATCGTGGGTCACGTCGTCAAAACCCGTGAGAAGGGCAAGGATCCGGCAACCCGCACCTTTCAGGCTATACGGATTCACGTCAATCAAGAGCTTGCGGACCTGCAAGTCGTACTAGACGCGGCACTGTCGTTGCTGGAGCAAGGGGGGCGGCTGGTGGTCATCAGCTTTCATTCACTCGAGGACCGGATCGTCAAGCGATTCATGCAGGCGCACGCGAGTGCGCCTGCGGTCGATCGTCGCCTGCCGATCCGTGCCGTCGATCTCCCGAGCCCGCCGCTCAAGATCATCAGCCGCCAGTTTCCGAGCGACGCGGAAGTCGCCGCGAATCCGCGCGCCCGCTCGGCCGTGATGCGCATCGCGGAGCGCGTCACACCATGAGCCGCCTCAATATCTTCCTGCTGATCATCGTGATGGGTTGCGCGCTGTCGGTCGTCAACTCGACGAACCAGCAACGCCAGATCTTCATCCAGCTGCAGCGCGCGCAGTCGCAGGAGCGTCAGCTCCAGCAGGACTACGCGCAGCTTCAATATCAGCAGAGCGCGCTGTCGAAGACGTCGCGCATCGAGCAGCTCGCGAACGATTCGCTGAAGATGCAGGCGATCTCGACGGGCCGCACGCAATACCTGACGCTGCCGCCGGGCGCCGCGAAGGCGATCGACGCGCCGATCCCGGCGTCGGCCGACACGGCCGGCAAGGGCAAGGGAGGCGCGCGATGAAGCCGTCCCCGAAGCGCCAGAACGTGAAGTTCTCGTCGAGCCCGGTGCTGGGCGTGCATCTGCCGATGTGGCGCTCGAAGCTCGTCGTGTTCCTGCTGTTCATGGCGTTCGTCGCGCTGGCCGCGCGGGCGTTCTGGATCCAGGGGCCCGGCAACGCGTTCTATCAGAAGCAGGGCGAAAGCCGCTACCAGCGCACGATCGAACTGCCCGCGACGCGCGGCAAGATCCTCGACCGCAACGGGCTCGTGCTCGCGACGAGCCTGCCCGTGCGCGCGATCTGGGCGATTCCCGACGCGGTGCCGGACGATCTCGACGCCGACAAGATCAACCAGCTCGGCAAGCTCCTCGGCATGACGCCGAAGGAACTGCGCGTGAAGCTGTCGGAAGACAAGGGCTTCGTCTACGTGAAGCGCCAGGTGCCGATCGACGTCGCGGACAAGGTCGCCGCGCTCGACATTCCCGGCATCTATCAGCGCAACGAATACAAGCGCTTCTACCCGGAAGGCGAGATCACCGCTCACCTGATCGGGTTCACGAACGTCGAGGACGAAGGGCAGGAAGGCGTCGAGCTGGGCGACCAGAAGATGCTGTCCGGCACGTCGGGCATGCGTCGCGTGATCAAGGACCGGATGGGGCACATCGTCGAGGATGTCGCCGAGCAGATCCCGCCGCACAACGGCACCGACGTCGACCTGTCGATCGACAGCAAGATCCAGTACATCGCGTACGCGAACCTGAAGGCCGCCGTCGAGAAGTTCAAGGCGAAGGCCGGCGCGGCGATGGTCGTCGACGTGCGTACCGGCGAAGTGCTCGCGCTCGTCAACTATCCGACGTACAACCCGAACGACCGCTCGCGCATGACCGGCGAGCAGTTGCGCAACCGGATCATGACCGACGTGTTCGAGCCAGGCTCGATCATGAAGCCGTTTACGGTATCGCTCGCGCTCGACTTGCACCGCGTGACGCCGAACACGCTCGTCGAGACGGGCAACGGGCATTTCGTGCTCGACGGCGCGCCGATTACCGATGACGCCGGCTTCGGCACGCTGACGGTCGGCGGCGTGATCCAGAAGTCGAGCAACATCGGCGCGACGAAGATCGCGATGACGATGCGGCCCGAGGAAATGTGGAACATGTATACGAGCATCGGCCTCGGCCAGGCGCCGAAGGTCGGCTTCCCGGGCGCGGTGGCCGGCCGCCTGCGGCCGTGGAAGAGCTGGCGCCGCATCGAGCAGGCGACGATGTCGTACGGCTACGGCCTGTCGGTGTCGCTGTTCCAGCTCGCGCGGGCGTATACGGCGATCGCGCACGACGGCGAGCTGATGCCCGTGACCATTTTCAAGACCGACCCCAATCAGCCGATCGCGGGCACGCAGGTGTTCAACCCGACCACCGCGCGCGAAGTACGCGCGATGCTCGAGACGGTCGTCGCGCCGGGCGGCACGTCGCCGGATGCGGCCGTGCCGGGCTATCGCGTCGGCGGCAAGAGCGGCACCGCGTACAAGCACGAAGGCCACGGCTACACGCGCAAGTACCGCGCGTCGTTCGTCGGGATGGCGCCGATGCCGAACCCGCGCGTCGTGATCGCGGTGTCGGTCGACGAGCCGACGGCCGGCAGCCACTTCGGTGGCCAGGTGTCGGGCCCCGTATTCTCGGCGATCGCCGGCGACACGATGCGCGCGTTGAACGTCCCGCCGAACATGCCGATCAAGCAGCTCGTCGTGTCCGGCGATTCGCCGGATTCCGCCGCCGCAAAAGGCCCGCAAAAGCTGGCTACGGGGGGCGGCGCGAAGCATATGATCGTATCCAGCACGACCCGTAATTCACCAGGAGTTGTTCGATGAGCGCCGCCCGCAGTTCCCATCCGGCGCATCAGCAGATCGCAGCCGCGCTCGCGTGGCTGCGTCAGCATGTGGCCCCCGCGGCGCAACTGCATGCCGACACGCGCAGCCTCGAGGCTGGCGACGTGTTCGTCGCGTATGCGGTCGACGGGGCAGATAACCGCGCTTTCATGGCCGACGCCGTCGCACGCGGCGCGGCCGCCGTGCTGTATCAGCCGGAAGGGCTGGTCGACGCGCCGGCCGTACCCGTCGCGCTCGCGGTGCCGGCGCTCGATCAACTCGCCGGCGAGATCGCCAGCGGCTGGTACGGCGATCCGAGCGACAGCCTGCTCGCGATCGGTGTCACGGGCACGAACGGCAAGACGTCGTGCACGCAATGGATCGCCACCGCACTGACGGCGCTGCGCGAGCCGTGCGCGGTGATCGGCACGCTCGGCACCGGGATGCCCGGCCAGCTCGTGCCGACGGGCTTCACGACGCCCGACGCGCCGCAGCTGCAGCGCAGCCTCGCGCAATTGCGCGACGCGGGCGCGCAGGCCGTGGCGATGGAAGTATCGTCGCACGCGCTGCACCAGGGGCGCGTGAACGGAACGGCGTTCGACATCGCGGTGTTTACGAACCTCACGCAGGATCACCTCGACTATCACGGCACGTTCGACGCGTACGAGGCCGCGAAGGCGAAGCTGTTCGCATGGCGCGGCCTGCGCGCGGCGGTGATCAACCGCGACGACGCGGCAGGCCGCCGCCTGCTCGAGAAACTGGCCGGCCGCGTGCGCACGATCGCGTACGGAATCGGCGACGCACCGGCGCCCGACGCCGATCGCGCGCTGGTCGCGCTCGACGTGCGCGCCACCGCGACGGGTACCGCATTCCGCCTGCGTTCGTCGTGGGGCGACGCGGACGTCGAGGTCGGCACGCTCGGCACGTTCAACGTCAGCAACCTGCTTGCCGTGCTCGGTTCGCTGCTCGCGGCCGACGTGCCGTTCGACGCGGCACTCGCCGAGATCGAGCGGCTCGAGTCGGTCAACGGCCGGATGCAGCGGCTTGGCGGCCGGCTGCAGAACGACGAACCGCTCGTCGTGATCGACTACGCACACACGCCCGATGCGCTCGAAAAGACGCTCGATGCGCTGCGCCCGATCGCCGCGGCGCGCGGTGGCCGGCTGATCTGCATGTTCGGCTGCGGCGGCGATCGCGATGCGACGAAGCGCCCGCTGATGGGCGCGATCGTGGAGCGGCTTGCCGACGAAGCAGTCGTCACGAGCGACAACCCGCGCAGCGAAGATCCGCAGCGCATCATCGATCAGGTCGTCGCGGGCATGACCGCACCCGATCGCGCACGCCGTATCGAGGATCGCGCGAGCGCGATCCTGCAGGCCGTGCGCGGTGCCGCACGCGAGGACGTCGTCGTGCTGGCCGGCAAGGGCCACGAGGCCACGCAGGAAATCATGGGCAAGAAACGCGCATTCTCCGACCAGGACCACGCACGGCTCGCGCTCGCGGCGCGCGCGACGCACGGCAAGGGAGGCGCCGAATGACGATGCTCAGTCTCGGCGAAGCCGCCCGCCTGATTCCCGGCGCCACCGTCCACGGCGACGCGGGCGTCACGTTCGATCGCGTGTCGACCGACAGCCGCACGGTCGGCCCGGGCGACCTGTTCGTCGCGCTGAAGGGCGAGCGCTTCGACGCGCACGACTTTCTCGGCGACGTCGCCGCGCGCGGAGCGGCCGCGGCACTCGTCGCGCACGCGTCGGCGGGCATCGCGATGCCGATGATCGAAGGCGGCGAAACGCGTGCCGCGCTCGGCGCGCTCGCGCACGGCTGGCGGATGCGGTTCCCGCTGCCGCTCGTCGCGGTGACGGGCAGCAACGGCAAGACGACCGTCAAGGAAATGATCGCGTCGATCCTCGCGGCGGCGGTAGGCGCCGACGCGCGGCTCGCGACGGCCGGCAACCTGAACAACGATGTCGGCCTGCCGCTGACGCTGCTGCGCCTGTCGGCCGCGCATCGTCTCGCGGTGATCGAGATCGGCATGAACCACCCGGGCGAAACCGAAGTCCTCGCGCGTCTTACCGCGCCGACGGTCGCGCTCGTCAACAACGCGCAGCGCGAGCACCAGGAATTCATGGCGACGGTCGAAGCCGTCGCGCTCGAACACGCAGCCGTGATCCATGCGCTGCCGCCGGACGGCGTCGCGGTGTTCCCGGCCGACGACGCGTACGCAAGCATCTGGCGCGTCGCGGCGACCGGCAACCGGATCCTCGATTTCGCGCTGCACGACGCCGAACGGCAGAACGACGCGCAGGTCGTCGGTCGCCTGCACGGCGGCGAACTCGCGATCGACACGCCGGCGGGTGCCGTCACGGTGCGGCTGCGCGCGCTCGGCGAACACAACGCGCGCAACGCACTCGCCGCGACGGCCGCGGCGCTCGGCGCCGGCGTCGCGCTGTCGGCGATCCGGCAGGGGCTCGAATCGTTCGAACCGGTCAAGGGCCGGCTGCAGGTGAAGCAGGCGAGCGTCGGCAGCCTCGCCGGCTCGACGGTCGTCGACGATACGTACAACGCGAACCCGGATTCGATGCGCGCCGCGATCGACGTGCTCGCCGCGCATCCGGCGCCGCGCGTGCTGGTGATCGGCGACATGGGCGAGGTCGGCGACGAAGGGCCGGCCTTCCACCGCGAGATCGGCGCGTACGCGCGCGAACGCGGGATCGACGCGCTGTTCGCGCTCGGCGACGCATCGCGCGACGCATGCACGGCCTACGGCGACACCGCACGCCATTTCGGCGACGTCGGCGCGCTCGTGTCGGCGCTGCTCGCGGCCGGTTACGGCGCGCAGGCGACGGTGCTCGTGAAGGGCTCGCGGTACATGAAGATGGAGCGCGTGGTCGACGCGCTGACGAACCAACCCGCGGCGGGCACGGTGCCCGCCGCACACTGAGTAGAAGGAAGGAAGCATGCTGCTGGCGCTGGCGCAATGGCTGCAAGGAGACGCAAGCTTTTTGCGCTTGTTCACGTACCTCACGTTCCGTGCGGTGATGGCCACCATCACCGCGCTCGGGATCGGGCTCGTGTGCGGACCGTGGGTGATCCGCAAGCTGACGCAAATGAAGGTCGGGCAGGCCGTGCGCAAGGACGGCCCGCAGACCCACCTCGTCAAGTCCGGCACGCCGACGATGGGCGGCGTGCTGATCCTGATCGGCATCGCGGTCGCGACGCTGCTGTGGGGCGACCTGACGAACCGTTTCATCTGGATCGTGATGCTCGTCACGTTCGGTTTCGGCGTGATCGGCTGGGTCGACGATTACCGCAAGGTCGTCCACAAGGACCCGCGCGGGATGTCGTCGCGCGAGAAGTATTTCTGGCAGTCGGTGATCGGACTGTTCGCGGCCGTCTATCTCGCGTTCAGCGTGTCCGAGGCGAACAACGTGCGCGTGTTCGACCTGTTCATGGCGTGGGTGAGGAGCGGCCTGTCGATGGGGCTGCCGGCGCGCGCCGACCTGATGCTGCCGTTCCTGAAGTCGATCAGCTACCCGCTCGGCGTGTGGGGCTTCATCGTGCTGACCTACTTCGTGATCGTCGGCGCGAGCAACGCGGTGAACCTGACCGACGGCCTCGACGGCCTCGTGATCATGCCGGTCGTGCTGGTCGGCGCGTCGCTGGGTGTGTTCGCGTACGTGATGGGCAGCGCGGTCTATTCAAAATACCTGCTGTTTCCGCACATCCCCGGCGCGGGCGAACTGCTGATCTTCTGTTCCGCGATGGGCGGAGCCGGGCTCGCGTTCCTCTGGTACAACACGCACCCCGCGCAGGTGTTCATGGGCGACGTCGGCGCGCTGGCGCTGGGCGGCGCGCTCGGCACGGTCGCGGTGATCGTGCGCCAGGAAATCGTGCTGTTCATCATGGGCGGCATCTTCGTCGCGGAAACGCTGTCGGTGATGCTGCAGGTGTCGTGGTTCAAGTACACGAAGAAGCGTTATGGCGAAGGCCGGCGCCTGCTGAAGATGGCGCCGCTGCATCACCATTTCGAATTGTCCGGCTGGAAGGAAACGCAGGTGGTCGTGCGTTTCTGGATCATCACGCTGATGCTGTGCCTGTTCGGTCTGACCACCCTCAAGCTGCGGTAAAGGAAAGGTAACAAGGATGTCTGGCGAGATGTTTGGAGATCGGCAACGGCCGATGGTGCTCGTACTGGGGCTCGGGGAATCGGGTCTTGCGATCGCGCGATGGTGCGCGAGGCACGGGTGCCGGCTGCGTATTGCCGATACCCGCGAGGCGCCGCCGAACCTTGCCGCGCTGCAGGCCGAAGGCATCGACGCGGAATTCGTCGGCGGGGCGTTCACGCCCGCGCTGCTCGACGGCGGCGTCGAGATCGTCGGGCTGAGCCCCGGGCTGTCGCCGCTGGAGCCGGCGCTCGCGGCGCTGGTCGCGGCCGCGAACGAGCGCGGCATCGCGGTATGGGGCGAGCTGGAATTCTTCGCGCAGGCGCTGCGCGCGCTCGGCACGAGCGGCTACCAGCCGAAGGTGCTCGCGATTACCGGCACCAACGGCAAGACCACGACGACGAGCCTCACGGGCCTGCTGTGCCAGCGCTCGGGCAAGAAGGTCGCCGTCGCGGGCAACATCAGCCCGGCGATGCTCGACCGGCTCGCGAGCGCGATCGACGAAACCGCGTTGCCGGACGTCTGGGTGCTCGAACTGTCGAGCTTCCAGCTCGAGACCGCACGCACGTTCGCGCCCGATGCGGCCGCGATCCTCAACATCACGCAGGACCACCTCGACTGGCACGGCAGCTTCGACGCGTACGCGCAGGCAAAGGGCCGGATCTTCGGCGCGACGACGACGCGCGTGCTGAACCGCGACGACGCGGCCGTGATGAAGTTCGCGCCGGCAGCCGGCGCGGCCGACGCGCCGCGCACGGTCACGTTCGGCCTGAACGAGCCGACGCAGGACGGCGACTACGGGCTGTCGCGCGACAACGGCATCGCGTGGCTGGTGGAGGCCGTCGATCGCGACGCGCCGGATGAGGCGACGACCCGCCGGCGCAAGCGCGACGCCGCGCACACGCCCGACATCGCGCAGAAGCGCCTGATGCCGGTCGACGCGCTGCGCATCCGCGGGCTGCACAACGCGGCGAACGCGCTGGCCGCGTTTGCGCTCGCTCGCGCGATCGATCTGCCGGCCGCGCCGCTGCTGCACGCGCTGCGCGAATACCGCGGCGAAGCGCATCGCGTCGAAGTGATCGCGACGATCGACGACGTCGACTACGTCGACGACAGCAAGGGGACGAACGTCGGCGCGACGGTGGCCGCGCTCGACGGGCTCGCGCAGAAGACCGTGCTGATCGCGGGCGGCGACGGCAAGGGGCAGGATTTCGCGCCGCTCGTCGCGCCGGTCGCGCGCTGGTGCCGCGCGGTGATGCTGATCGGCCGCGACGCGCCGGCGCTGCGCGACACGCTCGCCGAAACGGGCGTGCCGCTCGCCGACCACGCGACGCTCGAAGGCGCCGTGCACGCGGCGGCCGAGCTGGCCGAGCCTGGCGATGCGGTGCTGCTGTCGCCCGCGTGCGCGAGCCTCGACATGTTCAGGAACTACGCCCATCGTGCGGAAGTGTTCCGCGCGGCGGTCGACGCCATCGCCATCGACAAAGGAGCGACGCCATGAGCTGGTCCGATCGCCTCGTCTCCCGTTTCAACGACCGACGCGACACCGGCGGCAACGCCGCGGGCGGCCGCGTCGCATCGGCCACGCGCGCCGCGACGGGCGGCCTCGCCAGCGTCGTCAACGGCGTGCGTCCGACCCGTTCGCGGATGCTCGATTTCGACTATTCGCTGCTGTGGGTCGCGATCGCGCTGCTCGGGCTCGGCGTCGTGATGGTGTATTCGGCGTCGATCGCGATGCCCGATTCGCCAAAATACGCGTCGTATCACGATTACGCGTTCCTGATGCGCCACTGCGTGTCGCTCGGCGTCGCGTTCGGCGCGGCGGTGATCGCGTTCCGCGTGCCGGTGTCGACCTGGGATAAATACGCGCCGCATCTTTTCCTGATCGCGCTCGTCGGCCTCGTGATCGTGCTGATTCCGCACGTCGGCAAGGGCGTGAACGGTGCGCGCCGCTGGATTCCGCTCGGCATCACGAACATGCAGCCATCGGAAATCATGAAGCTCGCGGTGACGATTTACGCGGCGAACTACACGGTGCGCAAGCAGGAATACATGCAGAGTTTCGCGAAGGGCTTCCTGCCGATGGCCTTCGCGGTCGGTCTCGTCGGCGCGCTGCTGCTGCTCGAGCCCGACATGGGCGCGTTCATGGTGGTCGCCGCGATCGCGATGGGCGTGCTGTTCCTCGGCGGCGTGAACGGCAAGCTGTTCGGCGGCCTCGTCGCGACGGCGGTCGGCACGTTCACGATGCTCGTGTGGCTGTCGCCGTGGCGTCGCGAGCGGATCTTCGCGTATCTCGATCCGTGGGACGAACGCTACGCGCAGGGCAAGGCCTACCAGCTCACGCACTCGCTGATCGCGTTCGGCCGCGGCGAATGGTTCGGCGTCGGTCTCGGCGGTAGCGTCGAGAAGCTGAACTACCTGCCGGAAGCGCATACCGACTTCATCCTCGCGGTGATCGGCGAGGAGCTCGGTTTCATCGGCGTGCTGGTCGTGATTCTGCTGTTCTACTGGATCGTGCGCCGCGCGTTCGAGATCGGCCGCCAGGCGCTCGCGCTCGATCGCACGTTCGCGGGCCTGATGGCGAAGGGCATCGGCATCTGGTTCGGCGCGCAGACGTTCATCAACATGGGCGTGAACCTTGGGCTGCTGCCGACCAAGGGCCTGACGCTGCCGCTCGTGAGCTACGGCGGTTCGGGCATTTTGCTGAACTGCGTCGCGCTCGCGGTGCTGCTGCGGGTCGATTACGAAAATCGCGTACTGATGCGGGGAGGGAAGGTATGACCTCCCCGCGTCAGTACGCGATTTCGGTGAAGGCTAACTTCGTGCGCGAAGCGCGCGAAGTTAAGCGAAGCGGCCGTAGCCAAAACATGCGTTCATTCTTGCTGATGCGGGGAGGGAAGGTATGACCGCGTCGCAACGCACGCTGATGGTGATGGCAGGCGGCACCGGGGGCCACGTGTTCCCGGGGCTCGCGGTCGCGCACCGGATGGAAGCGGCGGGCTGGCGCGTCGTATGGCTCGGCAATCCGGCCGGGATGGAAGCGACGCTCGTGCCGAAGCACGGCATTCCGATGGAGTACGTGCGGTTCGGCGGGCTGCGCGGCAAGGGCCTGAAGACCAAGCTGACGCTGCCGGTCAACCTGCTGCGCGCATGCTGGCAGAGCCTCGGCGCGCTGCGCCGCGTGCGGCCGGACGTCGTGCTCGGGATGGGCGGCTACATCACGTTCCCGGCGGGTGTGATGACCGCGCTGTCGGGGCGTCCGCTCGTGCTGCATGAACAGAATTCGATCGCGGGCCTGACGAACAAGGTGCTCGCGAAACTCGCGAAGCGCGTGCTCGTCGCGTTCCCCGGCGCGCTGCCGCACGCGGAATGGACGGGCAACCCGATTCGCGCGGAACTTGCGCACACCGAGCCGCCCCAGGCGCGCTATGCGTCGCGCAGCGGCCCGCTGAACGTGCTGGTCGTCGGCGGCAGCCTCGGGGCGGCCGCGCTGAACGAAGTCGTGCCGCGCGCGCTGGCGCTGCTGGCGCCGGGCGAGCGCCCGCGCGTCGTGCACCAGGCCGGCGTGAAGCACATCGATGCATTGAAGGCGAATTACGAAGCGGCCGGTTTCGCGGCCGGCGAAGACGTGCGGCTCGTGCCGTTCATCGACGACATGGCGGCCGCGTATGCGGCGGCGGATCTGGTGATCTGCCGGTCGGGCGCGATGACGGTGTCGGAGATCGCGGCGGTGGGCGTGGCGGCGCTATTCGTGCCGTTCCCGTACGCGGTCGACGATCACCAGACGACCAACGCCGCGTTCCTCGCCGATGCCGGTGCGGCCGTGCTGGTGCAACAACGCGACCTGTCGGCGGAACTGCTCGCCGACTGGCTGCGCGGCCAGTCGCGGGCATCGCTCGCGGAGATGGCGGAACGTTCGCGCTCGCTCGCGAAGCCCGAGGCCACCGACGAAGTCGCGCGTGTGTGCGCGAAGGCGGCCGGCGCGAACCTGGAACAACTGCAATGAAACACATCGTCAAACACATTCATTTCGTCGGGATCGGCGGCGCGGGCATGAGCGGCATCGCCGAAGTGCTCGTCAACCTCGGCTACGCGGTCAGCGGCTCGGACCTGTCGCGCAACGCGGTGACCGATCGCCTCGCGGCGCTGGGCGCGCGGATCGCGATCGGCCACGACGCGGCGAACATCGAGGGCGCGAACGCGGTCGTCGTGTCGACGGCCGTGCGTTCGGACAATCCGGAAGTGCTGGCCGCTCGCCACCAGGGCGTGCCGATCGTGCAGCGCGCGGTGATGCTGGCGGAACTGATGCGCCTGAAGCAGGGCATCGCGATCGCCGGCACGCACGGCAAGACCACGACGACGAGCCTCGTCGCGAGCGTGCTCGCGGCGGGCGGGCTGGACCCGACGTTCGTGATCGGCGGCCGGCTGATCAGCGCCGGCGCGAATGCACGGCTCGGCACGGGCGACTTCATCGTCGCCGAGGCCGACGAGTCGGACGCGTCGTTCCTGAATCTGTATCCGGTGATCGAAGTCATCACGAACATCGACGCCGACCACATGGACACCTACGGCCACGATTTCGCGCGGCTCAAGCAGGCGTTCATCGAGTTCACGCAGCGCCTGCCGTTCTACGGCAGCGCGGTGGTGTGCGTCGACGATCCGAACGTGCGGCAGATCATTCCGTTCATTTCGAAGCCGGTCGTGCGCTACGGCCTGTCGCCGGACGCGCAGGTGCGCGCGGAGGACATCGACGCGCGCGACGGCCGGATGCATTTCAACGTGATCCGCGAAGGTCGCGCGCCGCTCGCGGTGGTGCTGAACATGCCCGGCCTGCACAACGTGCAGAACGCACTCGCGGCGATCGCGATCGCGACCGATCTCGGCGTGTCGGACGACGCGATCCAGCTGGCGCTGGCGGAATTCAACGGCGTCGGCCGGCGCTTCCAGCGTTACGGCGAAGTGCCGAGCGCGGACGGCGGCCAGTACACGCTGATCGACGACTACGGCCATCACCCGGTCGAGATGGCCGCAACGATCGCGGCCGCGCGCGGTGCGTTCCCGGGCCGCCGCCTCGTGCTGGCGTTCCAGCCGCACCGCTACACGCGCACGCGCGACTGCTTCGACGATTTCGTCAACGTGCTGTCGACGGTCGATGCGCTGGTGCTGACGGAAGTCTACGCGGCCGGCGAGGCCGCGATCCCGACGGCCAGCGGCGACGCGCTGTCGCGTGCGCTGCGCGCGGCGGGCAAGGTCGACCCGGTGTTCGTCGCGACGGTCGACGACGTGCCGGACGCATTGGCGAAAGTCGCGCAGAACGGCGACGTGGTGATCACGATGGGCGCGGGTTCGATCGGCGGCGTGCCGGCGAAGCTCGTGCAACACACTGAACAGAAGGCATGACATGAAACGACTCCCACGCTTACTTCGTTCGCTGCCCCCCGCGGGGGCGGTCAGCCTCCTTGGGGCGGCCCGGCGGAGGTCGGCATGAGCGGAATCGATCCGAAACGCTTCGGCAAGGTGGCGGTGTTGTTCGGCGGCGAATCCGCCGAGCGCGAGGTGTCGCTCACCTCGGGCCGCCTCGTGCTGCAGGGCCTGCGTGACGCGGGCGTCGACGCGCATCCGTTCGACCCGGCCGAGCGGCCGCTGTCGGCGCTGAAGGACGAAGGCTTCGTGCGCGCGTTCAACGCGCTGCACGGCGGCTACGGCGAGAACGGCCAGATCCAGGGCGCGCTCGATTTCTACGGGATCCGCTACACGGGCAGCGGCGTGCTCGGGTCGGCGCTCGGCCTCGACAAGTTCCGCACGAAGCTCGTGTGGCAGCAGACGGGCGTGCCGACGCCGCCGTTCGAGACGGTGATGCGCGGCGACGATCTGGCCGCGCGCGCGACCGACATTGTCGCGAAGCTCGGCCTGCCGCTGTTCGTGAAGCCGGCGAGCGAAGGCTCGAGCGTCGCGGTCCTGAAGGTGAAGACGGCCGACGCGCTGCCGGCCGCGCTCGCGGAAGCCGCGACGCACGACAAGATCGTGATCGTGGAGAAGAGCATCGAAGGCGGCGGCGAATACACCGCGTGCATCGCCGGCGATCTCGACCTGCCGCTGATCAAGATCGTGCCGGCGGGCGAGTTCTACGACTACCACGCGAAGTACGTCGCCGACGATACGCAGTACCTGATCCCGTGCGGCCTGCCGGCGCAACAGGAGGCGGAATTGAAGCGCATCGCGCGCCGCGCGTTCGACGTGCTCGGCTGCACCGACTGGGGCCGTGCGGATTTCATGCTCGACGCGGCCGGCAATGCGTATTTCCTGGAAGTGAACACGGCCCCCGGGATGACCGACCACTCGCTGCCGCCGAAGGCCGCGCGCGCGGTCGGCATCGGCTATTCGGAGCTGGTCGTGAAGGTGTTGTCGCTCACGCTCAACGACTGACGCAGGAACGGAACGACGTATGTGGAACAACGTTCGCCAACTCAACCTTGCCGCCAGCGCGCTGTACGCGCTGCTGCTGCTCGTGTTGGCGGCGGCCGGCTGCTACTGGCTGATCCAGCGCCCGACGTTCGCGCTGCGGGAAATCCGGATCGACGGCGACACCGAGCACATCAACTCGCCGACAGTGCGCGCGGGCGTGGTCGGCCGGCTCAAGGGCAATTTCTTCACGGTCGATCTCGATGCGGCGCGTGCCGCGTTCGAGCAGATGCCGTGGGTGCGTCACGCGAGCGTGCGCCGGGTGTGGCCGAATGCGCTGGCTGTCACGCTCGAGGAGTACAAGCCGCTCGGGACCTGGGGCAGCGATCAGCTGGTGAGCGTCGACGGCGAGCTGTTCACCGCGAACCAGGGCGAGCTGGAGCAGGAACTGCCGGCGTTCGACGGCCCGGAAGGCAGTGCGAAGGAAGTCGTCACGCGGTATCGCGACTTCGGGAAATGGTTTGCGCCGCTGAAGGCGGCGCCGGAAGAAGTGACGCTGTCGGCGCGGTACGCGTGGACGGTGAAGCTGTCGAACGGCATGCAGGTCGAGCTGGGCAAGGAACGCAACAGCGACACGCTGCATGACCGGAGCCAGCGCCTGGTGGCCGCGTGGCCGGCCGTCACGGAGCGTTGGGGCAACGACATCGAGTACGCGGATCTGCGTTATCCGAACGGATTCGCGATTCGCGCGGCAGGCATGCGGTTCCTCACCGATACCGACAAGCGCAAGAAGTAACGAGAGATCACACGCAAGAGCACTTTATGAGCAAAGACTACAAGGATCTGCTGGTTTCCCTCGACATCGGCACGTCGAAGGTAGTGGCCATCGTCGCCGAGCTGAAAGGCGAGGGCCACTACGAGGTGATCGGTCTCGGCCAGAGCGAGTCGAAGGGTCTGAAGAAAGGTGTGGTGGTCAACATCGAGGCCACCGTGCAGTCGATCCAGCGCGCGCTCGAGGAAGCCGAGCTGATGGCCGACTGCAAGATCACCAACGTGTTTACGGGGATCGCGGGCAGCCATATCCGCAGCTTCAACTCGAGCGGGATGGTCGCGATCAAGGACAAGGAGGTCACGCAGACGGACGTCGCGCGCGTGATCGAGACCGCGAAGGCGATCAACATCCCGACCGACCAGCAGGTGCTGCACATCCTCACGCAGGAATTCATCATCGACGGCCAGGAAGACGTGCGCGAGCCGATCGGGATGAGCGGCATCCGGCTGGAAGTGAAGGTGCACATCGTGACGGGCGCGGTGAGCGCCGCGCAGAACATCGTCAAGTGCGTGCGCCGCTGCGGGCTGGAAGTGAACGACCTGATCCTGCAGCCGCTCGCGTCGTCGCTGGCGGTGCTGACGGAAGACGAGAAGGATCTCGGCGTGGTGCTGGTCGACATCGGCGGCGGCACGACGGACATCGCGATCTTCGCCGAAGGCGCGATCCGCCACACAGCGGTGATTCCGATCGCCGGCGACCAGATCACGAGCGACATCGCGATGGCGCTGCGCACGCCGACGCCGGATGCGGAAGACATCAAGGTCGGCTACGGGATCGCGAAGCAGGCGCTCGCCGATCCGGACGAAATGGTCGAAGTGCCGGGCCTCGGCGAACGCGGCCCGCGCACGCTGTCGCGCCAGGCGCTCGCGGCCGTGATCGAGCCGCGCGTCGAGGAACTGTTCTCGCTCGTGCAGCAGGTCGTGCGCGAGTCCGGTTACGAAGAACTCCTGAGCTCCGGCGTGGTCATTACCGGCGGCGCGTCGATGATGCCGGGCATGGTCGAGCTCGGCGAAGACATTTTCCTGAAACCGGTGCGCATCGGCGCGCCGGAATATGCAGGCGGCCTCTCCGACGTCGTGCGCAATCCGCGCTACTCGACGGCGATGGGGTTGCTCGTCGAAGGCAGTGCGCAGCGCATGCGCGGCCGCAAGGTCGCCGTGCAGTCCGGCAACGCCGGGCAGGTGTTCTCGCGGATGAAGGAGTGGTTCCTGAGCAACTTCTGACGAGTCGAACCGAATCGAAATTCGCGCTGGTGCCGGCGGCTGGCGCGCGACAGGGGGTTGCCCGATCTCCTGCCGAATAACGGCCGAGTAGCAGTCATTCTCTTGACGGAGGCAACATGGAATTCGAAATGCTGGAAACCGAGACCAACGGCACCATCATCAAGGTGGTCGGCGTTGGCGGCGCTGGCGGCAATGCCGTCCAGCACATGATCAACCGCGGCGTGCAGGGCGTCGATTTCATCGTGATGAACACGGACGCCCAGGCGCTGTCGCGTTCGCGCGCATCGTCGGTGATCCAGCTCGGCAACACGGGTCTTGGCGCCGGTGCGAAGCCGGAAATGGGCCGTGCGGCAGCGGAAGAGGCGCGTGAGCGCATCGCCGACGCACTGCGCGGCGCGCACATGGTGTTCATCACGGCCGGCATGGGCGGCGGCACGGGCACGGGCGCGGCGCCGGTGGTCGCGCAGATCGCGAAGGAGATGGGCATTCTGACGGTCGGTGTCGTCAGCAAGCCGTTCGAGTTCGAAGGCGGCAAGCGCATGCGCGTCGCCGAAGCAGGCTCGCAGCAACTGGAGGATCACGTCGACTCGCTGATCGTCGTGCTGAACGACAAGCTGTTCGACGTGATGGGCGACGACGCCGAGATGGACAAGTGCTTCCAGTGCGCGGACGACGTGTTGAACAACGCGGTGGCGGGTATCGCGGAAATCATCAACGTCGACGGCCTCGTGAACGTCGACTTCGAGGACGTGAAGACGGTGATGGGCGAGCAGGGCAAGGCGATGATGGGCACGGCGACGGTTGCCGGCGTCGATCGCGCGCGCCTCGCGGCGGAACAGGCCGTGGCGAGCCCGCTGCTCGAAGGCGTCGATCTGTCGGGCGCGCGCGGCGTGCTGGTCAACATCACGTCGAGCCGTTCGCTGCGCCTGTCGGAAACGCGCGAAGTGATGAACACGATCAAGAGCTACGCGGCGGAAGATGCGACGGTGATCTTCGGTGCGGTGTACGACGACGCGATGGGCGATGCGTTGCGCGTGACGGTCGTGGCGACGGGTCTGGGCCGTGCGGCGAAGAAGCAGCAGTCGGCACCGATGACGCTGCTGCGCACGGGTACGGACAACCAGCCGGTCAGCGCGGTGTCGCACGGCTATGCGCCGGCGCATCACGTCAGCACGGCCGACTACGGCGCGCTCGATACGCCGGCGGTGTGGCGCAACTCGCGCGAAACCGCGGCATCGCACGTGCAGGCGCTGCAGGAGAAGGGGGTCGACACGTACGACATCCCGGCTTTCCTGCGCAAGCAGGCTGACTGACGCAAACACAGGCGAAGCCGCGGCGACACCGCCGCGGTATCGCCGGCGTGACGGATGCCACGGACCACGACAGGCCGCGTCGGATGCGACGCCGGGCCGGGAAAGGTGCCCTCTTCGCTTGAGCGGAGCGGGATGGGCCGTGCTGTCCGCGACACGCTGAAAAACCGTATCGCTATGAGGGACCAGCCATGATTCAAGTGGGCGACGCGCTGCCCGACGCGCAATTGTTCGAGTTCGTCGACGACGCGCGCGAAGGGTGCACGCTGGGGCCGAATGCCTTCAGCGTGCGCGACCAGGTTGCGGGAAAGCGAGTGGTGATCTTCGGATTGCCGGGCGCGTTCACGCCGACCTGCTCGGCGCAGCATGTGCCGGGCTACGTCGAGCACGCCGAGCAACTGCGCGCGGCGGGTATCGACGAGATCTGGTGCGTGTCCGTCAACGACGCATTCGTGATGGGCGCATGGGGACGTGATCTGCACACCGCGGGCAAGGTGCGCATGATGGCGGACGGCAGCGCGGCTTTCACTCATGCGCTGGGGCTGACGCAGGATTTGTCCGCGCGTGGCATGGGAATTCGTTCCCTGCGCTACGCGATGGTGATCGACGGCGGTGTGGTCAAGACGCTGGCCGTCGAGGCGCCGGGCAAATTCGAAGTGAGCGATGCGGCGAGTGTGCTCGCGACGTTGACGTCCTGATCGTGCGGCGCGCCGTTGCCTTCCGGCAACGCTGCTCGCCGGCCTCAGGGCAGTTGTAACACGGGTCGATGACCGGAAACGCCTCCGTTCCGGGCATCGGCCCGTCCCGTATCGGCGCGGGTAAACAGTCGAAACAGATTGATACGCAGTTTCAGACAGCGTTGAATTGGGAATTACGCTATAATCGCGCCTATCGAATATAACTCCTGATTGATATCCTCAATCAAGACGAAGAAGACCATGTTGAAGCAGCGCACCATCAAATCCATCGTGAAGACCGTCGGTATCGGTCTCCACTCGGGCCGCAAGGTCGAACTGACGCTCCGTCCGGCCGCGCCGGGCACGGGTATCGTGTTCTCGCGCGTCGACCTGCCCACGCCCGTCGATATTCCGGCCTCCGCGATGTCGATCGGCGACACGCGGCTCGCGTCGGTGCTGCAGAAGGATGGCGCGCGCGTGTCGACGGTCGAGCACCTGATGTCGGCGTGCGCCGGCCTCGGCATCGACAACCTGTATGTCGACGTGACGGCCGAGGAAATCCCGATCATGGACGGCAGCGCCGCGTCCTTCGTGTTCCTGATTCAATCCGCCGGCATCGAAGAGCAGAACGCGCCGAAGCGCTTCATCCAGGTGAAGAAGCCGGTCGAAATTCGCGATGGCGACAAGTTCGCGCGTCTCGATCCGTATTTCGGCTTCAAGCTGAAGTTCACGATCGACTTCCGTCACCCGGCCGTCGACAAGACCGGCCAGGAGTTGGAGGTCGATTTCGCGAATACGTCGTACGTACGCGAGATCGCGCGCGCGCGCACGTTCGGTTTTGCCCATGAAGTCGAAATGATGCGCGAGCTGGGTCTCGCCCGCGGCGGCAGCATGGACAACGCGATCGTGCTCGACGAGTACCGGATCCTGAACAACGACGGGCTGCGCTACGACGACGAGTTCGTGAAGCACAAGATGCTCGATGCGATCGGCGACCTGTACGTGATCGGCCACCCGCTGCTGGCGTCGTACACCGCGTACAAGTCGGGCCACGGGCTGAACAACGCGTTGCTGCGTGAGCTGCTCGCGCACGAAGACGCGTACGAGATCGTGACGTTCGACGATCCGCAGGCGGCGCCGAAGGGGTTTGCGTTCGACGCGCAGACGGCCTTCGCGTGAGCTGCGTTCAGTGCAAGCGATAAAAAAGCGACCCTCGGGTCGCTTTTTTATTGGCTGGCCGCCGCCTGCGGTCCTGGC
The DNA here is from genome assembly GCF_029268935.1 of Burkholderia semiarida. NCBI lineage: Bacteria > Pseudomonadati > Pseudomonadota > Betaproteobacteria > Burkholderiales > Burkholderiaceae > Burkholderia > Burkholderia semiarida. The sequence continues at coordinate 1,937,473 of NZ_JAHLCL010000007.1, read as the reverse complement.
GATCAACGCGGCTTCGCGCCGTGCCGTGCCGCCATCCGCGCGAGCGCCGCCTGCAGCGGCGACGGTTCGAGGTGATCGGCGAGGTCGCGCAACGCGGCGGCGCCGGCCGAGGTCATCCGCGCCTGCTTCACATGTGGCGGTTCGGGCGCGTCCTTCGGCCGCACGCGCACCCGCAGCGTCGTCACCGGCCAGCCGCGCTTCTGGAGATCGCCGAGCAGCCGCATTTCGACCTGCCGCAGCCGTGCTGCCAGCGCATTGTGTGCGGCAAAGAGGGTCAGGGTGCCGTCCTTGATGAAGCCCGGTTCGACGTGATTCGCCAGATAATCGGGCAGGCACGCGCCGAGGTCGCGCTGCAGCGACGCGATCTGCTCGACGCCGGCGCGCAACGCCGCGAACGCGTCGGTGCGGCCGAGCACTTCGGACACGGGTTGCGGACGATAGGCGGCGAGCGGGCCGAAACGCTTGGAAAATCGGTTCATCGAGGCTTTCTTCGAGCGCGCACGCGCGCGGAGGTTGCAGCCGATTGTACTCGCGCCGGCTCGCGCACGCGCGGCTTTCGCCCCTGTCCGCCCGGCCCCGGCGCGCGATGGCCGTCCGGCCGGGACGCGGGCGCATGCGTCCCCGCGTGCTAAAATTCGACGTTTGAGTCCACTAATTCGCTAAGCCGCCGAGGCTCGGGCGCCGGGGCGCGCAACACGCGCCGGGCGCCGGTGCTGCGACGCAGGATCCGATCCGATGACAACCGGTTTTCTCCAGAAAATTTTTGGCAGCCGCAACCAGCGGCTCGTCAAGCAATACCAAAAGACCGTCGCGACGATCAATGCGCTCGAAACGCAGATCGAGAAGCTGACGGACGACCAGTTGCGCGGCAAGACGGACGAATTCCGCCAGCGGGTCGCGGCCGGCGAGTCGCTCGACAAGCTGCTGCCCGAAGCGTTCGCGGTCTGTCGCGAGGCAAGCCGCCGCGTGCTGAAGATGCGCCACTTCGACGTGCAGCTGATCGGCGGCATGGTGCTCCACTACGGCAAGATCGCGGAAATGCGCACCGGCGAGGGCAAGACGCTCGTCGCGACGCTGCCCGTGTACCTGAATGCGCTGGCTGGCCGCGGCGTGCACGTCGTGACCGTCAACGACTACCTCGCGCAGCGCGATGCCGAATGGATGGCGCGCCTCTACAACTTCCTCGGTCTGTCGGTCGGCATCAACCTGTCCGGCATGGAGCACGACCAGAAGCAGCAGGCGTACGCGGCGGACATCACGTACGGCACGAACAACGAATTCGGCTTCGACTACCTGCGCGACAACATGGTCTACGAGACCGACGCGCGCGTGCAGCGGGCGCTGAATTTTGCCGTCGTCGACGAAGTGGACTCGATCCTGATCGACGAGGCGCGTACGCCGCTGATCATTTCGGGTCAGGCCGAGGATCACACCGAGCTGTACGTGCGGATGAACGCACTGCCGCCGCTGCTCGAGCGCCAGATCGGCGAAGAGAAGGCCGACGGCACGGGCGTCGAGAAGCCGGGCGACTACACGCTCGACGAAAAGTCGCGCCAGGTGTTCCTGACGGAATCGGGCCACGAGAAGGCCGAGCGCCTGCTCGCCGAATGGGGCCTGATCGGCGAGGGCGAGAGCCTGTACGCGCCGCAGAACATCACGCTGATGCATCACGTGTACGCGGCGCTGCGCGCCCACACGCTGTTCCACAAGGATCAGCACTACGTCGTGCAGAACGGCGAAGTGGTGATCGTCGACGAATTCACGGGCCGCCTGATGGCCGGCCGCCGCTGGTCCGACGGCCTGCACCAGGCGGTCGAGGCGAAGGAGCACGTGAAGATCCAGAGCGAGAACCAGACGCTCGCGTCGATCACGTTCCAGAACTACTTCCGGATGTACGCGAAGCTTGCCGGCATGACCGGTACCGCGGACACCGAAGCGTACGAATTCAACGAGATCTACGGCCTCGAGACGGTCGTGATCCCGACCAACCGCCCGCCGAAGCGGATCGACAAGCAGGACCAGATCTACAAGACGGCCAAGGAGCGCTACGACGCGGTGATCCGCGACATTCGCGACTGCTACGAGCGCGGCCAGCCGGTGCTGGTCGGCACGACGTCGATCGAGAACTCCGAACTGCTGTCGCACCTGCTGAAGCAGGCGGGGCTGCCGCACGAAGTGCTGAACGCGAAGCAGCACGAGCGTGAAGCGGCGATCGTCGCGGAAGCCGGCCGTCCGAAGCGCATCACGATCGCGACCAACATGGCCGGCCGCGGTACCGACATCGTGCTCGGCGGCAACGCGGAGAAGCAGGCGGCGTTCATCGAGGCCGACGATTCGATTCCGGCCGACGAGAAGGCACGCCGCATCAAGCAGCTTCACGACGAGTGGGAAACGCTGCACGAGGAGGTGAAGGCCGCGGGCGGCCTGCACATCATCGGCACCGAGCGCCACGAATCGCGCCGGATCGACAACCAACTGCGCGGCCGTGCGGGCCGTCAGGGCGACCCCGGCTCGTCGCGCTTCTACCTGTCGCTCGACGATCCGCTGCTGCGCATTTTCGCGGGCGACCGCGTGCGCTCGATCATGGATCGCCTGAAGATGCCGGAAGGCGAGGCGATCGAGGCCGGCATCGTCACGCGGTCGATCGAATCGGCGCAGCGCAAGGTCGAGGCGCGCAACTTCGACATCCGCAAGCAGCTGCTCGAATACGACGACGTGTCGAACGACCAGCGCAAGGTGATCTACCAGCAGCGCAACGAACTGCTCGAAGCGCACGACATCACCGAGACGATCACCGCGATGCGTCACGGGGTGATCACCGAAGTCGTCCGCCAGTTCGTGCCGGAAGGCAGCATCGAGGAGCAGTGGGACGTGCCGGAGCTCGAGGAAGCGCTGCGCAACGACTGGCAGCTCGATCTCGCGATCCAGGAAATGGTGAACGAGTCGTCGTCGATCACGGCCGACGAGATCCTCGACGCCGTGACGACGGCCGCCGACGAGCAGTACGAGGCGAAGGTCGCGATGGTCGGCCGCGAATCGTTCAGCGCGTTCGAGCGCTCGGTGATGCTGCAGACGGTCGACCGCCTGTGGCGCGAGCACCTCGCGGCGCTCGACCACCTGCGCCAGGGTATCCATCTGCGCGGCTACGCGCAGAAGAACCCGAAGCAGGAGTACAAGCGCGAGGCGTTCGAATTGTTCGCCGCGATGCTCGACGCGATCAAGCAGGAAGTCACGCGCATCGTGATGAACGTGCAGATCCAGTCGCCGGAGCAGCTCGAGGAAGCCGCCGAGCAGATCGAGGAGCGCAGCGGTCATCTCGAGAACGTCGAATACCAGCATGCCGATTACGCGGACGCCGGCGCGCCGGTGGCGAACGTCACGGCAGCCGCGGCGGCCACGGCGACGGCCGACATGGTCGGCAGCGCGATGACGCACAGCGGGCCCGGCGGCGAAATGCCGAAGGTCGGCCGCAACGATCCGTGCCCGTGCGGCAGCGGCAAGAAGTACAAGCAATGTCACGGGAAGCTGTCATGATCGGCGGCGGCGCGCATCACGCGCGCCGCGTCGTTCGCAGCTTCCAGTCAGTGACGTGAGTTGTGGCGGCCCGCGCGTGCGGCCGCCGGTTCTTCCAATCGATGCCGGCACGTGCCGGCATTTTCCATCCGGCAGGTGTGCCCCATGGCTGTCAATTTTCCGTCGATCGATCCCGCCCAACTCCATCCCGTCGCCGGCGTCACGCTCGGCTGGGCGGAAGCGAACATCCGCAAGCCGAATCGCAAGGACGTGCTGGTCATCTCCGTCGACGAAGGCGCGACGGTCGCGGGCGTGTTCACCGAAAACCGTTTCTGCGCTGCGCCGGTCACCGTCTGCCGCGAGCACCTGGCGAAGGTGCGTGCCGGCGGCGCGGGCATTCGCGCGCTGGTCGTGAATACGGGCAATGCGAACGCGGGCACCGGCGAGCCGGGCCTCGTGAACGCACGCGAAACCTGCACGGAACTCGCGCGTCTGGCCGGCATCGAGCCGGCGCAGGTGCTGCCGTTCTCGACCGGCGTGATCCTCGAGCCGCTGCCGATCGATCGCCTGAAGGCCGGCCTGCCGGCCGCGCTCGCGAACCGCAAGGCCGCGAACTGGTTCGACGCCGCGCAGGCGATCATGACGACCGACACGCTGCCGAAGGCGACGTCGCGCCAGGTGGCGATCGACGGCCACACGGTCACGCTGACGGGCATCAGCAAGGGCGCGGGCATGATCAAGCCGAACATGGCGACGATGCTCGGCTTCCTCGCGTTCGATGCGAACGTCGCGCAGCCGGTGCTCGACACGCTCGTGAAGGAAGTCGCCGACCGCTCGTTCAACTGCATCACGATCGACGGCGACACGTCCACGAACGACTCGTTCATCCTGATCGCGTCGGGCAAGAGTACGCTGCCCGCGATCACGTCGACCGATTCGCCCGCCTATGCGGCGCTGCGCGACGCGGTGACGGAAGTCGCGCAGGTGCTGTCGCAACTGATCGTGCGCGACGGCGAAGGCGCGACGAAGTTCATGACGGTGCAGGTCGAAGGCGGCAGGAGCGTCGCCGAATGCCGCCAGATCGCGTACGCGATCGGCCATTCGCCGCTCGTGAAGACGGCCTTCTACGCATCCGACCCCAACCTCGGCCGGATTCTCGCGGCGATCGGCTATGCGGGCGTTGCGGATCTCGACGTCGGCAAGATCGATCTTTATCTCGACGACGTGCTGGTCGCGAAGGCAGGCGGCCGCAATCCGGCCTACCAGGAAGAAGACGGCCAGCGCGTGATGAAGCAGAGCGAGATCACGATCCGCGTGCTGCTGGGGCGCGGCGATGCGGAGGCCACCGTCTGGACGTGCGACCTGTCGCACGATTACGTGAGCATCAACGCGGATTACCGCTCCTGATCGGGAGCGCTCGAACGACATGGACAAGCTTGAACAGTTTCTGACACGCGCGGAAGCGCTGCTCGGCCGTCTCGAAGGGATGCTGCCGCCCGCGCCGGCGGCGATCGACTGGAGCGCGGCGCACGCGTTCCGCTGGCGCAAGCGCCAGGGGCGCGGTTACCTGCAGCCGGTGCCGGCCGTGTCGTCGATCACGCTCGGCGACCTGCACAACATCGATCGCCAGAAAGCGCTGATCGACCAGAACACGCGCCAGTTCGTGCAGCGCAAGCCGGCCAACAACGTGCTGCTGACCGGCGCACGCGGTACCGGCAAGTCGTCGCTGATCAAGGCGTGCCTGAATGCGTACGCGAACGACGGGCTGCGCCTGATCGAAGTGGACAAGGACGACCTGCACGATCTCGGCGACATCGTCGACCTGATCTCGCAGCGTCCGGAGCGGTTCATCGTGTTTTGCGACGACTTGTCGTTCGAGGACGGCGAATCGGGCTACAAGGCGCTGAAGGTTGCGCTCGACGGCTCGATCGCCGCGCAGTCGGACAACGTGCTGATCTACGCGACGTCGAACCGCCGTCACCTGCTGCCCGAGTACATGAGCGACAACGAGTCGTACAAGCATCTGCCGGACGGCGAGATTCACCCCGGCGAGGTCGTCGAGGAGAAGATCTCGCTGTCGGAGCGCTTCGGCCTGTGGGTCAGCTTCTATCCGTTCAAGCAGGACGACTACCTCGACATCGTCGCGCACTGGCTGCGTCACTTCGGCTGCCCGGATGCGGAGATCGAGACCGCGCGCGGCGACGCGCTCGTATGGGCGCTCGAGCGCGGCTCGCGCTCGGGCCGCGTCGCGTGGCAGTTCGCGCGGGACTGGTCGGGCCGCAAGGAGCAGGCATGAGCGCGGATCAGGCACAAGGCGCCGTGCGGGCGCCGGACGGCCGCAAGGTGACCGAAGTCGCGGTTGGCGTGATGGTGCAGCCGGACGGCAGGTATCTGCTCGCGCAACGCCTGCAGGGCAAGCCGTATGAAGGTTACTGGGAGTTCCCGGGCGGCAAGCTGGAGGCCGGCGAAAGCGTCGAGGACGCACTGGCGCGCGAGCTGCACGAGGAACTCGGCATCGAAGTCACGGCCAGCCACCGCTGGCACACGCTTGAGCACGATTATCCGCACGCGTATGTCCGGCTCTATTTCTGCAAGGTGACGGGCTGGACGGGCGAGCCGCACAGCAAGGAAGGGCAGGCGTTCGTGTGGCAGCAGCTGCCGGTCGAGGTCGCGCCGCTGTTGCCGGCGGCGCTGCCGGTGCTCGAACTGCTGGAGAAGGAAGCGGCGTCGCAGTGACGCCGCGGCGGCCTGCCTGAAACGCGGGCCATATTGGCGGACGGCGGCGCGCGCCGCTCAACTGTCGCGGCGGCTGTCCGTGCCGTCTTCTTCCGACGACGGGCCCTCGTCGGAAGAACCGCCGATCCGATACTTTTCCGCGGCCCATGCGCCGAGGTCGAGCTGCTTGCAGCGGGCCGAACAGAACGGACGGAACTTGTTTTCAGGCGTCCAGCGCACTTCTGCGCCGCACGAAGGACATTTCACGACGGTAGTCATACGAAAGCGTTGAACCGGCACGCGGCCGTTACAGATTACACAGGGTCAGATGGAACGGCACGTCGATGTCCACCGCGCGCGGCCGCACGTCGCCGTCCTGCATGGTGAACCGCACCCACAGCATGTATTTGTTGGCGCTCGCCTCGGGAATCACGCGCAGCTCCGGCGACACCCGCACCTGCATCAACTGATAGCTGCGCCCGGACAGCATCTGCTGGTAGCTGCCCTGCATCGCCATGACCTTCGACGCCTGACCCGATTCGCGCGCGAGCCGCAGCACGATCGCCGCTGCGTCGCGCAACGGCAGCAACGGCAGGATCCACTTCGCGATGTCCTGGCGCCGCTGCTCGGCCGGCCATTGCTGCCACGCGTAGTACGACGGCAGGTCGAACTTGCACGTACCGCCCGGGATCACTGCGCGGCTGCGGATGCTGGCGAGCCACTCGTTGTCGACGAGGTGCTGGCCGGTCTTGCCCTGCATCTGCGCGAGATTCGCGAGCGTCTGCTCGATTTCGCCGAGCACGGCTTCGAGCGCGTTCTGCTCGATACCCGGATTGCCGCGAAAGGGGGCGAGCGTCTGGCGTTGGCGTTCGAGTTCCTTCATCAGATCCGATTTCAGGTCCGCGCGGCCCGTCACCTCGGCGATTTCGAACAGCGTCGTCAGCGCGACGTGGTGCTCACGCGGGTCCTCCTGAGCCAAAAAGAACGCGAAGCGCTCGAACAGATCTTCGAGACGCAACAGCGTGCGAATTCGCTCGTTGAACGGATACTCGTAAAGAATCAAGCGCGCTCGCCTCTTGGGTAGGGATTGAAACAATGAAGGACATTCTAATGCCCCCTCTCTACCCTAGCAACGCGCCAATTTCGTACACCATCAGGATTGCATGCGATGCTCAGTGCGCGGCTGCGAATCCGACGTAGCGTTGGTGCAGTGCATCGACCTGCGCGGCGAGCGCGTCGGGCGTGACCGCGTCGTTGACGATCACGTCGTCGGCCGCCGCGAGGCGGGCCTCGCGCGTCGCCTGTCGCGCGATGATCGCTTCGACCTGTTCGCGCGTGAAGCCGTTGCGCCGCATCACGCGCGCGATCTGCGTTTCGACCGGGCAGTCGACGACGAGCACGCGATCGCTGCGCGCCTTCCAGGTGCCCGACTCGACGAGCAGCGGCACGACGAACATCACGTACGGGCCCCGCGCCTCGCGCGCCTCGCGGTCGGTCTCCGCGCGGATCAGCGGATGCGTGATCGCTTCGAGGCGCCGGCGCGCGTCGTCGTCGCTGAAGATCAGCGTGCGCATCTTCGCGCGATCGAGCGAGCCGTCGGCGGCCACGAAGCCGCGGCCGAAAGCCTGCTCGATCGCCGGCATCGCGAGACCGCCCGGCGCGGTGATGCGGTGGGCGATCAGGTCGGTATCGACGAGCGATGCGCCGCGGGCGCCGAACAGGTCGGCAACGGTCGTCTTGCCGCTGCCGATGCCGCCCGTGAGTCCTACTGAAAACATGTCAGCCTCCGAGCGCCGCATAGAAAGGGGTGCCGAAAAACAGCGTGGCGACGCCGCCGGCCGCGAGGAACGGGCCGAACGGAATCGGCTCCTCGAAGCGCATGCGGCCGCGCCAGGTCGCGACGAGCCCGACGATCGCGCCGGTCACCGCCGCGAACAGCACGACCTGCGGCAGCGCGGCCCAGCCCATCCATGCGCCGAGCGCGGCCAGCAGCTTCAGGTCGCCGAAACCGATGCCCTCGATGCCGCGCAGCCATTTGAACAGCCAGTAGATCGACCACAGGAACAGGTAGCCGGCCATCGCGCCGATCACGGCCGAGCGCAGCGACGTGAAGGTGCCGCCGAGGTTGAGCGCGAGCCCGGCCCACAGCAGCGGCAGCGTCATCGAATCGGGCAGGTAGCCGGTGCGGATGTCGATCGCGCTCATCGCGAGCAGCGCCGCGCACAGCGCGAACGCGGCAAGCGCGGCGACGGTCGGGCCGAACGCCGCGAGCGAGACGGCGGCGAGCAGCGCGCACGCGAGTTCGACGAGCACATAGCGGATGCCGATCGCGTGGCCGCAGCGCCGGCAGCGCCCGCGCAGCACCAGGTAGCTGACGATCGGGATGTTCTCCCAGGCGCGCAACACGTGGCCGCAATGCGGGCAGGCGCTGCGCGGGCGCCACAGATCGTAGCGCGGCGGATAACCGTCGTCGGGCGGCGGGGGCTCGGTGCCCGTCGCTTCGGCGATTTCGGCCTGCCACGCACGCTGCATCATCACGGGCAACCGGTGCGCGACCACGTTCAGGAAGCTGCCGACGCACAGGCCGATGACGATCGCGAACGCATACTGGAGCGCGGGCGGCAGCATCGCCAGCGCGAGCAGCGTGCTCTCGGGCGAATCGGAAACGGCGGGCAGGAGCGCTGGCGTCATGAGGATCAAGGTTCGGGGCAAAAAGGCGACAGAGTCGGTTGCGATGCTACACCACGTTGCCGAGCTGAAGGATGGGCAGGTACATCGCGATCACGAGGCCGCCGACGAGCGCGCCCAGGACGATCACGATCAACGGTTCGCCGAGCGCCGCGAGCGCATCGAGGCGCGCGTCGAGCTGACGTTCGCACAACGCGGCGATGTCGGCGAGCATCGTGTCGAGCGCACCGGTTTCCTCGGCGACGGCGATCGGTTGCACGACGTCGTCCGGAAAGCAGCCGGCCGAATGCATCGCATCGGCCAGGCGCACGCCGCGCAACACGCGTGCGGCGATGTGCGCGGTAGCCTGCGCGAACACCGGGTGGCCGGCCGTGCGCTCGAGCGTGGCGAACGCATCGGCGAGCGGCACGCCGGCGCCGAGCAGGGTCGCTAGCGAGCGGCACCAGCGTGCGGCGGCGAACCGCTCCAGTGCGCTGCCCGCGAGCGGCGCGCGCAACAGGTGTCGCGCGAGCGCATGGCGCAATGCGGACGAGCGCCGAAGCGCGTGCTGCGCGGCAAGCCCCGTGGCGGCCGCGCCGGCCAGCAGCACGCCGCCCCACGCCGACAGCGCGGAGGACAACGCGAGCAGCGCGCGGGTCGGCGCGGGCAGGGCGGCGCCGAAACCGTCGAAGATCTGCCGGAAGGTCGGCACGACCCACACCATCAATGCTGCCGAGATCGCGAGCGCGAACAGGATGACGGCGGCCGGATACGCGAGCGCGGCACGCAGCTTGCGCCATTGCGCGTCGGCGCGCTCGCGGTGTTCCGCGACCCGCGTCAGCACGATGCCGAGCGAACCGGACGCCTCGCCGACCTCGATCAACTGACGATACAGCGTACCGAACTGCGAGGGATAACGTGCGAGTGCGTCGGCGAAGCGCCGGCCGCCGACGATCTCGCGGGCGAGCCCCGCGGCGATGCGCGGCACGCCGTCGCGCGTGCGGGTGCGCGCGAGCATCTCGAGCGACGGTGCAAGCGGCAGGCCGGCCTGCAACAGGCTCGCGAGCTGGCGCGTGAAGCGCGTGATGTCACGGGCGCCGGCCGCCGGCGGGCGGGCCGGCCCGCGGACGTCGAGCGACAGTACCGCGATGCCGTCGCGCGCGAGCGTGGCACGCGCGGCCGCCGCGTCGAAGGCGATGACGATCCCGCGGCGCGGCGCGCCGTCGCGATGGCGGCCGCGCCATGCAAAGCGGGTTTCGCGCGGTGGCGTGCGAACGTTCACGCCGCGGGCGTGGCGGCGACGGCTTCAGCGATGCTCGTCGTGCCGTCCAGCACGCGCGCGAATGCCGCGTCGCGCAGGGTACGCACGCCCTCGGCCGCCACGCATTGCGCGAGTTCGCGGACGCTTGCCCGCGCGACGATGCGCTCGGCCAGCCCGGGCGATACCGGCATCGTCTGATGCAGGCCGATGCGGCCGCGATAGCCGATTCCGTGACAGGCGGAACAGCCGCGCGCGACGAACGGCCGCCAGCCGGTTGCCAGCGCCGCCGGGTCGCAGCCGGCTTCCCGCAACGCGCGCGCCGATGCGTCCGAATGCACGCGGCAGGCGACGCACAGGCGCCGGACGAGGCGCTGCGCGGTGACGAGGTGCAGCGCGGCCGCGAGGTTGTACGGCGCGACGCCGATGTCGAGCAGCCGCGCGACGGCGGCCGGCGCGTCGTTCGTATGCAGCGTCGACAGCACGAGATGGCCTGTCTGGGCGGCCTTGATCGCGACATCGGCCGTCTCCGCATCGCGAATCTCGCCGACCATGATGACGTCGGGATCCTGTCGCAACAGCGCGCGCAGCGCGGTCGCAAACGTGAGACCGGCCTTGTCGGCGACGCCGACCTGGTTGATCCCGTCGAGCTGGATCTCGGCGGGATCCTCGACCGTACAGACGTTGTGCGCGTCGCGATCGAGCATCTGCAGCGCGCAGTAGAGCGACAGCGTCTTGCCGCTGCCGGTCGGGCCGGTGACGAGCACGAGGCCATGCGGCGCGCGGATCGCGGCCTCCATCGCGGCGGCCTGCCGCGCGTCGAAGCCGAGGTTGGCAAGCGTGAGATCGGGCGGCAGCGTTTCGAGCCGCCGCAGCACGAGCTTTTCGCCGAACAGCGTCGGCAGCGAACTGACGCGGTAGTCGCCGCGCGTGCCGCCGTCGATCGCGATGCGCAGCCGGCCGTCCTGCGGAAGCCGCCGCTCGGCGATGTCCATGCGCGAGAGCACCTTGATCCGCGTCACGAGCGCATCGCGCAGGTGCAGCGGCGGTCGCGCATGTTCATGCAGTACGCCGTCGATGCGCAGACGGATGCGCCAGCCGGCTTCGAACGGCTCGACGTGGATGTCCGACGCGTCGCGCACGCGCGCCGCGTGCAGCGTGTCCGTCAGCAGCCGTACGGCGGGGGCATCGTCGAGCTGGGCCGCATCGAGTGCATGGGGCGCGGCGGCGTGCGCGGGCGCCGACTGCGTGTGCGGCGACGCCCCGGAGGAAGGGAAGTGCATGTGAGCCGGCGCGCTGGCCGCCTGTTGACCGTGATGCGCAGATGATCGCGCGTCGCGGGCGGCGCCGGCAGTCGGCCGTTCGGCTAGCGGGAGGCGGCGCGCCCGCTGCGCGTGCCGCGCGGCTTGAAAAGCTTGACAGTGCGTACCGCCTGATCGTCGCTGCGCATCACTTCGAGCATCACGTCGCCGATTTTCAGGCACACGTCGTCTTCGGGAATTTCCTCGAGGATCTCGAGCACGAGCCCATTCAGCGTCTTCGGCCCGTCGGTCGGCAGTTTCAGGTGCAGCCAGCGGTTCAGTTCGCGCAGCGGCATGCTGGCCGACACGATGCATTCGCCGTTCTCGTCCCAGCCGCCCGCGCGTTCGCTGCGCGGCATCGACGTCGTGAATTCGCCGATCAGCTCCTCGATGATGTCCTCGGGCGTGACGAGTCCTTCGAGCTCGCCGTACTCGTTGACGACGAGCGCGGTGCGCTGCCGGGTTTCCTGGAAGAACTGGAGCTGCTGGACCACCGGCGTGCCCGACGGCACGTAGTACGGCTCGGCGAGCAGCGTGCGCAGCGTCTCGCGGTCGAAATCCTGGTTGTGCAGCCCGGTGAGCGTCTTGCGCACGTGCAGCACGCCGAGCACCTTGTCGATGTCGCCTTCGTAGACCACCAGGCGGTTGTGATAGCAGGTTTCGAGCTGATGCAGGATGTCGTCGAGCGGCGCGTAGAAGTTGAGCGACTCGATCTGGCGGCGCGGCACCATCACGTCGTCGACCGTGATGTTCTCGAGGTCGAACAGGTTGAGCAGGATGCTGCGGTGCTTGGTCGGCATGAAACTGCTCGATTCGAGCACGATGGCGCGCAGCTCGTCGGCCGACATTCGCTGGTCGCGGCCCTTCTTCGTGTTGATGCGCAGCACCCACAGCACGCCGTTCGCGAGCGCATTGACGAACCAGACGACCGGCTTGAACACGCGCATCAACGGGGCGATCACGAGGCTTGCGGGCAGCGCGATGCGCTCGGGGAACGTCGCGCCGACGATCTTCGGCGCGATTTCCGCGAACACGATGATCAGGAACGCGACGACGCCGGTCGCGATCGACAGCGCGAGGTTGTTGCGGCCGAACGTATGGAGCGCGAGCGAGGTCGTGAGGACCGGAATGATCGTGTTGAACAGGTTGTTGCCGATCAGGATCACGCTGAGCAGCAAGTCAGTGCGCGTGAGCAGCCCCTGCGTGGTTTTCGCGCCGAGCACGCCCTGGCCGGCGAGATGCTTCAGCCGATGGCGATTGAGCGCCATCATCGCGGTCTCGGAAATGGAAAAGAAGCTGGAACAGAGGAGAAGCAGGAAGACGGCGCCGATTTGCGCCCATAAGGGAATTTGGTCCACGCGTTGGAAAGGGCAGTGAAGGACAGGGATGGGGCAAATATAGCAGAGGCCGGCGACCGCGATGTGTCGCGCGCGACACGAGGGCCCGCGGCGGCCGGACGAAAAAAAACCGTGCACAAGGTGCACGGTTTTTTTAAATCTGGTCGGGGTGAGAGGATTCGAACCTCCGGCCTCTACGTCCCGAACGTAGCGCTCTACCAGGCTAAGCTACACCCCGATTTTTGCTCTTCGGACTTCGCCGTCTTCTTGAAGATCGCTGCGTCGTCACAAGCAAGAACGTAACTATAACGATGTTTTTTCTAAAAGGGAATACTTTGGTGAAGAAATTTTTCGAGACAAGGCGGCGCTTCCCGTTCGCCGCGTGTTTACGACTGCCGTGACGTCGAGTATGAACACAACCCGAGCAGGCTTTCCTTGTAGATCGAATCGGGGAACGCGGCAATCGCCGCCGCCGCCGCCTGCGCTTCCTGGCGTGCGCATTCGAGCGTGTGGTCGAGCGCGCCCGAGCGCGTGATCGCTTCGAAAATCGTGTCGAAGCGATCGGTGCCGCCGTGTTCGATCGCCTCGCGGGCGAGCGCCGACTGGTCGGGCGTGCCGCGTTCGATCAGATAGATGAGCGGCAGCGTCGGCTTGCCTTCGCGCAGGTCGTCGCCGGCATTCTTGCCCATTGCCTCGGCGGTGCCCGCATAGTCGAGCCAGTCGTCCATGATCTGGAATGCGGTGCCGATCCGGCGGCCGTATTCGGCGGCGGCGGCCTCGGTCGGCGCGTCGGCGCCCGCGAGCACCGCGCCCAGGCGGGCCGACGCCTCGAACAGCTTCGCCGTCTTGTAGCGGATCACCTGCATGTAGCGCGTCTCGTCGACGTCCGCGTCGTGCATGTTCAGGAGTTGCAGCACCTCGCCTTCCGAAATGATCGTCGTCGCTTCGGACAGGATCTCCATCACGCGCATCTTGCCGACGCCGACCATCATCTCGAACGAGCGCGAGTAGAGGTAATCGCCTACCAGCACGCTCGCCGCGTTGCCGAACAGCGCATTGGCGGTCTGGCGGCCGCGGCGCAGCTCGGATTCGTCGACGACGTCGTCATGCAGCAGCGTGGCCGTATGGATGAACTCGACGACGGCGGCCAGCACGTGCCGCTGGTGCGACGTTTCGCCGAGCGCGCCGGCGACGAGCAGCAGCAACGCCGGACGCAGCCGCTTGCCGCCCGCGCCGATGATGTACTCGGCGATCTGGTTGATCAGCAGCACGTCGGACGCGAGGCTTTGCCGGATAACGCGATTCACCTGCTCCATGTCGCTGGTGATCGGGGCGAGCAGGTGGGCGGCGCTGAGGGTGGGGGAGGCGGTGGACGACGACATGATGATGGAATTGGGTGATGCGGCGGATTATAAGTCGAATCCGCGATATGCCGGTCTGTCAGACATACCCGTGGCGCGATTTTGGCCGTCCGGCCGAGGCCCGCGCGCGGCAATCGTCGATCGGCTTTGACTTGGGTGCTAACCCCATGTATAATCACGTGTTTTCCGCGCGTGGTGTGCGGAAAAATTGGATCCAGAGTGAGGTTCTCAATGTACGCGGTCATAAAAACCGGCGGCAAGCAGTACAAGGTTGCCGTTGGCGAAAAACTCAAAGTAGAACAGATACCGGCTGACATTGACGCTGAAATCACGCTCGACCAGGTTCTCGCAGTGGGCGAAGGCGAATCGATTAAGTTCGGTACGCCGCTGGTCAGTGGGGCTTCCGTCAAGGCCACCGTCGTGTCGCACGGTCGTCATGCCAAGGTCACCATCTTCAAGATGCGTCGCCGGAAGCACTACCAAAAGCACGGCGGCCACCGCCAGAACTACACTGAGCTGCGCATCGACGCGATCAACGCGTAAGCGCCTCGGTAAAGGAGCAATCAGATGGCACACAAAAAGGCAGGCGGCTCTTCCCGGAACGGCCGCGACTCCGAGTCGAAACGTCTCGGCGTGAAAGTGTACGGCGGCCAGGCAATCAACGCTGGCGGCATCATCGTGCGTCAGCGCGGCACGCGCATGCACGCTGGCGAGAACGTCGGCATGGGCAAGGATCACACCCTGTTCGCGCTGGTCGACGGTCACGTCAAGTTCGCGACGAAGGGCGCGGACAAGAAGCATCTGGTCATCGTCGTCCCGGCGGCTGCCTGAGTCAGGCACCCACGGGCTTCGTAGCCGAAAGGCCCCGCAGTCTTCGCGGGGCCTTTTTTATTGGGTCGCCGGCCGCAAATGCGCGCCGGCGACCCTCGCGCAACCGGCGTACGATCGGCCGAACGGCAGATTGTTCAAGCGTGTCGGCGCGCGGCACAATAGCGGAAATACTGGGCGGAGTGGCGAATGAAGTTCATTGACGAAGCACGAATCGAAGTCATCGCCGGCGACGGAGGCGATGGCAGCGCGTCGATGCGCCGCGAGAAATTCGTCCCGTTCGGCGGGCCGGACGGCGGCGACGGCGGCCGGGGCGGCAGCGTTTACGCGATCGCCGACCGCAACATCAACACGCTGATCGACTACCGTTACGCGAAGAAGCACCTCGCGCGCAACGGCGAAAACGGCCGCGGCTCGGATTGCTACGGCAAGGGCGGCGACGATGTCACGCTGCGCATGCCGGTCGGCACGATCATCAGCGACATGGATACCGGCGAGCTGATCGCCGATCTGACCGAGCACGACCAGCGGGTGATGCTCGCGCAGGGCGGCGCCGGCGGCCTCGGCAACCTGCATTTCAAGTCGAGCACGAACCGCGCGCCGCGCCAGAAGACGGACGGCAAGCCGGGCGAGCGGCGCATGCTGAAGCTCGAGCTGAAGGTGCTCGCCGACGTCGGCCTGCTCGGCATGCCCAACGCGGGCAAGTCGACCTTCATCTCGTCGGTGTCGAACGCGAAGCCGAAGATCGCCGACTACCCGTTCACGACGCTCGCGCCGAATCTCGGCGTGGTGCGTGTCGGGCCGAGCAAGAGCTTCGTGATCGCCGATATCCCGGGGCTGATCGAAGGGGCGGCCGAAGGCGCGGGCCTCGGGCATCAATTCCTGCGCCACCTGCAGCGTACCGGCGTGCTGCTGCATCTGGTCGATCTCGCGCCGTTCGACGAAAGCGTCGATCCGGTCGCGGAAGCGACGGCGATCGTCGGCGAGCTGCGCAAGTACGACGAGGCGCTCTACGAGAAGCCGCGCTGGCTCGTGCTCAACAAGTTGGACATGGTGCCGGAAGACGAGCGCGAGGCGCGCGTCGCGGATTTCCTCGACCGCTTCGGCTGGGACGGCCCCGTGTTCGAGATCTCGGCGCTCACGGGCCAGGGCTGCGAAGCGCTGTGCTACGCGATCTACGACTACCTCTCCGAACATTCGGACGCGCATCGCGCGGCGGAGGCGGAGGATCTCGCGGCGGACGTGCGTTTCCGCGAGGCGCCGTCGGCGAAGGGTGGTGCGGCGCCGGGCGACGACGCCTGAACGGTTCGCTGACGCGCCGGGCGTGCCGCCCGGCGTTGGCGTTCCATCGGGCCCGGCCGGGGCGGGCATCAGATACAGGAGACAGTGCAGGATGCGTTCGATCATCGCGGATTCGAAGCGATTGGTGGTGAAGGTGGGCTCCAGCCTCGTGACCAACGACGGCAAGGGGCTCGATCATGCTGCAATCGGCCGCTGGGCAGCCCAGATCGCTGCGCTGCGTGCGCAGGGCAAGGAAGTCGTGCTCGTCAGTTCGGGCGCGATCGCCGAAGGCATGCAGCGGCTCGGCTGGAGCAAGCGGCCGCGGGAAATCGACGAGTTGCAGGCCGCCGCCGCGGTCGGCCAGATGGGGCTCGCGCAAGTCTACGAAAGCCGCTTTACCGAGCACGGCATCCGCACCGCGCAGATCCTGCTCACGCACGCCGACCTGGCGGATCGCGAACGCTATCTGAACGCGCGCTCGACGCTGCTCACGCTGCTGCGGCTCGGCGTCGTGCCGATCATCAACGAGAACGACACGGTCGTCACCGACGAAATCAAGTTCGGCGACAACGACACGCTCGGCGCGCTCGTCGCGAACCTGATCGAAGGCGATGCGCTGATCATCCTCACCGACCAGTCGGGGCTGTTCACGGCCGATCCGCGCAAGGATCCGAATGCGACGCTCGTCGGCGAGGCCAATGCGGGCGCACCGGAGCTCGAGGCGATGGCAGGCGGAGCCGGTTCGAGTCTGGGCCGCGGCGGAATGCTGACGAAGATCCTCGCGGCGAAGCGGGCGGCGCACAGCGGCGCGAATACCGTGATCGCAAGCGGCCGGGAGTCCGACGTGCTCGTGCGGCTGGCGGCCGGCGAGGCGATCGGCACGCAACTGATCGCACGGACGGCGCGGATGGCGGCACGCAAGCAATGGATGGCCGATCATCTGCAGGTGCGCGGCCATGTCGTGATCGATGCCGGCGCGGTCGAGAAGCTGACGGCCGGCGGCAAGAGCCTGCTGCCGATCGGCGTCACCGACGTGCAGGGCGCGTTCGCGCGCGGCGAGGTGATCGCGTGTGTCGGCCCGGACGGGCGCGAGGTGGCGCGCGGGCTCACGAACTACAGCAGCGCGGAAACGAAGCTGATTCACCGCAAGCCGAGCGGCGAGATCGAGGCCGTGCTCGGCTACATGCTGGAGCCCGAACTGATTCATCGCGACAACCTCGTGCTGGTGTGATCGCCAGCCGGTTTTCGTCGTCGAAATGAAAAAGCCCGCATCGCGCGGGCTTTTCGTTGCAGCGGGGCGATGCGGGCGACGGGCCCCCGCGCGTCGTCAGCGCAGCTGCGTCATCGCGGTGCGGTGGAACCGGATGTTTTCGAGGATCTGCCGGGTGGAGCCCTGGGGCATCTTGTTCGAGCAGAAGTAGTCCTGGTAGAGCGCGGAGTGGTAGGCGTTCAACTCGCCGTTCTCGATGCGCCGCCAGTCGTTCTCGACGGTGCGATCCCAGCCGTTGTGGTCCGCGTTCAGGCCGGCGTACTGGCGCCATTCGTAGGTGTCGCAGCGGATGCCTTCGTAGTTCACGTTGCGCGCGCCGGCCGGGCTCGTGATCACGACGGCGTAGCGCACGACGCCGTCGGTGCCGACGTCGAGCGACTTCGCATCGACGAAGAACTTGAGCGGCGTGTTCTGCGACACGTTGAATGGCAGCAGATCGCCCGTTTGCGGCAGCGGCGGCAGCGTGTCGACGGCGTTTTCCTTCCAGGTTCCCTGACGGTCGAGCAGGTACACGAACTCGCTGTCATCCTTGTTGGACGGCGCTTTCGAGTTCGCGCAGCCGGCCAGGGCGGCCATCGCGGCGATCGATGCGAGCGCGAGAGCAATCGCTTTCAATATGCATTCCTCGTAAAAAAAGGGCGCGACACCAAGGTCGCGCCCGGTCATGCAGTCCAACTCGTCATTTGCCGACGATCACGCGGGGCGGCATCTCGTCGAGCGTGCTCGCTTCCACTTCGATCTCCGAACAGACTACCGATGCGTCGACAATCGTCAGCGTCTGGGCCTGTGCGCCGATGACGCGCGGATAGCGCGACACACGCGGCCCGCGCGGCTTCTCGGCTCGCTGCGCCGGGCGGCGCAGGAAGCGCGACAGTTCCGTCAGCGCCAACTGATAGACATCCCGCTTGAACTCGATCACCGCATCGAGCGGCACCCAGTACTCGTTCCAGCGCCACGCATCGAACTCCGGGTGATCGGTCGCGCGCAAGCAAATGTCGCAATCGCGTCCGACCATCCGCAGCAGGAACCAGATCTGCTTCTGGCCGCGGTAATGACCGCGTACTTCGCGTTTGATGAACTTGTCAGGCACCTCGTAACGCAACCAGTCGCGAGTGCGGCCGATTATCTTGACGTGTTCCGGATGCAGGCCCGTTTCCTCGTGCAGTTCCCGGTACATCGCCTGCATGGGGGTCTCGCCGTACTTGATCCCACCTTGAGGAAACTGCCAGGAATGCTCGCGGAGCCGCTTGCCCCAAAACACCTCGTTGCGCGCGTTCAAGAGGATGATGCCGACGTTCGGGCGAAAGCCTTCACGATCCAGCATACAACCACCTTCGAATCCTTTAAAATTGCTTTGATTATAAACAGATAACGGGCGCTGCGCACCGTGACGGAGCGAATCCGCGCGGGGTACGCCGGCTGAATTGTCCCTGATTAGTCTGCTACGTCGTCTGCGCCATCGTCGTCCCTCGTTGTTCGCCGCGCGCAGCTTTTTCACCTTGAAACTTTTTCGGGCGCCCCGCCTGGGGGCGCCGTTTTTGGAACCGTCCGCATGAAAGCTTCCCGTTTCTTTATCGGCACCCTGAAAGAGGCACCCGCCGACGCAGAGATCGTCAGCCACAAGCTGATGGTCCGCGCCGGCATGATCCGTCGCGTCGCCGGCGGCATCTACAACTATCTGCCGGTCGGCCTGCGTTCGATTCGCAAGGTCGAGGCGATCGTGCGCGAGGAAATGAACCGGGCGGGCGCCATCGAGCTGCTGATGCCGGCCGTGCAGCCGGCCGAGCTGTGGCAGGAATCGGGCCGCTGGGAACAGTACGGCCCCGAGTTGCTGCGCTTCAAGGACCGCAAGGACAACGATTTCGTGATCGGGCCGACGCACGAGGAAGTCGTCACCGACATCGCGCGCAACCAGATCAAGAGCTACCGGCAGATGCCGGTGAACTTCTACCAGATCCAGACGAAGTTCCGCGACGAGATCCGTCCGCGCTTCGGCGTGATGCGCGGCCGCGAATTCATCATGAAGGACGCGTATTCGTTCGACAAGGATGCGGCGGGCCTGAACGAGTCGTACCGCAAGATGTACGACGCGTACGTGCGCATCTTCACGCGCCTCGGCCTCGAGTTCCGCGCGGTGGCGGCCGACAGCGGCTCGATCGGCGGCAACTTCTCGCACGAATTTCACGTGATCGCCGACACCGGCGAGGACGCGATCGCGTACTGCCCGACGTCCGAATTCGCGGCGAACGTCGAGGCGGCCGAAGCGCTGCCGCTGATTGCCGAGCGCGCGGCGCCGGCCGAAACGATGGAAAAGGTCGCGACGCCCGGCAAGGCGAAGTGCGAGGCCGTCGCCGAACTGCTGTCGATCCCGCTCGAGCGCACGATCAAGTCGATCGTGCTCGCGACCGACAATGAAGGCGCCGAGCCGACCATCTGGCTCGTGATGCTGCGCGGCGATCACGATCTGAACGAGATCAAGGTGTCGAAGCTGCCGGGCCTGAAGAACCACCGCTTCGCGACCGAGCAGGAAATCGTCGAGTGGTTCGGCACGCCGCCGGGCTACCTCGGCCCGGTCGGCACGAAGAAGCCGGTGAAGGTAATTGCCGACCGCACGGTCGCGAACATGAGCGACTTCGTCGTCGGCGCGAACGAGGTCGACTATCACATCGCGGGCGTGAACTGGGGCCGCGACCTGCCGGAGCCGGAAGTCGCCGACGTGCGCAACGTGAAGAAGGGCGATCCGTCGCCGGACGGCAAGGGCGTGATCGACATCTGCCGCGGCATCGAAGTCGGCCACGTGTTCCAGCTCGGCACCAAGTACTCGGAAGCGATGGGCGCGACGTTCCTCGACGAGTCGGGCAAGCCGCAGCCGATGCTGATGGGCTGCTACGGCGTCGGTATCACGCGTATCCTGGGTGCGGCGATCGAGCAGAACTTCGACGACCGCGGCATCATCTGGCCCGAGTCGATCGCGCCGTTCGAGGTCGTGCTGTGCCCGATGGGCTACGACCGCAGCGACATGGTGCGCGAGACGGCCGACAAGCTGTACGCGGAACTCGTCGCCGCCGGCATCGACGTGATCCTCGACGATCGCGGCGAGCGCCCGGGCGTGATGTTCGCCGACTGGGAGCTGATCGGCGTGCCGCATCGTCTCGTGATCGGCGAGCGCGGCCTGAAGGAAGGCAAGGTCGAATACCAGGGCCGCCGCGACGCCGAAGCGACGCTGCTGCCGGCCGACGCGGCCGCGGCGACGGTCGCCGAGAAGATCCGCGCCGCGCTCGCGCACTGAGCGCGGCGACCGGGGACACGATGGAATACACGTTCCTGTCCGCCACCGTGCTCCTCGTGCTGATCACGGACCCGCTCGGCAACATCCCGCTGTTCATTTCGGCGATGCGGGATGTGCCGCGCGAGCGGCGCGTGAAGCTGATCCTGCGCGAAGTGGGGATCGCGTTCGTGATCCTGCTGTTCTTCATGCTGGTCGGCGATCGCTTTCTGCGGATGATGAGCCTCACCGACCTGTCGCTGCGGCTCGGCGGCGGGATCGTGCTGTTCTTGATCGCGCTGCGGATGATTTTCCCGCATCCGGACGGCGCGCTCGGCAGCGATCCGCGCGCGGGTGGCGAGCCGTTCATCGTGCCGCTCGCGATTCCCGCGCTGGCCGGGCCGTCCGCGCTCGCGACGGTGATGCTGATGACGTCGCAGGCGCCCGGCAAGATGCTCGAGTGGGTCGGCGCGCTGACGGTCACGATGCTCGTCTGCGCGATCACGCTGGTGCTGGCCGAACGGATCCAGCAGTGGCTCGGCGAGCGGACGGTCGCGGCGTTCGAGCGGCTGATGGGGCTCGTGCTCGTCGCGATCTCGGTCGAGATGCTGCTGGCCGGCATCCGCGCGTTCGCGCACCAGTTATAAGCAGGCGGCGCGGAAACAAAAAAGCGGCGCTCCGGGCAACCGGCGCGCCGCTTTCTATTTATATGGCGGGTATATGGCGGACAGCGCGGCGATCAGACGTTCGCGGTCAGCGCGCGGATCGTCGGCAGGTTGCGCCAGTAGCCCTTCGCGTCCATCCCGCAGCCGAACACGTAGCGGTCCGGCACCGAGAAGCCGCAGAAGTCGGGGTGCAGCGGTTTCGCCTTCGTGAGCGTCTTCTCGCACAGCACGGCGGACATGAAGCGCTTCGCGCCCATGTCGAGGATGCGGTCGCGGATCGCGGCCATCGTCTCGCCTTCGTCGAGGATGTCGTCGAGTACGAGCACGATGCGGTCCTTCACCGATTCGCGCGGTGCGACGCGCCAGTGCATCTCCGGGCTGCCCTGCGTCGTGTTGCGGTAGCGGGTCAGGTGGATGTAGTCGAATTCGAGCGGGAAATCGAGATGCGGCAGCAGCATCCCGGTAAACACCGCGGCGCCGCCCATCACCGAGAGAACGAGCGGGAACGCGTCGCCGATCTCGGCGCGGATCGCGTCGGCCATCTTCGAGATCGACGCGTTGACGGCGTCGGCCGAGACGATCTCTTCGGAGTGGTCGAAAATGTGGAGGGCTTCTTCGCGGTTCATGTGTTCTGGCGGGCAGTCGGTATACAAATAAGGATGAAGCAGAACGGCCGGCGCGCGCTACGGCAAAAACCCGCGCGCCGGCCGACGGGCGAAATCAGCGCATGCCGGGCATCATGCCCTTCAGCCCGCGCATCATCTTCTGCATGTTGCCGCCCTTCAGCTTCTTCATCATCGTACGCATCTGGTCGTACTGGTTCAGCATCCGGTTGACTTCCTGCACCGGCACGCCCGCGCCGGCTGCAATGCGGCGCTTGCGCGTCGCCTTGATGATTTCGGGTTTCGCGCGCTCGGCGGGCGTCATCGAACTGATGATGCCTTCCATCCGGCGGATCGACTTCTCGGCCTGACCCATGTCGGCACCGGCCGCCGCCTGCTGGAACTGCGCGGGCAGTTTGTCCATCAGCGACGACAGGCCGCCCATGTTCTTCATCTGCGAGATCTGCGCGCGGAAATCGTTCAGGTCGAAATCGCCGCCTTTCTTGACCTTGTCGGCGAGCTTCTGCGCGGCCTGGACATCGACGCCGCGTTGCGCTTCCTCGACGAGCGCGAGGATGTCGCCCATGCCGAGGATCCGGTTCGCCATCCGGTCGGGGTGGAACACCTCGAGGCCGTCGAGCTTCTCGGCGACGCCGACGAACTTGATCGGCTTGCCCGTGATGTGCCGCACCGACAGCGCGGCGCCGCCGCGCGAGTCGCCGTCGAGCTTGGTGAGTACGACGCCAGTGAGCGGCAGCGTGTCGTTGAACGCCTTCGCGGTGTTGACCGCGTCCTGGCCGAGCATCGCGTCGACGACGAACAGCGTTTCGGCCGGCTTCAGCACGCCGTGCAGCGCGGCGATTTCCTGCATCATCGCCTCGTCGATGCCGAGGCGGCCGGCCGTGTCGACGATCAGCACGTCATGGTAGTGGCGCTTCGCCCAGTCGACGGCCGCGAGCGCGATGTCGACGGGCTTCTGGTCCGGCGTGGACGGGAAGAAATCGGCGCCGACCTGTTCGCTCACCGTTTTCAGCTGCATGATCGCGGCCGGGCGATACACGTCGCACGACACGGTCAGCACCTTCTTCTTGTACTTCTCGCGCAGCAGCTTCGCGAGCTTGCCGGCGGTCGTGGTCTTGCCCGCGCCCTGCAGGCCGGCCATCAGGATCACCGCGGGCG
The DNA here is from genome assembly GCF_029268935.1 of Burkholderia semiarida. NCBI lineage: Bacteria > Pseudomonadati > Pseudomonadota > Betaproteobacteria > Burkholderiales > Burkholderiaceae > Burkholderia > Burkholderia semiarida. Next base: position 1,914,231 of record NZ_JAHLCL010000007.1, on the reverse strand, counting down.
GCGTGACCGCGAGGTTCAGCTCGGCGGCCTTGCCTTCGTAGTCGCCGCCGATCACGGCGGTGAGTTCCTTCTGGACCACGCCGACGAGCGCCTGGCCCGGCGACAGGCTGCTGATCACTTCTTCGCCGAGCGCCTTTTCCTTGACCTTGGCGATGAATTCGCGGACGACCGGCAGCGACACGTCGGCTTCCAGCAGCGCGAGACGCACCTCGCGGAGCATCTCCTGCGTATTCGCCTCGGTGAGCCGGGCCTCGCCGCGCAGCGTCTTGACGACGCGCGCCATCCGTTGAGTGAGATTGTCGAGCATGGGGAGCGATGGACAGTGGGGCCCGAAGGCGCGGCGGAACCGAACAAAGGGAGCCGTCGCGGGGAGGGGGCCTAGTGTAAACTTCGAACATGGATATTGTACTGTATGCCCTCACCGCATTCCTGTACGGCGGCCTCGCCGTCGCAGGCTGGCGTGCGCACCGCCAGGGTGCGACGCCGCTCGTCGCGAGCGTGCCGGCCGTGCCGGTCCCGGCGTCCGCCGCGTCCGGGATGAGCGGGGCCGGCCGCGCGCTGCTGTTCGCCGCGCTGGTCGCGCACGGCGTGCTGCTGCACATGACGATCTTTCCGAACGACGCGATGGTGTTCGGCTTCGCGTTCGCGCTGTCCGCGATGTTCTGGCTCGGCGCCGGCATCTACTGGATCGAGAGCTTCTTCTTCCCGCTCGACAGCCTGCGCCTGCTGGTGCTGCCGCTCGCGTGCGGCGCGTCGCTGCTGCCGCTGATATTCGGCGGCGTGCGGGTGCTGCCCTATGCCGCGGCGCCGCTGTTCAAGCTGCATTTCCTGATCGCGAACATCGCGTACGGCCTCTTCGCGATCGCCGCGCTGCACGCGATCCTGATGCTGATGGTCGAGCGGCGTCTGCAGTCGCTCAGGAGCGGCGGGCGCGACGGCTCGACGGGCTGGATCGCGAGCTGGCTCGAAACGCTGCCGCCGCTGCTCACGCTCGAGAAGCTGCTGTTCCGCCTGATCGGCGCCGGCTTCGTGCTGCTGACGCTGACGCTCGCGTCGGGCATCCTGTTCAGCGAGCAGGTCGACGCGCGCGCGTTGCGGCTCGATCACAAGACGGTGTTCGCGATCCTGTCGTGGCTGATGTTCGGCGGCCTGCTGGTCGCCCGCAAGACGTCGGGCTGGCGTGGCCGCGGGGCCGCGCGCTGGGTGCTCGTGTCGTTCGCCGCGCTGCTGCTCGCGTATGTCGGCAGCCGGTTCGTTTTCGAGGTGCTGCTGCACCGCTCCGTGGTTTGACCGCAGGTTTCCGATGCGACAGATTCTTCTCCTGATTCTTCTCTTCTTCGCGGGTTCGTGGCTCGCGCGCAAGCTGCGCCACGCGCAGGAACAGGCGCAGGCGCGCGGCGGTCGCGGCGCCGGTAACGGCGGTGCGTCCGGCGCCGGTGCCGCGCGCCCGAACGGCGACGCGCGCTCGCTGCCCGAACCGATGGTGCGCTGCGCCGAGTGCGGCGTGCATGCGCCGAAGGGCGATGCCATCGCCGCGAGCGGCGAATACTTCTGCAGCGCCGAGCATGCGCAGCGCCACGCCGCGCGCGTGAACGGCCGCGACGCGCGATGAGCGACGCGCCGGTGTTGTCGGTCGACGCGAACGGCTGGGTGCGCGAAGCGCGCCATGCGCCGTCGCCGAACTTCGAGGCGCGGCCCGCGGGCGCGGTGCCGACGCTCGTGGTCGTCCACAACATCAGCCTGCCGCCCGGCGAATTCGGCGGCGACGCGATCGAGGCGCTGTTCCTGAATCGTCTCGACTGCGATGCGCACCCCTATTACCAGAGCCACCTGCGCGGCGTGCGCGTGTCCGCCCATTTCCTGATCCGCCGCGGCGGCGAGCTCGTGCAGTTCGTGTCGTGCGACGAGCGCGCATGGCACGCGGGCTCGTCCGAGTTCTTCGGCCGCACGCGCTGCAACGACTTCTCGATCGGCATCGAGCTCGAGGGGGCCGACGACGTGCCGTTCGACGATGCGCAATACGCGGTGCTCGCCGCGCTCTCGCGCGCGCTCGCCGCGCGCTACCCGGTCGATGCGTTCGCCGGGCATTCGGACGTCGCGCCGGGCCGCAAGACCGACCCGGGCCCGCATTTCGATTGGCAACGCTTCGCGAGCGATGCCGGTTTTTCCGCCGAATACTTTCCTTTCCGTCAGCACTGATCGCGGGGTTTTTTGATCGGAGAAAGTTTTTTCTCCGATCAATGCCTTGCCGCGTCTGCGCGTGAGCGATGTCAAGACCTCTATCGCAAATTATCCGTTTGGACGTCCTCCGAATGTCCACTATACTTGGTGCCAGTTGAGCGGTTCTGTACTAGATATAGTGTGTGTCGCAGGGGAAAACCCGAGCGGCACCGGCCGGCGGGCAACGTCGGCGGACAGGGTTCTCAAGGCGGCGCGTCAGGCCGGGCGGTCCGGGCGTCGCGACCAGCGCAGCGAACATCGACGGGGCAGGGTACACATGACGAAGCACACGACCGGCCGGGTTGTCGCGCATCGACCGAACCGGCTTCCCCGGCGCATCGCTCGCCTCTTACCGCTCGCGCACCGCATTGCGCAGCGTTCGTTTTAATCCGCGGTTCTCTCCGCACCATCCAACACCAGGAGCTTTGCACATGCAAACCACCGACAACGCGACGTCCCAGTACGAGAGCGCCTCGAGCCGTCCGCTCGGCGGGACCGAACAGGGCGCGAAGGCGCTCGCGCCGCAGGCCACGTTCGCCGACTACAAGGTGATCCGCCGCAACGGCAGCGTGGTGTCGTTCGAACCCTCGAAGATCGCGATCGCGGTGACCAAGGCTTTCCTGGCCGTCAATGGCGGGCAGGGCGCGGCATCGGCGCGCGTACGCGAGCAGGTCGAGCAACTGACGCACAACGTCGTTCGCGCGCTCGTGCGCAGCCGCCCGAACGGCGGTACGTTCCATATCGAAGACATCCAGGATCAGGTCGAACTCGCGCTGATGCGCGGCGGCGAGCACAACGTCGCGCGTGCGTACGTGCTGTACCGCGAGAAGCGTCACCTCGAGCGCCAGCATGCGGGCGAGGAAGCGGCGGCAGCGGGCGGCGAGTCGACCACCGGCATCAACGTCGTCGACAACGGCGTCACGCGCCCGCTCGACCTGAACGCGCTGCGCGCGCTGATCGTGTCGGCGTGCGACGGCCTCGGCGCTGCGGTTAACCCTGACCCGATCGTCGCGGAGACGGTGAAGAACCTGTACGACGGCGTGCCGATGAGCCAGGTCTACGACTCGGCGATCCTCGCGGCGCGCACGATGATCGAAAAGGATCCGGCATACAGCCAGGTCACGGCCCGCATCCTGCTGCACACGATCCGTCGCGAGATCCTCGGCGAGGAAGTCGTGCAGGCCGAGATGTCGACCCGCTACGCCGAATACTTCCCGCAGTTCCTGAAGCGCGGCGTGGACGCCGGCCTGCTCGACGACAAGCTGCTGCAGTTCGACCTGAAGCGCCTCGGCGAAGCGCTCGACGCGAACCGCGACCTGCAGTTCGGCTACCTCGGCCTGCAGACGCTGTACGACCGCTACTTCCTGCACGTCGAAGGCACCCGCATCGAAATGCCGCAGGCATTCTTCATGCGCGTCGCGATGGGCCTGTCGCTGAACGAGATCGACCGCGAAACGCGCGCGATCGAGTTCTACAACGTGCTGTCGAGCTTCGACTTCATGAGCTCGACGCCGACGCTGTTCAACTCGGGCACGCACCGCTCGCAGCTGTCGTCGTGCTACCTGACGACGGTCGCCGACGATCTCGACGGCATCTATGAGGCGCTGAAGGAAAACGCGCTGCTGTCGAAGTTCGCCGGCGGCCTCGGCAACGACTGGACGCGCGTGCGCGCACTCGGCTCGCATATCAAGGGCACGAACGGCAAGTCGCAAGGCGTGGTCCCGTTCCTGAAGGTCGTGAACGACACGGCCGTCGCGGTGAACCAGGGCGGCAAGCGCAAGGGCGCGGTCTGCGCGTACCTCGAATCGTGGCACCTCGACATCGAGGAGTTCCTGGAGCTGCGCAAGAACACCGGTGACGACCGTCGCCGCACGCACGACATGAACACGGCGAACTGGATTCCCGACCTGTTCATGAAGCGCGTGATGGAAGGCGCCGACTGGACGCTGTTCTCGCCGTCGACCTGCCCGGACCTGCACGACAAGTTCGGCGCGGAATTCGAGGCGGCTTACACGGCTTACGAAGACAAGGTCGCGCGCGGCGAGATCAAGCTGTTCAAGAAGATCCCGGCGCAGCAGCTCTGGCGCAAGATGCTCGGCATGCTGTTCGAGACGGGCCACCCGTGGATCACGTTCAAGGATCCGTGCAACGTGCGCTCGCCGCAGCAGCACGTCGGCGTCGTCCACTCGTCGAACCTGTGCACGGAAATCACGCTGAACACGAGCGACACCGAAATCGCGGTGTGCAACCTCGGCTCGGTGAACCTCGTCGCCCACCTGGTGAAGCAGGCCGACGGCAGCTACGCGCTCGACCATGACAAGCTCAAGCGCACGATCAGCGTCGCGATGCGCATGCTCGACAACGTGATCGACATCAACTACTACGCGGTGCCGAAGGCGCGTAACTCGAACCTGAAGCACCGCCCGGTCGGCATGGGCATCATGGGCTTCCAGGACTGCCTGCACCTGCTGCGCACGCCGTACGCGTCGCAAGCGGCGGTCGAGTTCGCCGACCGTTCGATGGAAGCCGTCTGCTACTACGCGTACTACGCGTCGACCGAGCTGGCCGAGGAGCGCGGCCGCTACTCGAGCTACCGCGGCTCGCTGTGGGATCGCGGCATCCTCCCGCAGGACACGCTGAAGCTGCTGACGGAAGCGCGCGGCGGCTACGTCGAGGTCGACACGTCGGAATCGCTCGACTGGACGACGCTGCGTGCGCGGATCGCCACGCACGGCATGCGCAACTCGAACTGCGTCGCGATCGCGCCGACGGCGACGATCTCGAACATCATCGGCGTGTCGGCCTGTATCGAGCCGACCTTCCAGAACCTGTACGTGAAGTCGAACCTGTCGGGCGAATTCACGGTGGTGAACGAATATCTCGTCCGCGACCTGAAGGAGCGCGGCCTGTGGGACGAAGTGATGGTCGCCGACCTGAAGTACTTCGACGGCATGCTGTCGCGCATCGACCGCATCCCGGCCGACCTGCGCGCGATCTACGCGACCGCGTTCGAGGTCGACCCGACGTGGCTGGTCGAAGCGGCATCGCGTCGCCAGAAGTGGATCGACCAGGCGCAGTCGCTGAACATCTACATGGGCGGCGCGTCGGGCAAGAAGCTCGACGAGGTGTACAAGCTCGCATGGCTGCGCGGCCTGAAGACGACCTACTACCTCCGCACGATGGCGGCGACGCACGTCGAGAAGTCGACGGTCGCGCACGGCGCGCTGAACGCGGTGCCGACGGGCGGTGCGGGCAGCGGCGGTGCAGGCGGTTCGGGCAGCGGCGGCGCGCAAGGCGCGGCGGGCGGCTTCGGTGCGGCAGGCGGCGCTGCATCGTCGGGTACGGTCAACGCGGCGCCGGCGCTCGCGCCGGTGGAAGCAGACGGTCCGGTGTGCACGATGCGTCCGGGCGACCCCGGCTTCGACGAGTGCGAAGCGTGCCAGTAACGCAGTGCGCCTGACCTGAGAAGCAGGCCTGGGCGGCGCGCACGACGACCGATCGAGGTTGAAGTGTGCGCCGCTCTCAACTAAAAAAATGATAAGGAATCTGTAACGCGACACCTGCGTTGCAGGCAGTGACAAGCGATCGAAACAGCCCCGACGACGTCGCGTTTCGATCAGCGTTCGACGCGTCGAGCGCACCTCGCGATACAAGCGCGACTCACGTCGCGCGCTGCATGAATGACGATGCGTTGCTCAAAGTGTTGTATCGAGGTCGCAACGCGAATCGAAAAAAGGATTTTTCGTGAGCGAACCCTTTTATCGCTCAGGAAAAGATGGTACAAACCGTTCTAAATTGATGGTGAGAATTTATGCTCAACTGGGATGACGAGAAGACTGCCGTAACCCCCGCGAGCGGAGCGCAGCAAAACGCGATGCGCACCTCCGCCGGGATGGCTGTCGGAATGCAGGCTGCAACGCCTGCCGCCCATCAGGTCCGTGACATTTTCGAAGGCGATCTTGCGGTGCCGCCGCAAGCATCGGCTGTTCCCGCCGGCGGTACGGAAGCGCGGGTCAATGTCGCCGACAAGCGCATCATCAACGGCCAGACTGACGTCAATCAGCTGGTGCCGTTCAAGTACAAGTGGGCGTGGGAAAAGTATCTGGCCGGTTGCGCGAACCACTGGATGCCGCAGGAAATCAACATGTCCCGCGACATCGCACTGTGGAAGGACCCGAACGGTCTGACCGAGGACGAGCGCCGCATCGTGAAGCGCAACCTCGGCTTCTTCGTGACGGCCGATTCGCTCGCGGCGAACAACATCGTGCTCGGCACGTACCGCCACATCACGGCGCCCGAGTGCCGGCAGTTCCTGCTGCGCCAGGCGTTCGAGGAAGCGATCCACACGCACGCGTACCAATACATCGTCGAATCGCTCGGCCTCGACGAAGGCGAGATCTTCAACGCATACCACGAGGTCACGTCGATCCGCGCGAAGGACGAATTCCTGATCCCGTTCATTCATACGCTGACGGACCCGGCCTTCAAGACCGGCACGCTCGAAGCGGATCAGAAGCTGCTGAAGTCGTTGATCGTGTTCGCCTGCATCATGGAAGGCCTGTTCTTCTATGTCGGGTTTACGCAGATCCTCGCACTCGGCCGCCAGAACAAGATGACGGGTGCTGCGGAGCAATATCAGTACATCCTGCGCGACGAGTCGATGCACTGCAACTTCGGCATCGACCTGATCAACCAGATCAAGCTCGAGAACCCGCATCTCTGGACCGCCGAATTCCGCGCCGAGATCCGCGAGCTGTTCAAGCAGGCTGTCGAACTCGAATACCGCTACGCCGAGGACACGATGCCGCGCGGCGTGCTGGGTTTGAACGCGTCGATGTTCAAGAGCTATCTGCGCTTCATCAGCAACCGCCGTTGCCAGCAGATCGGCCTCGACCCGCTGTTCCCGAACGAGGAAAACCCGTTCCCGTGGATGAGCGAGATGATCGACCTGAAGAAGGAACGCAACTTCTTCGAGACGCGTGTGATCGAGTATCAGACGGGGGGCGCGCTGTCCTGGGAATAACCCGCAGCAGCGAACCCGTTACATGATGGAGCAGCCGGTGGCCTCTCGGCCCCGGCCCAAGGTTTAGGAGCAAGAACGCCTGATGCAAAGCATGCCCGGTGCCTTAGCGGCCCAACGATACGACAGGCACTTTGCGAACCCTTCAGTGGGATGGGCAAACTTCCCTCCGGAAAAAGCGGACGGCCGTGTGGCGGTCCGCTTGATCAAGCGATTAGGGGTAGCGGCGCGAGGTGCGCCGGCTACCGACTTGATTTGGCGCGCGAGGCCGGGTGGTCACGCGCGCCATACCGTATTCATTAGCGTAAGCGCGCGGTATCTGCGTACGCCGATGAATAGCCCGCTTCGAAGCGCACGTCCTGAACAGCGTCCGCGGGAAGCGGGTTTTGACGAAGGGTGTAGTTTGAACTGACTCTCATCTGAACCTGAAGGAGAACAACATGGCTACTGCCAAGAAGAAACCGGCTGCTAAGAAGGTTGCTGCAAAGAAGACCGTTGCGAAGAAGGCTGCTGCTCCGGCGAAGAAGGCCGCGGTGAAGAAGGTTGCTGCGAAGAAGGTCGCGGTGAAGAAGGTTGCCGCGAAGAAGGCAGCACCGGCTAAGAAGGCCGCTGCAAAGAAGGTCGCAGCCAAGAAGGTCGCAACGAAGAAGGTTGCAGCCAAGAAAGTCGCAGCGAAGAAGGTCGCGGTGAAGAAGGTTGCTGCAAAGAAGGCAGCACCGGCCAAGAAGGCCGCCGCGAAGAAGGTTGCAGCCAAGAAAGTCGCGGTGAAGAAGGTTGCCGCGAAGAAGGCCGCACCGGCGAAGAAGGCTGCCGCGAAGAAGGCCGCGCCCGCGAAGAAGGCTGCCGCGAAGAAGGCCGCGCCGGCGAAGAAGGCTGCCGCGAAGAAGGCTGCGCCCGCCAAGAAGGCTGCCCCTGCGAAGACGGCGGCCGCACCGGCGAAGAAGGCTGCTGCCCCGAAGAAGGCCGTCGTGAAGAAGGCCGCGCCGGCAACGACCGCGTCGACCGCATCGGTTGCGCCGGCATCGGGCGTGAAGACCGCGCTCAACCCGGCAGCCGCATGGCCGTTCCCGACCGGCAGCCGTCCGTAATCGCGGCTGAGCAGCATCACCCGGACACTCATGTGTCCGTGGGTTGAGTAGCGCTACTCAATCAGTCCCGCCATCTGGCTCAGCTCAGGTGGCGGGATTTTTTTCGTCCGTATTCGTCCGTATGGGTCATCGATCGGCGGGCCGACGCGAGCGCGGACGAAAACGGGCGGACGAAAAAAAACGCATGCGCGGCTTCGCACATGCGTTCGACCGCGGCTTGCGCCGCGTGCTGAGGATATCGGTTAGTGCGTGACGCGCGTGACGCCGCCGCTCGACAGCAGGCGTACGCGCTCGCCGGCGCGGAACGCTTCGCCGCTCGCTGCCTGCGTGATCGAGCGCAGGTCGCCGTTGTCGAGACGCACGGTGATTTCGACACCGTTCGCCGTGCTGAGGTTTTCGCCGACCGCGTTGCCGGCGACTGCACCGACGAGGCCGCCGGCGATCGCCGTCAGGATCGAACCTTTGCCGCCGCCGATCGCGCTGCCCGCGACCGCACCGAGTGCGCCGCCGCCGAGCGTGCCGATCGCGCTGCCGCCGCCGTCGGACTGGATGCGCACCGCGCGGACGCTTTCGACCGTGCCCATGCGGACAGTTTGTTCGCGCTGCGCCTGGCCGACGCTATAGACATCCGCCGAACCGGGTGCCGTGAAGCAGCCGGCGAGGGTCAGCGTGGCCGTCAGCATGGCCGCGAGCGTGAGGGTTTTTCTGGTCAACATCTTTGCTCTCCCACAATATTCATTTGAGACTGTAACCGAATGCAGTCTCGAAGCGTGCGTCGATTTCCTCGCGCGTCAGTACGTAAGTCTGGGGCCCTTGATGAGCGATCTTGAGCGAGCCCAACAGGCTCGCGAGGCGGCCCGTGGTTGCCCAGTCGAGACCGTGCTCGATGCCGTACAGCAAGCCGCCCCGGAAAGCGTCGCCGCAGCCGGTCGGATCGGCGATGCGCTCGGCCGGCACGACCGGAATCTGCTCCGTGCCCTGCTTGTGGCGGATGGTCGCGCCGTGCTCGCCGCGCGTAATGACGAGAGCGTCGACCCGGCTGGCGATTTCGTCTTCGGACCATCCCGTCTTGTCGCTCACCAGCTTGGCCTCGTAGTCGTTGACCGCTACATAGGTCGCAAGTTCAATGCTGCGGCGCAGCGTCGCACCGTCGAACAGCGGCAGGCCCTGGCCCGGATCGAACACGAACGGCACACCGGCGCGGGCGAGTTCTTCCACGTGCTGCACCATTCCGTCGAAACCGTCCGGGCCGACGATCGCGAGCTTGATGTCCGGCGCGTCGCCCGCATGGTTCAGGTGCGACTGCATCATCGCGCCCGGGTGGAATGCGGTGATCTGGTTGTTGTCGAGATCGGTCGTGATCATCGCCTGCGCGGTGTACGTATCGGGCAGCACGCGCACATGGTCGCGGCGCAGGCCGAGTTGGTCGAACCGGTCGAGATACGGCTGCGCGTCGAACGCGCCCATCGTGGCCATGATGCGCGCATCGCCGCCGAGCAGGTGCAGCGCGTACGCGATGTTGCCCGCACAGCCGCCGAACTCGCGGCGCATCGTCGGCACGAGGAAGCTCAGGTTGATGAGGTGCACCTGGTCGGGCAGGATGTGCTCGCGGAACCGCCCTTCGAAGGTCATGATGGAGTCGTAGGCGATCGAGCCGCAAATCAGCGTAGCCAAGGTGTGCGTTCCTGTAGAAATGAGGGGCCCTGCGCGACAACGCCGCGCGAAGGGCGCGGCGCGGCAGGGGAAAGCGGAAGAAAGCTTACTTCAGTGCGGCGAGCGCTGCATCGTAGTTCGGCTCGTCCTTGATTTCGCCGACGAGTTCCGCGTGGATCACCTTGTCCTGCGCGTCGAGCACCACCACCGCACGCGCGGTCAGGCCGTTCAGCGGGCCGCTCGTCACGTCGACGCCGTACGCGTTCGCGAATGCGCGGCCGGTGCGGAACGTCGACGCCGTCACGACGTTCGCGAGGCCTTCGGTCGTGCAGAAGCGCGTGGCGGCGAACGGCAGGTCGGCGGACACGACGATCACGACCGTGTTGTCGAGCGACGACGCGGCTTCGTTGAACTTGCGGGTGGACGTCGCGCAGGTCGGCGTGTCGAGGCTCGGCACGATGTTCAGCACCTTGCGCTTGCCGGCGAAGCTGGCGAGCGTCAGATCGGCGAGATCCTTGCCGACCAGCTTGAAATCGGCGGCTTGCGCGCCGACGGCCGGGAACGTGCCGGCGAGATCGATCGGGTTGCCACCCAGCGTAACTTTGCTCATGTTCGTGCTCCGAAATAGCGCGCCGCTCGGGCGCGCGGGTTGAGACGGGCGCGCAAGCGCGCCGCGGCGCGTCACGGATAGAAGATCTGGACGCGGAAATTCGAGGCCGGCGTGCCGTTCGTTTCGAGGCGGACGACCATCGTCTGCGTCGTGCCGGGCGGCAGCCCGGCGTCGATCGGCGTGCCCGGGCGCACGTAGTCGCGCGGCGCGAGCACGCGACGCACGGTGACGTGGTTGGTGTCGTCGAGCAGCGTGAGTTCGAGCGACGGGTACGCGAGTGCGACGCGGTAGCGGTTCGTCAGCGGCACCTTGAGTTCGAGCTCGCGCGGGCCGTCGAGCTGGCGCAGGTCGGTCGCGTCGAGCCGCAATCCGTCGATCGCGCGCGGCGGCGCGACCGTGCAGCCGAGCGGCGCGCACGCCTGCCGGAACCAGCCCTGCGTGGCGGGCCAGGAGATCATCAGCGTTTCGCGCTGCCACCACGCCAGTTGCGCGGCGAGCAGGGCGACCAGCGCGGCCGCGACGAGGCCGCCGAAAAAGCCGCCGAGCATCCCGCGCCGCTGCGGCGCGCGCGTCTCGCGCGTGACGGCGAAGTGGGGACGATCGTCATCGGTCGGTGCGGCGGGGAACGGGACGGCCAGTTGGACGGCCGGTTGGTCGGCCGGCTGGACGTCTGGCTGGATGATCGGTTCGTCGGCCGCTGCTGTCGTCGGGGCCTTGTCGTGCCGGGCGAAGGTATCGGGTTCCGATGCGGTTTCGGTTTCGGTAACGGCGGGCGCGGGCCTGAACGCAAAGCGCGGTTCGCGCGGCGCGCGTTCGTCGTCGGGCGCCGCGAAGTGCGCGGGCACGACGGGTTCGACCGGTTCGGCGGCGGTTTCCGTTTCGGGCGGCAGGTGAGCGACGAAGCGCGGCTCGCGCGGGTCGCGCTCGACGGGCGCGGGCGACGACGCGGCTTCCCCGGTTTCCTGCGGTTCGTGCGGTTGCGGCGAATGCGGTTCGGCCGGTTGCTCGACGGCTGCCGAGGCATCGAGCTCGGCCGGAGACGACGCGAACGGCTCGGGCGTACCCGACAGATGGACGACGCCGGCTTCCGTGGACGGAAGCGCGAGCGGTATCAGCGGTTCGGTGCGCACGGTCTCGGCGCTGTGCTGCAGCGACGGATCGACGCCGCCGTCTAGCCACGGCGCCCACATGTCCCAGCCTTCCGGCTTGTAATCGGTGCCGGTCGGCAATTCGGGCGGCGCGTCGGTGGCGAACAGCCGAGCCGGGGCGGCCTGCTGGCGTGCGTCGCCGCCCTGCGGCGCGGCAGCCGGTTCGGTCAAGGCCGGCTCGGGCTGCCGCGCGTACTCGGGAACGAGCGATTCGGCGGCGTTGAAGACTTCGTGGCAATGCCCGCAGCGCACGAGCCCCTGGTGCAGCGAGAGCTGTTCCTGCTGCAGCCGGAAGACGGTTTCGCAATGAGGGCAGCGCGTCGCAAGAAGCATGTCGAGCCGGGCGGCCTGCTGGCCAGAGTGAAGGACAGCGCTATTCTAATGGCTTTCGCGGCGGGTTCCGGCGAGGCATACCCAACCTTCGTGCTCGCGCCAGACCGAGATGTCGACGTAGCGCGCATAGACGGCCGCCACTTCGTCGGCCTGGCGCGCGAGCACGCCGGACAGCGCGATGCGCCCGCCCGGCTTGACCTTCGACGCGAGCATCGACGCCATCAGCTTCAGCGGGTTCGACAGGATGTTCGCGACGACGATGTCGAATTCGCCGTCCGGGCAGGCGTCGGGCAGCCCGTACGTGACTTCCGCACGGTTGCGTTCGCTGTTCTGGCGCGCCGATTCGACCGCCTGCGGATCGATGTCGATCCCGATCACGGGGTTCGCCCCGCATTTCTTCGCCAGGATCGCGAGGATGCCCGAGCCGCAGCCGTAGTCGAGCACCGACTGGCCCGGCTTCACCGACTGCTCGAGCCATTCCATGCACAGCCGGGTAGTGGGGTGGCTGCCGGTACCGAACGCGAGGCCGGGATCGAGCTCGAGGACGAGCGCATCGGGATCGGGCGCATCGTGCCACGACGGCACGACCCAGATCCGCTCGCCGATCGGGATCGGCTCGAACTGCGACTGCGTGAGCCGCACCCAGTCCTGCTCCTCGACTTCGCGCACGACGAACTTCGGCGTTTCGGCGATGCCGATCTCGTTCGCGGCCGCCGCGAGCAGCACGGCCGGCTCGTGGTCGGCCGACAGCAGCGCGACCACGCGCGAATGCTGCCACGCGGTGCGATCGGGCACGAGGCCCGGCTCGCCGAAGAGCGGCTGTTCGTCGGGCGTGTCGGCGTCGGCGTCCTCGACGGACACCGACAGCGCGCCGAGATCGAGCAGCGCGTCGGACAGGGCCTCCGCATGCTCGCGGGCCAGTTCGACGACGAGTTCGCGATAACTCATGCTTACGCTTCTTCCGGTGCGACCTGCTGCTTCTGCGCGAGCCGGTTTTCGAGGTAGTGGATGCTGGTGCCGCCTTCGACGAACTTCGAGTCGATCATCAGCTCGCGGTGCAGCGGGATGTTGGTCTGGATGCCTTCGACGACCATTTCCGACAGCGCGATGCGCATCCGGCGGATCGCCTGTTCGCGCGTCGCGCCGTAGGTGATCAGCTTGCCGATCATCGAATCGTAGTTCGGCGGGACGAAATAACCATTGTACGCGTGCGAATCGACGCGCACGCCGGGGCCGCCCGGTGTATGCCACGACGTGATCCGGCCCGGCGACGGCGTGAACTTGAACGGATCTTCGGCGTTGATCCGGCATTCGATCGCATGCCCGCGGAACTGGATGTCGCGCTGGCGCAGCGCGAGCTTCTCGCCGGCCGCGATGCGGATCTGTTCCTGCACGATGTCGACGCCCGTGATCAGCTCCGATACCGGATGCTCGACCTGCACGCGCGTGTTCATCTCGATGAAGTAGAACTCGCCGTTTTCGTACAGGAATTCGAACGTGCCCGCACCGAGGTAGCCCATCTTCTTGCACGCGTCCGCGCAGCGGTCGCCGATGCGGTCGATCAGGCGGCGCGGAATGCCGGGCGCCGGCGCTTCCTCGATCACCTTCTGGTGGCGGCGCTGCATCGAGCAGTCGCGCTCGCCGAGCCAGATCGCGTTCTTGTGCGCGTCCGACAGCACCTGGATCTCGATGTGGCGCGGGTTCTCGAGGAACTTCTCCATGTACACCTGCGGGTTGCCGAACGCACGGCCGGCTTCCTCGCGGGTCATGTTGACCGCGTTGACGAGCGCGGCTTCGGTGTGCACGACGCGCATCCCGCGCCCGCCGCCGCCGCCAGCCGCCTTGATGATGACCGGATAGCCGATCGTGCGCGCAATCTTGACGATCTCCTTCGGATCGTCCGGCAACGCGCCTTCCGAGCCCGGCACGCACGGCACGCCGGTCTTGATCATCGTCTGCTTCGCGGTGACCTTGTCGCCCATCATGCGGATCGTTTCCGGACGCGGGCCGATGAACGTGAAGCCCGACTGCTCGACGCGCTCCGCGAAATCGGCGTTCTCCGACAGGAAGCCGTAGCCGGGGTGGATCGCCTCGGCATCGGTGACTTCCGCGGCGCTGATCAGCGCCGGCATGTTCAGGTAGCTCAGGTTCGACGGGGCCGGGCCGATGCAGACGGCTTCGTCCGCGAGGCGCACGTACTTGGCTTCCTTGTCGGCTTCCGAGTAGACGACCACCGTCTTGACGCCGAGTTCGCGGCACGCACGCTGGATGCGCAGCGCGATTTCACCGCGGTTGGCAATGAGGATTTTTTCAAACATAGCGAGTATTCGTCTCTTCGAGGGGCGCGCGAACGGCGCCTGGCGAGCATCGGCGGCGCGCGGCCGGCTGGGCCGCGCGGCGGGCTTAGCCGATCACGAAAAGCGGCTGGCCGTATTCGACGGCCTGGCCGTTCTCGACGAGGATTTCCTTGATCACGCCGGCCTTGTCCGACTCGATCTCGTTGAGCAGCTTCATCGCTTCGATGATGCAGATCGTCTGGCCTTCCTTGACCGTGTCGCCGGCCTGCACGAACGGGTCGGCGCCCGGCGACGGCGCACGATAGAACGTGCCGACCATCGGCGACGTCACGACGTGGCCCTGCGGAGCGGCCGGTGCGGCTGCAGCGCCGGCGGCCGGCGCGGCAGCGCCTTCGGTCGGCAGCGCGGCCGACGGAGCGGGCGCGCTGACTTGCGGGGCATACCCAGCCGTCGGCTGCACGTAGACCGGCGGCGCATTCTTGACGATACGCACCTTGCCTTCGCCTTCCGTCACTTCCAGCTCGGAGATGCCGGATTCGGAAACGAGGTCGATCAGAGTTTTCAGCTTACGAAGATCCATCGGGAATTCCCCTTTCAATACGTGAAAGCGCCGGTGAGCGGCCGGCGCTGAATCTAGATCGCGAAATCAGCCGCGCGACGCGCCTTGCAACTTGTCGAGCGCGTACTCGAGCGCGTACAGATAACCTTTCCAGCCGAGCCCGCAGATCACGCCTTCGGCCTGGTCGGAAAAGTAGGAGTGGTGCCTGAACGCTTCGCGGCGATGCACGTTCGACAGGTGAACCTCGACGAACGGAATGCCAACGCCGGCGATCGCGTCCCGGATCGCAACGCTCGTATGCGTATACGCGGCCGGATTGATCAGGATGAAGTCGGTCTGTTCCTCCCGCGCGGCCTGGATGCGGTCGACCAGCGCACCTTCATGGTTGCTCTGGAACGACGACAGTTCGGCGCCGGCCTCCTGGGCGCGCGCGGCAAGCGCCTGATCGATCTGCGCGAGCGTGACGCGGCCGTACACCTCCGGTTCCCGGGTGCCGAGAAGGTTCAGGTTGGGGCCGTGCAACACCAGCAATCGTGTCATGGTCGCTTCTATTTCTGCGGAATTGCGCGAACTTTAGCGCTATTTAGAGAAATTTGTCTAGTTTTGCCGAACGGCCAGACGCGTCGGACCCGCAAGAATTACCGGTGCGGATGCAAAGTATCGGCGAATTCACGCGAAATTGCGGCGAATGACCGGCAAATCGCCGCGAACGCGCAGGCCGTCGCTTGCGCGGATTACAGCGCGTCGAGCGTCTTTTTCAGCTCGGCCGGCTGGATTTGTCCTAATTTTGTCTCGCGGATCTTGCCGGTTTCGTCGATGACGACGGTAAACGGCAGCGCGCCGGCGGTATTTCCGAAATTGCGGGCCAGATCGGCGCCCGCATAGCCGCTGACGAAGACCGGATAATCGACCTTCACCTTCTGCAGGAAATTCTTCACGTTCTGCTCGGAATCCACGCCGATCCCGACGAAGCGGATGCCTTTCTGCTTGTACTGATGCGACAGCGCGACGAGCTCGGGCATTTCCTCGACGCACGGGCCGCACCACGACGCCCAGAAATTGACGACGACTTTCTGGCCCTTGAAGGCGGCCAGCGTGGCCGGCTTGCCGTCGACGCCGGTGAGCGACGACGCCCACAGCTGGTCGACCGGATTGCCGTGGGCGGCCGGCGCGGCGACGGCGACGCCGTCGTCCGTCGTGCCGCGGAACCAGTGGCCGGCGGCGATCCCGCCGGCAACGGCGGCGGCCGCGACCACCGCGAGCGCCAACATGCGTTTCATCATCATCGTTGAATCATTCCGGTTCGGAAGGGGCCTCGCCTGCCGCGACGAGTGCGCGCAGCGCGGCGGCGTCCGCGCGGGCGACGCGGCCGCGCGCGTCGGCCTTCACCGCGCCGCGCAGGTCGTCGCTCGCATACAGCGCGAGATGGATGCCGATCGCGTCCACGTCGCGCCGCGGGCGCCACAGGAAACTGAGCGTTTCGACGTCGCCGCGGCCCGCGAAATGCCGTGTCTCGGACACGTCGTACTGGACGTTCTGGTTCAGCAGGTAGATCGCGACGTCCTTCGGGTTGTCGGTGAATGCCTGCAAATGGATATCCGAATGCGCGTTCGCGGTGCCGTTCAGCACGGCGCCCGTCACATAAGGATGGAACTCGGCGAGCCGGCGCATCCAGTCGAGCGCGATCTCGCGCAGGCGGCGCAGTTCGTCCGGCTGCGTGTCGCTCTGGAACAGCGCGAGGTACTCGCGCAGTTCTTCCTCGATCTGGTCGTTATCCGGCAGCCATTCGCCCGCAACGCGCGAATCGCCCAGCAACTGGCGCGCGGCCTTGCGTTTCGCGCCGGCGTAGTCCAGCCCGTCCTCCGCGATCAGGCGGGCGGCGGACTGGGCGATTTCCTCGCGGACGCGCCGCGGGTCGACAAGAGGTTTGCGAGACATGATCCGGCAATCATACTCGATCGTCGCGGCGCCCGAGCACGGGTGCGGCGGCCCGCCGCCCGAGGGTGACGGCGCCGTTCGCCCGCATCGTTCGGGCCGCCGGGCATCGCAGGCCGTCAGTTACAATAGTGCTCTTTTGTGTCGCGGCCAGGTCGTTGGCCGGGCGCCGGCCGCACGGCCTCGCCGGCGCGCCGCGCACGCATCCTTTCCGAATCGACGGCGCCCGGCGGCGCGAAAGCATTCATCTATGCACATCCACATTCTTGGCATCTGCGGCACCTTCATGGGCGGTCTCGCCGTACTCGCACGCGCGGCGGGCCACACGGTGACGGGTTGCGACGCGGGCGTCTATCCGCCGATGAGCACGCAGCTCGAGGCGCAGGGCATCACGCTGATCGAGGGCTACGGCGCGGAGCAGATCGACCTGAAGCCGGACCTGTTCGTGATCGGCAACGTCGTCACGCGCGGCAATCCGCTGATGGAGGCGATCCTCGATCGCGGCCTGCCTTACGTGTCCGGCCCGCAGTGGCTTGGCGAGCACGTGCTGGCCGGCAAGTGGGTGCTCGCCGTGGCGGGCACGCACGGCAAGACGACCACGTCGTCGATGCTCGCGTGGCTGCTGGAAGACGCGGGGCTGAACCCGGGCTTCCTGATCGGCGGCGTGCCGCTGAACTTCGGCGTGTCCGCGCGGCTCACCGATTCGAGCTTCTTCGTGATCGAGGCGGACGAGTACGACACGGCATTCTTCGACAAGCGCTCGAAGTTCGTGCACTACCGGCCGCGCACCGCGGTGCTGAACAACCTGGAATTCGATCACGCCGACATCTTCCCCGATCTCGCCGCGATCGAGACGCAATTCCATCATCTGGTGCGCACCGTGCCCGGCGTCGGGCGGATCGTCACGAACGGCCGCTCCGACGCGCTCGAGCGCGTGCTGGCGCGCGGCTGCTGGAGCGAGGTCGAACGCTTCGGCGTCGACGGCGGCTGGCGGGCGCTGCCGGCCGAGGACGGCGTGCCGGTGGACGAACGCTTCGCGGTGTATCGCCAAGCCGAGCGTGTCGGCGAAGTCGCGTGGCAGGTGCAGGGCGACCACAACCGGATGAACGCGCTCGCGGCGATCGCCGCCGCGCGCCACGTCGGCGTGCCGCCCGCGCAGGCGGCCGTTTCGCTCGCCTCGTTCCGCAACGTGAAGCGCCGCATGGAAGTGCGCGGCAGCGTGGACGGCGTGACCGTCTATGACGATTTCGCCCACCATCCGACCGCGATCGACACCACGATCGCCGGCCTTCGCGCGCGCATCGGCCGCAAGAATGCCCGCATCCTCGCGGTGCTGGAGCCGCGCTCGAACACGATGAAGCTCGGCGTGATGAAGTCGCAATTGCCGTCGAGCCTCGCCGACGCCGATCTCGTGTTCGGCTACGGCGCGCCGACCGGGCGCGATGCGCTCGGCTGGAATCTCGCCGAAGCGCTCGCGCCGCTCGGCGAGCGTGCGCGCGCATTCGACGACCTGCACGTGCTGGTGAAGGCGGTAGTGGAGGCCGCGCGCCCGGGCGACCACGTGCTCGTGATGAGCAACGGCGGTTTCGGCGGCGTGCACCAGAAGCTGCTCGACGCGCTCGGGAGCCGCACGTGATCCTGTATCTGCACGGCTTCCGGTCGTCGCCGGAATCGCAGAAGTCACGGCTGCTCGCCGCGCGCATGGCCGAACTCGGCCGCACCGGCGAGTGGCGGTGCCCGTCGCTGTCGGTGTCGCCGCTCGACGCGATCGCGATCGCGGAAGCCGAGGTCGCGGGCGCGCGCGACGTGACCGTGATCGGCAGCTCGCTCGGCGGGTATTACGCGACGTGGCTCGCCGAAAAGCATGGCTGGAAAGCCGTGCTGCTGAATCCGGCGATCGTGCCGCAGCGCGATCTCGAACAGCATCTGGGCGAGCAGCCGCTGTGGCACGGCGGCGGCACGATCGTCGTCGAGCGCCGCCACCTGCACGAACTCGACGCGCTGCGCGTGCCGGCGATCACGCGCGCCGACCGCTACTATCTGTTCGCGGCGACCGGCGACGAAGTGCTCGATTATCGCGAGATGCTCGCCCATTACCCGGGCGCGAAAACCCGCGTGATCGACGGCAGCGATCACGGGATCAGCGAATTTGCCGACTATGTCGACGACGTTCTCGCGTTTTGCGACGGAAAGACGACTTGAACCGGCCGCGTGCCGATCGAATCCCCAACATCATGCGGCGCCGCCGACGCGGCGCCCGGCAGTCTGAACGAGAGTACTGAGTGAACGTTTTCTTCGAGGAATCGGGCAGTTTCAAGGCGGGCAGCGTGCTGTCGCGCCAGGGCGACGCATTTCAGGTCGAGTTGCCCGGCGGGCGGCGCGCGAAGGTGCGCGCGAAAGACGTGCTGATCGAATTCGACAAGCCGGCCGCAAGCGAACTGATGCAGGAGGCCGACACGGCCGCGCAGCAGATCGATCTGGATTTTCTGTGGGAATGCGCGCCGGCCGACGAGTTCGCGTACACGGCGCTGGCCGCCGAATACTTCGGCGCGACGTACGGCCCGGTCGAGCGCGCCGCGCTGGTGCTGCGGCTGCACGGCTCGCCCGTCTATTTTCGCCGCAAGGGGCGCGGCCAGTACCAGCGCGCGCCGGAAGAGCAGCTCAAGATGGCGCTCGCGTCGCTCGAGCGCAAGCGCCAGCAGGCGCTCGTGCAGGCGCAGTATGAAGAGGAACTGAAGGCCGGCAAGCTGCCGGAAGCGTTCGCGGGCAAGGTGCTCGGGCTGCTGACGCGGCCGGACAAGAATTCGATCGAATACAAGGCGATGGAAGCGGCGGCCGGCGCGCGCGGCGTGTCGCCGGCGCGGCTGATGCTCGACTGCGGCGGCATCGAGTCGCCGCGTGCGCTGCACGAAGCGCGCTTTCTCGCGGAATTCTTCCCGCACGGCACGGGCTTTCCGCCCGTCACGGTCGGCCCGCTGCCGGACGACCTGCCGCGCGCGAACGTCGAGGCGTTCTCGATCGACGACATCACGACCACCGAAATCGACGACGCGTTTTCGGTCGAGCACCTGTCCGACGGCCGGGTGCGAATCGGCGTGCACATCGCGGCGCCGGCGCTCGGCATCGTGCGCGGCGACCCGGTCGACGCGATCGCGCGTGCGCGCCTGTCGACCGTCTACATGCCGGGCGACAAGATCACGATGTTGCCGGACGACGTCGTCGACGTGTTCACGCTGAAAGAGGGCGACTATCGCCCGGCGCTGTCGCTGTACATCATCGTCAACCGCGAGACGCAGGAGATCGTCGCGAACGAGACGCGCGCCGAGCTCGTGTTCGTGAAGAGCAACCTGCGCCACAACACGCTCGACGAGCTCGTCAACGAAGAGACGCTCGCGGCCGGCACCGGCGACTATCCGCACAAGGACGACATCGCCGTGCTGTGGCCGCTCGCGCAGGCGCTGTTCGAGAAGCGCCAGGTCGCGCGCGCGGGCTACGGGCTGAAGCGCGAGGTGCAGCGCAACACCGACTACAACTTCTACGTCGAAGGCGAGCACGTGACGATCACGCCGCGCCGCCGCGGCTCGCCGCTCGACCTGATCGTGTCGGAGCTCGCGATCCTCGCGAACTCGACCTGGGGCGCGTTCCTGCACGACCATACGGTGCCGGGCATCTACCGGTCGCAGCGCGGCTTCGGCGCGCCGGGCCCGAAGCGCACGCGGATGCAGACGACGGCCGCGCCGCACGAAGGCCTCGGCGTCGCGCAATACGCATGGAGCACGTCGCCGCTGCGCCGCTACGTCGACCTCGTGAACCAGTGGCAGCTGCTCGCGTGCGTGCAGCACGGCGTCACCGCGAAGCTCGCCGCGCCGTTCAAGCCGAAGGACGCCGATCTCTACGCGGTCGTGCAGGGCTTCGACGATACGTATACGGCCTACGCCGACTACCAGCGCCGGATGGAGTACTTCTGGTGCCTGCGCTGGCTCGCGCAGGAGCAGAAGAAGCAGGTGGTCGCGAGCGTCGTGAAGGGTGATCTCGTGCGCCTCGAGGAAATCCCGCTGCTGCTGCACGTGCCGGGGCTCGGCGTGCATGCGCGCGGCACGCGCGTGCTGCTCGACGTGATGTCGCTCGACGAGCTGACGATCGAGGCGTCGGTGCGGCTGTTGAACGTGCTCGACGCGCCGACCGTGACGAGCGGCGACGCGGCCGACGACGAGGATGACGCCGAAGGCGGCGACGACACGCTGGTCGACGCGCAAGACGCGTCGGCGCAAGCCGAGGCCGAAGCGCTGGCCGAATCGGGCGATGCGGCGGCAGAGGGCGGCGAGGCCGCGGGCGGCAACGACGGCGAAGCGGGGCGCGCATCATGAACGCAACTGCGTCGACGAGCGGCGCCGACCGCTATGTCGTGTTCGGCAACCCGGTGGCGCACAGCAAGTCGCCGTTCATCCACGCGCAGTTCGCCGCGCAGACCGGCGAGCCGATCGAGTACACGCACCGGCTCGCGCCGGTCGACGGGTTCGAGGCCGCCGTGCGCGCGTTCGTCGCCGAAGGCGGACGCGGCGCGAACGTGACGGTGCCGTTCAAGCTCGACGCGCATGCGCTCGCCGATACGCTGTCGCCGCGCGCGGCGGCGGCCGGTGCGGTGAACACGCTGCGCATCGACGCCGACGGCCGCCTCCACGGCGACAACACCGACGGCGTCGGCCTCGTGCGCGACATCGAGGCGAATCTCGGCGTGTCGCTCGCCGGTGCGCGCATCCTGCTGCTCGGCGCGGGCGGCGCCGCGCGCGGCGTCGTGCTGCCGCTGCTCGACCGCGCGCCGCTGTCGATCGAAATCGTGAATCGCACCGCGAGCAAGGCCGAAGCGCTCGTCGGCCAGTTCATGCAGGCCGCGCACGATGCGGGCTGCACGCTCGCGGGCGGCGGCCCCGGCGTCGTGCGCGCCGAGCCGTACGACGTGGTGATCAATGCGACGGCCGGCAGCCTCGATGCCGCGCTGCCGGAATGCGACGCGGCCGCGTTCGGCACGGGCACGCTCGCGTACGACATGATGTACGGCGCGCAGCCGACCGTGTTCATGCAGCACGCGGCGTCGCTCGGCGCGCGCACGGCCGACGGGCTCGGGATGCTCGTCGAGCAGGCCGCCGAATCGTTCTTCATCTGGCGCGGCGTGCGGCCGGACGGTGCGCCGGTGCTGGCCGCGCTGCGCCAGGCGCTCGCGGCGAGCTGAACGGAGCGGCACGTGGTGGCGGTGAGCGGCATGCAGCGCACGCGTACGGTGAGCGTCGCTCGCTGGCTCGTCTACGCAGGGTCGGTGTTCGCGGGCGCGTGGCTCGCGACGCAACTGTTCTATCTCGCGCAGATCGCGCTGTGGTCGTTCGTGAATCCGGGCTCGACCGCATTCATGCGCACCGACGCGTGGTGGCTGTCGCGCGACACGCCGCCCGCGCAGATCCGGCACCAGTGGGTGCCGTACGACCAGATCTCGCGCAACCTGAAGCGGGCGCTGATCGCCTCCGAGGATTCGACGTTCGCGACCAACAACGGCTACGACGTCGACGCGATCCTGCAGGCGTGGGAGAAGAACAAGGCGCGCGGCAGGATCGTCGCGGGCGGCTCGACGATCACGCAGCAGCTCGCCCGCAACCTGTTCCTGTCGCGCGAGAAGAGCTACATCCGCAAGGGGCAGGAGCTCATCATCACGTGGATGCTCGAAACGGTGCTCGACAAGGAACGCATCTTCGAGATCTACCTGAATTCGGTCGAATGGGGCCGCGGCGTGTACGGCGCCGAGGCGGCCGCACGCTATTACTACAGGATTCCCGCGAGCCGGCTCGGCGCGTGGCAGTCGGCGCGTCTCGCGGTGATGCTGCCGAAGCCGCGCTGGTTCGACGCGCATCGCGGCTCGGCCTACCAGGCGCAGCGTGCGGCGGTCATCGCGCGCCGGATGGGGGCGGCCGAGCTGCCGCAATCCGAGTAAGCGGCGGCGCGCCGCTGCATTGTCCGTTCTGCCGTTGGCGCACGGTTGCTGCACCGCAGCGCATTCATGTCGCGATCATGTCGGGCCGGATCCTTTAGACGAATCCGTCTATTTCGATTTGCTGAGCAATATCGGCGACTACCTGCTTTTGTTGGTCGGCATTGCACGAAACGGGTGCTTTTTTAGTCGTTTCCGGTCACCGCGAAAGTCGGCGAAAGCGACGTGAAATGCAACGTTTCGCGAATCGAAGCATTCCTGAAAGGTGTGCGCCGCACCGGCCGCACGCCAAATATTTCCAAATTTTTCAAAGCCGGCGGGCTCGCGTATATTGGCCGGCGCCTCGGCTCATCGGCCGCAATCGAGGCGGGGGGCGGCTTATCCGGCTGCTCGACACGAAAAACATCCGAGAGAAGGAACGCAACGATGCCAGCGAGCAAAGCGAAGCTGTTGTTGGGGGTGGTGTGTTCTTCGCTGATTCTGACGGCCTGCAACGACGACGTGACGTCGTCCGCTGCGGCGAGCGCCGCGAATTCAGCCGATCCCGCCGGTCAGGTCGACCGCGCGTACAACGATCCGAACAGTTATTCGTCGAGCGCGAACGCGTCGCTCGACGCGGCCGCCGCGGTCGAAAAGGCGGCCGTCACGCACCACCAGATCACGCTGAACGGCAAGACGATCCGGTACACGGCCACCGCCGGCCACCTCGTCGCGCGCAATCCGCAGACGGGCGCGCCTGAAGCGTCGTTCTTCTACGTCGCCTACACGGCCGACAACCAGCCCGCGGCGAAGCGGCCCGTCACGTTCCTGTACAACGGCGGCCCCGGTTCGGCCTCGGTGTGGCTGCATCTCGGCTCGTTCGGCCCGCGTCGTATCCAGACCGGCGACCCGAACGCGAACACGTCGACGTTCCCGTTCGTCGACAACCAGGACACGCTGCTCGACACGACCGACCTCGTGTTCGTCGATGCGATCGGCACCGGCTTTTCGGAGGCGATCGCGCCGAACACGAACCAGACGTTCTGGGGCGTCGACCAGGACGCCGGCGCATTCCGCGATTTCGTGACGCGCTACCTGAACGTGAACCAGCGCGGCGCTTCGCCGAAATACCTGTTCGGCGAATCGTACGGCACGCCGCGCACCGACGTGCTCGCGAACCTGCTCGAGACGGCCGGCGTGAAGCTCGACGGCATCGTGCTGCAGTCGTCGATCCTGAACTACAACACCAACTGCGACATGGCGAGCGACTATGTCGGCAACTCGAACAACGGCGCGAGCCCGGTGAGCTGCGCGGGCTTCGTGCCGTCGTACGGCACGGTCGGCGCGTACTACCAGCTCGACAACCCGAACCCGTCGAACCTGCCGCAGTATGCGGACCAGATGCGCCTGCTGACGGCCGGCAGCTACGCGCCCGCCGTGAACGCGTACCTCGCGAGCCACACGCCGCCGCCGCCGAACCTGGTCACGACGATGGTGAATTCGACCGGCGTGAAGCAAGCGCTGTGGAATGCGGACTTCAACGTGGTCCCGACCTTCTT
The DNA here is from genome assembly GCF_029268935.1 of Burkholderia semiarida. Lineage (NCBI taxonomy): Bacteria > Pseudomonadati > Pseudomonadota > Betaproteobacteria > Burkholderiales > Burkholderiaceae > Burkholderia > Burkholderia semiarida. The sequence goes on along the minus strand of NZ_JAHLCL010000007.1, from coordinate 1,889,853 downwards.
CGACAACAGCTTCCAGTTGTCGCTCGTTCCGGGCACGCTGATCGGCCGCTACGACGCACGCGTGAACGTGCCCCTGTCGAGCCCGCTCGCGGCCGACGGCGATCCGTCCAGCTCGTTCATCACGAAGCCGTTCACCGACACGATCGGCAGCTACCTGCCGAACGAACTCAAGTACACCGCGCAGTCGGCCTACTCGGTGAGCAGCAATGCGATCAACACGTGGGACTGGACGCACGACGGCCTCGCGATGCCCGACACGATCCCCGATCTGGCCGCGGCGCTGACGCTGAACCCGCAGTTGAAGGTGCTGTCGCTGAACGGGTATCACGACATCGCGACGCCGTTCTACCAGACCGAGCTCGACCTCGCGCGGCTCGGCACGCAACCGAACCTGACGATCAAGGACTATCAGGGCGGGCACATGGTCTATCTCGACGATACGTCGCGTCCGCAGGAGAAAGCCGACCTCGTGACCTTCTACAACGCGGCCGCGCACTGATGCGCGAGGCCGGCGACAGGTGCCCTCGGCGGCGCCGCTCGCCGGCAGTCGACCTCATTCCAGACTGGAGCCTGACATGAAGAATCGTTTCATCGTCGTTGCCGCGGCGCTCGCATGCGTCGGCGCCGCCACATCCGTTTCCGCGTTCGCACAGGCGAGCGACGCCGTCGCGCCGGCGCGTGCGCGCCAGGCGCAGCTCGGCGATCCGTACGTGCCGCCGGCCGCGCGCCACGCGAGCGCCGGCACGCAGACGACCGGCGCCGCACTGCATGCGCAGGTGGTGCGCAAGCTCGCGCGGCAGTTCAGCGCGGCCGATACGCAGAACACGGGTTCGATCACCGAGTCGCAGGCGCGCGCGGCCGGCCTCGGCTACGTCGCGAACCACTTCCGGCAGATCGATGCGGGCGGCAGCGGCCGCGTGTCGTTCGCCGACGTACAGCGCTACATGCAGGCGCGCGGCACGAGCCAGCAGTAAGCGCGGGACGCGGTGAGCAAACGGGGGCGGAACCTGCGGCACGGCGGGTTCCGCCCCCGTGCGCATCGCCCGGCGGTTGCGCGAGCCCCCGAGTCGATCTCGCCTGAATTCTCATTATCTGGACAACGCATTCAAATATTGGAGCCGAGTGCGTGCGCTCCTACAATCCGAAGCACATCGACAGCTTCGGACCCACGCATCGCGCGGCGCCCGTCGCACACGGAGACACCTTCCATGAAGTTCGCCGGGCGCTTTACTCGGTGCATCGACCGCCGCCACGCCGCAGCACGGGACGCAGTTCCGGCGCCGCGCGAGCGGCTTCACCGATTCCGTTGAAGAAGCCCCGCCCCATGACCAAGATGCCAGACTCCCTTGCCCTCGACGCCCGGCGCGCGATGCCGGCCGAACCGTCGCTGACCGACAGCATCGGCGCGACCAGCACGCCGCTCGACCTCGCCGCGCAGCAGGCCGGCACGCAGACGCTGCTGCGCGGCCTCGCGATCCTCGAGGCGATCGCGAACGGCGCGCGCGACATGCGTGCGATCGGCGCCGCGCTCGGCACGACGCGCAGCACGACGCATCGCCTCGTCAGCAGCCTCGTGCAGGCGCGCTATCTGCGCCAGGTGCAGGGCGGCTACCTGCTCGGCCCGAAGCTGATCGAGCTCGGCACGATCGCGCTCGAACAGATGCCGCTCACCGCGGTGGCGCGTCCGCATCTGGAGGCGCTCGCGGAAGCGACGCTCGATACGATCCATCTCGGCGTGCGCGACGGCGACGACGTGCTGTACATCGACAAGATTCCCGGCACGCGCGGCCTCGAGATGCGCTCGCGCGTCGGCCACCGGATGCCGCTCGCATCGACCGGCATCGGCAAGGCGATGATGCTCGACCTCGATCCCGAGCTGTGGCGCTCGCTGTTCGAAGCCGCGCGGCGCGCGCTGGCCGGCGTCAACTTCAAGCCCGACAACCGGCCCGAGACGAATGCGTTCCTGCAGCGCATGGCCCATTACGCGGCCGGCGGCTATACGTTCGACCTCGAGGAAAACGAGGCGTCGATCCGCTGCGTGGCCGCGCCGATCCGCGACGCGTCGGGCGCGATCGTCGCGGCGGTGTCGGTCGCGAGCACGATTCCGTACATGCCGCACGACCGGATGGACGAACTGATTCCGCTCGTGCAGCGCGAAGCGCGAGCCATTTCCGCGGAACTGGGCTGGAGCCCGCCGCAGGGTACCCGCAGGATCAAACGATGACGACTTCGACCCGGCCCGTTCCGGATGCCTGTTCCGCCGCCCCGTCGCTGATCGCGCTCGACTGGGGCACCACGTCGCTGCGCGCCTATCTGTACGACGCGCACGGTGTGCCGATCGACACGCGCAGCCGGGCGGCCGGCGTGATGCACGTGCCGGGTGGCGGCGCGCGTGCGTTCGACGCGGTGTTCGAGGAAGCGTGCGGCGACTGGCTCGACCGCACGCCCGGCCTGCCGGTGCTCGCCGCCGGGATGGTCGGCAGCGCGCAGGGCTGGCGCGAAGCGCCGTACGTCGCGGTGCCGGCCGGCGCCGACGCGCTCGTCGCGGGCCTCATCACGGTGACGACGGCGCGCGGCGCGACAGTCTCGATCGTGCCGGGCGTGATCGCGACGGGCGACTTGCCCGACGTGATGCGCGGCGAAGAAACGCAGATCGTCGGCGCGCTCGCGAGCGATCCCACGCTTGGCGCCGATCGTTCAGGCGTACTGATCGGCTTGCCGGGAACGCATGCGAAATGGGCGTGGGTGAAGGACGGGCTGATCGAACGCTTCCAGACCTTCATGACCGGCGAGCTGTTCGCGGTGCTGCGCGATCACACGATCCTCGGCCGCACGATGCGCGCGGGTGCGTCGCCCGACCGTGGCGCGTTCGTGCGCGGCGTGGCGGTCGCGCGCGGCGCGCGGCACACGGGGCTGCTCGCGACGATTTTCAGCACGCGCACGCTCGGCCTGACCGACCGGCTCGCGCCCGATGCGCAGGGCGACTACCTGTCCGGCCTGCTGATCGGCCATGAGCTCAATGCGCTCGACGCGATGCTCGCGGAGCGCGGCATCGCGCTCGCGGACCAGCCGCTGCTGCTGATCGGCGACGGCGGCCTGTGTTCGCGCTACGTCGATGCGCTGCAGGTATTCGGCCATGCGCATGCGCGTGTCGCCGCGCAGGCGACCGAGCGCGGCCTGTGGCGGATCGCGTCGCGCGCCGGGCTCGTGCGCGCGGACGGCGAGCCCGTCTGCGCCGACCAATGAACTGCTTGCAGAGGAATCCTCGATGCCGTCCGACCTGACATTGCCCGCGCCGTACACGCCCCACGCCGCCCTGATGCGCGCGTTCGATGCGTGCCCGCTGATCGCGATCATGCGTGGCATCACGCCCGCGGAAGCGGCCGACCACGGCCGCGCGCTCTACGAAGCCGGCTTCCGGATCGTCGAGGTGCCGCTGAACTCGCCGGAGCCGTTCGACAGCATCGCGGCGCTGCGGCGCGCGTTGCCCGACGACATGATCGTCGGCGCGGGCACGGTGTTGCGCGCCGAGTACGTCGACCGCGTGCAGGACGCGGGCGGCGCGCTGATCGTGATGCCGCACAGCGACGCGGCCGTGATCCGCCGCGCCCGCGAGCGCGGGCTGGCGAGCGCGCCGGGCGTCGCAACGCCGACCGAAGCATTCGCGGCGCTGACGAACGGCGCCGACGTGCTGAAGATGTTCCCGGCCGAGCAGCTCGGCGTGACGGTCGTGAAGGCGTGGCGCGCGGTGATCGACCGTGCGGTGCCGCTGGTTCCGGTCGGAGGGATCGCACCGGACAACATGCGGCCGTTCCTCGACGCCGGCGCGAACGGTTTCGGGCTCGGCTCGGCGCTGTACCGTCCCGGCCAGTCGGCGGATACGACCGCGGTGAATGCGCGCGCGTTCCAGGCCGGCTTGCGCGCGGCGCGCGGCGGAGCCGCATGATGGGCCGCCTCACGGGCAAGGTCGCGATGGTGACGGGCGCGGGCCGCGGCATCGGCGCCGCGATCGCGCGTGCGTTCGTGCGCGAAGGCGCGGCCGTCGCGCTCGTCGATCTCGACTTCCCGCAGGCGCAGCACACGGCCGCCGCGATCGCACACGAATGCGACGGCGCGCGCGTGCTGCCGCTGCAGGCGGACGTCGCGCGGCAACAGGCGGTGCGCGATGCGCTCGCGCGGACGGAAGCGGCGTTCGGCCCGCTCGACGTGCTCGTGAACAACGCGGGCATCAACGTGTTCGCCGATCCGCTGACGATGACCGACGACGACTGGCGCCGCTGCTTCGCGGTCGATCTCGACGGCGTGTGGCACGGCTGCCGCGCGGCGCTGGAGGGCATGGTCGAGCGCGGCCGCGGCAGCATCGTGAACATCGCGTCGACGCATGCATTCAGGATCATTCCGGGCTGCTTTCCATACCCGGTCGCGAAGCACGGCGTGCTCGGTCTCACGCGTGCGCTCGGCATCGAATACGCGGCGCGCAACGTGCGCGTGAACGCGATCGCGCCGGGCTACATCGAGACGCAACTGACGCGCGACTGGTGGGACGCGCAGCCCGATCCGGCCGCCGCGCGCGCCGAGACGCTCGCGCTGCAGCCGATGAAGCGGATCGGGAAACCGGAGGAGGTCGCGATGACGGCCGTGTTCCTGGCGTCCGACGAGGCGCCGTTCATCAACGCCGCGTGCATCACCGTCGATGGCGGGCGCGCGGCGCTGTATCACGACTGACACGACTGACGTAACGATTCGAAAGACCGCACGTGCGACGGCCGCGCGCACGCTGCGTCGAAACCAACAAGCGGCTGCATCCTGTTCGATGAAAACAAGGAGACACTGGAGATGAAACGCAGAACGTTCGTAACGCTGGCCGCCGCGGCCGCGGTGGTGATGGGCAGCCCGGTCGCGCACGCGGCCGACCCGGTCAAGATCGGCTTCCTGGTGAAGCAGCCGGAAGAGCCGTGGTTCCAGGACGAGTGGAAATTCGCCGAGATCGCCGCGAAGCAGAAGGGCTTCACGCTCGTGAAGATCGGCGCGCCGTCCGGCGAGAAGGTGATGAGCGCGATCGACAACCTGTCCGCGCAGAAGGCGCAGGGCTTCATCATCTGCACGCCCGACGTGAAGCTCGGGCCGGGCATCGTCGCGAAGGCGAAGTCGCACAACCTGAAGATGATGACGGTCGACGACCGCCTCGTCGACGGCGCGGGCAAGCCGATCGAGTCGGTGCCGCACATGGGGATTTCCGCATACAACATCGGCAAGCAGGTCGGCGACGGCATCGCGGCCGAGATCAAGAAGCGCGGCTGGGACATGAAGGACGTCGGTGCGATCGACATCACCTACGAGCAGTTGCCGACCGCGCACGACCGCACGAGCGGCGCGACCGACGCGCTGGTGGCCGCCGGCTTCCCGAAGGCGAACGTGATCGCGGCGCCGCAGGCGAAGACCGATACCGAGAACGCGTTCAACGCGGCGAACATCGCGCTCACGAAGAACCCGCAGTTCAAGCACTGGGTCGCGTACGGCCTGAACGACGAGGCCGTGCTCGGCGCGGTGCGCGCGGCCGAAGGGCGCGGCTTCAAGGCCGACAACATGATCGGCATCGGCATCGGCGGTTCCGATTCGGCGTTGAACGAGTTCAAGAAGCCGCAGCCGACGGGCTTCTACGGCACCGTGATCATCAGCCCGAAGCGCCACGGCGAGGAAACCTCGGACCTGATGTACGCGTGGATCACGCAGGGCAAGGCGCCGCCGCCGCTGACGCTGACGACGGGCATGCTCGCGACGCGCGAGAACGTGTCGAAGGTGCGCGAGGAGATGGGGCTCGCATCGAAGTAAGCGGCCCGCCGGCTGCCGCGGCGACGCGGCGGCCGGCGGTCGATGGATCCGGAAGTGGGGAGACGACGTGTCAGCGGCACTGCGTTTTGACAATATCGGCAAGGTATTTCCCGGCGTGCGCGCACTCGACGGCATTTCGTTCGACGTGCATGCGGGCGAGGTGCATGGCCTGATGGGCGAGAACGGCGCGGGCAAGTCGACGCTGTTGAAGATTCTCGGCGGCGAATACCAGCCCGACGCGGGCAGCGTGCTGGTCGACGGCCAGCCCGTGCAGTTCGCGAATGCGGCCGCGTCGATCGCGGCCGGCATCGCGGTGATTCACCAGGAATTGCAGTACGTGCCCGATTTGACGGTCGCGGAAAACCTGCTGCTCGGCCGCTTGCCGAATGCGTTCGGCTGGGTCAGGAAGCGCGAGGCGAAGCGTTACGTGCGCGAGCGGCTCGCCGAGATGGGCGTCGATCTGGACCCCGACGCGCGGCTCGGGCGGCTGTCGATCGCGCAGCGGCAGATGGTCGAGATCTGCAAGGCGCTGATGCGCAATGCACGCGTGATCGCGCTCGACGAACCGACGAGCTCGCTGTCGCATCGCGAGACGGAAGTGCTGTTCAAGCTGGTCGACGATCTGCGCGCGCAGGGCCGTGCGCTGATCTACATCTCGCACCGGATGGACGAGATCTACCGGCTGTGCGACGCGTGCACGATCTTCCGCGACGGGCGCAAGATCGCGTCGCACGAGGCGCTGGCCGACGTGCCGCGCGAGCGGCTCGTCGCCGAGATGGTCGGGCGCGAGATCGCCGACATCTACCATTACGCGCCGCGCGCGCTCGGCGACGTGCGGTTTTCCGCCGAAGGCGTCGACGGCCCGGCATTGCGCGAACCGGCGAGCTTCTCGGTGCGCGCGGGCGAGATCGTCGGCTTCTTCGGGCTCGTCGGCGCCGGCCGCAGCGAGCTGATGCGGCTCGTGTACGGCGCGGACCGCCGGCGCGCCGGCGTGCTGACGCTCGACGGCCAGCGCATCGACGTGAAGCGCACCGGCGACGCGATCCGCCACGGCATCGTGCTGTGCCCGGAGGACCGCAAGGAAGAAGGAATCATCGCGATCGCGTCGGTCGCGGAGAACATCAACATCAGTTGCCGCCGCCATTCGCTGCGTGCGGGGCTCTTCATCAACGGCAAGACCGAAAGCGAAACGGCCGACCGCTTCATCCAGCGGCTGAAGATCAAGACGCCGAACCGGCGCCAGAAGATCCGCTTCCTGTCGGGCGGCAACCAGCAGAAGGCGATCCTGTCGCGCTGGCTCGCGGAGCCCGACCTGAAGGTCGTGATCCTCGACGAGCCGACGCGCGGGATCGACGTCGGCGCGAAGCACGAGATCTACGACGTGATCTACCGGCTCGCGGAGCGCGGCTGCGCGATCGTGATGGTGTCGTCGGAGCTGCCGGAAGTGCTCGGCGTGTCCGACCGCATCGTCGTGATGCGCGAAGGGCGGATCGCCGGCGAGCTGGCGCGCGCCGACGCGAACGAGCACGCGGTGCTGAACCTCGCGCTGCCGCAGACGAGCGCGGCCGAGGCGGCCTGACGCGGCCGGCTACGTCCGGACAAGCCCGGGACAATCGAATCGAACACGCGCGGCGCGGGCCGCGCGATGCAGGAGCAGGAGACACACCATGCAAGCCAACGAAAACCTTGCCAGCGCCGCCGTGAAGCCGTCGGCCGACGCGCTGGTTCCGCAGCAGAGCGACCGCCAGAAGTGGTGGCAGCATCTGACCGAATACAGCCTGATCGCGATCTTCGCGGTGATGTTCATCACGATGTCGCTGACCGTCGATCACTTCTTCTCGATCGACAACATGCTGGGCCTCGCGCTGTCGATCTCGCAGATCGGCATGGTCGCGTGCACGATGATGTTCTGTCTCGCGTCGCGCGACTTCGACCTGTCGATCGGCTCGACCGTCGCGTTCTCCGGCGTGCTGTGCGCGATGGTGCTGAACGCGACCGACAACACGTTCGTCGCGATCGTCGCCGCGGTCGCGGCCGGCGCCGCGATCGGCTTCGTGAACGGCGCGGTGATCGCGTACCTGCGCATCAACGCGCTGATCACGACGCTCGCGACGATGGAGATCGTGCGCGGGCTCGGCTTCATCGTGTCGAAGGGGCAGGCGGTCGGCGTGTCGTCGGACACCTTCATCGCGCTCGGCGGGCTGTCGATGTTCGGCGTGTCGCTGCCGATCTGGGTCACGCTGCTGTGCTTCATCGGGTTCGGCGTGCTGCTGAACCAGACCATCTATGGCCGCAACACGCTCGCGATCGGCGGCAATCCGGAGGCGTCGCGGCTCGCGGGGATCAACGTCGAACGCACGCGCGTGTACATCTTCCTGATCCAGGGCGCGGTGACGGCGCTCGCGGGCGTGATCCTCGCGTCGCGCATCACGTCGGGCCAGCCGAACGCCGCGCAGGGCTTCGAGCTGAACGTGATTTCCGCGTGCGTGCTCGGCGGCGTGTCGCTGATGGGCGGCCGCGCGACGATCTCGGGCGTCGTGATCGGCGTGCTGATCATGGGCACCGTCGAGAACGTGATGAACCTGCTGAACATCGACGCGTTCTACCAGTACCTCGTGCGCGGCGCGATCCTGCTCGCGGCCGTGCTGCTCGACCAGTTGAAGAACCGCGGCGTACGCGACTGACCGAATCCACGGAGACGACACGCATGACCATCGACCCATCAGCGCAGGGCACGCACGCGGCGGCGAGCGACGCGCGCTATGCGCGCTACCCGAGCCTCGAGGATCGCGCGGTGCTGATCACGGGCGGCGCGACCGGCATCGGCGCGTCGTTCGTCGAGCACTTCGCCGAACAGGGCGCGCGCGTCGCGTTCGTCGACCTCGACGCGGCGGCCGGCGCCGCGCTGGCCGAACGCCTCGCGCACGTGCGCCATGCGCCGCTGTTCCTGTCCTGCGACCTGACCGACATCGACGCGCTGCGCCGGGCGATCGACGCGATCCGCGCGCGCATCGGCGCGATCGCGGTGCTCGTGAACAATGCGGCGAACGACACGCGCCATGCGATCGGCGACGTGACGCCGGCGTCGTTCGATGCCGGCATCGCGGTGAACCTGCGTCACCAGTTCTTCGCCGCGCAGGCGGTGATCGACGACATGAAGCGGCAGGGCGGCGGCTCGATCGTCAATCTCGGCTCGATCAGCTGGATGCTGAAGAACGGCGGCTATCCCGTCTACGTGATGGCGAAGGCGGCCGTGCAGGGCCTGACGCGCGGCCTCGCACGCGATCTCGGCCCGTTCGGCATCCGCGTGAATTCGCTGGTGCCCGGCTGGGTGATGACCGACAAGCAGCGCCGGCTGTGGCTCGACGACGCAGGCCGCGCGGCGATCAAGGCCGGCCAGTGCATCGACGCCGAACTGCTGCCGGCCGACCTCGCACGGATGGCGCTGTTTCTCGCGGCCGACGACAGCCGGATGATCACCGCGCAGGACGTGATCGTCGACGGCGGCTGGGCCTGATCGTTCGCACGACCTGCATCGTTTCTTCGACGAAGGAAAGGAGCTCACCATGACCGCCACGTCCTCGCGCGCATCGTCGTCCGCCAGCCAGTCGCGCCGCGCGCGCCTGGCCGCCGCCGCCCAGCCGGTCAGCCCCGGCCCGCAGACGGCCGTGTTCGCGCAGGGCGTCGGCGCCGCGCATGCGGCGGCCGTCACGCTGTCGAACGCGTCGCTGCGGCTCGACGTGCTGCCGCACCTCGGCGGCGGCATCGCGCGCTTCGACTGGCGCGGCGACAACGGCGCGCTGATGCCGGTGTTCCGCCGTTGCGAGCACCCAGAGACGGTGACGGACCCGAACGAGCTCGCGTGCTACCCGCTGCTGCCGTACTCGAACCGGATCGGCGGCGGGCGCTTCGAATGCGACGGGCGCAAGGTCGCGGTGCCGCGCAACCGCCGCGACGAGCCGCTGCCGATCCACGGCGACGGCTGGCTCGCGCCGTGGCAGGTGGACGATGCGACCGACACGTCGCTGCAACTGTCGCTCGATCGTGCGGCCGGCGCGCCGTATGCGTTCCGCGCGATCCAGTCGTTCGAACTCGACGACGCGACGCTGTCGATCGCGCTGACGATCGAGAACGCGGGCCGCGCGCGGCTGCCGTTCGGGCTCGGCGTGCATCCGTTCCTCGTGCGCGATACGGAGACCGAGCTGGCCGCGGCGGCGGGCGGCCTGTGGCTGTCGGGCGCCGATTTCCTGCCGGTGCGGCACGTCAGCGTGCCGCCGGCCTGGCAGTTCGGCGTCGCGTATCCGCTGCCGGCCACGCTCGTCAATCACGCGTTCACCGGCTGGGGCGGCCACGCGACGGTGAGCTGGCCGCGCCGCCGGCTGTCGCTGACCGTCGCGGCCGACGCCGACGCGTACGTGCTCTATACGCCGCCGGGCGAGGATTTCTTCTGCTTCGAGCCGGTCGATCATCCGATCAATGCGGTGAACCTGCCGGGCGGCGCGGCCGCGCACGGGATGACGCTGCTCGCGCCCGGCGAGCGGCTCACGCGGCGCTTCGCGTTCACCGTCGAGCGCGCCGATGCGCGCGGCAATGGCGCGACACGCGAGGCAGCGCGGCGACGCGGGTAAAATACGCGGTCTACCAACGGTTTGCCGCGAGTATCCGCCATGTCTTCCCCGCTTACTTTCATCGAATCGCTGCGCGCCGCGTGGCAGCGCACGAATTCGCTGCTGTGCGTCGGCCTCGATCCCGAGCCGTCGCGCTTTCCCGTGCAGTTCGACGGCCAGCCCGACGCGATCTTCGAATTCTGCCGGCAGATCGTCGACGCGACCGCGCCGTATGCGAGCGCGTTCAAGCCGCAGATCGCGTACTTCGCCGCGCATCGCGCGGAAGACCAGCTCGAGCGGCTGATCGCGCACATCCATCTCCAGCATCCGGGCCTGCCGGTGATCCTCGACGCGAAGCGCGGCGACATCGGCAGCACGGCCGAGCAGTACGCGCGCGAGGCGTTCGAGCGCTATCGCGCGGACGCCGTCACGGTGAACCCGTACATGGGCTACGACTCGGTCGAGCCGTACTTCGAGCATGAAGGCAAGGGCGTGATCGTGCTGTGCCGCACGTCGAACCCGGGCGGCTCGGACCTGCAGTTCCTCGATACGAACGGGCGGCCGCTGTATCAGGTCGTGGCCGATCTCGCGGCGAACAAGTGGAACGCGAGGAACGGCCAGCTCGGCCTCGTGGTCGGCGCGACGTTCCCGAAGGAAATCGAGATCGTGCGCGGGATCGTCGGCGACATGCCGCTCCTGATCCCCGGCATCGGCGCGCAGGGCGGCGACGTGCAGGCGACCGTCAACGCGGGCCGCACGGCCGACGGCACCGGGATGATGATCAACTCGTCGCGCGCGATCCTGTATGCGAGCAAGGGCGAGGATTTCGCCGAAGCCGCGGCGCTCGCCGCGCAGAAGACGCGCGACACGATCAACGCGCATCGCTGAAATACCGGCCGCCCGCTCGGGCGGCCTTCGACCGCCGCGCCCGCGTTCGCGGGCCGCGCGCCTTCATCGTGTATTCGCCGTCCTGGCGCACGCGAACAATTTTCCGTCGCTTCCGTATCGCATACGCGCAGTTTATTCGCGCGATGCTGCCGCTTGTCATCGATCCGTCACAAAAATGTCAAAGAAGGGAGCGACGCCATGCCCAAGCTGTCCCGCCGTCTTCTGAGCGCGTTCGCCGCGTCGCTGTGCATGACGTTCGCCCATGCGGCGGACCTGTCGCACTGGCCGGCCGACAGCGCGAAAGCGCTGAACGCGATGATCGCCGCGCACGCGAACCGCGGCGACTACGCGGTGTTCGACGCCGACAACACGACCTACCGCTACGACCTCGAGGAATCGCTGCTGCCGTATCTCGAGAACCACGGCGTGCTGACGCGCGACTCGCTCGACCCGTCGCTGAAGCTGATCCCGTTCAAGGATTCCGCCGACTACAAGGAATCGCTGACGAGCTACTACTACCGGTTGTGCGAGATCGACGATCTGGTCTGCTATCCGTGGATCGCGCAGGCGTTCGCCGGGCAGTCGCTCGCCAGCCTGAAGCGCCACGTCGACGCGATGCTCGCCGACGGCAAGCCGATCCCGATCCGCTACTGGCAGGGCGACAAGGTGGTCGACGGCACGGTGAATCCGCCGCGCTTCTTCCGCGGGATGCAGGAGCTGTACAACGCGCTGCGCGAGAACGGCATCGACGTCTACGTGATGACGGCCGCGCACGAGGAACTCGCGCGGCTCGTGCTGTCCGACCCGAAGTACGGCTACAACGTGAAGCCGCAGAACGTGATCGGCGTGACGACGCTGCTGCGCGACCCGGCCACCGGCGCGCTGACCACGTCGCGGCTGCAGATCAAGGCCGGCAAGTACGACGAGGCCGCGAACCGCAACCTCGTGATCACGCCGTTCCTGATGAACCCGATGACGTGGTACGAAGGCAAGCTCGGTTCGATCGTCGGCTGGATCGACCAGTGGAAGAAGCCGGTGCTCGTCGCGGGCGACACGCCGAGCTCCGACGGCTACATGCTGCTGAACGCGACCGACGTCGCGCGCGGCGGCGTGCGCGTGTGGGTCAACAAGAAGGACAAGCAGATGACGCAGATCCGCGCGTGGTCGGACGAATCGGCCGCGAAGCAGAAGGCGCTCGGCCTGCCGGTGACGGCGGACAAGAACTGGATCGTCGTGAAGCCCGACGCGATCCAATAAGCGGGCGCGGCGCGCCACGCGCGCCCGGGCCGCTCAGCCTTCGTGTTCGTCGAGCAGCTTCAGCAGCCCGCGCAGCGCATGCGCGGCCGCCTGCGTGCGGATCTGTTCGCGGTCGCCCTTGAACACGCGCGTCTCGACGTCGGTATGCAGCCGGTTGCTCCAGCCGAACGACACGGTGCCGACCGGCTTCTTCTCGCTGCCGCCGGCCGGGCCCGCGATGCCGGTGACGGACAGCGCGACCTGCGCGCGGCTGTTGCGCAGCGCGCCTTCGGCCATCGCGCGCGCGACGGGCTCGCTGACGGCGCCGTGCTTGTCGATCAGGTCGGGCGGCACGCCGATCATCTCGATCTTGGCCTGGTTCGAGTACGTGACGAAGCCGCGCTCGAACCACTGGCTGCTGCCGGAAATGTCGGTGATCGCCGTGGCGATCATCCCGCCGGTGCAGGATTCGGCGGTGGCGAGCGTGAGGTGCTCGTCACGCAGCTTGTTGCCTGCGCGGATCGCAAGCTGATGGACGACGGAATCGGTTGGCATGCGCGTCGGGAAACGGGAGTCGGGAAATCGGTCAGCCGGCGACGGAGCGCCACAGCGCGATCACGAGCAGCGTCATGAACGCGGCGACGAGGTCGTCGACCATGATGCCGAGCCCGCCTTTCAGGCGGCGGTCGAAGTAGCGGATCGGCGGCGGCTTGAGCATGTCGAAGAAGCGGAACGCGACGAACGCCCATAGCTGGCCGACGAAGGTCGCCGGCGTGACGAACAGCATCACGAGCCAGATCGCGACGATCTCGTCCCAGACGACGGCGCCCGGATCGGACACGCCGGCCTGCTTCGCGGTGAAACCGGTGATCCACGTGCCGGCCGCGAAGCCGACGGCGATCAGCGCCCACCATTCGGGCACCGTCAGGTAGCGGTTGAGCACGACGAACGTGAGCCAGCCGAACAGCGAGCCGAACGTGCCGGGCATGATCGGCGCGAGCCCGCTGCCGAAGCCGAGCGACACGATATGCGCGGGGTGCGACAGCATGAAGCGGGCCGTCACGCGTGTCGGCGCGGGCCGCGCGGCGCCGGAATCGGCCGCGGCGTGCGCGGGCGTCGGATCAGTCTGCATGGAAGTGGTCGAAGCCGTGCAACGTGAGAGCGAGGGGCGCGCCGGCGGCGTCGCGCCACGCGATGGCGGGTTGGGCCGACGGCGCGGACAACGCGCGTATTGTACCGATTCGCGTGACCGGCACGCCGGCCGCGGCGCCGGCCGCTTCGACCGCCGCGCGGGCCGCGACGGGCGCCGTGAAGCACAGTTCGTAATCGTCGCCGCCCGCCAGCGTGCAGCGGCGCTGCACGTCGGCCGGCAGCGTCGCGAGCGCGACCGAGCGCGGCACCGCGTCGGCGTCGATCTCGGCGCGCACGTTCGAGCGCGTCAGGATGTGCTGGAGGTCGCCGGCGAGGCCGTCCGACAGGTCGAGCGCCGCGTGCGCGACGCCCGCGAGCGCCAGGCCGAGCGCGACGCGCGGTTCGGGCCGCTCGAGCGCGCGCCGGAACGCGGCGGCTTCATGCGCGCCGGCGGTCCATTCGCCGCGGGCGACGCCGAGCCCCGCGCGCGCATCGCCGAGCGTGCCGGACACCCATACGTCGTCGCCGTCGCGCGCGGCATCGCGCCGCAGCGCCGCGTCGGGCGCGACTTCGCCGAACACGGTCACGCACAGGTTCAGTGGCCCGCTCGTCGTGTCGCCGCCGATCAGCTCGCAGCCGTATCGGTCGGCCAGCGCGAACAGCCCGTTGCTGAACGCTTCGAGCCACGCCGCGTCGGCGCGCGGCAGCGCGCACGCGAGCGTGAACGCGCGCGGCTCGGCGCCCATCGCCGCGAGATCCGACAAATTGACCGCGAGCGTCTTGTGGCCCAGCGCGTCGGGCGCGACATCGGGAAAGAAGTGGCGGCCTTCCACCAGCATGTCCGTCGAAATGGCCAGCAATTTCCCGGATCGGGGCGCAATCAGTGCGCAATCGTCGCCGATGCCGAGCGTCGACGCGCGGGCGCCCCGGGCGGCGCGGCGCGTGAAGAAGCGTTCGATCAGCGAAAACTCGGAGAGGGCGGCTGGCACGGCGGGCGGTCCGAAACGGTTGAAGGAGCGGCATTGTACGAGGCGGGCGGCGGCGCGCCTGTACCATCCAGTTCATTTTTGTCGCGACTGTCGCACCCGAATCGCCGGTCTGGCGGCCGGTGATTGGCGCTACAATGCCGTCGAACAGTTATTCTAATCCGCCCGTCACGAGACACATGTCTACCCAAGCCTCCTCCAAAGCCAAGCTCCGCGAAGCCGCGCTCGACTATCACGAATTTCCGACCCCCGGCAAAATCGCGATCGCCCCGACCAAGCAGATGATCAACCAGCGCGACCTCGCGCTCGCGTATTCGCCGGGCGTGGCGTTCGCGTGCGAGGAGATCGTCGAGAATCCGCTGAACGCCGCGCGCTTCACCGCGCGCAGCAACCTGGTCGGCGTCGTCACGAACGGCACGGCGGTGCTCGGTCTCGGCAACATCGGCCCGCTCGCGTCGAAGCCGGTGATGGAAGGCAAGGCCGTGCTGTTCAAGAAGTTCGCGGGCATCGACGTGTTCGACATCGAGCTGAACGAGTCGGACCCGCACAAGCTCGTCGACGTGATCGCCGCGCTGGAGCCGACCTTCGGCGGGATCAACCTCGAGGACATCAAGGCGCCGGACTGCTTCATCGTCGAGCGCGAAGCGCGCAAGCGGATGAAGATTCCGGTGTTCCACGACGACCAGCACGGCACCGCGATCGTTGTGGCCGCGGCCGTCACGAACGGCCTGAAGGTCGTCAACAAGGACATCAAGAAGGTCAAGCTCGTCGCGTCCGGCGCGGGCGCGGCCGCGCTCGCGTGCCTGGACCTGCTGGTCGACATCGGGCTGCCGCTCGAGAACATCACGGTGACCGACCTGGCCGGCGTGGTCTACAAGGGCCGCACCGAGCTGATGGATCCGGACAAGGAGCGTTTCGCGCGCGAAACCGACGCCCGCACGCTCGCCGAGGTGATCGACGGCGCGGACATCTTCCTCGGCCTGTCGGCCGCCGGCGTGCTGAAGCAGGAGATGGTGAAGGGCATGGCCGAGCGCCCGCTGATCCTCGCGCTCGCGAACCCGACGCCGGAAATCCTGCCGGAACTCGCGCTCGAGGTGCGCCCGGACGCCGTGCTGGCCACCGGCCGCACCGATTACCCGAACCAGGTCAACAACGTCCTGTGCTTCCCGTTCATCTTCCGCGGCGCGCTCGACGTCGGCGCGACGACGATCACGCGCGAAATGGAGATCGCCGCCGTGAACGCGATCGCCGAGCTCGCGCAGCACGAGCAGAGCGACATCGTCGCGACCGCGTACGGCATCCAGGATCTGTCGTTCGGGCCCGAATACCTGATTCCGAAGCCGTTCGATCCGCGCCTGATCGTGAAGATCGCACCGGCCGTCGCGCAGGCCGCGATGGACGGCGGCGTCGCGACGCGCCCGATCGAGGACATGGACGCGTACAAGCAGCACCTGCAGCAGTTCGTGTACCACAGCGGCACGACGATGAAGCCGATCTTCCAGATCGCGCGCGCCGCGCCGGAAGAGAAGAAGCGCGTGGTGTTCGCGGAAGGCGAGGAAGAGCGCGTGTTGCGCGCCGTTCAGATCATCGTCGACGAAAAACTCGCGAAGCCGATCCTGATCGGCCGCCCGTCGGTGATCGAGCACCGTATCCAGCGCTACGGCCTGCGCCTGACGCCGGGCACCGATTTCACGGTCGTCAACACCGAGCACGACGAGCGCTACCGCGACTTCTGGCAGACGTACTACAAGATGATGGCGCGCAAGGGCATCAGCGAGCAGCTCGCGCGTGTCGAAATGCGCCGTCGGACGACGCTGATCGGCTCGATGCTGGTGAAGAAGGGCGAAGCGGACGGGATGATCTGCGGCACGATCAGCACCACGCACCGCCACCTGCACTTCATCGACCAGGTGATCGGCAAGCGCCCGGGCTGCAGCGTGTACGCGGCGATGAACGGCCTCGTGCTGCCGGGCCGCCAGATTTTCCTCGTCGATACGCACGTGAACGTCGATCCGACCCCGGAGGAGCTGGCCGAGATCACGATCATGGCCGCCGAAGAAGTGCGCCGCTTCGGCATCGAACCGAAGGTCGCGCTGGTGTCGCACTCGAATTTCGGCACGAGCAACGCACCTTCGGCGAAGAAGATGCGCGATACGCTCGCGATCCTGCAGGAAACCGCGCCGGAGCTGAAGGTGGACGGCGAAATGCACGGCGACGTGGCGCTCGACGCGGCGCTGCGCAAGGAGATCCTGCCGGAATCGACGCTGGAAGGCGAAGCGAACCTGCTGATCCTGCCGAACATCGACGCCGCGAACATCGCGTACAACCTGCTGAAGACGGCCGCCGGCAACAACATCGCGATCGGGCCGATCCTGCTGGGCGCCGCGCAGCCGGTGCACGTGCTGACCGAATCGGCGACCGTTCGTCGCATCGTCAACATGGCGGCGCTGCTGGTGGCCGACGTCAACGCCGCGCGCTGAGCCGACACGAACGCGCGGCGCCGGTCGAACCGGGGCCGCGCGCCGGGCGAAATTGTAAACAAAGGCAAAAAGAGGCGTGCCCGCAAGGGGCACGCCGCGGGCAGGGCGCAACCGCGCTTCCCATAAGCAACAGCAGCATCTTTCCACTCCGGGTAGCGAGTGTGGCAAGGAGGCAGGTCTTGCCATACGAAAGATGCCGCACGCATTTTATCCTATGTAAGATAAATGTAGTGCAATTTCGGTAAAAATGCGGAATTCGGGGCGTCGCGTGGCTTTCGATTCCCAAACGGACATTGATTCGCGCGGCCAATAACGCTACGCTAACGCCTTTGTTGGTCGTCAACTACTTGATTTAACAGCGGGAACCCTGGTTCATGGCACGCAAGTGGCTCCGCAACGGCGCGCTCGCGTCCGTCTTCGCGATGTTCGCGATGGGTATCGTCGGCACGCCGACGGGCAGTCTGGTTTCCGCCGCTTACGCACGGGAGGCCGTTCCGGCCGACGTGGCCGCCAGCGGGCTCGATACGATCCCGACTGCCAGTCTTCCGCGCGAGGCCGTGACCACGCTGGGCCTGATCAGCGCCGGCGGCCCCTATCCGTACGAGAAAGACGGCGTCGTGTTCGGCAACCGCGAGCGGATCCTGCCGAAGGCGAAGCGCGGCTACTACCATGAGTACACGGTGCCGACGCCGCGTGCGCGCAATCGCGGCGCGCGCCGGATCGTCTGTGGCGGGCCGTTGCGCCGGATCGACAACTGTTATTACACGGGCGACCACTACAACAGTTTTAAACGTATTGTTGAATGACTTCGGGACGAATGGCATGAGCGACTCCATCTACGCGCACGATACGGCGGCGGCGGATCTGTTCGCGGCCGGCGACGGCAATCTGTTTCAGCGTGTGATTCAGCTGCACGCGGCGGCGCAGGCCGGTGGCACGCCGGAGCAACAGGAAGCCGAGCCCGGGCTTTCATCGAACGAGGAGCCTATGAGCCTTTTCACGACCGTGCGACCCAATCTCGTGCAGTCGATCCGCGCGTTCCGCGTGCAGGATCTCGCCGACGAAGCCGGTCGGCTCGGCCAGCATTTCCTGTATGCGTATTGCGGCGCCGCGCAGTCGAAGCAGGAAGTGATGGAAACGATCGCGACCTCGTTCCTGTTTCCGAAGCATTTCGGGAAGAACTACGACGCGCTGTACGATTGCCTCACCGATCTCGTCGCGAAGGCCGGCGCGCAGCCTGGTTTCGTGATCGTCCTCGAAGGGTTGCCGATCGCGCAGAAATTCGACAAGGAAGGGCGCGAAACGCTGCTCGACGTGTTCCGCGAGGCGGCCGAGTTCTGGGCCGAGCGCAAGGTCGCGTTCCGCGTGTTCTACTCGTTCGCGTAAGCGCGTCGGCGGGCCGGCACGCCGCGTTGTCGCAGCTTCCGGTCGTTGTTCGCCGCCGGCACCGGAATCCGGTGCGCAGCGTCTCGAAAACCCGCCATTGCGCGGGTTTTTGTGCATCTGGCGACTGAATCGGCGAGTGCGCCGTACGCCCGATGGGCGTACTTCACGTCATTGCAGCGATGCCGGCGACGAGCATGCGCTTGCACGGATCGTCTCGTACACGACAACGCAATTCATCGCCGCGGAATGAACCTGAGACGATCCGCGCGTTGAAGTCGAGCCGGAGCGAATCGCTCGCGGTCGCCGATCACCACCCGCCCCAGCGTGCCGCCAGCGCCGCGAGCACGGCCGCGCCGGCCGTCTCGGTACGCAGCACGCGCGGCCCGAGCGACAACGCGGTGAACCCGCGTGCGCGGGCCGCATTTTCCTCGTCCGGCGACAGCCCGCCCTCCGGGCCGATCAGCAGCGTGACGGCGCCCGCGGGCGGCGCGTCGGGCAGCGACGCGAACGGGATGCTCGCGCGCGGCGACAGCAGCAGCCGCAGTTCGCCGTCGGCCGGCGCGGCCGGCAGCGCGTCGAGCCATGCGTGGAAGCCGGCCACCGGCGCGACGTCGGGCACGCGGTTGCGTCCGCACTGTTCGCACGACGCGCGCACGACGCCGCGCCAGTGCGCGACGCGCTTGTCCGCCCGTTCGCCGGCGAGCTTCACGACGCCGCGCGCGGTCGACAGCGGCACGACCGCCGCGACGCCGAGCTCGACGGCTTTCTCGATCACCCAGTCCATCTTGTCGCCGCCGGCGATGCCCTGCGCGAGCGTCACGCGATACGGCGGCTCGGCCTCGGCGGGCTCGAACGTATCGACCTGCACGAGCGCGCCGCGCTTGTCGACCTCGACGAGCCGCGCGCGGTACTGGCCGCCCGTGCCGTCGAACAGCGCGAGCGCGTCGCCGGGCTGCAGGCGCAGCACCTGCACGTGGCGCGCGACGTCGGCCGGCAATGCGAGCGGGGCATCGGCGCGCGGCGCGGCGTCGACGAAAAAGCGCGGCACGGCCGCGGTGGTGGTGGCTTCATTCATGCGTGTGGCGGTTTCGGTCATGCGTCGAGACGGCACCCGAGCGCCCAGCGGTAGCCGTCGAGATCCTCGATCTGCGCGAACCGGTCGCCCCAGAACTGATCCTGCGGCGCGCTCAGCGATTTCGCGCCCGCGTCGAGCGCGCGCTGCCAGGTGGCGTCGACGTCGTCGACATACAGATAGAACGATTGCGGCGCGGTGGCGTTCGCGCGCTTCGGCGTGAGCGCGGGCGAGCCGAACGCGCCCTCGGGCGCGAACATCACGATCAACTGGCCGCGATAGGCCATCTCGACGTGCATGATCGCGCCGTCCTCGTCGTGCACGTCGCGTACCGTGAAGCCGAATGCGGCCTGGAAGAACTCGATGGCCGCGCGCGCGTTGCGCACGGTCAGGTAGGGCGTCAACCAAGGCACGTTGGCCGGACGTGGATCGGTCATGAAGATCTCCTGTTGCACGGTATCGGCGCCGCGGCGCCTGCGCCGGTCTCATGCTGGAACGACGGAACGTTGCGCGGCGTGCCGAGGTTCAGCGGCGAACGCCCAGTGTATCGCGCAGCGCGCGGGGCAGGGCAAAGAGGGACGCATGCAGCCGCGCATCGTAGTAGCGCAAGCCGTCGACGCGGCGGGCCGCGAGCCGTTCGTCCACGTCGTGCGCGAACAGCGCGGCCGCATCGAGCGTGTCGCTCGCGATCGCCATCAGCCACTGCGAGCCGTACAGCGGCACGTGCGCCGACAGTGGGTCGACGACCGCGAAGCTCGCGCGCAGATCGTCGAGCAGCGCGGCGATGCGCGCGGCATGGAACACCGGCGAGCCGAGATGCATCGAGATCGCGCCGCAGCGCGTGAGGATTCGCTTGAGCCGCGCGTAGAACGCACGCGTATAGAGGCCGGCCGCCGGCGAATCGGGCGGCGTGAGGTCGAACACCACGAGATCGAAATGTTCGACCGTCGAATCGACGAAGTGCGCGGCGTCGCCGATCACGACCTCGACGCGCGGGTCGTCGAGCGCGCCCTGGTGCACGTCGTCGAGATAGCGGCGCGCCATCCCGACCACCTCGTGGTCGAGCTCGGCGATCACGATCCGTTCGATGCACGCGTGCTTGAGCAACTGGCGCGCCGCGCCGCCGTCGCCGCCGCCGAGCACGAGCGCTTTCTTCGGCGCCGGATGCGCGAGCGCGGCCGGGTGCGTCATGCACTCGTGATACACGTACTCGTCGCCGACCGACGTCATCGGCCGGCCGTCCAGCGTGAACAGGCGGCCGAGTTGCGGCGTTTCCCACACTTCGATGCGCTGGTGCGGCGACGCCACGTGCGCGAGCCGGCGCGCGTTCGGGAAGCCGTAGGCGGCGTTGGGCGTGGGATGGAAGAGAAGGGTCGTGCTCACGGGTGGGGCCGCGGGAGGCGGGCAGTTCCGACGCCTGAATTATAGGAGGCGGGCGGTTTGGCGGAAAACCGTGCCGGAACACGACGCGCCGACAAGGGAAATGCCGGCCCATCTGTTAAAATGACGAGCTTTGCAGCCCCGTCCGTTGGCTCCGTCCGCTTCGCGTCCGTCAGGCGCCGCACCGCGCGCCGGGAACGATTGACGCTCGAGCTTCCGGATGCCGCCGTGCCCCCGTTTCCTCGACTCGTTCTCCGGACTCGACATGACGACTTCGTCTCCCGCCTCCACCACCTTGATGGCCAACGCGATCCGTGCGCTCGCGATGGACGCCGTCCAGCAAGCGAACTCCGGTCACCCGGGCATGCCGATGGGCATGGCCGAAATCGGCGTCGCGCTCTGGTCGCGCCATCTGAAGCACAATCCGGCGAACCCGCACTGGGCCGACCGCGACCGTTTCGTGCTGTCGAACGGCCATGGCTCGATGCTGCTGTACTCGCTGCTGCACCTGACCGGCTACGACCTGCCGATCGAAGAGCTGAAGAACTTCCGCCAACTGCACTCGAAGACGCCGGGCCACCCGGAATACGGGATCACGCCGGGCGTCGAGACGACCACCGGCCCGCTCGGCCAGGGTCTCGCGAACGCGGTCGGCATGGCGCTCGGCGAAGCGCTGATGGCCGACGAGTTCAACCGTGACGGCGCGAAGATCGTCGATCACCACACGTACGTGTTCCTCGGCGACGGCTGCCTGATGGAAGGCATCTCGCACGAAGCCTGCTCGCTCGCGGGCACGCTGAAGCTGAACAAGCTGATCGCGCTGTACGACGACAACGGCATCTCGATCGACGGCGACGTCGTGAACTGGTTCCACGACGACACGCCGAAGCGCTTCGAAGCGTACGGCTGGAACGTGATCCCGAACGTGAACGGCCACGACGTCGACGCGGTCGACGCGGCCATCGCGAAGGCGAAGTTGTCGGACAAGCCGACGCTGATCTGCTGCAAGACGGTGATCGGCAAGGGCGCGGCGACCAAGGCCGGCGGCCACGACGTGCACGGCGCGGCGCTCGGCGCGGAAGAAATCGCGAAGACGCGCGAAGCGCTCGGCTGGAAGTGGGAGCCGTTCGTGATTCCTCAGGAAGTCTATGCGGCCTGGGACGCGAAGGAAGCCGGCAAGCGGGCCGAGTCCGAATGGGACGCGACGTTCGCGGCCTATCGCGCGAAGTTCCCGGCGGAAGCGGCCGAATTCGAGCGCCGGATGGCGAACAAGCTGCCGGCCGACTGGGCCGAGAAGGCCGCGGCGATCATCGCCGGCGCGAACGAGCGCGCCGAGACGGTCGCGACCCGCAAGGCGTCGCAGCAGGCGATCGAAGGCCTCGCCGCCGCGCTGCCCGAGCTGCTCGGCGGCTCGGCCGATCTGACCGGCTCGAACCTGACCAACTGGAAGGCGTCGAAGGCGGTGCGCGCGAATCCGGAAGGCGCGGGCGTGCTGCTCGGCAACCACATCAACTACGGCGTGCGCGAATTCGGCATGAGCGCCGCGATCAACGGCCTCGCGCTGCACGGCGGCCACAAGCCGTTCGGCGGCACGTTCCTGACGTTCTCCGACTACAGCCGCAACGCGCTGCGCGTGGCCGCGCTGATGAAGGTGCCGTCGATCTTCGTGTTCACGCACGATTCGATCGGCCTCGGCGAAGACGGCCCGACGCACCAGTCGATCGAGCACGTGTCGAGCCTGCGCCTGATCCCGAACCACGACGTGTGGCGTCCTGCCGACACGGTCGAGACGGCCGTCGCGTGGACCCACGCGGTCGCCGCCGATCGTCCGTCGAGCCTGATCTTCAGCCGTCAGAACCTTGCGTTCAACCCGCGTACCGATGCGCAGATCGCGAACATCGAGAAGGGCGGCTACGTGCTGAAGGACTGGGACGAGGAAATCGTCGCGCGCAAGATCATCCTGATCGCGACGGGCTCGGAAGTCGAACTCGCGATGAAGGCCGTCGAGCCGCTCGCGCAACAGGGCATCGCGGCCCGCGTCGTGTCGATGCCGTCGACCAACGTGTTCGATCGCCAGGACGCCGAATACCGCGAACGCGTGCTGCCGCACGGCGTGCGCCGCGTCGCGATCGAAGCGGGCGTGACGAGCTTCTGGCACAAGTACGTCGGCCTCGAGGGCGGCGTCGTCGGGATCGACACGTTCGGCGAATCGGCGCCGGCCGGCGTGCTGTTCAAGTACTTCGGTTTCACCGTCGAGCACGTCGTCGAGACCGTGAAGGCCGTGCTGGCCTGAAAGCATACGCGACGCGCGCCACCCGTTGCGCGCGTCGCACCGTGAAGCTGCACGAAACGAATTTTTTCAGCCATCAGGAGATAGACCATGACGATTCGCGTCGCAATCAACGGCTACGGCCGTATCGGCCGCAACACGCTGCGCGCGTTCTATGAAAACGGCAAGAAGCACGATCTCGAGATCGTCGCGATCAACGACCTGGGCGATGCGAAGACCAACGCGCACCTGACCCAGTACGACACCGCGCACGGCAAGTTCCCGGGCGACGTGTCGGTCGACGGCGACTACCTCGTCGTGAACGGCGACAAGATCCGCGTGCTCGCGAACCGCAACCCGGCCGAACTGCCGTGGGGCGAGCTGGGTGTCGACGTCGTGATGGAATGCACGGGCTTCTTCACGACGAAGGAAAAGGCGAGCGCGCACCTGAAGGGCGGCGCGAAGAAGGTAATCATCTCGGCGCCGGGCGGCAAGGACGTCGACGCGACGATCGTCTACGGCGTGAACCACGACGTGCTGAAGGCCGAGCACACGGTCATCTCGAACGCATCGTGCACGACGAACTGCCTCGCGCCGCTCGTCAAGCCGCTGAACGACAAGATCGGCCTCGAAACCGGCCTGATGACGACGATCCACGCGTACACGAACGACCAGGTGCTGACGGACGTCTATCACGAAGACCTGCGCCGCGCGCGTTCGGCCACGCACAGCCAGATCCCGACGAAGACGGGTGCCGCATCGGCCGTCGGCCTCGTGCTGCCGGAACTGAACGGCAAGCTCGACGGCTACGCGATCCGCGTCCCGACGATCAATGTGTCGATCGTCGACCTGTCGTTCATCGCGAAGCGCGACACGACGGTCGAGGAAGTCAACGCGATCATGAAGGAAGCATCGGAAGGCGCGCTGAAGGGCATCCTCGGCTACAACGACGCACCGCTGGTGTCGATCGACTTCAACCACAACCCGGCTTCGTCGACGTTCGACGCGACGCTGACCAAGGTGTCGGGCCGTCTCGTGAAGGTGTCGAGCTGGTACGACAACGAGTGGGGTTTCTCGAACCGCATGCTCGATACGGCTGTCGCATTCGCGAACGCGAAGTAATCGTGCACGTCGCGCGGCCGCCGCAAGGCGGCCGGCGTGGCGAACGAACCCGGCCCGGGGTTTCCCGGCCGGGTTTTTTATTGCCCGGCGTAACCTCTCGGAGAGCATGGGGCTGGTCGTCCGCGTTCGGTCAAAAATTGATGGTGGTCGCCTAGAAGAACGAACATTTGACGCCAAGGTGACCGGCGGACAGAAACGGGGCGTAGGTCTGCCGATAATCATCGGCATCGGTTGACAGCTAAGCGTTAGATAGCGTCCTTGTCTCCATTTTCCGAGACGTTATGCTTGCGCGAGTTTTGTACGATTCGTTGAATTAGTGAATTGAAACCAATTACCAGTTGCCCCAAGCTGTGATTGTGAATGGTTATGGACTTTGAATAGTCGTTTCGATGGGCATGGATAGCAAGTACTGTCGGAACGTCGGCGCCCCATGCGCGTGCTTCGGGCAGTAGATAGCTGTGCTTATACGAATTCGATAACTCTATGAGGATCTCGGCGATTTCTTCATTCGGTCGAATGTACTCACGGATAATTTCAGCGCCAAACGCGGTCGGCCTGCCGGAACGAAATAGCATCCCATATCCGTCGACCTCAATGCGCCGAGTTCTCGCTATTTCTTCTGATCGGGATCTGCAGTAAAGCGACATCACAAGATCGTCGATTACTCGGCGCATGGACAGGAGCACCGCTTCGACCGTGAAAAAGTATTTGAATATTTCCTTGGCTTGATAGGCATCGGTTGCCGCGTCAACTAACATGGCCAGATGTCGGAGGCGATTCTCGATTTCGACTGCAACCAGCACGCCGTTGATTAAGCCAGGGATGCTAGGGGGATGAGGAAGTTGGAACGTACTGTACTGTTTAACTAAATACGGTAACTCGGATTCGGAACCTGAGTAAAAATTTCGCTCTCTGATGTTTTCGTTGGTTGCCATGTTAGACCTATGCTTTTTCGAGTGAGATCGCCGTACCGATACCGAATGAAGTTCATATGCACCGTGGCCGTTTTCGTGCGTAGGCGACACTTGTGCTTACTTGGACGATTGACGTGCATCGGTGCGCGACATCTACGGAAATTTGAGCACGCTCTTTTTCTGGCCGAGAATCCGCCGTCACCTACCCGATCGCATCGACGAACGCGCGCTTGAGCGGGCTGTCGAGATCCGTCCACGCGAGCCCGATGCCGCTGCGGTGGCCGGCCAGGTCGAGCGGCCGCGCGAGCACGTTCGGCGGCAGCGCGCTGGCCGCTTCCGCCGGGATCAGCCCGATCCCCATCCCGGCCGCGACGAGCGCGAGCATCGTCGTGAATTCCCCGAACTCCTGCGCAATGTCGAGCGTCGTGCCCGCGCGGCTCAATGCGAGCAGCATCTCGTCGTGAAAGCCGGGCGCGTAGCGGCGCGCGAGCACGAACGTGGGCTCGCCGCGCAGCGCGGCCGGTGAAATCGCATCGTGCGCGGCCAGCGGATGGTCGAGCGGCAGCGCGACGACGAAGCCTTCCTCGAGCACCACGCGCGTGTCGATGCCCGCGTAGGCGGCCGGCAGCCGGATCATCCCGAAATCGATCCGGCGCTCGCGCAGCGCGGCGATCTGGTCGGGCGTCGGCATGTCCTTCAGCTCGAGCGCGATCAACGGATAGCGCTCGCGCATCGTGCGCAGCACGGCCGGCAACAGCGCCGGCAAGACCGACGACACGAACGCGATCCGCAGCGTGCCGATTTCGCCGCGGCTCGACCGCCGCGCGATCTGTTCCGCGCGCGCGGCCTGCTGCAGCGTCGCCCGCGCTTCGGGCAGGAACACGCGCCCGGTGTCGCTCAATTCGACCTTGTGCCGGTCGCGCTCGAACAGGCGCGCGCCGAGTTCCGCCTCGAGCGCCTTGATCTGCATGCTCAGCGCGGGCTGCACGATGCACAGGCGCTGCGCGGCGCGCCCGAAATGCAGCTCTTCCGCGAGCGTGACGAAGGCGCGCAATTGCTTGAGTTCCATTGGGGCGGCGGGTGCGAGAAGGCGGTAATCAGTTTTCATGATAACCGGATCAAAAAAGACCATTGGCGCGGACCCGGCCGGCGGCCGAAGATACCGTCGATGCGAGACCGGCCGCGATGGGCAGCCGGCTCGACCGGCACGAGGAGACATCCATGGCTAACGCGCTTGACCGGTTCCGCCTCGACGGCCGCCGCGCGCTGATTACCGGTTCCGGCCGCGGGATCGGGCTGACGCTCGCCCGCGGGCTCGCGGAAGCCGGCGCGGCGATCGTCATCAACGATCGCAATGAAGAGAAGGCGGCGACGCTCGCGCGCCAGTTCCGCGACGAAGGCTTCGCGGCCGACCATGCGGTGTTCGACGTGGCCGAGCACGCGCAGGTACGCGCGGCGATCGACGACTTCGAGGCGCGCGTCGGCGCGATCGACATCCTCGTGAACAACGCGGGCATCCAGCGCCGTGCGCCGCTCGACGCATTCGACCCGGACGACTGGCATGCGCTGATGCGCGTGAATCTCGACGGCGTGTTCAACGTCGCGCAGGCGGTCGCGCGGCACATGATCGCGCGCGGTCGCGGCAAGATCATCAACATCTGCTCGGTGCAGAGCGAGCTTGCGCGGCCGACGATCGCGCCGTATGCGGCGACCAAGGGCGCGGTGCGAATGCTGACCAAAGGAATGTGCGCCGACTGGGCGCGCCACGGCATCCAGGCGAACGGCCTCGCGCCCGGCTATTTCGAAACCGAGCTGAATCGCGCGCTGGTCGACGACGCGGCGTTTTCCGACTGGCTGTGCAAGCGCACGCCGGCCGGCCGCTGGGGGCAGGTCGACGAGCTGTGCGGCGCGGCGATCTTCCTCGCGTCGGCCGCGTCCGATTTCGTGAACGGCCAGACGTTGTTCGTCGACGGCGGCCTGACCAGCGCCGTCTAACGAGGAGAGCGTGTCATGCGTATGCGTTGCATGTGTGTCGTGATTCACGGGCCGAACGACCTGCGGGTCGAGGAGCAGGACGCCGGCGAGATCGGCCCGGGCCAGGTGCGCGTCGACGTCGCGATGGGTGGCATCTGCGGCTCCGACCTGCATTACTTCCGGCATGGCGGCTTCGGCGCGATCCGGTTGCAGCAGCCGATGGTGCTCGGCCACGAGGTCGCCGGCACCGTCGCGGAGGTGGCTCCGGACGTGACGTCGGTGAAAGTCGGCGATCGCGTCGCGGTCAACCCGAGCCGGCCGTGCGGCGCCTGCCGCTACTGTCTCGAAGGGCTGCCGAACCAGTGTCTCGACATGCGCTTCTACGGCAGCGCGATGCGGATGCCGCACGTGCAGGGTGCGTTCCGCAATGCGCTCGTGTGCGACGCGGTGCAGTGCGTGAAGGTCGCCGATCACGTGCCGCTGTCGCTCGCGGCGCTCGCCGAGCCGTTCGCGGTCGGCCTGCATGCGGTGTCGCGCGCGGGCCCGCTGATCGGCAAGCGCGTGCTCGTGTCGGGTTGCGGGCCGATCGGCGTGCTGGCGGTCGCGGCGGCGCGCGTGCACGGCGCCGCGGAGATCGTCGCGACCGATGTCGTCGACGCGCCGCTCGCGGTGGCGAGCGCGCTCGGCGCGGACCGCACGATCAACGCGGCGGCCGATGCCGGTTGGGTCGAGCGCTACGGCGCCGACAAGGGCACGTTCGACGTGATGATCGAATGTTCGGGCAATGCGCGCGCGCTGCGCGACGGGCTGGACGTGATGCGGCCGCGCGGCGTCGTCGTGCAGCTCGGGCTCGGCGGCGACGTGAGCCTGCCGCAGAACGTGGTGGTCGCGAAGGAGCTGTCGATCTGCGGCTCGTTCCGCTTTCACGCGGAATTCGCGCTGGCGGTGCAACTGATCAACGCGGGGCGCGTCGACCTGCGGCCGGCCGTCACGCGCGTGTTCCCGATGCGCGATGCGAACCTCGCATTCGAACTGGCCGGCGATCGCCAGCGTGCGATGAAGGTGCTGATCGATTTCGCGAACGAGGCCGCGTGACGGGGCAGCGTTAGCGCGCGAAGGCAGCAGCGCCCTTGGCAAAAAGGCACGCCCGCGATGCGCGGTGCGTGCCTTTTTGTCGTGCGGTGGAAACGGACTGCCGGATTGCCGGCCCGCCGCATCACTGCGTGACCCGCCGCGTGCCGCAGCGTCGCGGCGCGCGCGTTCATCGACCGCATGCTGGCGCATCGCGATCGGTCAGAGCGGTGACCGGTACGGCCGCGCGGCGGCGCGGAAGGATTACGCGCCGGGTGTCGGGAAGAAGACGCCCGCGCGCTGTGCGGCGTTCGCGATGTGCGTTTCGATCGCGGTGCCGGCGGCGGCCGCGTCGCGCGCGATCAGCGCGTCGACGATCGCGCGGTGCTCGTGCCACGTCGACAGCAGCAGCTCGCGCCGGTAGAACGGCATGCGCTGGCTTTCCTTCATGATGTCCGCGCTGCTGCGCAGGATCGACTCGATCGCCGCGTTGCCGGCCAGATGGATGATCCGCATGTGGAAGTCGAAGTCGAGCCGCGATGCCTCGTCGAGCGCGCTGTCGGTCAGCGCGACGTGCAGGTCCGCGAGGTTGTCCTCGAACCATGCGATGTCTGCGTCGCTGACGACGTGCGCGGCCATCCGCGCGGCGAAGCCTTCGAGCGCATAGCGCATCTGGTAGGTGTCGGGCGGCGACGACTGCTCGGCGAATTGCCACGGATGCGCGGCCGACGCCTGCGCGCTTTCGACGTACACGCCCTTGCCCGCGCGGATGCGCAGCATCCCGAGCGCCTCGAGCGTCGACAGCGCCTCGCGCAGCGACGCGCGGCTGATCTCCAGCTCCTCGGAGAGCTGGCGCTGGGCCGGCAGCAGGCTGCCGACCGGATACACGCCTGCCTCGATCCGGTCGCGGATCGTCGCGATGGCGGCGTCGGTCACGGTATGCGGAACATTTCTCATGATGTGAACGATGGCCGGTCTGACCGGCATTGTAATCCGCACGCAGGCGGTGCACGCGGCCGTACGGGAAAGCCACGATCCGCCTCCTTTCGGGCCCCGGAAGCACGGGCGCGGGGGCGGGAAATCCCTATTTTGTCCGTCCTTGACGCCACTATATCGGCTTCCTACTATCCACCATAACATCACTGGTCTTACCAGTATGAACAGACGAAACTGCAACCGTTGGATCGGGAGAGCGCCGTGTCGAAATTCCTTAATTCGCTGTTTGGCCGGGTAGTCGTCGCCTTGATACTGGGGGTCGCGCTCGGCGCGTTCTTCCCGCACTTCGCCGAGTCGCTGCGTCCGCTCGGCGACGGCTTCCTAAAGCTCATCAAGATGGTGATCGGCCCGATCGTGTTCTGCGTCGTGGTGAGCGGGATGGCCAACGCAGGCGACCTGAAGAAGGTCGGCCGGGTCGGCCTGAAGGCCGTCGTCTACTTCGAGGTGATGACGACGCTCGCGCTCGGCATCGGGCTCGTGCTCGCGTGGTTCACGCGCCCGGGCGTCGGGATGAACATCGACCTGCGCTCGCTCGACGCGGCGTCGCTGTCGACGTACGCGAAGAACGCCGAAAGCCTGAAGGACACGGCCGGCTACCTGATGAAGATCATCCCCGACACCGCGATCGACGCGTTCGCGAAGGGCGACATCCTGCAGATCCTCGTGTTCGCGGTGCTGTTCGGCTCGGCACTGTCGCTGCTCGGCGACAAGGCGCAGCGCGTCAACTCGCTGATCGAGGAGCTGTCGCACGTGTTCTTCCGGATCATCGGCTTCATCATCAAGCTCGCACCGCTCGGCGTGCTCGGCGCGATCGCGTTCACGACCGGCAAGTACGGCGTCGCGTCGCTCAAGCAGCTCGGCTATCTGGTGGCGGTGTTCTACCTGAGTTGCTTCGTGTTCGTCACGGTCGTGCTCGGCGTCGTGATGCGGCTCGCGGGCTTCTCCGTGTTCAAGCTGATCCGCTACCTGCGCGAGGAGCTGTCGATCGTGCTCGGCACGGCGTCGTCCGACGCGGTGCTGCCGCAGGTGATGAGCAAGCTCGAATACATGGGCATCAAGGATTCGACCGTCGGCCTCGTGATCCCGACCGGCTATTCGTTCAACCTCGACGGCTTCTCGATCTACCTGACGCTCGCCGTGCTGTTCATCGCGCAGGCCACCAACACGCCGCTGTCCACGCACGACCTGATCGTCGTGCTGCTCGTGTCGCTCGTCACGTCGAAGGGCGCGCACGGCATCCCGGGCTCGGCCATCGTGATCCTCGCGGCGACGCTGTCGGCGATTCCCGCGATTCCCGTGCTCGGCCTCGTGCTGATCCTGCCGGTCGACTGGTTCGTCGGCATCGCCCGCGCGCTGACCAACCTGATCGGCAACTGCGTCGCGACGGTGGTGGTCGCGGTGTGGGAGAACGACATCGACCGCGCCCGCGCGACGCGCGTGCTGAATCGCGAACTGCGCTACGTGGCCGACGCGCCCGGCAGCGCCGCCCCCGTCGCAGGCGACCAGGCCCACGCGCTCTGACCCCGACGCTCGCGCGGCGCGGGTTCCCTGGCCGGGCGCCCTTGGCCGGCCCCCCGGCCACCCCGTGCGACCGACCTTCACGCGGCCGGCGCGCCGACGCGCCGGCGCTTCTCAAAACAATGGAGACGACATGGCAGCCCCCATCCTCGATCCGAACGCGCCGGCTTTCACGCGGCGCTACATGAACCTCGCCGACCCGCGCCTCGGCGCGCAGGCGCTCTTTGCCAGCGACGAATTCTTCGCGCCCAAGGAGCGCATGCTCAATCCCGAGCCGGCCGTGTTCATTCCCGGCAAGTACGACGACCACGGCAAGTGGATGGACGGCTGGGAAACGCGCCGCAAGCGCACGACCGGCCATGACTTCTGCGTGGTGCGCCTCGCGCGGCCGGGCGTGATTTACGGCGTCGACCTCGATACGAGCCACTTCACCGGCAACTTTCCGCCGGCCGCGTCGATCGAGGCCTGCGCGGTGGACGGCGACACGCCGCCCGACGACGCCGAATGGCGCACGATCGTGCCCGCGACGACGCTGCAGGGCAATTCGCACCATTACGTGAGCGTCGACGATGCGCGGCCGGTCACGCATCTGC
This sequence comes from Burkholderia semiarida, assembly GCF_029268935.1. Classification (NCBI taxonomy): domain Bacteria; kingdom Pseudomonadati; phylum Pseudomonadota; class Betaproteobacteria; order Burkholderiales; family Burkholderiaceae; genus Burkholderia; species Burkholderia semiarida. The sequence continues at coordinate 1,858,398 of NZ_JAHLCL010000007.1, read as the reverse complement.
GCGTGAACCTGTACCCGGACGGCGGGCTTGCGCGGCTGCGTGTGTACGGCCAGCCGCAGCGCGACTGGCGCCACGTGCCGGCCGGCGAGCTCGTCGATCTCGCGGCGATCGAGAACGGCGGTTATCTCGTGGCCGCGAACAACCAGCACTTCGGCCCGGCCTCGCAGATGCTGATGCCGGGGCGCGGCGCGAACATGGGCGACGGCTGGGAAACGCGGCGCCGCCGCGAGCCCGGCAACGACTGGGCGATCGTCGCGCTCGCGCGGCCGGGCATCATCCGGCGCGTCGAGGTCGATACGGCGTTCTTCAAGGGCAATTTCCCCGACCGCTGCTCGCTGCAGGCCGCGCACGTCACGGGCGGCACCGACGATTCGCTCGTCACGCAGGCGATGTTCTGGGCCGAACTGCTCGGCGAGCAGAAGCTGCAGATGGACCACGTGCACACGTTCGACGCGCTCGCGGCGCTCGGCCCCGTCACGCACGTGCGGTTCAACATCTTCCCGGACGGCGGCGTGTCGCGCCTGCGTCTGTGGGGCGAGCCGGCTTGAGGGAGGGGGGCGGCATGAGCGGAACTCCGATCCTGCGCGTCGAGCGCCTGACCCGCGAAGCGTTCGCGCCGTTCGGCGACGTGATCGCGCTCGAAGGCGCGCGGCATTTCCCGATCAACGGCGGCACGACCGAGCGCTTTCACGATCTCGCGACGATCGACGTGTGCGCGGACGGCGGCCGGCCGCTCGTCAGCGTGTTTCGCGCGCAGCCGCGCGCGCTGCCGGTGGCGATCACGCTGATGGAGCGCCATCCGCACGGCAGCCAGGCGTTCATCCCGCTCGCGGCGGTGTCGCGTTATGCGATCGTCGTCGCGCCGGCCGGCGAGTTCCGGCCCGATGCGATGCGCGCGTTCCTGGCCGAGGGCTGGCAGGGCGTCAATTATGCGAAGGGCGTCTGGCATCATCCGCTGCTCGCGCTCGATGCGGTCAGCGATTTCGTGATCGTCGATCGCGGCGGGCCGCAGCCGAACTGCGACGAGATCCCGCTGGAGCACGCGTGGACGCTGGCGTTCGAGCCGGTCTGCGAGGGAGTAGAAGGGCTTTCGTAAGCATTCCGGTCGCGCGGCAGGCGCGCCGAAAAAGCACACGGCCCGGGCGGCGAGATGCCGGCCGGGCCGTGCCGCGTGCGCGGGTGGCGCGATTCAGTGCTTGCGGTGCGGGCAGTTCTCGGTCGTGCACGAACCGTACATCGCGAGCGAGTGCTCCTGGAGCCGGAAGCCGCGCTCCTTCGCGATCGCCTGCTGGCGGCTCTCGATCTCGGCGTCGAAGAATTCCTCGACGCGGCCGCAATCGAGGCACACGAGGTGGTCGTGGTGCGAGCCTTCGTTCAGCTCGAACACCGCCTTGCCGGATTCGAAGTTGCTGCGCGACAGCAGGCCGGCCTGCTCGAACTGCGTGAGCACGCGATAGACGGTGGCGAGCCCGATGTCGAGCTGTTCGTTGAGCAGGTTGCGGTAGACGTCTTCGGCCGTCAGGTGGCGTACGGGGCTCTGCTGGAAGATCTCGAGAATCTTGAGGCGCGGTAGGGTGGCCTTTAGCCCGATATTCTTGAGATCCGTCGGATTGGTCATGGCTAGGCATCCCTAGAGTACAATGCAGGGCTTCAATGTTACCGGCTTTTCGCCGTTCCAGATATACGCGCGGCCTGTACGCGGGCCAGCACGGTGAAGGAAATGATCCCAGAATCGCTTTCGCACTTTCAGAGGAGTCGCATGCGGAGTGCCATCATCGCTGCCGCCGCCGTTGTCGCGCTGGCGGGTTGTTCGTCGTACGACAGCGTGACGCAGCGCATCGCGCAGAGCATCACGCCGTATCGGATCACCGTCGTGCAAGGCAACTTCGTGTCGCAGGAGAAGGCCGCCCAGCTGCAGGTCGGCATGACGCGCGAGCAGGTCCGCGCGCTGCTCGGCACGCCGCTGCTGGCGGACATGTTCCACGCGGATCGCTGGGATTACCTCTTCTACTTCAAGCGCGGCTCGACGTCGATCGTCCAGCAGCGCGACCTCGTCATCAACTTCTCGGGCGATCGCGTCGCGAGCTGGAGCGGCGCCGACAACCTGCCGTCCGAGCTCGACCTGCTGGCCGACATCGACGGCGACCGCGGCGGCAAGAAGGCGAAGGCCGCTGCCGCGGCGAAGAAGGCGTCCGAAGCCGCTGCGGCCGCGAGCGCCGCGCAGGCTGCCGCCGCCGCGAGCCCGGCCACCGAGCCGGCGCCGGGCGCGGTGGTCGACCAGGATGCGAACGCCCAGGCGGCGCGCGCGGCGAACCGCGCGACCAACCAGGTGTCGGGGCAGGGTGCGGCGTCGCGCCGGTTCACGCCGGCCGCGCAGGCCTCGGGCGGCGCGCCGGTGCCGGGCGGCCAGCCGCCGGGCGCCGCGCCGGCGATCCAGCCGCAGTTCCAGTTCCATCGTCCGCCGCAGCCGAACGTGTCGAACGAGGCGTCGCCGCCGGTCGGCCCGCAAGGCTCGGACAACCTGCAGAACCAGCCGCTCACCGCACCGGCGCAGTAAGCGGCCGGCGTGCGGAAACGGGGCGGCATGCGCCGCCCGCCTTTAGACCTGTCGTGTAGAAAGCCATGAAGATTGCGATTGCCGGCGCATCGGGCCGAATGGGCCGGATGCTGATCGAAGCCGTTCTCAACGATGCCGACGCGCAGCTCGTCGGCGCGCTCGACCGCGCCGGTTCGCCGTTCCTCGGCCAGGACGCCGGTGCGTTTCTCGGCAAGGACACCGGGATCAAGCTGACCGACGATCTCGACGCCGTGTTCGCGCAGGCCGACTATCTGATCGATTTCACGCGTCCGGAAGGCACGATGGCCCACATCGAGGCCGCGCTGCGCCACGACGTGAAGCTCGTGATCGGCACGACCGGCTTCACCGCCGAGCAGAAGGCCGAGTTGCAGGCCGCCGCGGGCAAGATCGGCATCGTGTTCGCGGCGAACATGAGCGTCGGCGTGAACGTCACGCTGAAGCTGCTCGAATTCGCGGCGAAGCATTTCTCGCACGGCTACGACATCGAGATCATCGAGGCGCATCACCGCCACAAGGTCGACGCACCGTCGGGCACCGCGCTGATGATGGGCGAAGCCGTCGCCGGCGCGCTCGGCCGCTCGCTCGACGACTGCGCGGTGTACGGCCGCCACGGCGTGACGGGCGAGCGCGATCCGTCGTCGATCGGCTTTGCGGCGGTGCGCGGCGGCGATATCGTCGGCGATCACACCGTGCTGTTCGCCGGGATCGGCGAGCGCATCGAGATCACGCACAAGTCGTCGAGCCGCGTGTCGTACGCGCAGGGCGCGTTGCGTGCGGTGCGCTTCCTGTCGGCGCGCGGCGCCGGCCTGTTCGACATGCAGGACGTGCTCGGCCTGCGCTGACACCCGCGAGGAAACTCCGATGGCGATTCCCACCGGCGTTGTCCACTACCTCGAAAGCGGCGATGCGATCACGCACGCCGTCGCCTATGTGCTGCTGGCGATGTCCGTCGCCAGCTGGTGCTTCCTCTTCATGAAAGCCTGGCTGCTGGTCCGCGCGAAGCGGCAGGGGCCGCGCGCGCTCGCCGCGTTCTGGCGCGCGCCGTCGCTCGACGCGGGCATCGCCGCGCTGGCCGGCGCCGATCGCGAGCGCGTGTTCGTGCCGCTCGCCGAAGCCGCGCGCGACGCGGCCGACGACCACGACCCGGCCGCGCTGGCCGCGCGCGTCGAGCGCGGCGAACGCGTGCTGCGCGCGTTGCGGCACGCGATGCTGCGCTCGCAGCGGCGCCTCGAATTCGGCCAGGTGCTGCTCGCGTCGATCGGCAGCACCGCGCCGTTCGTCGGGCTGCTCGGCACCGTGTGGGGTATCTACCACGCGCTCGGCAGCATCGCCGCGAGCGGGCAGGCGCAGATCGAGAACGTCGCGGGCCCGGTGGGCGAGGCGCTGATCATGACCGCGTTCGGGCTGGTCGTCGCGATTCCCGCGGTGCTCGCGTACAACATTCTCGGCCGGCTCGTCCGGCAGCTTGCCGAGGAACTCGACGGCTTCGCGCGCGATCTGCACGTATTCGTGTGCGCGCAGGGCGCCTGACGCGCCGGCCCCGGAGGAACGACCATGGCATTCGGCGGGCTCGAGCACCACAAGACGTCCGAGCCGATGGCGGAGATCAACATGACGCCGCTGATCGACGTGATGCTCGTGCTGCTCGTCATCTTCATCATCACCGCGCCGCTGATGACGCACGCGATCCGGCTCGACCTGCCGAAGGTGGCGGCGAGCGTCGCGCGCGACACGCCGCAATCCGTCACGCTGTCGATCGACGACGCGGGCAAGCTTTACTGGGACGACGCGCCCGTGGCGCTCGACGCGCTGCCCGCGCGCTTCCGGGCCGCCGCCGCGGGCGCCGCGCCGCCCGAGTTGCGGCTGCGCGCGTCGCGCGCGACGCGCTACGACGTGATCGCGCAGGTGATGGGCGCCGCGCAGGCCGCGGGCCTCACGCGGATCGGCTTCGTGACCGACGTGCCGCCGGCCGGCGGCGCCGTGCCGCCCGCCGCCGGCGCGAAACCCTGATACGCCGTCGTTGCGGGCCCCGGCCCGCGAGAGACCGGCCGTGCGGGCCCGCACGGGCGGTATAATCGACGTTTTTCCCGGCCCGGAACCGCTCAGCCCGTTCCCGCGCCGGGCACGCACGATTTCGATCCAATCCTGCGCGCGAGCCGTCGCGCCGCTTAAAGCCTAGCCCGAACCACACCATGCACGAGAGATACGTACCCGCCGACGTCGAAGCCGCCGCCCAGGGCGACTGGCGCGCAGCCGATGCCTACAAGACGAAGGAAGATTCGCAGAAGCCGAAGTTCTACTGCGTGTCGATGCTGCCGTACCCGTCCGGCAAGCTGCACATGGGTCACGTGCGCAACTACACGATCAACGACGTGATGTACCGCTATCTGCGGATGAACGGCTACAACACGCTGATGCCGATGGGCTGGGACGCGTTCGGGATGCCGGCCGAGAACGCCGCGATGGCGAACGGCGTGCCGCCCGCGAAGTGGACCTACGACAACATCGACTACATGAAGGGCCAGATGCAGTCGATGGGCCTCGCGATCGACTGGTCGCGCGAAATCGCGACGTGCAAGCCCGACTACTACAAGTGGAACCAGTGGCTGTTCCTGAAGATGCTCGAGAAGGGCATCGCGTACAAGAAGACGGGCACCGTGAACTGGGATCCGGTCGACCAGACCGTGCTCGCGAACGAGCAGGTGATCGACGGCCGCGGCTGGCGCTCCGGCGCGCTCGTCGAGAAGCGCGAGATCCCGATGTACTACCTGCGCATCACGCAGTACGCGGATGAGCTGCTGAACGACCTCGACGGCCTCGGCTGGCCCGAGCGCGTGAAGATCATGCAGCAGAACTGGATCGGCAAGAGCTTCGGCGTGAACTTCGGCTTCCCGTACGAACTCGACGGCGAGCAGAAGCTGCTGCGCGTGTTCACGACGCGCGCCGACACGATCATGGGGGTCACGTTCTGCGCGATCGCGGCCGAGCACCCGCTCGCCACGCGCCTCGCGCAGGACAAGCCGGAGCTGCTCGCGTTCATCGACGAATGCAAGCGCGGCGGCGTCGCCGAGGCCGACGTCGCGACGATGGAGAAGAAGGGCGTCGCGACCGGCTTCTCGGTCAAGCACCCGCTGACCGGTGAGCCGGTCGAGGTGTGGATCGGCAACTACGTGCTGATGAGCTATGGCGAAGGCGCGGTGATGGGCGTGCCGGGCCACGACGAGCGCGATTTCGCGTTCGCGAAGAAATACGATCTGCCGATCAAGCAGGTGATCGCGAGCGAAGGGCAGACGTACTCGCTCGACGCATGGCAGGAGTGGTACGGCGACAAGGAAACCGCGGTCTGCGTGAACAGCGGCAAGTACGACGGCCTGCGCTACACGGAAGCGGTGGACGCGGTCGCGGCCGACCTGAAGGCCGGCGGCTTCGGCGACAAGCAGGTCACGTGGCGCCTGCGCGACTGGGGCGTGTCGCGCCAGCGCTACTGGGGCACGCCGATCCCGATCATCCACTGCCCGTCGTGCGGCGACGTGCCGGTGCCGGAGGCCGACCTGCCGGTCGTGCTGCCGGAAGACCTCGTGCCGGACGGCACGGGCAACCCGCTCGCGAAGTCCGAAGCGTTCCTGAACTGCACGTGTCCCAAGTGCGGCGCGGCGGCGAAGCGCGAAACCGACACGATGGACACCTTCGTCGATTCGTCGTGGTACTTCTCGCGCTACACGGCGCCGGACGCCGAGACCATGGTCGACGCGCGCACCGATTACTGGATGCCGATGGATCAATACATCGGCGGCATCGAGCACGCGATCCTGCACCTGCTGTATTCGCGCTTCTGGACCAAGGTGATGCGCGACCTCGGCCTCGTGAAGTTCGGCGAGCCGGCGAAGAACCTGCTCACGCAGGGGATGGTGCTGAACGAGACGTACTACCGCGAGGACGCGGCCGGCAAGAAGACCTGGTACAACCCGCTCGACGTGACGGTCACGCACGACGACAAGGGCCGCCCGGTCGGCGCGACGCTGAATGCGGACGGCCAGCCGGTCGTGCTCGGCGGCATCGAGAAGATGTCGAAGTCGAAGAACAACGGCGTCGATCCGCAACTGCTGATCGACCAGTACGGCGCCGATACCGCGCGCCTGTTCACGATGTTCGCGGCGCCGCCGGAGCAGCAGCTCGAGTGGTCGGGCGCGGGCGTCGAGGGCGCGAGCCGCTTCCTGCGCCGCGTGTGGAGCTTCGGCTTCGGCAACCGCGAAGCGCTCGCGGCCCGCGCGGGTTTCGATGCCGCCGCGCTGGGCGAAGCCGACAAGGCGCTGCGCCGCGAGATCTACAGCGTGCTGAAGCAGGCCGATTTCGACTACCAGCGCCTGCAGTACAACACGGTCGTGTCGGCCGCGATGAAGATGCTGAACGCGATCGACGGCGCGAAGGGCGCGGCGCCCGCCGTGCTGCGCGAAACCTACGGCGTGCTGCTGCGCGTGCTGTACCCGGTCGTGCCGCACATCACGTTCGAGCTGTGGAAGGCGCTCGGCTACGCGGACGAATTCGGCCCGCTGCTCGATGCGCCGTGGCCGAAGGTCGACGAGGCCGCGCTCGAGCAGGCCGAGATCGAACTCGTGCTGCAGGTGAACGGCAAGGTGCGCGGCGCGCTGAAGGTCGCGAAGGACGCGAGCCGCGACGCGATCGAAGCGGCGGCGGTGGCCGACGAGGCATTCGCGAAATTCAGCGACGGCAAGCCGGCGAAGAAGATCGTCGTCGTGCCGGGCCGCCTCGTGAACATCGTCGTCTGACGGCCGCGGGCCGTCGGGTGCACACAGAAGGAGCGAAGGTGATCCGCAGATCGTTTTTGATGCTCGTCGGCAGCGCGGTCGCGCTGTCGGCATGCGGCTTCCAGTTGCGCGGCCAGCAGGACTACGCGTTCAAGCACCTGTTCGTGGCCGGTGCGCCGGCGCCCGTCGAGGCGCGGCTCACGCGCCTCGTCCAGGCCGGCAGCGACACGAAGATCGTCAAGTCGGCGGACGATGCCGACGCCGTGCTGCGCATGTGGGAGTCGCGTGGCCAGAACACGCTGACGCTCAACAAGTACGGCTCCGCGCAGGAATACGCGCTGTTCTACACGCTGAACTACACGCTGACGAGCAAGGACGGCACCGTGCTGATCCCGCCGAGCGCGATCGCGCTGAACCGCGCGATGACCTACAGCGACCAGTACACGAACGCGAAGGCGCAGGAAGCCGACATCCTGTACGGCGACATGCAGAACGACGCAGTCGACCAGTTGATGCGGCGTCTCGCGATCGTCCATTCGCTGACGCCGGCGCCGGAGGACGTGGTGCCGGGCGTGGCGCCGCGCGCGCCGCTGCCGCCGCCGCCGCTCTGATCGCGGGCGCACGCAGCGATGCAATTGCGACTTGATGCGCTGGAGCCGCACCTCGCGAAGGGGCTGGCCGGGCTCTACACCGTCTACGGCGACGAGCCGCTGCTCGCGCAGGAAGCGTGCGACCGCATTCGTGCGGCCGCGCGCGCGGCCGGCTTTACCGAGCGTTCGGTGCATACGGTCGAACGCGGCTTCGACTGGAGCGTGCTGCTCGGCGCGACCCAGGCGATGTCGCTGTTCGGCGAGCGCCAGCTGATCGAGCTGCGCATTCCGTCGGGCAAGCCCGGCAAGGAAGGCGCCGACGCGCTGAAGACGCTCGCGGCCACGCCGAACCCCGACGCGCTGATGCTCGTCACGTTGCCGCGTCTCGACGCGGCCACGCAGAAATCCGCATGGTTTACCGCGCTGCAGAACGGCGGCGTCGCGCTGAAGATCGATCCGGTCGATCGCGCGCAACTGCCGAACTGGATCGGGCAGCGCCTGTCGATGCAGGGCCAGCGCGTCGCATCCGGCGACGACGGGCGCCGCGCGCTGCAGTTCATCGCGGAGCGCGTCGAGGGCAACCTGCTCGCCGCGCACCAGGAAATCCAGAAGCTCGGGCTGCTGTATCCGCAGGGTGCGCTGTCGTTCGAGCAGGTGCACGACGCGGTGCTGAACGTCGCGCGCTACGACGTGTTCAAGCTGAACGAGGCGATGCTCGCCGGCGATGCCGCGCGGCTCGCGCGGATGATCGACGGCCTGAAGGGCGAGGGCGAGGCGATCGTGCTCGTGATGTGGGCCGTCGTCGAGGAATTGCGCACGCTGCTGCGGATCAAGCGCGGCACGACGGCCGGCAAGCCGCTCGCGACGCTGCTGCGCGAGAACCGCGTGTGGGGGCCGCGCGAGCGGTTGATCGCGCCCGCGCTGAACCGCGTGTCGGAAGCGGTGCTCGAAAAGGCGCTCGCATTCGCCGCGAAGCTCGACCGGCAGGTCAAGGGGCTGACGGCCGTCGCGCCGGGCCGCCGCACGCAGGACGAACCGCCGCCCGACCCGTGGGACGGGCTGTTCCAGCTTGCGATGACGGTCGCGGGCGAGCGCGGCGAGCGACCGCCGACCGCGGGTCGCGTGCGACGCTAAGTCCCGTTCGGGCCTTCAGCGCGCGCTGCGCAACCCGCTTACAATGTTTCGATGACCGGGCGCCGCTGCACGGCGCCGTCTGGCGGCCGCCACCGCGCACGGATGGCCGCCCACGCTTCCCCACGAATTCATGCCGCTCCGCGCGGCTCGCTTCTCGAGTCACACGATGGATATCGATCAGTACATGACCGACCTGGGCCGTCGCGCCCGGCACGCTTCCCGCGCGATGGCGCGCGCCAGCACGGCCGCGAAGAACGCGGCGCTCGACGCCGTGGCCCGGGCGATCGAACGCGACGCGCAGGCGCTGAAGGACGCGAATGCGCGCGACGTCGCCCGCGCCCGCGAAAAGGGGCTCGATGCGGCGTTCATCGACCGCCTGACGCTGTCGGACAAGGCGCTGAACACGATGGTCGAAGGGCTGCGCCAGGTCGCGTCGCTGGCCGATCCGATCGGCGAGATCGGCAACCTCAAGTTCCGGCCGAGCGGGATCCAGGTCGGCCAGATGCGCGTGCCGCTCGGCGTGATCGGCATCATCTACGAGTCGCGCCCGAACGTGACGATCGACGCGGCCGCGCTGTGCCTGAAGTCCGGCAACGCGACGATCCTGCGCGGCGGTTCCGAAGCGCTCGAATCGAATGCGGCGCTCGCGAAGCTCATCGGCGAAGGGCTCGAGGCGGCAGGCCTCCCGCAGGATGCGGTGCAGGTCGTCGCGACGGCCGATCGCGCGGCGGTCGGCAAGCTGATCACGATGACCGAATACGTCGACGTGATCGTGCCGCGCGGCGGCAAGAGTCTGATCGAACGGCTGATCAACGAGGCGCGCGTGCCCATGATCAAGCATCTCGACGGCATCTGCCACGTGTACGTCGACGACCGCGCCGATCTCGCGAAGGCGCTGACCGTTTGCGACAACGCGAAGACGCACCGCTACGGCACCTGCAACACGATGGAGACGCTGCTCGTCGCGAGCGATATCGCCGCGCAGCTGCTGCCGCCGCTCGGCAAGCTGTATCGCGACAAGCAGGTCGAACTGCGCGTCGATGCAGCCGCGCGCGCGGTGCTCGCCGATGCGGGCGTCGGCCCGCTCGTCGACGCGACCGAAGAAGACTGGCACACCGAATATCTCGCGCCGGTGCTTGCGATCAAGGTCGTCGACGGCCTCGACGCCGCGATCGAGCACATCAACCATTACGGCTCGCATCACACCGATGCGATCGTCACCGAGGATCACGACCGCGCGATGCGCTTCCTGCGTGAAGTCGATTCGGCGAGCGTGATGGTCAACGCGTCGACGCGCTTCGCGGATGGTTTCGAATTCGGCTTGGGCGCGGAAATCGGCATCTCGAACGACAAGCTGCACGCACGCGGCCCCGTCGGCCTGGAAGGGCTGACGTCGCTGAAGTACGTCGTGCTCGGGCACGGCGAAGGCCGTCAGTAAGTCAACCGCGAGGCGCACAACCGATGGCAATGCTCTGGGTCAAGACGTTTCATATCGTTCTGATCGCCGCGTGGTTCGCGGGGCTGTTCTACCTGCCGCGCATCTACGTGAACCTGGCCATGGAGACCGATCCGGCCGCGGTGCGGCGCCTGCTGCTGATGGCGCGCAAGCTGTTCCGCTTCATGACGATGATCGCGGTGCCGGCACTGGCCTGCGGGTTGTGGCTCTGGCTCGTGATCGGCATCGGGCAGGGGCAGGGCTGGATCCATGCGAAGGTGACGGTGGTGCTGCTGCTGATCGTCTATCACGCGTATTGCGGGCACCTGCTGCGGGTGTTCGAGCGCGGCGAGAACCGCCGCACCGACAAGTGGTATCGCGTGTTCAACGAGCTGCCGGTGCTCGGCATGCTGGCGGCGGTCGCGCTGGTGGTGATCAAGCCGTTCTGAGTTCGCCGCAACGCGCGGCCGGCGATCGATGCGCAACGGCGCCCCTCGGGGCGCCGTTGTTCGTTTACGCGCGGCGTCCCGCTTCGGCTCAATCCTTCACCGGATCGTCAATCCGGCGCCGCGTGATCGCTTCCTTCGCGCGGCCGACGCGCTCCATCAGCGCCGGCCCGCGCGACAGCGCGACGCCGACCGCGAGGATGTCGCCGATCGCGAGATGCGACATCCGCGACGTCATCGGCGAGAACACGTCCGTTTCCTCGGCGACGTTCGACGCGAGGCTGACCGTCGCGAGCTTCGCGAGCGGCGAATGGCTCTGCGTGATCGCGACGACTTTCGCGCCGCACGCGAGCGCGGAGCGCGCGGCGTCGACGATATCGCGCGTGCGGCCGGTGTTCGAGATCGCGACGACGACGTCGTGCGGCCCGAGCAGCGCCGACGACATCGAGAACGTGTGCGGATCCGAATACGCGACGCTCGGCACGCCGAGCCGGAAGAACTTGTGCTGGATGTCCTGCGCGGCGATGCCCGAGCCGCCGGCGCCGTAGAACTCGATGCGCGACGCGTTCGACAGCAGCGCGATCGCGTCGGCGACGCTGCCCGCCGACAGGCTGTTGCGCACCTCGATCAGCGCGCCGATCGTGCGGTCGAACACCTTGCCGATGATGCCGGGCGCCGGCTCATCGGGCTCGACGTCGCGATACACCGACGACACGCCGGGCGCGACGCTCTGCGCGAGCCGGATCTTGAATTCGCGAAAGCCGCTGCAGCCGAGCGCCTGGCAGAAGCGCGCGATCGTCGGCTGGCTGACGCCCGCGCGGGCCGACAGCTCGGTCATCGCGAGGTCGAGCACCTCGCGCGGTGCGGCGAGAATGTAGTCGGCGAGCTTGCGCTCGGACGGGCGCAACTCGGCGCGGATCGCTTCAATGCGGGGCAGCATGGGACGGCACGTGGAAATCGGGTTCGGATGAGCGAGTGTATCGCAATCGAATTGTAGAAAATCTACATGAAAATACTAGCGGAATTGCGAGCGTTGCCATGCGGGTCTGGCGAGCCGAATTAGGGTTTTTACTGATTAAAGCCTTGCTGGTGGCGGGAATAAGGGTTGCACACGCGTCGATCTACATTGCGTGCATGTAGTTTTTCTACTAGACTTGCGTCGTTCGGTCGACGAAGCGCGACCGTCCCCACGATTCCAACCGCCGGTGTCGGCCGGCATACAGGAGCGCCCAGCATGACGTCGCTGCACCCCACCCTGGCGAAGGTCACCGAACGCGTGATCGCCCGCAGCCAATCGACCCGTTCCGCCTATCTGCAGCGCATCGACGGTGCGCAAGGCAAGTTCCCGGCCCGCGGCGCGCTGTCGTGCGCGAACCTCGCACACGGCTTCGCAGGCCTCGAGGGCAACGACAAGTTCCAGATCAAGGCGATTCGCGAACCGAACATCGGTATCGTGTCCTCGTACAACGAGATGTTGTCCGCGCACGCGCCGTACAAGAATTTCCCCGACATCATCAAGGCGGCCGCGCGCGAGAACGGCGGCGTCGCGCAGTTCGCCGGCGGCGTGCCGGCGATGTGCGACGGCGTCACGCAGGGCAACCCGGGCATGGAGCTGTCGCTGTTCTCGCGCGAGGCGATCGCGATGGGCACGGCGATCGCGCTCACGCACAACATGTTCGATGCGGCGCTCTGCCTCGGCATCTGCGACAAGATCGTGCCGGGCCTCTTGATCGGCGCGCTGCAGTTCGGCCACCTGCCGACCATCTTCGTGCCGGCCGGCCCGATGACGAGCGGGCTGTCCAACGACGACAAGGCGAAGATCCGCCAGCAGTTCGCGACCGGCCAGGTCGGCCGCGACGCGCTGCTCGAAGCCGAATCGGCCGCCTATCACGGCCACGGCACCTGCACGTTCTACGGCACCGCGAACAGCAACCAGATGCTGATGGAGCTGATGGGCCTGCACCTGCCGGGCTCGGCGTTCATCCATCCGCACACGCCGCTGCGCGACGCGCTGACGGCCGAGGCCGCGCGCCGCGTGCTCGACCTGACCGTCGAGCGCGGCCAGTACACGCCGATCGGCCATGTGATCGACGAGAAGGCGATCGTCAACGGGATCGTCGCGCTGCTCGCGACGGGCGGCTCGACCAACCACACGCTGCACCTGGTCGCGATCGCGCGCGCGGCCGGCATCCTGATCGACTGGAACGATTTCGACGAACTGTCGGCCGTCGTGCCGCTGCTCGCGAAGATCTACCCGAACGGCAAGGCCGACGTGAACCATTTCCACGCGGCGGGCGGTGTCGCGTTCCTGGTGCGCAACCTGCTCGAAGGCGGGCTGCTGCACGAGGACGTGACGACGGTCGCGGGCAAGGGCCTGTCGCACTACACGAAGGAGCCGAAGCTGATCGACGGCAAGCTGACGTGGGTCGACGGTACGGCCGAGAGCCACGATACGAAGGTGCTGCGCGGCATTCGCGACCCGTTCCAGCCGGACGGCGGCCTGCGCCTGATGCAGGGCCGGCTCGGCCGCGGCGTGATCAAGATTTCGGCGGTCGCGCCGGAGCACCGCAAGGTGACGGCGCCCGCGATCGTGTTCGACTCGCAGGAAGCCGTGCAGGAAGCGTTCGATCGCGGCGAGCTGAAGCGCGATTTCGTCGCGGTGGTGCGCTTTCAGGGCGCGCGCGCGAACGGCATGCCCGAGCTGCACCGTTTGACGCCGCTGCTCGGCGTGCTGCAGGATCAGGGCTTTCACGTCGCGCTGGTGACCGACGGCCGCATGTCGGGCGCGTCGGGCAAGGTGCCGGCCGTGATCCACGTGTCGCCGGAAGCGCTGCTGGCCGGCCCGATCGGCAAGGTGAAGACGGGCGACATGCTCGTGATCGACGCGGAAGCCGGCGTGCTCGACATCGAGGTCGACGACGCCGAATGGCTCGCGCGCCCGGTCGCGCAGCCGCAGCATCAGGCCGAGAACGAAGTCGGCTTCGGGCGCGAACTGTTCGGCGTGTTCCGCGCGGCCGCGGCGCCGGCCGAGCAGGGCGCATCGGTTTTCGGGACGCTGGTCGGCGAAACGGCCGTCGGCGTCGCCGCATGAATTTCAAGGAGCCAATTCAATGAAGACGATTGCTGAAATCGTGAAGCTAGGCCCGGTCATTCCGGTGCTCGCATTCGACTCGGTCGAGCAGGGCGAAAACGTGTCGCGTGCATTGCACGCGGGTGGCGTGAAGGTGCTCGAGATCACGCTGCGCACGCCGGCCGGCCTGGAGGCGATCCAGCGCGCAAGTCAGCTCGCGGACGACATCGTCGTCGGCGTCGGCACGATCACGAAGCCCGAGCACTGCGCGCAGGCGAAGCGCGCGGGCGCCACGTTCGGCGTGTCGCCGGGCCTGACGAAGGACCTGCACCTCGCGTCGCTCGACGCGGGCCTGCCGCTGCTGCCGGGCGTGATGACGCCGAGCGACATCATCCAGGCGCTCGAATTCGGCTACGACATCGTGAAGTTCTTCCCCGCGCAGCAGGCGGGCGGCGTGCCGATGCTGCAGGCGTTCCACGGCCCGTTCCCGGCGTTGAAGTTCTGCCCGACGGGCGGCATCACGGTCGACACCGCGCCGAACTTCCTGAAACTGCCGAACGTCGTGTGCGTCGGCGGCTCGTGGCTCACGCCGAAGGCCGCACTCGCCGCGCAGGACTGGGCCGAAGTCACGCGCCTCGCGCAAGCGGCGAGCCAGTTGCCGCGCTAATACTTGTATCAAACGACGATTCAGCCCTCGGAAAACAAGCGTTAGTGCTTGTTTTACCGAGGGTTTTTGCTGATGGAACCGGTTCTATCCGCGGATCGCAAAGATAAGTAAAATTCAGCGTCCTGACGGGGGGGTACCCCCGTGTTTCGGAGACCTGCATAGCCGGGCATACTCGCAACGCGCCCGGTTCGAACAATTCTAGGAGGAGTGCCACATGGCGGCCGTCCAAGGCAGCATGCTGCTCGTATTCACGCTGATCGCGATTGCCGCGCTGATCCTGATGATCGCGCGCTACAAGATCTACCCGTTCCTGGTGCTGATCATCGTTTCGCTCGGCCTCGGCCTCGTCGTCGGCATGCCGATGGACAAGATCGTCAAGTCGTTCGAGACGGGCACCGGCGGCACGCTCGGCCACATCGCGATCGTCGTCGGCCTCGGCACGATGCTCGGCAAGATGATGGCCGAATCGGGCGGCGCCGAACGGATCGCGACCACGCTGATCGACTGGTTCGGTGAAAAGAACATCCACTGGGCGATGATGTTCGTCGCGATCATCGTCGGCCTGCCGGTGTTCTTCGAAGTCGGCTTCGTGCTGCTGATCCCGATCGCGTTCAACGTCGCGAAGCGCACCGGCAAGTCGCTGCTCGTCGTCGGCCTGCCGATGGTGGCCGGCCTGTCGGTCGTGCACGGGCTGATCCCGCCGCACCCGGCCGCGCTGCTGGCCGTCCAGCAATACGGCGCCGATATCGGCAAGACGATCGCGTTCGGCCTGATCGTCGGCGTGCCGACCGCGATCATCGCCGGTCCGCTGTTCGCGCTGGTGATCTCGAAGTTCGTGAAGCTGCCGGAAAACAACCCGCTCGCCGCGCAATTCGTCGATTCGCGCGCGGATGGCGGCAAGCGCGAACTGCCGAGCTTCGGCATCACGCTGTTCACGATCCTGCTGCCCGTCGTGCTGATGCTCGTCGGCAGCTGGGCCGACCTGGTGTTCACGCCGAAGTCGCTGCCGAACAACCTGCTGCGCTTTGCGGGCAACTCGGACGTCGCGCTGCTGATCGCCGTGCTCGTGAGCTTCTGGACCTTCGGCGCGAAGCAGGGCTTCAACCGCGACCAGATCCAGAAATTCTGCGGCGAGTGCCTGGCGCCGATCGCCGGCATCACGCTGATCGTCGGCGCGGGCGGCGGCTTCGGCGGCGTCCTGCGCGACAGCGGGATCTCGCAGCAGATCGTCGAGACCGCGAAGCACGCGCACCTGTCCCCGCTGCTGCTCGGCTGGTTCGTCGCGGCGCTGATGCGTCTGGCCACGGGCTCGGCGACGGTCGCGATGACGACGGCCTGCGGCATCGTCGCGCCGATCGCGGCGGCGTCGGGCGCGGCGGTTCGTCCGGAACTGCTCGTGCTCGCGACGGGCTCGGGCTCGCTGATCTTCTCGCACGTGAACGACGGCGGCTTCTGGCTGATCAAGGAATATTTCGGGATGACGGTCGGGCAGACGTTCAAGACCTGGTCGCTGCTTGAAACCATCATCTCGGTGCTCGGTCTGAGCTTTACGCTGCTGCTGAGCCTGGTTCTGTAACAAGGGGTAGTCAATGATTCTGATCGCAATGGGCGTGTCGGGCGCGGGCAAGTCGCGAATCGGCGAAATGCTGGCGGAACGCCTGTCGTGCAGCTATACCGACGGCGACGCGTTTCACAGCGCGGCGAACAAGGAAAAGATGCACCACGGCATTCCGCTGACCGATGAAGACCGCTGGCCGTGGCTGCGCACGATTCGCGCGGCCATCGAGGAAAAGCAGCACGCCGGCGAGACGGCCGTGTTCACGTGCTCGTCGCTGAAACGGTCGTACCGCGACGTGCTGCGCGGCACCGACACCGACGTGCGGTTCGTGTATCTGAAGGGTTCGTTCGAGGTGTTGCAAGAGCGCCTGAAGAGCCGCACCGGCCATTTCTTCGATCCGTCGCTGCTGAAGAGCCAGCTCGATACGCTCGAGGAGCCGGGCCCGGATGAAGCGATCGAGGTCAGCATCGAGCTGACGCCCGAACAGATCGTCGATCAGGTCATGCTGAAGATCGGCCTCGCGCATCAGCACTGAGCGCGGTTCGCGGCCATCGTCATGGAAAGGCGCCTTCATTCGGGCGCCTTTTTCGTTGGCGGCGCGTATGCCGATGTCAGGCCGCGCGCGCGCGTTGCGCGATGCCGTCGAGCAGCACGTCGAGCATCGTGTCGTGCACGACGGCCGGATCGAGCTGCGCATAGAGCGGGGCGGCCGACTTGACAAGCGGATGCGCGGTGTCGGACAGCGCGTGCATTTCCGCGAGCTCGACGTCGTTCGCGGCGCGCGTGAGGCCACCCGCTTCGGCGGCGGCGAGGCCGATCACGGCCGCGTACCAGCCGACGCATACCGACGGCAGCGCCGCGCGCGGGATGCCGGCGTCAGTCAGCGCGCGATGCACGGCCTCGATGTGCGCGAGATCGGCCGGCCCCGTGCTCATGTGCCGCTGCAGCAGCGCGAAGGCGGCCGGGTAGCGCAGCGCGAGCGCGCGGTACTGGCGCGCGAGGTCGCGCAGCCGTTCGCGCCACGGCTGCGACGGATCGACCGGCACGAGCGAGCGCGACAGCGCATTCGCGATCGCGCGGCTCAGGCCGTCCTTCGACTTGAAGTGATACAGCACGCTCATCGGGTCGCAGCCGACCGATTGCGCGAGCTTGCGCACGCTGAACGCGGCCTCGCCGACGTCTTCGAGCAGCGCGAGCGCGGCCGCGACGATCGCGTCCTTGTCGAGGCCGCGCGGCCCCTGGGTGGGTGTGTCTTTCATCGAGGCAGGCTGGCAGGCGCGGCATCGCGCCGGCTGTAAACTTGACGAAAGCTTATTCTACACTGTAGAATTATTTCTGCGGTGTAGAAATTGGGTGTCCCGGCACCTCTCAATACGTGCTTTCGCACAGTCCGGGATTCAGGCAGACGCGAGCGTGTCTGCCGTCAACACGGGCCATCGCGCCCTTATCTCGTTGACACCCAAGTGGAACCGGCTGCCCCACCCGCGAAGCCCCGAAGCAACGGGGCGCTTCGACAGGCGGCCAAGACCATGCAAGTGCAATCATGACTTCCAATCACAAGCCCCTGATCCAGGGCGAATCGCGTTTCGAGCAAACGCAACTGAATATCGAGAAAGACAACTGGAACTGGTGCGATCCGGCCCGCTACGACGGCGAGCGCCCGGCGAACTGGTACGAGGCGTCGCTGTCGCGCCATGAAAACAGCGCGCCGCTCGCGCAAGACGCCGTCTGCGACGTGCTCGTGATCGGCGCGGGGCTGCTCGGCGCATCGGCCGCGCTGCATCTCGCGGAAGCGGGCGTCGACACGATCCTCGTCGACAAGCATCACGTCGGCTCGGCCGCGTCGGGCCGCAACGGCGGCCAATTGACGCCCGGCCTCGCGCGCTGGGAAGCGGCCGACATGATCGAGAACCTGTCGCACGACGATGCGAAGCGGCTGTGGCGCTTCGCATCGGCCGAGTCGATGGACCTGATCGACGGGATCGGCGCGCGTTACGCGCTCGATCTCGACCGCAAGCGCGGCCACGTCACCGCGGCGGTTCACCCCGGCCACATGAGCGCGCTGCTCGACGGCGCCGATGCGCGCCGCCATCTGGGCGATGCGGGCGTGACGCTCGTCGGCCGCCATCAGCTGCACGACGAATACGTGCGCTCGGGGCTGTATCACGGCGCGGCGATCGACGCGATCGGCGGGCAGATCCATCCGCTCGCGCTCGTGCGCGGCCTCGTGCACGGCTTCCGGCTGAACGGCGGCGCGCTGTTCGAGGGCACCGAGGTGCTGGAGCTCGACGAGACGCCCGCGGGCGTCGTCGCGACGACGCCGGGCGGCACGATCACCGCGCGCCGCGGCGTCGTGCTCGCGCTGCACAACACGACGTTCCGCCTGCTCGACGACGGCGCGGCGACCACGGTGCCGTTCTTCACGTACGTGAGCGTGACGGCGCCGCTCGACGTCGACGTCGCGACGCTGATGCCGGCAGGCATGCCGGTGTACGACACGCAGTTCCAGATCGACTACTACCGGCCGGTGCGCGGCAATCGCCTGCTGTTCGGCGGGCAGGGCACCGGCAGCTGCTGGGCGCAGTCGGACGTGAACGCGTACTTGCTGACGCGGCTGAACACGGTGTTTCCGCAGCACGACGGCCGCTTCGCGCTCGACTACTGCTGGAGCGGCGTCAGCGACTTCACGCTGAACGGCGCCACCGACAGCCGCAAGACCGACGGCCGCGTGCCGATGTACATGGTGCAAGGCTGGAGCGGGCACGGCGTCGCGCAGACGGTGCGGATCGGCAAGGCGATCTGCGACGATTTCGTCGGCCGCAACGACGATTTCTCGATGCTCACGGGCATCGACCATCGCGCGATTCCGCTCGGCCGGCAGCTGTCGCCGATCGCGATCCCGGCCGCGAAGGCGGCGATGAGCGTGATGAGCGCGCTGAACCCGGGGCGGATGATTTCGTTCTGACCGGCTGCGGCAGGCAACAAAAAGCCCGATGCGAATCGCTTCGCATCGGGCTTTTTTTCGTCCGGTGACGCGGCGCTTACGCGATCCGCTTCGCGAGTTCGACGGCCTTGCCGATGTACGACGCCGGCGTCATCGCCAGCAGGCGATCCTTCGCATCCTGCGGGATCGCGAGCGTGCCGACGAATTCCTGCAGCGCTTCGCGCGTGATGCCCTTGCCGCGCGTCAGTTCCTTCAGTTGCTCGTACGGGTTCTCGATGCCGTAGCGGCGCATCACCGTCTGCACCGGCTCGGCAAGCACTTCCCAGCAGTTGTCGAGATCTTCGTTCAGGCGCTGCGGGTTCACTTCGAGCTTGTCGAGGCCGCGGATCAGCGAGTCGTACGCGAGCAGCGAGTAGCCGAGCGCGACGCCCATGTTGCGCAGCACCGTCGAGTCGGTCAGGTCGCGCTGCCAGCGCGACACCGGCAGCTTGTCGGCGAGGTGGCGCAGCGTCGCGTTCGCGAGGCCGAGGTTGCCTTCCGAGTTCTCGAAGTCGATCGGGTTGACCTTGTGCGGCATCGTCGACGAGCCGATCTCGCCGGCCTTCGTCTTCTGCTTGAAGTAGCCGACCGAGATGTAGCCCCACACGTCGCGGTCGAGGTCGAGCAGGATCGTGTTCGCGCGTGCGACCGCGTCGAACAGCTCGGCCATGTAGTCGTGCGGCTCGATCTGGATCGTGTACGGGTTGAACGTGAGCTTCAGGCGGTTTTCGATCACGTCGCGCGAGAACGCTTCCCAGTCGAATTCCGGATACGCGGACAGGTGCGCGTTGAAGTTGCCGACCGCGCCGTTCATCTTGCCGAGGATCTCGATCTTCTCGATGCGCGCGATCGCGCGGGCGAGGCGCGCGGCGACGTTCGCGAGTTCCTTGCCGAGCGTCGTCGGGCTGGCCGGCTGGCCGTGCGTGCGCGACAGCATCGGCTGGTCGGCATGCGCGTGCGCGAGCGCGACGAGGCGCTGGTGGACCGTGCGCAGCGCCGGCAGGATCACGTGTTCGCGCGCGCCGGCGAGCATCATCCCGTGCGACGTGTTGTTGATGTCCTCGGACGTGCACGCGAAGTGGATGAACTCGCTCGCCTTCTCGAGTTCGGCCTGGCCCTTCACCGATTCCTTCAGCCAGTATTCGACGGCCTTCACGTCGTGGTTCGTCACGCGCTCGATTTCCTTGATGCGCGCGGCGTCGTGCGCGGTGAAGCGCTCGGCGAGCTGCAGCAGGAATTGCTCGGAGGCTTCCGAGAAGCGCGGGACTTCCGCGAAGCCGGCGCGCGACAGCGCGATCAGCCAGTGCACCTCGACGGTGACGCGGTGGCGCATGAAGGCGGCTTCGGAGAGCCAGTCGCGCAGCGCCTCGGTCTTGCTGGCGTAGCGGCCGTCGATGGGCGAGAGCGCGGTGAGGGCGAAAAGCGTATCGGGACGAGTGTCGGACATGATCGGGGAGGGCCTTTTGGGGCCGGGGCGAACGAGGGGAGGAGAATCCGGCATTTTACCATTGGCGCGCGTCGCTCCCGACCGAATCGGTCCGGTCGCGGGCGCCACGGTCGAGCGATGCTCGGCGGCGCGCGAATGGCGTGCCGGCGCGCGCCTGCCCAGGCGCGCCGGGCCGCGCGCCAAGCCGCCGGCCGGGCCCGCCCGCCGGTAGAATGCAGGCTTCTTCCCGACCGCCGCCCGCCGCGCCCGCCTGCATGGAACTGAAATGGCTCGAAGACTTCGTCTCGCTCGCGGAAACGCGCAGCTTTAGCCGGTCCGCCGAGCTGCGGCACGTGTCGCAGCCGGCGTTTTCGCGGCGCATCCAGGCGCTCGAGGCGTGGCTCGCGACCGAGCTGATCGATCGTTCGGTGTATCCGACGCGGCTCACGCAGGCCGGGCAGATCTTCTACGAGCAGGCGCTGACGATGCTGTCGCAGGCGCACGAGGCAAGGACGCTGCTGCGCGGCCACGTCGGCGCGCCGGTGCCGACGATCGAGTTCGCGGTGCCGCACACGTTGTCGCTCACGTATTTCCCGCGCTGGCTCGAGCGGATCGAGGCGAAGATGGGCCAGGTCCACACGCGGCTGCGCGCGCTGAACGTGCACGACGCGGTGCTGTCGCTCGTCGAGGGCGGCTGCGACCTCGTGATGGGCTACCACCACCCGAGTCACCCGGTCGCGCTCGACCCGGCCCGCTACGACATGCTGGTCCTCGGCAGCGAGCCGATCAGCCCGTTTTCCGCGCCCGGCCGCGCGGGCCGGCCGCGCCATACGCTGCCGGGCGCGGCCGACGCGCGCGTGCCGTACCTGTCGTATACGCCGAACGCGTATCTCGGCCGGATGACCGAAGTCATCATCGCGAACGCGCCCACCCGGCTGTTTCTCGATCGCGTGTACGAAACCGACATGGCCGAAGGGCTGAAGGCGATGGCGCTCGCCGGCCACGGCGTCGCGTTCCTGCCGCACAGCGCGGCCGACGATGCGGTCGCGGGCGGCCGGCTGATCCGCCTCGACCGGTCGGCGCGCGGCGGCGCGCATCCGTTCACGCTGACGATGGAGATCCGGCTGTACTGCGACAAGCTCGCGCTGCAGGGCGACGATCCGCGGCAGAAGCTCGTGCGTGCGCTGTGGGACGTCGTGCGCGACGAACTGCGCGAGACTGCCGGCGACACCGCCGGTTGACCGACGATTAACCGCCGACGGTTAATCCGGCCGGCCGCCCGGCGGCCCGGCTGACGGCGGCCTTGCGGCGCCTGTCGGACGGCCGTCCGCAGCCCCGCCCGTGCCTGGCCGATCCGGTTTTCCCCGAACGCGATGCCCGGCCGATCGCCGGCGTTCTTGCGCAGATCGACCGCGGATTTGCGGAAAATCGCGATCATGCAAGAAACGCATAATCGAATAAACAAACGGCATTGGATAAAAAAAACGGCTTTTTCGACAATGGGCGCAATCCGTTGAACGTTGGAGCTTCCATGTCTTCGCAACAGCAGTCCATCCCGTCCTACCTGCACGCCGACGATCTCGGCCCGTGGGGCAACTACCTTCAGCAGGTCGATCGCGTCGCGCCGTACCTCGGTTCGCTGTCGCGCTGGCTCGAAACGCTGAAGCGTCCGAAGCGCATCCTGGTCGTCGACTGCCCCATCGAGCTCGACAACGGCACCGTCGCGCACTTCGAGGGCTATCGCGTGCAGCACAACGTGTCGCGCGGCCCGGGCAAGGGCGGCGTGCGCTACCACCAGGACGTGACGCTGTCGGAAGTGATGGCGCTGTCGGCATGGATGTCGGTGAAGAACGCGGCCGTGAACGTGCCGTACGGCGGCGCGAAGGGCGGTATCCGCGTCGACCCGCGCAAGCTGTCGCGCGGTGAGCTCGAGCGCGTGACGCGCCGCTACACCAGCGAAATCGGCATCATCATCGGCCCGAACACCGACATTCCGGCGCCGGACGTCAACACCAACGAACAGGTGATGGCGTGGATGATGGACACGTACTCGATGAACCAGGGCCAGACGTCGACCGGCGTCGTGACCGGCAAGCCGATCGCGCTTGGCGGTTCGCTCGGCCGCAAGGAAGCGACGGGCCGCGGTGTGTTCGTCGTCGGCTCGGAAGCGGCGAAGAAGAAGGGCCTCGAGATCGAAGGCGCGCGCATCGCGGTGCAGGGCTTCGGCAACGTCGGCGGCATCGCGGCGAAGCTGTTCCAGGAAGCGGG
Organism: Burkholderia semiarida; assembly: GCF_029268935.1. NCBI lineage: Bacteria > Pseudomonadati > Pseudomonadota > Betaproteobacteria > Burkholderiales > Burkholderiaceae > Burkholderia > Burkholderia semiarida. The sequence goes on along the minus strand of NZ_JAHLCL010000007.1, from coordinate 1,835,477 downwards.
CGCGAAGGTGATCGCGGTGCAGGATCACACGGGCACGATCTACCAGCCGGCCGGCCTCGATTCGAACAAGCTGCTCGACCACGTCGCCCGCACGGGCGGTGTCGCGGGCTTCGAAGGCGCGGAGCCGATGCCGAACGACGAGTTCTGGACGGTCGAGACCGACATCCTGATCCCGGCGGCGCTGGAAAACCAGATCACCGAGAAGAACGCGGCGAAGATCCGCACGAAGATCATCGTCGAAGGCGCGAACGGCCCGACGACGACGGCGGCCGACGACATCCTGAGCGCGAACGGCGTGCTCGTGATCCCCGACGTGATCGCGAATGCGGGCGGCGTGACGGTGTCGTACTTCGAGTGGGTGCAGGATTTCTCGAGCTTCTTCTGGACGGAAGACGAGATCAACCACCGCCTCGAGCGCGTGATGCGCGAAGCGTTCGCCGGCGTGTGGGCGGTCGCGGAAGAGCACAAGGTGACGGTGCGTACGGCGGCGTTCATCGTCGCGTGCAAGCGCATCCTGATGGCGCGCGAAATGCGCGGCCTCTACCCCTGATCGGGCGTCCCTGACCGGGCGTCCCTAACCGGGCGTCCCTGATCAACGACCATGATCGATTCATGATGCAATCCACCCGATTGCGGAAATGAACCCTCGCGGGCGATGCCGAATCCGGCATCGCCCGCGCGCGCATTCGGGGCGCCCGAAGCCGGGAGGACGGCTTCTCGCAGGGCGATTCGTAGTGCGGTTAACAACCAGTACTTTCAAAAATATTACTTTGATACACTGGCGCGGGTTTTAGCCAAGGAGATGACCAAAATGAAATACCACAAGGCAGTCCTGATGGTCGCGGCGCTTTGCGCGTTCGCAAGCGGCGCGCATGCTCAGGAGACGGGCACGCTGAAGAAGATCAAGGACACCGGCGTGATCGCGCTGGGCCACCGCGAATCGTCGATTCCGTTCTCCTATTACGATCAGAACCAGCAGGTGGTCGGCTATTCGCGCGAATTCCAGATGAAGATCGTGGACGCGGTGAAGAAGAAGCTGAACCTGCCGAACCTGCAGGTGAAGAACATCCCCGTCACGTCGCAGAACCGCATTCCGCTCGTGCAGAACGGCACGGTCGACATCGAGTGCGGCTCGACGACCAACAACCTCGAGCGCCAGCAGCAGGCCGCATTCTCCGACACGATCTTCGTGATCGGCACGCGCCTGATGACGAAGAAGGATTCGGGCGTCAAGGATTTCGCCGACCTGAAGGGCAAGACGGTCGTGACGACGGCCGGCACGACGTCGGAGCGCCTGCTGCGCAAGATGAACAACGACAAGCAGCTCGGCATGAACATCATCAGCGCGAAGGATCACGGCGATTCGTTCAACACGCTGGAATCGGGCCGCGCGATCGCGTTCATGATGGATGACGCGCTGCTCGCGGGCGAGCGCGCGAAGGCGAAGCAGCCGGGCGAGTGGGTGATCGTCGGCACGCCGCAATCGGAAGAGGCTTACGGCTGCATGATGCGCAAGGGCGACGCCGACTTCAAGAAGGTCGTCGACGACGCGATCTCGCAAGTCGAGAAGTCGGGCGAAGCCGCGAAGATCTACGCGAAGTGGTTCGAGAACCCGATCCCGCCGAAGGGGCTGAACCTGAACTTCCCGCTGTCCGATTCGATGAAGAAGCTGTACGCGAACCCGAACGACAAGGCGCTCGACTGACCACGCGGCCGTTGACGCAGAAATGACGCTACTGAAACGGAAGAGGCCATGCTTCTTCCGTTTCTTTTTGCTGGAGTCTTGCCCATGTCTTACCACTGGAACTGGGGCATCTTTCTGAGCCCCGTGTCGACCGGCGAGCCGACGACCTATTTCGGCTGGCTGCTGTCCGGCTTCTGGGTGACGATCGAGGTGTCGCTCGTCGCCTGGGTCATCGCGCTGATCGTCGGATCGCTGTTCGGCGTGCTGCGCACCGTGCCGAACCAATGGCTCGCCGCGATCGGCACCGTGTACGTGTCGATCTTCCGGAACATCCCGCTGATCGTGCAGTTCTTCGTCTGGTATCTCGTGATACCCGAGTTGCTGCCCGCGTCGATCGGCACGTGGATCAAGCAGTTGCCGCCCGGCACGCAGTTCTTTACCGCGTCGATCGTCTGTCTCGGCCTGTTTACGGGTGCCCGCGTATGCGAACAGGTGCGCTCGGGCATCAACGCGCTGCCGAAGGGCCAGCGCGCGGCCGGCCTCGCGATGGGCTTCACGCAATGGCAGACGTATCGCTACGTGCTGCTGCCCGTGGCGTACCGGATCATCGTGCCGCCGCTCACGTCGGAATTCCTGAACATCTTCAAGAACTCCGCCGTCGCGTCGACGATCGGCCTGCTCGATCTGTCCGCGCAGGCGCGCCAGCTCGTCGACTACACCGCGCAGACCTACGAGTCGTTCATCGCGGTCACGCTCGCGTACGTGCTGATCAACCTCGTCGTGATGGCGTTCATGCGCTGGATCGAAGGCCGTACGCGGCTGCCCGGCTATATCGGAGGCAAGTGATGCATCAGTTCGACTGGAGTAGTATTCCCGGCGCGCTGCCGACGCTGTGGTCGGGCGCGATCGTCACGTTCAAGATCACGCTGATCGCGATCGTGGTCGGGATCGTCTGGGGCACGCTGCTGGCGCTGCTGCGGCTGTCCGGCGTGAAGCCGCTCGCGTGGTTCGCGAAAGCGTACGTGACGGTGTTCCGCTCGATCCCGCTCGTGATGGTGCTGCTGTGGTTCTTCCTGATCGTGCCGCAGGTGCTGCAGGGCGTGCTCGGGCTGTCGCCGACGATCGACATCCGCCTCGCGTCGGCGATGGTCGCGTTCTCGTTGTTCGAAGCCGCGTATTATTCCGAGATCATCCGCGCCGGCATCCAGGCGGTGCCGCGCGGGCAGGTGAATGCCGCGTTCGCGCTCGGCATGAACTACGCGCAGGCGATGCGCCTCGTGATCCTGCCGCAGGCGTTCCGCGCGATGGTGCCGCTGCTGCTCACGCAGGCGATCGTCCTGTTCCAGGATACGTCGCTCGTGTACGTGATCAGTCTCGCGGACTTCTTCCGCACGGCCGCCAACATCGGCGATCGCGACGGCACGACCGTCGAGATGGTCCTGTTCGCCGGCGCATGCTATTTCGTGATTTGCTCGTTGGCGTCTGCTCTCGTCAAGGGTCTCCAGAAAAAGGTCACAAGATGATTTCCATCAAGAACGTTTCGAAGTGGTACGGCCAGTTTCAGGTCCTTACCGAATGCACGACCGAGGTCAAGAAAGGCGAAGTGGTCGTCGTGTGCGGCCCGTCGGGCTCCGGCAAGTCGACGCTGATCAAGACCGTGAACGGCCTGGAGCCGTTCCAGCAGGGCGAGATCCTCGTGAACGGCCAGTCGGTCGGCGACAAGAAGACGAACCTGTCGAAGCTGCGCTCGAAGGTCGGGATGGTGTTCCAGCATTTCGAGCTGTTCCCGCATCTGTCGATCACCGAGAACCTGACGCTCGCGCAGATCAAGGTGCTCGGCCGCGGCAAGGACGAAGCGGCGGAGAAGGGCATGAAGCTGCTCGATCGCGTCGGCCTGAAGGCGCATGCGCACAAGTTTCCGGGCCAGTTGTCGGGCGGCCAGCAGCAGCGTGTCGCGATCGCGCGCGCGCTGTCGATGGACCCGATCGCGATGCTGTTCGACGAGCCGACGTCCGCGCTCGATCCGGAAATGATCAACGAAGTGCTCGACGTGATGGTCGAACTCGCGCAGGAAGGGATGACGATGATGGTCGTCACGCACGAGATGGGCTTCGCGAAGAAGGTCGCGCATCGCGTGATCTTCATGGACAAGGGCGCGATCGTCGAGGACGACCGCAAGGACGATTTCTTCTCGAATCCGAAATCGGAACGCGCGAAGGACTTCCTCGCGAAGATCCTGCACTGAGCGTTCGCGCGTTTTCGCGCGCACCCATGCGAAAACCGCCCGGCACGTAGCCGGGCGGTTTTTTTTCGTCCGCCGCCGGGCGTTACCAGCTGTACCGGTAGCCGACCTGCCCGACGATCCCGCGCCGGTAATCGCCGCCGATGTTGCGCGCGATCTTCGCATTCGCGTACAGCTCGCCCGACTTGCCGAAGCCGGCGGTCACGCCGACGCCCAGCTCGTACCAGGTGCGCCCGAGATGCGTCGCGAACGGCGTGCCGCCGACGACGGTCTGCCCCGGCGACAGGAAGTCGTGCAGCACGTCGGCCGTGAAGTACGGCGTCGCGGCGCCGCCGCCCGCGTCCGACGGGAGGTTCGGCCGGAAGATGCGCACGCCGACGCGGCCGCGCAGCGCATTCGACGTCGTGCCCGATACGGCCGACACGTTGTCGTTGAACCCGTTCAGCTTCAGGTACTGAACCATCAGCTGCGCCTGCGGCTCGACCGCGACCGGCAGCGTACCGATCGCGAACGGTTTGCCGACTTCCTGCGACAGCGCGACGCCGAAGCCGTTCTGCGACGCTTCGTTGCCGTAGCTGTCACGATAGCGGTTGCCGTAGTGCGTGACCTGGCCGACGCTGTCGAAGTAGGTGCCGTCGGACAGGTAGCGCGTCCAGTAGCCGCCGACGCTCTGCGCGTGCATCTCGACCGAGCCCGTCGACGTCGACAGGGTGGGCGAGCCGGCGCGCGCCATGTCGCTGAAGCTCGCGTTCGACACGCCGATGCTGGCCGTCACGCCCGCATGCGTGCTGCCGGCGCCGTCCGGCGCCTGGTCGAGGGTCCAGTCCTTGCCGAACTGCGCGAAGAACGTGCGCTCGTCGGCGGAGAAACGGCCCGCGTTCGCATCCAGGCTCTGGCCGCCGATGCGCCCCCACACGCCGTCGCGATTGCCCGGCGCCTGCTTCTCGACGTTGTAGATGTCGCCGACGCGCTCGTGCAGCCTGCCGAGCGTCGAAAAGCCGTAGTCGGCGTTCAGCAGCGGCGTCATCGCGTAGCCGGAGACGCCCGGACGATACGCGAGCGCGCCGCCGTTGCCATTCCCGTTTCCGTTGGTGCCGCCGTCGCCGCCGCCCGACGGGTGGATCGGGTCGCCGGGGTCGGTCGGGTCGAGCTGCGAACGCAGGTACCAGCCGTTCGCATCGCCTTGCCCGCCGCGATAGAGCCGGTATTCGTACGCGCCGGCCTGTACCGGGCCGGCGAGATGGAACGCGGACGCGGCGGTCGTGCCGCCGTTGGCCGTGACGACCACGGGAATCCCGTCGCCGGTCGTCTGCGCGCCGGTGCCGGCCGTGTTGGCGATCTTCAGGCCGGTCGTGCCGCTCGCCGTGCCGCCGTTCACGATCAGACGGTCGGTCGGCGACGCGTCGGCGCCGAGATACGTGTTCAGCGCGATCGTGCCGCCGTTGCCGACGTAGCCGCCGGTCGTCAGCGTCTTGTAGCTGCCCGTCAGCGTCGGCGAGCCGGTCGGCGCGGCGAACGCGACGAGGCCCGCGTTGTTCAGGCTGCTCAGCACCGAGCTGCCCGTCATGCGCCACGTGCTCGTGCCGTCGACGGTCAGCGCGACCGGGTCGATCTTCCCGGTCAGCGTCGTGCCGTTCGCGAGGAACACGTTGCCGGTGCTCGACGCGTCGGAGACGATGTCGCCCGCGAGGTTCACCGCCGATGCGTCGAACGTCACGTTGCTGCCGTTCGCGAGGTTCAGCAGCGTGCCGTTGCCGGCCGTCACGACCGTGCCGTTGCGCACCGCGATGTCGGCCGTGCCGCCGTGCGCGGCGAAGGCCGGCCCGGTGGCGGACGTCACGCTGCCGCCGTCGACGAGCACCGAGCTGGTCGCGCCGTTCGCGAGCGTGTCCGACGTCAGTACGCCGGCCGTCGCGCCCGTGAGCGTCGTGCCGGTCAACGCGAGCACGCCGCCGCTGTTCGCGGTTGCGCCGTTGCCGGCCGCGCTGGCGAGCGACGAACCCGTATCGGCGATGCGGCCGCCGTTTTGCGCGACGATGGCGTCGGCCGCATTGCCCGACGCGGCGACTTTCGCACCCGACAGCAGGGCCGTCGCGCCGCCGTCCATGACGATCGCATGGGCGTTCGCGCCGGTCGTCGCGACGGTCGTCCCGTTGGCTGCGAGCGTGGAATCGGCGCCTGTCACGGACAGGCCGCGCGCGTCGGCGCCGGTCGTGCGGACGACCGTGGCCGCATCGGTCGCGATGCGCGCGCCGGAGCCGGTCGACGTGAGGCCGGTGGCGCCGTTGCCGGTCGTGGCGACCTGCGTGCCGGACAGCGCGATCGTTGCATTCGCACCGAGGTTGCGGATCCCGCTGCCCGATCCGCCGACCGCGATCGACGTCGCGCCGGCCGCGATGCCGCCGCCGGTGACGGTCGAGTCGATCAGCACGCCGTCGGCGCTGCCGTTCGCGGTGACGGTGCCGGCGCCGGACAGCGCGACCGATGCGCCGGCCCCCGTCAGGCGCACGCCCGCGACGCCGTCGTCGGCCTCGATCGAGCCTGCGTTGGCGAGCGTGGCCGACGCGCCTTGCACGAGCGCGCCGGTGCCGTTGGCGACGCGGATCGTCGACGCATTGTTCACCGTGCCGAGCGTGCCGGCCACGACGCCCGTCGAGCCGGCGCCGGTCAGCAATATCGTGCCGCGATTCTCGAGCGTGCCGAGGTTCTGCGCGATGAAACCGGTCACGCCGGCGGTCGACGACGTGACGGCGGCGTGGTTGGTCAGCGTCGTCGCGACCGGCGCGCCGGCATTCGCGCCGGCGAGGTCGTGCGCCTGCCCGTCCACCACGCCCGCGGTCGCGCCGGCCGCGTTCAGGTTGATCGTCGCACCGGCGTCGATCGAGCCCTTCGCGCCGCCTTCGACCGCGATCGCGATGCCGTTCGCGCCGTTGACGTTGTAGACCGCGCTGCCGGTCGACAGCGTGGTGCCGGCGTCGGTCGCGAGTACGCCGCGCGCCCGCTGGCCGTTGACGTCGGTCGTCAGCGTGCCGGCCGTCGATGCGCCGGTGTAGGTCGCGCCGCCCGCGACGCGGAACAGCGTCGAATCGTCGGTGTCGACGCCCAGATGCTGCGCGGCGACGTTGATCTTCGAGCCCGCGCCGTACGCATAGAAGCCGATCTGGTTCGTGCCCGACATGAAGGCCGGCACCGCGTCGGCGCCGACGTTGATCGTCGCGCCCGAACGCGCATGCACGCCGATCGCGCCGGTGCCCGTCAGGTCGAGCGCTCCGTCGAGCGTGGCCGTGGCGCGCGGCCCTTCGGCCCAGACGCCGTAGTTGCGCGTGCCCGACGCGGGATCGAGGCCGCCGGCGACGTCGATCGTGCCGGTCGACGTCGCGGCCGTCGCGTTCGCGCCGGTCCCGACGACCATGATGCCGATGCCGTTCACGCCATTCAGCGTGATCGTGCCCGTGTTGGTCACGGTCGCGGCGGTGTCGACGGCGAGCATGCCGACGTTGGCGAGCGGCGTGCCGGGCGCGGCGCCGTTGACGACGATCGCGCCCGCGTTGGTCAGCGTGCCGGAGCTCGAGCCGATGCTCGCCAGCGCGGCGCCGTTCTGCGTCTGTGTGCCGATCACGATCGTGCCGAGATTGCTCGCGGTGCCCGATGCGCCGAGCAGGATGCCGTACGCGTGCGCGGCGAGCGCGACGTCATTTGCCGTCTGGCCGGGCGCGTACTGCGCCGAGCGGCCGAGATAGATCGTGCCGCCGGCTTCGTTCGTGAAGCGGCCGCCGGCGACGAGGCCGCCGATCACCTGGCTGTCGAGCGTCGTCGCATTGACGCCGACATTGATCGTGCCGGCGTTCGACGCCGTTGCGCCGTCCGTCACGGCGACCGCGTAGTTCTGCAGGTCGGGCCGGTTGCCGTCCAGCGTCCACGCGCCGACGTTCATCACGCCGTTGTTGACGAACGACGTGCCCGCGCCGTTCGCGAACACGCCGGCGCCTTCGGTGTACGCGTTGTAGTTGAAGTTGTTCGGCGGCGCGCTGCCGCTCGTGTCGAAGTCGTCGCCGGACGCGTACCCGGACGAAATCACGCCGTTGTTGACGCCGCTGCCGCCGCTCAGCAGGCGCACCAGCGTGAAGTCGCCCGACAGGCGGCCGTCGTTGATGAAGTGCGCGCCGTTTTCCGCGAGGACGGCCGAGCTCGACACGATCGTGTTGGTGCCGCGAAAGTCGATCTGGCCGTCCTTGCCGATCTGCAGCGTCGCGTTCGCGCCCGTGCCGTGCATCACCGACAGGAAATCGATCGGCAGCGTGTTCTTGTCGCCCGCGGACACGTCGTTCCGATACTGGAAGGCTTGCTGCGAGAACGTGACGGCCTGGCCGAACGCGCTGTCGTAGGCGGCCTGCGAGCCGAGCGCGCCGCTTTGCACCGAGCGCACGAGAAAATCGTTGTACGCGGCGAGCGACGCGGCGTCGGTCACCTGCCACGTGCTGCCGTCGAATGCGGTGAAGGTGCCCGCGTAGGCCGGCACGTCGAGCTGGCGGGTGCCGACCGCGCCGCCGTCCGCCAGGTAGTCGCCGGTGGTGAACCGGATCTGGTTGCGCGAATTCCAGTTGATGGTGCTTGCCGCGGCACCCGTGCCGTCCGCGACGGTAAGGTCGGTCGCCTTCGCGGCCATCGAGATCGCGTTGCCCGGCGCATCGGGGGCATTCGCCGCATTGCCGATCGACACGTTGAGCGTACCGCCGGTGGCGGCGACGGTGCCGATGCGCGTGTTCACATACTGATCGCCGTTCACGTCGTGGTAGACGGGCACCTCGGTCGCGCCGGCCGTCGACGCGGAGAACGCGGACGAATCGTAGGTCGCGACCGACGTGTGGGTGCGGGTGATCGAGTCGGGCGTGCTGACGCTGTGCGTCTTGCCGCCGAGCGACAGCAGCGGCTGGTTCGGGTTGCCCGACACGAGGGTCGTGCTCCCGATCGGCGTGAGCGCGTAGCCCGGGTCGCCGGCGGCGGCGCTCCATGCGCCCGACACGCCGACGGTATCGCCGCCGGACACGGTGGCGGAGCCGGCCAGGTTGTCGTTGACGGTCGGGCTGAAACCGTCGAGCGCGCAGGTGCCGCCGTTCGCGATGGCCGTACCGCCGCCGCACGTCGATGCATGCGCGGCGCCGACCGACAGCGCGGCCAGCAACGCGCCGAGTGCCGCTGCGCGACGGCCCGTGCCCGATTCGGCGCCCGAGCGCTTGCCGCGCGCGCGAGTCGTTTCCGCCACCGCGACCCAGCAGCCGGCGGCTTCGCTCCATATCGATCGAAATGAGTGATTCACGACATACCCCTCTTTCTTCTTTTTGACGTGGTATTCGCCGCCATTCGGCGAATTCGCATTCCGCGGTGGAGAAATGATCCGAAGGGGGCGTGCGGCGGCTATGGCTGCGTGTCGCGCCAATCGTGTTTCGTTGACACCGAGGATGGGCGGAGTCTACTGATTCGAGTGGCCGTCGATTATCGATAAGCCGGAAACTGTAATGATGCGAACCGTAATGCGTGGTATTTTTGATTTGTGTGGTTAATCGAACCGAAAGCCGTGGTAGGGGCGGCGGTTGGGCCGGTGCGTGAAAATCCGGAAGGGTTGCAGGAGTAGGTGGGATAGCGCACGGTTCCCGCAGGGGCGATACGCTAAAATGCCGGTGCGGGATCCTGTTTTAATTGAGGGTTGTTTATTTGATTCCCTCTGCTATTTTACTTTCGCTCGTCAATTAATAAAATCAAGCGAATGTCGTGCGGCATCGGGCGATTGCGCCGGTCGGCGGCCGAAATGAAACCGTATTGGCTGGAGCGGGCGATTTGCGCCGATGGCGGGCGTGGCCGGTTGCGCGGCATGAACTCCGCGCAGCAGGCAGGAAACGAGCAGAAAGCAGGCGCGGCCGGTACCGCGCCGGGTTTCAGAAATCGATCGCGTCGTCGGAGTCGCCGTCGGCCGCGGTGGCGAGCGCTTCGCGAACCGCCGTGCGCGGCGCCGATGCCGACGCGTCGAGCGACGGGTTGCGCAGCTTCTCGAGCACGCGCTCGGGCACCGGAATCCGCATCCGCGCGGCGACGTCGCCGCACTGGAACATGATCAGCTCGCCCGGCTCGAATGCGGTCCAGACCTCGTTGTCGGTGAGCGGCTGCGTCGCGATCACCGCGACGCGATCCTCGGGCGTCGTGTATTTCGCGAAATCGATCGACAGGTCTTCGTCGACGAGATGCGCGGTCGAGAACGGCCAGCGCCGCACGAGGTAGTGCAGCCGCGTCGAGCAGTGCGCGAAGAGCGCCTGGCCGTTCGACATCAGGAAGTTGAACACGCCGTGATCGGTGATGCCGCGCGTCAGTTCGCCGAGCCGCTCGAACAGCTCGGGCAGCGGCGGCTGCGCGCCGGGAAAGGCCTCGCGCAACCCCTGCATCAGCACGCAGAACGCCTGTTCGCTGTCGGTCGTGCCGACCGGATGATAGACGCTGCCGTCCATGTCCGGCGCGTAGTCCTGCAGGTCTCCGTTATGCGCGAAGATCCAGTGCCGGCCCCACAGCTCGCGCATGAACGGATGGCTGTTCTCGAGCAGGATGTGCCCTTGCGTCGCCTTGCGGATGTGCGCGATCGTGTTCTTGGACTTGATCGGGTAGCGTTTCACCATTTCGGCGATCGGCGACGTGGCCGATGCCTGGTGATCGATGAAGAGGCGACAGGCCTTGTCCTCGAAGAACGCGATGCCCCAGCCGTCGGCATGGTGATCGGTGAGCCCGCCCCGGGCCGCGAAACCTGTGAAGGAGAATGTGACGTCCGTCGGCGCGGCGCAGTTCATTCCAAGGAGTTGGCACATTTTACGTGGGGCGGCAGGCTGAAGCGGGGGTAACGAACCGGGCGAACCCCGGTACAATGCGGCTTCTAGCATATCACCGAGCCCTGAGCGGTAAAAAGCGGATTCCGCTGGCCAAAGGCCCCGTGTTGCGGTTTGCCGTCAGTCGGCCCGCGCACGCGCGTTCCGGCCCCGCCGATGGCAAGCCCGTTCCTCACGACGCCTCCTATGACTGCCTCGAACGCTTCTTCCCCGGCGACGCTTTCGCTCGCCCGTCCCGACGACTGGCACCTGCACCTGCGAGACGGCGACATGCTCGCCGCCGTGCTGCCGCACACCGCCCGCCAGTTCGGCCGCGCCATCGTCATGCCGAACCTGAAGCCGCCCGTCACGACCACCGCGCAGGCGCAGGCCTATCGCGAGCGCATCCTCGCCGCGCTGCCGGCCGGGATGACGTTCGAACCGCTGATGACGCTGTACCTGACCGACAACACGCCGCCCGACGAAATCCGCCGCGCGCGCGAAAGCGGCTTCGTGCACGGCGTGAAGCTGTACCCGGCAGGCGCCACGACGAATTCCGACCACGGCGTCACCGATCTCGCGAAATGCGCGAAGACGCTCGAGGCGATGCAGGAAGCCGGCATGCCGCTGCTCGTGCACGGCGAGGTGACCGATGCGTCGATCGACCTGTTCGACCGCGAGAAGGTGTTCATCGACCGCGTGATGACGCCGCTGCGCCGCGATTTCCCGGGCCTGAAGGTCGTGTTCGAGCACATCACGACGAAGGACGCGGCCGATTACGTGCGCGATGCCGACGCGGCGCCCGGCCTGCTCGGCGCGACGATCACCGCGCATCACCTGCTGTACAACCGCAACGCGCTGTTCGTCGGCGGGATTCGCCCGCATTACTACTGCCTGCCGGTGCTGAAGCGCGAGACGCATCGCGTGGCGCTGGTCGAGGCCGCGACGTCGGGCAACCCGCGCTTCTTCCTCGGCACCGACAGCGCGCCGCACGCGCGCGGCGCGAAGGAAACCGCGTGCGGCTGCGCGGGCTGCTATACGGCGCTGCACGCGCTCGAACTGTACGCGGAAGCGTTCGACACGGCCGGCGCGCTCGACAAGCTGGAAGGCTTCGCGAGCTTCTTCGGCGCCGATTTCTACGGGCTGCCGCGCAGCGCGGAGACGGTCACGCTGCGCCGCGAGGCATGGGAGCTGCCGCGCGAGATCTTCGCGGGCGACACGCCGGTCGTGCCGCTGCGCGGCGGCGAGACGATCGGCTGGAAGCTCGTGTGAGCGGCGCGCCGCCGCGCGGATCCGGCCCCGCGGCCGGGCGCCCGGCGGCGGATTTCGCGCGGATCGACTGGTCCGCGCCGTGGCTCGCGCCATACGCGGAGCCCGGACGCGTGTGGCAGGCGGCCGCCCGTGCGGGCGAGGCCGCGCTGCTCGATGCGTTGAACGGCGCGTTGGCCGGCGTGTCGCGAGGCGGCGATCGCGTCACCGGTCGCGGCAGGCCGCTGCGCTTCGTGCCGCAGGCCGGGCTGCCGCCCGGCGTCGCGTACGAGACCCATATCGCGGGCACCGGCGGCGTGCCGACCCGCCACAATCTTCACGACTTCTTCAACGCGCTCGTCTGGTTCGCGTACCCGCGCACCAAGGCCGCGCTGAACGCACGCCAGGCCGCCGCGATCGACGCGGCGGGCGGCGTCGGCCCCGTACGCGGCACGTTGCGCGATGCACTCACGCTGTTCGACGAGAATGGCGCGCTGTTCGTCACCGCCGAGCGCACGCTCGCCGATGCGCTGCGCGGCTTCGACTGGGCGCGGCTGCTGGTGGCCGCGCGCGATGCGTGGGGCACGCGCTGCGAGGCGCGGCTCGTCGGCCACGCGCTGCTCGAACAGCTCGTCGCGCCTTACAAGTCCTGCACCGCGCATGCATGGATCATCGAAGTGAGCGCCCACTATTTTTCATGGCCCGACGCGCAACGGATCGCGCACGTCGACGCGCGAATCGCCGCCGAACTCGCGACGCACGCGCTGACGCCCCGCGATTTCGCGCCGCTGCCGGTGCTCGGCGTGCCGGGCTGGTGCGCGGCGAACGCCGACCCTGCGTTCTACGACGATCCGGCCGTGTTTCGCCGCGGCCGCCGCTCGCGCGCTGCCGACGGCGGCGCGCAGTGCTAAAATGCGCGTCGCAAAGCAGGCTAGGCAGTCGCGGCCTCGACGTCTTCGGGCGCGCGGGGGCGAGGAAAGTCCGGACTCCACAGGGCAGGGTGATGGCTAACGGCCATCCGTGGCGACACGCGGAACAGGGCAACAGAAAGCAAACCGCCGATGGCCCGGCGCAAGCCGGGATCAGGTAAGGGTGAAACGGTGCGGTAAGAGCGCACCGCGGCGACGGCGACGTTCGCCGGCACGGTAACCTCCACCCGGAGCAATTCCAAGTAGGCAGGCGCGCATCTTCGGATGCAGGACGGGGCCCCCGTCTCGTCTGCGGGTAGGAAGCTTGAGCGCGTCAGCAATGGCGCGCCTAGAGGAATGACTGCCACGCGTTGCGCGCTCCGGTGCGCAGCGTGCACAGAATCCGGCTTATCGGCCTGCTTTGCCGTTCGAATGCGAAAGGGCCGGCGCTCCCACGGGGCGCCGGCCCTTTTTTCATGCGCGCGCCCTGTGCTCAGGCGGCGACGATGTCGAACGAATGCGTGAGTTCGGCCGTCTTCGCGATCATGATCGACGCCGAGCAGTACTTGTCGTGCGACAGGTTGATCGCGCGCTCGACCGTGGCCGGGTTCAGGTTGCGGCCCGTGACCGTGAAGTGGAAATGCACCTTCGTGAACACCTTCGGATCCTCGCTCGCGCGCTCGGCCTTCAGCGTGACCGAGCAGCCGGTCACTTCCTGGCGGCTCTTCTTCAGGATCAGCACGACGTCATAGGCCGTGCAGCCGCCGGTGCCGAGCAGCACCATTTCCATCGGACGCGGCGCGAGGTTGTGGCCGCCACCTTCGGGCGCGCCGTCCATCGTGACGAGATGGCCGCTGCCGGTCTCGGCGGAAAACGCCATGCCGTCCTGACCCATCCAGCTTACTTTGCATTCCATGCTTGCACTCCAGCGTTGCCTGATTCGGATTCGATCCGGCATTGTAGCCCGTGGCGCAACGGTCGGCTGATGCGCTGCACGACGTGCAATGCCCGTGCCTCGCGAGCGGAGCGACGCGTGGCGATTTCCCTGTCGGATTTAGGGGTTTTGCTCTAGGTGCGGGCGATTTTGAATCATGTCTGACGTATTTATGCCTTTGATTTGCAACAGGAATTTGTTTTTATGAACGCGTCGGTCGATATCTCGTATCGTGAGATCCTATTTCGCAATGCAAATTTTCTTGCGAAGTCGGCGGGGCATTCGTATAATGAGATCCATTGGTTGTCGCGCTGCGGCAACCTCCGAATGTCTCCTCCACCCTCCTCCTAAGGTGGATTAAGCCCGAACCAGCCGTTCGGGCTTTTTTTCGTCCCATGCAAACGTCGGCGCACGGTTTGTGTGCGCCGCGATCGTCACGCCGGCTGTCGCGCGGCCGGCTGCGACGTCGCGTCGGGCGGCGTGCCGCGCGAGCCGGCATCGGTCGCCGGCGCATGGGCAGCCGATGCGTCGCCGTGGCCGCGTGCGCAGAAGTGGCGCACGCGTTCGCGCACCGCGCGCAGGCGCGCGATGCGGTCTTCGGCATGGGCGGTTCGGGCTTCGGCGATGCGTGCATCGAGCGCCTCGAGCTTGGCTTCGCAGCCGGAGCCGGCGGCGACGGCGGGCGCCGCCGCGGCCACCAGGGCGGCCGCGAGGAAGGGCGTGAGTCGTTGTTTCATCATGCTGGTTTGTTGTTTTTCGGGTTCGGCCGGTCTGGCGCGGCAAGGTCATGTGCCGCGCGTCGATGGGTGCCGCCTCAGGCGCTCGGTTCGCCTGGCTTGTCGGGGCACGATCGAATTTTGGCCCATTTCGGCCGCCGCGAACACGGGGCGTGGATTCTCTTTGACCACGCAGCCGTATTTCCTTTATAATTCAGGGCTTTTCCGCATTCATGCCCACGGAAAAAGAACAGGGAGAGCCTGCACCGCGCCTCGAAGCGCACACAGACAAGCAGGAAGAACACATCGGGCAAAGCATTTTTTTTGGATCGATCATGAAGACGTTTTCCGCAAAAGCCCATGAGGTGACGCGCGAATGGTACGTGATTGACGCGACGGATAAGGTTCTCGGCCGTGTTGCCAGCGAAGTGGCACGCCGTCTGCGCGGCAAGCACAAGCCTGAGTTCACCCCGCACGTCGACACTGGTGATTTCATCATCATCATCAACGCGAGCAAGTTGAAGGTCACGGGCAACAAGACGCTGGACAAGAAGTACTACCGTCACTCGGGCTACCCGGGCGGTATCTATGAAACGACGTTCGGCAAGATGCAGGAACGCTTCCCGGGCCGCGCGCTCGAGAAGGCGGTCAAGGGCATGCTGCCGAAGGGCCCGCTCGGCTACGCGATGATCAAGAAGCTGAAGGTCTACGCAGAAGCGACGCATCCGCATTCGGCTCAACAGCCGAAGGCGCTCGAGATCTAAGGGGAGCCCACATGATCGGTAACTGGAACTACGGCACGGGCCGCCGCAAGAGCGCAGTCGCACGTGTCTTCATCAAGGCTGGCAAGGGCGACATCATCGTCAACGGCAAGCCCATCGCTGACTACTTCTCGCGCGAAACGTCGCTGATGATCGTGCGCCAGCCGCTGGAACTCACGAACCACGGCCAGACGTTCGACATCAAGGTCAACGTCAACGGCGGCGGCGAAACGGGTCAGGCAGGCGCAGTGCGCCACGGCATCACCCGTGCACTGATCGACTACGATGCGACGCTGAAGCCGTCGCTGTCGAACGCAGGCTTCGTCACGCGCGATGCACGTGAAGTCGAGCGTAAGAAGGTCGGTCTGCGCAAGGCACGCCGCGCGAAGCAGTTCTCGAAGCGTTAATTCCGCTTCATGGCCTCGCCGCTTCCGGGCGGCGTCCGCCGGAAAAACCGCCAGCTTTCACGCTGGCGGTTTTTTTATGCCCGCTGGTTTACCCGCGCCCGGGCCGCCGTGGCGGCCGCGCGCGTGGGCACGCTTGACGAAATCGACAAGAACCTATTGATTTCATGGACATCAGCACGATCTTCTGATCGGCCCTACAATAGCGGCTAAAGCTTTTTGGAGAGTTCGAATGAACGCTGTTACCGAATCCGCAGCAACGACGACCGATATGCCGCTGCCGTTCGTCTTCACCGACGCCGCGGCCGACAAGGTCAAGCAATTGATCGACGAAGAGGGCAATCCCGACCTGAAGCTGCGCGTGTTCGTGCAGGGTGGCGGCTGCTCGGGCTTCCAGTATGGCTTCACGTTCGACGAGGAAGTCAACGAGGACGACACCGTGATGGACAAGAACGGCGTCCAGCTCCTGATCGACTCGATGAGCTACCAGTACCTGGTCGGCGCCGAGATCGACTACAAGGACGACCTCAACGGTGCCCAGTTCGTGATCAAGAACCCGAACGCGACCACCACCTGCGGGTGCGGTTCGTCGTTCTCGGTCTGAGCGCACGACAGATCCGCGCCGGTTCGCCGGAATGAAAAACGGGGCTTCATGCCCCGTTTTTTAATGCGTGCTCGTCCTGCAGCGCCCGCGACAGGCCGGGTACCGCATCAGCGCGGATAGAGCGCGCCGAGCACGCGGTTGGCGGCCGCGCCGGTGACCGTCGCGAGATTGCCGGGCTGGCGCGCGGTGAAGCGGTACGCAAGCCACGCGAACGCGAGCGCTTCGACCTGCTGCGGCGGCACGCCGAGCGCGGCCGTCGTATCGACGGTGGCCGGCACGCCGGCCTCGCCTAGCGCGTGCCGAAGCGCGTCGAGCAGCACCGGATTGCGTGCGCCGCCGCCGCAGACGAAAACGGCCTTGCAGCCCGGTGCGTGCTGCGCGATTTCGCGCGCCACCGAGACGGCGGTGAGCGCGGTGAGCGTGGCCTGTACGTCCTCCGGCGCCACCTGCGGGAACGCGGCGAGCTTCGCATCGAGCCACGCGGGATTGAACAGGTCGCGCCCGGTGCTCTTCGGCGGCGGCGCGGTGAAATACGGTTCGTCGAGCAGCGCATCGAGCAGCGCCGCGTGGATGGCGCCGCGTGCGGCGAACTTTCCGCCGTCGTCGTACGGCTTGCCCAGATGGCGGGTCGCCCATGCGTCGATCAGCGCATTCGCGGGGCCGCAGTCGAAGCCGCGCACGTCGCCGCCCGCGCCGGGCAGGATCGTGATGTTGCTGATCCCGCCGAGATTGCACACGACCCGCGTTTCGCCCGGCGCGCCGAACACCGTCGCGTGGAAGGCCGGCGCGAGCGGCGCGCCGTGGCCGCCGGCCGCCACATCGCGGCTGCGGAAATCGGCGATCACGTCGACCTGGGTCAGCTCGGCCAGCAGCGCCGGATTGTTGAGCTGGCGCGTGTAGCCGCGCTCGGGGCGGTGGCGCACCGTCTGGCCGTGCACGCCGATCGCGCGGATCTCGTCGCGCGACAGCCCGGCCGTGCGCTGCAATTCATGGCAGCACACCGCATAGCGCGCGACGAGCGCATTCGCCGCGAGCGATTCGCGGTCGATCTCGTTGTCGCCCGGCTGCTGCAGCGCGAACAGTGCGTCGCGCAGCGATTGCGCGAAGCCGACGAACGCTTCGGCGAGCACGACCGGCGCGCGGCCGGCCTCGAAACGCACGGCGACACCGTCGACGCCGTCCATGCTGGTTCCCGACATCAGCCCGAAGTAGATGCCGTCTGCCGGATCGGCATGCTGCGGCTGTCGTTGCGGCACGTTGGATTCTCCTGAATCGTGCGGCGCGGGCCGGTGCCGCGCGCCTTGCGCCCGATTATCCGCGCAACGCGACGCGTCGTTAAGCGATGCGCGCGCAAGTTATGGGAAAATCCCTGTTTTTGCGACATTCTTCCTGGCACCGATGAGCACCGAACCCAGTTCCAAGCCCGTTTTCCCGATCACCGACGAAGTCCGGCATGCGCTCGCCGTCACGAAGCGCGGCGTCGACGAGCTGCTGATCGAGGAAGAGTTCGCGCAGAAGCTCGCGCGCAGCGCCGCCACCGGCACGCCGCTGCGCATCAAGCTCGGCCTCGACCCGACCGCACCGGACATCCACATCGGCCATACGGTCGTGCTGAACAAGATGCGGCAGCTGCAGGACCTCGGTCACACGGTGATCTTCCTGATCGGCGATTTCACGTCGCTGATCGGCGATCCGTCGGGCCGCAACGCGACGCGCCCGCCGCTCACGCGCGAGCAGATCGAATCGAACGCGAAGACCTACTTCGAGCAGGCCGCGCTCGTGCTCGATCGCGACAAGACCGAGATCCGCTACAACAGCGAATGGTCGATGCCGCTCGGCGCGGACGGGATGATCAAGCTCGCGTCGCGCTACACGGTCGCGCGGATCCTCGAACGCGAGGATTTCACGAAGCGCTTCCAGGGCGGCGTGCCGATCTCGATCCACGAATTCCTGTACCCGCTGATGCAGGGCTACGATTCGGTCGCGCTGAACGCCGATCTCGAGCTCGGCGGCACCGACCAGAAGTTCAACCTGCTGGTCGGCCGCGAACTGCAGAAGCAGTACGGCCAGGAACAGCAGTGCATTTTGACGATGCCGCTGCTCGAAGGCCTCGACGGCGTCGAGAAGATGTCGAAGTCGAAGGGCAACTACGTCGGCATCAGCGAGAAGCCGACCGACATGTTCGGCAAGCTGATGAGCATCTCGGACACGCTGATGTGGCGTTACTTCGAGCTGCTGTCGTTCCGCAGCCTCGACGAGATCGCCGGCTTCAAGCGCGAGGCCGAAGGCGGCCGCAACCCGCGCGATTTCAAGGTGCTGCTCGCGCAGGAAATCGTCGCGCGGTTCCACTCGCAAGCCGACGCCGAGCGTGCGCTGGAAGACTTCAACCACCGCGCGAAGGGCGGCGTGCCGGACGACATTCCGTCGGTCACGCTGGCCGGCGCGCCGCTGGCGATCGGCCAGTTGCTGAAGCAGGCCGGCCTCGTGCCGTCGACGAGCGAAGCGCTGCGCAACATCGAGCAGGGCGGCGTGAAGATCGACGGCG
This sequence comes from Burkholderia semiarida, assembly GCF_029268935.1. Lineage (NCBI taxonomy): Bacteria > Pseudomonadati > Pseudomonadota > Betaproteobacteria > Burkholderiales > Burkholderiaceae > Burkholderia > Burkholderia semiarida. The sequence continues at coordinate 1,816,586 of NZ_JAHLCL010000007.1, read as the reverse complement.
CGACCGTGTCGGACAAGGGCCTGAAGGTCGAGGCCGGCGAGTTCGTCGTGCAGGTTGGCAAGCGCCGCTTCGCACGCGTCACGCTGACCGCATGATCGCGCTGATCCAGCGCGTGACGCGCGCCGACGTCCGCGTCGGCGGCCGCACGACGGGCGAGATCGGCGCGGGCCTGCTCGCGCTGGTCTGCGCGGAGCGCGGCGATACCGAGGCCGCGGCCGACAAGCTGCTCGCGAAGCTGCTCGGCTACCGCGTGTTCAGCGACGCAGCCGGCAAGATGAACCTGCCGGTGTCGAACATCGACGGCGAAGGCCGCGCGGGCGGGCTGCTGCTCGTGTCGCAGTTCACGCTGGCGGCCGATACCAACAGCGGGCTGCGTCCGAGCTTCACGCCGGCCGCGCCGCCCGACGAAGGCGCGCGGCTGTTCGACTATTTCGTCGCGGCCGCGCGGGCGCGCCATCCCGTCGTTGAGACGGGCGAGTTCGGCGCCGACATGCAGGTGTCGCTCGTCAACGACGGCCCCGTGACGTTCTGGCTGCAAGTGCGGCCCTGATTCTTTCCCGGAGGCGCGCCGCGATGGCCACCACGCAGATTCTTTTCATCCGCCATGGCGAGACGGCCTGGAACCGCATCAAACGCATCCAGGGGCATATCGACATCCCGCTGGCCGACACGGGCCTCGCGCAGGCGCAGCGGCTGGCGGCGCGGCTCGGACGGGAGGCGCGCGACGGCGCCCGGATCGATGCGGTGTATTCGAGCGACCTGATGCGCGCGCAACAGACCGCCCAACCGTTCGCCGATGCGCTCGGGCTGCCGCTGCTGCTGCGCGAAGGGTTGCGCGAACGCTCGTACGGCGCGTTCCAGGGGCACGACAGTACCGAGATCGAGGCGCTGTTTCCGGACGCGTATGCGGTGTGGCAGACGCGCGATCCAGGTTTCGCGCCGGAGGGCGGCGAGTCGCAGCGTGAGTTCTATCACCGCGTGCTGCATGCGCTCGAACCGATCGTCGCCGCGCATCCGGGCGGCCGGATCGCGTGCGTCGCGCACGGTGGCGTGCTCGATTGCGTGTATCGCTTCGCGAACGGGATCGAGCTGTCGGCGCCGCGCAACTATCAACTGCTCAACACCAGCATCAACGTCGTCGATTACGTCGATGGTCGCGCGCAGGTCGTGCGGTGGGCCGACGTGTCGCATCTCGAAGCCGCGAGCGACGATGACGACGGGTACCGCAAGGTGCTCTGAGCACGCCAATCGCGTCCGGCCTGGCCGGCTCCCGGGGTCGTGCTTTCTTCCGGCGTGACCCTTACTGCGGCAGCCCGTGACGCGTCTTGTAGTCGAGCGCGTACGCGATCTTGCCGGGCTTGTCGGCCGTGATCGGCTGGCGCAGCTTGTCGAATTCCCCCTTGCTGTATTTCTTCCCGCCGTTGATCGCATCGGCGCGCCCGAGCTCGGCGCCCGTCTTGCCGTCGATCACCGGGTCCGTGGCCGCGACCATCCGCGCAGACGCATTCCAGACCGCATTCAGGTAGCCCGTGTCGGCCTTCGCCGGATCGGGATCGGTCGTGCCGCCGCGCGTCAGGTCGTAGCTCGCCAGCGCGAACGTGCCCGGCTGCGTACGCAGCCAGTCGGCCCAGTACAACTCGAGGTAGTCGGTTGCTTGCGCGGGTTTGCTATAGCCGATGTCGCGCGTGAAATAGACGAGCGACCGGTAGCGGTCGTTCGTCATCCCGCGCGTCAGGCCGAGGCCGCTCGGCAGTTGCGCGGTCGCGATCGGCTTGCCTTCGCCGTCCTTCAGGCGCAGATAGCCGCGGCTTTGCATCTGCTGCCAGAACGCGTCGCCCGAGTAGTCGCCGAGGTTGTCCTTGACGACGACGTGCACGTGCAGCGCCGGGCCGCCGTCGGGCGTCTCGTAGTAAGTCGACAGGCCGTGGTGGCCGTCGGTCAGGTACAGCGTATCGCCGTTCGGGCCGATCACGACGGGGTTCAGCACCGAGCGGTCGCGGGCGGTCGCGTCGGTCGTCGCGCACGTGTAGCTGGCCGGATCGCGCAGCGACGATCGGGTCGTGTAACCGCCCGATGCGATGCCGCCGAGGCCCTCGTCCGCGCAGAAGTCGTCGAACTTCTTGTCGGGCTGCAGTTCGTAGCGGCCGAGCTTGTAGTAGATCTGGTCGTAGCCGATCGCACCCTGCGTCGGATGGAGATCGCCTAGCGTCACGTCGAGCAGATCGCCGGCGCGGGCGGCTTTCCATTTGCCCGGTTGCGGCGTGGCGGTTGCGGGCGGCGTGGGAGCCGACGTCGTCGTGCTGCCGGACGGCAGTTGCGCGTCCGTGCGTGCGACGGCGGCGACATCGTCGCCTCCGCACGCGGCGAGGGCGAGGACGCCGGACAGGCTGGCGGCAAGGGCGAAACGGATCGGCAGGCGTGGCATCACGGGCATCGGGTGTCGTAGCGGGTAGGCGGAACTCCGCGCGGGCCACGGGCGTGCGTGACGAGCCCGACGTGCGACCGTGCGCGGGTGCGAGCGTGTCAGCTTGCCACAGGTATTTGACGGTAAATTGAAATGATCCGAAGAAACGGATCGTCAGCCAGGCGGGGCGCCGTCGGACGGGGCGGCCGTCGCGCGGCGGCGCGCACGCTTCGACGCGCCGTTGACGAGCGCCCAGCGCAGCACGGGCGCGACCGCGCGTATGCCGGGCCGGACCAGCGCGCGCCGCACCGGCGCGAACGCCGACACGCCGAGCATGCGCTGCGCCCACGGCGGCAGCAGGTCGATTCCGGCATGCATCACCAGCGACGCGGCAGGCCGCAGCGCCGGCTTCGCGACCGGCACATTCAGCAGGATGGACATCACGTCGAACGTGCGCGGCCCGGCTTCGAGTTCGGGCAGCATGCGCGCGAGATAGGCCGCCACCTCGGCGCGCGAACGCGGCACCGCTTGGGCGCCCAGCAGCTCGGCGATCAGCGCCGTCTCCGCGTAATAGCGGTCCTGCAGTTCGCCCGGCAGCTCCGGATTCACGTAACGCAGATGCGCGGCGAGGAAGCTCGACACTTCCGCGACATGCACCCAGGTCAGCAGCGCGGGATCGTCGGCGCGGTACGGCCGGCCGTCCGGCGCGTTGCCCGAGATGTGCGCGTGGATCGCCTTCACGCGCTCGATCAGCGCGAGCGCGTCCGCGCGGCTGCCGAACGTCGTCCCCGTGATGAACGTGGCGGTGCGCCGCAGACGGCCGAGGATATCGGTGCGGAACGACGAATGATCCCAGACGCCCGCGAGCGCGAGCGGGTGGAGCGCCTGCAGCAGCAGCGCGGCGATGCCGCCTGTCATCATCGACGTGAAATCGGCATGCACGCGCCAGCAGACGGCGTCGGGGCCGAACAGCCCGGGGTCGCCGGGCGGTGAAGAGAGATCGATCGACGGGCCGCCGCCACCCACCGTCAGGTGCGTGATGCCGGCCACGAGCCGCTTGCGGATCGGCTCGGCCCAGCGCGGGCCCGGCGCGGGTGCGGTGGGGTGGTGGCTGGGCGGCGTCGTCATGGCGGGTGCGACTCGGGCGACGGACTACTTCCCGTCCGGAGTATCCCACTCGTCGCGTTCGGTGCGGCGGGCCTCGGGCACCGACAGCCCGAAGTGGCGATACGTGAGCAGCGTCGCGACGCGCCCGCGCGGCGTGCGCTGCAGGAAGCCCTGCTGGATCAGGTACGGTTCGAGCACGTCCTCGATCGTGTCGCGCTCCTCGCCGATTGCCGCCGCGAGATTGTCGATGCCGACCGGGCCGCCGTCGAACTTGTACAGGATCGCTTCGAGCAGCTTGCGGTCCATCAGGTCGAAGCCGACCGGATCGACGTCGAGCATCGCAAGTGCGGCATCGGCGACGGCCGCGGTGATCTGGCCGTCGGCCTTCACTTCCGCGAAGTCGCGCACGCGGCGCAGGAGCCGGTTCGCGATCCGCGGCGTGCCGCGCGAGCGCTTCGCGATTTCCAGCGCGCCGTTCGGATCGATCTGCGCATTGAGCAGCGACGCCGAGCGCCGCACGATGCGCGACAGTTGATCGGCGTCGTAGAACTCGAGGCGCGCGACGATCCCGAAACGATCGCGCAGCGGGTTGGTCAGCATCCCCGCGCGAGTGGTCGCGCCGACCAGCGTGAACGGCTGCAGGTCGAGCTTCACGCTGCGCGCGGCCGGGCCTTCGCCGATCATGATGTCGATCTGGTAATCCTCGAGCGCCGGATACAGGATTTCCTCGACGACCGGCGACAGCCGGTGGATTTCGTCGATGAACAGCACGTCGTTCGCCTCGAGGTTCGTCAGCAACGCGGCGAGATCGCCCGCGCGCTCGAGCACGGGCCCCGACGTCTGGCGCAGGTTCACGCCCATCTCGCGCGCGATGATGTGGGCGAGCGTCGTCTTGCCGAGACCCGGCGGCCCGAACAGCAGCACGTGGTCGAGCGGCTCGGAGCGGCGCTTCGCGGCTTCGATGAAGATCTCGAGCTGGCCGCGGACCTTTTCCTGGCCGACGTAGTCGTCGAGCTGGCGCGGCCGCAGCGCCCGTTCGAACACCTCCTCGTGCGACGAGGCGGGCGTGGCGGCGATGATCCGCTGCTCGGTGGCGAGTTTGTCGGTTTCAATCATGCGGCCATTGTACCGCGCGACGGAGCCCGGGCCACCTGGCCGAACGGCCGACTGGCGCGCGCCGCGCGGCGGCGCGACACTGGCTTCGACGGCCGGATCGACCGCGTGTTACGCCTTCGACAACGCCTTCAGCGCGAGCTTGATGCCTTCGGACACGCCGGTGCCGGCCGGCACGTTCTTGATCGCGGCAAGGCCCTCCTTCTCGGAGTAGCCGAGCGCCAGCAGCGCGTTGAGGATGTCGGTCGCGTGGTCGGACGGCGAAGCCGCGCCGGCGAGCGCGCCGAGGTCGGCGCCGAGCTTGCCCTTCAGCTCGAGCAGCAGGCGCTCGGCCGTCTTCTTGCCGATGCCGGGCAGGCGCGTGAGGCGTGCGGCGTCCTGCATCGTCACGGCCTGGGCGAGCTCCTGCACGCTCATGCCGGACAGCACGGCGAGCGCCATGCGCGCGCCGATGCCGGTGATCTTCAGCAACTCGCGGAAGGTCGTGCGTTCCTGCGGCGTCAGGAAGCCGTACAGCAGGTGCGCGTCTTCGCGGACGATCTGCTGCGTGAGCAGCACGATGCGTTCGCCCGTTTGCGGCAGGTTGTAGAAGGTGCTCATCGGCACGTCGATTTCATAGCCGACGCCGTTGCAGTCGACGAGCAGATGAGGCGGGTTCTTTTCGAGCAGGATGCCGGCGATGCGACCGATCATGGAGGACGGGATGCGAGGAAGAAAGCGCGAGTGTAGCGCACGCGCGGCGCGATGCCGATGGGCGCGGCCGTCAGGCCGAAGCGGCGCGTGTCGCGGGCATGTCGGGCGTGGGTGAAACGACCGAGGCGGCCAACGCAGCCCGCGCAGTCGAGCCGACGCGCGCGGCCGCGGTGCGCGGCAGCGTCAGCCGATCAGCCTGCCGCGCCGCACGCGCAGCCCTTTCTGCGCGAGCGCCGGCGCGAGCCCGCCCAGCGTGCTGAGCGTGTTGCCGCCGTGCGCGTGGCAGATCGCCATGCCGAGCGCGTCGGCGGCGTCCGAGCCCGGCTGGCCGGACAGGTTGAGCAGCCGCGTGACCATGTCCTGCATCTGCGTCTTGGTCGCGCGGCCGTAGCCGACCACGGCCTGCTTGAGCTGCAGCGCCGTGTATTCGGCGACCGGCAGCCCGCCCGCGACGAGCCCGCAGATCGCGGCGCCACGTGCCTGGCCGAGCAGCAGCGTCGACTGCGGGTTCACGTTGACGAACACCTTTTCGATCGCGGCCTGGTCGGGCGCGTGTTCGCGCACGATCGTCGAGATGCCCTGGAAGATCGTGCCGAGCCGGGTGGCCAGGTCGGCCGTCGGCGTGCGGATCACGCCGCTCGTGACATAGGCGAGCCGATGGCCGCTGACGTCGATGACGCCGAAGCCGGTGACGCGCAGACCGGGGTCGATGCCGAGAATTCGCATGAGTGAGGAGAGTGGCGTGATGCAGCGATACTACAACGAATGGGGCGGCAAGCCGGTCGCGCGGTCGCGCGCGAAGGCGCCGCGCAATAAAAAACCCGGCGGAGGTGATGCCGCCGGGTTCCGGTGCAGCGGCCGCGCGGGGGCCGCATGCGGCGATCAGTGACGGAAGTGGCGCACGCCCGTCAGGATCATCGCGATGTTGTGCTCGTCGGCTGCCGCGATCACTTCGTCGTCGCGCATCGAGCCGCCCGGCTGGATCACGCAGGTCGCGCCGGCCGCCACGACCACGTCGAGGCCGTCGCGGAACGGGAAGAACGCATCCGACGCGACGGCCGAGCCGGCGAGCGTCAGCCCCGCGTTCTGCGCCTTGATGCTCGCGATACGGGCGGAATCGACGCGGCTCATCTGGCCGGCGCCGACGCCGAGCGTCATGCCGTTGCCGCAGAACACGATCGCGTTCGACTTCACGTACTTCGCGACGCGCCATGCGAACAGCAGGTCGTCCATTTCCTTCGGCGTCGGGTGGCGCTTCGTGACGACGCGCAGCTCGTGCGGCTGCACGTTCTTCGAATCGAGCGACTGCACGAGCAGGCCGCCGCCCACGCGCTTCAGGTCGAATGCGTTGTGGCCGTCGCCCAGTGCGATTTCGAGCAGGCGCACGTTCTGCTTCGCGGCGAACACCTGCTTCGCGGCGTCGGAGAACGACGGCGCGATCAGCACTTCGACGAACTGCTTCGCGACCGCTTGCGCGGCCGCTTCGTCGACTTCGCGGTTGAACGCGATGATGCCGCCGAATGCGGAGGTCGGGTCGGTCTGGAATGCCTTCGCATACGCGTCGGCCGAGTCGTTGCCAACCGCGACGCCGCACGGATTCGCATGCTTGATGATCACGCAGGCCGGCGCGTCGAACGTCTTCACGCATTCCCACGCCGCGTCCGAATCCGCGATGTTGTTGTACGACAGTTCCTTGCCCTGCAGCTGGCGGTAGTTCGCCAGCGCGCCGGCCGGCGCCGCGAGGTCGCGGTAGAACGCCGCGCTCTGGTGCGGGTTCTCGCCGTAGCGCAGGTCCTGCACCTTGTCGAACGCCAGGTTCAGCGTGGCCGGGTACGTGCTGCGCGATGCGTGCTTCAGCTCGTCGGTCAGGCTGGTCAGGTAGTTCGTGATCGCGCCGTCGTATTGCGCGGTGTGCGCGAACACCTTCGTCGCGAGACGGAAGTTGGTCGGGTAGCCGACGGTGTTGCCGTTCGCCTTCATTTCATCGAGCACGACCGCGTAGTCGGCCGGGTCGACCACGACCGTCACGTCGCGGTGGTTCTTCGCGGCCGAGCGCAGCATCGTCGGGCCGCCGATGTCGATGTTCTCGATCGCGTCGGCGAGCGTGCAGTCGTCCTTCGCGATCGTCGCGACGAACGGATACAGGTTCACGACGAGCAGGTCGATCGTCGGGATGCCGTGCTGCTCCAGCGCCTGCATGTGCTCGGGCAGGTCGCGGCGGGCGAGGATGCCGCCGTGCACCTTCGGGTGCAGCGTCTTCACGCGCCCATCGAGCATTTCCGGGAAGCCCGTGTAATCGGCCACTTCGGTCACGGGCAGGCCGGCGTCGGCGAGGAGTTTCGCGGTGCCGCCCGTCGACAGCAGCTTGACGCCGAGGTCGGACAGCGACTTCGCGAAGTCGACGATGCCGGTCTTGTCGGAAACGGAAATGAGCGCTTGCTTGATCATGATGGAACCACCAATAGCCAGGGAAACGGGGACGGGACGGCCGCCTACAGCAGGCCGTGCTGCTGCAGCTTCTTGCGCAGCGTATTGCGATTGATGCCGAGGTACTCGGCGGCGAGCGACTGGTTGCCGCCGGCCTGTACGAGCACGACCTCGAGCATCGGCTTTTCGACGCAGGACATCACCATTTCATAGACGTCGTGCGGATTGGAGCCGTCTAGATCCCGGAAATACACGTCCAGGCTCTCGCGGACACATTGTTCGATGTTGTGCTTGCTCATGCTGCTAACTGGTTATGGTCGTCCGGCTCGCCCCGGCCGTTTTCCGCTTCGTCATCGACGTAGACGAGGTGGTCCGACAGCGCTTTTTGCGCCTCGAAGAATGCATTGACGGCGGCGAGCTGCTCGCGGGTGGAATCGAGCGTGTTCATTCGGTGCCGGAACCCGTTGGCACCGGAAAGGCCGCGAGTGTACCAGCCGATGTGCTTGCGCGCAGTACGGACGCCGGTGAATTCGCCATAGAAAGCGTAGTGGTCTTCCAGGTGTTCGTTCATCACGTGCTGGATCTCGTCGATCCGCGGCGGGGGCAGCAGCTCGCCGGTTTGCAGGAAATGATCGATTTCGCGGAACAGCCACGGCCGGCCTTGCGCGGCGCGACCGATCATCAGCGCGTCGGCGCCGGTTGCGTCGAGCACGGCCTTCGCCTTGGCGGGCGACGTGATGTCGCCGTTCGCGACGACCGGAATCCGCACGGCCGCCTTCACGGCCGCGATGGTGTCGTACTCGGCGTCGCCGCGGTACAGGTCGGCGCGCGTGCGGCCATGCACGGTGAGCATCGAGATGCCGGCCGCTTCGGCCAGGCGCGCGACCGTGATCGCGTTCTTGTGCTCGCGGTCCCAGCCGGTGCGGATCTTCAGCGTGACGGGCACCGCATCGGGCCCGGTGCCGACCGCCGCGACGACGGCCTCGACGATCCGCTGCACGAGCGGCTCGTTCTGCAGCAGCGCGGAGCCGGCTGCGACGTTGCAGACCTTCTTCGCCGGGCAGCCCATGTTGATGTCGATGATCTGCGCGCCGTTGTCGACGTTGTAGCGGGCCGCTTCGGCCATCATCGCCGGATCGGCGCCGGCGATCTGAACCGCGATCGGCTCGACCTCGCCTTCGTGGTTCGCGCGCCGCATCGTCTTCGCGCTCTTCCACAGCTGCGCGTTGGACGCGACCATCTCGGACACCGCGTAACCGGCCCCCAGCCGCTTGCACAGCTGGCGGAACGGACGATCCGTCACCCCGGCCATCGGGGCGACGAACAGGTTGTTACGCAATACGTGAGGGCCGATAACGGGCATCGCAATGGCGCCGCCCGCGACACGCGCGGGCAGGGGAAGGGAAGGCGGAAAACGGGCATTTTACCGTATTCCCATGCCCCGCCGATTTGACCCGGTTTGCCTGGTGTGCCCGGAGGGGCCGTACGGTGCGCCGCGCGTCAGTTGCGCTGGCCGAACATCATCTGGCGAGCGATCGCCTTCTTGAGCGGCGGCACGAATTCGAGCGCGGTGAGCGCCGCGCCGCGCAGCAGCGGAAGCGGGCCCGAGTCGATCGTAAACAGGCGCGCCAGCGTGTCGGTCGCGCCGATCGTGAGGCGCCGGTCGAGCGCGCGGCGCGCGTTGAAGGTCGCGAGCGCGGTCGCTTCGAAGCCTTGCGCGGAGAGTGCGTCGACGAGCGTATGCGCATCGCGCAGCCCGAGGTTGAGCCCCTGGCCCGCGACCGGATGCAGCGTTTGCGCGGCGTTGCCGACGATCGCGATGCGGCCGCTCACGAGCGTTTGCGCCGCGCTCAGCCCGAGCGGGAACGACGCCCGCCCCGCGATCGCGACGAACCGGCCCATCCGCTCGCCGAATGCGGCGCCGAGCTCGCGCAGGAACGCGTCGTCGGGCAGCGCCGCGCGGCGTGCGGCCTCGTCGGGCGTGCAGCACCATACGAGCGAATACTCGGCCTGACGCGGCCCGCCGAGCGGCAGCAGCGCGAGCGGGCCTTCGTGCGTGAAGCGCTCCCACGCGACGTTCGGGCGCGGTGCCGATACCGTGACCGTCCCCACGATCGCGGTCTGCCCGTAATCGCGGCGATGCTTGCCCGTATCGGCGTGCCGTTCATGAAACAGCCCGCCTTCGGCATTGATGACGATGCGCGCGCGCAGCGTGCGTTCGCCCTGAGGGCCGTCGAGCGTCAGCGTGACGCCGTCGGCGTCCTGCTGCGGCGTGCGTGCGGTGGTCGACGTGAGCCAGTCGACGCGCGTGCCGCGCACGGCGCCCGCGAGCGCCTGCACGATCGAGCCGTAACGCACGACGTAGCCGAGCGCGGCGAGCGCGTGTTCGTCGCGGTCGATCAGCGTGCGGCCGAAATGGCCGCGTTGCGACACGTGGATATGTTCGATCGGCGTGGCGTCGGCCGGCCACGCGAGCGTGTCGAGCAGCACGCGGCTGCCGTACGATACGGCGATCGCGCGCGGGTCGTTCGCGCTCGCGGCAGGTTCGCGCGCGTCGATCAGCGCGATCGACGCATGCTGGGTCGCGCTGCGGCGTGCGAGCCAGCCGGCGAGCGCGAGTCCGACGGGGCCCGCGCCGACGATGGCGAGGTCGTAATCCGGCGTGGCCGGCGAGGAAGCGGTCGTCATCTTGATTCGTGAAACGGAGGTAACGGTCGGCGGCCGGTCATGCGTCCGCGCGCATCAGCGCCTCGATCTCGTCGGCCGCGACCGGCACGCCGCGCGTGATCAGCTCGCAGCCGTGCTCGCGCACGATCGCGTCGTCCTCGATGCGGATGCCGATGTTCCAGTACTCGGGCGGCACGTCGTCGGCCGCGCGCACGTACAGGCCGGGCTCGACGGTGAGCGTCATGCCCGGCTTCAGCGTGCGCCACGGCAGCGCGCCGTTCGCGTCGCGCGCGGCGAGCCGCTCGCGATAGTCGCCGCAGTCGTGCACGTCCATCCCGAGCCAGTGGCCGGTGCGGTGCATGTAGAAGCGCGTGTATGCGCGCTCGGCGATCACGTCGTCGACGTTCGAGAAGCGCGTTTTCGGGATGATGCCGGTATCGAGCAGCCCCTGCGCGAGCACGCGTACGGCCGCATCGTGCGGCGCCTCGAACGGCACGCCCGCGCGCGTCGCGTCGATCGCGGCCTGCTGCGCGGCGAGCACGATGTCGTACAGCGTGCGCTGCGCGGGCGAGAAGCGGCCGTTGGCCGGGAACGTGCGCGTGATGTCCGATGCATAGCCGTCGAGTTCGCAGGCGGCGTCGATCAGGATCAGGTCACCGTCCCGCGCGGCCGCGTTGCCGGCCGGGTAGTGCAGCACGCACGCATTCGCGCCGGCCGCGACGATCGACCCGTACGCGGGCGCCTGCGCGCCGTGCTTGCGGAACAGGTACAGCAGCTCGGCCTCGAGTTCGTATTCGCGGATGCCGGGGCGGCACGCCTGCATCGCGCGGCGGTGCGCGAGCGCGGAGATGTGCGCGGCGCGCATCATGATCGCGAGTTCGTGTTCGTCCTTCACGAGCCGCATGTCGTCGAGCAGCGGCGTGAGGTCGAGCAGCGCGTCCGGCGCGGCGACGCCCGTGCGTGCCTGCGCGCGCACCGCGTCGATCCAGCCGGCGAGCCGGCGCTCGAACTCGGCCGATGCGCCGAACCGGTAGTGCACGGTGCCTGCATCGGCGAGCAGGCGCGGCATCTCGGTGTCGATCACGTCGACCGCGAATGCGGCATCGAAGCCGAACGCGTCGCGCGCGGCGTCGGGCCCGTAGTGAAAGCCTTCCCAGATTTCGCGGTCGACGTTCCTGGCGCGACAGAACAGGATCGATTCCGGCGCGCCGTGCGGCGCGGCCGCGTTCAGCACGAGCACGGCATCCGGCTCGGTGAAACCCGTCAGGTAATGGAAGTAGCTGTCGAACCGGTACGGGTAGGCCGTGTCGCGGTTGCGCAGCATTTCCGGCGCGGTGGGGACGATGGCGACGCCGCCGCCCGCGGCACGCAGTGCGGCAAGCACGCGTTCACGGCGCTGGCGGTAGACGTCGACGGCGATGGCGGTATCGAGGGGCGCGTTCATTCGTGCGATTGTAGCGCCGCGCGCCGCGGTGCGTGAGTGTGGGGCCGGAAGCCGCGCCGGCCGGGCCGCGCGTGGCGGCTGTTGCAAACCATCCACAGGCCGGACGGCCGATTTTCTACCCGGCCGCGCGGGCCGGTTATGATCGGCGACAACGTATACTCGCGGCGGTTCCCTTAAAAAGGCAGATGATGAAATTAATCGGTTCGCTCAGCAGCCCGTACGTCCGAAAGGCGCGGATCGTGCTTGCCGAAAAGAAGATCGACTACAAGCTGGAGCTCGAGAACGTGTGGGCGCCGGATACGAACATTCACGCGTCGAATCCGCTCGGCAAGGTCCCGTGCCTCGTGATGGAGGATGGCGCCGCGGTGTTCGATTCCCGCGTGATCTGCGAATACGTCGATACGCTGTCGCCGGTCGGCAAGCTGATTCCGCCGTCGGGCCGCGAGCGCGTCGAAGTGCGCTGCTGGGAGGCACTGGGCGACGGCGTGCTCGACGCGGCCGTCGCGATCCGTCTCGAACACACGATGCGCGACGAAGCGCAGCGCAGCGCGAGCTGGATCGCGCGCCAACAACGCAAGATCGACGACGCGCTCGTCGCGATGTCGCAGGGTCTCGGCGGCAAGACGTGGTGCGTCGGCAATCATTACACGCTCGCCGACATCGCACTCGGCTGCGCGCTCGGCTATCTCGACTTCCGGATGCCCGAGCTCAACTGGCGCGATCGCCACCCGAACCTCGACAAGCACTTCGTGAAGCTGCAACAGCGACCGTCATTCGCCGATACGCTGCCGCAGAACTGAGCCGCGGCCCGGCCTTCACGCATTCGCCAGACGAAAGAAAAGCAAGAGCGCCCCGCGGGGCGCTTTTGCTTTTGCGGCGCGGGCCGGCCACCGTCGCAACGGGGTGGCCGTGCGCTTTACTCGATCGACGCGTACACGGCTTCGCCGAGCGTGAACGAATCGCTGCGCGCGATCGGCCACCACTTGTCGTACAGCGAGAAGCCGCAGGTCTGGCCGTCGAGCAGCGCACCGGGTTTCAGGTATTTCAGCAGTTGCGACATCAGCCGCACTTCGTGCGGCGCGACCCGCTGCACGATGTGGTGCGCGCGCAGCTCGGACGGATGCGCGAGGCCGGCCGCCTGCACGAGTTCCTGCAGCGCATGCAGCGTATTGCGGTGGAAGTTGTACACGCGCTCGGCCTTGTCGGGCACGACGAGCGCCCGCTGGCGCACCGGGTCCTGCGTCGCGACGCCGGTCGGGCAGCGGTCGGTATGGCAGTGCTGCGCCTGGATGCAGCCGACCGCGAACATGAAGCCGCGCGCCGAGTTCACCCAGTCCGCGCCGATCGCGAGCGTGCGCGCGATGTCGAACGCGGTGATGATCTTGCCGCTCGCGCCGATCTTCACGCGGTCGCGCACGCCGATCCCGACGAGCGTGTTGTGCACGAGCAGCAGTCCTTCCTGCAGCGGCACGCCCACGTGGTCGGTGAATTCGAGCGGCGCCGCGCCCGTGCCGCCTTCCGCGCCGTCGACGACGATGAAGTCGGGCACGATGCCCGTCTCGAGCATCGCTTTCGCGATCCCGAAGAATTCCCACGGATGGCCGATGCACAGCTTGAAGCCGGTCGGCTTGCCGCCGGACAGCGTGCGCAGCCGTTCGACGAATTCGAGCAGCCCGCGCGGCGTCGAGAATTCCGAGTGCGTCGCGGGCGAGATGCAGTCCTTGCCCATCGGCACGCCGCGCGTCTCCGCGATTTCCGGCGTGATCTTCGCGGCCGGCAGCACGCCGCCGTGGCCGGGCTTCGCGCCTTGCGACAGCTTCACCTCGATCATCTTGACCTGCGGATCGGCGGCCTGCTTCGCGAACTTGTCCGGGTTGAAGGTGCCGTCGTCGTTGCGGCAGCCGAAGTAGCCGGACGCGATTTCCCAGATGATGTCGCCGCCGTTCTCGCGGTGGTACTTCGACAGCGAGCCTTCGCCGGTGTCGTGCGCGAACCCGCCTTTCTTCGCGCCGAGGTTCAGCGAGCGGATCGCGTTCGCGGACAGCGAGCCGAAGCTCATCGCCGAGATGTTGAAGATCGAAATGTCGTACGGCTGCGCGCGATTCGCGCCGACGCGGATACGGAAATCGTGGTTCGGCAGCTTCGTCGGCGCGAGCGAATGGCTGATCCATTCGTGCGCGACGGCCTTCACGTTCAGTTCGGTGCCGTACGGGCGGTTGTCGGCGACGTTCTTCGCGCGCTGGTAGACGAGGCTGCGCTGCGCGCGCGAGAACGGTTTTTCGTCGGTGTCGTCCTCGACGAAGTACTGGCGGATTTCAGGCCGGATGAATTCGAACAGGAAGCGGAAGTGGCCCCACAGCGGGTAGTTCCGCAGGATCGCGTGGCGATCCTGGTTCAGGTCGTACAGGCCGAGTGCGACGAGGGCGATGGGGATGACGATCCACAGCCAGGAAAGGAGGTGGACCGACGCGAGTGCGGCCGCGGCGACGAGCAGCAGGACGGCGCACCACATCGCGAGGTAGCGTCTGGAAAGCATGGGGGACTCCGTAAGAATCTTGAGATACCGCCATGCGTACGCTGCGAAGGCGGCGCGCCGGCCACGACGGAATCGTGTTCCGCCGGGCGCGGCGTGCCGCAAGTCTAAACCGAATGGGTGTCAGCGTGCTTCGGCGAGCGCCGGCGCGTGGGCCGCCGCCGCAGCCTGACCGGGCTGGCCGGTCGCCGCGGATTCGATGATGCCGCCGCCCAGACAGATCTCGCCGTCGTACAGCACGGCCGACTGGCCGGGCGTGACGGCCCACTGCGCATCGTCGAACGCGAGCGAGAAGCGCGCCTCGCCTGCCGGGCCGGCTGCCGCGGCGTCGATCGCGGCCCGGCCTAGCGCGGCCCGACCTGTCGCGGCTCGACCGAATACGCACGCCGCATCGGCCTGCCGGTAGCGCGTCTTCGCGCCGCACGCGAAGCCGTCCGCCGGCGGCTCGCCGGCGACCCAGCTCACGTTGCCGGCGACGAGTTCGCGCGACAGCAGCCACGGATGATCGTGGCCCTGCACGACGTACAGCGTGTTCGACGCGATGTCCTTCGCGGCGACGAACCACGGCTCGCCGCTGCCGCTCTTGCTGCCGCCGAGCCCGATGCCCTTGCGCTGGCCGAACGTGTAGAACGCGAGGCCGATGTGCTCGCCGACCACCTTGCCGTCGGGCGTCTTCATCGGGCCGGGCTTCGTCGGAAGATAACGGTTCAGGAAATCGCGGAACGGCCGCTCGCCGATGAAGCAGATGCCGGTCGAATCCTTCTTCTTCGCATTCGGCAACCCGATCTGCGCGGCGATCTCGCGCACCTTCGTCTTCGGGATCTCGCCGAGCGGGAACATCGTCTTCGACAGCTGCGCCTGGTTCAGCCGGTGCAGGAAGTACGACTGGTCCTTCGTGTGATCGAACGCCTTCAGCAGTTCGAAACGCCCGTCGCGTTCGCGCACGCGCGCATAGTGGCCGGTCGCGATCATTTCCGCGTCGAGCGACATCGCGTGGTCGAGGAACGCCTTGAACTTGATCTCGGCGTTGCACAGCACGTCGGGGTTCGGCGTGCGGCCGGCCGAGTATTCGCGCAGGAATTCGGCGAACACGCGATCCTTGTATTCCGCCGCGAAGTTGACGGCTTCGACGTCGATGCCGATCAGGTCGGCCACCGACACGACGTCGATCCAGTCCTGGCGCGTCGAGCAGTACTCGCCGTCGTCGTCGTCTTCCCAGTTCTTCATGAACAGGCCGACCACGTCGTAGCCCTGTTCCTTCAGCAGCCACGCGGTCACCGACGAATCGACGCCGCCCGACATGCCCACCACTACACGGCGCTTGCTCATTTGCCGACCGCCTGACGTTCGAATGCCTCGGGGCGCGGGGCGACCGAGTGCGTGTGTACGAAATCGAGCGGAATGCGCCGCCCGGCGAGATAGTCGTCGACGCAGCGCATCACCGCGGGCGAACGATGGCGCTCGCTGCAGGCGCGCAGCTCGTCGGCCGTCATCCACAGCGTGCGGACGATGCCGTCGTCGAGCACGTGGCCCGCGACCGGTTCGCCGGCCGTGCCGCAGAACGTGAAGCGCAGGTAGGTCGCGCCGGCGCTGCCGGGGCGGTCGTAGTGCGCGAGATAGACGCCGACGAGTGCGTCGGGCGTGAACGGGTGCGCGGTTTCCTCCAGCGTTTCGCGGATCACCGCGTCGGCCAGCGTTTCGCCGGCTTCGAGGTGACCGGCCGGCTGGTTGATGCGCAGGCCCGTCGAGGTTTCTTCCTCGATCACGAGAAAGCGGCCGGCGCGCTCGACGAGCGCGGCGACCGTCACATGCGGGGTCCAGATTTCGGGTTTCATGGTTCGGCATTTTACCGGTTGCGCCCGAAGGCTGCCGGCCGTTCCGTTAGACGAATCCGACCCTTTCGGATTCGTCGGCCCCGGCGGGACATGGCGGCGCGGATCAAACCGACGTCGCATTCGAGCACGATCGTGCGGAAAGTGCTGGCGGGGCCATCGCTTTCGGTTAAAGTGCAGCGTGAACGCCGTTGCTCGTGAGCCGGTAAGTCAGCCTGTCCGGCTCGTTGCGCAGTAAAAAGATCGCAAGAAAAGAAATACTGACAATGACTGGAGGAACTGACGATGCATATTGGAGTGCCTGCTGAAACGCGGGCCAACGAGGCGCGTGTGGCCGCGACGCCGGAAACCGTGAAGAAATACGCGGCGGCCGGCCATCGGGTCAGTATCGCGAAAGGGGCCGGCACCGCGGCCAGCTATCCCGACGAAGCCTATGCGGCCGCCGGCGCCGAATTGACCGACCAGTCGGCCGCTTTCGACGCCGACCTCGTGCTGAAGGTCCAGGCGCCCACCGACGCCGAACTGCCGTCGCTCAAGCGTGGCACCGTGCTGGTCGGCATGCTCGAGCCGTTCAATGGCGAGCAGGCGGCGAAGCTCGCCGCGGCCGGCGTGACCGGTTTCGCGCTCGAGGCCGCGCCGCGCACGACGCGCGCGCAGAGTCTCGACGTGCTGTCGTCGCAGGCGAACATCGCCGGCTACAAGGCCGTGCTGGTGGCCGCGTCGCTGTATCCGCGCTTCATGCCGATGCTGATGACCGCCGCGGGTACCGTGAAGGCGGCGCGCGTGCTGATTCTCGGCGCGGGCGTCGCGGGCCTGCAGGCGATCGCGACCGCGAAGCGGCTCGGCGCCGTGATCGAGGCGTCCGACGTGCGGCCGGCCGTGAAGGAGCAGATCGAGTCGCTCGGCGCGAAATTCCTCGACGTCCCGTTCGAAACCGACGAAGAGCGCGAAGCCGCGCAGGGTGTCGGCGGCTATGCGCGCCCGATGCCGCCGTCGTGGCTCGGCCGCCAGGCCGCGCTCGTGCACGAGCGCGCGAAGCAGGCCGACATCGTGATCACCACCGCGCTGATTCCGGGGCGCCCGGCGCCGACGTTGATCTCGGTGGAGACCGTGCAGTCGATGAAGCCCGGCGCGGTGCTCGTCGATCTCGCGGCCGGCCGCGGCCCGGAATTCGACGGCCGCAAGGGCGGCAACTGCCCGCTGACCGTCGCCGACCAGGTGATCGTGCACAACGGCGTGACGATCGCCGGCTACACGAACCTCGCGTCGATGGTCGCGTCGGACGCGTCGGCGCTGTACGCGCGCAACCTGCTCGATTTCATGAAGCTGATCGTCACGAAGGAAGGCACGCTGAACATCGACCTGACCGACGACATCGTCGCCGCGACGCTGCTGTGCCGCGACGGTGAAGTCACGCGCAAATAACGGAGGAGACCATGGAAGTCATCAATCACACGGTGATCAACGTGATCATCTTCGTGCTGGCGGTGTACGTCGGCTACCACGTCGTCTGGAACGTCACGCCGGCGCTGCATACGCCGCTGATGGCCGTGACCAACGCGATCTCGGCGATCGTGATCGTCGGCGCGATGCTCGCGGCGGCGCTCACCGTCGGCGCGACCGGCAAGTTCTTCGGCACGCTCGCGGTCGCGCTCGCGGCCGTCAACGTGTTCGGCGGCTTCCTCGTGACGAGGCGCATGCTCGAGATGTTCCGCAAGAAGGAGCCCAAGCGTGTCGAGGGCGGCAAGGAGGGCGCGCGATGAGCATGAACGTCGTTACGCTGCTGTACCTCGTCGCGTCGGTGTGCTTCATCCAGGCGCTGAAGGGCCTGTCGAACCCGAAGAGCGCGCGGCGCGGCAACCTGTTCGGGATGGTCGGGATGGCCATCGCGATCCTCACGACGATCGCGCTGATCGTCAAGCAGGCCGCGTGGCTCGGCGCGAACCTGCCGCTCGGCCTCGCGCTCGTGCTCGGCGCGCTGATCGTCGGCGGCGGCGTCGGGGCATTCGTCGCCGCGCGCGTCGAGATGACGAAGATGCCGGAACTCGTCGCGGCGATGCACTCGCTGATCGGTCTCGCGGCCGTGTGCATCGCGTATGCGGTGGTGTCGGAGCCGGAAGCGTTCGGGCTCGTGCCGCAGGACGCGGTGTCGTCGAGCTTCATCCCGTACGGCAACCGCGTCGAGCTGTTCATCGGCACGTTCGTCGGCGCGATCACGTTCTCCGGTTCGGTGATCGCGTTCGGCAAGCTGTCGGGCAAGTACAAGTTCCGGCTGTTCCAGGGCGCGCCGGTCGTGTACGCGGGCCAGCACCTGATCAACCTGATGCTCGCGATCGCGATGCTCGGCTTCGGCATCCTGTTCTTCATCACGCAGGCGTGGCTGCCGTTCATCATCATGACGGCGATCGCGTTCGTGCTCGGCGTGCTGATCATCATCCCGATCGGCGGCGCGGACATGCCGGTGGTCGTGTCGATGCTGAACTCGTACTCGGGCTGGGCCGCGGCCGGCATCGGCTTCTCGCTGAACAACGCGATGCTGATCATCGCCGGTTCGCTGGTCGGCTCGTCGGGCGCGATCCTGTCGTACATCATGTGCCATGCGATGAACCGCTCGTTCTTCAACGTGATCCTCGGCGGGTTCGGCGGGGAAGCGGCGGCCGGCGGCGCGGGTGGCGCGCAGGAGCAGCGGCCGGTGAAGTCGGGTTCGGCCGACGACGCGGCGTTCATGCTCGGCAACGCGGAATCGGTCGTGATCGTGCCGGGTTACGGGCTCGCCGTCGCCCGTGCGCAGCACGCGCTGAAGGAGCTGACCGACAAGCTGGTCGAGAAGGGCATCGACGTGAAGTATGCGATCCACCCGGTCGCCGGGCGGATGCCGGGGCACATGAACGTGCTGCTCGCGGAAGCGGAAGTGCCGTACGAGATCGTGCACGAGATGGAGGACATCAACGGCGAATTCGGCCAGGTGGACGTGGTGCTCGTGCTCGGCGCGAACGACGTCGTGAACCCGGCCGCGAAGAACGATCCGAAATCGCCGATCGCGGGGATGCCGATCATCGAGGCGTACAAGGCGCGCACGGTGATCGTCAACAAGCGCTCGATGGCGGCCGGCTATGCGGGCCTCGACAACGACCTGTTCTACATGGACAAGACGATGATGGTGTTCGGCGATGCGAAGAAGGTCATCGAGGACATGGTGAAGGCCGTCGAGTGACGACAAGGCGGCGCGCCGGCTGCGTTCATGACGGAGCGAATGCGGTCGCGCGCATGCCATGACATGTGCAATGCAGGGGGCGCACGTATTGGCCCCCGCCGCGCTAGCGCGCTTTTGTCAGCCGATCGGAAAACGCGTCGAGTTCCCGACTGTGGAAGAGGTCGATGCACTTCATCGTATTAAACGACGCTGGAATCGATCCGCTGTATTGTCGTTCGACATACCGTTGCGTGAGCGCGCGGAGCGCGTCGTAGGCCTCGATTGGCTGATCGCCGAATTCCAGATAGGCGCTTGCGGTGGCATTGGCTTCGTCACGATCGCGGGTATCGTGCGCGATCCCGGCCAGGCAAACGCTGAGTGCCCAGTTCTTCAGCAACGTTTTTTGCGAATGCCGTTCGACAGCATGGCGAGCATCAGGGGCCGCGACCGTGGCTTGGGGTGCCGCCGTGACGGAGCCGATTGCGAGAGCCATCGCGAGCGCGAGCCGCGGGTCTTTCAGCGCAATACCCATATCGATGCGGTTTCCGGAATCCGTGTCCCGACTTCATCGACTGAAACTTTGACTCTCATGAAGGCGTGCCATCCACTGGAGAATGGCGGTCTCGACATGTTGTTAATCCAATCGGAATTGACTGAGAGGCGCGAGCCGATTCCTCAAATCCTCAGGATCATGGGCGGATCGTGCCGTGAAAAAATCGACAAGCAAGCTCGATTGTGCGCAGTGCTGACGATTCAGAAAATGGGACGTGTATGGAAAATCTCGCCGGTTTCGTTGATTGTGCGACGAACGGTTCCGTCCGACCGCTACGTTCCAAGAAGCGGTCGGTACGGAAATTCGAATGAAAACGAGAGAGATTCGAAAGTGACGGCGCCGATTTTCCCGGCGCCGTTTTCCATCCCGCGGCGGCCCGATGCGTCACTTCATCGGCGCTTCCGCGATCCGCATGTAGTCGGCGATCCGACGGCCTTCCATGTCCGGAAACTGCTCGTGCACGGTGATGTCGCCCATCCGCGCGATGTCGAAGGTGCGGAAATCGCCGCGCAGCTCGCACCACGCGCCGATCGTCCAGCGCCCGCCCCAGTAGACGAGCCCGAGCGGCCATACGCGGCGCTGCGAATGCGCGCCGAGCCGGTCGCGATAGGCGAAGCTGACGATGTGGCGCGTGTCGATCGCCTGGTGGATCGCGTCGACCTTCGCGCAAAACGTCTCGTCGATGTGGAACGACGGCGCGAACACGGGCAGCCGGTCGAGCGCCGTGCGCTTGTCGGCCGGCATCGCCGACGCGATTTTCGCGAGCGCCGAGCGCGCGCCGCTCGCGAAGCGCGCACCGCCCCAGGTTTCGAGCATCCGCGCGCCGGTGGCGAGCGCCGCCAGCTCCTCGGCCGTGAACGTGAGCGGCGGCAGGCTCGCGTTGCGGTTCAGCCGGTAACCGATGCCGGCTTCGCCTTCGATCGGCACCCCTGACAGTTGCAGGTCGCGCACGTCGCGATAGACCGTGCGCGGCGACACCGACAGCCAGTCGGCCAGTTGCTGCGCGGTCGTGAGACGACGCCCGCGCAACAGCTCGGCGATCTGGAACAGACGGTCGGCACGGCGGGTCATGACGGCACCTCGATTCCTCTGGCTACGGGGACTTCGCGATGATAGCGCCGCGCCGGTCCGCTGACCGCTGCGCTCAGTGGCATTTCGGCGCGTGCAGGCCGACGCGGTTGCCTTCCGTGTCGATCAGGTAGCCGACGTAGCCGTAGTTGTTCGGCAGCTCGACGACCGAGCCCTGCACGACGCCGCCCGCGCGCTTCGCGCGTTCGAGCGCGGCGACGACCGATTCGCCGGCGTTCAGGTAGACGAGCACGCCGTTCGCGCTCGGCTTGATCTGCTGCGGATCGAACACGATGCTGCCGCCCGTGCTCGACGCTTCGTGATCGAACATCGCCATCGGCACGCCGCCGATGACCTCGCGCTGCAACGTGGTTTGCAGCACGGTTTCGTAGAAGCGGATCGCACGGTCGAAATCGAGGGACGGAATGTCGAACCACGCGATCGCGCGTTCCAGAGTTGCGGTTGCAGTTGCGGACGTCATGACGAGCTCCTTGTTGTTCGGGTTGTTCTGGACGGAAACCAGCCTTGCATTGCGCCGGGATTGCAGTGTGAGCGGGGGCTCCTGACAGCGTGCTGTCAGTAGTGATGGCGGTGCTGACAAAAGGGCCCCGTCGACCGCATCGGCGGCGTGCGCCCGGGCGGCGGCGCGTACGGGGCCGGGCGGGCGGAGCGGGCGCGGCCCCGCTTGCATCGGTGCCGCGCAAAACAAAACGCCCGGCGGATGCCGGGCGTCATCGGAGTGTCAGCAGGCGGCAGCGGCCGCCGCGACGTTCGCGCGAGTTCGGCGCGTCAGGGTCAGGCGTCGCCTTCCTGCGCGGCCGGGCGCGCCTTCACGCTGCCTGCGATCAGGTCGAAGCGGAACAGCCGGCATTCGAGCGCGCCGTTGAACAGCGGCGTCTTGGCCGATTCGCGCAGCCGCAACTGGCCCGGCAGCGAACGGTCGGACGTCAGCAGGAACGCCTGCCAGCCCGTGAAGCGCTGCTTCAGCGCATCGCCGAGCGCGTTGAAGAACTCGCTGTCCGGCGCGTCGGTGTGCGTGCGGCGGAACGCGTCGTCGTTGCCGCGGTTGCGGCCGGTCTCGCGCACCTCGCCGCGCGCGCTGCGGCCGCGCACTTCGATCCGCTCGCCGTACGGCGGGTTCGCGAGAAGGATGCCCGGCCCGTCGCACGGCGGCGTCATCCCGCGCGCGTCGACCTGCTTGAGCCACACCGACGGCACGCCCGCGCGCTCGAGGTTCGCGCGTGCCTTCTCGAGCATGTCGCCGGAGATGTCGCTGCCGTACACGCCGAGCGCTTCGCCGCGCTGGGCCCGCGCCGCGCGCTTCGCGTCGAGCGCCGGCACCTTCAGCCCCTGCCACGCGGTGATGTCGTACTGCTTGAGCTTTTCGAAGCCGAACCGGCGCTCGACGCCCGGCGCCACGCCGAGCGCGATCTGCGCGGCTTCCGCGAGGAACGTGCCGCTGCCGCACATCGGGTCGTACAGCGCGGTGCCGGGCTTCCAGCCCGTCAGCCGCAGGATGCCGGCCGCGAGGTTCTCGCGCAGCGGCGCCGCGCCCTTGTCGAGGCGCCAGCCGCGCTTGAAGAGCGGCTCGCCCGACGTGTCGAGGTACAGCGTGCATTCGCCCGCGGTGAGGAACGCGAACACGCGCACGTCCGGCGCACCGGTGTCGATGCTCGGGCGCGAGCCGGTTTTCTCGCGCATCCGGTCGCAGATCGCGTCCTTCACGCGCAGTGTCGTGAATTCGAGGCTTTTCAGCGGCGACTTGATCGCGGTGATGTCGATGCGCAGCGTCTGCGTCGACGCGAACCAGCGTTCCCACGGCTGCTCGAGCGCGAGCGCGTAGACGTCCTGTTCGTTGCGGTACGGGCCGTGCGCGATCTTCAGCAGGATCCGGCTCGCGATCCGCGAATGGAGGTTGGCGGCCATGCCGGCGGCCCAGCCGCCGCTGAAATGGACGCCGCCCGGCACCTGCGCGCCCGCGGTGAACGGCGCGCCGTTCAGGTGGCGGCCGGCGATTTCGGCCAGCTCGGCGGCAAGCGCCGCTTCGAGGCCGCGCGGGCAGGGGGCGAAGAATTCGAACAGGGTGGGCGAGGACATAAGGCGGGTGAGGACGTGCAAAAGTCCACTATTGTACGCGGCGCGGGCGACCGGGGCCGGCGTTTCGGCGCGGCGGCCCCGGCGCAACCGCCGTTCGCGCGCGCCGGGAGGGGCGGCGAGGCGGGGGCGCGGCCGGGCGCCGCCGCCTCGCCGCCGGTCAGTGCGCGCCCGGCTGGCCGACGCGCGTGCTCGGGTTGCCGGCCGGCCAGAACAGCGCCAGCGGATTCGACAGCACCGTGCGGACGATCGCCGCGACGAGCGCGCGCACCTTGGTCGGGCGCAGGCTGCGCGAGCGCACGGCCATCGTGAACGCGAGCGCGAAGCTCACGAGCACGTTGAGGATCGCCATGCTGAGCACGCCGGCGGCGGCCCACCACAGCTCGGGCGTGCCGAGCGCACCCTTGCCCAGTACGCCGAGCGCGACCCCGATCGAGCCGGCCGACAGCGTCACGTGCCGCACCTCGAACGGGAACATGAACACGGTGACGATCGCCGGAACGAGGCCGAGCATCAGGCCGAGACCGACGTTCGCGACCACGCCGGCGACGTTCGACCGGCAGAAGTGCGCGAGCTTCGCGGCGCCGGCCGCGCCGAGCGTGAGGCGCAGCCGGCGGTTGTACGTGAGCGCGTCGCCGACCCGGTGCAGCACGAACCAGTTGTCGGCCCAGCCCGCGAGCAGGCTCGACGCCCACAGCAGCACGCCCGTCAGCGCCGCGTAGAACGGCGTCGGGCCCAGCAGCGAGAACGAATGCAGCGTCGCGTGCGCCTTCTCCGGCGAAATCACGTTCGTGTGCAGCACGTTGGCCGCGAACAGCTGCACGAGCAGGCACACGGGCAGCACGACGAGCACGTTGCCGGAAATCGCGGCCGCCTGCGTGCGGATCAGCGCGATCACCGACGCGACGAACGCCTTCACGCCTTCGTCGTGGCCGGTGTCGTCGAGCTCGCGCGCGAGCGTCGGCGCGGTCATCGCGGGCTGCTTGGTCGCGAGCGTGAAGTGCAGGAAGTGCATCAGCATGAAGCTGGCCGCGTAGTTGATGCCGGCGAGCAGCCCTTCGAGCATCGACTGCAGGTGCGCGCCCGTGATCGCGAACTTCACGCACACCGTCGCGACGGTGACGAGGCCGCCGCCCGCGGCCATCCGCAGCATCTTCAGGTACTCGGCGCGGCCGCGCGAGATGTAGTGTTCGCCGGTGTCCGCGTTGGTCTCGACGAGCTTGCGCGCGAACAGCGAGAAGTTGCTGCGCACGAGGTGCGCGACGCTCTGGCTGTTCTGGTTCGCGTCGACGAGCTCCGCCGTCAGGTGCGCCATTCCGTGCAGGTCGTCGCGCGCCATCCACGCGTTGAGCAGCGTTTCCGCGCGCAGGATGCGCATGCGCATCCGCTCGACCTGGAACACGATGTCGACCGACACGCCGTTGCGGTACAGGTGCGCGAACACGTCGTCGACGGCGATCCGGCATTCGTCGAGGAGCACGCGCAGGTAGTTCACCTCGTGCAGCAGCTTGCTCGGGTCGCCGCCGTCCTCGACGGCCGCATGCGCGGTCTCGACCGCGAGCATCGCGCGCGTGAGGCGGTAGAACGGCTGCGATTCGAGCGGCTTGCGCGCATCGTCGTCGGACAGCCGGCTGCGCACCGTCTGCGACAGGCCGGTCGAGCTGATCTGGCAGGTCAGGTTGTGCAGCGCGGCCAGCAAGTCGCGCGAGAACGAGCCGGGCTCGTGGCGCTCTTCGTCGGTGACGTCGAACGACAGCAGCTCGGCGAGGCGCGCGAGCAGGTCGTCGGGCAGCGCGTCGATCCATTTCGCGTCCTCGGGCGCCGGGAACATCAGCGTGAACAGTGCCGACAGCTCGCGGCGGTTCGGCGCGGGCGGGATCAGCGACGAGTCGATCCGCTCGAACAGCGCGCCGAAGAAGCCCGAATGCACGGGCATGCCTGCGTCGCACAGCAGCGAGATACCGTCGCACTCGCGCAGGATGCCTCGCAGGATGCGCGCGGCGTGCGCTTTCCACGCGGGGTTGCGATCGAGCACATGGAACAGGTAGCGCAGCCGCGCATGGGCCGGATACGCGCGCGTGTCGGCGTCGCGCGCGGCCGGCGCGTCCTGCACCGTGCCGTTGCGGCGCAGCCAGTGCGCGAGCTCGATCAGCCATTCGCTGCGCTCGGCGTACGACGCGTCGGCGTCGGCGTGCGCGAGCAGCGCATCGAGCTGGTGACCGGCATTGCGCGACGCGCGCCACTTCTTGATCAGGGTCGTCAGGGAACGAAACATAAACGGAATAGCGAAAGCCCGGGACGGGCGGGTTCGGGATGCCGGCCGGGAAAACGGCGCGGCGCCGGGAGAACGGGTGAGACGCGCCGGCGCCGGATGCGGCGCGGCGGCCCGTGATGCGGCTGCCCCGCCGCGGTGCACGCGGTTCGCGTGCGGGCGCCGGGCGGTACGACGGTTGGGCCAAACGCGGCCCGGCGCCGCTGGCCGATGCGCGCGACGAGCGACGCGAGCCCGAAAGTGCGTAGGATCGTCAATCGGGCCGGAAAACGCAAGCCGACCGCGTTGCATGGCGCGGGTTCCGGGGGCTTTGACAAAGAATGTCAACGGCCGTTTCGGCCGATGGGACGCAGGCGCGAGGCGGGCTGCGGCGGCGTGCTGCCGGCGTCCGGCGCGTTCGACCGGACGCGCCGCGCCGTTCGACACCGCGCACGCGAACGCCGCGCCGTGTCGAACGTTCGCGCCCGTGCCGCCTGCGTTCGCTTATGCGCCCGAATTGCCCGTCGCGCCGGCGTCGCCGCCGGGCGTCGGGTTGGCCGGGCACGGCACGACCGGCGCGGCGGCCGTCTTGCCGCCGGCAGCCGGCGCGGCCGCCGCGGCGCCGCGGGCGGCCATCGCGCGCACGCCGGCCGCGGCCTGCGTCGCAATCACGTCGAGCGCGCGCCGGTGGCCGGCGACGAGCGCGTCGTAGCCGCCGGCGACCGGCTCCGCGACGCTCGTGCGGCAGGTCATCACGGCCTGCGTGGCGAGCGAGCGCACGCTCCACACGGCGTCGAGCGCGGCGCGCTTGCCCGGCCACGACTCGAAGCGCTGCACGTTCACGCTGATCCGGTACACGGGCACGCCGGCCGGATAGGCGGAATTCGCGACGTCGATCGTGCCGAGCTGCGCGGCGAGATCGTCCGACAGCGCGCGGCGGATCTCGTCGGCGGGCGGCGACGCCCAGCGTTCCTGCTCGAGCACGTCGACCTGCGCGGCGTTCTTCTGCACGACCAGCTGGTTCTTCGCGACCTGCTCGGGCACGCCGACCGACGGCACCTCGATCAGGAACGCCGGGTTGGCCGGCGCGGTGCGCAGCGGCGCCGCGGCGTCGGCCGGGCTGAGCGTGTAGAACCGCGCGGGCGGCGAGCTGCACGCGGCGAGCGCGAGTGCGGCGAAGACTGCCGCCGCGCCGCTCGCGAAACCGTTCACGCGTGTCGTCGTCATGGTTGATCTCCTGGCTTGCCCTTGAGCAGCGATTCGGGGTGACGCTCGAGATAATCGGCGAGCGCGTTCAGCGATTGCAGCGTGCGCGTGAGCTCCTTCAGCGCGCCGCGCACGTCGGACTGCAGCGGCGAATCCTGCTGCAGCGTCGCCTCGGCGGTCGAGAAGGTCTGCTTCGCGGCCGACAGCGTGTCGCGCGCTTGCGGCGCGACCTGCGTGTCGAGCTGCTTGAACAGCTTGTCGGCGTTCGCGAGCGCGCTGTTCAGGTTCGCGCCGATCTGGTCGAACGGCACCTTGTCGAGCTTCTTCGCGATGTCGGCGACCTGCAGTTGCAACTCGTCGAGCGTATTCGGCACGGTCGGCAGCTCGAGCGGCTGGTGGGCCGTGTCGATCTTCGCGGCCGGCGCCTTCGGGAAGAAGTCGAGCGCGACGTACAGCTGGCTCGTCAGCAGGTTGCCGGTGCGCAGCTGGCCGCGCAGCCCGTGCTGGACGAGCCGCTCGACGATCTCGCGGCGCGCCGGTTCGCCCTTGCTCTCGATCGTCTCGCGGAAGCGGCGGCCGAGGCGTTCCGGATACACGTTCATCGTCACCGGCATCAGGAAGTTCTTCGTCTTCGGATCGAAGTCGATGCCGATGTTCGTCACCTCGCCGAGCACGATGCCGCGGAAGTCGACCGGCGCGCCGACGGCGAGCCCGCGCAGCGACTGGTTGAAGTTCATCACGACCTGCAGCGGCTGGCCGTCCGGGTCGCGCATTGCGTCGCCTTCGTCGGAGCCGAGACGGAACGTCGTGTTGTTCGGCGCGGTCGTGCCGGTGCCCTGGTTCGGCGGCGTCTGGAACGCGATGCCGCCGAGGATCACCGTCGCGAGCGACTGCGTGTTCAGCTTCAGGCCGCTCGAATCGAGCCGCAAGTCGACGCCGCTCGCCTGCCACCACCGCGTGTTCATCCCGATGTACTGGTCGTACGGCGCATTGACGAACACGTTGAACGTGACGCCCGTGCCGTCCTTGTCGAGCGAGAAGCCGACCACCTGGCCGACCTGCACGCGGCGGTAGTAGACCGGCGAGCCGATGTCGACCGAGCCGAGCGAATCGCCGCGCAGCACGTACTGCGTGCCTTTCTGGTCGCCCGTGACGGCGGGCGGCGTCTCGAGGCCCGTGAAGTCGGTCAGCGTGTCCTGGCCGTGGCCGGCGTCGACGCCGATGTATGCGCCGGACAGCAGCGTGCCGAGCCCCGACACGCCGGTCGCGCCGACGCGCGGCCGCACGATCCAGAAGCGCGAGCCCTTGACCGCGAAGTCCTCGGCTTCCTTCTTGAGCTGCACCTGGACCAGCACGCGCGACAGGTCCTTCGACAGCTTGATCGTCTTGACCATGCCGATCTCGACGTCCTTGTACTTGACCTGGGTCTTGCCCGGCTCGAGCCCTTCGGCGCTGTGGAAGCTGATCGTGATTTCCGGGCCGCGCTCGCGCACGGACTTGATCACGAGGCCGATGCCGATCAGCGCGGCGATCAGCGGCACGAGCCAGACGAGCGACGGCAGCCAGCCGCTTTTTGTCGAGATCGCCGGATCGGGCGGCCGGGGCGCGTCGTGCTGCGGGCCTTGTGGATTATTCATGGTGATTCCCTGAGGTTTCGACTGGATCCCAGATCAGGCGGGGATCGAACTGCATCGACGCGAGCATCGTCAGGATCACGACCGAGCCGAACGCGAGCGCGCCGGGGCCGGCCGTGATGACGGCGAGCGAACGGAAATGGACGAGCGCGACGGTCAGCGTCACGACGAAGATGTCGAGCATCGACCAGCGGCCGATGCGCTCGACGATCCGGTACAGGCGCGTGCGCTGCAGCGGCCGCCAGGCGGCGCGGCGCTGCGCACTCGTCACGAGGATCGTCAGCACGCCGAGCTTGAGCATCGGCACCAGAATGCTGGCGACGAACACGACGACGGCGAGCGGCCAGTCGCCGGACGTCCAGAAATAGATGACGCCGCTCATGATCGTGTCCTGCTGCGACCCGACGATCGACGACGTGCGCATGATCGGCAGCAGGTTCGCCGGAATGTACAGGATCGCGGCCGCGAGCAGCAGCGCCCACGTGCGCATGATGCTGTTCGGCGTGCGCACGTGAAGCGCGCTGCCGCAGCGCGCGCAATGTGCGTGCGGCTGGTCGATCGTCTGCACGAGCCCGCATGCGTGGCAGCTGGCATAACCCTCGCGGGCGGCGGTCGGCGTGGGGCTCGTCATCGGCGGGGCGCGTCCGGCAGCGGCGCGGCGGCGTCGGGCCGCCCGGGCGCGCGGCCGGCGCGCAGGTCGTCGGCGATGTCCCATACCGTACGCGGGTCGAACATCAGCACGACGGCGGTCATCAGCGTGAGCGCGCCGAACGCGAACAGCGCCGCATCGGGCACGACGCGCGCGAGGCTCACCATCTTCACGATCGTGACTACGATGCCGAGCATGAACACCTCGATCATCCCCCACGGCCGCACGAGCTGGATCGTGCGCAGCACGAGGTTCAGGCCCGGCGGCACGACGCCGCGGCGGATCGGCAGCAGCACGTAAAGCAGCGCGGCCATCTCGACGAGCGGGAACAGCACGGTCGAGCAGAACACCATCACGCCGACGGCCGCCATGTCCTGATGCCACAGCGTGTCGATCGCGCCGATCAGCGTCGTCTGCACGCGCGTGCCGTTCAGGTCCATTTCCAGGATCGGGAACGCCTGCGCGATGATGAAGGTGACGAGTGCCGCGACCGCGAGCGCGGTGATGCGCTCGATCTGCGTGGTGCTGTTGCGATAGAGCAGCGCGTCGCAGCGCGGACAGCGCGCGATCTCGCGACCGTGAAGACGCGGTTTATGCAACAGTGCGTCGCATTCGTGGCAGGCAATCAGGTCGTATCGTTGCATGGAAAAGGCGGTGTTGCGGCGGCTCGGGGACGCGTCGACGGGGCCGGAACCCGCGCCAATCTTACCAAAAGGGCTTTTTCGATGGGTCAAGGATCGTGTGCTGCGTGACCGATCGGTAACATGACGGGAAGCCGTCAGCCGGCTGGCGCGCCTGTCCTCAGAGTCCGCGCGCGTCAAAAGGTTGCGGTAGCATGGCGCCCTTGACATGCGTCGGACGAATTTACCGGCGCTGCCGTTCGCTGAACTGAGGAACCCACGATGGCATCGAAATCCCCGCCGGCCGTGCCGGCACGCTACGCGCATACCGCGATCGCGCTGCACTGGCTGATCGCACTGCTGATCGTCTGCGGCTTCGCGCTCGGCTGGGTGATGACGGACATCCCCGGCTTCACGCCGACCAAGCTGAAGTACTTCTCGTGGCACAAGTGGATCGGCGTGACGGTGTTCGCGCTGGCCGTCTTGCGCGTGCTGTGGCGTGCGACCCACGTGCCGCCGCCGCTGCCGGGCGACACGCCGGCGTGGCAGCGCGCGGCGTCGCACGGCGTGCACATGCTGCTGTACGTGCTGATGATCGTGATCCCGGCGACGGGCTACCTGTACAGCTCGGCGTCGAACATCCCGGTCGTCTATCTCGGCATCGTGCCGCTGCCGCGCCTGATCGACCCCGATCCGGCGCTCAAGGAAACCTTCAAGACGCTGCACGTGACTTTGAATTACATTCTGCTTGCGCTCGTTTCGCTGCACGTGCTCGCGGCGCTCAAGCACCAGTTGTTGGACCGCGACGGCCTGCTGTCGCGCATGCTTCCCTTTGCCAAATGAAGGATCCCATGAAAGTGTCTTTCTCCCGCTCCATGCTGACCGCGTTCGCCGCGGCGGCGCTTGTCGCGTCGGGCGCGGCGCATGCCGACGTCGATCTCGCGAAGAGCAAGGTGTCCGCCGTGTCGAAGCAGATGAACGTGCCGACCGAAGGCGCGTTCAAGAAGTTTTCCGCGCAGGTGAAGTTCGACCCGGCCAAAGCCGCGCAGGGCAGCGCGCAAATGACGATCGACGTCGCGAGCTTCGACCTCGGCGACAAGATGTACAACGACCAGGTCGCCGGCAAGGACTGGTTCGACGCGAAGACCTATCCGCAGGCGACCTTCGTGTCGTCGGCGATCGCGCCGGCCGGCGGCAACAAGTACAACGTGACCGGCAAGCTGACGATCAAGGGCAAGGCCGAGACTGTCACGGTGCCTGTCACGGTCGCGCAAAACGGCGCGACGCAGACGTTCGACGGCGTGCTGCCGATCAAGCGTTCGGCCTTCAACGTCGGCACCGGCGAGTGGAAGGACACGTCGATCGTCGCGGACGAAGTACAGATCAAGTTCCATCTCGTCGCCACGAAGTAAGCGGCAGGTTGCCGCCTCAACTGAATGCCGCGCGAGGGCGCGGCGCCGTTTCCAGGAGAAAAAGTTTGAAAAAGCATCTGATCATCGCCGCCGGCGCGCTGGCCGCTTCGCTGTCGTTCTCGGCCTTCGCCGAAAGCGCGACCTACCAGTTCGACCCGAGCCACACGTACCCGAGCTTCGAGGCCGACCATTTCGGCGGCCTGTCGGTCTGGCGCGGCAAGTTCGACAAGTCGAGCGGCACCGTGACGCTCGATCGCGCGGCGAAGACCGGCACGGTCGACGTGACGACCGACATCGCGTCGATCCACACGGGCAGCGCGAAGCTCGACGAGCACCTGCAGACGGCCGAGTTCTTCGACGTGGCGAAGTTCCCGCAGGCGAACTACAAGGGCACGATCAAGTTCGACGGCGACAAGCCGGTGTCGGTGGTCGGCAACCTGACGCTGCATGGCGTCACGAAGCCGCTCACGCTGAAGATCGATTCGTTCAAGTGCATGCCGCACCCGATGCTCAAGCGTGAAGTGTGCGGCGTCGACGCGGTCGGCGAATTCAGCCGCGACGATTTCGGCCTCGACTACGGCAAGCAGTACGGCTTCAAGATGAAGACGAAGCTGCTGATCACGGCCGAAGCGGTCAAGCAGCAGTAATACTCCCCGACGCGGCCGGCCATCGCGCCGGCCCCCCGCGGGCAAACCGCCGCGCTCCCGTTACCGGGGCGCGGCGGTTTTTTTGCGCGCCTATAATCGCCCGAACGTCGCATGTGGCCATGTGGCGCCGGGCAGGCCGACGGCGCGACGTCGGCCGCCTCGAACATCGAACAGAACGTACAACGACAAGGAGATCGCCGATGCATGCCGTCACGCAGTCCAGCTCCATGGCTTCGTCGCCGCGCGTCTGGCGCGCGGTGGTCGCCGCGTCGATCGGCAACGCACTCGAGTGGTTCGATCTCGTCGTCTACGGCTTTTTCGCGGTGACGATCTCGAAGCTGTTCTTCCCGGCCGGCAACGACACCGTGTCGCTGCTGCTCACGCTCGGCACGTTCGGCGTGTCGTTCTTCATGCGGCCGCTCGGCGCGATCGTGCTCGGCGCATACGCCGATCGCGCGGGCCGCAAGGCCGCGCTCACGCTGTCGATCCTGCTGATGATGGCCGGTACGCTCGTGATCGCGGTGTTGCCGACTTACCAGACGATCGGCGTCGCGGCGCCGCTGATCCTCGTCGCCGCGCGGCTGATGCAGGGCTTCTCGGCGGGCGGCGAGTTCGGCAGCGCGACCGCGTTCCTCGCCGAGCATGTGCCCGGGCGGCGCGGTTTCTTCGCGAGCTGGCAGGTCGCGAGCCAGGGGCTCACGACGCTGCTCGCGGCCGGCTTCGGCACCGTGCTGAACGCGCAGCTCACCGCGGACCAGATGGCTGCGTGGGGTTGGCGCGTGCCGTTCTTCTTCGGGCTGCTGCTCGGGCCGGTCGCGTACTACATCCGCGCGAAGGTCGACGAGACGCCCGAATTCCTCGCGGCCGAAAGCACCGCGAGCCCGCTGCGCGATACGTTCGCGTCGCACAAGGCGCGGCTCGTCGCCGCGATGGGCGTGGTCGTGCTCGGCACCGTCGCGACCTATCTCGTGCTGTTCATGCCGACCTACGGCGTGAAGCAGCTCGGCCTCGCGCCGTCGGCCGCTTTTGCCGCGATTCTCGTCGTCGGCGTGATCCAGATGGCGTTCGCGCCGCTCGTCGGCCACTGGTCGGATCGCTATGGCCGCGTGCGCGTGATGATCGCGCCGGCCGTCGGCATTCTCCTGCTGATCTATCCGGCGTTCGCGTATCTGGTCGCGCATCCGGGTTTCGGCACGCTGATCGCGCTGCAGGTGCTGCTCGCGTTCCTGATGACCGGCTATTTCGCGGCGCTGCCGGGGCTGTTGTCCGAGGTGTTTCCGGTGCAGACGCGCACGACCGGGATGTCGCTCGCGTACAACGTCGCGGTGACGATCTTCGGCGGCTTCGGGCCGTTCATCATCGCGTGGCTGATCAAGACGACCGGGATGAAGACCGCGCCGAGTTTCTACCTGATGTTCGCGGCCGTGCTGAGCCTCGTGGCGCTGGTGGTGCTGCGGCGGCGGTTCGGGTTCCGGTGAGGCTTGGGTGAGGCGGGCGGTGGTTTTTATGTGCTGCCAACCATGCCGCCATGCGCCGCCTTTTTCGGCTGGTGATGTTTCAGCGATTGCCCCTGGCTCGGAATGAGCCTTACAAAATTCAGTCACGTCTTATGGCGATTTTGTCCCGTGCTTTGTAGAGTCTTGCGGGATATCTCGCACACCACCCGGCAATTGACCGGAAAGGACTGATATGGCGATTCAAGCACCAGCGAAGACAGGTTTCGAGAAATGGCAGGACGGCATTGACAAGGCGGCCGGAGATGCCAAATGGGATTCCTGGGATTGCGAAATCCGGATGGCAGTTGATGAGTACAACCGTCATCTTTCCGGGATAGCTGGGTATAGGCCGTTGGATTGGCAGCTTGTCAAGGCAATGTTATGGGTCGAATCCGGTCCGGCTAACTCGGAATGGAACATCAGGCCGATGCGCATCGGCGTTCCTGGCGATCCAGGGCTGTCATCCTTGCTGTCGGGAAACGAGGGTGGCGACTTGATTCTGCCACCGGCCTGGAAGGGACAACTGACGATGGGGTCGGTCCGAAGCATGCCGGCACATAACATTCGTGCGGGGATCGGTTACTTGCTGATGAAAACGGCTCATTATGAGTACCGCAGCGTGTCGAACGTCGATGTCAAAATCTATGAGGTCATCGTTAAGCCAGGCGATAACCTCGACAAGATTGCAAAGGCGCAAGCAAGCACAGTAGATACGCTGAGAAAGTTCAATCCGACCGCTGCCGTTCTACGACCTGGGCAGACGTTGAAGTATCAGAAAGCGTCTGTGCAACGCGTCATCACAAGCTGGCGACAGATCTCCACAACGTTGATAGCACAACGCTATAACGGAGGAGGCGATTTCAATTACGCGGCAAAACTCGACTATGCATTGAAGGCGATGCAGAAAAGGACGGGGGCGATATGCGCAGAATAGTATTTTTAGTTGCAGCTGTTGCCTTTCCGCTCGTTTCGATAGCTGCCTCGCATACTTCGGTTCAGAGCGAGCGCGAACTGCGCGGCGAATGCTCGAATGGAGTGACTGGCGTAAGAGAGTGTTTGCAGCGGAAGCAGGAGGACAGTGAGGTCGAGCTGAGGCGTGCCGAAGAAAAGGTGCGTAATGCGTTTGCCAAGTGGGATGAGGACTCCAAGTTCATCAGTCTGGCCACGACAAGGCTGGCCGCGTCGAAGAAAGCTTTCGTGAAATACCGTGAAGCGCAATGCGCATTCGCCTCGGCATTGGGCGGGGGCGCCATTGGCAATGCGCTTGAGATGAGGAGGCTAGCCTGTGTTGCAGAACTCAATAACAGGCGCGCCGCGCAACTACGCGACGCGGTGTCTGACTTGCCACTGAAGTAGCGCGCATGAATTGGCGCGTGCTCATGGTCTTGGCGGCGTCCACCTCTCCTGGCGGTGTCTGGAGTGCGACAGTCGCTGCCGACAACGCTTTTACAGGCAACTTCCAGGGAACCGGCAGAGCCTGTTCGGGTGCACTCTATGTACGCGCTAAGACGATCGAGTGGAATTCAAGCTACAGCATCTGCAAGTCGTCCCCCTACGAAATTCTGGAGAAGAAATTCGATGGCGACCAGGAGCGAATAGTCTTTCGTTTGAAGAATCGCAGTAGTCGATGCCGTTACTCTGTCGTAGAAGTTGAGCGAGCAAGCGGCTACAACTGGAACGTGAGCGGCTACCAATCTTTGGAAGGGTTTCGGAAAAGAGATTTACCGGAATGGAGTAATTCACCGTTACCAGAAAGGCAAATATTGTCGTGCTCGATGACCGGGCCAGATTGAGTTGGAAGCCGGAATCATGTAGACGGATTACCTTCCGATTCGCAGACCGGCTTCGCCGGCATCGACCATGGTTTCGCATCAACCTTCGCAATCGCGCGCCCTACCAGCGCATCGAGCGCTTGCCGGAGTTGCGAGTCGACGGTCGTGCCGATTTCACGCGGCGGCAGCGCCGCGCTCGTCGACCGAGCGACCTTCGCGTGCGGGAACGGGACGGGCACGAGCCGGTTCGCATCGGGCGCGCCGGGTGGTGGTTTCACTTATGCGGCAAAGCCAACTGCGCATTGAAGGCGATGCAATGCAGGACAGGGCGAATATGCGAAAAATCGTATTATTAGTCGCGGCTATTACTTTTCCAATCATCTCCATAGCCGCGCCGGATACCTGGGTTCAGAGTGAGCGCGAACTGCGCGGCGAATGCTCGAACGGAGTGATTGGCGTCTCCTCATTGGGCGGAGGTGCTATAGGCAATGCACTTGAGATGCAGCGTCTGGCCTGTGTTGCAGAACTCAACAACAGACGCGCCGCGCAACTACGCGACGCGGTGTCTGACTTACCGTTGAAATAGCGGGCCATGTCCCCATCGCGACGCGACGGCACGAGCCATGCCGGCACGATACCGTAGCCCGCCGCCCGTGCCGTCGCGTCGCGAGAAGAGGGCGGCGACGCCCACATGAAAAAAGGCCGGTCCAACAGGACCGGCCTTCGTATATCCGCCGAAACCGCGCAGCGCTCAAACCTGCGCGCCCGCGTTCGGATCGTCCGGATCGTGCGCGGTCTTCTTTTCCTTGATCAGGTCTTCGCGCTTGATGCCGAGCCACATCGCGAGCGAGCCCGCGACGAACACCGACGAGTAGATGCCGAACATGATGCCGACCGTCAGCGCGAGCGCGAAGTAGTGCAGCGTCGGGCCGCCGAAGAAGAACATCGACAGCACCATCATTTCCGTCGACGTGTGCGTGATGATCGTACGCGACATCGTGGTCGTGATCGCGTGGTTGATCACTTCCTGCACGCTCATCTTGCGTTCGCGGCGGAACGTCTCGCGGATCCGGTCGAAGATGACGACCGACTCGTTGACCGAGTAGCCGAGCACCGCGAGGATCGCCGCGAGCACCGCCAGCGAGAACTCCCACTGGAAGTACGCGAAGAAGCCGAGAATGATCACGACGTCGTGCAGGTTGGCGATGATGCCGGCCACCGCGTACTTCCATTCGAAGCGGAACGACAGGTAGATCACGATGCCGATCACGACGCACGCGAGCGCGAGCAGACCGTCGGTCGCGAGCTCGCGGCCGACCTGCGGACCGACGAACTCGACGCGCTGCAGCGTGACGTCCGGGCTCTGCGCCTTCAGCGCGCCCATCACCTGGTCGCTCTGCTGCGCGGACGTGAGGCCTTCCTTCAACTGCAGGCGGATCAGCACGTTGCGCGACGTGCCGAAGTTCTGCACCTGCGCGTCGGCATAGCCGAGCTTGCCGAGCGTCGCGCGCACGGGTTCGAGCTCCGCGGCCTGCTGGTACTGCACCTCGATCACCGTACCGCCGGTGAATTCGACGGACAGGTGCAGCCCGCGGTGGAACAGAAAGAACACGGCGGCGAGGAACGTGACCAGCGAGATCACGTTGAACACCAGCGCGTGCCGCATGAACGGAATGTCTTTACGGATGCGGAAAAATTCCATGGCTTCGTCTCCGGGGCCTTATTGGGTCGAGCCCGGTTTCTTCGGCGACACGCCTTGCTGCGCGCGGTTGCGCAACTGCGGCTTGCCGGCGCGCGGCGCATTGCCCTTCGCCGGGGCGGCGAGCTTCGCGGCGCGCGCGGTGTCGGTCGATTCGTCCGCGTCGGTGAACGACGCGGCGGCCGCGCCTTCCGGCTTCCACACCTGGCCGATCGCGAGCGACTTCAGCTTCTTGCGGCCGCCGTACCAGAGGTTGACGATCCCGCGCGAGAAGAACACCGCGGAGAACATCGACGTCAGGATGCCGAGGCAGTGCACGATCGCGAACGCGCGAACCGGGCCCGAGCCGAACGCGAGCAGCGCGAGGCCGGCGATCAGCGTCGTGACGTTCGAATCGAGAATCGTCGCCCACGCGTGCGCGTAGCCGGCCTGGATCGCGAGCTGCGGCGGCTGGCCGGCGCGCAGTTCTTCGCGCACGCGCTCGTTGATCAGCACGTTCGAGTCGATCGCCATGCCGAGCGCGAGCGCGATTGCCGCGATACCGGGCAGCGTCAGCGTCGCCTGCATCAGCGACAGCACGGCGACGAGCAGCAGCAGGTTCACCGACAGGCCGATCACCGATACCACGCCGAACAGCATGTAGTACGCGATCATGAACACGGCAATCGCGCAGAAGCCCCAGATCACCGAGTGGATGCCCATCTTGATGTTGTCGGCGCCGAGGCTCGGGCCGATCGTGCGTTCCTCGATGATGTCCATCGGCGCGGCGAGCGAACCGGCGCGCAGCAGCAGCGCGAGATCGGCCGCGGCCTGCGGCGTCGGCTGGCCCGTGATCTGGAAGCGGTCGCCGAGTTCGGACTGGATCGTCGCGACCGTCAGCACTTCGCCCTTGCCCTTCTCGAACAGCACCATCGCCATCGGCTTGCCGATGTTCTCGCGCGACACCGTGCGCACCGCGCGGCCGCCCGCCGAATCGAGGCGGATGTTGACCGACGGACGCTGGTGTTCGTCGAAGCCGGCCGATGCGTCGATGATGCGGTCGCCGGTGAAGATCACGTCCTTCTTCAGCAGCACGGGCGCCTGGTTGCCCTGCGTGAACAGCTCCTCGCCCGGCGGCACGGGGTCGTTCGGGTTCGGGTGCGTGTTGATCGGATCGGCAAGACGCGCCTCGAGCGTCGCGGTGCGGCCGATGATGTCCTTCGCCTTCGCGGTGTCCTGCACGCCCGGCAGCTCGACGACGATGCGGTCGCTGCCCTGCTGTTGCAGGATCGGCTCGGACACGCCGAGTTCGTTGACGCGGTTGTGCAGCGTCGTCAGGTTCTGCTTGAGCGCGGCGTCCTCGACGGATTTCTGCACGGCCGGCGTGAAGGTGCCGACCACCTGCGTGCCGCCGCCGCCGGGCTGGGTCGCCCATTGCAGCTCGGTGATCGACGCGGCGAGCACCTTGCGGGCATCTTCCGCCGTCTGCGCATCGCTGAAGTTGACGACCACGGACTGCTCGACGCGGCTCACGCCGCCGTCGCGGATGTTCTTGTCGCGCAGCAGCGCGCGTGCGTCGGACGCGTCGGAGTCGAGTTTCTTCGTGAGCGCGCCCGTCATGTCGACCTGGAGCAGGAAGTGCACACCGCCGCGCAGGTCGAGGCCGAGATACATCGGCAGCGCGTGCAGCGCGGTCAGCCAGCGCGGCGACGCGCTCTGCAGGTTCAGCGCGACGACGTACTGCGGATCGTTCGGGTCGGTGTTCAGCGATTTCTGCAGCAGGTCCTTGACGCGCAGCTGCGTATCGGTGTCCTTCAGGCGCACGCGGATGTTCGCGCTGGTCGCCGTGTTCTCGAAGGTGATGTCGTCCGGCTTGATCTGCGCGGACGCGAGCGCCGATTCGACCTGGGTCAGCGTGGTCGAGTCGAGCTTGACCGTGGCCTTGCCGCTCGACACCTGCACCGCCGGCGCTTCGCCGAAGAAGTTGGGCAATGTGTACAGAAGGCCGATGGCGAGCGCCACGACCATCACGACATATTTCCAGAGTGGATAACGATTCATGAGGGGGCCGAACGGGTGGTTGGCGTGAAAGCGTCGCGTCCGGCGCCGCGGCGGCCCGCTCTCTCAGGCGGGCACGGCGCGGGGAGCCGGACGCTCGGTGAAGGCCTTACAGCGACTTGATCGTGCCCTTCGGCAGAATGGTCGTGACGGCAGCCTTCTGCACGGTGATTTCGGTGCCTTCGGCGATTTCGACGCCGATGTAGCCTTCGGTGACCTTCGTCACCTTGCCGACGAGGCCGCCGCTCGTGACGACTTCGTCGCCCTTCGCCATGGCCGCGAGCATGTTGCGGTGTTCCTTCTGGCGCTTCATCTGCGGACGGATCATGATGAAGTACAGCACCGCGAACATCAGGATGAGCGGCAGGAAGCTCATCAGGCTCGATTCGGCGCCACCGGCACCTTGCGCGAAGGCATTGGAAATGAACGGCACGTTGGTCTCTCCGTAGGGGAAGATCGAAAAATAAGCCGGTCATTCTACCACCGGCCCCATGCCGCAACGGAGCGACACATGCGCTTTGAGATCAAGTGCTTAAAGTGCGAGCCGGCGACGTTGCGACTGATATGGAAGGTAATTGTAATGTTTGGCGATCTGGACTGATAGATGTCGGCGCGTTTTTAGTACTAGTCCTATTCTTGCTGGCCACCTGGTCGGCCGGCCGACGTTATGTGGAACGCGTCAAGCATATGGGTCTCGACCGTTTGGTCGATTGCGGCGACGAACCGCAGGGCGCGAGCCGTGCTGCGCGGACGGTACTACGGCTTGCATCGACTCGCCGCGGCGAATGCCGGTGTGTCGCGTGGCGGGCGGCATCGTGCAGTCGGACAGGCCGATGTCGTTCGAGACGTACTCGATCAGCCCTCACCGCGAGCAGACCGGCAACGGGTAGCGGCGGGCATTCCGACAGGCCCGCGAGCGATTCGCCCCTCGCCACCGGGCTGGATCGGCGCGTAATGGGATCTCGCTATTTTCGAGATGGAATTTCGGTTACGGTGATGTCAGGATAATTGACAGTAGAGGTGCAGATGTCGCTTCGTTCCGCCGTGATTCAGGGCATCGACGAAATAAATCGTGAACGAATCAATGGATTTCGCCCCGATCTGTCTCGCTTGTTCGTCGATTTGAGTCGGCATCCCGGTAATGTCGGCGCGATTGTTGTTGCACCAGCCGAAAATCATGTTGGCTACGAGGTATTGTCATTTTCCCCGTCGTCTGAATTGCCTGAACCGGAAGCGTCCCTCGGGGTGGATCTGTGGGAGTGTGCGAAAGATCATTATGGTCTAACAGGCTCGGCTGTTTTGACGGGTGTGGCTGGAATGCCGATCCATAAAAAACTTCTTGGACACATGGTGCATCCAAGGGCCAGTAAATACACGAATATTGTCAGTAGTGTGGGTCTCAAATTTTTCCCGAGATTGGTATTGCCTTCCGGCTCCATGGCGGCGGGACTTGCCCGGAAAACTCTGGGTACGATTCGTGTATTCGGAGTTGTTGGACGCGCTTCCGGGTATGGTGCTATTGCTCTGGGGGTGATCGACGCAGTGGTTATTGGCAAGTGTGCGTATGACGCGAGATATGGAAGCTGAAGCTCGACCGGTGCCGTCTAAAAAGGAGATCATCGAGACGGTGATTGATATTTTTGTCAGGGAGATTGGGTTTGTTGAGCGGAGCGAGATATCAAAAGATACGGATATTCTCGGCGATTTCAAAATTGATCACGATGATATTACGATGTTCATAACGATGACGTTCAAGCATTTTAATATCCCGGTGTTCATCGAGGACGATTTTCCGCTAACCATAGAGGGTGTCTCGGATTTTATTTTCGACTACATCTCGTCGGGACGAAAGGATGAAGACCCGCGGGACAAGCAAGGGCTCTGGGGGAAGTTCCTGAAGTGGATCAGCTTATAAAAAAGGATGTATGGCGAACGAGACGCTTGTGCGCGCTTTTCATGTTGCGGTGCGGACTGACTTGTCAGGGCGACAAGCGGATCTCGACTCCGGCGTGCTGCAGAAGGGTGCGCATCGACTCATCGGCCGGCCGAATGTCGGGGGCACGGATTGCTATCGAGCGGCGTTCGAGGCATGGCTTCGGCCGGCCGCGTGACACGGGAGCGTGCCCGGCACGCGGCAGGCCGGCTTTTCGGCATAAGCGCAACTCGATGGTGATGGAAGATCGCGCGCGCCGTGTGCGAATTTACCGTCAGTCGACCCCTCTCGCCCGATCCTCCGCGAAGCGCTGCCGGAATGCGTCGAACGTATGCGTTTCGATCGCGTCGCGGATCTCGCTCATCAGTTGCAGGTAATAGTGCAGGTTGTGGATCGTGTTGAGCTGCGCGCCGAGGATTTCGCCGACCCGGTGCAGGTGATGCAGGTAGCCGCGCGAGAAGTTCTGGCACGTGTAGCAGGTGCAGGTCGAATCGAGCGGCTTCAGCGAGTTCTTGTGCGTCGCGTTGCGGATCTTCACGTCGCCGAAGCGCGTGAACAGCCAGCCGTTGCGCGCGTTGCGGGTCGGCATCACGCAGTCGAACATGTCGATGCCGTTCGCGACGCCGTCGACCAGATCCTCCGGCGTGCCGACGCCCATCAGGTAGTGCGGCTTGCTGGCCGGCAGCTTCGGGCCCACGTGCCGCAGCACGCGCATCATGTCTTCCTTCGGCTCGCCCACCGACAGCCCGCCGATCGCGAGGCCGTGGAAGCCGAGTTCCGAGAGGCCCGCGAGCGATTCGTCGCGCAGATCCTCGAACATCCCGCCCTGGACGATCCCGAACAGCGCGTTAGGGTTGCCGAGCCGGTTGAATTCGTCGAGCGAGCGCTTCGCCCAGCGCAGCGACATGCGCATCGAGTCGGCCGCTTCCTTGTGCGTCGTCGGCACACCGTTGGTCGCGTACGGCGTGCATTCGTCGAACTGCATCACGATGTCCGAGTTCAGCACCTTCTGGATCTGCATCGACACTTCCGGCGACAGGAACAGCTTGTCGCCGTTGATCGGCGACGCGAACGTGACGCCGTCCTCGGTGATCTTGCGCAGGTCGCCGAGCGAGAACACCTGGAAGCCGCCGGAGTCGGTCAGGATCGGCTTGTTCCAGCCCATGAAGCCGTGCAGGCCGCCGTGCGCGTCGATCGTGTCGAGGCCCGGGCGCAGCCACAGGTGGAACGTGTTGCCCAGGATGATCTGGGCCTTGATCTCGTGCAGCTCGCGCGGCTGGATCGCCTTCACGGTGCCGTACGTGCCGACCGGCATGAAGATCGGCGTCTCGACCGTGCCGTGGTTGAGCTTCACGCGGCCGCGGCGCGCGTGGCCGTCGGTCGTCAGCAGTTCGAATTCGAGCCCGTTGGCGGGGCGGTCCTGCACGGGGGCGCTCGGATGAGCGTGCGTATCGTGGGATGAACCTTCGGTCATCGCGTCATTCTCCTTGCCACCGAAGAACAGTTCGGCGCATGTTGGAAACGCCGCCGGGCAGCCGGCGGCGGGGAAAGCGGGTGCGCGCCATCGTAGCGCGTACGGCGGGAAAACGGGGTAACAGCGCGCGGCGCGACCGCGCGGCACGCACCGGCTGCTGGCGATCGCAGGCCGGTGCGTGATCGCGCACGCCGCGCTTACGCGCCCGGCGCCTCCGGCGTGTCGCGCCGCGTGAGCAGCATCGCGTCGCCGTAGCTGAAGAACCGGTAGCGTTCTTCGATCGCGTGCCGGTACGCGGCGCGGATCGTCTCGACGCCCGCGAACGCGGACACCAGCATCAGCAGCGTCGATTTCGGCAGATGGAAATTCGTGACGAGCCGGTCGACCACGCGGAAACGATAGCCGGGCGTGATGAAGATGTCGGTCTCGGCCTGCGTCGCCGCGAGCGCGCGGCCGGCTTCGTCGGCCGAGCGCGCCGCGGCTTCGAGCGCGCGCATCGACGTCGTGCCGACCGCGATCACGTTGCCGCCGCGCGCACGCGTCGCGGCGATCTTGTCGACGAGCGACTGCGGCAGGTCGTACCACTCGCTGTGCATCTTGTGCTCGGCGATGTTCTCGACGCGCACCGGCTGGAACGTGCCGGCGCCGACGTGCAGCGTGAGCGTCGCGCGCTCGACGCCCATCGCGTCGAGCTTCTCCAGCAGGGGCTGGTCGAAATGCAGGCCGGCCGTAGGAGCAGCGACCGCGCCCGGGTTGCTCGCGTAGACCGTCTGGTAGCGCGTTTCGTCGGTCGCGTCGGGATCGTGCTCGATATACGGCGGCAGCGGCAGGCGGCCGTATTGCTCGATCAGGTCGAGGCACGGCGCGGGAAAGTGCAGCGTGAAGAACGGCTCGA
This sequence comes from Burkholderia semiarida, assembly GCF_029268935.1. Taxonomy (NCBI): domain Bacteria; kingdom Pseudomonadati; phylum Pseudomonadota; class Betaproteobacteria; order Burkholderiales; family Burkholderiaceae; genus Burkholderia; species Burkholderia semiarida. The sequence continues at coordinate 1,773,733 of NZ_JAHLCL010000007.1, read as the reverse complement.
CGCGCTCGCCGACCGTCACGTCGAACGCATCGGCCAGACGCAGCGTCGTGCCGGCGCCCGGCGACTTGCTCGCGCGGATCTGCGCGAGCGCCGTGTGCGTGCCCGTCACGCGCTCGATCAGCACCTCGATCCTGCCGCCGCTGGCCTTCTGGCCGAAGAAACGCGCCTTCAGCACCTTGGTATCGTTGAACACGAGCAGGTCGCCGGGCGCGATGCACGCCGGCAACTCGGTGAAATGGCGGTCGACGAGGCGGGCGGGCTCGACGGTGCCGTCCACCTCGAGCAGGCGGCTCGCGGTGCGGTCGGGCAGCGCGGTTTGTGCAATCAGCTCGGGCGGCAGATTGAAATCGAAATCGGAAAGCGTGAACATGCGGGCTGGTTCGAAGCGGCCGGCGGGCGTCGCCGGCAGGGCGGAAACGCGTAATCGGGGCGCGCGAGCCGCTATGATGACGGGATGCGCGGCCTGGCCGGCGTCGTTCGTTCGGACGACGTGAAAGCCGCTATTGTACTTGCCTTGCGAAGCACCCAGACGATCCGATGCCCGTGTCACCACGCCGTTCCCCCGCTGCCGTCGCCGATTCCGCCGATCCGTTCGACGCGGACGATGCCGGCTCGTTAGCGCCGCCCGCAGCGGGCCCCGGCGCGCGCCGCGCCGGCCCGAAGCGCGGCGCCGACGGCCGGCTCGCGCAGCCTGCGGCGGCCGCGCCCGAGGCCGACGGCGCCGCCGCCGCGAGCGACGAAGCAGGCGCGGCCGGCTCGAAGCGCAAGAAGAAGCCGGCCGCCGACAAGCCGGTGAAAACCGCCGACAAGCTCGCGAAGCTCGGCCTCACGCGTTCGATCGATCTCGTGCTGCATCTGCCGATGCGCTACGAGGACGAAACCACGCTCACGCCGATCGGCGAGCTGTTGCCGGGCGGCATCGCGCAGACCGAAGGCGTCGTGTTCGACAACGAGGTCGCCTACCGGCCGCGCCGCCAGCTGGTCGTGAAGATCCAGGACGACGACGGCGAGCAGCTCGTGCTGCGCTTCCTGAATTTCTACGGGTCGCAGGTCAAGCAGATGGCCGTCGGCCAGCGGCTGCGCGTGCGCGGCGACGTGCGCGGCGGTTTTTTCGGGATGGAGATGGTGCATCCGACCGTGCGCGTCGTCGAAGCCGACGCGCCGCTGCCGCAGGTGCTCACGCCCGTCTACCCGAGCACGGCCGGCGTATCGCAGGCGTACTTGCGCAAGGCGATCGAGAACGCGGTCGAGCGCACGCCGCTGCCCGAACTGCTGCCGCCCGAGATCCAGCGCGATTACCTGAAGCCGCTCGACGTGCCGACGCTCGAGCAGGCGGTGCGCATCCTGCACCATCCGCGCGTCGATTCCGACGAAGCCGCGCTGATGGACGGCTCGCATCCGGCGTGGACGCGCATCAAGTTCGAGGAGTTGCTCGCGCAGCAACTGTCGCTCAAGCGGGCGCACGAGGAGCGCCGCACGCGCGCCGCGCCCGCGATGCCGCGCCGCGGCGCGGCCGATGCCGATGCGCTGACGACGCGTTTCTACGCGGCGCTGCCGTTCACGCTGACCGGCGCGCAGGCGCGCGTCGTCGACGAAATCGCGCACGACCTCACGCTCGCGCACCCGATGCAACGCCTGCTGCAGGGCGACGTCGGCAGCGGCAAGACGGTCGTCGCCGCGCTGGCCGCCACGCAGGCGATCGACGCCGGCTACCAGGCCGCGCTGATGGCGCCCACCGAAATCCTCGCGGAGCAGCACGCGCGCAAGCTGCGCGCGTGGCTGGAGCCGCTCGGCGTGAAGGTCGCGTGGCTCGCGGGCAGCCTGAAGGCGAAGGAGAAACGCGCGGCGATCGAGGCGGCCGCGCTCGGCACCGCGCAGCTCGTGATCGGCACGCACGCGATCATCCAGGATACGGTCGAATTCGCGCGGCTCGGCCTCGTGATCGTCGACGAGCAGCACCGTTTCGGCGTCGAGCAGCGTCTCGCGCTGCGCGCGAAGGCGGCGAACGCGGCCAACGGCGCGCGCGACTTTCAGCCGCACCAGTTGATGATGTCGGCCACGCCGATCCCGCGCACGCTCGCGATGACGTACTACGCGGACCTCGAGGTGTCGACGATCGACGAGTTGCCGCCCGGCCGCACACCCGTGCTCACGCGCCTCGTCGGCGACGCGCGGCGCGACGAGGTGATCGCCCGCGTGCGCGAGGCCGCGCTGACCGGGCGCCAGGTGTACTGGGTGTGCCCGCTGATCGAGGAGAGCGAGACGCTGCAGCTGCAGACGGCCGTCGAAACCTACGAGACGCTCGCCGCCGCGCTCCCCGAACTGAAGGTCGGCCTCGTGCATGGCCGGCTGTCGCCGGCCGACAAGGCGGCCGTGATGGACGCGTTCACGCGCAACGAAGTGCAGCTGCTGGTCGCGACGACCGTGATCGAGGTCGGCGTCGACGTGCCGAACGCGTCGTTGATGGTGATCGAGCACGCGGAGCGCTTCGGCCTGGCGCAGCTGCACCAGTTGCGCGGCCGTGTCGGGCGCGGCACCGCGGCGTCGGTGTGCGTGCTGCTGTACACCGGGCCGCTGTCGATCGCCGGTCGCGAGCGGCTGAAGACGATGCGCGAGACGACCGACGGCTTCGAGATCGCGCGGCGCGACCTCGAAATCCGCGGGCCCGGCGAATTCCTCGGCGCGCGCCAGTCGGGCGCGGCGATGCTGCGCTTCGCGAACCTCGAGACCGACGGCTGGCTGATCGAGCCGGCCCGCGAGGCCGCGGCGCGGCTGATTGCCGCGTATCCTGAGGTCGTCACGCAGCATCTGGCGCGCTGGCTCGGCGCGCGCGAGCAGTACCTGAAGGCCTGATCCACCGGCTCGGGGCCGCATCGAACGCCACCGATCGACGCATCGCGATGCAGAGAAACTTGGCGAACCGGTGCCAACAGGTGTATAAATTAAACCTATCGCCTGTATATCTCTGATTGACCCACAATGACGCTGACTGAATTGAAATACATCGTCGCAGTCGCGCGCGAGCGGCATTTCGGCCGTGCGGCCGAAGCGTGCTTCGTGAGCCAGCCGACGCTATCGGTGGCGATCAAGAAGCTCGAAGACGAGCTCAACGTGCAGATTTTCGAGCGCGGCGCGAGCGAAGTGAGCGTGACGCCGATCGGCGACCAGATCGTCACCCAGGCGCAGCGCGTACTCGAGCAGACTTTCGCGATCAAGGAGATCGCGAAGCAGGGCAAGGACCCGCTCGTCGGCCCGTTCCGCCTCGGCGTGATCTACACGATCGGGCCGTACCTGCTGCCGACGCTCGTCAAGCAGATGATCCAGCGGGTGCCGCAGATGCCCCTGATGCTGCAGGAGAACTACACGCTGAAGCTGCTCGAACTGCTGAAGCAGGGCGAGATCGACGCCGCGATCATGGCGCTGCCGTTCCCCGAAACCGGCCTGATGGTGCGGCCGCTGTACGACGAGCCATTCGTCGTCGCGCTACCGGCCGGCCATCCGTGGGAGAAGCGCGACGAAATCGACGCCGAGGACCTGAAGCAGGAAACCATGCTGCTGCTCGGCAACGGCCACTGCTTCCGCGATCACGTACTCGGCGTGTGTCCGGAGCTGATGCGCTTCTCGCAGACGGCCGACGGCATCCAGAAGACCTTCGAGGGCTCGTCGCTCGAGACGATCCGCCACATGGTCGCGAGCGGCGTCGGCATCACCGTGCTGCCGCGGATGTCGGTCGCCGAGATCGGCCCGCGCGCGAACGGCCCGGATGCCGAGCTGTTGTCGTACGTGCCGTTCAACGAACCGGTGCCCGACCGCCGCGTCGTGCTCGTATGGCGCAAGAGCTTCACGCGGATGCCGGCGATCGACGCGATCAGCGACGCGATTGCCGCGTGCGAGCTGCCGGGTGTCGCGAAGCTCGACATGCCGGCCACGATGAACTGACGCGCGTTGTGCATGCGTGTGTGGCAGCGTGATGAACGGGGTCGTGCGACCCCGTTTATTTTTCCCTATCAAATAGATAAAATTTATTAAATTCAAATAATTGATAGATTTATATAGAATCCTCACCATGGATCGGCATCGAGCCGACGTGCGGGATGCACGTTGAATGCAAGCGTCAAAGGAGGATGTCATCATGCGGTCGGTATTGCAGCACGCGCAGTGGAACGTCCCGTCGCGCGGGACAATCGTGCATCGCGCCAGGGCGGCGGTCCGCAGCCTGCGTCCGATTGCATTCGCGTACCTGGCGGATCGTGTGTATGGCGGATGAGTGCCGCCCCGCGCCGGTCCTGTGTTCCCCCGATTCACCTGCGGTCAAGCCATGACGGAGCATCGCATGTCCGATACCGGAAAAAACACCCGCCTCACTGGCACGACGGCAGCCGGCGGCCGCTTCCCCGAGCGCCCCGCCTGCGGCGCGCGACAGCGGGAACGCGTGCGGAAGGCCGCGCACGACGTCCGGTAGCGCGACAGGAGAATCCGCCCGTTCTGTTTCTTACCCCCCGCAATGCTCCACGAACCGCGCCCGGCACGTGGGGGCCTACGAGCAAGTAAAGGAGAAAAAGCATGTCGAACGAATCGAAGTGCCCGTTCAACCACACCGCAGGCAGCGGCACGACGAACAAGGACTGGTGGCCGAATCAGCTGAACCTGAACGTGCTGCATCGGCATTCGGCGCTGTCCGATCCGATGGACCCGGATTTCGACTACGCAGAAGCGTTCAAGAAGCTGGATCTCGCCGCGGTGAAGCAGGACCTGCACGCGCTGATGACGACCTCGCAGGACTGGTGGCCGGCCGACTTCGGCCACTACGGCGGCCTGTTCGTGCGCATGGCGTGGCACAGCGCCGGCACCTACCGCACGGCCGACGGCCGCGGCGGCGCCGGCGGCGGGCAGCAGCGCTTCGCGCCGCTCAATAGCTGGCCGGACAACGTCAGCCTCGACAAGGCCCGCCGCCTGCTGTGGCCGATCAAGCAGAAGTACGGCCGCAACATCTCGTGGGCCGACCTGCTGATCCTGACCGGCAACGTCGCGCTCGAATCGATGGGCTTCAAGACCTTCGGCTATGCCGGCGGCCGCGTCGACACGTGGGAGCCGGACGACGTCTACTGGGGCTCGGAAAAGATCTGGCTGGAACTGAGCGGCGGCCCGAACAGCCGCTACACCGGCAAGCGCGAGCTCGAAAGCCCGCTCGCCGCGGTGCAGATGGGCCTCATCTACGTGAACCCGGAAGGCCCGGACGGCAACCCCGACCCGGTGGCCGCCGCGCACGACATCCGCGAGACGTTCGCGCGCATGGCGATGAACGACGAGGAAACGGTCGCGCTGATCGCGGGCGGCCACACGTTCGGCAAGACGCACGGCGCCGGCCCGGCCTCGAACGTCGGCCCCGAGCCGGAAGCCGCGGGCATCGAGCAGCAGGGCCTCGGCTGGAAGAGCACGTTCGGCACGGGCAAGGGCAAGGACACGATCACGAGCGGCCTCGAAGTCACGTGGACGTCGACGCCGACGCAGTGGAGCAACGATTTCTTCAAGCACCTGTTCAGCTACGAATGGGAGCTCACGAAGAGCCCGGCCGGCGCGCACCAGTGGGTCGCGAAGGATGCCGACGAAGTGATTCCCGATGCGTACGACGCGTCGAAGAAGCATCGCCCGACGATGCTGACGACCGACCTGTCGCTGCGTTTCGACCCGGCCTACGAAAAGATCTCGCGCCGCTTCTACGAGAACCCGGCCGAGTTCGCCGACGCGTTCGCACGCGCATGGTTCAAGCTCACGCACCGCGACATGGGCCCGCGCTCGCGCTATCTCGGCCCGGACGTGCCGGCGGAACACCTGCTGTGGCAGGACCCGATCCCGGCCGTCGATCACCCGCTGATCGACGCCGCCGACGTCGCCGCGCTCAAGGCGAAGGTGCTGGCCACCGGCCTGTCGGTGTCGCAGCTCGTGTCGACCGCATGGGCGTCGGCGGCGACGTTCCGCGGCTCGGACAAGCGCGGCGGCGCGAACGGCGCGCGCATTCGTCTCGCGCCGCAGAAGGACTGGGAAGTGAACCAGCCGGCGGCGCTCGCGGCGGTGCTCGAAACGCTCGAAGGCGTGCGGAAGGCGTTCAACGATGCGCAGACGGGCGGCAAGAAGGTGTCGCTGGCCGACCTGATCGTGCTGGCCGGCGCGGCCGGCGTCGAGCAGGCGGCGAAGAACGCGGGTGTCGCGATCACGGTGCCGTTCGCGCCGGGCCGGATGGATGCGTCGCAGGAAGAAACCGACGTCGACGCGATGGCCGTGCTCGAGCCGGTGGCGGACGGGTTCCGCAACTACCTGAAGCACGCGTACAAGACGCCGGCCGAGGCGCTGCTGGTCGACAAGGCGCAGTTGCTGACGTTGACGGCGCCGGAGATGACGGTACTCGTCGGCGGCCTGCGCGTGCTCGGCGCGAACGTCGGCGACTCGAAGCACGGCGTGTTCACCGACCGTCCGGGCACGCTGACGAACGACTTCTTCACGAACCTGCTCGACATGGGTACGGAGTGGAAGCCGGTGTCGGGCGCGAACGACGTGTTCGAGGGGCGCGACCGTGCGACGGGCGCGGTCAAGTGGACGGGCACGCGCGTCGACCTGATCTTCGGCTCGCACTCGCAGTTGCGCGCGCTGGCCGAGGTGTACGGCAGCGCGGATGCGAAGGAGAAGTTCGTGCGCGACTTCGTCGCCGCCTGGAACAAGGTGATGAACCTCGACCGCTTCGATCTCGCGTGAACCCGGCCGCATCCTGATGCGGTGATGCAGTCACGCAGTAACGTGAAGCGGCCGGTCGAACGACCGGCCGTTTCTTCTCTGAACGATGTCTTGTCGAAGGAGTGACGATCATGACCCAGATGATGCTCAACGTGCGCGCCGCGGCGTCGCCCATTCTGCGATCGCCGGTCGAGCTGGCGCGTTACACCGTTGGCTTCGCGATCGTCGTCGGCGGGGCGGCGGAACTGGTCTCGCAGGCGCTGCACGTGCTCGGGCCGTTCATGTCGATCGCCGGCGGTTGAGTGCGGCGACGCCTTCGCGACGTTAAACTGGCGAGTCGCGAACGGATGCCGCGCGACGCGGCATGCGGCTTGCTCGACGCATTTTCGCCGGTTCAACATTTCGAATGAGGAGTCTCGAAGATGGCCAAGAAAGGCAACGCCACGCAAATCAACATCGGTATCAGCGACAAGGACCGCAAGAACATCGCGGACGGCCTGTCGCGCCTGCTTGCCGATACGTTTACGCTGTACCTGAAGACCCACAATTTCCACTGGAACGTGACCGGACCGATGTTCAACACGCTGCACCTGATGTTCGAGGAGCAGTACAACGAACTGTGGCTCGCGGTCGATTCCGTTGCCGAGCGCATTCGCACGCTGGGCGTCGTCGCGCCCGGCACGTTCGCCGATTTCGCGAAACTGTCGTCGGTGCCCGAAGCGAAGGGCGTGCCGGCCGCCGAGGACATGATCCGCCAGCTCGTCGAAGGGCACGAGGCGGTCGTGCGCACCGCGCGCGAGATCTTCCCGATCGCCGACGCGGCGAGCGACGAGCCGACCGCCGACCTGCTGACCCAGCGTCTGCAGACGCATGAAAAGACCGCATGGATGCTGCGGTCGCTGCTCGCGTAAGCTTCGCGCTGCCGCGGACTTCAGGCCGGCCCGATGCCGGCCGGTCTCGAATCTGTCCCCTGATCGATGCGTGCGACCGTGTGGCCACGCGCGGCGGGCCTCGGCGGCCAGCCGGCCCGCCTCGGCCGCTGGCCGCGGGTCGCGCCGACATGACGCGGAGCCCCGCTCGGCTCTAAAATGCCGGGATTCCCTTCCCGGTGCTTCACCATGCTTGCCCGCTTTCCCCTGTATCTGCGGCTCGTCCGGATGGACAAGCCGATCGGCAGCCTGCTGCTGCTGTGGCCGACGCTCAACGCGCTGTGGATCGCATCGGACGGCCACCCGCGCTGGCCGCTGCTCGTAATCTTCGTGCTCGGCACGCTGCTGATGCGCTCGGCCGGCTGCGCGATGAACGACTACGCCGACCGCGATTTCGACCGCCACGTGAAGCGCACGGCCGACCGGCCGCTGACGTCGGGCAAGATCCGGGCGTGGGAAGCCGTCGCGATCGCGGTCGGGCTGTCGTTCATCGCGTTCCTGCTGATCCTGCCGCTCAATACGCTGACGAAGGAACTGTCGGTCGTCGCGCTGTTCGTCGCCGGTTCCTATCCGTTCATGAAACGCTTCTTCGCGATTCCGCAGGCGTATCTGGGCATCGCGTTCGGCTTCGGCATCCCGATGGCGTTCGCGGCCGTGCAGGACACGGTGCCGGTGCTTGCGTGGGTGATGCTGGTCGCGAACATCTTCTGGTCGGTCGCGTACGACACCGAATATGCGATGGTCGACCGCGACGACGACATCAAGATCGGCATCCGCACGTCGGCGCTGACGTTCGGCCGCTTCGACGTCGCGGCAGTCATGCTGTGTTACGCGGTGACGCTCGGCATCTACGTGTGGATCGGCGCGACGCTCGGCTTCGGCCTTGCGTACTGGGTGGGTTGGGCGGCGGCGGTCGGCTGCGCGCTGTATCACTACACGCTGATCAAGGATCGCGAACGGATGCCGTGCTTCGCGGCGTTCCGCCACAACAACTGGCTCGGCGGCGTGTTGTTCGCGGGCATTGCCGTGCAGTACCTGCTGGCCGGTCATTGAACGGCGCTGCGCGTGTCTTTGCACGCAATGCTGGACGTAAAAAAGCGACCGTCGGGCCGCTTTTTTTACGTCCAGCGCCGGCAAAACCGGCGCCGCCGTCGCGCTTACGCGCGGCCGAGCTCGTCGCCCATTTCCTTCGCGCGCGCTTCGGCCGCGAGCGCGCCGCGCACGATCGCTTCCTTCACGCCCTGCGCGTCGAACGCCGCGAGCGCGGCGGCCGTCGTGCCGCCTTTCGACGTCACGCGTTCGCGCAGCACGCTCGCCGGTTCGCCCGACTGCGCGGCGAGTTGCGCGGCGCCGGTGAACGTCGCGACCGCGAGCGCACGGCCCTGCTCGTCGTTCATGCCGAGGCGGCGCGCGGCTTCCTGCAGCGCTTCGATGAAATAGAACACGTACGCGGGGCCGCTGCCCGAAATCGCGGTGACCGCGTCGAGCTGCGATTCGTCGTCGAACCATACGATCTCGCCGACCGCGCCGAGCACGCTCGACGCGAGTTCGCGGCCCGCGGCGTCGACGCCCGGCAGCGCGGCCAGGCCCGTGACGCCCATGCCGACCAGCGCGGGCGTGTTCGGCATCGTGCGCACGACGCGCGCGTAGCCGCCGAGCCAGCGGGCGAGATCCGTGCCGCGGATGCCGGCCGCGATGCTGATCACGAGTTGCGATTTCAGGTGCGGCGCGAGCGCCTGTGCGACGTCGTGCAGCACCTGCGGCTTCACCGCGAGCACGATCGCGTCGTAATCGGCGAGCGCCGCGTCGATCGCCGCGCCGGTGCGCACGCCGAATTGCTGCGCCGCGCGTGCCCGGACTTCTTCGTTGACGTCGATGGCATACAGGCCGTCCGCGGCGACGCCGCGCTTGATCAGGCCGCCGATCAGGGCCGCGGCCATGTTGCCGCCGCCGATGAATGCGATTTTCATGATGTCGGGAATGAGCGAGTGAATGAACGGAAAGGCGGAAAAGGGCGCGGCGTTCAGTGCGCGTAATCGCGCGCGCCGAAGATCGCGGTGCCGACGCGCACGATCGTCGCGCCTTCGAGCACGGCCGCCTCGAGATCGGCGGACATGCCCATCGACAGCGTGTCGAGCGGCAGGCCGTCGGCGCGCAACGCGTCGAACAGCGCACGCAGCGCGCGATGCGGCGCGCGTTGCGCGTCGGTGTCGCCGGCCGGTTCGGGAATCGCCATCAGCCCGCGCAGCCGCAGCGACGGCAGCGCGGCGACCGCCCGCGCGACCTCCGCCACGTCGGCCGGCGCGACGCCGCTTTTCGACGCCTCGCCGCTGATGTTCACCTGCACGCACACGTTGAGCGGCGGCAGGTGGGCGGGGCGCTGTTCCGACAGGCGCTGGGCGATCTTCAGCCGGTCGACCGAATGGACCCAGTCGAAGCGCTCGGCGACGGGGCGCGTCTTGTTCGATTGCAGCGGCCCGATGAAATGCCATTCGAGGCTCGCGCGCAGGTCGGCGAGCGCGTCGATCTTGTCGATCGACTCCTGCACGTAGTTTTCGCCGAACGCGCGTTGCCCGGCCGCATGCGCGGCGCGCACGTCGTCGGCCGGAAACGTCTTCGACACGGCGAGCAGCGAGACGGTGGCGGGGTCGCGGCCGGCCGCGCGGGCGGCGTCGGCGATGCGGCGGTGAACGGAGTCGAGACGGGCGGCGAGATCGGACATGACGGGCACGAAAGCGGGCACGGAGGCAGCACGGAAGCGGGTATGAAGCCGATGCGCGGCGACGCGCCGCGCATCGATCCGCTCATTATACGGAAGGCGCGCGCCGGCACGTCGCGCGCGTGAACAGGCCCTAACCGTACAGCAGATGCTCGACGAGCTGGACCCAGTGGGCGACCGGCACCTGCGTGCCGCTTTGCAGATGCGCGATGCAGCCGATGTTCCCGGACACGATCATCTGCGGCTCGAGCGCTTGCAGCTTCAGCAGCTTCTGCTTGCGCAACCGGTACGACAGCGTCGGCTGCGTCAGCGAGTAGGTGCCGGCCGAGCCGCAGCACAGGTAGCTGTCGGCCGGCAGCCGCACGTCGATGCCTAGCGTCTCCAGCAGGCGCTCGACCTTGCCGCGCGACTGCTGGCCGTGTTGCAGCGTGCACGGTGGGTGATAGGCGACCGTATGGATCGCGCGGCGCCGCGCGATCGTCGCGAGCTCGGCCTCGAACGCGAGCAGCACGTCGGAGATGTCGCGGGTCAGCGACACGATGCGCCGGGCCTTCTCCGCGTAGGCCGGATCGTCGCGCAGCAGGTGCGCGTATTCGAGCACCGTCGCGCCGCAGCCCGACGCGTTCATCACGATCGCCTCGACGCCCTGTTCGACGTGCGGCCACCACGCGTCGATGTTGCGGCGCGCATCGTCGAGCGCCTCGTCGTGATAGTTCAGGTGCAGGCGAATCGCGCCGCAGCAGCCCGCGTCGGGCGCGACGACCGTCTCGATGCCGAGCGCGTCGAGCACGCGTGCGGTCGCGATGTTGATGTTCGGCAGCATCGACGGCTGCACGCAGCCGCCGAGCATCAGCATCTTGCGCGTATGCGTGCGGTGCGGCCATTCGAGCAGCCGCGTGCGCGGCGGCACCTTGTCGCGCAGCCGCTTCGGCAGCAGCGGCCGCACGTGCTGGCCGAGCCGCATCACCGGCGAGAACAGCGCCGCGTTCGGCACGACGCTCGCGAGCACGCGGCGCATCAGTCGCTGCTGCGCGGGGCGCTGCACCTGCGCCTCGACGTGCTTGCGCCCGATCTCGACGAGCCGGCCGTACTGAACGCCGGACGGGCAGGTCGTCTCGCAACTGCGGCACGTGAGGCAGCGGTCGAGATGCTGTTGCGTGCTGCGCGTGACGGCCGCGCCCTCGACCATCTGCTTGATCAGGTAGATGCGGCCGCGCGGGCCGTCGAGTTCGTCACCGAGCAGTTGATAGGTCGGGCAGGTCGCGGTGCAGAACCCGCAGTGCACGCACTTGCGCAGGATCGCGTCGGCCTCGTCGCCGTCGGGCGTGTTGCGGATGAAATCGGCGAGGTTCGTTTGCATCCAGCCCTCAGAGTTCAGGGTAAAGCCGGCCGCGATTGAAGATGCGCGCGGGATCGAACGCGCTCTTCAGCCCGCGGTGGATCTTCATCATCGGCGCGGGCAGCGGCGTGAACACGCCCGCGCTGCGGTCGTAGGTGTCGCCCGCGCGGAACAGCGTCGCATGGCCGCCGGCCTGCTTCGCGCTCATGCGCACGGTTTGCGCGTCGGCGTCGGTGATCCACCAGCGCTGCGCGCCGCCCCATTCCATCAACTGGGTGCCGGGCAGGTGCATCGGTTCGGTGATCGACGGCAGCGACAGGCGCCACAGCGCATAGCCGGGCGGGATGCCGTTGAAGAACGGATCGGTGTGCTCACGCACGCCGGACCAGAAGCGCTCGGCCTCGACCGCGTCGACGACCTCGCCGCCGAGCAGCGTTTTCGCGGATTTCACCGCGGCTTCCGCGCCCGACAGGCGCAGCACGAGCGTGCCGTTGCGCCACGCGCTCGCGCTCACGGGCAGCGGATGGCCGCCCCATTCGTTGAGCTTGCGCACCGCGTCGGTCGCGGTCATCTCGAACTTCAGCGTGACTTCGGCGACGGGCATCGGCAGCACCTTGATCGACAGGTCGAGCATCAGCCCGAGCGTGCCGAGCGCGCCGGCCATCAGCCGCGACACGTCGTAGCCGGCGACGTTCTTCACGACCTGCCCGCCGAAGCGCAGCATGTCGCCGCGGCCGTTCATCAGCGTGACGCCGAGCACGAAATCGCGCGGGGCGCCGCAGGTGGCGCGGCGCGGGCCCGCGAGCCCGGCCGCGACGCAGCCGCCGACGGTGGCCGCGCGGCCGAAATGCGGCGGCTCGAACGGCAGCATCTGGCCGCACTCGGCGAGGACGGTTTCAAGCTGCGCGAGCGGCGTGCCGGCGCGGACCGTGACGACGAGTTCGGCCGGGTCGTACGACACGATGCCCTGAAACGCACGCGTGTCGAGTATTTCGCCCTCGAGCGCCTGGCCGTACCAGTCCTTGGTGCCGCCGCCGCGAATCCGCAGCGGCCGGCCGTCGGCACTGGCGGCGCGGATGCGCTCGGCCCATCCGGCGACGATGTCGTCCTCTTCCATGTTCCGTTGCTTTCTCGTCTCGTTGTCCGGTCGATTGTACCGGGGTGGCGCGATTGCACATCGCGACTATCCCTAAGCCCCATCGCGGTTGCGGCACGCCGGCGCCGGCGCGCGAACGCGCCGAGCGGGTACGGCAGAGCCCCGTACCGCGGCCGCCGATGCGCGCCGCGGCCCGCACGCCGCTCAGAAGCGCGGCAGGTCGGGGTGTGGCAGCAGCCCGCCGCGCACGTGCTGGCGGCCATATTCGGCGCAGCGCGCGCGGGTGGGGATGCCCTTGTCCGGGTTCAGCAGCCCGGCCGGATCGAACGCGCGCTTGACCGCGAAGAACGCGTCGCGCTCCTGCGGCGAGAACTGCACGCACATCGAATTGAGTTTTTCGATGCCGACACCGTGCTCGCCCGTCACGCTGCCGCCGAATTCCACGCAGCATTCGAGGATTTCCGCGCCGAACTGCTCGGCGCGGTGCAGTTCGTCCGGATCGTTCGCGTTGTACAGGATCAGCGGATGCATGTTGCCGTCGCCGGCATGGAACACGTTGATGCAGCGCAGCCCGTAGCGCGTCTCGAGCTGCTCGATGCGCGCGAGCAGCGGGCCGATCGCGCGGCGCGGCACGGTGCCGTCCATGCAGTAGTAATCGGGGGAAATGCGGCCGGCGGCCGGGAACGCGTTCTTGCGGCCGGACCAGAAGCGCAGCCGCTCGTGTTCGTTGCGCGACACCTGGATGCGCGTCGCGCCGTGCTCGCGCAGCACGGCCGTCATCCGCACGATTTCCTCGGCGACTTCTTCCGGCGTGCCGTCCGATTCGCACAGCAGGATCGCCTTCGCGTCGAGGTCGTAGCCCGCGTGCGTGAACGCCTCGACGGCCTGCGTGGCCGGCTTGTCCATCATCTCGAGCCCGGCCGGGATGATGCCCGACGCGATGATCGCAGCCACTGCCTCGCCGCCTTTCACCACGTCGTCGAAGCTCGCCATCACGAGCTGCGCGGTCTGCGGCTTCGGGATCAGCCGCACCGTCACCTCGGTGACGATCGCGAACATCCCTTCGCTGCCGATCATCACCGCGAGCAGGTCGAGGCCCGGCATGTCGAGCGCGAGCGAACCGAATTCGACGATCTCGCCGTCGATCGTCACCGCGCGCACGCGCATCACGTTGTGCACGGTCAGCCCGTATTTCAGGCAATGGACGCCGCCGGAATTTTCCGCGACATTGCCGCCGATCGTGCAGGCGATCTGCGACGACGGATCGGGCGCGTAATACAGGCCGTACGGCGCGGCCGCTTCCGAGATCGCGAGATTGCGCACGCCCGGCTGCACGATCGCCGTGCGCGCGTACGGGTCGACTTCGACGATACGCGTGAAGCGCGCGAGCGACAGCACGACGCCGAGCGCGATCGGCAGCGCGCCGCCCGACAGGCTCGTGCCGGCGCCGCGCGGCACGATCGGCACTTCCATGCGGCGGCAGATCTGCACGATCCGCTGCACCTGCGACTCCGTCTCCGGCAGCGCGACCGCGAGCGGCAGCCGGCGGTAGGCGGACAGGCCGTCGCATTCGTACGGCGCCGTATCCTCGTCGCGGTACAGCAGGCAGTGGGTCGGCAGCACGGCCATCAGCGCCTGCACGATTTCGCGCTGGCGCTGCGCGCGGGCGGCGCTCGACAGTTCGACGGGAGCGTTCATGGGGTCTCCTGCGTGGGGCGCGACGTCGCGCCGCCGTGTCAGCACGTGAAAATCTTGCCCGGATTCATCAGATTGCGCGGATCGAGCGCGAGCTTGATCGCGCGCATCGTGTCGATCGCGTTGTCGCCGTGCTCCTTCGGCAGGAAGCGCATCTTGTGCAGCCCGACGCCGTGCTCGCCGGTGCAGGTGCCGCCCAGGCGCAGCGCACGCTCGACGATCCGGTCGTTGATGTGTTCGGCTTCGGCGAGCTCCTCGGGCTTGTCGGGATCGATCAGGATCGCGACGTGGAAATTGCCGTCGCCGACGTGGCCGACGATCGGGCAGGGCAGCGACGACGCACGCAGGTCGACCTCGGTTTCCTCGACGCACGCGGCGAGCTGCGAGATCGGCACGCATACGTCGGTCGTCACCGCGCGGCAGCCGGGCTTCAGCTGAAGCATCGCGAAATACGCGTTGTGGCGCGCGGACCAGAGCCGCGTGCGATCCTCGGGGCGCGTCGCCCATTCGAAGCCCTGGCCGGCGTTCTGGCCGGCGAGCGCCTGCACGAGTTCGGCCTGTTCCTTCACGCCGGCCTCGGTGCCGTGGAATTCGAAGAACAGCGTCGGCGCTTCGGCGAGCGTCAGGTTCGAGTGACGGTTGATCGAGCGCACCGCGAGTGCATCGACGAATTCGACGCGCGCGATCGGCACGCCGATCTGGATCGTCTCGATCACTGTGCGCACCGCGTCACCCATGGTCGGGAACGTGCAGATCGCGGCCGACACGGCCTCGGGCAGCGGGTGCAGGCGCAGCGTGATCTCGGTGATCACGCCGAGCGTGCCTTCGGACCCGACGAACAGACGCGTGAGGTCGTAGCCGGCCGACGACTTGCGCGCGCGCGAGCCGGTTTTCACCACGCGGCCGTCCGCGAGCACCGCGGTGAGGCCGAGCACGTTCTCGCGCATCGTGCCGTAGCGCACGGCGTTGGTGCCGGAGGCGCGGGTCGCGGTCATCCCGCCGATGCTGGCGTCGGCGCCCGGATCGATCGGGAAGAACAGGCCGGTGTCGCGCAGCGCGTCGTTGAGCGCCTTGCGCGTGATGCCCGGCTCGACCGTCACGGTCAGGTCTTCGGCGTTGATCGACAGCACACGGTTCATTTCCGACAGGTCGAGCGACACGCCGCCGCGTACCGCGAGCAGGTGGCCTTCGAGCGACGAGCCGGCGCCGTACGGGATCAGCGGCACGCCGTAGAGCGAGCACAGCGACACGACTTCGCGCACGTCGTCGGTGCTGCGCGCGAACACGACGGCGTCGGGCAGTTGCGGGTCGAACGGGGATTCGTCGCGGCCGTGATGGGCGCGGACCGCGTCGGCGGTCGACACGCGCTCGCCGAAGGCGGCGCGCAGCGCATCGAGCATGGCGGGGGGCAGCGGGCGGCGCGTGGCGGCCGGCGGGGCAGGGTGATTCACGAATGTCTCCTGACTGCTTGTCGTACTGTCGGCTCATTCTACGCCGTAACGTCCGCTGCGCCTCGCGCCGCGGGCTGCGATAATCGCGTTCCAGCCAACCGGGCCGCGTGGCGGCCGCGCACGAGAGGACATTCGCATGGGCAACCGCTTGAGCAAGATCGCGACGCGCACGGGCGACGACGGCACCACCGGCCTCGGCGACGGACGGCGCATCGGCAAGGACGACGCGCGGATCGCCGCGATCGGCGACGTCGACGAACTGAACTCAAATCTCGGCGTGCTGCTGGCCGAGGCGCTGCCGGACGACGTGCGCACCGCCCTCGTCACGATCCAGCACGACCTGTTCGATCTCGGTGGCGAGCTGTGCATCCCCGGCCACGCAGTGCTCGACGATACGCATCTCGCGCGCCTCGACCAGTGGCTCGCCGACTACAACGCGACGCTGCCGCCGCTGAAGGAATTCATCCTGCCGGCCGGCTCGCGCGCGGCGTCGCTCGCGCACGTCTGCCGAACCGTGTGCCGCCGCGCGGAGCGCTCGATCGTCGCCCTCGGGCGCGGCGACACGCTCAATGATGCGCCGCGGCGGTACGTGAACCGGCTGTCCGACCTGCTGTTCGTGCTGGCGCGCGTGCTGAACCGCGTCGACGGTGGCGCCGACGTGCTGTGGGAGCGCGGGCGCGTCCGCTAGCCAACCGTCACGCTTGTTGCGCGCTGCGACAATTTGCCCGAGGGGTGTTCGTTTTTAAACAAGTATCGTATGTGCATGTTTAACGGAGAACGAACATGACCCACCTCACCGCCGACCAGATGGCCCGTGTGAAGGCCACCGCCCCCGTCCTCGCCGAGCACGGCGCGACGATCACGAAGCACTTCTACCAGCGCATGTTCGCGCGTCATCCGGAACTGAAGAACCTGTTCAACCAGACGCACCAGAAGACCGGCAGCCAGCCCGAGACGCTCGCGAAGGCCGTCTATGCGTATGCGGCGAACATCGACAATCTGGGTGCGCTGGGCGGCGCAGTGTCGCGCATCTCGCACAAGCACGCGAGCCTGAACATCCGTCCCGAGCATTACCCGATCGTCGGCGAGAACCTGCTCGCGGCGATCGTCGAAGTGCTCGGCGACGCGGTCGATGCCGGCACGCTCGAAGCGTGGCGCGTCGCGTACGGCCAGCTCGCGCAGATCCTGATCGGCGCCGAGGCCGACCTGTACGCGAATGCCGCGTGGAGCGGCTTCCGCCCGTTCAAGGTCGCGCGCAAGGTGCGTGAAAGCGACGAGATCACGTCGTTCTACCTGACGCCCGCCGACGGCGGCGAAGCGCCGACGTTCGAGCCGGGCCAGTACATCACGGTGAAGCGCTTCGTCGGCGATCTCGGCGTCGACCAGCCGCGTCAGTACAGCTTGTCCGACGCGCCGCATGGCAAGTGGCTGCGCATCTCGGTGAAGCGCGAGGCCGGCAAGCCGGAAGCGATCCCGGCCGGCAAGGTGTCGACGCTGATGCACGACGGCGTGGAAGAGGGCGCGATCGTCGAGGCGACCGCGCCGATGGGGGACTTCTCGCTGAAGCGCGAGGCCGATACGCCGGTCGTGCTGATCTCCGGCGGCGTCGGCATCACGCCGATGATGTCGATGGCGTCGACGCTGATCGCCGAAGGCAGCAAGCGCGACGTGCGCTTCATCCACGCATGCCGTTCGGGCGCGGTGCACGCATTCCGCGACTGGTTGAACGACGCGGTGCGCGAGCATGCGAACGTCAAGCGCACGGTGCTGTACGAGCTGGTCGGCCCGAACGATCGCGCGGGTGTCGATCACGACCTCGAAGGCCGCCTCACGCAGGAGCGTGTGAAGCAGTACGCGCTGGTGCCGGATGCCGATTACTACATCTGCGGCCCGATCGCGTTCATGAAGGCGCAACGCGACGCGCTGGTCGCCCTCGGCGTCGCGCCGGAACGCGTGAACACGGAAATCTTCGGGTCGGGCGCGCTCGAGTGAGGTCCGGCGGCCGGTTTCGGCCAATGCAACGATGCAATGACGAAGCCCGGCGCGAGCCGGGCTTTTTACTTGCGGCGCCTTGGGGCGACTTCAGGCGCGCAACATCAGCGTTGCGTGGTAGCGCCACATCTTCGGATCGGCACTGACGAGCGGCATGCCTTCATGGAGTGCCTGCGCGACCATCACGCGGTCGAACGGATCGGCATGGTCCGGGAAATCCGGCAACGCGGCGACTGCCTCGGCGTGATCGCTGCTGATCGGCAACTCCGCAAAACCTGCCAGCCGAAATGCCGAACGCGCATCTCTCGGATGGACGGGCAGATTGCCTTTGCGGTACTTGATCGCGATTTCCCAAATCGACGCGGCGCTGACGTACAGCGTGTTTTGGGGATGTTCGATCAATGCGGCCGCGGCTGCCGAAAGTTGCGGTGCGCCTTCGGCCGCCCAGAGCGCGATGTGCGTATCGAGCAGCAGCTTCACGGTGCAAGCCCTTGGTCCGAGCTGGCATCGAAGTCGGCGGCGATCGATTCATCGCCGGCATTGAATGCCTCGACGCTTGTCGGAATGTTCAGTCCGGCAAGCAACTGACGGGCTGCGCCGATCCGCTTCGGCGCGGTGTACGGAACGATCCGGGCGACCGGATGACCATTGCGGGCGATCACGACTTCGGCTTCGCGCCCCGATTCAAGCGCTTCCACGAGGCTGGAAAGCCGCGACTTGGCATCGTGCATGTTGACGGTCGACATGATCGATCCTCTGGTTAGCTAGATGATGTTAGCTAGTCTAGCAGAGCAACACGCCGACCGCAGGCCGGCCGTATGGCCAATTCGGCGCCAGGCGGGGCCATACGATCAACCTGGCGGCGTTTCTTCAGTTCCCGCTGCCGCGCGCGACGCGCCGCGCCTTCACCGATTCCGCGAGGCCTTCGAGCACCTTCACGCTGTCGTCCCACGCGATGCACGCGTCGGTGATGCTCTGGCCGTAGGTCAGCGCGCAGCCTTCCTTCAGGTCCTGGCGGCCCTCGACGAGGTGCGACTCGATCATCACGCCGACGATGCGCTCGTCGCCGGCCGCGATCTGGCGGCCGATGTCCGCGCACACGGGGATCTGGTTCTCGTGCTTCTTCGAGCTGTTCGCGTGGCTTGCGTCGATCATCAGGCGCGCGGCGAGGCCGGCCTTGCCGATGTCCGCGCACGCGGCGTTCACGCTGTCCGCGTCGTAGTTCGGCGCCTTGCCGCCGCGCAGGATCACGTGGCAGTCCTCGTTGCCGGCCGTCGACACGATCGCCGAATGGCCGCCCTTCGTCACCGACAGGAAATGGTGCGGCTGCGACGCGGCCTTGATCGCGTCGACCGCGATCTTCACGTTGCCGTCGGTGCCGTTCTTGAAGCCGACCGGGCACGACAGCCCCGATGCCAGCTCGCGGTGCACCTGCGACTCGGTCGTGCGCGCGCCGATCGCGCCCCACGAGATCAGGTCGGCGATGTACTGCGGGCTGATCATGTCGAGGTATTCGGTCGCGGCCGGCAGCCCCATTTCGTTGATCTGCAGCAGCAGCTCGCGCGCGGTACGCAGCCCTTCGTTGATCTTGAAGCTGTTGTCCAGATGCGGATCGTTGATGAGCCCCTTCCAGCCGACCGTCGTGCGCGGCTTCTCGAAGTACACGCGCATCACGATTTCCAGTTCGCCCTTGAAGCGCTCGCGCTCCTTCACGAGCCGGCCCGCGTATTCGATCGCCGCCTTCGTGTCATGGATCGAGCACGGCCCGATCACGACGATCAGCCGGTCGTCCATCCCGTGCAGGATGCGGTGCATCGACTGGCGCGCGTGGTAGATCAGCTCGGACGCGGCTTCGGAGCACGCGAATTCGCGGATCAGGTGGGCGGGCGGCGTCAGTTCCTTGAGTTCGCGAATGCGGACGTCGTCGGTGTTGTGCGGGGGCATGCTGTTTCTCCTTGGTTCCGGGCGCCGTTCGGTCAGTGCGCGTGCGGCAGATTCATCAATTCAGGCAATTCAGTGGTGCCGGTCGGGGCTGCGGGCCGCTGCGGCGGCGACCGGCTGGCGAAGGGCGAAAAAAAACCGCCGGGTTCGCCGGCGGTTTTTTCGGGAATTTCGGTTGCGCTTCACGCGCCATCAACCCTCTCGATCCGCCAGCGGTCTGAGATACCAAAAAAAGTAAAAGTAAAACTTGGCGGACATGACGGAAATTCGGCTCGTCAAAAAAGTTGATTCGGAATTTATACCCGGTCAGCGCGCGGCTGGCAACCGGGGGTGCTCAAAAATGCGGACAATCCGCGCATTTTCATCGAAATGCGCGGATTGTCTGCGCCGCGATGCAGTTATGCCGTACCGCCGACCGTCATCTTGTCGATCCGCAGGGTCGGCTGGCCGACGCCGACCGGCACGCTCTGGCCTTCCTTGCCGCATACGCCGACGCCCGTGTCGAGCGACATGTCGTTGCCGATCATGCTCACGTACTTCAGCGACTCCGGGCCGCTGCCGATCAGCGTCGCGCCCTTCACCGGGTAGGTGACCTTGCCGTTCTCGATCATGTACGCCTCGGATGCCGAGAACACGAACTTGCCGTTCGTGATGTCGACCTGGCCGCCGCCGAAGTTCACCGCGTACAGGCCGTTCTTCACCGACGCGATGATTTCCTGCGGATCCTTGTCGCCGTTGAGTTCGTCATGCGCGGCATCGGCAGCGCCGCGTACGACTCGCGCCGCGCGTTGCCCGTGACCGGCATCTTCATCAGGCGCGCGTTCAGCGTGTCCTGGATATAGCCCTTCAGGATGCCGTCCTCGATCAGCGTCGTGCACTGCGTTGGGTTGCCTTCGTCGTCGATGTTCAGCGAGCCGCGGCGGTTCGGCAGCGTGCCGTCGTCGACCACCGTCACACCCTTCGCGGCGACCTGCTCGCCGATCCGGCCCGCGAACGCGGACGAGCCCTTCCGGTTGAAGTCGCCTTCGAGTCCGTGGCCGATCGCCTCGTGCAGCAGCACGCCCGGCCAGCCCGGGCCGAGCACGACCGTCATCGCGCCGGCCGGCGCGGGGCGGGCGTCGAGGTTGACGAGCGCCGCGTGCACGGCGTCGTCGACGTAGCGCGACAGGACTTCGTCGGTGAAGTAGCCGTAGTCGAAGCGGCCGCCGCCGCCGCCCGAGCCGATCTCGCGGCGGCCGTTCTGTTCGGCGATCACCGTGACCGACACGCGCACGAGCGGGCGGATGTCGGCCGCGAGCGCGCCGTCGCTGCGCGCGACGAGCACGACGTCGTATTCGCCGGCGAGGCCGGCCATCACCTGCGTGACGCGCGGGTCGCGCCCGCGCGCCATCTGTTCGATGCGTTCGAGCAGCTTGACCTTGGCCGTCGCGTCGAGCGACGCGAGCGGGTCGGACGGCAGGTACAGGTCGCGGCCCGAGATGCCCGTCAGCGACGTGGCTGCCTTGATCTTCTGTCGGCCGCCGCCGGCCGCCGCGATCGCCTTGGTGGCGGCAGCGGCTTGCGCGATCGCTTCGGGCGACAGGTCGTCCGAGTACGCGAACGCGGTGCGGTCGCCCGCGACCGCGCGTACGCCGACGCCCTGGTCGATGCTGAAGCTGCCCGATTTGACGATGCCTTCCTCGAGGCTCCATGCCTCGCTGCGGGTCGCCTGGAAATACAGGTCCGCGTAATCGACGCGATGCGTGAAGATGTCGGCGATCGTGCGCGTGAGCAGGCTTTCGTCGAGGCCGTACGGCGTGAGCAGGATGTCCTTCGCCAGCGCGAGGTTGCGGATGCCGGGTTCGATGATGTTCATGCGGATATCGGGAGTTCTCAAAAAAGTTGTCGGGTGCTGCCGGGCAGATGGGTGGGCCGCGCGGCGTTTCAAGCGGTGCGGCGGATTCAGGTCAGCACGCGGTGCCGCCACGCGGGCAGGCTCTGGCGTACGTCGGCGATGCGTTGCGGATCGAGCGTGCCGAGCACGACGCTCGCACCCTCGTCGCGCACCGCGACGATCTCGCCCCACGGGTCGATCAGCATGCTGTGGCCCCACGTGCGCCGGCCGTTCTCGTGCTTGCCGCCCTGCGCGGCCGCGAGCACGTAGCACTGATTCTCGACGGCCCGCGCGCGCAGCAGCGTTTCCCAGTGCGCGCGGCCCGTCGTATACGTAAACGCCGACGGCGCGACCATCAGCGCGCAGTCGCCCATGCGGCGATACAGCTCCGGAAAGCGCAGATCGTAACAGACCGACAGGCCGACCCGCCCGAACGGCGCGTCGAACGCGACGACCGTGTCGCCCGCGCGGATCGTGCGCGCCTCGTCGAACGATTCGTCGCCTTTCTCGAAGTTGAACAGGTGGATCTTGTCGTAGCGCGCGGCCTCGTTGCCGGACGGATCGAACACGAGCGTCGTGTTCAGCACGCGGTCGGGCTGCGGCGCCTTCAGCGGCAGCGTGCCGCCGATCACCCAGATGCCGTGGTCGCGCGCGGCGTCGGCGAGGAATTGCTGGATCGGGCCGTCCCGGTACGGTTCGGCGAGCGCGAGCTTGTCGGTGTCGCGGTGGCCCATGAAGCAGAAATACTCGGGCAGCAGCACGAGCTGCGCGCCTTCGCCGGCGGCCTCCGCGATCAGGCGCCGCGCTTCGGCGAGATTGCGGGTGACGTCCGGCGCGCTCACCATCTGCAGCGCGGCGACCTGGAAGGGCGTGGCGGAACGGGCGTGGTCGGTCATCGCGGAATCGCTTGCGTCATAAATGGGGTGCGGCCCGGCACCCTGCGGCGCGATATGCGCTCAATGGCTCGATGCATCGGCCGGACCGTGATTCATCTTACCCTGATCGCTCCGCACCCGCTCGATGTGCGGGTGCGCCCACGAGCCGGTGATCGCGTAGTCGAGCGCGAACGCGTGCGACAGCGTTTCGGACAGCGCGTAGTTCGCGGCCAGCACGCCGACGCCGAGCAGCGGGTTGATGATGGCTGCCCCGATCGCGGCCGCGCCCGCGCTGATCTTCGGCGCGACGTGCGCATGCAGGTCCTGCGTCTCGGCCCCGAGATCGACCGCGCCGCGCACGGTGACGTTCGCGGGGCCCGTCATCATCGAGAAGTCGTCGGTGCGCGCGATCCCGTTCGAAATCCGGCCGGTGCCGGTGATCTTGTCGAACGGCAGCCCCTTGCCGACCACGTCGCGGAAGTTCAGCGTCAGGAAGCGCGCGAGGCTCTGCAGGCTCAGCACGCCGAGCAGTTTCGCCGCGCCCGGGTCGACCTTCAGGATCTTCCCGTGTTCGAGGTCGACCGCGACCTGGCCGCCGAGCGACGGGAAGTCCAGCGCGGTCGGGCCGCCGCGCCAGCCGACCTTCCCCGTGACCGAGCCGTGACCGTCCGCGAGCGTGCGCGGCAGGCCGACGCGGTCGAGCAGCGCGCCGGCGTTGTCGATGTCGAGCTTGAAGTCGAACACGGTGCGGCGCGGCGCGTCGTTTTCGTCGGCGCCACGGGCGAGCGCGCGGCGCGACGTGCGCCAGTTGCCGGTGGCCGTGAGCTTCGCGGCCGGGTTCGACAGTTCCAGCTTGTCGAGCTGCCACACGGGCGTGCCGTCTTCGTCGATGTTGCGCGCGTTCACGACGAGCCGGCCGATGTCGTGATCGCGCGCGACGACCTGGTCGACGATCAGGTCGATCGACGGCATCGGGCGGTCGGTCGGCGTCGGCAGGTTCATCGCGCGGCCGACGAGATCGTGCTGCGCACTCTGCGGCACGACGAGCTTCGCGAGCCGCGCGTTGAGCACGCCCGCGCCGTTGTGGCCGCCGCCCGGCGCCCACGACAGGTAGCCCGACACCTGGTTCGACGCGATGTTCGCCTGCCACAGGTCGTCGACGTGCGACGCGCCGACGATCACGTTCTCCCAGTTGCGCTTGAGCAGCTTCAGCGTGCCGAAATGGAACGCGAAGCGCTTCGGCGCGAAGCTCGCGAAATCGACGCGCGGCGCGGCCGGCGGCGCCGGTGCGCGCGGCGTGTCGGGCCGCAGCGTGTGGGCGAGCGCGAGCCACGCGTCGGCGTCCAGCTCGGCGACGTCGACGGCCGCGCTCACGCCGTCCTGCGGCATGTCGGGCATCCGGTGGATGCCCATCGCGCCGCGCACCGCGCGCAGCGGCTGGCCGCGCGTCGCGTCGAGCAGGTAGGTCGCGGACACCGGGCCGAGCGTCAGGTCGGCGTGTTCGAGGCGTTTGCCGTCCGCCTGCGGCGCCGGCTGGAGCGTGAAGCGGAACGGCATCGGCGTGCCGGCCGGTTTCGCGAACGGCGCCGGGAAGTTCAGCGCGACGCCCGTCAGGTCGGATTGCGCGCTGACGTCGGGCAGGCGGCCCGGCGCGCCACGCACGGCGACCTGGTACGGTGCGTCGCCGACCACGTGTTCGAGCAGCGCGGCGGCCGCGCCGTGCAGGTTCAGGCCGCGCGCGGCGTCGAGCGCGAGCCGGCCGTCGACGTCCACCGCGTACGGGCCATGCGACCGGAATGTGCCGTTCGCGCGCACCGGGCCGCCGAGGAAGCGCCCCGACAGGCCGTGCAGCGACGCGCCGGCCTCGGTGAAGCGGACGCTGCCGCGCAGGGCCGACAGCGGCGGCACGCCGCTCGTCGACAGCGTGTTTCCGCCGAACGCGAGCGCGCCTTCGACGTGCGTGTGCGGATGGGGGACGTGCTGCGGAATCGTGATCTTGAGCGCGAGCGACGCGGGCCCCTGCGCATCGATCCGCTGGCCGATGTGGCCGCTCATCGTGCCGAGCGAGCTGTTGTCCGCGTAGTCGATCAGGTCGGCTAGCGGGCCCTGCGCATGGCCGTCGATGATCAGCGGCGAGTGCGACGGATTGCCGAGATCGTCGATGCGGCCCGCGACCTTCGTCAGCGTGACGCGCTTGTAGCGCGCGCGCTCGATGTCGAAACGCAGCTTGTTCTGCGCGAGTTCGAACACGCCGTCGATCCCGTCGAGCGCCGGCCAGACGCTCGGCGTGCCGTTCGCGAGCTTGCGCGGCGGGTACGGCGTCGGCTCGAAGCGGCCGCCGGTGAACGGCGCGACGATGTGGAACACGCCGGCGTCCGGCTCGTGTTCGAACGGGAATTTCTCGAGCGGGCCGCGTGCGACGATCGACGCGCCCTTGGTCACCTTGCCGTCCTGCAGCGCATGGCCGAGATAGTCGCGCAGGTGCTCGGACATCCCGGTCGGCAGGTAGCGCGGAATGCGCGCGACCGACGCGCGCGCGAAATCGGCGCGCAGGTCGAGCGAGCCGCGGCCGTGGCCGGGGTTCGTGTACGAGCCGGACACCGCGATTTCGGCATCGGGGTTCGACACGAGCAGATCGGGCAGCGACACGTCGACGCGCGCGTGCTTGTCGCCGGGCGCGGGCGTGATCGTCCATTTGGCGTTGCCGCGCAGCCGGTCGAACGTCAGGCGCGGCTCGTCGAATTCGCCGGGCACGGTGACCGCCGCGTTGACCGTGTCGATATGCGCGGAGCCGCCGGTCTCGTTCGCATCGACGCGGCCCCACAGGTTCTCGACGCCCGGCCAGCCGGCGCGCGGGTGGCCGCGCGGCGAGAGCCCGGGCGGCGGCTCCTGCGCCGCGAAGCTGATGCCTTGCAGATCGCCGAGGAAGCGGTAGCGGACGATCGGCGCGGCGCCCATGCGCCGCTCCTCGTCGGCGAGATCGGCGTGCGCGGGTTTCGCGCGCTCGACCTCGATGTGATAGTTCGACACCATCCCGCGCGGGTCGATCTTGATCAGCTCGTTGCGCAGGCGCGCCGGCAGCGGCAGCCCGCGGATGAATTCGCTGAGGATGCCGAGATCGACGCGGTCGCCGACCACGCTGAGCAGTTGTCCCTGGGTCGCGGTCGGCACGCGGTAGCGTGCCGTCAGCGTCGACAGCGCGAGCGAGCGGGCGAGCGGCGTGCCGTCCGGCAGCGGCGGCTGGCCGAGCTCCGCATTGAAGCGCGTCAGGTGCAGCGTGTAGTCCTGGCCCGCATCGAGCGCCATGTCCCAGCCGAAGCGGACCGTCGGCACGTCGAGCCGCGGCTGCGTCGGGCGCACGCGCAGCGCGACGTCGGCGCCTTGCAGATCGCCGCCCGCCGAGCGCAGGTGGCCGTCGCCGAAGGTCGCCCAGATTGCGTTGTCGATCCGGCCCGCGTGGATCGTGAGCGGCATGTCGAGGTAGCGCGCGAGCGTCTGCAGGTCGACCGGGCCGGTCGACAGGTACGCGTCGCCGGTCCAGTTCGACGGCTTGCCGATCGGCGCGAGCGGCTTGTGCTTGAAGCGCGCGCGGAAATCGAGCGGGCCGAGCAGCAGCGTGCCGTTCGCGGGCGCCTGCAGCGCGGCCTTGTGCACGCGGCCGTCGTTGAGCACCGCGAGCCGGATGCCCGACAGCACGAGCTCCGGTGCATCGTGCTGCGCGTCGCGCCAGCGCAGCGTGCCGCCGCGTAGCACGATCGCCTCCTGTTTCAGCAGCCACGTGCCGAACGTGTCGTTGCCGCCGTGGGTGGTGGCCACGCCGACGCCCGCGACGCTCAGCGAGCCGTCGGCCGCGCGCGCGACGACGAGGTCGGGCTGGTCGACGATCAGGCTCGACAGCGCGGGCGACAGCCGCAGCAGCGACATCCACGACAGCGCGGCCGTCGCGTGCGGCACCGACAGCGCGACCTTGCCGTCGCGGCCGCGGATCGTCAGGTTCGTGAGCTCGACGCCCGGCTGCATGCCGGACCAGTTCGGGGAAAGCTTGCCGATCGAAAGCTGCGCGTGGAGCTTGTCGGACACGGCGCGCTCGATGCGCGGGCGGTATTCGTCGATGCGCGGCAGCAGCACGTAGCGCAGCCCGAGGAACGCGCCGGACGCGACGAAGTAGGTGCCGATCCCGACTGCCAGCGTCACCCTGAACACGCGACGCAGGACCGGGTGATCGTGCTTCGGAGGTCCCGCTTCGGGCGCAGCTACGGCGGATTCCTGACGGTCGGACATGCGGCGGACGGGCGGCGATATGGTAGTTTTGCAGACTGACGTTGAAATGTATCACACGGGTTCGTGTCGGCGGCCGTTGGGGGCCGTACGGCACGGGCTTTCCGGCGCGCGGCGTCGCGACGGGCGCACGCGCGTCCGGCGCGGCCGCGCCGAGTCCATTCGGGCCGGTCGGCAGCGGGGCGCGCACGTGCCGGCCCGCTGCCCGCCGGTCTTTCCGCCAGGCCCGCTTCTCGATGACCGACGCTTCCGCCCTGCTCAGCACGTCCTATTCCCGATACCTTGCCCGCGCGGCGGCCGCCCGGCCCGCGCTGGCCGCGCAGATCGCCGCGTGGGCGGCCGCGCCGCTCGGCCGCGCGCGGCTCGACGCGCGCCTCACCGAGCTGCTCGCGACGCCGGCCGGCACGTCCGCGCCGGACGAGGAGCAACTGAAGCGCGCGCTGCGGCAACTGCGGGCCGAGGCGTTCGGCGCGGTCGCGGAGCGCGACCTGCGCGGGCTGGCGGACGTCGCCGAAGTGACGGGCGCGATGACCGATCTGGCCGAAGTGGCCGTGCAGCGTTCGCTCGCGCTGCTGTCGGCCGAACTCGAGGCGCTGTACGGCGAGCCGCGCGGCGCCGACGGCCAGCGCGTCGTGCTCGGCGTGGTCGGGATGGGCAAGCTCGGCGGCCGCGAGCTGAACGTGTCGTCGGACATCGACCTGATCTTCGTCTACGAGGACGACGGCGAGACGACGGGCGGTACGCGTTCGCCGCTGTCCACGCAGGAATACTTCACGCGGCTCGGCCGGCGCCTGATCGGCGTGCTGTCCGAGGTCACGGCCGACGGCTACGTGTTTCGCGTCGACATGCGGCTGCGCCCGAACGGCGATTCGGGGCCGCTCGTCTGCAGCATCGGCATGCTCGAGGAATATTTCTACGTGCAGGGGCGCGAGTGGGAGCGCTATGCGTGGATCAAGGGGCGGCTCGTGTCGGAAGGCGACAGCGACGCGGCGCGGCGGCTCGCGGCGCAGCTCGAGTCGATCGTCAAGCCGTTCGTGTACCGTCGCTATCTCGATTTCGGCGTGATCGGCGCGATCCGTTCGCTGCACCAGCAGATCCGGCACGAAGCCGCGCGGCGGGCGTCGATGCGGCCCGACAAGGCCGACGACATCAAGCTCGGGCGCGGCGGGATCCGCGAGATCGAGTTCAGCGCGCAGGTGTTCCAGTTGATCCGCGGCGGCCAGGATGCGGAGTTCCGCGTGCGGCCGACGCTCGCGGTGCTGCGGCATGCGCAGGCGCGCGGGCTGATCGGCGACGACGTATGCGCGCGCCTGACCGACGCCTACCGTTTCCTGCGCACGCTCGAGCACCGGCTGCAATACCGCAACGACGCGCAGACGCACGCGATGCCGGTCGAGCCCGACGAGCGCGCGGCGCTGGCCGCGTCGCTCGGGTTTGCCGACTACGCGGCGCTGATGACGGTGCTGGACGAGCACCGGAACTTCGTCGAGGCGCAGTTCGACCAGATCTTCGCGGACAAGGTGAAGGGCGGCGGCCCTTGCACGGCCGGCGACGACACGGCCGCCGCGTGGATCTGGAGCGGCGCGCTGGCCGACGACGGCGAGGACGACGCGCTGGTCGCTCGCCTCGACGGCCTGGGCTTCGCCGATCCGGCCGCCGTGCTCGCGCGGCTGCGCGCGATCTGGCAATCGTCGCGCTATACCGGGCTGCCGGAAAAGAGCCGGCAGCGCTTCGACAGCGTCGCGCAGCGCGCGCTCGACGCCGCGCCGACGATCGACGCCGCGCGCCGCGACGAGACGATCGTGCGCCTGTTCGACCTGCTGGAGACGGTCAGCCGGCGCGGCGTCTATCTCGCGCTGCTGACCGAATACCCGGCCGCGCTCGACCGCGTGCTGTCGGTGCTCGGCGCGACGCGCTGGGGCGGCGGCTACCTGATCCGCCACCCGCAGCTGCTCGACGAGCTGCTCGACGACGAGGCGATCGCGAGCCCGTTCGACTGGCCCGCGTTCAAGGAGGCGCTGCGCGCGCGGCTCGCCGCGGCCGACGGCCCCGAGCAGCAGATGGACCTGCTGCGCCATGCGCAGCACGCGGAGGTGTTCCGGATCCTGCTGATCGACCTGGCCGGGCAACTGTCGGTCGAGCACGTGAGCGACCGGCTGTCCGAGCTGGCCGACGCGGTGCTCGACGTGACGATCGAAGTCGTCTGGTCGCAGCTCGCGAAGCGCCATCGCGACGTGCCGATGTTCGCGGTGATCGCGTACGGCAAGCTGGGCGGCAAGGAGCTCGGCTATGCGTCCGATCTCGACCTGATCTTCCTGTACGACGATCCGGACGAGCGTTCGGCGGACGTCTACACGACCTTCACGCGGCGCCTGATCACGTGGCTCACGACGGCGACCGGCGCGGGCGCGCTGTTCGACATCGATCTGCGGCTGCGGCCGAACGGCGAGGCCGGGTTGCTCGTCACCGATCTCGACGCATTCCGCCGCTATCAACTGCGCGAGGGCGACGCCGCGAACACCGCGTGGGTGTGGGAGCACCAGGCGCTGACGCGCGCCCGCTACAGCGCGGGCGACGCGCGGATCGGCGCGGCTTTCGAGGCGATCCGCCAGCAGGTGCTGACGACGCCGCGCGACGGGGCGATCCTCGCGAAGGAGATCGTCGACATGCGCGGGAAGGTGTTTGCCGGCCACCCGAACCAGACCGGGCTGTTCGACCTGAAGCACGATCGCGGCGGGATGGTCGACATCGAGTTCATCGTCCAGTACTGGGTGCTGCTGCACGCGTCGAGCGACGCCGAGCTGATCCGCAATACCGGCAATATCGCGCTGCTGCGCGAGGTCGCGCGCTTCGGGCTGATGGGCGCGGACGAGGCCGAGCGCGTCGGCGCGGCGTATCGCAAGTACCGCAAGCTGCAGCACAAGCTGCGGCTCGACGGGATGGAGAAGGCGCGCGTCGATCCGGCCCTGGTGGCCGACGAGCGGGCGGCCGTGACGGCGCTGTGGGCGCGCGTGTTCGGGGCGGTCGAAACGGGCGTGTGAGTTGCCCGTTCGAATCGGGCGTACGATCGGCGGCGCGGGCCGGCCGCGATCGACCGGCTGGCCTGCCGTAACAAAAGACCGGCGCATGCGCCGGTCTTCCCGCATTCGGACCAACGTGCTGCCGGCGTCAGGCCGCCAGCATTTCCTTCGCGTGCTTGCGCGTCGTTGCCGTGATTTCGAGCCCGCCGAGCATCCGCGCGACTTCCTCGATACGGCTGGCGCGGTCGAGCGCGACAACGGTCGATACCGTGCCGCCGCGCTCGTCGGCGCCCTTCGCCACCTGGAAATGATGGTCACCGCGCGCGGCGACCTGCGGCAGGTGGGTCACGCACAGCACCTGGCGGTCGCGCCCGAGCTGGTGCAGCAGGCGGCCGACCACTTCGGCGACGCCGCCGCCGATTCCCGTATCGACTTCGTCGAAGATCAGCGTCGGCGTCGGGCTCGCGGCGCTGGCGATGACCGCGAGCGCGAGGCTGATCCGCGCGAGCTCGCCGCCCGACGCGACCTTCGCGAGCGGGCGCAGCGGCACGCCCGGGTGCCCGGCCACGCGGAATTCGACCTGTTCCAGCCCGTGCGGGCCGCCGTCGGCGAGCGGCACGAGCGCGACTTCGAAGCTGCCGCCTGCCATCGACAGTTCCTGCATGCCGGCCGTGACGGCCGTGCCGAGCGCCTTCGCGGCCTGCGCGCGCGCCTTCGACAGGCGTTTCGCATCGGCGAGATAGGCTTCCCGCGCCTTGGCCTGCGCGGCTTCGAGCGCGCCGAGATCGGCGGCGGCGTCGAGCGCGGCGAGTTGTGCGCGGCGCGCCGCATGCTCCTCGTGCAGCGTGTCGGGCGGCAGCCGGAACTTGCGGGCGGTCGAGTGCAGCGCGTCGAGCCGCGTTTCGACCTGCGCGAGCCGCTCCGGGTCGAGATCGACGCGCTGGGCATAGTGCGACAGCGAATACACGGCTTCCTGCAACTGGATCTCGGCTGGCTCCAGCGATGCCAGCGCATCGCCGAGCGCGGTGTCGTAGTCGGCCAGGCTGCGCAGCTTCGACACGATCGCGCCGAGCTGCGCGAGCATCGCGTCGTCGGACTCGGACAGCGCGTTGAGCGCGCCGCGCACGCCTTCGATCAGGTTCGCCGAATGCGACAGGCGCTTGTGTTCGTTGCTGACTTCGTCCCATTCGCCGGCTTGCGGCGCGAGCTTGTCGAGTTCGGCGAGCTGCCACGCGAGCTTTTCGCGCTCGAGCTGCAATTCGCGCTCGTGCGCCTTCGCGGCGTCGATCGCCTGCGTCGCGTCGCGCCACACGCGCCACGCGCGCGCGACGTTCGCGGCATCGGCGACGAGCCCCGCGTGCGTGTCGAACAGCTCGCGCTGCGCGTCGGGCCGCATCAGCAACTGGTGCGCGTGCTGGCCGTGGATGTCGACGAGCATCTCGCCGAGTTCGCGCAGTTGGGCGAGCGTCGCGCTGGTGCCGTTGATGAACGCACGCGACCGGCCGTTCGCGTCGATCACGCGGCGCAGCATCACGGTGTCCTCGGCGTCGAACGCGTGGTCGTCGAGCCAGCGCGCGACACGGTCGTGCGGCGTGAACTCGGCCGTGATGTCGGCGCGGCCGCAGCCGGTGCGCACGACGCTCGCGTCGGCGCGTTCGCCGAGCGCGAGGGCGAGGGCGTCGATCAGGATCGACTTGCCGGCCCCGGTTTCGCCTGAAAAGACGGAAAAGCCGCTGTCGAATTCGAGATCGAGCGCGGCGACGATGACGAAGTCGCGGATCGAGAGGTGGCGGAGCATGGTGTCGGGCGGAGCGGCGTCAGGACGCCTTGTCGTCTTCGTTCGATGCGTGTTCGTTCCAGTGCAGCTTCTTGCGCAGCGTCGTGTAGTAGCTGTAGCCGATCGGGTGCAGGAACGGCACCGTGTGCTTCGAGCGGCGCACCTCGATCGTGTCGTTCAGCTCGAGCGACGTGAACGACTGCATGTCGAAGTTCACGTTGACGTCGCGGCCGCCGACGATCTGGATCGCGATCTTCGAATCGTCGGGCAGCACGATCGGCCGGTTCGACAGCGCGTGCGGCGCGATCGGCACGAGCACGATGCCGGCCAGCTGCGGATGGAGGATCGGGCCGGCCGACGACAGCGCATACGCGGTCGAGCCGGTGGGCGTCGCGACGATCAGGCCGTCGGAGCGCTGGTTGTACATGTAGCGGCCGTCGACCGACGCACGCAACTCGACCATCCCGGAGAAGCCGCTGCGGTTCACGACGACGTCGTTGAACGCGAGCGCGTGGTAGATCGGTTCGCCGTCGCGTACGATCCGCGCCTCGAGCAGCGAGCGCTCCTCGCGCTCGAACTTGCCGGCCAGCATCACGGGCACGAGCGCCTGCATGTCGGAGGCCGCGATGTCGGTGATGAAGCCGAGCCGCCCGTGGTTGATCCCGATCAGCGGTGTCCGGTACGGCGCAAGCTGGCGGCCGATGCCGAGCATCGTGCCGTCGCCGCCGAGCACGATTGCCACGTCCGCTCGTGCCCCGATTTCGGCCGGAGTGAGCGCCGGGTAGCCGGCGATGCCGATTTCCCGCGCGGTATCGCCTTCGAACACGACCTCGAAGCCGAGCGTGGCAATGCTGTCCGCCAGCGTGGCGAGCGGCTCGGCGATGCCGGGCGTGTTGCTCCGGCCGACGAGCGCGACAGTGTTGAACTGATTACCGGTTTTCATGCCGGCATTACACCATAGCTCGTTGACGAAAAGAACCGCCCGTGCGCCGACGGGGCCGGATCGGGCCGGCCCGCGCAATGGTGGCCGACGCCACTCGCCGTGCTTGCGCGGTTGCGCTAAAATTTTCCACCATGCTAGTGTCCTGTTCCGCTGATTCGCGAGCAAAGTCGATGCAGCTTTTCGAGGATGGAATCGGCTGACGCGGTCCAGACGAACGGTTTGCAGTCGTCCCATCGCCATGCTGACGTCTCCCGTTCCGTTGACGTCAACATGCTACGCGAAGATAGACCAGTTAACAACGGAACAGGACACTAGATCCTCGCGCACGAACCCTCCTGAAAACCCTGATCGAACGGTATATCGCCGACGGTCAGCCAGTCGGATCGCGCACGTTGTCCCGTTACTCCGGGCTCGAGCTGAGCCCGGCGACGATCCGCAACGTGATGTCCGACCTGGAGGAGCTCGGCCTCGTGTCGAGCCCGCACACGTCGGCCGGCCGCGTGCCGACGCCGCGCGGCTACCGGCTGTTCGTCGACACGATGCTGACGGTCGAGGCGCCGATCGACGCGGAGGCCGTCGCGCGTCAGGTGCAGAACACGCTGCAGGCCGGCGAGCCGCAGCAGCGGGTGGTGGCGGCCGCCGCGAGCGTGCTGTCGAACCTGTCGCAGTTCGCGGGCGTCGTGCTGACGCCGCGTCGCAGCCACGTGTTCAAGCAGATCGAATTCATGCGCCTGTCCGACAAGCGCATCCTGCTGATCATCGTCACGCCCGAGGGCGACGTGCAGAACCGCATGCTCGCGACGCCGCGCGACTATTCGCCGTCGCAGCTGACCGAGGCGTCCAACTACATCAACGCGCATTTCGCCGGCCTGTCGTTCGACGAGGTTCGCCGCCGCCTGCGCGACGAGATCGACCAGTTGCGCGGCGACATGACGACGCTGATGCACGCGGCCGTGACGGCCAGCACCGAGGTGCCCGACACCGAGGACACCGTGCTGATTTCCGGCGAGCGCAACCTGCTCGAGGTGGCGGACCTGTCGTCCGACATGGCGCGGCTGCGCAAGCTGTTCGACGTATTCGACCAAAAGACGGGCCTCCTGCAACTGCTCGACGTGTCGAGCCACGCCCAGGGCGTGCAGATCTTCATCGGCGGCGAATCGACGCTCGTGCCGATCGAGGAAATGAGCGTCGTGACCGCGCCTTACGAGGTGAACGGCAAGATCGTCGGCACGCTCGGCGTGATCGGCCCGACCCGCATGGCGTACAACCGCGTGATACCGATCGTCGACATCACCGCGCGCCTGCTGTCGCTCACGCTGAGCCAGCAGTAGCAGCCGCCCCCGACGCCGTCCCGCCATCGTGCCGCGGCGTCGCGCGCGCCGCCAGTCGGCCGAACGGCCAGCCGACCCGAGCGCTGCGGCCCGCTATAATTGAGGGCCGTCCGACTGCGTGCCCCGAGCACGTTCCTGCCCATGCGTTTCGATCTTGAGCCGCCATCGAGTGTCGCGGCTGCCCATCGCATCGGTGTGCTGCTGATCAATCTCGGCACGCCCGACGCGCCCACCCCGCGCGCGGTGCGGCGCTACCTGGCCGAATTCCTGTCGGATCCGCGGGTCGTCGAAATTCCGCAGGCCGTCTGGCAGGTGCTGCTGCGCACGCTGATCCTGCCGCTGCGCGGCCGCGCGTCCGCGAAGAAATACGCGGCCGTCTGGATGCCCGAGGGCTCGCCGCTGCGTGTCTACACCGAGCGCCAGACCGACAGCGTGCGGCACCTGCTCGCGTCGAACGGCTATCACGTGATGGTCGACTACGCGATGCGCTACGGCAGTCCGAACATTTCGCACGCGCTCGCGCAGTTCAAGCGGGCGGGCGTCGAGCGCGTGCTGCTGATGCCGATGTATCCGCAATACTCGGCGTCGACCACCGCCACCGCGTTCGATGCCGCGTTCGGCGCGCTCGCGCGCATGCGCAATCAGCCGGAAGTGCGCACGGTGCGGCACTACGCCGATCATCCGGCCTATATCCACGCGCTGGCCGAGCAGGTGCGCCAGTACTGGGCGCAGCACGGCCGGCCCGATTTCGCGGCCGGCGACAAGCTCGTGCTGAGTTTCCACGGCGTGCCGAAGCGCACGCTCGACCTCGGCGATCCCTATCACGACCAGTGCCAGCAGACGGGCGCGTTGCTGATGGCCGCGCTCGGGCTGTCGGCCACCGAATGCCGCGTCACGTTCCAGTCGCGCTTCGGCAAGGCCGAATGGCTCCAGCCGTATACCGCGCCGACCCTGCGCGAATTCGGCGAGGCCGGCGTGCGGCGGGCCGACGTGTTCTGCCCCGGCTTCACGGCCGATTGCCTCGAGACGATCGAGGAAATCGGCATGGAAGTGCGCGACGAGTTTCTCGCCGGCGGCGGCAAGACCTTTCACCGCATTCCGTGCCTGAACGGTGCCTCCGCATGGATCGGCGCGCTCGGCGAGATCGTCGCGGAAAATCTGCAGGGCTGGCCCGTCAAGGCCGCGCAGCCCGAACCGGTCAATTGAGATGAAACGATTCCCACGCGCGCGTTGTTCGCCGTTCCCCGGGGCGGCGGTCAGCCTTCACACGGCGGCCCGGCGGAGGCTTGCATGAACTACAGGATTTCCACGGAGCCGGGCGCGAAGCTGCGCATCGACAAATGGCTGTGGGCAGCCCGATTCTTCAAGACGCGCTCGCTCGCGACCGATGCGGTCGACAAGGGCCACGTGAAGATCGGCGGCGCGGCGGTGAAGCCGGCGAAGGACGTACGGGTGGGCGACGAGGTCGAGATTGCGATCGACGGCGTCGTCTGGCACATTGCCGTGCTGGGCGTTTGCGACGTGCGCGGGCCCGCGAGCGTCGCGCAGACGCTCTACGAGGAAACGGCTGCGGGGCGAGCCGCGCGGCTCGCCGAACTCGAGCGGCGCCGGACGTATCGCGAGCCGGCGGCCGAATTGCACGGCCGGCCGACGAAGCGCGACCGGCGCATCATCGACAGATTTTCTGGTGGGAGCTGAACATCTGGTCGAACGTCGCCCGCGCGCTTCCGTATTCGGTCGTGCGGTCGGTGACGGCCCCCGACAGGCAGATGGTGGTGGTGCCGGCAATGAGTACCAGCGCGACCACCGATATCGCAAAGGTCAGTTTCACGGTACTCCCCTCGAGAACAAGGGTGAAAACGGCGCCAGGTGGAAGGTCACGCGGCGGTCAGCTAGGGTAAACACGCTTTTCCGACGCTTGAGTGGAGTGTAGTGCAGCCGGCCTGTGTGCAGCTAGTACTTGCCGGGTAAGCGTTGTTACAGGCCGTTTCGCCCGAGGCGGCGGACGATGCGACGCTTGCACCCGCAGACGCGCGGTTGTTTCGCGGCATTGGAGAATGCCGGCGAATAACCCTCTTGAAACCGTAGTTTTCGCCCTTATTTGCACCAGTAATGTGCGGTGCCGCCGGGTATACGTCCGGCGGTTGCCGATTTGGCTTCAACCTCTAATCGACTTTCAGCGACATGGAAAACACGCAAGAGAACCCGGCTACCCAATCGGCCGAAGACATCGGCAGCGAGAAGCAGGCGGAGCAAGGCGCCGCACCCGCCGCCGAAGCCGCCGACGCGGCGCTCGCGGAGGCTCAAGCCAAGGTCGCCGAGCTCCAGGAAAGCTTCCTGCGGGCGAAGGCCGAAACCGAGAACGTGCGCCGCCGCGCGCAGGACGACGTGTCGAAGGCGCACAAGTTCGCGATCGAGAGCTTCGCGGAGCACCTGCTGCCCGTGCTGGACAGCCTGGAAGCGGCCGTCAACGATACCTCCGGCGACATCGCGAAGGTGCGCGAGGGCGTCGAGCTCACGCTGCGCCAGTTGACGAGCGCGCTCGAGAAGGGCCGCGTCGTCGCGATCAATCCGGTCGGCGAGAAGTTCGATCCGCACCAGCACCAGGCCATTTCGATGGTGCCGGCCGAGCAGGAGCCGAACACCGTCGTCACGGTGCTGCAAAAGGGCTACATGATCGCCGACCGCGTGCTGCGCCCGGCGCTCGTCACCGTCGCGCAGCCGAAGTAAGGCGGCCGACATGGTGCCCGCCGGCGTCGATCCGGCCGCGTTCGACGCGTTCGACATGCAGGCGCTCGACGCCGGCACGTTCGACGCGGCCGTCGATGGCGCGGGCGACGCGCTGGCCGTGGTGTTCTTCTGGGGCGTCGACTGCTTCAACTGCGAGATCGCGAAGAAGGCGATGCTCGCCCAGCCCGACGCGATCCGCGCGCTGGGCCTGAAGTGGTTCCATTGCAACGTGTACGAGCACCATCAGCTGGGGCGCCGCTTCGGGCTGCACGGCGTGCCGACGTGGTTCTTCTTCCACCGCGGCAAGCGGTTGGGCCGCGCGACGGGCTGGCATGGTCTCGCGCAGTTCCAGGCAGCGGTTGCGGCGGCACGCGCGAAGATCGGCGCGGCGGCCGGTGCCGCGGCGGCCGGTGCCGCGGCGGCCGGTGCGCCGTCCCGCGAGGGCACCGGCCCGCACGATCCGCTGGCCGGCGGCGATTGAAAAAATTTAATATCCGCATCGCTCGCCGGGTCTTGAAAACGGATCGGGCGGACGCATTTCGGGAACAGAGTTGAATTCTGGCGTGCGAAACCGCCCCAAAACGCGGCGTTTCGCGCAGCAAACAAGCATTTCTGGAGATTAGGAAAAAATGGGAAAGATCATCGGTATTGACCTCGGCACCACGAACTCGTGCGTCGCCATCATGGAAGGCAACCAGGTCAAGGTCATCGAGAACTCGGAAGGCGCTCGCACCACGCCGTCGATCATCGCGTACATGGACGACAACGAAGTGCTCGTCGGCGCGCCGGCCAAGCGCCAGTCGGTGACCAACCCGAAGAACACGCTGTTCGCGGTGAAGCGCCTGATCGGCCGCCGCTTCGAAGAGAAGGAAGTCCAGAAGGACATCGGCCTGATGCCGTATGCGATCATCAAGGCCGACAACGGCGACGCATGGGTCGAAGCGCACGGCGAAAAGCTCGCGCCGCCGCAGGTGTCGGCCGAAGTGCTGCGCAAGATGAAGAAGACGGCCGAAGACTACCTCGGCGAGCCGGTCACGGAAGCCGTGATCACGGTGCCGGCATACTTCAACGACAGCCAGCGCCAGGCGACCAAGGACGCCGGCCGCATCGCGGGCCTCGAAGTCAAGCGGATCATCAACGAGCCGACCGCGGCCGCGCTCGCGTTCGGCCTCGACAAGGCCGAGAAGGGCGACCGCAAGATCGCCGTGTATGACCTCGGCGGCGGCACGTTCGACGTGTCGATCATCGAGATCGCGGACGTCGACGGCGAAATGCAGTTCGAAGTGCTGTCGACCAACGGCGACACGTTCCTCGGCGGCGAAGACTTCGACCAGCGCATCATCGATTACATCATCGGCGAGTTCAAGAAGGAGCAGGGCGTCGACCTGTCGAAGGACGTGCTCGCGCTGCAGCGCCTGAAGGAAGCCGCCGAAAAGGCGAAGATCGAGCTGTCGTCGAGCCAGCAGACCGAAATCAACCTGCCGTACATCACGGCGGACGCGTCGGGCCCGAAGCACTTGAACCTGAAGATCACCCGCGCGAAGCTGGAAGCGCTGGTGGAAGACCTCGTCGAGCGCACGATCGAACCGTGCCGAATCGCGATCAAGGACGCAGGCGTCAAGGTGTCGGACATCGACGACGTGATCCTGGTCGGCGGCCAGACCCGCATGCCGAAGGTGCAGGAGAAGGTGAAGGAGTTCTTCGGCAAGGACCCGCGCCGTGACGTGAACCCGGACGAAGCCGTCGCGGTTGGCGCGGCGATCCAGGGCCAGGTGCTGTCGGGCGACCGCAAGGACGTGCTGCTGCTCGACGTGACCCCGCTATCGCTCGGTATCGAGACGCTCGGCGGCGTGATGACGAAGATGATCAACAAGAACACGACGATCCCGACGAAGCACGCCCAGGTGTATTCGACGGCGGACGACAACCAGTCGGCCGTGACGATCAAGGTGTTCCAGGGCGAACGCGAAATGGCGGCGGGCAACAAGCTGCTCGGCGAGTTCAACCTCGAAGGCATTCCGCCGGCCCCGCGCGGCGTGCCGCAGATCGAAGTGACCTTCGACATCGACGCGAACGGCATCCTGCACGTCGGCGCGAAGGACAAGGCGACCGGCAAGGAAAACAAGATCACGATCAAGGCGAACTCGGGCCTGTCCGAGGCTGAAATCGATCAGATGATCAAGGACGCGGAAGCGAACGCAGCGGAAGACCACAAGCTGCGCGAGCTGGCCGACTCGCGCAACCAGGGCGACGCGCTGGTTCACAGCACGAAGAAGGCGCTGACCGAGTACGGCGACAAGCTGGACGCGGGCGAGAAGGAAGCGATCGAAGCGGCGCTGAAGTCGCTCGAGGACGTGCTGAAGGACACGTCGGCCGACAAGGCCGCGATCGACGCGAAGGTCGAGGAGCTCGGCAAGGTCTCGCAGAAGCTCGGCGAGAAGATGTACGCCGACATGCAGGCCCAGCAGGCAGGTGCGGCCGGCGCGGCCGGTGCGGCGGAAGGCGCGGCCCACGCGGGCGGTGCGCAACAGGCTGCCGACGACGTCGTCGACGCCGAGTTCAAGGAAGTGAAGAAGGACTAAGCCAGGTTGCAATGGCACCGCATGCCGCGCGCGCAAAAACGCGCGCGGCGCGACTGACCAGCGGCTGAAAAGCGGTCTGTCTTTCCTTCCGGATGGCCGGATCGACTCCACGCCTGGCGGGCCTTGCGGCCCTCCGGGCACATTTGTTTTTTGGCGGGTGCTGCGCGAGCCGTCCGCGGACGGTGCAGCGCCAGACGAGTCGAGAGACTTTACTGCGGGCGAAAGGAGCCGCCGCGTGCGCGATGCGTGGCGGCACAGTGAATCGATATGGCGAAACGGGATTACTACGAGGTTCTGGGCGTCGCGAAGAATGCGAGCGACGACGAAATCAAGAAGGCATATCGCAAGCTTGCGATGAAGTATCACCCTGACCGCAATCCGGACAGCAAGGATGCGGAAGAGCATTTCAAGGAGGCGAAGGAAGCCTATGAAATGCTGTCGGATGGCCAGAAGCGGGCCGCGTACGACCAGTACGGCCACGCGGGCGTCGATCCGAACATGGGCGGTGCGGGCGCGCAGGGCTTCGGCGGCTTCGCGGATGCGTTCGGCGACATCTTCGGCGACATCTTCGGCCAGGCCGCGGGCGGCGCCGCGCGCGGCGGCCGCGGCGGCCCGCAGGTGTATCGCGGCGCCGACCTGCGCTACAGCATGGAAATCACGCTCGAGCAGGCCGCGCACGGCTACGACACGCAGATCCGCGTGCCGAGCTGGGTGTCGTGCGAAGTGTGCCACGGTTCGGGTGCGAAGCCCGGCACGAAGCCGGAAACCTGCCCGACCTGTCACGGCCAGGGCACGGTGCGCATGTCGCAGGGCTTCTTCAGCATCCAGCAGACCTGCCCGAAGTGTCA
This sequence comes from Burkholderia semiarida, assembly GCF_029268935.1. Lineage (NCBI taxonomy): Bacteria > Pseudomonadati > Pseudomonadota > Betaproteobacteria > Burkholderiales > Burkholderiaceae > Burkholderia > Burkholderia semiarida. The sequence continues at coordinate 1,733,585 of NZ_JAHLCL010000007.1, read as the reverse complement.
TGGCACCGGCACCTACATCCCCGAGCCGTGCGCGCATTGCCACGGGTCGGGCAAGGTGAAGGAAACCAAGACGCTCGAAGTGAAGATTCCGGCCGGGATCGACGACGGGATGCGGATCCGCTCGGCCGGCAACGGCGAACCGGGCATCAACGGCGGGCCGCCGGGCGACCTGTACGTCGAGATCCACATCAAGCCGCACTCGGTGTTCGAGCGCGACGGCGACGATCTCCACTGCCAGATGCCGATTCCGTTCACGACTGCCGCACTCGGCGGCGAGATCGAGGTGCCGACGCTGGCCGGCCGTGCGTCGTTCCCGGTGCCGGAAGGCACGCAGTCGGGCAAGACGTTCCGCCTGCGCGGCAAGGGCATCAAGGGGCTGCGTTCGAGCATCGCGGGCGATCTGTACGTGCACGTGCAGGTCGAGACGCCCGTGAAGCTGACCGACCAGCAGCGCGACCTGCTCAAGCAGTTCGAGAAGTCGCTGGCCGAAGGCGGCGCGCGTCACAGCCCGCAGAGCAAGAGCTGGTTCGACCGGGTGAAGAGCTTCTTCGAGTAACGGGCATGACTGAAGGCAACGAGAGCGCGTCGTTCGCGCTCTTGGACGATTGCGACTCGACCGCGTCCGCGCGGTCGAGTCGTTTGTATTCGGGCTTCGTGCGCGAACGCGTGTGCACGGACCCGGCGCAGCTCGACGCCATCGATGCGGCGCTCGCGCGGGATCTGCGCGACGGGCTGCATGCGGTCGTCGTCGGCGATTACGAATTCGGACGCAACCTGCAAAAGGCGCAGCCGGGCGATGCCCCGCTGCGCTTTTTGCTGTATGCGCGCTGCGAGCGGTTGTCGCGCGACGAAGTCGACGCGTGGCTCGCACAGCAGGATGGCGGCGGCCCGCCGTCGATCGCCGGTGTCGCGCACGTCGCGAAGAGCGTGTCGCGCGACGCGTTCGACGCGGCGATCGGCGCGGTGCAGGACGCGCTGCGCGCAGGCGATTCGTATCAGGTCAACTACACGTACCGGCTGAATTTCGACGTGTTCGGCACGCCGCTCGCGCTGTACCGGCGGCTGCGCGCGCGCCAGCCCGTGCGGTACGGCGCGCTGATCGCGCTGCCCGGCGGCGCGTGGGTCGTATCGTGCTCGCCCGAGCTGTTCGTCGAGAAGCAGGGCGACGTGCTGCGCGCGCGGCCGATGAAGGGCACCGCGCCGCGTTCGGCCGATCCGCGCGACGATGCGGCGGCCGCCGCGTTCCTCGCGAGCGATCCGAAGAACCGCGCGGAAAACGTGATGATCGTCGACCTGCTGCGCAACGACGTGTCGAGGATCGCACGCACGGGCAGCGTCAAGGTGCCGGCGCTGTTCTCCGTCGAGCCGTATGCGTCGGTGTGGCAGATGACGTCGACGGTCGAAGCCGGCTGGCGCGACGGCACGACGTTCGCGCAGATGCTGCGCGCGCTGTTTCCGTGCGGGTCGATCACCGGTGCGCCGAAGTACAAGACGATGGAATTGATCGACGCGATCGAGTCGACGCCGCGCGGGCTCTATACGGGCGCGATCGGGTGGCTCGATGCGCCGCGGGACGGCGCCGTGGAGGACGCCGCGAAAGACGTTCCGTCGGCGAGCCACGGCGCCGCGCGACAGGTTGACGGCGCCGGTGCGTCGCCGGGCCGTGCGGCGTCCTGCGGCGATTTCTGCCTGTCGGTCGCGATCCGGACGCTGACGCTCGATGCGGCTGGCGTCGATAATGACGCGGACGGCACGGGCATCGCCGCGGCCGGCCGGCGGCGCGGCACGATGGGCGTCGGCGCGGGCATCGTGCTCGACAGTGTCGCGGCCGACGAATATGCGGAGTGCGAATTGAAAGCGCGATTCCTGACCGATGCCGACCCCGGCTTCCAGTTGTTCGAAACGACCGCCGCGACGCGCGCGGGCGGCATCCGGCATCTGGAGCGCCATCTCGCGCGGCTGCAGCGCAGTGCCGATGCGTTCGGCTTCCGCTTCGACGCCGACACGCTGCATCGCGAGATCGATGCACGCTGCGCGGCGCTCGACGGTGACAGTCCATACCGGATGAAGCTCGCGCTCGCGAAGGACGGCGCGGTCGACATCACGGCCGCACCGCTGAAGGCGCTGCCCACCGGGCCGGTTAGCTTGATGCTCGCGTCCGAGCACGGCTTTGCGCCGACCTGCGCGAGCGACGCGCTGCTGCTGCACAAGACCACGCGCCGTGCCGAATACGACCGCGCGTGGCAGGCGGCCGAAGCACTCGGCGGATTCGACATGCTGTTCGTCAACGAGCGCGGCGAGGTGACGGAAGGCGGGCGCTCGAACCTGTTCGTGAAGCTCGACGGGCAATGGGTGACGCCGCCGCTCGCGAGCGGCGTGCTGCCGGGCGTGATGCGCGGCGTGCTGCTGGACGATCCGGCGCTAAACGCAACGGAGCGCGCGCTGACGCTCGACGATGTGCTGAACGCAGACGCGTTGATGATCTGCAATGCGTTGCGCGGGCCGATGACGGCGCGGCTGATTCGCGACTGCGCATCGGCCTGAACGGATTACTTTCGTGGCGTACATTGCCAGGTTTGTACGATGGCGTGCCCTCGTTTATAGCGCGCAACGCAAGTTTGCGCATGTTTGCCGAGTGGCCGTGCGATCACGACGCTCGTATTGCCGTAGTCACACGAGACCCAGTAGTCTTCACGGGCTTCGGCCAGCGACCAGGTATACACATCGCTTTTGGGCTCGGTGCGCGAGCGATTGGGCAGCAATGACATTATCCGGTCCGGCGGCCCCGACCAGAAGGTGACACCGGCAAGCGGATAGGTGCGTTGCGTGTCGAAGTTTTTCCAGCCATCGGGTGGTTGACCGTCGAGCTGCTGGGTGACGGCAAGGCGTGCGGGGCAATCTGACGTGGCAGCGGACACCGGTAAGGCAGTGAGCGAACTGAATGCGAACGCGGTAATGGTGAGCAGCCGGTACGGCGTTTGCCGGATGAACGTCATCATTTCACCACCGAAAATGCATCGGCATTGTTGCTTGGATCGATGTAACGGCCAGTTTGGTCCTTGCCCTTGAATGCAATACATCGTCTCTTGATTGCCGTGCGAATATGGGACGCGTATGGAATTGCGATGTGTACGACGCGCGATAGATGTTCTCGAGCGGGCGTCGACATTGTCTTCGCCTTCCGCTGCACCCTCACCCGCAGTGCCAGTCGATCATCCTTGGCGGCGTCCGCTTCGCGTCGTAGCGGACCGTGCAGGTTCGCGCGGCAGTGCCCAGCGGACGGGCAATGATCGCGGCCGTGTCGAAATACTCGCAACTCACCCAGTAATCGGTTTCGGCTGCCGCGAGTGGCCACGTGTTGACGAGCATATCGCGCCGTTTGACGCCGCTCGATGGGGCGAGCATGGCGAGTTGATCGGGCGGCCCGGACCAAAACGACACACCGATCAGCGGATGTGCCTTCTGTGAGTCGTAAGGGCGCCAGCCGTCGGGTGCGGGACCTGTGACCGTCTGTGAAACCGCCAGGCGGGCCGGACACTGAACAGGCGCCGAAGTGGCGTACGCCGACGAGATGCAACTAGCTGTCAGCAACGCGGCGAGCGCCGCATTGGCTGGAAAACAGGCGAGTGCCATCGTCATCGCACCACCGAGAACGCATCGGCGTTGTTGCTCGGATCGATATAGCGACCGTTTCTGTCCTTGCCCTGGAACCGGATGTGCCGTTTCCGGATTTTCGACAGACTGCGCCATTGTTCGATGACGTAGATGCCTTTCGAATCCTGACTCAGATAAAACGCCGCATGGTTGCCGTACGACCTGTTCCGATATTGTTCGCTTTCGAAGGTCGCGATGACCGTGCCCGGACGAATGGTCGAATCGCCCTTTACCGTCTTTTCCGGTCGCCAGCCCGAGGTCGCGCCCACTTTGGTATGGACCTTCACGAGCGCAACGCACTCACCATCGCCTTGTAGTGGTTCGCCGGCCAATTCGGCTGCGCGTTCGTATACGTGGGACATTTCGCCTCCGTGGAATGATGGAAGCGCAATGGTCTCCGCAACGAAGGCCTACGGATATAGGACGTGTTTGAAAATGCAGTGCTGCCAAATCGAACGACGGGTGTCGTCGAGCAGGTGGCGGCCTTTGCCTTCGCATCGAGCCGCCATCTCGTCCGAAATCAGAACGAATGCTCCGGGCCCGGGAACGTGCCGTCCTTCACGGCGCGCACGTACGCTTCGACGGCCGCCTGAATGTTCGGCTGCCCCTGCATGAAATCCTTCACGAAACGCGGCCGCTTGCCGGGGAACACGCCGAGCATGTCGTGCAGCACGAGCACTTGCCCCGAGCAGTCGACGCCCGCGCCGATGCCGATCGTCGGAATCTTCAGCATGTGCGTGACTTCGGCCGCGACGAGCGTCGGCACGGCTTCGAGCACGACGAGCTGCGCGCCGGCATCCTCGATCGCGCGCGCGTCGCGCAGCAGTTGCGCGGCGCCGGCTTCCGTCTTGCCCTGGACCTTGAAGCCGCCGAACGCATGCACCGATTGCGGCGTGAGGCCGAGGTGCGCGCACACGGGCACCGAGCGTTCGACGAGGAAGCGGATCGTATCGGCGAGCCATTCGCCGCCTTCGAGCTTCACCATCTGCGCGCCCGCGCGCATCAGCTTGACCGCGTTCGCGAACGCGTCGGCCGGCGTTCCGTACGTGCCGAACGGCAGATCGGCGACGACCAGCGCGCGCGGTTGAGCCCGCGCGACACAGGCGGTGTGGTACGCGATGTCGTCGAGCGACACGGGTAGCGTGGTCGTGTGGCCCTGCAGCACGTTGCCGAGCGAATCGCCGATCAGCAGCACGTCGGTGCCGGCGCGATCCAGCAGCGCGGAAAAGCTCGCGTCGTAGCAGGTCAGCATCGCGATCTTCTCGCCGGCGTCGCGCATTGCCTGCAGCTTGGGTACGGTCACGGCAGGCCGGCTCGATTCCTGGAGATAGGTCATGGGAAATCCGGGTCGGTGGGGAAGAACGACGGGCGATGACGCGTCAGCGCGTCGTCTCGCCCTTGACGAAGAATTCCTTGCGGCCGCGCATCGTCTCGATGCGCTCGACCAGCAGGGCAAGGTCTTCGGGGGAATCCAGCGGGTTCAGGTGCTCGGCCGCGACCGTCAGCACCGGCGTGCGGTCGTAGTGGTAGAAGAATTCGTTGTACGCGTCGACGAGCGAGCGCAGGTACGCATCGCTGATCTGCAGCTCCATCGGCAGCCCGCGCTTCTGGATGCGCGAGAACAGCACTTCGGGGCTGGCCTGCAGATAGACGACGAGGTCGGGCGACGGCGCCTGCGGCACGTCGACGTGCGTGGCGACCGAGCGATACAGTTGCCATTCGTCTTCCGGCAGGTTCAGCCGCGCGAAGATGTCGTTCTTCTGCGGCATGAAATCGGCGATGACCGGGCGGCCGGTGTCGAGCGCGCCGATCAGCTCGCGCGCCTGCTGCGCGCGCTGCAGCGCGAACGACAACTGGACGGGCAGCGCGTAGCGCGCGGTGTCGCGGTAGAAGCGTTCGAGGAACGGGTTGTCCTGCGGGCGCTCGAGCAGCGCCTGCATCGACCAGCGCTCGCCGAGCAGGCGCGCGAGCGTCGTCTTGCCGACGCCGATCGGGCCTTCGATCACGAGATAGCGGTGCGGGGCGCGCAGGTCGGGCGCGGTGACGGTCAGCGGAGTCGAGTTCATCGGCAGCGGGTCTTGTCGGCGTCTGCGCCGGCCGCGAGCGCTTTCTGCATCGGGCACTGGCAGGTCTGCACCTTTTCGACGCGCTGATCGGCGACGGCGGCGAGAAAGGCGTCGGCACGGCCGCGCGCGGGGATGTCGAGCGCCGGCTCGATCTCGACGAGCGGCACGAGTGCGAACGCGCGGTCGGTAAGGCGCGGGTGGGGGACGATCAGGTCGGGTTCGTCGATCGAATCGGCGCCGAACAACAGGATGTCGAGGTCGAGCGTGCGCGGCGCATTGCGATACGGACGCTCGCGGCCGAAGTGATGTTCGATCTTCTGGCAAAGCGCGAGCAGCTCACGGGCCGACAGCGTCGTGTCGAGCTTGACGACGCAGTTGTAGTAGTCGTCGCCGCCCGCTTCGAACGGCGCCGTGCGATACAGGCTCGATTTGCCGAGGATCGAGATGGTGCGCTGCTGCGCGAGGCACACCACCGCGTCCTTCAAGGTCTGGCGCGCATCGCCGAGATTCGCCCCCAGTCCGATATATGCAACCGTCATGGCATCACTTCCTACGTCGTTCGCCGGCGGGCGCGTCAGTCGTCGGACCCGCCCGCGGTATCCGGCGCCTGCTCGGCGGCACCTTCACCCGGCTTGCGGTTTCGCGCACCGCCGCGGCGGCGCCGCTTGCGGGGCGATTTTTCCTTCGAGCCGCCCTGCGTGAGCAATGCCTCGCGAGCGGCCGCGTCGCCTTCGATGAAATCCGTCCACCACTGTCCGACTTCCGCATCGAGCTCGCCGGATTCGCAGCGTAACAGGAGGAAATCATACCCCGCTCTAAACCTTTGGTGTTCCAGCAGCCGCATCGCGCTGCGGCCCGAGCGTTTCTCGAGGCGCAGTTGCAGGCCCCAGATCTCGCGCATGTCGGCCGAGTAGCGCTTGTGGATCGCGAGTTTCTCGGTCTGCATGTCGAGCACGTCGTCCATCGCGCGATGCAGCGCCGGCACCGGGATTTCGCCCTCGGCCGTGTATTGCTCGAAGCGCTGGCGCATGTCGTGCCACAGCAGCGTCGCGAACAGGAAGCCCGGCGACACCGGCTTGCCGGCGCGCACGCGCGCGTCGGTGTTGTTCAGCGCGAGCGTGATGAACTTCTCGCCCTGCGGCTGTTCGAGCACGACGTCGAGCAGCGGCAGCAGCCCGTGATGCAGGCCTTCCTTGCGCAGCTTCTTCAGGCACGCGAGTGCGTGGCCCGACAGCAGCAGCTTCAGCATTTCGTCGAACAGGCGTGCGGCCGGCACGTTGTTGATCAGGTCGGCGAGCGCGTGGATCGGCTCGCGCGTATGCGGCTCGATCTCGAAATCGAGCTTCGCCGCGAAGCGCACGACGCGCAGCATCCGCACCGGATCCTCGCGGAAGCGCGTGGCCGGATCGCCGATCATCCGCAACAGGCGGGCGCGTACGTCGGCCATCCCGTCGTGGTAGTCGAGCACCGTCTGCGTCGACGGGTCGTAGTACATCGCGTTGATCGTGAAGTCGCGGCGCGCGGCGTCCTCGTGCTGCTCGCCCCACACGTTGTCGCGCAGTACGCGGCCGCTCGCGTCGACCGCGTGCGTGCGGCGATCGAGTTCGTCGCGCTTCAGGCGCCTCGGCGGCTCGGCCGTGGCCGCGGCCGCCTCGGGCGGCGCGTCGACCAGCGCGCGGAACGTCGACACCTCGATCAGTTCCTGGCCGAACTGCACGTGCACGATCTGGAAGCGGCGGCCGATCAGGCGCGCGCGGCGGAACAGGCGCTGCACCTCGGTCGGCGTCGCGTCGGTCGCGACGTCGAAGTCCTTCGGCGCGATGCCGAGCAGCAGGTCGCGCACCGCACCGCCGACGATGAATGCACGAAAGCCCGCCTGCTGCAGCGTGTCGGTCACGCGCACCGCGTTCTTCGAGATCAGCGCCGGGTTGATGCCGTGCACGCTGGCCGGCACGACGGTCGGCTCATGGTTGCTGCGCGGTTTCTTCGCGCTGCCGCGAGCGCCCTTCGGGGCGCGCGGGGCGGCTGGGGCCGCTTCGTCGGCCGGGGCCGCGGCGGGAGGCGTTTGCTCGGTTTCGTCCTGGCCGAGCAGCTTGCGGATGAATTTTTTGATCACGACGTTCAGAAGAGATCGAGGATACGCCAGCCGCGGTTGCTTGCATGCGCGCGCAGCGTGTCGTCAGGGTTGGTCGCGATCGGGTCGGTGACTTTCTCGAGCAGCGGGATGTCGTTGTGCGAGTCGCTGTAGAAGTAGCTATGTTCGAAGTCGTCCCACTGCTTGCCGAGCGATGCGAGCCATGCTTCGGTGCGCACGATCTTGCCTTCGCGATAGCTCGGCGTGCCGGTCGGCCGGCCCGTGTACGGTGAGTCGGGATGCCCGTCGGTCGTTTCGACCTCGCACGCGATCAGCGTGTCGACGCCGAACGCGGTCGCGATCGGACGCGTGATGAATTCGTTGGTGGCCGTCACGACGCAGCACAGGTCGCCGGCATCGACGTGCTTGCGCACGAGTTCGAGCGCGGCGGGCGTCATCGCGGGGCGGATCACCTCGTGCATGTACTGCTCGTGCCATTCGGCCAGCTGCGCGCGCGAATACTTCGCGAGCGGCGTGAGCATCGCGCACAGGTACGCGTGGATGTCGAGCTTGCCGGCCTTGTAGTCGGCGAAGAACTGGTCGTTCTGACGCGAGAAGCTTTCCGCGTCGACGATGCCGAGCTTCACCATGAAGCGACCCCATTCGTGGTCGCTATCGGTGGGGATCAGCGTGTGATCGAGGTCAAAGAGTGCCAGATTAGTCATGGAAGCGCATTTTACTCGAAGCGGTTCGGGCCCGTGCCCGGTGGTGTGATGTCGTCGCCGGGACGCGCGAGCATCCGGCGCAGCAGCGGCAGCGTGACCGCGCGTTTCTGCTCGAGCGAGAAGCGGTCGAGCGCGTCGAGCAAGGCCATCAGGCTCGGCATGTCGCGGCGGAAATGGGTCAGCAGGTACGCGGCGATGTCGTCGGTGAGCGCGATCCCGCGCTCCTTCGCCGCGAGCTTGAGCACGGCGATCTTGCCGGCGTCGGACGGCGGCGACAGGTGGAACACGAGCCCCCAGCCGAGGCGCGTGCGCAGATCCTCGCGCACGTCGAGCGCGAGCGGCGCCGCCGGGCCCGCCGCGACGAACGCGCTCGACGGGTGCGCGCGCACTTCGTTGAACAGGTTGAACAGCGCGACCTGCTGCGTGTCGCTCATCCGGTCGCAGTCGTCGATCGCGTAGATGCCGATGCGCGGGTCGAACGTGAACGCGCCGAGCGGGCTCTGCGGGCTCAGGTAGCGCGCATAGCCGTACGACGCATCGCTCACGAGCGCCTGCAGCAGGTGGGTGCGGCCGCTGCCGGGCTCGCCCCAGATATAGAACGACCGGTCCGGCACGGGGCCGGCCGCGAGCGCGAGATCGAGCTTCTGCAGGCGCGTGACGAGCTCGTCGTTCTCCTCGCTCATGATGAAGTTGTCGAACGTGGCGGGCGGCGGCGTGCCGAGATCGAGCGTCAGTTGACGGGACACAGCAGTCACAGTGCGGATCGGTTGAAAAAACGCGTGCCGTACGCCGGGCGCGCGCGCGGGAAGGCGCCTCGGCCGGCTTCACGCGCGACCGTACGCACGGCGGCGCGGCGCGGGCTTCGGCGCGCTTCGCCCGGCGATGAAAACGGGGACGTGTTGACCAAGATGCAATCCCTGACGATTCGGTGCTGGGAATTCCGGCCAACGGGCCGGCTTCGGGTAAAATCGCATTTTACCGACCTTCTCGCATTCCCCCATGAATCCTCCGAAATCCGCTCCCGACGCTCAGGGTCTGTCCTATCGCGACGCAGGTGTCGACATCGACGCCGGCGACGCGCTCATCGACAAGATCAAGCCTTTTGCGAAGAAAACCCTGCGCGACGGCGTGCTCGGCGGCATCGGCGGGTTCGGCGCGCTGTTCGAAGTGCCGAAGAAGTACAAGGAGCCCGTGCTCGTGTCGGGCACCGACGGCGTGGGCACCAAGCTCAAGCTGGCCTTTCATCTGAACAAGCACGACACCGTCGGCCAGGACCTCGTCGCGATGAGCGTGAACGACATCCTCGTGCAGGGCGCCGAGCCGCTGTTCTTCCTCGACTACTTCGCGTGCGGCAAGCTGGACGTCGACACGGCCGCCACCGTCGTCAAGGGCATCGCGCAGGGCTGCGAACTGTCGGGCTGCGCGCTGATCGGCGGTGAAACGGCCGAAATGCCGGGCATGTACCCGGACGGCGAATACGACCTGGCCGGCTTCGCGGTCGGCGCGGTCGAGAAGAGCAAGATCATCGACGGCAGCACGATCGCCGAAGGCGACGTCGTGCTCGGCCTCGCATCGAGCGGCATTCACTCGAACGGCTTCTCGCTCGTGCGCAAGATCATCGAGCGCGCGAACCCGGATCTGTCCGCCGATTTCCACGGCCGCTCGCTCGCCGACGCGCTGATGGCGCCGACGCGCATCTACGTGAAGCCGCTGCTCGCGCTGATGCAGAAGCTGACGGTGAAGGGCATGGCGCACATCACCGGCGGCGGCCTCGTCGAGAATATTCCGCGCGTGCTGCGCGAAGGCCTCACCGCGGAGCTCGACCAGAAGGCATGGCCGCTGCCGCCGCTGTTCAAGTGGCTGCAGGAGCACGGCGGCGTCGCCGATGCGGAAATGCACCGCGTGTTCAACTGCGGGATCGGCATGGCCGTGATCGTCTCGGCGGCCGATGCCGACGCAGCGATTGCCGACCTGACCGCCGCCGGCGAACAGGTGTGGAAGATCGGCACCGTGCGTGCGACCCGCGAAGGCGAGGCGCAGACGGTCGTGGTCTGACGCATTGCCGCAGCAGATGCAGCAAGGAAAGCCGCCCGGGATGGATCCGGGCGGCTTTTTTTTCGGCCGCTCGAGCGCTCAGTATGGCCGGCGCCCGCCGACGCTCAAGCGGACGCTCGCGGCGCATTCGCCGGGCGCGCGCCGGCCAGCAGCGGCGGCACGAGCAGGTACAGCAGCGCGGCGCCAGCCCACACGAGCCCCGGCCACGTCGCGCGCGTCGCCGCGTAGGTTGCGGTAACGACCAGCGGCCCCGCGACGCCGATCAGGCTCGCCACGCTCGCCAGCGTGCCTTGCAGTTCGCCCTGGCGCGTATCGTCCACCTGCCGCGCGAGCATCGCCTGCAACGCTGGCAGCGTCATGCCGCCGGCCGCGAACAGCGGCAGCAGTGCAAACGGCACCCATGAGGCCGTGGCGAACGCGATGACCACAAGCCCGAGCGCATCGCCTGCCAGCCCCAGTGCGAGCGCGCGCCGCTCGCCGAGCCGCGCGATCAGCGGCCCGATCGCGAACGCCTGCGCGAGCGCGTGGCATGCGCCGTAGCCGGCGAGCGACAGTCCGGCGACCGGCGTCGACCAGCCGAAATGCTCCTGGCCGTACAGGATCCACAGCGTCGCGGGCGCCTGCGACACGAGTGCCACGATCACGTAGATGGCGACCAGCGGCGCGAGCGCGGGCGCGCCGCTCAGCCGGCGCAGGCTCGCGAAGGGGTTGAGCGTGCCGGCCGTCCGGCCTTCCAGGGCCGCGCGCGGCCGCGATTCCGGCAATGCACGCCACACGAGCACGAGATTCAGCGCGTTGAACAACGCGGCCGCGACGAACGGCGCACGCAGGTGCAGCGCGCCGAGCAGCCCGCCGATCAGCGGGCCGGCGATGAAGCCGATGCCCATCATCGCGCCGAGCTGGCCGAAGCGCCGCGCACGGTCGGGTTCGGCCGTCACGTCGGTCACGTACGCGGTCGCGACCGCGACGTTCGCGCCGGTGATGCCGGCGATCAGCCGCCCGACGTAAAGCCACGCGAGCGTCGGCGCGAGCGCCATCAGCAGATAGTCGAGCGCGGCGCCCGCGAGCGACGCGAGCAGCACCGGGCGGCGGCCGAGACGGTCGCTCAGCGCGCCGAGCAGCGGCGCGCACAGGAACTGCGCGAACGCGTACAGCGCGAGCAGGATGCCGTAGTGGGTGTCGGTACTGCCCGCGCCGGCGAGCGCGCGCAGCAGGCCCGGCAGGATCGGCATCACGATCCCGACGCCGATCGCGTCGAGCAGGACCGTGGCAAGAATGGCAATCAGGGACGGATTCAAGGGCATCACTCTATCGATGATAGAGTGAGGATTATTCCACAGTTTCCCTATCGGTGATAGAGATGAAGGACACAGGCGCGCGGCTGACGCGCGACACGGTATTGCGCGCGGCGCTCGAACTGCTGAACGAAGTGGGCATCGACGCGCTGTCGACGCGGCGGCTCGCCGAACGGCTCGGCGTGCAGTCGCCGACGCTGTACTGGCATTTCAGGAACAAGGCCGAGCTGCTCGACGCGATGGCCGAGGCGATCATGCTCGAGCGCCACGGCGCGTCGCTGCCGAAGCCGGGCGAAGTGTGGGATGCGTGGCTGGCGGAGAATGCGCGCAGTTTCCGCCGTGCGCTGCTGGCTTATCGCGACGGGGCGCGCCTGCACGCCGGCACGCGGCCGCGCGCGCTGCATTTCAGCTCGATCGAACGCAAGATCGCGCTGCTCGGCGACGCGGGGTTCACGCCGGACGAAGCGGTCGACGTGATGGTCGCGATCGGCCGCTTCGTGGTCGGATGGGTGCTGGAAGAGCAGGCGGCGCCGGACGCGGACGCCGATGCGTCGCTGCCGGACGCGGCCGACTATCCGTTGTTCGCGAAAGGCTGGGCCGTGCTGCGCGAGCGCGGCGGCGACGAAGCGTTCGAGCGCGGCATCGCATGGATCGTCGACGGCGCCCGCGCGCGCCTGGCGGCGCGTCGGGCGGATTGAGCGGTCAGCGCGGCGTGCGGCCGTCGAGCACGCGTTCGAGCGCGTCGAGCGCGCGAGCCGTCGAATCCGGCGCGATGCAGTCGACGACGATCCGTTCCGGCATCGCGCGCAGCCACGTGATCTGGCGCTTGCACAGCTGACGTGTCGCGAAGATGCCCTTGTCGCGCATCGTCCGGTAGTCGGTATCGCCGTCGAGGAATTCCCACGCCTGCCGATAGCCGACGCAACGCATCGACGGCAGATCGGGATGGAGATCGTCGCGGCGCCGCAGCCGCTCGACTTCGTCGATGAAACCCGCATCGAGCATCGCGTCGAAGCGCTGCGCGATCCGTGCGTGCAGCACCGCGCGATCCGACGGCTCGAGCGCGACCGGCACGAAGCGGTACGCGGCGGCCGCATCATCCGTGCGGCGCGGCGCGGCGAGCAGCGCCGACATCGGCTGCCCGCTCAGCATGAAGACTTCGAGCGCCCGCTGGATCCGCTGCGAATCGTTCGGCGCGAGCCGCGCGGCCGTGTCGGGATCGACCTGCGCGAGCCGCGCGTGCAGCGCGGGCCAGCCGTAGCGCGCGGCGTCGGCGTCGAGTGTCGCGCGGATCTCCGGGTCGGCACCGGGCAGGTCGTTGAGCCCTTGCGTCAACGCCTTGTAGTACAGCATCGTGCCGCCGGCAAGCAACGGCGTGCGGCCGCGCGCGACGATCTCGCCGATCAGCCGCAGCGTGTCCGTGCGGAATTCCGCGGCCGAATACGCATCGGCCGGGTCGATGATGTCGATCAGGTGATGCGGCACGCTCGCGCGCTCGTCGCGCGACGGTTTCGCGGTGCCGATATCCATGTCGCGGTAGACGAGCGCCGAATCGACGCTGACGATCTCGATCGGGCGGCGCGCGGCGAGCGCCAGCGCCGCGGCGGTCTTGCCCGAGGCGGTGGGGCCGAGCAGGCAGGCGATCGTTGTCGGAGTGGGCTGCGAGGAAGCGCTCATTGCCCGCGCATGAAGAGACGGTCGAGGTCGTTCAGCGTGAGCTGGTACCAGGTCGGCCGGCCGTGATTGCACTGGTCCGCGCGCTCGGTCGCCTCCATCTGGCGCAGCAGCGCATTCATCTCGTCGAGCGTCAGGCGCCGGTTCGCGCGCACCGCGTGATGGCACGCGAGCGTGCCGAGCAGCTCGTGCTGGCGCTCGGTGAGCACACGCGAGCCGCCGAACGCGTGCAGGTCGGCGAGCACCGCGCGCGCGAGCGATTGCAGGTCGGCATCCTTCAGCAGCGCCGGCACCGCCCGGATCGCGAGCGTCGTCGGCGACAGCACCGCGAGGTCGAAGCCGAGCGATTCGAGCGTGTCGCGCTCTTCCTCGACCGTGCCGATTTCGACCGGCGTGGCCGTCATCGAGATCGGCAGCAACAGCGACTGCACGGCGACCGAGCGATCGGCGAGCGCGTTCTTGAACTGCTCGTACAGGATTCGCTCGTGCGCCGCGTGCATGTCGACGATCACGAGGCCGTACGCATTCTGCGCGAGCACGTAGATGCCGTGGATCTGGCCGAGCGCGAAGCCGAGCGGCTGCTCGTCGTGCGCGCCGGCGGCGAGCGGCGCCGCGGCGAAGCCCGGCAGCGGCGCGACCGGCGCGTCGGCCGTATCGCGGGCGACGAGCGTCGTGCCGTCCGGCGTGCCCGCGCCAATGTCCTTGCGGCCGAACAGCGCATCGTAGAGCGCGAGCGGCTGCGCGACGGGCAGCGTGCCCTGCGTCATCCGCGCCTGGCGCATCCAGGTATTGCCCGCCGACGATGAAGACGACGGCGACGAGAAGCCGCTGCCGCCTGCCGCGTGGCCCTGGCTTTGGCCGAGCGGCGTGTCGACGAACGACGCCGGCCCGCGTGGCGCCGGGGAGAGTTGCGCGGCATGGCCGCCCGCGGTGGTTTCCGGCGACGCGCCCGCATGGCGGGCAAGCGCACGCTGCACCGCATGGAACACGTACTGGTGGATCGAGCGCGAATCGCGGAACCGCACCTCGATCTTCGACGGATGCACGTTCACGTCGACGGCTTCGGGCGGCAGGTCGAGGAACAGCACGTACGACGGGTAGCGGTCGCCGTGCAGCACGTCCTCGTAGGCCGCCCGCACCGCGTGCGTCAGCAGCTTGTCGCGCACGAAACGGCCGTTCACGAAGAAATACTGCTGGTCGGCGCGCCCGCGGCTCGCGGTCGGCAGGCCGGCGCAACCGTACACGGCGAGCGGGCCCGCCCGCTCGTCGAGCGGCAGGTGCGCGGTCGCGAAGCCGTCGCCGAGGATCTTCGCGACGCGCTGCGCGGGCTCGGTCGCATTCCAGTGCTCGACGGCCTTGCCGTTGTGCAGCACCGAGATCGCGACGTCCGGCCGCGCGAGCGCCGCGCGGCGGATCATTTCGAGGCAGTGGCCGAATTCGGTCTGCTCGCTCTTCAGGAACTTGCGCCGCGCGGGCGTGTTGAAGTACAGCTCGCGCACCTCGATCGTCGTGCCGATCGAGCCGGCGGCGGGCGACAGCACGCCCGTCTGCGCATCGATCTTCATCGCGTGCGCGGCATCGGCCGTGCGGCTCGTGATCGACATCTCGGCGACCGATGCGATCGATGCGAGCGCTTCGCCGCGAAAACCCAGCGTCGCGACCGCCTCGAGCTCCTCGAGCGAGCGGATCTTGCTGGTCGCGTGACGCATCAACGCGAGCGCCAGTTCGTCCGGCGGAATGCCGCAGCCGTCGTCGGTGATCGAGATGCGCTTGACGCCGCCTTCCTCCAGCACGATGCGCAGCGTCGTCGCGCCGGCGTCCATCGCGTTCTCGAGCAGCTCCTTGACGACCGACGCCGGGCGTTCGACGACCTCGCCGGCGGCGATCTGGCTGATCAGCTGGTCGGGCAGGGGCTGGATCGCGCGCAGCGGGCGCGCGGCGGGGGTGGGCGCGGCGCCCGCGGCCGTTTCGGTGATATCGGACATGGCCGAATTATAGCGAGGCGGCGAACGTGTGCCGGCGCGAGCGGCCGTTACGTTTTTTCACGGACCCTTAAGGGAGTTTCGGTATCATCACCCCGTTGCACGCGCCGCCCTGGCCGGCAGGCGCGTCGGCCATCTCTGGCCTGTCCCGGCCGTTCCGGCCCCATCGCCTTCGAGGAATCGCATTTGGATACGCTGCTTCATTTCGTCAACCTTGTCCTGCATATCGACGCTTTCCTCGGCGATTTCATTCGGCAGTACGGCGCGTGGGTCTATCTCGTCCTGTTCCTGATCGTGTTCTGCGAGACGGGGCTCGTCGTCTTCCCGTTCCTGCCCGGCGATTCGTTGCTGTTCATCGGCGGCGCGTTCGCGGCGACGGGTGAAATGAACGTCGGCCTGCTGATCGTGCTGCTGCTCGTCGCGGCGATTACCGGCAACACCGTGAACTACCTGATCGGCCGCTGGGTCGGCCCGAAGGTGTTCAATACGCATATCCCGGTGCTCGAGCGCTTCCTCGATCGCGCCGCGCTGCAGAAGACCCACTCGTTCTACGACAAGCACGGCGGCAAGACGATCGTGCTCGCGCGCTTCATTCCGGTCGTGCGCACGTTCGCGCCGTTCGTCGCGGGCGCGTCGTCGATGAGCGTCGCGCGCTTTCAGTTGTTCAACGTGATCGGCGCGCTGGTGTGGGTGCTGCTGCTCGTGCTGCTCGGCTATTTCTTCGGCAACATCCCGTTCGTCCGTCAGTACCTGAACGTGATCGTGCTGGTCGGGATCGGCGCGGCGATCGTGCCGGTCGCGCTCGGCGCGGTGTGGAAGCTCGTGCGCGGGCGGCGCTCGAACGGGGCGCCGAAGGCGGGCGGGCGCTGACGCGACGCGCTTCGACGCAATAAAAAAGCGTGGCGGCGGCCACGCTTTTTTTCGTCCGCGCGGTTCGCCGTGCGGTTCGGCTGCTGCCGTCACGCGTTGCGTTGCGAGACCGGCGTTTCGGGCGTCGGATAGCCCGCTTCGCGGAACGTCTCGAGGATCACGCGGTTGGTGTCGCAGTACACCTGCCAGTAGTTCTCCGGTTGAGTCGACGGGCGCACGAACAGCAGCGGGCCTTCCGGCGTGAACTGCAGCACGCCGACATCCGGTGCCGGCACTTTCAGCACGTTCGGCACCAGCTGGATCTGCGTCTTCAGGCGGTTGATCGCATCGGCCGCATCGACGCTGTTCGCGATCTTCGCGGTCAGGTCGACGCGGCGGTGCGGCGTCGCGCTGTAGTTCGCGATGTTGTCCGAGAAGATCTTGTTGTTGCCGACGATCGTCACGATGTTGTCGGCGGTGATGATCGTCGTGCCGAACAGGCCGAGCTCCTTCACCGTGCCCGTGACGCCGCCCGCGCTGATCACGTCGCCGATCTTGAACGGGCGCAGCACCTGCATGAACACGCCGGCGGCGAAATGCGCGAGCAGGCCGCCCCAGGCCGTGCCGATCGCGAGGCCGAGGCCGGCGAGCAGCGCGGCGAACGAGGTCGTCTGTACGCCGAAGATCTGCAGGATCGCGAGGATCAGCAGGATCGTCAGCAACACGCCGACGACGGAGGTCAGGTAGTCGGTGAGTGTCGGGTCGACCTTGCCGCTGCGGCGCACGACCTTGCCGAGCAGGCGCGTGCCGATGCGGATGGCCCAGCGGCCGACGAACCATAAGACGATCGCGGCGAGGAGGTTGAGGCCGAAGTCGAGGCCACGGGTCATCAGGAATTGCTGGGCGGTGGCGAGATCGATCATGCGTTCTCCGAAGTCAAGGGTAAAAGGGCGGCGCATGCACCGGAATGGGTGCGCTTTTATAACCTGACCGGCGAGCGGCCGGCAACCGGGCTGACATTGCTTGACGTAGTGAAAAACGGGCGGGACGTGGATGCGTGCGGCCCGTTTGAGGACGGCCTGTCGTGGCGCGCGGCGCGCGGCGGGCGTCGAGTCGCTTGTCGCGCCGCGCGGCCGTAGGTGCCGTCGAGGCGGGCGGTGTCGTCCTCGCCGAGATGCGTGCCCGACTGCACTTCGATCGGTTCGAGCGGAATCTTGCCGGGGTTCGCCGGACGGTGCGTCGTGCCGAGCGGGATGTCGGTCGGCTGGTTTTCAGTCAGATCGCGCCGCGGTGGCCGACGATGGCACGGTGCTCGCGGTGAGGGCGATGCACGACGGGCGGCGGACGACGTTCGACGATGGGCATCAGCCGTTCAACGGCAATTTCCGCATGATCGCGTGCACGCATTCCAGCGGACCTGCCTCGCCCGTGCGCACATGCACGTCGGGCGATACCGGCTGCTCGTAGATCGATTCGATGCCGGTGAACTGCCGAAGGGTCCCTTGCCTTGCCCGCGCGTAGAGCCCTTTGGGGTCGCGCGCTTCCGCCACGTCCAGCGCGATGTCGACGAAGACTTCGAAGAACATGCCCTGCGGAAAACGTGCGCGCGCTTTGGCGCGTGCCTCGCGAAACGGCGAGATCTGGGCAACGATGACGACGAGCCCGGCATCCACCATCAGGCGCGCGACCTCGGCTGTCCGACGAATGTTCTCGTGGCGGTCTGCGTCGCTGAATCCGAGGTCCTGATTCAATCCTTCGCGAAGCCGATCGCCGTCCAGCAGAAAAGTCCGCAGACCGCGCGCATCGAGTTGCTGCTTCAGCAGGTTCGAGAGGGTCGATTTGCCGGCGCCGGAGATACCGGTGAGCCATACCACGAAGGCATGGTCCTGCTTCATGCTGGAAAGCACGGATGGATCGCGCGTGAGCGTGACAGGGGGAGAACGGGGGAGATCTTGAGCCATCTCGGATTCGATGTGCCGGTAACGGCCTCGTACTTTAATTGTGAAGCGGATTCATTCGTCGGCGAATTGTAGCGGTGCTTTTCAAAATTGGTAACTTGAATATTTTAATCAGGAATAAACGTTCGCCTTCAGTCGGCGTGACGGCGTGCGAGCATCGCCCGCACGGTAATGATTGCCGATCCGCCGTAATAATTCGAAATGAATGCGTGTCGCCGACAGGGTTCTCGACCGTGTGTCGATTATTGCCGTGGTTCCCGGTCGGGATGAATCGCAAGGGCATCGATTTTTTTATTCAGCGAAAACTGTGCTAGTGCGCAGCATCCGCTTTCGCCATGCGACTCCGTCGCTCATTATCGAATTGGGGAATTATCCGAGGCGTTTGCCCGATCGTATTCGTCGCGCGATGATTCGTATCGCTTTCGATTGATCTGGCAGTACCGGGCGTCGGCCCGGCGCAACCGGATCGGCGAAACGGCCGTATCGCACCGAAGTACTCGCCACCTGGACGCGCTCGATTCGTCAGAACTGCGGCATGTCACTTGTGCCGCGGCCCGAACGGCCGCTGCTGCACGTCGGCGCCGTGCGCGACGATCGCCATCCCCTCCGGCACTTCCTCCCACGCGCCGCGCAGGTCGACGAGCGGTTCCGACACGACCATGAACGCGTCGTCGCCGGCTTCGGCGATGCGCGGGTTATGTGGATACAGCTCGTGCAGATGCTTGAACGACGTGCTGTGGAATAGCGAGCGCGATTGCCGTTCGCTCGAATAGCGCACCGCGACGATCCGTTCGCCGTCGGTCGTGCAGATCGTCATGTTCAGCGGGTCGGTGACGCGATGCCGCGCGGCGGTTTCCTCGACCACGCCGACCATCCGTTCGAGCGCCGGCAGCGGCGCCTGCTCGAGACCGTACGTGAGCGCGAGGCGGAACATCAGCTCGGAGTCGGTCGAGCCTTCGAGCGTCGGGAACAGCGCGGGATCGACCTTCATCGTCAGGTCGCGGCGCAACTTGTGGAAGTCGCGGATCAGCCCGTTGTGCGCGAACAGCCAGCGGCCGTGACGGAACGGATGGCAGTTGGTTTCCTGCACGGGCGTGTCGGTCGCCGCGCGAATGTGCGCGATGAACATCCGCGAGCGGATCGCACGCGCGGCTTCGCGCAGGTTGCGATCGTTCCATGCGGGATGCACGGAGCGATAGCGGAACGGGAGTTCGTCGGGATGCCCGTACCAGCCGATGCCGAAGCCGTCGCCGTTGGTGGTCGTGGCGCCCAGCTCCGAATGCAGGCTCTGGTCGATCAGCGAATGCTTCGCGCGGAACAACACGGTTTCCAGATGGATCGGATTACCCGTATAGGCGAGCCAGCGGCACATGGAGCGCTCCTTCACGATGTATCGTTCGCGCATGGTAGCCGACTGAGCGGCGTTGCCGCATCGAGGCGCGTCACCGGCAATCGTCATACATGGCGGCCGCATACGCGCGATGGACCACCGTGCGGCCGCACTGCCGGCGTGACGCAACGCAGCCGTTCGACGCTGCGGTGCGGCACGACGGCAGTGCCGCACCGCGTCGGCTCAGTCGCCGAGCGCGTCCATCACACGCGCCGAATAGACGAGCGCCGCGCCGGCATTCAACGCAATCGCGACGCCGAGCGCTTCCGCCACTTCCTCCCGGGTCGCGCCATGCTTGGCCGCTTCGGCCGTGTGCACGGCGATGCAGCCGTCGCAGCGCGTCGTGACGGCCACCGCGAGCGCGATCAGCTCGCGCGTTTTCGCGTCGAGATGGCCGGTTTTGGCCCCGGCGCCGGACAGCGCCTGGTAGCCGGCCAGCGTGTCGGGCGACAGCTTGGCGATGTCGCCGATACGCGTCGAGAGCTCCTTCCGGTATTCGTTCCAGTTCAGCATGATGCGTCCTTTTTCGAGAAGAGTGACGAGCGCGGCGGCTGCCGCGATCTCGGGCGATGCAAGGCTATTCTGATCGCTCTCGATGAGGGTTTCGATAGGCGGGAGTGTGGATTTTCAGCGCAGTCGTTTCGTGGATGCATGGGGTCGGCTGTTGTCGCCGGGGCGCAGCCATGTCGAGCTCGACATGCACTGCTTGCTCGACGGCCCCGTTCGCGATGCCGCACGGCCCGCTGCCGCCCGGCGAGGCGGCGTTCCATCTGGCGCCGGCCGGAACCTGCCGGCTGCGTGCCGCCGACGCACGCACGCTGCAACGCTCTGACGGCGATTTCGTGCTGTTTCCCGGCGCGTACGACGTATTCATGCTCGCGTGCCGGTGCGCGGCTCGGCCCGCCGGGCCAGGCCGTGCTGCAGCCGCCGGCGCAATCGTGGACGGTCGAATCGCTCGGCGCCGCGGCCGCGATGCCGCGCGCCAAAGCTGCTACCATGCGCAAAACGCAGTTCAACGACAACGATTTCGAACAACAAGAAAGAGAGGGCAAAGCAATGAACCAGACCACCATCCAGCAACCGTCGTTCGCATTCGTGGCCGCGTCGTGGGCCGCGCTGCTCGCCGGTTTCGCGGCATTCCTGATCGGGCTCTGGAACGCCGGCATGCAGCTCAACGAGAAGGGTTACTACTTCACCGTGCTGGTGTTCGGCCTCTATGCGGCGATCTCGCTGCAGAAGAGCGTGCGCGACCGCGCGGAAGGCATTCCCGTCACCGGCATCTACTACGGCCTCAGCTGGATCGCGCTGCTGCTGTCGATCGCGCTGCTGATCGTCGGCCTTTTCAACGCGACGCTGCAACTGAGCGAGAAGGGCTTCTACGCGATGTCGTTCGTGCTCGCGCTGTTCGGCTCGGTGGCCGTGCAGAAGAACACGCGCGACTTGCAGAACGCGAAGCCGCGCTATACCGACGCCGATTCCGCACCGTCGATCCACGAGTGACGGCAGGCGCAGCGGGCGCGCCCGCCGAGGCCGCCCGTTGCGCGACGACGCTCGCTGCGCCCGCATTCGCCGGCGCGCCGCGGCCCCGCTGTCTTTTCGTTTCGTCCATGCCGTCACGCATGACGATGGAGATATTCCGGATGCCGAACTTCACTGATACCGCTGCGCGGGCGCGCTTGGCCGCCCGTTCCGTGGCCGCGCACGCCGCGCTTGTGCTGGAGACGAACAACCTGCGCGGCGGCGCGGGCCTCGCGCAGGCCGTCGACAGCCTGAAACGCCTCGTGGCGGCGCTGTCGAAACAGACCGTGCCGCCGGCCGCCCTTGCGCAATGGATCATCACGCACGACGGCCTGCCCGCCGACGCGTGCGCGGAAATCGCCGCGCTGGCCGGCCGCCCGATCGACTTCGTCGAGATCGGTGCGAGCACCGGCTACTACGATGCAAAGAACGACGGCTTCGATCGCGTCGATGCCGATCGCTGCGACATCGTCGTATTCGGCGATGCCGACTGCCGGCCGGCCGACGACTGGCTCGAACATCTGCTTGCACCGTTCGCACGCGACGCGGGCGACGCGCCCGTCGCGGTGGCGGGGCGGACCAGCTACGCGCCCAACGTGCTCGGCATCGCGCTGACGTCGATCGATTTCATGTATTTCCCGAGCCCGCTACGCGATGGCGCGACGCGCAATTTCTACGCCAACAACGTCGCGTTCCGACGCGACGTGTTCGCGCAATTCCGTTACGAGCCGCTTGACGGCGTCTATCGCGCGCATTGCCAGGTGATGGGGCTGCGGATGCAGGCGGCTGGCGTGGCCGTCGAATTCGCACCGGCCGCGCATACCGAGCATCGGCTGCCGGACACACGTCGCGAATCGCTGAAGCTGCGCTGGATGCGCGGCGAGGACAGCGTCGGGCTGACGCCGCATCTCGTGAACGCGTACCTGCCGCGTCAATGGCAGTGGCTCGGCCGCAGCGGCCCGCTCGGCCCGTTCTGCGTGATGGCGATGCGGCTCGGCTACAGCCTGCGCGCGCTCGATCGCCAGCAGTTGCCGCGACTGGGCGCGGTTCGCTATCTGGCGGCCGTCGGCGTCACGATCGCCGCATCCGCCGTCGATACGCTCGGCGCGCTCGCGCGCGGTTTCGGGCTCACGGGACGCGCATCGGCCCGGCGCGATCTCGACGCACTGTCTTATCACCGTCATTGATTGAAATGGCGCCACGCCTCGCGGCGCGGCCACGACACTTCGATATCCTGATTCCCTTCCGACGACGACCATGCCCTCACTCGCCACCCGCGTTGCCTGTCTCGCCCTGTTTGCCGCCAGCGTCGGCGCCGATGCCGCACCGGTCGATCGGGCGGGGCGCGGGATTTTTCACTTCACGTCGCAAAGCGGCTGCCCGTTCACGAATGCCGCCGCGTCGGACTGCAATCGCGTCGCGCTCGATGCGCCCGACGTTCACGCGAGCATCGATACCGATGCGCACACGATCGTTTTCTCGAGCGAGGCGAGCCGCCGCACGAAGGACGTGCTCGGCGACGTGCTGCTGCAAGGCACGGGCGTCGATGCCGACGGGCGGCGTGTGCCGTTGAGCGTGCACGTTCTGCTGCGTCGCGACGGCCGGAAATGGGATCGTGACGTGTACGTCCATGTGCCCGTGCGCGGCAAGTTCACCGACGTGCGGATCGATCCGTATCGCGTGCGCGTGAAGGAGGGCGATCGCGAGCGCGACGTGCTCACACCGGACGAAACGCTTGCGCTGTTCGCGCATCCGACGCTCGCATCGCGGCTGGCGCGTCATCTCGTGAAGGTGAGTGCGACCGATCCGAAGCAGCCGTCCGCGGACGACATCACGATCGCGCTCGGTGTCGGCGGCCTGACGAAGGCGGTCGCGCGCGCGAGCTTCACGTCGAACGCACCGGGCGATGCCGACGTCGATCGCGCGCTCGCGTCCGGCACGTGGTCGATCCGCTTCGATGCGCTGAGCAATCACATTCCGGTGTGGGTCGCGCAGCGCGAGCTGTTCCTGTTCGGCCTCGACGGCAGCGCACTCGTGAAGGACGTGCGCGAACGCGGCTTTCGGAAGAACGACCGCATCGAGTTCGGCGCGCGCGACGGCAACGGCTATCTGCGCGTGAATGGCCGCGAGGAAGCGTTCGCGGGCGCGGCGGCCTCCGCGCATGCGTTCCTGCAGGAAAGCTTCGTCGGCCTGATCCTCGGCTGGCGTCGCGATCCGGCTGCTTCAGCCGCTGCCGCGACGAAATCTTCATCGGCACGCAGCGAGCCGGCATGACCGCGGCAAACGAATTGCCCGCGTCGTCGCGGGCCGCGTACGGCGAGCGCTTCGATTGTCTCGATACGCCGGTGCCGCGTGGCCCGGCGCGGGTGCGTGCGTATCTCGTCGATCGCATCAAGCGGGCGGCGATCCGGCAGCTGCATCGCAGCACGCATGGCGAGCGCTGGATGCTGCGCATGTACCTGATCGGCGAAGAAGCGACCGAGTGCGCGTTGCACGAGGACTGGACCGGACAGCCGCCGGGCTGGCTCGCGCCGCGCATCGACCAGCATCTCGCGGACGAGCGCCGCCACGCGGCCGCGTTTGCCGATGCGCTGCGCGAGCGCGGCGTCGACACGTCGACCGGGCCGCATGCACCCGACTGGCTGAGCCGGCGCAAGATCGTGCGATGGCGCCGGCTCGCGCAGCGCTACGCGCCGCATTTCGCGCAAGGCGTACTCGTGCCCGCGTATGCGACCGGCCTGTGCGCGGAACAGATGGCGATGCGCGTGCTCGCGCGCCACTGCGCGACGATCGGCGACGCGCATCCGCTGTATCCGCTGCTGTCGCGCGTGCTCGCCGACGAGACGCGGCACGTGCGGCTTTGCGCCGATACGCTGCGTCGCCTCGTCGAGCCGTCGGAGGCCGCGTCGCTCGCCGCGTTGCTGGACGAGATCCGCGCGATCGAAGCCGGTTTCGGCGTGACGGGCGCGCTGGCGATGGTTGCAGCCGGCTGGATCCAGTCGCTTCGTCCGCGCGCATGATGCCGCGCATCGTCTATCTCGCGACGGCCGACGCACGCGGCCATCTGATGCGTGCGCAACTGCTCGTGCATGCGTTGCGCGCGGCCGGCGCGCAGGTCGACGTGCTGACGACGTCCGACGCCGGGCGGGCGTTTCTCGCCGCGTTCGGCATCGACGCGGACGTGCTGTCGCGGCACTACGCGGTGCAGTTCGACGAGCGGCAGAACATGCTGCGCGACGCGACCGATCGCAATGTCGCGCACTACGTGTTCAGGCCGACCCGCATGTTGCGCGACATCGCGCGGCTGCGCGCGATCGTGCGCGATGCGGATCTCGTGATCAATGACTCGTTTCATCCGGCGCTGCTGTTCATGGGCGCGGTGCCGGGCTGGCGGCGTCGCGTCGTCCACGTGTATGGCGGCAGCCTGCGCCGCGCGTTGACCGCGAATTTCGATGCGCGGCTGCCGCGCGTGCTGGCGCGTGCGTTCGCGCGAATCGTCGACTGGCAGATCGATTCGGCGCTGGGCCGCATCGAGCACGATTTCGCGTACGGCTTCGCCGACGATGTGCAGCGCTCACACCGGCATCGCCGGCTGCCGACGCCGGTGCCGATCGTCGCCGACCTGCCGGCGCCGGAATCCGCTGCCGCGGCTGTTTATCTGAATCCGCACTTTCGCGACGTCGCGCTCGCCGATGCGCTGTCGGCCGGCATGCGCGACGCGGGGCTCGCCGCACACCGGGTGGGCGAGGGCTACGCCGGGCACGACGGCTGGACCGGCGTCGACGCCGGCTGGCCGACGCGCGCCGCGCATGCGCCGCTGATCGTGTCGGCGCCCGGCATGGCCGCGCTGTCGATCGCGCATGTGTATCGCCGCCCGATCCTGCTCGTACAGACCGATCAACCCGAACAGGCGAGCAACGCCGCGCGCGCGGCACGGCTGCGGCTCGTGCACCGTGTCGTCACATGGCGTGGCGATGCGGCGGCATTCCGGCGCGAGGTAGCGCAGGCGTCGATCGCGCTGATGCGCGATCCCGGTACGCCGGCGGGGACGCTCGCGGGCCGCGAGCATGCGCGTGCGCGTGTCGACGCGTGGACATCGCACCTCCTCACGCTGTGTCCGCATGCGCGAGCGGCCGATGCGCAAACCCGATGCGAGGCGCCGACGCCGCGATGAATACGCGAATGCTGCATGACGATCGCCGGCCCGATGTCCGTCAGATGCTGGCCGCGACATTCGGCATGGTCGCGGGTCTCGCGATCTTCTTTCTGCTTGAGCGCGGCGTCACGCCGCGCTACGTGCTGGCCACGGCGATCGATGCGCGGATTCCATTCATCGCGTGGTCGTGGTTCGTCTATGTCGCGTTCTTTCCGTTCGTGGTTGCGCTCGCCGCGTATGCGCGGCCGTCCGCATTCGCCGCGTTCAGGGAGGCCGTGCTGATCGCGTTCGTGCTCGGTGTGATCTGCTTCCTGCTGTTTCCGGAAGCCGTGCCGCGGCCCGACATCGCGGAGATCGGCAATGCGTTCGTGCGTCGGCGTCTTGCGCGCATGTGGCAGCTCGATCTTGCGGCCAACGGCTTCCCGAGCCTGCATGTCGCGGTGACGTGTCTGGCGTGCCGGATGCTGGCGGACCGGCGCCGGATCGTCGCGACGGCGATCGGGCTGCTGATCTGCGCGTCGACGCTGACGCTCAAGCAGCATACGGTCGCCGACGTGCTGGGTGGGGTCGTGCTCGCGGCGGTCAGCGCGCGATGGGTGGAGCGGCGTTCGCTGCGCAGGAGGCTTGCGTGACGGAGACGCACGTTCACCGCGTCGGATCGAACGCCGGGCTCGCGCGGTTCGTGCCCGATCCAGTGCTGTTTCGCGTAAGCACGGCGCGTGTCGGCGTGGCGCTGGCGGGTGACTGGCTGATGATCGCCGCCGCGTTCGCCGCGGCGATCGCGTTTGCGCATCCGCTTGCCTACGCGTGCGCGGCGATCGTGATCGCGCGCAGCCAGCTCGCGCTCGCGGTCATGATGCACGAAGGGGCGCACGGGCTGCTCGCGCGCAACCGGCACGTCAACGACGTGCTCGGGCAACTGCTCGCGGCCGGCCCGCTATGGCTGTCGCTGCGCACGTATCGGGCCGGCCATCTGAAGCACCATCGCGCGCCGATGCAGGCGGACGACCCCGTCGCGCTGCTGTTCGGCGTGCACGACTATCCGGTGACGCGCTCGCGGCTGATCGTCCGCCTGCTCGCGTACGCATGCGGGATCGGCTACGTGACGAGCGTCGTGAAGCTCGCGCGCGGCGCGTTCGCGCATGCGTTGCCGAAGGTCGAAAAATCGCGGGCGTATGCGGCGTGGGAGATCGCGTCGATGCTGGTCGGCAACGGCGCGCTGTTCGGCGCGCTCGCGCTGGCCGGACATCCGCTGCTGTACGTCGCGTTGTGGATCGTGCCGTCCGTCACGCTGTTGCCGTTCGCCGGGCAGGTGCGCGCGATCTTCGAGCATGCGGGGCTGCCGGCCGGCGCGGACCAGAGCCGCAACGCACGCACGATCGTCCGGCGTTCGTGGCAGACGTTCCTGTTCGGCCCGCATGCGATTCATTTCCATATCGAACATCATCTGTTCACGCGGATGCCGTTCCATAACCTGCCGGTCGTGCATCGGCAACTCGCGCAGTTGCGGTTGCTGCCCGACGGCAATCTGTATGCGGGATATGGTGCGGTGCTGCGCGACGTGAGCGTGCGGTGATCGGCCGGGATCAGGTCGCGCGCGATTGAGTGTGGACGAGCATCGTCGAGCATTCAGGCTCGAACGGCCAGGCGACAGACGCAAAAAAGCCTCCGCGAGGGAGGCTTTTTTGCACTATCGAAGATAGTTGGTAGGGTGGGAGGGACTCGAACCCTCGACTCTCTGATTAAAAGTCAGATACTCTAACCAACTGAGTTACCACCCCACGTTCTTGAAACCTGTCGGTTCGTTGCTTCAATAACCTGGGGCAACGACCTAAAGAGCAAAAGATTATAGCGACGGGTTGCAGGGCTGTCAACAACGCGCCACGATAATTATTTGATCGTTTCGAGCTTGCCCTGCGCCGTCTGCGCCGCGTTCGAGCCGGCGTACTGCGACACGACCTGCTCGAACGTCTTCTTCGCGGCCGCCTTCTGGCCTTGTTCGAGCTGGTTCGTGCCGATCGCCACGAGGGCGTCGGCCGCGCGCGGGTGCTGCGGGAACTTGCTGACGATCCCTTGCCACGTCGCGGTCGAACCACGGTAGTCGCGCAGCGCGTATTGCGCGTTGCCGTACCAGTACTGCGCGGTCGGCTGATAGGGGCTCTGCGGATACTTCGCGATGAACGCGCGGAACGAAGCCGCCGCCGCCTTGAAGTTGCCGTTGCGGAACTGCTGCTGCGCCGCGCTGAGCGCATCCGTTTCACCCGGCTGCACGGTGCCTTCGACACCATCGATCGTCGCCTGCTGTGGCTCGAACTTCTTGAGCCGCGTGTCGAGATCCTGGTAGTACTCCTTCTGCTGCCGCTCGAGCGTCGTCAGCCGGTTCGTCAGATCCTCGTTCTCGCCGCGCAGCGTCGCGACCTGCTGGTTCAGCTGGTCGATACGGCCGGATTGATCGAGGATCGTACGCTGAGCGGCCGACAACTGGCTCGACAGGTTGTCGCTCTTGCTGCGCAGATCGAGCACGGCGCGGCGCGCCTCGTTGTCGTCGAACATGCCGGCGTGCGCCGGCGCGGCCGACCACGCCGCGCCCGCGACGCAGAATGCTGCGGCAACGCGCAGCCAGGTTGAACGGTGCGTCATACGGCGATTCTTCCGTTACTTACTGTTGGTAGACGAGGTCGGCGCGACGGTTCTGCGCCCACGATGCTTCGTCGTGACCCGTTGCCTGCGGCTTTTCCTTGCCGAGGCTCACGGCTTCCATTTGCGAGTCGTTCACGCCGAGCAGGGCCATCGCACGGCGGACGGCTTCCGCACGCTTCTGGCCCAGCGCGAGGTTGTACTCGCTCGTGCCGCGTTCGTCGGTGTTGCCCTGGATCAGCACGTGACGCTGCGGGTGGCTCTTCAGGTACTGCGCGTGCTGCTGCATCAGCGGCTGGTACTCGTCCTTCACCGAATAGCTGTCGAAGTCGAAGTAGATGCTGCGCTTCGCGAGCGGGCTGTTCGGATCGTTCAGCGGGTCGACGTTCACTTGCGCGACGTTGTCGGCGCTCGGCTGCGTGCTGACTGCGCCCGCGTTGTTTGCCTTGTCGTCGAGCTTCACACCCGACTTGCACGCGGCGAGCGCGCTGATCATCATCACGGCCAGGGCCAGACGAGCTTTATTCGACATCATGGTTACTCTCCTTGTGGTCATTGCATGAAGGGCCCCCACGACGGCTCGCGAACGGAGCCGCCCTGGACGGACAGGATCTGCGGCGGCGCGCTGCCGTCGGAAGGCACGGCGGCCAGAACGTTGCGGCCACCCGACTGGGTAGCGTACAGAAGGTACTGGCCGTTTGCCGCGAAGCTCGGCGATTCGTCGCGATTGGTATTCGTGATGGCGTTCGCCGCGCCAGTCTGCAGATCCTGAACGTACAGCTTGAAGCCCCCACCCGTGCGGGAGATGTAAGCGAGCAGCTTGCCGTCCGGGCTCACGCGCGGGCTCGTGTTGTAGCTGCCGGTGAAGGTCACGCGCTGCGCGGCACCGGCGCTTTCACCCTGGGCGGGCATCCGGTAGATCTGCGGCGCACCGCCCCGATCGCTCGTGAAGTAGATCCAGCGGCCGTCCGGCGAGTAGAACGGCTCGGTATCGATCGAACTGCTCTGCGTGAGACGGCGCAGGCCGCCCCCGTTCGCGTTGACCGTATAGATTTGCGTATTGCCCGTCAGCGACAGCGCGACGGCGAGCGTGTTGCTGTCCGGCGACCACGCCGGCGCGCTGTTGTTGCCCTTCTGGTCGGACACCATGTAGCGGCGGCCGGTCGGCAGGTCGTGGATGTAGACGATCGGCTTCTTGCGCTCGAACGATACGTACGCGACCTTCGTGCCGCTCGGCGACCACGCCGGCGAGATGATCGGTTCGGTGCTCGACAGCGCGATGCGCGCGTTCTGGCCGTCCGAATCCGAAATCTGCAGCTGGTAGCGATTACCGGTCTTGATCACGTACGACAGGCGCGTGGCGAACACGCCGCGCACGCCGAGCAGCTTCTGGTAGATGTAGTCGGCGATCTTGTGGCCGGCCGTGCGCAGCGTGGTGTCGGTGGCCGTCAGCGACAGGCCGCCAAGGCTTTGCTGCTTCACGGTGTCGTACAGGATGAAGTTGACCTTGTACTGGCCGTTCGCGTCGCGGTTCACGCTGCCGGCGACGAACGCGTTCGCGCCCTTTGCCTTCCATGCGCCGAGATCGACCGAGGCGGTCTCGGGCACGGGCGTGCTGCCTGCGTCGATGTTGGTGAACTTGCCGCTGCGGGCGAGGTCGGCTCGCACGATCGACGTGACCTGCTGCGGCAGGTTCGCCTCGTTCGTGAAATTCGCGGTGGCGATGGGGAACTGGGTCGACCCGACACCGGTGATCAGCACGTTGACCTGGGCGTTAGCGGCGCTGCCCGCCGTAATCAGACACGAGGCCACGAGTGCCCTGAAACCTAGCTTTGTCATCAAACTCATGCTTCTTGCTTCCCGTATGGCTTGGATCGCTGCGCAACCGCAGAGACAGTAAAAATACCCGATTCGTTCCCATCCGACAGCGACGCCCGGAGTGTAAGCGCATTTCGTTTCACTCCGCCGCCTTGAAGGTAATCGTAATGTCGGACGGGGTACGGCCGTTAGAATCGGGCGGCAACGGGACCGACGCGTGGATCGCATTCACCACGGCTTGATCCCACCCCGAATTCCCGCTCGAGCGGGAGACCGATGCGCTCAATACGTCACCGGACGGCGTGCACCGAATCTTGACGACGGTGGTCAGGCCTGCCCGCTCGCCGCCCCAAACGATGTTCGGCTTGACGCGGCGGCGCACCTTGTCGGCATAGCCGGGCGTCGCGGCATTGCCGCCGGAGCCCGTGCCGGTGCCGCTTTTCGCCAGGCCGTCGCCGCCGCCTTCGCCGGCGCCGGACAGGCCTTGTAGTTGCGCGAGTCGCGCGCTGCGCTCGCGGTCGAGCTTCGCGTTCGCCGCCGCATTGGCCTTCGCGCGCGCCGCGGCTTCGGCCTTCGCCTTGGCCTGGGCTTCCGCCTTGGCCTTCGCGGCCGCGTCGGCCTTCGCCTTCGCCGCCTGCTGTGCTTCGAGTTGCGCCTGCTTTTGCTGCTGGAGCTTCTGTTGTTCGAGTTTCTGCTGCTCGGCGAGCTGCTGTTGCCTGAGCTTCTCGGCCTGCTTCTGTTTGTCGCGTTCCGCGGCCTTCTGGGCGGCGAGGGCGGCGGCCTGCTGCGCGGCGAGCTGCGCACGCCGGGCTTCCTCTTCCTGCTGGGCCTTCAGTTGCTGGGCGCGGCGCTGCTGCTCGAGTTGCGCTTCGCGCGCGGCTGCTTCCTGCTGACGCTTCTTCTGCTGCAGCGCGATGTCGGCCTGTTCGTCGCGCACCGGGGCAGGGGGCGGCGCGACCTTCGCGGGCGGCGCGGGCGTGACCACCGGCCGCGGCGCGGGGACGTCGGGCACTTCGGTCCACAGCTCGGCCTCGGCGCCGGCCGGCGTGCTGTTCTGCCACTGCACGCCGTGATAGAGGAACAGCGCGAGCAGCACGTGCATCAGCGCGGCGAGCGCGAACGCGCGCCACGTCCCGCGCTCGCGGGGAGGCTGGAGCGGGTACGCGGATCTGCGCGTGGATTGCTGCCGGTTCATTGCGATTTGACGAGGAGGCCGACGCGCTTGACGCCGCGCGCCTTCAGATCGGACATCACGGTCATGACGGCATCGTACTGCACGGTCTTGTCGGCTGCGATCACGACCGGCTGGTCAGGGTGATCGGCCTGCCGGGCCGAGATGAAGCTGTCGAGCTCGGCCTTCGTCATCGTGTCTTCCTGGGTCGCGCCCGAGTCGCCCTTGTACTTGACGCTCATCGTGCGGTCGGCCTTGATGTTGACGACGACGGGCGGCGTCTGCTCTTGCGGCGCGGCATTGCCGACGGTGGGCAGGTTGATGATCGACGGGGCGACGAGCGGTGCGGTGACCATGAAGATCACGAGCAGCACCAGCATCACGTCGATGTACGGCACGACGTTGATGTCGGCCATTGCGCGGCGCGAGCGGCCGCCGCGCATGCTGGATCGGATGGGGCTTCCTGCCATGGCGTGCTCCTTACTGGGCCTGACGCTGCAGGATGTTCGAGAACTCTTCGATGAAGGTCTCGAAGCGGATCGCGAGGCGATCGATGTCGTGCGCGTAGCGGTTGTACGCGACCACCGCCGGAATTGCGGCGAACAGGCCGATCGCGGTGGCGACGAGCGCCTCGGCGATGCCCGGCGCGACGTTCGCGAGCGTGGCCTGCTGCACGTTCGCGAGGCCGCGGAACGAGTTCATGATCCCCCAGACCGTGCCGAACAGACCGATGTACGGGCTGACCGAGCCGACCGACGCGAGGAACGCGAGGTTCGCCTCGAGCACGTCCATTTCACGCTGGAACGACGCGCGCATCGCGCGGCGCGCACCGTCGAGCACGAGGCCCGGGTCGCTCAGGCGCTTTTCCTTTCCCTTCAGGAATTCGCGCATCCCCGATTCGAAGATCCGCTCGAGTGCGCCGATCGTATGGCGGTTGTTGGCTGCGCTCTGATACAGCGCCTGCAGGTCGCCGCCCGACCAGAAGTCCTTTTCGAAGCGTTCGGTCTGCGCGCGCGCGCGGCGGATGGCAAACCATTTGCGGAAGATGAAGGTCCACGACATCAGCGACAGCAGCAGCAGCAGCCCCATCACGGCCTGGGCCAGCACGCTCGCGTTGAGGACGAGGGAAATGATCGACAGGTCTTGAACAGTATTCATAGAGGTTTGAGTAACGTCCCTTCGGGGGTGCCCGGCAAGGGCGTCCGGCGTGCGTGCGGCGCGGCGCGCCGGCCATGCCTGACGCCGAACCTTGCTTAGTATCGAATCAGAACGGCAAGTTCATAGGCTGTGTCTAAACGGCGCTCATGCGAGCTTCGTTGACAAACCAGTCTGCCCGGCGTCGATGACGGGCCCGCGTTGCAGCGCGTCGAGCACGGCCGGCGGGATGGCCGCGGGCCGGATGCCGTGACGGTCGACGCAGCCGAGGCGGATGTGCCCGACCACGAGCAGCGTGTCGCCACACCAGGCTTCCTGCGTGAATTCCACCGACGCGCGGCCGATGCGTCCAGGCCGGCTCGTGATCGTCAACGTGTCGTCGAGTCGCGCCGGCGCGCGGTAGTCGAGCGACGTGTTGCGCACGATGAAGATCGCACCGGTATCGTCGGCGAGCCGACGCTGGTCGACGCCGCAGGCGCGGAGCCACTCGGTTCGGGCGCGTTCGAAGAACTTCAGGTAGTTGGCATAGAAGACGATGCCGCCTGCGTCGGTATCCTCGTAGTACACGCGCACCGGCCAGGTAAAGCCGGACGGCGCTTCCGGGGAGCGGGTGGGCTGAGTCATGGCGCGCATTCTACCGGAAGGCAAAGACCGGATTCGTAACCGATTCGTAACGGAATGTAGTGCGTCGTGGCACACCGTCATGGCACACCGCGGGCCGGCCGGAGGCCGGCCCGCGGCTGCGGGCGACGTGTCAGCCGCGATGGACCGTGAGGCCGGCCGGGGCTTGCGCGACCGGCATCATTTCGATCGTGTTGATGTTGACGTGAGCGGGGCGCGTCGCAATCCAGTAGATCGTGTCGGCGATGTCCTCGGCGGTGAGCGGCTGGACGTTCTGGTAGACGTTCGCCGCCTTTGCATCGTCGCCGCGGAAGCGGACGTTCGAGAACTCCGTGCCGCCGCACAGGCCCGGCTCGATGTCGGTGACGCGCAACGGCGTGCCGATCAGGTCGGTGCGCAGGTTCAGGCTGAATTGTCTGACGAACGCCTTGGTCGCGCCGTACACGTTCCCGCCCGGATACGGATAGGTGCCGGCCACCGAGCCCAGGTTGAAGATATGGCCGCGACCGCGCGCGATCATGCCGGGCAGCAATGCGTGCGTGACGGTCACGAGGCCCGAGCAATTCGTGTCGATCATGGTCTGCCACTCGTCGAGGCTCGCCTTCTGGGCCGGCTCGACACCGAGTGCGAGGCCGGCATTGTTGACGAGTACGTCGAGCGCCGCGAATTCGGCGGGGAGGGCGGCCGGCACGGCCTCGACGGCCGCGCGGTCGCGCACGTCGAGCTCGAGCGGCAGCAGGGCGTCGCCGAGTTCGGCGGCGAGCGCGTCGAGACGGTCCTTGCGGCGTGCGGTCGCGACGACGCGATGGCCGCCCTTGACGAAGGCACGGGAGATGGCGGCGCCGAAGCCGGCGGACGCGCCTGTGACGAACACGATCATTGCTGCTCCTGGTCGGTAACGGAATAGCGGGTGGAATCCCGCAAGCCTACTGAGAATGCCGCACCGCGGCAAGGCGGCAAAGCGTGTCGGCACGGGCGCGTAGAGTCCGGCCCCAATTGATTCGGGCGCCCTGCCGCGCGGTTGCCTATTCATGACGCATCCAATACACTAATGCGCTCATCACCCCTGCGTGACTGGCGATAGAACCCTTCGGGTTCAAGGTGGAGCATCCCACCGTGAAGCGCGGGGCGCCGTTTTTGCCGTTCGCCTGGGCAGCCGTTGTGCGCCGTC
This sequence comes from Burkholderia semiarida, assembly GCF_029268935.1. NCBI lineage: Bacteria > Pseudomonadati > Pseudomonadota > Betaproteobacteria > Burkholderiales > Burkholderiaceae > Burkholderia > Burkholderia semiarida. Next base: position 1,699,616 of record NZ_JAHLCL010000007.1, on the reverse strand, counting down.
GCGTGCATCGCCGGTGGCTGTCCTGCCTCGCGTCATACGGATTCTTCCGCCACGTCGAGCTGGTCTCGCCAGCAGCGCACCGTACTCGGCCACTCCGGTCAACCTGTACACACTTAACGGAAACCGTATGTTTGACAGAGCCCAAAGCACCATCGCGAACGTCGATCCCGAAATCTTCGCGGCGATCGAGCAGGAAAACCGCCGCCAGGAAGATCACATCGAGCTGATCGCGTCGGAAAACTACACGAGCCCGGCCGTGATGGCCGCGCAGGGCTCGCAGCTCACGAACAAGTACGCGGAAGGGTACCCGGGCAAGCGCTACTACGGCGGTTGCGAGTACGTCGACGTGGTCGAGCAGCTGGCGATCGACCGTGTGAAGCAGCTGTTCGGCGCGGAAGCCGCGAACGTGCAGCCTAACTCGGGTTCGCAGGCGAACCAGGGCGTGTTCTTCGCGATGCTCAAGCCGGGCGACACGATCATGGGCATGAGCCTCGCGCATGGCGGCCACCTGACGCACGGCTCGCCGGTGAACATGTCGGGCAAGTGGTTCAACGTGGTGAGCTACGGCCTGAACGAAAACGAAGACATCGACTACGACGCGGCCGAGAAGCTGGCGAACGAACACAAGCCGAAGCTGATCGTCGCGGGTGCGTCGGCGTTCGCGCTGAAGATCGATTTCGAGCGTCTGGCGAAGATCGCGAAGTCGGTCGGTGCGTACCTGATGGTCGACATGGCCCACTACGCGGGCCTGATCGCGGCGGGCGTGTACCCGAACCCGGTGCCGCACGCGGATTTCGTCACGACCACGACGCACAAGAGCCTGCGCGGCCCGCGCGGCGGCGTGATCCTGATGAAGGCCGAGTACGAGAAGCCGATCAACTCGGCGATCTTCCCGGGTATCCAGGGCGGCCCGCTGATGCACGTGATCGCGGCGAAGGCCGTGGCGTTCAAGGAAGCGCTGTCGCCGGAGTTCAAGGCATATCAGCAGAAGGTGGTCGAGAACGCACGCGTGCTGGCCGAAACGCTGGTCAAGCGCGGGCTGCGGATCGTGTCGGGCCGCACGGAAAGCCACGTGATGCTGGTCGACCTGCGCGCCAAGAACATCACCGGCAAGGCAGCGGAAGCGGCACTCGGCGCGGCGCACATCACGGTGAACAAGAACGCGATCCCGAACGACCCGGAAAAGCCGTTCGTGACGAGCGGCATCCGTCTCGGCTCGCCGGCGATGACGACGCGCGGCTTCGGGCCGGCGGAAGCCGAGCAGGTCGGCAACCTGATCGCCGACGTGCTGGAGAACCCGGAAGATGCGGCGACGATCGAGCGCGTGCGCGCGCAGGTCGCCGAGCTGACCAAGCGTTTCCCGGTCTATCGCTGATCGCCGATGCGCTGCCCGTTCTGCCGGCATGACGACACGCAGGTCGTCGACTCGCGCGTGTCCGAAGATGGCGCCGCGATTCGGCGGCGCCGTCGCTGCTCGGCTTGCGACAAGCGCTTCACGACGTACGAGCGGGTCGAGTTGTCGCTGCCGTTCGTCGTGAAGAAGGACGGCAGCCGCACGGAATTCGACCGTCGCAAGATCGTCGCCAGCATGCAACTCGCGCTGCGCAAGCGGCCGGTTGCCGCCGACGCGATCGATGCGGCGGTCGCCCGCATCGAATATCAACTGCTCGCGACTGGCGAGCGTGAAGTGCGTAGCGAGAAGCTGGGCGAGCTCGTGATGAACGAGTTGCGCGGCCTCGATACGATTGCCTATGTGCGCTTCGCATCGGTGTATCGCCAGTTCGAGGATGTCTCCGAATTTGCCGACGTGATCGAAGAGTTCCGTCGCGCCTCTCCCGCCAAGACCCCGCGTAAGCGCTGACGCGCTGCGTTCGTTCATCGTCTGCTCCGTTGGTTCGATTCGCGCCGATTGTGTCGGTCGCGATCGCATGTCGCCAGTCGGCCGTTCGGCCAATGGCGTGCGTCCGCACGCGCCGCTACAGTCGTCGCATCACCGTGGCGGAGGACGATTGCGATGGAACCGGGCGCTCAATCCTTGAAGAATGTGGTGCAACGATCGGGCGGATTCACGCTCGTCGAGCTGATGGTCGCCCTGTCGCTGGCGGCGGGGCTGGCGCTCTATGCGGTGCCCACGTTCGACCAGTGGCGCATGCGTGAACGCGTGGATGCCCGCTCGCGCGCGCTGCTCGGTGCGCTGTCGTTTGCGCGTACCGAGGCAACGCGCCTCGGTACGCGCGTCACGCTGTGCCGCGCCGGGCGCGACGGCGCCTGCCTGCGTGCCGGAGAGCGGTGCGATCCGGCCGAATGGTCGTGCGACTGGATCGTCAGCGGGCAGGTCGACGGGTACTCGCGTGTGCTGCGACGCTATCCGCGCGATGCGGAAGTGGCCGTCGTGGGCGCCGCGCATGAGCTCGCGTTCGCACCGCCGGCCGGCCAGTCGATCGGCGGGATCCGGCGTTTCGAGTTGCGTCCGAGGCGCGGCGTGTCCGATGCCGACGACGCGCGCGCATCGCGTTGCGTGCGCATCGCGGCCGGCGGCCGCGCGCGGATGGTCGCCGGCCGCTGCGACGCGGCATGATCGCCATGCGCCATGCCATGCGCGGTACGTCGTTGCTCGAGGCGACGCTCGCCATCGCGCTGCTCGCCACCGTGATGTTGGCGGTCGCCGGCAGCCAGCTCGCGATGGCGCGTACGCAGCGCGCGACGATCTGGCGCGAGCGCGCGCTGTGGCTGGCCGATGCACGTATCGAGCGTCTGCATGCCGCGGCGGCGGTCGACGACGGCCTCGCGGCGTCGGCGGCGACGTCGTTGCCCGGTGGCGCGATGACGCTCGACGGCGGGCCGGGCGGCGTCCGCTACGCGGTCGTCGGCTGGCGGCGCGGCAACGGGGGCGCGTCGCCGCGCTGCGATGCGGCAGGGGCGTCGTCAGCGCAGCCGCGATCGTGTGTCCGGATACCGTTTCGGGAGAGGGCACGCGATGAGCGCTGATCGCCGTACGTGTGGCCATACGCTGCTCGAAGTGCTGATTGCGATGACCGTCGGGCTGCTCGTGCTCGCGGCGGCCGGTGCGCTGTACCACGCGCAGCGCATTGCGCAGCGTCGCGCGGAAGACGGGTTCAGGATGCGCGACGCGGCGGCGGCCGCGCTGATGCTGATCGGTCAGCAGATCCAGATGGCGGGTTTCCGGCCGCTCGATGCCGAAGCGGCATCGCCGTTGCCGCCGGTGTTCGGCTGTTCGACGGCACGCGTGCGCGGTAGCGGCGCACAGGTGCGCTGCGAGCCCGCGCGTTCGGCGTCGGACGCGTTGCTGGTCCGGTATGTCGGCGATGCCGTGTCCACGTGGACGACGGTGAGCGGCCAGGCGTCGGATTGCCTCGGGCAGGGTGTCGGCGAGCCGGGCGAGCCGGCGCCGGTGGAGAATCGCTTCGATGCGCATGTCAGCCCGTCGACGGGCGAGCCCGAACTGTATTGCGAAGGAAGCGGCCGTCCGGGCACGCCGCAGCCCGTCGTGGCGGGGATCGATCAGTTGCGCATCCGTTATTTGCGTCGCGGCGCCATGCGGTTCGTCGACGCCGACGCGATGCGTGCCGACGACTGGCGCGAGGTCGTGGCCGTGCATGTCTGCGTCAGGGCGCGCGGCGAGCCGATACGCGAACCGGCGCGTCAGGTCGACTGCCACGGCCGCGTTGCCGTGGCGTCGGACGGCCGCGCCCGTTTGACGCTCGATCGCATCGTCGCGTTGCGCAACGTCGCGCTCGCCGCCGACGCTGCGTCGCATGATGCCATTCGAGCAAGCGAGGTGGCGCGATGAGCGGAGCATCGCGATACGCGCGGGATGGCATCTCGCGACGCGGCGAGGCTGGCCACGCGCACGAGCGCGGCGTCGCGAGCGGCGGCGATCGGCAGCACGCCGTACGTGCTCGCGTTCCAGCGGCGACTCCGCGCGAGCCGAACATGCGTTTCTGGCCCGGTCGCCGTGCGTGGCGGCGCGATGCGGGCCTTGCGTTGCCTGCGGTGATCGCCATCGGCGCAGCGGTCGCGGCACTGACCGGTACATGGTTCGACGCCGCGCTGACGGAGTCGCGCCGCACACGCGCATTGTCCGATCGGCTGATTGCATTCCACGCGGCCGATGCCGCGCTTGCCGCGTGTACCGCGCGATTGCTGCGCGGCTCGGCGCCGTATGTGTACGAAAGCGAATCGCATGCGGAGCCCGACGCATGGCGACGCATGCCGCCGCTGGCGGCTGCCGAAGCGTTCACGCCATTCGCCGAATGGCCGATGGCCGAGCAGCCGCCGCGATGCCTGATCGAGGCGTGGCGGCGTCCGGCAGGGCAGGCACGCGACCGCGCTTATCTTGTGACCGCGCGCGGTGTCGGCGCGCACGCGTCGAGTGCCGTATGGTTGCAGCACCAGGTTGCGATGCGGGACGGCCATATCGTCGTGCTGCGCTGGCGTCGTGTCGCGGCGGTGCTTCGATGAACGGCCGCCTGTTCAGGGTTCGAGCGGCGGGGTTCACGCTGATCGAACTGATGATCGTGCTCGCGATCGTCGCGGTGCTGGCCGGGTGGGGTATCCCGTCGTATCGCGAGCATGTCGTGCGGGTTCACCGCGCGTCGGCGGTGTCCGCGCTGTACCGTGCGGCCCAGTATCTCGAAACGCTCGACGGTGCACCGCCGGCGGCATTGCCGGACGCGCTCGCGCAGGCGCCGCCGGACGGGCCGGCCGTGTATCGATTGACGCTCGGGCGGCCGGACGGCGACGAGTCGCCGGTGAGCTATGAACTGGTAGCGACGCCGCTCGACACGGGGCCGATGCGCGACGATGCATGCGGCATGTTCACGCTGCGCTCGGACGGGACGAAAGGCAATGCGGGAAGTGGGGGCGCCGACGAACCAGGCGCTGCCTGCTGGGGCGTGCGCTGAGTTCGCAACGAACGCGCGCAACGAACGCGCGCGGCCGCGCATGGCCGTGCGCGCAGGAGGCCCGCGGTCAGTCGTCGCGTGCGTCGAGCCCGCGCTCGTCGCGGGACTGCTTCCAGATCCGGTAGACCTCCCATGCGGCGAAGCCGAGCGTGCCCCACTTCAACGCGGGGCCCGCGCTTGCGCGCAGCAGCGAGCGAACGGGTTTCGCGAGCACGAGCGACGCGAGCGAACTCAGCATCGGATACTGGTTGACGAGGTGGCCGAGGCTTGCGTTCAGGTTCCTGGCCGACTGGCCGAACTTGCCGGTCGACAGCCCGGGGATGAACACCTTGAGCCAGCTGAAGCGCGTGACGGCCTGGCGCATTTCGGCGGCGGCTTCCGCGAGTTCGAGCCGCTCGACTTCGGATCGCAGGATCAGCAGTTCCTTGCGCAGCGCGCGGTGCTGCGACGCGCTCCAGTTCGATCGCGACGAATGGGAGCGGGATGGATTGCCCGTGATGTTCTGGCTCATGGCGCGTCGGCGAAGTAGGTGGAAGGGATGAGCGCGAGGGCGTTCACGGCTTGCCGCGGAACAGGTCGCGGTCTTTCTCGAGTTCGGCGAGCGTCGCCTCGAACACGGTTGGCGCGCCCCGCAGGCCCGAGCGCGCCTTCAGCCCGCATACGATGCCGCCAACGGCATACAGCGCGGTGATCGCGGCGAGCGACTGCCAGCGGTAGGTATCCCAGAACGCGATCGCGATCAGCACGGTCAGGCTGATGAGTGCCATTGTCGCGAGCATCATCGCGGCGAGGCCGAGGAACAGCACGCCCATCAGGCGCTCCTTCTCCTCGGCAAGCTCGATGCCCACCAGTTCGAGGCGCGTTTGCAGGAGGCCGATGGCCGAACCGACGAGGCGGCGCAGCGGTCCTTGACCGGACGGCTGCGAGGGGGTGTCTGTCGTCATGGATGCGGTGCTTGCGCGTACAGTGAGCAGCTAGGACAAAGCCGCCGGCGCAGGCCGGCCGGCTTCGACGCCCGCGCGCCGCGTCATCATGCGGCCCGCGGGACGAAACGGCGCAAAGCGCGTTACTTGCGGTTGATCAGCAGGCCGATCAGCACGCCAACGCCGGCAGCCACGCCGATCGACGTCCACGGATGCTCGTGCACGTAGTCGTCGGTCGCGCGCGCGGCCTTCTTGCCTTTCTCGACCACCACGACCTGGACGTCGGCTGCCTTTTCCTTGGCCTGCTTCAGGCGCGACATGGCTTTCTCGCGCAGCTCGGCCGCACGGTCGCCCGTGCTGCTCGCAGCTTGCTTGAGCAGGTCTTCGGCGTCCGAGAGAACGGTTTTGATATCCGACATCAGTTTCTCCTTGTTGATTTCCGACATTGCAACTCCCTTCGTGCTGTCATGCTGCAGGTTCACATCGTAGCGAAACCCGTGCCTGCTGGCGAGCCGGGAAGACGCACGGCGGCAGCGCAAGACTGCATGGTAAACGACTTGTAATGATGAACAGAGCGGCAAAGGGATTGAAAAGTTTCCCCGCTGCCGTCCGTTCTCCCACGACGCCGGGTAAAAATGACAAAAAAGTATGAATATCAAACGGAATAATCGTTCGCACGGCCCATTGCTTCCCGTAAGCTGATGGACTGCCCCGCGCTGTCCGGCGCGCGGTTTCAACCAGCATCGTTCGAGGAGGGAACATCATGAGTCTGCGTCTTGGCGACATCGCACCGGATTTCGAGCAGGAATCGAGCCTGGGCACCATCAAGTTTCACGAGTGGCTCGGCAACAGCTGGGGTGTCCTGTTCTCGCACCCGGCCGACTACACGCCGGTGTGCACGACCGAACTCGGGCTGACCTCGAAGCTGAAGGGCGAATTCGAGAAACGCAACGTGAAGGTGATCGCGCTGTCGGTCGACGGCGTCGAATCGCACAAGGGCTGGATCAACGACATCAACGAGACGCAGTCGACGGTCGTGGGCTTCCCGATCATCGCCGACGCGGACCGCAAGGTGTCGCAGCTGTACGACATGATTCACCCGAATGCGAACGAAACGCTGACGGTGCGTTCGCTGTTCGTGATCGACCCGAACAAGAAGGTGCGGCTCACGATCACCTATCCGGCCAGCACGGGGCGCAATTTCGACGAAGTGCTGCGCGTGATCGATTCGCTGCAGTTGACCGACAATTACAAGGTCGCGACGCCCGGCAACTGGAAGGACGGCGACGACGTCGTGATCGTGCCGTCGCTGCAGGATCCGGAAGAACTGAAAAAGCGCTTCCCGAAGGGCTTCAACGCGGTGCGTCCGTATCTGCGCCTGACGCCGCAGCCGAACAAGTAAGCATCGACGCAGCCCCCCCCCCCCGCCCGCGGCTGCGATGACAAAGGCCCGTCCGGCAGCGATGCCGGGCGGGCCTTTTACGTGGCGGCGCTCGCGGGCGCGGCATCGCCGCCGCCGCGTGCGTCATGGCCGAATCATTAGAAGAACGCCTGGATGCCCGTCTGCGCGCGGCCGAGGATCAGCGCGTGGATGTCGTGCGTGCCTTCGTACGTGTTGACCACTTCGAGGTTCACGAGATGGCGCGCGACGCCGAATTCGTCGGAGATGCCGTTGCCGCCGAGCATGTCGCGTGCGAGCCGCGCGATGTCGAGCGCCTTGCCGCACGAGTTGCGCTTCATGATCGACGTGATCTCGACGGCGGCCGTGCCTTCGTCCTTCATCCGGCCGAGGCGCAGCACGCCTTGCAGGCCGAGCGTGATTTCGGTCTGCATGTCGGCGAGCTTCTTCTGGATCAACTGGTTCGCGGCGAGCGGCCGGCCGAACTGCTGGCGGTCGAGCACGTACTGGCGTGCGGTGTGCCAGCACGACTCGGCGGCGCCGAGCGCGCCCCACGCGATCCCGTAGCGCGCCGAGTTCAGGCAGGTGAACGGGCCGCGCAGGCCGCTCACGTTCGGCATCAGGTTCTCTTCGGGCACGAACACCTCGTCGAGCACGATCTCGCCGGTGATCGACGCGCGCAGCCCGACCTTGCCGTGGATCGCCGGCGCCGACAGGCCCTTCCAGCCCTTCTCGAGGATGAAGCCGCGGATCGCGTCCTTGCCGTTTTCTTCCAGTTTCGCCCACACGACGAACACGTCGGCGATCGGCGAGTTGGTGATCCACATCTTCGCGCCGGACAGCGCGTAGCCGCCCGGCACCTTCTTCGCACGCGTGACCATGCTGCCCGGGTCGGAGCCGTGGTTCGGCTCGGTCAGCCCGAAGCAGCCGATCCATTCGCCGGTCGCGAGCTTCGGCAGGTATTTCCGCTTCTGCGCGTCGGAGCCGAATTCGAAGATCGGCACCATCACGAGCGACGACTGCACGGACATCATCGACCGGTAGCCCGAATCGACGCGCTCGACTTCGCGCGCGATCAGCCCGTAGCTCACGTAGTTGAGGCCGGGGCCGCCATATTCCTCGGGAATCGTCGGGCCGAGCAGGCCGAGTTCGCCCATCTCGCGAAAGATGGCCGCGTCGGTGCGTTCGTGGCGGAACGCTTCGGTGACGCGCGGCGCGAGCTTGTCCTGTGCGTAGGCCTGCGCGGCGTCGCGCACCATCCGCTCGTCCTCGGTCAGTTGCTGGTCGAGCAGCAGCGGATCGTCCCAATGAAAAGTTGCAGCACTCATCGTCTCATCTCCTGTTGGTCCGGTCTTCCAGCCGGCCCCATGCCAAAGTTCGCTTGACTATGGTTCCGCTGTGCGGAACAATGTTTTGCAAATTGAACTCAGTGTAGCACCGGATGACGCTTTCAACCACCGACGACACCACGATCGACGAGCGCAAGTTCGTCGTCGCGCTCGCACGCGGGCTCGACCTGCTGCGCGCCTTTCGGCCCGGCGAGACGATGCTAGGCAATCGCGATTTCGCGGAACGCACCGGCCTGCCGAAGGCGACGGTGAACCGGCTCGCCTATACGCTGACCGTGCTCGGCTATCTGCGCTACGACGAGACGCTCGGCAAGTATGCGCTGGACGCCGGCGTGCTGTCGCTCGGCTACGCGTTGCTGTCGGGCTCGGGGACGATCGATCTCGCGCGGCCGCACATGCAGGCGCTCGCGCGCGAGATTGGCGCGGCCGTATCGCTCGGCTGCCGCGACGGGCTCGACATGATCTATCTGGAGACGATCCGCAGCGAGACCGCGCTGACGCTCGGGCTCGCGCCCGGTTCGCGGCTGTCGATGCTGACGAGCTCGATGGGGCGCGCGTACCTGGCCGTGCAGCCGGAGGACGTGCGCGGCGCGCTCTATGCCGAGCTGCACCGCGCGGCCGGCGGCGCGGCCGATGCCGATGCGCTCGTCGCCGCCGCGCAGCACGCGGTGGCCGAGTTCTCGGCGAGCGGTTGCTGCTATTCGTTCCGCGCGTGGCACACGGACGTGAATGCGGCAGCCGTGCCGTTTCGCGAGCCGCGCGAGGGGCGCTGGTTGATCCTGAGCTGCAGCGGCCCCGCATCGTCGATGGACGAGGGCGTGTTCCGCACGCAAGTCGGGCCGAAGCTGAAGGCGCTCGCGCAACGGCTCGGGCAGACGGTCTGAGCAACGAGCGCGCGCGCAGGTCGCCGTCGCCCGGCAACGGGTTCGTTGGTCGCGGGGGCGGAAGCGGAAGGGGCGGCGCGGTTGCGTATTGTGCGACGGGCGAACCGCGCTCATCATCGTTCGCCTGTGTCCTGACGATCACGAGGTTCGCGATGCCGCACCCCGAAACGATGGAAGGCGGATGCGCATGCGGCGCGATTCGCTACCGGATCGCCGGCCTGCCGGCCGATGCCGGCTTCTGCCACTGCCGGCTCTGCCAGCGTACGACGGGCGCGGCGGTCGTCGCATCGGCATCGGTGCCGATCGACGCATTCGAATACCTGCAGGGCGAACCGACCGTCTATGCGTCGAGCGCGTGGGGCGAGCGGCGTTTCTGCGGCCGCTGCGGCGCGCAGCTCGAATACCGGCGCTCCGTGGCGCCGCGGACGGTCGAGATCAATTACGCGACGCTCGACGAGCCGTCGCGGCTGCGTCCGGCGTGGCATGTCTGGTACGGAGATCGTTTCCCGGGCATCGAGATCGACGACGATCTGCCGAAGTACGACGACGGTGGAAGAGAATAAGAATAGGCGGCTGGTTCACGCCGACGCGCCGGTGTGGATCTCGCGCGCAAGCAGGTCCGACCTTTCCGCGTAAAGAACAAGAAACCGGCCGGCGTCGAGCGACGCCGGGTGCGGAAACCTGAAACCTGAAACCTGCAACCCGACTCCCGAAGCGGCACGACACGCCGTCATCCAGCGTGCCACGTCCCGCGCGCGGCGCGCACCTTCCGCCGCGCCGCTCAGGCCGTCACGACTTTCGCGAACACCGGCCCCTGCATGAACCGCACGTCGTGCTGGCGCAGCAGCTCGCACTGCGTCTCGTCGACCACACCGTCGAAGATCAGCGGAATCCGCACGCGCTGCGCATAGGCGACGAGCGCCTTGACCATCCCGTCGCGCAGCGCGATGCCCGCATCCATCTTGATGTAGTCGGGGCGCGCCATGTCCGATTCGACCGCGAGGATGCGGCCCGGGTCGGGCAGCTTGTCCGCGACCTTGAAGCCGTGATGCTGGTAGCTGCGCGTCAGGTAGCCGAGGAACGTCTTGTGGGCGACCGCGACCGCCGGCAGCTCGATCACGATCCGCTCGGGCGGCAGCCCGAAGCGCTGCAGCACCGACGAGAAATGCTTGCCGTGGTCGTATTTCACGCTCTTGAGCAGCCGCTCGTGCACGCGCAGGAACAGCAGACCGTGACGCTGCGCACCGAAGAAATTGATCGCGTGCAGCGCGCGCGACAGGCGGTCGATCGCGACGAGCGTCTGGTCGTCGACGGCCGCGTCGACCGGATCGTGCTGCGCGCCCGTGACCAGCGTGACGGCCTGGAAGCCGAGCTCGTCGCCGTAGCGCTCGATCGCGTCGGCGAACGACGTCGATTGCGGCGCGCCGGGCATCGTCACGTCGTAGATCGGCTCGTACGCACTGGCGAGCGTGCGCTCGGGCAGATTCGCGCACGCGGTGCCGCCTTCGGCAAGCGCGAGGTGTTCCCGCAGATACGGCAGTTGCCCGGCACGGGCGACCAGCTCGGGGATGGTAGGCGGAATCATCGGCGTGAAAAGGAAAAATGGCGGCCGATAGGGCCGCCTCGTTGTCTTGATATTAGCAGCGCGCGCCGCGCTCGGCTCGGCGTTTCGCTCATATGGTTATCCCGTCTCCGAGCGAACGATTAGGGTTTACGTTGTTTTCACTATTCGTAATTGGTTTTACTATTCGTAAATCCAAAGATTTGTCGCCGATCAAGAAATGCGGCAGGCAGGCGCCGCGAAACGGCGCCGTTCACGAATCAACAGGAAGCAAGGAGCGAGACGTGGCGGTTGACAGGACAGGCGGGCACACGCGCCGGCAGGAGACGGACGCGACGACGGGCGCGGCGGTGCGCGCGCGGCGGGATTGAGGAGCGGATGGCGACCATGAGCATCGATTACCAGACGCTGAAGTTCGAGTACCGCGCCCGCGCGCACGACGCGGCCGTCCACCCGGTGATCGTCGTCGGCGCGGGGCCCGTGGGCCTCGCGGCCGCGATCGACCTCGCGCAGCAGGGCGTGCCGATCGTGCTGCTCGACGACGACGACACGCTGTCGACGGGCTCGCGCGCGATCTGCTTCGCGAAGCGCACGCTCGAGATCTTCGACCGGCTCGGCTGCGGCGAGCGCTTCGTCGACAAGGGCGTGAGTTGGCACGTCGGCAAGGTGTTCCTGCAGGACGAGCAACTGTACGCGTTCGACCTGCTGCCCGAGGAAGGGCATGCGCGCCCCGCGTTCATCAACCTGCAGCAGTACTACGTCGAAGGCTATCTGGCCGATCGCGCGTTCGAGCTGCCGAACATCGACATCCGCTGGAAGCACAAGGTGACGGGCGTCGCGCAGTCGGCCGAACACGCGGTGCTGACGGTCGAGACGCCGGACGGCGTCGCGACGCTGCACGCGCAGTACGTGATCGCGGCCGACGGCTCGCGCAGCTCGATGCGCACGATGATGGGCCTGGAGAGCCGCGGCCGTACGTTCAAGGATCGCTTCCTGATCGCCGACGTGAAGATGAAGGCGGAGTTTCCGACCGAGCGCTGGTTCTGGTTCGATCCGCCGTTTCATCGCAACCAGTCGGTGCTGCTGCACCGCCAGCCCGACAACGTGTGGCGCATCGACTTCCAGCTCGGCTGGGATGCCGATCCCGTCGCCGAGAAGCAGCCGGAGCGCGTGATCCCGCGCGTGCGCGCACTGCTCGGGCCGGACGTCGAGTTCGAGCTCGAGTGGGTGAGCGTCTATACGTTCCGCTGCCAGCGGATGGACACGTTCCGGCACGGCCGCGTGCTGTTCGCCGGCGATTCCGCGCACGGCGTGTCGCCGTTCGGCGCGCGCGGCGCGAACAGCGGCGTGCAGGACGCGGACAATCTCGCGTGGAAGCTGAAGCTGGTGCTCGACGGCCACGCGCACGACCGCCTGCTCGACACCTACGCGAGCGAGCGCGAGTTCGCGGCGGACGAGAACATCCGCCACTCGACGCGCTCGACCGATTTCATCACGCCGAAGAGCGCGGTGTCGCGCGTGTTCCGCGATGCGACGCTGAAGCTCGCGCGCGACTGCGAATTCGCGCGCAGGCTGGTGAACAGCGGGCGCCTGTCGGTACCGGCCGTGCTGGCCGATTCGCCGCTGAACACGCCGGACCGCGGCGGCGACGCATTCGCATGCGCGATGCGCCCAGGCGCGGCGGCGGCCGATGCGTCGGTACGTGCGCATGGTGCGTCGGGCTGGCTGCTGCAGCATCTGCGTGGCGGCTTCACCGGCGTGCTGTTCGGATTGCCGGGCGACGCGGCAGCGCTCGCGCAGGCCGTCAGTGGTCTCGCGCCGACGGTGCGGCCGGTGCTCGTCGTGCCGGCCGGGCACGCGCGGCCGGCAGCCGGCGTCGACGTCGTGGAGGACGTCGACGGCCTCGCGGCGCAGCGCTACGACGCGCAGCCCGGCACGTTCTACCTGCTGCGTCCCGACCAGCACGTGTGCGCACGCACGCGCACGCTCGACCGTCAGGCGATCGCCGACGCACTGGCGCGCGCGACCTGCGCACGCTGACTACGATAAAGACACCGGAGACACCGTCATGCCCTCACTCGATACCCGCCCGCGCCTGGCCGATCCGGACGCGTTCTACGAAGCGCTGATCGACATGCATCGCGACCTGTCGGACGCCGACAGCCAGCTCGTCAACGCGAAGCTGATCCTGCTGCTCGCGAACCAGGTCGGCGACGCCGACGTACTGCGCGAAGCGATGGCGCTCGCGCGCCAGGGCGTGACGCCGCCCGTGCATCCGTCCGCCGAGGTGCCGCGATGAGCGGGGCGCCGGCCGATACGCGCGTGCTCGAAGTCGAGCGCGTGATCGACGAGACCCATCGCCCGGGTTTTCACTGGATGCTGCTCGCGCTGTGCGGGCTGTGCCTCGTGATCGACGGTTTCGATGCGCAGGCGATGGGCTACGTCGCGCCGAGCGTGATCGCCGAATGGGGCGTGCCGAAGCAGGCGCTCGGGCCGGTGTTCAGCGCGAGCCTGTTCGGGATGCTGCTCGGCGCGCTCGGGCTGTCGGTGCTGGCCGACCGGATCGGCCGGCGTCCGGTGCTGATCGGCTCGACGCTGTTCTTCTCGGTGACGATGCTCGCGACGCCGTTCGCGAGCTCGATCCCCGTGCTGATGGCGCTGCGCTTCGTCACGGGCCTCGGCCTCGGCTGCATCATGCCGAACGCGATGGCGCTGGTCGGCGAATTCAGCCCGGCCGCGCATCGCGTGAAGCGGATGATGATCGTGTCGTGCGGCTTCACGCTCGGCGCGGCGCTCGGCGGCTTCATCAGCGCGGCGCTGATTCCGGCGCTCGGCTGGCGCTCGGTGTTCTTCGTCGGCGGCGCGGTGCCGCTCGTGCTGACGATCGCGATGGTCGCGCGGCTGCCGGAGTCGCTGCAGTTCCTGGTGCTGAAAGGGCGTGTCGCGCAGGCGCGCGACTGGCTCGCGCGCTTCGCGCCGGCCGCCGGCATCGATGCGAACACGCGGCTCGTCGTGCGCGAACGCGCGGCGAGCGGCGCGCCGGTCGCCGAGCTGTTCCGCCATGGCCGCCTGCCGGTCACGCTGCTGCTGTGGTCGATCAGCTTCATGAACCTGATCGACCTGTACTTCCTGTCGAACTGGCTGCCGACCGTGATGCGCGATGCCGGTTATTCGCCGGGCACGGCGGTGATCGTCGGCACGGTGCTGCAGACGGGCGGCGTGATCGGCACGCTGTCGCTCGGCTGGTTCATCGAACGTTACGGCTTCGTGCGCGTGCTGTTCGCGTGCTTCGCGTGCGCGGCCGTGTCGGTGGGACTGATCGGCTCGGTCGCGCATGCGCTGCCGTGGCTGCTGGTCGTCGTGTTCGCGGGCGGGTTCTGCGTGGTCGGCGGACAGCCGGCCGTGAACGCGCTCGCGGGCCAGTATTACCCGACGTCGCTGCGCTCGACGGGCATCGGCTGGAGCCTCGGCATCGGCCGGATCGGCTCGGTGCTCGGGCCGCTCGTCGGCGGGCAACTGATTGCGCTCAACTGGTCGAACGGCGCGCTGTTCCACGCGGCCGCGGTGCCCGTGCTGTGCTCGGCGCTATTCGTCCTCGGGCTGGCCGGTGTGTCGCGGCGCAACGGCGCGCAGGCGCCGAACGCCGCCCTGAATTGATGGAGAAAGGAAACGATGACGCTTGACCTGTCGACACCGGCGACCGCCGGCTACCTCAGCGGTTTCGCGAACGAGTTCGCGACCGAGGCGCTGCCCGGCGCGCTGCCGCACGGCCGCAACTCGCCGCAGCGCGCGCCGTACGGGCTGTACGCGGAGCAGTTGTCGGGCACCGCGTTTACCGCACCGCGCGGCCACAACCGCCGCTCGTGGCTGTACCGGATTCGCCCCGCCGCCGTGCACCGGCCGTTCGAGCCGTATGCGGGCGCGCAGCGGCTCGTGTCGGAGTTCGGCGATTCGGCCGACGTGCCGCCGACGCCGCCGAACCAGTTGCGCTGGGATCCGCTGCCGATGCCGGTCGAGCCGACCGATTTCGTCGACGGCCTCGTGACGATGGCCGGCAACGGTTCGGCCGCCGCGATGAACGGCTGCGCGATCCATCTGTATGCGGCGAACCGGTCGATGCAGGACCGCTTCTTCTACAGCGCGGACGGTGAACTGCTGATCGTGCCGCAGCAGGGGCGCCTGTTCATCGCGACGGAATTGGGCCGGCTCGACGTCGAGCCGTTCGAGATCGCGGTGATCCCGCGCGGCGTGCGTTTTTCGGTCGCGCTGCCGGACGGCGACGCGCGCGGCTACATCTGCGAAAACTTCGGCGCGCTGCTGCGCCTGCCGGATCTCGGCCCGATCGGCTCGAACGGGCTCGCGAACCCGCGCGACTTCCTGACGCCGCAGGCCGCGTACGAAGACCGCGAAGGCGCGTTCGAGCTGATCGCGAAACTGAACGGGCGCCTGTGGCGCGCGGACATCGGCCATTCGCCGCTCGACGTCGTCGCGTGGCACGGCAACTACGCGCCGTACAAATACGATCTGCGCCTGTTCAACACGATCGGCTCGATCAGCTTCGACCATCCCGATCCGTCGATCTTCCTCGTGCTGCAGGCGCAGAGCGACACGCCGGGCGTCGATACGATCGACTTCGTGATCTTCCCGCCGCGCTGGCTCGCGGCCGAGGATACGTTCCGCCCGCCGTGGTTCCACCGCAACGTCGCGAGCGAGTTCATGGGGCTCGTGCACGGCGCGTACGACGCGAAGGCCGAAGGCTTCGTGCCGGGCGGCGCGAGCCTGCACAACTGCATGTCGGGCCACGGGCCCGACGCGGACACGTTCGAGAAGGCGTCCGCGAGCGACACGACGAAGCCGCACAAGGTCGACGCGACGATGGCGTTCATGTTCGAAACCCGCACGCTGATCCGGCCGACGCGCTACGCGCTCGATACCGCACAGCTGCAGGCCGATTACTTCGAATGCTGGCAAGGCATCAAGAAACACTTCAATCCGGAGCAAAAGTGAGCGATACCCAAGACTGGCGCGCGACGCTCGACCCGGCTCGCAGGAGCTGGGTCGATACCGCGAACGATCCCGCCTGCGATTTCCCGATCCAGAACCTGCCGTTCGGAATCTTCAGCGATGCGAAGCAGACGGCGCGCCGCGCGGGCGTCGCGCTTGGCGACCAGATCGTCGACCTGGCCGAACTGAAGCGAGCCGGGCTGCTGACGTTGCCGCTGTCGAGCCCCGAGGATTTTGTCGAGATGCGCGATCGCGCGTTCGAGCAGCCGACGCTGAATGATTTCATCGCGCTTGGCCGCGATGCATGGCGCAGCGTGCGCGTGCAACTGTCCGACCTGTTCTCGCGCGACAACGCACGGCTGCGCGACGACGCGGCGCTGCGCGCGAAGGTGCTGGTGCCGCAGCGCGACGCGACGCTGCATCTGCCGGTCGAGATTCCCGGCTACACCGATTTCTATTCGTCGAAGGAGCACGCGACCAACGTCGGCTCGATGTTTCGCGATCCGAAGAATGCGCTGCTGCCGAACTGGTCGGAGATGCCGATCGGCTACAACGGCCGCGCGTCGTCGGTGGTCGTGAGCGGCACGCCGGTGCGGCGCCCGAACGGGCAGCTGAAGCTGCCCGACCAGGAGCGTCCGGTGTTCGGCGCGTGCCGCAAGCTCGATATCGAACTGGAAACGGGCTTCATCGTCGGCCGCGGCAACGCGCTCGGCGAGCCGATCGCATGCGAGGACGCGGAAGCGCATATCTTCGGGATGGTGCTGCTGAACGACTGGAGCGCACGCGATATCCAGCAGTGGGAGTACGTGCCGCTGGGGCCATTCAATTCGAAGGGCTTCGCGACGACGATCTCGCCGTGGATCGTCACGCTCGACGCGCTCGAACCGTTTCGCGTCGCGCAGCCCGAGCAGTCGCCGCCGCCGCTCGCGTATCTGCGGCATGCGGGCAAGCATGCGTTCGACATCGCGCTGGAAGTGACGCTGCGCGCCGAAGGTGCGGCCGAGGCCACGTCGATCTGCCGCACGAACTTCAAGCACATGTACTGGACGATGGCGCAGCAGCTCGCGCATCACACGGTCGCGGGCTGCAACACGCGCGTGGGCGACCTGATGGGTTCGGGCACGATCAGCGGACCGACGAAGGACTCGTTCGGCAGCCTGCTCGAACTGACGTGGAACGGCAAGGAGCCGCTCGCGCTGAACGGCGGCGGCAGCCGTACGTTCATCGAGGACGGCGACGAGCTGACGCTCGCCGGCTGGTGCCAGGGCGACGGCTATCGCGTCGGCTTCGGCACGTGTGCGGGCAAGATCTTGCCGGCGCGGAGCGCGTGACGGATCGCGGCGACGGAACGTCACGCGCAGGTCACGTGTAGATCACGCGTAGTCTGGAAGGACAGGGCGGCCCGCATTGCGCGGGCCGTTTCCGTTTACCGGAGAGTGGGCGCGAGCGGGCCGATGCGTACCGGTGCATGATGCTGCGCGCCAACGCCAACGCCAACGCCAACGCCAACGCCAACGCCAACGCCAACGCCAATCTGCATCAGATCGCGCGTTGCACCGCGGCGCGTCGTTCCCACAACGCGGCCGCGACGAACGCGGCGACACAGGCGACCAGCACGCCGACCAGCGCATGGCTGCCCAACTGCTCCATCAACGCGCCGGCAACCAGCGGCCCGCCAAAGCTCGCGGCGCTCCACGACGCCGACACGAGCGAGCTCGCGGTGACGAGCGCGGCGCCGCGGAAACGTTCGCCGCACGCGACGAGCGACAGCGTATAGATGCTGCCGGCCGCCGCGCCGAGCACGAACAGCAGCGGCCAGCACAGCCACGGATTGGCGATGACGAACGGCAGCAGCGGCAGGCCGCCCAGCACGATCCAGCCCGCGCCGAGGTGTACGCGTTCGCGGCCGAGCTTGTCCGCGAGCCAGCCGATCGGGAACTGCATCGCGGTATCGCCGAACAGCATGATCGACGCGAGCAGCACGGCGGTCGCGCTCGCGACGCCGTGATCCATCGCGTAGAGCGGCAGCAGCGACAACGCGAGCGTGTCGAACAGCGCGAAGAAGCCGGTGCCGATGATCAGCGCGGGCATGCGCGGCAGCACGTCGAGCCAGCGGCCGTGCGCTTCGTGATGCGCGTCGTCGCCGGCGAGCGGCGCGCGGCGGATCGTCGCGAGCGTCGGCAGCGCGAGCAGGAACAGCGCGCCGCACAGCGCGAAGCGAATGCGCGTCGCGCCGGCGATCTGGCTGACCAGCACGGGGCCGGCCATCTGGAACAGCGTGAAATTGGTCGCATAGATCGCGACCACGCGGCCGCGTGTCGAATCGTCGGCGAGCTGGTTGACCCATGCTTCGCCGATCGTGAACAGCAGCATCAGCGCGGCGCCGCACAGCACGCGCAGCACGCCCCACAGGATCAGGTTCGACGTGAACTGCATCAGCGCGGTGGCGGCCGCGAGCAGCACGACCGACACGACGATCGCGCGGCGCGCACCGATGTGCCGCGCGAGCGCGGTGACGAACGGCACGATCGCGAGGCCGCCGAGGGCCTGCGCGGCCGTCAGCATGCCGACGACGTTGGTGCCGTGTCCGGCTTCGGTCAGCGCGAGCGCGGTGAGGGGAAGCGTGGCGCCGGTGCCGAGGCCGACGACCGCGACGCTCAGGATCAGCGCGAGGAAATCGCGATTGAGAATGGCTTTCATCGGCCGGGATGCTACACCGCGGCCCTTCAAAGGTCCATGAAGGCCGTCACGTTTGAATGGCGTTGCGCACGCAACGATTACCGCAGGGTTGCGTCATACGTACTCGGTCGGCACGACTACGGGCCGGCGTTCGAGCGACGCCGACCACAGCGTGAGCGCGAGCGCCGCGACGGCCATCGCGACGCCGACCCACGGCAGGTTCACGAGCGATACGCCCGAGCCGATCGCCATCCCGCCGAGCCACGCGCCGGTCGCGTTGCCGAGGTTGAACGCGCCCTGGTTCAGCGTCGACGCGAGGTTCGGCGCGTCGCTCGCGCGATCGACGATCATGATCTGCAGCGGCGGCACGATCGCGAACGCGAGGATGCCCCACACGAAAATCGTCGCGAGCGCGGCGAACGGCAGATGCATCGTGCCCGCGAACAGCGCGAGGACGATGCCGATCAGCGCGAGTGTCGCGATCAGCGACGGCATCCGGCGCCAGTCGGCAAGCTTGCCGCCGAGCGTGCCGCCCGCCGTCAGGCCGAGGCCGAACAGCAGCAGCACGTACGTGACCTGACGCGGCGAGAAGCCCGTCACGTCCTCGAGGATCGGCGTGATGTACGTGAACACGCTGAACAGGCTCGCGGACGCGAGCACGCTGATGCCGAGCACCATCAGCACCTGCGGATGCTTCAGCACGCTGAATTCGCGCGTGATGCTGGTGTCGGGCATCGCGAGGTGCTTCGGCAGACACACCGCGAGCGCGGCGGCCGCGGCGATGCCGATGCCGGTGACGGCCCAGAACGTCGCGCGCCAGCCGAACGCCTGGCCGAGCGCGGTGCCGAGCGGCACGCCGAGCACGTTCGCGAGCGTGAGGCCGGTGAACATCAGCGCGATCGCCTGCGCGCGGCGGTTCGGCGCGACGAGGTTGCTCGCGACCACCGAGCCGATGCCGAAGAATGCACCGTGGCAGAACGCGGTGACGACGCGCGCGGCCATCAGCACCGCATAGCCGGGCGCGATCGCACAAAACAGGTTGCCGGCGATGAACAGGCCGATCAGGCCCATCAGCGCGCGCTTGCGCGGCATCTTCGCGGTGACGATCGCGAGGATCGGCGCGCCGATCGTCACGCCGAGCGCGTAGCCGGACACGAGCATCCCGGCGGCCGGGATCGACACGCCGAGATCGCGCGCGACATTGGGCAGCAGGCCCATGATCACGAATTCGGTGGTACCGATTCCAAATGCGGCGACGGCAAGGGCGAAAAGAGGCAGGGGCATCGCGGTAGGCTCGGGAAAAGAGGCCGCTCGAGCCCAAGCGCGGGAGACGCGGGGCGGGCGGTCGGTGAGGCGAACGTCAGCCGCGATTCTACTTCAGTGAAAACCCTTATGTTTGGGGTCAAAACGGGTGTTGCCGGCGTGCGACGGGGCGGCAAGCGGGAAGTTCATACTGTGGGATTTTCGGCGATTCGGTCGCGAGGCGATGGCGGTTGCCGAACCTTGGATCAGGCGATGTGCTCGGACGATCCATTGGGCATCGTGGCCGACGTTTCTTTCATTTCAGTCTCTATTGACGACGCAGCCGATCGGGCCCCGTCGGTCGCCGCCGGATCGTCCCAGCCGTTCTCGAACAGGCAGGCTTCGATCGGCATCCGCGCGGCCCAGCGTTCTTGTTCCAGCATCGGCTTCGCATAGAACGCATCGACGTGCCCGATGCACAACACGGCGATCGGCTTCGCGCCGTCGGGCATCCGCAGCAGCGTGCGCAGCGCATCGACGTCGAACAACGACACCCAGCCCATCCCGAGCCCTTCCGCGCGCGCCGCGAGCCACATGTTCTGGATCGCGCACGCGGCGGACGCCAGGTCCATCTCCGGCAGCGTGCGGCGGCCGAACACGTGGCGCTCGCGGCCGTCGGCGAGCGCGACGACCAGCAACTCGCCGCATTCGCGCACGCCTTCGACCTTCAGCCGCATGAATTCGTCCTGGCGTTCGCCGAGCGCGTCGGCGGTCGCGCGGCGCTCGGCCTCGACCAGTGCGTGGACCGACGTGCGCAATGCGGGATCGGTGATGCGGATGAAGCGCCACGGCTGCATGAAGCCGACGCTCGGTGCGTGGTGCGCCGCGCGCAGCAGGCGCGCGAGCACGGCCGGATCGACGGGCGCCGGCGTGAAATGGCGCATGTCGCGCCGTTCGAAGATGGCACGGTAGACGGCGGCGATGTCGGAATCGTCGAAACGCATGAGCGGCAAAGGCAGGGATGACGTCGACGCAACGATAGCAGACGGCGCGCGCGGGAATCGTTACGTCACCTGAAACAATGCGCGTAATTGTGGGTGATGGCGAGTGCAGTGTGCGGCAACCTGCACAAGCAAACGATTGCGAATGCGCTGCCGGCCGTCAAACGTGCCGTTTTTCGTGGTTTCTCAGCGGTTTGCCGTCACGACGTTCCGCGGCGCGCCCGCATGCCACGCCTCGATGTTCAGCAGCGTCGTGTGCGCGATCTCGGCCAGCGCCTCGCGCGTGAAGAACGCCTGGTGCGACGTGACGATCACGTTCGGGAACGTCAGCAGGCGCGCGAGCACGTCGTCCTGCAGCGGCAGGTCGGAGTGATCCTCGAAGAAGAGCCCGCTTTCCTCCTCGTACACGTCGAGCCCGAGATGACCGAGCTGGCCGCTCTTGAGCGCGTCGACCAGCGCCTGCGCATCGACGAGCCCGCCGCGCCCGGTGTTGATCAGCATCGCGCCATGCTTCATCCGCGCGAGCGTCCGTTCGTTGATCAGGTGGTGGGTCGACGGCAGCAGCGGGCAATGCAGGCTGACGACGTCGGCGCGATGCAGCAACTCGTCGAGCTCGACGTAGCGCGCGCCGAACGCGATCAGTTCGTCGTTGTACGGCGGCACCGAGTGCGCGAGCACATGCATCCCGAAGCCCATCATGATCTTCGCGAACACGCTGCCGATGATGCCGGTGCCGATCACGCCGACGGTCTTGCCGTGCAGGTCGAAGCCGAGCAGCCCGTTCAGCGAGAAGTCGCCTTCGCGGGTGCGGGCGACGGCGCGCGGCAGGCGGCGGTTGAGCGCGAGGATCAGCGCGACCGCGTGCTCGGCGACCGCGTGCGGCGAATACGCGGGCACGCGCACGACCGTGACGCCGAACCGTTCGGCGGCGGCCAGGTCGACATGGTTGAAGCCCGCCGAGCGCAGCGCGATCAGCCGCGTGCCGCCGTCGGCGAGCCGTTCGAGCACGGCCGCGTCGACGGTGTCGTTGACGAACGGGCAGACGACGTCATAGCCGTGCGCGAGGATCGCGGTTTCCGCGTCGAGGTGCGACGGCTGGAAGTGCAGCCGATAGCCGAACTGCCGGTTGGCGGCGGTAAACGAATCGTCGTCGTACTGCCGGCTGCTGAACAGGATCACGCGCACGCTGCACCTCCGAGGGCTGACGCGCGCAGTTTACTGCAGGCCCGTGACGATGTCGGAGCGGTCGGGGCCGCGCACCGGCCGCAGGAAGCCGTAGTCGGTCCGCTCGCGGCCGGACGGCGCGCCGAAGTGCTCGAGCGCGTGCTCGACGAAGCTGCGCGTGCGGGCCGGCACGTACTGGCGGTTCGGATAGACGAGCGACAACTGCGCGTCGGGATCGTCGATCCGGTAGCCGGCCATCAGCCGCACGAGCGTGCCGTGGTTGAGCGCGTCGGCGACGCACGGCTCGGGCAGCACCGCGATGCCGGCGCCGGCCACCGCCGCCGCCTGGACGAGCGCGAGCTGGTTGACCGTGCAGGCCGGGCGTACCGTGACCGAATGGACGACGCCGTCGTGACCGACCAGTTGCCACGTCGGCGCGTGCTGGTGCGGCGCGAGCGTGACCCAGTCGTGGCCCGGCAGGTCGTCGGGCACGCGCGGCTCGCCGCGGCGGTCGAGATAGGCGGGCGCCGCGCACGCGACGAACGGGTTCGGCGCAAGGGTGTGGCCGATCAGCGCCGGGTTGCCGTCGAGCCGGGTGCCCGTGACGATGCCGACGTCGTAGCCCGAATCGAGCACGTCGAGCGGCCCTTCGGCGACGGTCAGCTGCACCCGGAGTTCGGGATAGCGGTGCCGGAAGCTGCTGACGAGCGGCGTCAGCGCGAGCGGCGACAGCAGCCCCGACGCGACGACGCGCAGCGTGCCGGCCGGTTCGCGCACGGCATGCGCGACGGACGATTCGAGGTGGTCGAATTCCTCGAGCAGCGCGCGGCAACCGTCGAGGTAGCGCACGCCGGCCTCGGTGAGCGACAGGTTGCGCGTGGTGCGATGGATCAGCCGGGTGTTCAGGTGGCCCTCGAGCATCGCGATGGAACGCGTGACGAGCGCATTGGACACGCCGAGATGGTGCGCCGCGCGCCGGAAGCTTTGCTGCTCGGCGACGCAGACGAATACACGCATGGTCTGAATCTGGTTCATGGCTTGCGTATTTCTGGCCCGGTTGATTGATTTTGGTTGTGATTTATCGCCGCGCAACGCCGAAAGCGCATCGCGCGGCCCCTAGCGCTCCCTCGTATCGAAAATGGAATTTCGATTCCGCAGACGATTGTTCAATAAAGAACCGATATCCGTCAACCTGCGAAAACGGGCGGGTTGCGTAAAATCGAAATCGCGAGTAATGGTTTAACGCTGCGGTGCAGCAAGGGCGTACGGGGTAAAACCAGTGCGGTATTGGTGGATTCGTCGGTTTGGAGAATATTTCCCATTCAATCAACGGGTTGTGTGAAATGTGAGCACGCCGTAGCAGCGCCTTTCGGAGTCGTTCCCCAATACATGCAACCGTAATGGATGTTTTTTCCACGTTCGGATTTTGTGTATCGAATTCGCTCCGCGATTTGTATCAGGTAACCGGTGTATTCGTACGGTCCGCCAATGGGGCGGCTGAACTGTCAGTTTCGACGAATAGTCTCGATATTGGCGGAGAAAATCGCGCCCGCGGAACGCGAATGGAACCGTTTCACGACCGGCTCGCACGCCCTTTTTCAATCCGGACGGCCGTCGCGCGCGTGGTGCGCGGCCGGCTGGCCCGGTCCGGCGACCGGGCCACCGTCGTGCTGTCCGAACGGGGGTGCCTCTTGCGCAAGGCGGCGGAACACGGAATGATCGTTCAGTTCGCTGCGCGTGCAACGGGCGCGTGCAACGGGCGCCGTCCCGCGGGCGTTCGCGCACTTCCTTTCCTCACTTTTTCCAGCCATGTCCATCGATCATTCGCCGATTCCCTGTCCCGTCGTCGTGCCGCTCGACGCGATCCTGCCCGAAGAACCGCTGCTGATGATGGGGGCCGGCCCGGTCCCGATCCCGGCCGCCGTCGCCAAGGCGAACACGATCGTGATCAATCACCTCGGCGCGACGATGGCGAAGATCATCGAGCAGGTGAAGGAGATGGCGCGCTACGTGTTCCAGACCCGCACGAAATGGGTGCTCGGCGTCGCGGGCCCCGGCTCGGCCGCGATGGAAATGGCGATCTCGAACCTCGCGTGGCGCGGCACGCGCGTGCTGTCGATCCGCAACGGGTTCTTCAGCGCGCGGATGGCCGAGATGGCCACGCGCGTCGGCGCCGACGTCGCGACGCTCGAAGTGGCCGACCGCGCGGTCGCGAGCCTCGACGAGATCGCCGACGCGATCGCGCGCGAGCGGCCTGAGATCGTCACGATCGTGCAGGGCGAGACGTCGAACACCGTGTGGAATCGCGACCTGCGCGACATCGCCGCGCTCGCGAAGGCGGCCGGCGCGCTGGTCGTCGTCGATGCGGTATGCACGCTGTCGACGATGCCGCTCGAGATGGACGCGTGGGGCATCGACGCGGTGATCACCGGCGGCCAGAAAGGGCTGTCGTCGATTCCGGGCGTGTCGCTGATCGCGTTCTCCGACGCCGCGTGGGAACGCATGAAGCACCGTCCCGAGCCGAATGCGCACTGGTGCCTCGACATGGCGCTCGCGGAGAACTTCTGGCACAACGCCGGCTATCACTACACGGCGCCCGTGTCGGGCGTGCTCGCGCTGCACGAGGCGCTGCGGCTCGTGTGCGCGGAGACGCTCGAGAGCCGCTTCGCGCGCCACCTGCGCTGCTCGCTGGCGCTGCAGGCGGGCGTCGAATCGATGGGGCTCAAGCTGTATGCGCCGAAGGACTGCCGGCTCAATTCGGTGGTCGGGATCGAGACGCCGGAAGGGCTCACGCCCGGGATGGTGTGCGGCCATATCTCGAAGCAGTACCAGGTCGAGATCTCGGGTTCGTTCGGGTTGCCGATCGTGCGGATCGGCCAGATGGGCGAGCAGTGCCGCGAACACAACCTGTTCCGCACGCTGCATGCGTTCGGCCGCACGATGGTCGACCTGAAGGTGCCGGTCGACCTGCCGGCCGGCGTCGCGGCGCTCGAACAGGAACTGTCGCGGCGCGGCGCGTAAGCCGGGAGGCGCGGCACGGGGCCGCGCTCAGC
The DNA here is from genome assembly GCF_029268935.1 of Burkholderia semiarida. Lineage (NCBI taxonomy): Bacteria > Pseudomonadati > Pseudomonadota > Betaproteobacteria > Burkholderiales > Burkholderiaceae > Burkholderia > Burkholderia semiarida. The sequence continues at coordinate 1,674,432 of NZ_JAHLCL010000007.1, read as the reverse complement.
GGCGCTGCATCGCGCGCCGGTACGTATTCGGCGTCGTGCCGTGCGCGTCGCGAAAGCGATGGCTGAAGTGGCCGGCATTTGCGTAGCCGCAGTCGGCCGCGATCTGCGCGAGCGGCAGCGCGGTCGTGCGCAGCAGCTCGCGGGCCCGGGCGAGCCGTTGCTCGGCCACCCACGCGTGCGGCGCGCGGCCGAACGACAGCCGGAACATCCGCGAGAAGTGATATTCGGACAGCGCGGCGACCTCCGCGAGTTCGCCGAGCGTCAGCGGCTGCGTCAGGTACGTGTCGATGTAGTCGCGCACGCGGCGGCGCACGGCCGGCGCGAGCCCGCCGCGGAACGACGTGTCGGTGCGCATCGTGCTCTGCCCGCGCAGCAGCAGGCTCAGTACTTCGTGCGCGGTCTCGTTCACGCGCAGCCGCTCGTCGGCATCGTCCCAGCCGTCCAGCGCGAGCGAGCGCAGCAGCGCGGCGACGCGCGCATCCTCGAAATAGGTGCGATCGGCGAGCTTCAGCTCGCGCGGCTCGCGATCGAGCTCGCGGATCGCGCGCTGCGTGAAGTGCTCGGGCAGGAAATACAAGTGGATGAAATGCATTTCGCCGCGCACCCACCAGCGTGATTCGTGATCGCCCGGCAACGCACACAGCAGGCTCGGCGCGCCGTAGCGCGGCACGCGCTGGCGCTCGGTCCGGTAGCCGCCGTCGAGGTAGCACGACAGCGTGTGGTGGCCGGGCTGCTCGTAGACCGTCTCGCTTTCGTCGGTGATTCGCGTCCATTCGGCGATCGCGAGATGGTCGCCGAGCCACGCGAAGCGCTCGAGCGTCGCGTTCGCGTCGGCGAGCGTGCGGCACACCGACTGCAGGCCGAACGGCAGATCGCCGCCGGCCAGGGCGGCGGCGCGGTCGATGGGCGGGGCGCAGAGGGAGAGACTCATGATGCGCCGAGTATAAGCGGGCGCGCGGCGCCGCGTGCGGCGCGCCGAAAAAGACCGCAATTCCGGACAATTGGCACGCGTCGTGCGGCGGCATAGTCGGGATCCCGATTCACCCGAATGTCCGGATTGCCGCCATGAACCTGTCGCTTTATTTCGTCACCGTGCTGATCTGGGGCACCACCTGGATCGCGATCAAATGGCAGCTCGGCTCGGTGCCGCCGCCCGTGTCGATCGCGTGGCGCTTCTGGCTCGCGGCCGCCGTGCTGTTCGCGCTGCTGCGCGTGATGCGCCGCCCGGTGCGGCCGCCGCGCGAAGCGTGGCGCTTTCTCGTCGCGCAAGGCTTCGCGCTGTTCTGCCTGAATTTCCTGTGCTTCTACTACGCGGAGCAGGTCGTGCCGAGCGGGCTCGTCGCGGTGATCTTCTCGACCGCGCCGCTGCTGAACTCGATCAACGGCCGGCTGTTCATGGGCCGCCCGCTGCGGCCGTCGGCGATCGCCGGCGCCCTGCTCGGGCTGACCGGCATCGCGTGCCTGTTCTGGCAGCAGATGGCCGGCCATCTCGACGACCACGCGACCTGGGCGGGGCTCGCGATCGCGTTCGCCGGCACGATGTGCTTCTCGGCGGGCAACCTGCTGTCGAGCCGGATGCAGTCGATGGGGCTGCACCCGCTCGCGACCAACGGCTGGGCGATGCTGATCGGCGCGGCGATCCTGACCGTCGGCAGCGCCGCGGCCGGAATGCCGTTCACGCTCGACATGAGCCCGCGCTATCTCGGCGCCCTCGTGTACCTGGCCGTGCCGGGCTCGGTGATCGGCTTCACCGCATACCTCACGCTCGTCGGCCGCATCGGGCCGGAGCGGGCCGCGTACTGCACGGTGCTGTTCCCGATCGTCGCGCTGGCCGTGTCGACGGTGTTCGAGGGCTACCAGTGGTCGCTGCTCGCGGTGATCGGGCTGCTGCTCGTGGTGGCCGGCAATCTCGTCGCGTTCGACCTCACGCGGCGGTTGTTTCTGCGGACGGCCTGATGAAGTTCGCCGCTGCGTGAACCCGCGTTCACGGAAACCGGCGAACGGTCGACTTGGTTGACACGGTTGACTTGGTTTCGATTCGGGGCTACGCTCGATCATTCCGGTCGTGACGGGAGGTGATGATGATTGCGCGGGCGCATACGCTGGAAGGGACGGCCGTCGTTCTTGATGTCGAGGCGGAGGAAGCGCTGCGCAGCGCTGTCGGCGCCGCGACCATGCTCGGCCCCGATCGCGCGCGGGCGCTGCTCAGCTTGTCCGACGAGCAATTGGGGCACCTGTTCAAGGCCGGCATCGCGCAGGTCATCGATCTCGCCGGCACGATCACGTTCGGCATCGCCGCTGCCGCGACGCGCGACAGGAAGCCGACCGGCGGGAAGAAGCGGGCGGCGGGCGTCGCCGCCGATCTGGAGCGGCAGGTGCAGGCGGAACGGCGCATGCTGGTCGCCGACGGCAAGCTGCTGCCTGCCGCGCAGACATGGGCCGGCCTCGGCATGACGCGGCAGGCGCTCAGCAAGGCCGTGGCGTCCGGTCGAATCTTCACGGTCGATGTCGGCGCCGCACAGTACTATCCGGCCTTCTACCTGACGGGAGATATCGATCGGAAGACGTTGGGCAGGGTGACGCAATGTCTGGGCGATTTGCCGGGATGGAGCAAATGGCAGTTCTTCACGACGCCGAAGGCGTCGCTGGGCAACGTTACGCCGCTCGTCGCGCTGTCGCGCGGGAAGGTGGACGAAGTCGAGCGCGCCGCCACGGCGTTCGCCGAGCGCTAGGCGGCCCGTTTGCTGACGGCGCCGGGGGAACATTTCGCGAGCGCGACACTGGTGACGCGCGAGGTGGCGCCGCCGGCGCTCGTGCGCATCTCGCGATTCGCGACGGGCGAGCCGTATTTCGGCAAGTCGGGCGGCAGCCGCTTCGACGATCCGCGCAAGGGGCGGCGGTACGGCACCAGCTACTTCGATTTCGATCTGCATTGCGCGTTCGCCGAAACGGTGCTGCATGACGAAGTCGCCGATCTCGTGCTGGGCGGCTTTCCGCTCGTGACGACCGAACTTGACCGCCATGTCCTGTCGTTCGATGGCGCGCCGCTGACCGTGGCCGTCCTGCATGGGTTGCCGTTAAACAACCTGGGCGGCGATGGTGCGTTGTCGACCATCGCGCCGTACGACATTCCGCAGCAATGGTCGCTTGCCGTCCACCGACATCACCGCCGGGTCGACGGCTTTCTATACATGTCCCGGCATCTCAATACGTCGGAGGCACTCGTGCTCTTCGATCGTGCCGCACCCAAAACTCTCGCTCAAGAACGCCGTTCCGTTTCGGCGCCATCCCCACGCGGTTCACGTATTGCGGGACTTCAACGTGTTGCTGCGTTGAGCCGCGTTGAACCGCATCGCGCACGACACGCTCACGCCGCCGCACCGCTCCCCGCCACCCGCGCCTGCCGCTGGTACAGCATCATCGACAGCGCGACGCCTGCCGCGGCGGCCACCGCCGCGAACAGGAACACCTGCGGATAGCCGAACGCGCCCGCGACATAGCCGGCGAGCGGGCCGGTGATGCCGAGCGACAGGTCGAGGAACACCGAATACGCGGACAGCGCCGCGCCGCGGCTCGCGGCCGGCACGAGCGCGACGGCCTCGACGCCGAGCGCCGGGAAGATCAGCGCGAAGCCGAAGCCCGTCAGCGCCGCGCCGACCAGCGCGACGTGCGGCACCGGCGCGAGCCACAGCAGCACGAGGCCCGCGCATTCGAACGCAAACGACACGATCGCGACGCGGAAGCCGCCGTACGTCTTGATCGTGTTCGCGAACAGCAGGCGCGCGCCGATGAACAGCGTGCCGAACACGGTCAGCGACAGCGCGGCGTTCGGCCAGTGGCGCGCGGCGTAGTACAGCGTGACGAAGGTCGCGATCGAGCCGAAGCCGGCCGAGCCGAGCGCGAGGCCGAGGCCGTGCGGCAGCACGCGCGTGAACACGCTCGCATACGACATCCGTTCGCCGTGCACGAGCGGCACCGGCGCGATCAGGCGGGCGAGGTAGAAGCCGAGTGCGGCGAGCGCGATCACGATCACGCCGATCAGCGCCGGATTCAGCGTATGCGCGATCGCGACGCCCACCGGCGCGCCGAGCGCGAGCGCGCCGTAGGTCGCGATGCCGTTCCACGAGATCACCTTCGCGTTGTGCGCGACGCCGACCCGCCCGATGCCCCACAGGATCGCGCCGGTGCCGCACAGGCTTTCGCCGACGCCGAGCACGAGCCGGCTCGCGACCAGCAGCACGAGGCTCGCGACCGGCCAGTGCGCGAGCAGCAGCGCGACGAGCAGCAGCACGCCCGACACGCCGCAGCCGACCAGCCCGCGCAGCACCGTCTGCTTCGGCCCGAGCGTATCGGCGAGGCGCCCGGCGAGCGGCCGCGACGCGAGCGTCGCGAAGTACTGGACGCTGATCGCGCCGCCCGCGACGATCGCGGAAAAGCCGAGCTCGTCGTGGACGAAGCCCGGCAGCACCGCGAGCGGCAGGCCGATGGTCAGATAGCAGATGAACGTGAAGCAGACGACGGACACGATTTGCAGCGTGAGCGCGAACCCGCTGCGCGGCGGTGTGGCGGAATCGGATGGCATGGGGTCGGAACGAATGGCGAAACGAACGGAAAACGGCAGGAAAGGGAATCGGGATTTTCCCATGGAACCGGTTTTCCCGCAGGTACCGTTTAGTTAACTGCGCCCCTATTCAGGAAGAGGGCGATGGTCGGCGGCCGGGAGCGGGCGAAGGGCCCCGCGCGGCAAGGGCATCGGCCGCCCGTGCGCGCATATCGCGGCAGTTATATGAGCCGCATGCGTGATGGGCTATGGGTTGCGGAATTTGACGGTGATAGCGTGCAAACTGTCGGAAAAACGTCGGTCGAGCGCTCCGCGCAGGCCGCCTTGCCCCCAATTTGAAGAAACGCCGAGACATGAGTGAGCCGATTCGCTTCTACCATCGTCACGCGATCCGCGAAGTCAGCGGCGCGGACGTGACCCGCACCGTGCTGCAATATCTGCGCGAGGATGCGCATTGCACCGGTACCAAGGAAGGCTGCGCGGAAGGCGACTGCGGCGCGTGCACGGTCGTCGTCGGCGAGCTGACCGACGCCGGCGCGGTCGAGTTCAAGGCCGTCAACGCATGCATCCAGTTCCTGCCGACGCTCGACGGCAAGGCGCTGCTCACGGTCGAGGACCTGCGCCGGCCGGACGGCACGCTGCACCCGGTGCAGCAGGCGATGGTCGATTGCCACGGTTCGCAATGCGGGTTCTGCACGCCGGGCTTCGTGATGTCGATGTGGGCGCTGTACGAGAAGCATGGCCACGAAGGCTGCGGCAGTGCATGCGCGAAGGCGAAGGACGTGCCGACGCGCACCGAGATCGCCGATGCGCTGACCGGCAACCTGTGCCGCTGCACCGGGTATCGCCCGATCGTCGATGCGGCCGTGCGGATGTTCGACGCGGCCGGCGAAGGTGCGACCGGCGAAGGTGCGACCGGCGAAGGTGCACCGGCGCCCGCCGCGCCCGTCGACACGGCCGCGCTTGCCCGCACGCTTGCGTCGCTGAAGCGCGACGACACGTTCGACTACACGACGATCGACGGTGCGCGCTTCGCGGCGCCGCGCACGCTCGACGCGCTGGCCGCGCTGAAGGCCGAGCGTCCCGATGCGCGCATTCTCGCCGGCAGCACCGACATCGGCCTGTGGGTGACCAAGCAGATGCGCCGCCTCGACGACCTGATCTACGTCGGCCAGATCGCCGAGCTGCAGCAGATCGTTCACGGCGACGACTGGATCGGGATCGGCGCGGGCGTGACGGTCGAGAAGGCCTATGCGGCGCTGGCCGGCACGTATCCGGAGCTGACCGAGATGTGGAAGCGCTTCGCGTCGCTGCCGATCCGCAACGCGGGCACGATGGGCGGCAACGTCGCGAACGGCTCGCCGATCGGCGATTCGATGCCGGGCCTGATCGCGCTCGGCGCGCGCGTCGTGCTGCGCGGCGGCGACACGGTGCGCGAGCTGCCGCTCGAGGCGCTCTACACGGGCTACCAGCAGAAGGACATGGCGCCGCACGAATTCGTCGTCGGCCTGAAAGTGCCGACCCGCACCGGCGCGCGCGACAAGCTGCGGTTCCGCACGTACAAGCTGTCGAAGCGCTTCGACTCGGACATCTCGGCCGTGTGCGCGGCGTTCGCGTTCATCGCGGACGGCGACACGATCCGCGAGCCGCGCATCGCGTTCGGCGGGATGGCCGCGACGCCGAAGCGCGCGACCCACACGGAAGCCGTGCTCGACGGCGCGCAGTGGCACGAAGCCACCGCGCAGGCGGCGATGCAGGCGCTCGAGCGCGATTACCAGCCGCTGTCCGACATGCGCGCGACGAGCGCGTATCGCCTCGATACCGCGAAGAACCTGATCTATCGCTTCTGGCTGGAGACGCGTGCGCACGACCCGCTGCCGCCGCAGGCGCTGAACGTGCGCGAAGTGGCCGCCGAAGTAGGCGCCGAAGTGGCCGACGACGCGGCGCGCGTCTGACGACGGAGAACACCGAACATGAACCAGCAAGCAGAACCGTTCCTGAGCACCCTCGACCCGCAGGCCGACGCCGCGCAGGTGCACGTCTCGCGCGCCCACGAATCGGCCCACCTGCACGTGAGCGGGCGCGCCACCTACACCGACGACATTCCGGTCGTCGCGGGCACGCTGCACGCGGCGCTCGGGTTGTCGGCGAAGCCGCACGCGAAGATCGTGTCGATGAACTTCGACGCGGTGCGTGCGACGCCGGGCGTGGTCGCGGTATTCACGGCCGACGACATCCCGGGCGTCAACGATTGCGGCCCGATCATCCACGACGATCCGGTGCTCGCGAAGGGCGTCGTGCAGTTCGTCGGCCAGCCGATGTTCATCGTCGTCGCGACGTCGCATGAAACCGCGCGGCTTGCCGCGCGCCGCGCGCAGGTCGAGTACGAGGAGCTGCCCGCGATCCTGACCGCGCAGGAAGCGCGCGCGGCCCAATCCTACGTGATCCCGCCGCTGAAGCTTGCGCGCGGCGACGCGGCCGCGCGGCTCGCCGCGGCGCCGCACCGCGAGTCGGGCGAGATGCTGCTCGGCGGGCAGGAGCAGTTCTACCTCGAAGGACAGATCGCATACGCGGTGCCGAAGGACGACGACGGCATGCACGTGTACTGCTCGACGCAGCACCCGAGCGAGATGCAGCACCTCGTCGCGCACGTGCTCGGCGTCGCGTCGCACAACGTGCTGGTCGAATGCCGCCGGATGGGCGGCGGGTTCGGCGGCAAGGAATCGCAGTCGGGCCTGTTCGCATGCTGCGCGGCGCTCGCCGCATGGAAGCTGCTGTGCCCGGTGAAGCTGCGTCCGGACCGCGACGACGACATGATGATCACCGGCAAGCGGCACGACTTCCATTACCGCTTCGACGTCGGCTACGACGACGCCGGCCGCATCGACGGCGTCGCGCTCGACATGACGTCGCGCTGCGGCTTCTCGGCCGACCTGTCCGGCCCGGTGATGACGCGCGCCGTGTGCCATTTCGACAACGCGTACTGGCTCGGCGACGTCGACATCGCCGGCTACTGCGGCAGGACCAACACGCAGTCGAACACCGCGTTCCGCGGCTTCGGCGGCCCGCAGGGCGCGTTCGCGATCGAATACATCCTCGACGACATCGCGCGTTCGCTGGGCCGCGATCCGCTCGACGTGCGCTACGCGAACCTGTACGGCAAGACCGAACGCAACGTGACGCCGTACGGGCAGACGATCGAGGACAACGTGCTGCAGGAGCTGCTCGGCGAACTCGAGGCGACGAGCGACTACCGCGCGCGGCGCGCGGGCGTGCGTGCATTCAACGCACGCAACACGGTGCTGAAGAAAGGCATCGCGCTCACGCCGGTGAAGTTCGGCATCGCGTTCAACGTCACGCACTTCAACCAGGCCGGCGCGCTCGTGCACATCTACACCGACGGCTCGGTGCTCGTGAACCACGGCGGCACGGAGATGGGGCAGGGGCTCAACACGAAGGTCGCGCAGGTGGTCGCGCACGAGCTCGGCATCCGCTTCGGCCGGGTCCGCGTGACGGCGACCGACACGAGCAAGGTCGCGAACACGTCCGCGACGGCCGCGTCGACGGGCTCGGACCTGAACGGCAAGGCCGCGCAGGACGCGGCGCGCCAGTTGCGCGAGCGGCTCGCGGCATTCGCGGCGAAGCAGTTCGGCGACGGCAAGGTCGAGGCGGCCGACGTGACGTTCGGCAACGACGTCGTGTGGGTCGGCGGCCATGGCGTGCCGTTCGGCGAAGTGGTCGCGAAGGCATACCTCGCGCGCGTGCAGCTGTGGTCCGACGGCTTCTACGCGACGCCGAAGCTGCACTGGGATCAATCGAAGCTGCAGGGCCGGCCGTTCTACTACTACTCGTACGGCGCGGCGGTGTCGGAAGTCGTGATCGACACGCTGACGGGCGAGATGCGCACGCTGCGCGTCGATGCGCTGCACGACGTGGGCGCGTCGCTGAACCCGGCGCTCGACATCGGCCAGGTCGAAGGCGCGTTCATCCAGGGGATGGGCTGGCTGACGACCGAGGAGCTGTGGTGGAACAAGGGCGGCAAGCTGATGACGCACGCGCCGTCCACCTACAAGATCCCGACCGTGAACGACACGCCGCCCGAGTTCAACGTGCGGCTGTTCCAGAACCGCAACGTCGAGGACAGCATCCACCGCTCGAAGGCCGTCGGCGAGCCGCCGCTGCTGCTGCCGTTCTCGGTGTTCTTCGCGGTGCGCGATGCGATTGCCGCGGTCGGCGACTATCGCGTGAACCCGCCGCTCGACGCGCCGGCCACCGGCGAGTCGATCCTGCGCGCGGTGCAGGCGGTGCGGGCGGCGAACGCCGCGCGGGCAGGCTGACGTGAACGGCCTCTGCCCGCTCGCTTCGTGCGTCGGCTCCGACGGGGCGATCGGCCTCGTTGGGGCGACCCGTCGGAGGCCGGCGTGAACGGCCCCGCTCGTTCGCCGCGTGCCGCGTCCGACGCGGGGTGCGAAGGCGCGTGCGGCAGCGCGCCTTCGCCGTTGCAGCCGTTCGCGCCGGGCACCGGCCAGCGCAACCGCGCGACCGGTGCGCCGCCGCCGATGCACGTCGTGCTGTTCGGCGCGGGCCACGTCGGCCATGCGCTCGTCACGCTGCTCGGCGCATTGCCGTGCGTCGTGCAGTGGGTCGACACGCGCGACGAGCTGTTCCCGGACGAATGTCCGCCCAACGTGCAGCCGGAGCCGACCGACACGCCGGAGGCCGTCGTCGACGCGGCGCCGCCCGGCGCGTATTTCCTCGTGATGACGCACAACCACGCGCTCGACTTCTCGCTCGCCGCGCGGATCATGCGGCGGCGCGACTACGCATACTTCGGGATGATCGGCTCGCGCACCAAGCGCGTGAGGTTCGAGCGCCGGCTCGCCGCGCGCGGCGTCGATCCGGCGCGGCTCGTCGAGATGGTGTGCCCGATCGGCGTCGCCGGCATCGTCGACAAGGCGCCGGGCGCGATCGCGGTGGCCGTCTGCGCGGAGTTGCTGCAGGTGCGTTCGGGGATGCCGGTGGCCGATGCGAAGGCAGCCGCGGCCGGGCGCGCACGCGGCGAGGTGTCCTGCGCGCGGTAAGACAGCGGTAAAACAGCGGTAAAACGGTCATGCCGCGCGGTCGGCGCACGGCCGCGCGTTTTTGCCTACACTGCACGGCAACGCGCGGCAGCGGGCCGCGCTCACTTTACCGTGCACGCGCCCATGTCCGATCATTCCGTCTATCTCGACGCGCTCGATGCGAGCCTCGTCGCCATCGAGCGCTGGCTGTCCGGCGTCGATACCGCGCCGGCGGCGCTCGATGCGCTGCTCGCCGCGTTTTCCGCCGACTTCACGATGATCCTGACCGACGGCCGCATGGTCGACCACGACGGCATGCGCGCGCTGTTCGCGAAGCTGGCCGGCGCGAAGCCGGGGCTGCGCATCGCGCTGTCGGAGATCCGCGTGCTCGCGGCGGACGCGTCGCACGCGGTGCTCACCTATCGCGAAGCGCAGCACGCGGCGGCGGGCGAGTTGCCCGCGCGCCGCGCGACCGCCGTGTTCGCGCGCGACGCGGCGGGCGCCGTACGCTGGACCCATCTGCAGGAAACCTTCTGCACGGCTTGAGCGGCCGCACTGCCTGACCCGTCGCGCTGCGCTTCGGCCGCGCGTCAGCGCTTGCGCGTGCGGGCGACCGTCAGCTCGTCGGACACGCTCTGCATCAGCGCGCACAGCCACGCGATGTCGGTCGGCCGGTCGGGCTGCGGGTGCGTGAGCAGGTAGCTCTTGATGCGCGGGAACGGCACGGGCGGCGCGACGACGACGAGCGGCAGCAGTTGCGCATAGTGCGTCGCGAAGCGGCGCGTCGTCGTGAAGATCAGGTCCGACTGCAGCAGCACCTGCGGCACGATCCCGAAGTACGGCAGCGTCGTCACGACGCGCCGCGCGAGGCGCGCGCGTGCCAGGCCGATCTCGATCGCATTGCGCTTGTCGCCGGTGTACGGGGTGGGCGCGACGTGGGCGGCCGCCGCATACGCTTCGCGCGTGAGCGGCTCGCGGGCGAGCGGATGCGCGTCGCGCATCAGGCACACGATCGTGTCGGAGAACAGGTCCTGGCGCGCGAACTGCGGGTCGGGCTTCGGCCAGTTGCCGATCACGAGATCGAGCGCGCCCGACTCGAGCGCGGCCGCGTGGTCGAGCGCGGGGTTCAGCGAATCGATTTCCAGACGGGCATGCGGCGCCGCGTCGCGAAAGCGCTCGATCAGCGTCGGCATGAAGAAATCGTTCAGGTAGTCGGGCGCGGCGACGCGGAACGTGCGCCGCGCGGACGACGGATCGAACTCGCCGTGCGGCGTCGCGATGAAATCGACCTCGCGCAGCGCGCGCGACGCGGCTTCGAGCAGCGACGCGCCGTATTCGGTCGGCACCATGCCGGATTTGCCGCGCACGAGGATCGGATCGTTCAGCGTCTCGCGCAGCTTGCGCAGCGCGGTGCTGATCGCGGGCTGGGTCTGGTTCAGCCGCAGCGCGGCCTGCGTGACGCTGCGCTCGAGCAGCAGCGTGCGCAACACGCGCACGAGCCAGATGTCGAGCGAGGCGGTACGGTCGTCGTCTTCCATTGGTGGGGGATGCGGGGGACGCCAAAGGGCCGTTTTCATATGAAAACAGCCCGTTACCTTACCGCAGCCGCGCGTTGCCGTGCGTGATACCGGCCATCACGCACGCCATCACGCGCGGCCCTTCGGCAGCGTGCTGATCCGCTTGACCTCGCCCGATTCGAGCCAGTTCGGCGTGCGCGCGCAGTACAGGACCATCGGCAGCGCGTCCTCGCCCCAGAACAGTTGCTGGTTCATCCAGAAGGTCGGCACGCCGAACACGCCGAGCGCGATCGCGTCGGCCGTGTTGCGGGTCAGTTGCGCGGCGGTTTCCTCGAATTCGATCAGCTCGTCGCCGTGGCCGACGCCGACGCGTTCGCACAGCGCCGCGAAGCCTTCCGGCGTCGACGGATCGTTGCCTTCGCGCCAGATGAAGCGGAACATTTCCAGCACCGTCGCGATATCGGCGCGCAGCGCGATCGCGAGGCGCAGCACCTTGTCCGAATCGAACGGGTGTGCGGGCGGCATCTTGAAGCGGATGCCGAGCTGTTCCGCGCGAAACAGCGCGTGACGGTACGTGAACACGCGCTTGGCCGGCACGTCGGCGCTCGGACGCTGGCCCCAGTGGCGCTGCAGGTCGGCGAGCGACACGGCCACGGGGTCGAACGGCACGTCCGGCCATTTGTCGTGCTGCTCGAGCAGCAGGTACGAGAACGGCGACACGAAGTCGAAGAACCAGGCGGGTTGGGCGGTATCGAGGCCGGTTGTCATGTCGTTCTCCAGAAGGTGGGGCGTGCGGCGCCTGACGGCGGCCTCCATGTTACGCGGCGGCGCGCGCATGCAGCAATGATCGCGGATCGTCCGCTCATGCGGAACCGGGAGTCGCCCGGGGGGCGTCGCCCGCCGGCTGCGGCGCGCTTGTCGTGCGTGCCGGCGGGCTGCCGGCGGCGGGCGGGCCCGCCGGCGTGTCCGGCTCCTGCGCGGTGAGCCGTTCGCGCACGAAGCCGATGTGCTCGCGCAGCACGTAGAACTGCCCGGCGTACGCGAGCGGCATCTTCATCCGGTTCACGGCTTCCTCGATGTCGTCGAGCTCGTCGAGCAGCTGGACGCGCTCCTCGGCCGTGTGTTCGCCGAGCGCGCGGCGCTCGAGCGCGATCAGCGCGCCGTACCAGCGGTAGATGCGCGAGCGCACGCGCCAGCCGTACAGCGACGGTACGAGCCGCAGCCCGGGAATCAGCACGACGATCAGCGGCACGACCACCACCAGCAGCCGGTCGACGAGGCTCGCGACCCAGAACGGCAGCCGCCGGTACAGGAAGCTCTTGCCCGACTTGTAGTAGCGGGCGGCGTCGTCGGACAGCGGGAAGCCGCGCGTGACGGACGACGGGAATTCGCCTGCGTGCTGCAGGATCGTCGCGTGCCCGTGCACTTCGCGCGCGGCCTCGATCAGCAGGTCGGACAGCGCGGGGTGCAGCGAGTCGCGCGCGACGAGTTCGATCGTCGGCGCGACGGTGTGGATGTCGGTGGGCGGCAGGTTGCGGCCGAGATCGTAGACGCCCATCGGCAGCGTGATCGCCGTCAGGTACGGAAACCGCCGCGCATACGCCTCGGCCTGCGTGAACGAATACACGTGCACGCCCGGCGCACGGAACAGCTTCGCCATCACCGGGATCTGCGTCGAGTCGCCGGACAGGAAGGCCGCGTCGATCTTGCCGTCGAGCAGCGCAGTCGCGGCGTCCTCGCCGGCGGTCGGCAGCAGCTCGGTCGAGCCGCCCGGCACGATGCCGTTCATCTTCAGCAGCGCGAGGCTCAACTCTCGCGCGCCGCTGCCTTCCGCGCCGAGCGCGAGCCGCTTGCCCTTGAAGTCGGACAGCCGCGCGACGACCGGGCCGCGGTACATGATCGCGAGCGGCACGTAGCCGATGCTGCCGAGCGACACGAGATGCTCGTCGCGCTCCTTCGGGCCGATGCCGCTCTGCACGAAACCGACGTCGACCGGCGCGTTCGGGTTCGACAGCCGCGCGAGGTTCTGCGCGGAACCTTCGGACGATTGGACGTCGAGCGTGACGCCGTTTTTCGCGAGGATCGTCTTGTATTTCTGCGCGGCGTTCCAGTACGTGCTGCCGGGCGGCCCGGCCGAGATCACGAGCGTGGACGGCGGCGCCGGCTGGATCAGCTTGACCGCGAGCCAGACGGCCGCGCCGGCGAGCAGCACGGTGGGGCCGATCGACAGCGCGAGGTCGCGCCACGAGACGGCGACGAAGCGGGCGAGGATGCGGCGCGGCGGGCGAGGGCTGGCAGGCTTCATGGGGTGGGTGGATGACGCTGGCGTGACGCATCGGTGACGGTCGTCACCGGACGACACGGATGCTCGCGGCGATGGTACCCGGTTTCGCCGCGCATGCGCGAGTCGGGTGGGCTCGCGCGGCTGTCCGGCGACAGCGGCGGCGGCCGTCGCGTCAAAAGCTTTGCGCTTCGGCGGGCGCTGGATTACATTGTGCGACGCAGCCGCGCCCGAATCGCGCGCGACCCGGCACGTCATGAGACCGGGCGCGTCCGGCCGGCGGCTGTCCGGCCCGGCTGGCCCGCTTTTCGCGTGCGCCGGCCGCCGGCCCGTGCCGCCTCTCTCGTATCGCCGTGGAAAACACCGGCTGTCCCGCCCGTTCGCGCGCGGGCCGGCTGTTTTTGGGGGTATCCGGCCGTACTGTGCACGGCCGTTCCGAAGTGATAAGGAGATAGCATGAAGTCGATCGTGTTGAGAGCGTTGGGTGTCGCCGCCGTGGCGGCCTGTCTGTCGGGCAGCGTGTATGCGCAGTCGAGCGACGCAGCGGCGACGGAAGCGCCGGCGGCCGCAGCGAGCGCGCCGAAGGCCGCCGCGAAAACCGCGAAGAAGGCGAACCGCAAGCTCGGCTACGCGGTGCGCAAGGCCATTACGAAGGCGGGCGGCATCGACGTGGCGAACATCGTCGTGCGTTCGAAGGGCGGCGCGATCTCGCTGGAGGGCACGGTGCCCGACCAGGCACAGATCGACAAGGCGGAAGAGGCAGCCAAGAGCGTGAAGGGTGTGACGTCGGTCTCGAACAAGCTGACGGTTCAGCAGCAGTAACGCCGGGCGGCGGCGCGCGAGCGCCGCGTGCGCCCGTTTCCAGCGGGCCCCGGCATGCCGGGGCCCGTTTGCGCTTCAGAGGGCCGAAAGCCGCGCGCGGCGCGGCGGCGGACCGATAACGATATCGAGGGGGCGGCGATGACGAAGCTCGGGTGGGGCAGGCGGGTGGTGTGGGGAGCGGCGCTGGCCGCGGTCGCGATGCTCGGCGCCTGCAACGGCGACGAGTCGGCCGAGCGCAACCGGTTGCCCGGCTTCGTGTCCGGCAGCGTGCGCACGACGGCCTACGACGGCGCGAGCGACGACCTGCTGACGGCCGGCCTCGGCAAGACGGGGCTCGCCGCGGCGAGCGCGCCCGGCTTCGCGAATCCGGCGCGGCCGACGAGCGCCGAATTGCGGCGCCTCGCCATCTGGTCGAACTACCGCGCGCTCGTCGACATGAGCGCGAACGGCGGCTACGGCCGCTTCTGGGGGCCGAACGTCGACCTCGACGGCAACGATACGCTCGGCGAAGGCAAGATTCCCGGCACCGAATACCTTGCGTATGCCGACGACGGCAGCGGCACCAAAAACGTCACGCTGCTCGTGCAGGTGCCCGCCCGCTTCGATCCCGCGCAGCCGTGCATCGTCACCGCGACGTCATCCGGCTCGCGCGGCGTGTACGGCGCGATTTCCGCGGCCGGCGAGTGGGCGCTCAAGCGCGGCTGCGCGGTGGCCTACAACGACAAGGGCGGCGGCAACGGCGCGCACGAGCTCGGCTCCGACACCGTCACGCTGATCGACGGCACGCTCGCCAACGCGGTGCTGGCCGGCACCGCGAGCCTGTTCACCGCGAACGTGACGAGCGGCGATCTCGCCGCGTTCAACAACCGCTTCCCGAACCGCTATGCGTTCAAGCACGCGCATTCGCAACAGAATCCCGAGCAGGACTGGGGGCGCGTGACGCTGCAGTCGGTCGAATTCGCGTACTGGGCGCTCAACGAGCAGTTCGGGCCGCTGATCGACGGCTCGCGTCGCGGCGTGCGCTATCGCGCGGGCGACATCACGACGATCGCCGCGTCGGTCAGCAACGGCGGCGGCGCGTCGCTCGCGGCGGCCGAGCAGGACAACCGCGGCTGGATCACCGCGGTCGTGGTCGGCGAGCCGCAGATCAACGTGCGGATGGCGCCGAACGCGGTGGTCCGCGCGGGCGGCCAGCCGGTGCCGTCGTTCGGCCGGCCGCTGGCCGATTACGCGACGCTCGCGAACCTGCTGGAGCCGTGCGCGGCCGCATCGGCGTCGCTCGCCGGCGCGCCGTACCTGAGCGCGCTGCCGGCCGCGACCACGCAGTCGATCCGCACGCAGCGCTGCGCGACGCTCGCCGCGGCCGGGCTCGTGTCGGGCGCCGACACGCAGAGCCAGGCGGCCGACGCGCTCGCGCAGCTCCACGCGGCCGGCTATCTGGCCGATTCCGACCTGCTGCAGGCGTCGATGTGGGATTCGCAGGCGATTCCCGCGATCGCGGTCACCTATGCGAACGCATACACGCGCTCGCGCGTCACCGACAACCTGTGCAACTTCAGCTTCGCGACGACGAACGCGACGGGCGCGGTCGCGGCGCCCGCCGCATCGCCGATGCCGGCCGTGTTCGGCGCCGGCAACGGCGTGCCGCCGACGGCCGGCATCAATCTCGTGTTCAACGACGGCGCGGGCGTCGACCACCGGCTCGCGACGCCCGATGCGAGCTTCGCGGGCGCGCTGTGCCTGCGCCAGCTATGGACGAACGGAATGCTCGGGATGCCCGCGAACGTCGACGCGGTGCGCGTGAACGCGAACCTGCACGGCAAGCCGGCGATCATCGTGCAGGGCCGCGGTGACGCGCTCGTGCCGGTGAACCACGCGTCGCGCGCGTACGTCGCGCAGAACGGGATCAGCGAAGCCGGGCGCAGCCGGCTGGTGTTCTACGAAGTGACGAACGGCCAGCACTTCGACGCATTCCTGTCGGTTCCGGGCTTCGATACGCGTTTCGTGCCGGTTCACTACTACAACGTGCAGGCGCTGAACCTGATGTGGAAGCATCTGAAGAACGGCGCGCCGCTGCCGCCGTCGCAGGTGGTGCGCACGGTACCGCGCGGCGGCACGCCGGGCGCCGCGCCCGCGCTGTCGAGCGCGAACCTGCCGCCGATCTCGACCGCGCCGGGCGCGAACGCGATCACGACCGGCGTGGGCACGATCGACGTGCCGCTCTGACCGCGGCCGACGCGCCGCCTCGTGCAAGCCGGACAGCCGTCCGGCTTTTTTCTGCGCGTCGTCTGGAATCGGTCGCACCGCGTTCAACGCGCAGAACCTGACGATCGAGAACGACCCGTCGGGCCACATGATCTGCCTGAACGACGCGTCACGGACCGCGCTGAAGGGCGAGCTCGCCAACTTCTACGACGGCATCCTCGCGAACCGTACTGCGCTGCAACGCGTGCTGAAGCTGCAGGTGCGCACGCAGCACCGGGACGGCGTTGTTCGTCAGGAGCGGTGCCCGCCTACGCGAGCACGAGCCGCACGCCGACCGCGACCAGGGTCGACGCGAGCAGGTTGCGCAGCAGCCGCTCGGGCGCGCGTGCCGACAGCAGGCTGCCGATCACGATGCCGGGCAGCGAACCGAGCAGCAGCGACAGCAGCATCGACCAGTCGACCGAGCCGAGCAGCCAGTGGCCCATCCCCGCGACGAGCGTGAGCGGCACCGCGTGCGCGATGTCGGAACCGACGATGCGGGTCGTCGCGAGCAGCGGATACAGCAGCAGGAGCACGGTCACGCCGATCGCGCCGGCGCCGACCGACGTCATCGACACGAGCACGCCGAGCACGGCGCCCGTCAGCACGGTCGACCACAGCGTGCGCGCGGGGCTCGGCGCGAGCGGGTTGCGCGCGGCGAATGCGGTGAGCTGAGGGCGGAAGATCAGCGCGAGCGACGTCAGCAGCAGCGCCACGCCGAGCACGAGCTGGATCATCCGCGCGGTACCCGGCGTGTTCATCCCGTGCGTGTGCAGCCACCACAGCGTGAGCGCCGCGGCCGGCACGCTGCCCGCCGCGAGCCGGCCCGTGATGCGCCAGTCGACCGAGCCTTTCAGGCCGTGGACGAGCGTGCCGGTGGCCTTGGTCGCGGCCGCGTACAGCAGGTCGGTGCCGACCGCCGTCGCAGGGTGGACGCCGAACAGCAGCACGAGAATCGGCGTCATCAACGAACCGCCGCCGACACCCGTCAGGCCGACGAGAATGCCGACGAACAGGCCGGACAGCGAGTACAGCAGATCGATATGGGGAAGCGACATCGGAAGCAGGCGGTTATGCGGCGTTCGGCGGCGGCGCGCGGCCGTGGCGCGCGCGTCAAAGTCCGCCATTGTCGCAAAAGTGACGCGTCAATGGACGACTGCGTTAAAAATCGGCCACGAAGGCCCACCCGGCAGGCGGCCGGCGGAACGTGAAACGCGCGTTCGGGCGGGCGCGGCCGACGACGATCTGGCCCGAAAGCGGCGGTGAACCGGGCGCGTACGCCGCGTGGCCGGCACGCACGAAAAAGGCGCGACGATGCGCGCCCCGATCCGATGCCGGTTCCCGGCCCGTTCGTCGACGGTCAGTGCATCGCGGGCCCGGCGCCTTCGACCGCGCGCGGCGGCCGGATGCGCAGCGCGAAGCCGGTCAGCGCGGCCACGGCCGCAAACGCCGCGCCGAACGCGAAGGCCGCATGGTAGCCGCCGTTCAGCGCGTCGAGCGGCGCCGCTTGCGCCGCCGCCAGTGCGCCGGTGAGGGCCTCCGCGAGACTCGCGAGGACCGCGAGCCCGAGCGCGCCGCCCATCATGAACGCGGTGTTGACGATGCCCGACGCGAGCCCGGAATCGGCCGGATCGACGTCGTTCATCGCGGCGAGCAGCACCGGATTGAACGCGACGCCCGCGCCGATGCCGAGCAGCGCCATGCCGGGCAGCACGTGCCACACGAATCCGCCGTCGACCGGCGCGCGCGAGAACAGCGCGAGGCCGCATGCCGCGATCAGCAGGCCGGCGGCGATCGGGCCGCGGATCCCGAAGCGCATCACGATGCGCGCCGACAGCCCGAGCGAGAACGCGGCCATGATCAGGTTCGCCGGCAGGAACGCGAGGCCGACCTGCAGCGGCCCGTAGCCGAGCACGCGCTGCATGTACAGCGCGGACAGGAAGAACCACGCGAACATCGCGGCCGCCCACAGCACGGCGATCGCGTTCGCGAGCGCGACGTTGCGCGCGGCGAACAGCGTGAGCGGCATCAGCGGATGCGCGGCGCGCGACTCGATCGCGATGAACAGCGCGAGCAGCACGACGGCAGCGCCGATCAGCGCGACGGTCTGCGTCGATAGCCAGCCGGCCTCGTTGCCGCCGACGATCCCGTAGACGGCCAGCATCAGCGACGCGGTCACCGTGATCGCGCCGGCGACGTCGAGCCGGGCCGTGCCGGCCGGCGCACGCGTGCGCGGCAGCAGCGCGACGCACATCGCATAGACCGCGGCGCCGATCGGCAGGTTGACGAGGAAGATCCAGTGCCACGACAGCGAGCTCGTCAGCAGCCCGCCGAGCAGCACGCCGATGCTGCCGCCGCCCGCGCACACGAAGCCGTAGACGCCCATCGCACGTGCGCGCTCGCCGGGCTCGGTGAAGAGATTCATGATCAGCGACAGCGAGACGGCCGACACGACCGCGCCGCCGAGCCCCTGCACCGCGCGCGCGGCGATCAGCATCGCCTGCGATTGCGCGAGGCCGCAGGCGAGCGACGCGAGCGTGAACACGACGAGGCCCGCGAGGAACATGCGCCGCTGGCCGTACAGGTCGCCGAGCCGGCCGCCGAGCAGCAGGCAGCCGCCGAACGTCAGCAGGTACGCGTTGACGACCCACACGAGGGCCGTTTCGGTGAAGTGGAGGTCGGTGCTGATCGACGGCAGCGCAACGTTCACGATCGTGCTGTCGAGCACGATCATCAGCACGCCGAGGCAGAGCACGATCAGCGCATACCAGCGCTTCTCGCCGTGGATACCGTGGGTCATGGGCGCTCAGCCTTCTCTCTGATAGTTATTTGAAAGGAGGCATTGTAGACGTCATCGGCGCGGGCTTCCTGCCGGTTTGTGGCAGCAGCGAAGCGTAGTGGCGCGCGGCGCGGCGCGCGTGCCGCGGGTTGCGCGTTACGACCGGGCCGGCAGTTCGCAGCCGTCGGGGCCGCAGGCGGCCGCGTCGCTGCCGCCGAGTTCGACGACGCCGTCGCGCCATGCCTGGTCGAGCGCCTGCGCGAACGCGTCGGCCGGCTGCGCGCCGGACACCGCGTAGCGGCCGCCGAACACGAACAGCGGCACGCCGCGCCCGCCGATCTGTTCGGCGCGCGCGATGTCGGCCTCGACTTCGTCGCGGTAGGCGTCGCTGCGCAGCACCGCTTCGACGGCCGGGCGCTCGAGCCCGGCTTCGACCGCGAATTCGGTCAGCGCGGCATGATCGAACAGCGAGCCGTGCTCGCAGAAATACGCGCGATAGAGCCGCTCGGTCAGCGCGTGCGCGCGGCCCGACGCCTGCGCGAGCTTCACGAGCCGGTGGCCGTCGAGCGTGTCGCCGACGAGCGTGCCCGGCAGGTCGTAGCGCAGCCCGACGCTCGCGGCCGCATCGGTCACCTGGCGCAGCATCTGGTCGACCTGCGCGGGCGCCATCCGGTATTTGCCTGCCAGCATCGCCTCGACCGGCTCGACGGGCTGGCCGGGCATCAGCCGGTACGCGCGCGGCACGACGTCGACGCGGTCGGCGTGCGGGAACGCGGCCAGCGCCTCGTCGAAGCGGCGCTTGCCGATCCAGCACCACGGGCAGATCAGATCGGACCAGATTTCGACGGTCAGGGTCGGGCGGGCAGTCAGGGCGGGAGCGGTCGTCATGGGCGGTTCGGGGCGGCAAAAAATGTAACTGCGACTATATCATTTTATGCTTCCGCGCTTCCGCGCTTCCGCGCTTCCGCGCTTCGGAGGCGGGCCCGCGCGGAGCCCGGGCTGCACCCGCGCATCGCGAGGCTTGGACGCGGAACCGGACGCCCGGTGCCGATGGCGCGAAGCCTGCGCGTCATCGCGCCCGCCGCATCCCGCTCAGGCGTCGCCCTGCGTTTCCTTCAGGTGCTTCAGATGCTTGTAGACCGTCGCGCGCCCCATCCCGAGCACGTTCGCGACGTAGTTCGCCGCGCTCTTGCCGCGGAACGCGCCTTCCGCGTACAGCGCCTCGACGAGCTCGCGCCGGTGCTCGCGCGTGAGCCCGTTCAGCCCGACCTGCCGCTCGCGCAACCAGCCGTGCAGGAACGTGTTGATGCGCTCCTGCCAGTCGTCGCGGAACAGTTCGTCGGGCTGCGCGACGACGCCCGCGCCCTTGATGAACAGGTCGAGCGTCGCGCGCACCTCGTCGAACACCGCGATGTTGAAGTTGATGCACATCATCCCGGCCGGCCGGCCTTCGTCGTCGAACAGCACGTTGCTCACGCAGCGCATCCGCCGGCCGTCCCAGTTCAGCTTCTCGTACGGGCCGATCACGCGTTCGCGCGCCGAATGATCGATTTCCTCGAGCGCGGAATCGTCGCCGACCTCGCGCTTCGACAGGTTGTTCGCGAGATACAGCACGGTCTGGTCGTGCAGGTCGTGGATCACGACTTCCGCGTACGGGAAGAACAGCGCGGCGATACCGTCGGCGATCGGCGCATAGCGGGTGAGCAGCAGGTCTTTGACGGGAGATTTCTTCTTGCGCATCGGTGTCGCGATCTCGGGTGGGCGGGAGCGGGGCAGCGTGTCGGGCCGGCGGGCCGGGCCACCGCCGGCCGGCATGCCCGTGCGCCCGCGCGCGGCCGCCGCGGCGGTGCCATTGTATCGGCCCCGTGCGCGCGTGCCGCTCATGCGTGCGTCAGATGCGTGTACAGCGCGTGCGCGATCGCGATGTCCTCGAGGCCCAGGCCGATCGAGCGGAACAGCGCGTGACGCGTGCGCGACGGCGCCGCGCAGGTGCCGGCGACGAGCGCGGGCAGGTCGCCGACGATCCGGCCGGCATCCCAGCCGTGCTCGGCCGCGGCGATCTGCATCTCGCCCGCGCTTGCGGGCGTCGTGTGCCGGTAGTCGCAGTAGACGTCCATGTCAGGCAGCCACGCGGGCGGGATTTCGTGCGCGCGCGCGACGTTCGTGCTGATCGACGTGACGAGCGCGGGACGCGTGAGCATGCCGTCGCCGAGCACGGGCGTGCCCGACGACGTGCACAGCATCACCACGTCCGCGTCGCGCACGCAGGCCTCGACGCTCGCCGCCGCGCGTGCGCGCGCGTCGAGCGCGGTCAGGCGCGCCTGCAGCGCCGCGTCGCCGGCCAGCGCGGGCGAGTACACGCGGATCGTGTCCCAGTCGCGCAGCGCCGCCGTGTGCCGCAGGTGCGCGAGGCCGACCGCACCCGCGCCGACGATCGCCAGATGACGCGCGTCGCGCGGCGCGAGACAGTCGACCGCGAGCGCCGTCGTGCCGGCCGTGCGTTCGACGGTCAGCAGCCCCGCGTCGCACCACATCAGCGGCTGGCCGGTCTGCATCGACATCAGCGCGGTCCATGCGGTGACGACAGGTTTGCCGCCTGTCACGACATACGGCGACAGCTTCGCGCCGAACACCTGCTCGTCGGCGAGCGCGCCGAGATACGTGATGAAGTCGCCGGCCCGGTCGGGAAACAGCGTGAGCGTCTGCGGCGGCTGCACCGCGCGCGCCGCGGCCAGCGACGCGAACATCCGGCGCAGCGTGCCGAGCACGTCGAGCGACGGCAGCGCCGCGCGCACTGCGGCTTCGTCGACGGTCAGCGGCAGGGTGGGGACGGTTTGCGTCATGGGGCATCTCCGGTTCGGGCTGGACAGAAAGTCTCGAAAGACGATGTTCTGGGGAGTTTGTTATGGACGAAAAGTCTAATATAGACAAACAAAGTCGTGAGAGTTTTTATTTTCGAGATGCTGTGTCGGAGTCGGCGTCACGAAAAATTCCATGAAATCAATGGTGTTTCTGGCGGCAGAAAGAAATTTCGATATGGAGGACCAAAGCCGCATCCTCGTATCCCCTATAGTCCATAGTAGACTTTGAGTCTATATTTCGCATGCAGGACCCGCCACGTCGCCATGCGGCGTCGGCCTGCACTCGAATGCCGACCGGCGCCCACCGAGGGCGTCGGGCGACCGATCTTCATCGCCTCAATCCGGAACGGAAGACCGTCATGAACTGGAAGCTTTCCCTCTGCGCCGCTGCGGCGCTCGCGTGCGCGGCCGTCGCGGCCCATGCGGAACAAACCACGTTGCGCTTCGGGATCGAAGCCGCCTATCCGCCGTTCGAGAGCAAGACGCCGGCCGGTCAGTTGCAGGGCTTCGACGTCGACGTCGGCAACGCGGTGTGCGCGAAGCTGAACATGAAGTGCGTGTGGGTCGAGAATGCGTTCGACGGGCTGATCCCGGCGCTGCAGGCGCGCAAGTTCGACGCGATCAACTCGGCGATGAACATCACCGCGAAGCGCAAGCAAAGCATCGATTTCACGCCGGCGATCTACGTGGTGCCGATCGTGATGGTCGCGAAGCGCGGTGCGCCGCTGAAGCCCGACGTCGCGAGCCTGCGCGGCAAGCACGTCGGCGTGCTGCAGGGCTCGTCGCAGGAGGATTTCCTGAAGGCGCACTGGGCCAATGCGGGCGTGGCCGTCGTGTCCTACCAGGAGCAGGACCAGATCTACGCCGATCTCGTCGCGGGGCGTCTCGACGCGGCCGTGCAGGAAGCGCAGACCGCGCAGGACGGGTTCCTCGACAAGCCGGCCGGCCGCGACTACCAGATCGTCGGCGAGCCGCTGAAGGATCCGGCGACGCTCGGCGAAGGCACGGGCTTCGGGATGCGCAAGAACGACAAGGCGCTGCAGGCGAAGATCGTCGGCGCGCTCGATGCGCTGAAGAAGGACGGCACGCTGAGCGCGCTGTCGCAGAAGTACTTCAAGCGCGACATCATCGCGAAGTAAGCGCCGCCGCGCGCCGGCCGCGTGGTCGGCACACGGCGCATCCCATCTCGACGCAGTGCGGGGAACCATGGATTTCGACGTCATCGTTCTGGGGGCCGGCATCGTCGGCGTGTCGTCGGCGCTGCATCTGCAGGATCGCGGGCTGCGCGTCGCGCTCGTCGACCGGCGCGCGCCCGGCGAGGAAACCAGCCACGGCAATGCGGGGCTGATCGAGCGCTCGTCGGTCGTGCCGTATGCGTTTCCGCGCCAGCTCGGCACGCTGCTGCGCTATGCGCGCAACCGCTCGGTCGATCTCTATTGGGACTACCGCGCGCTGCCGGCGTACGCGGGCTGGCTCGCGCGCTTCTGGCGCGAATCGTCGCCGCGGCGGCTCGCGGCCGCCGCGCGCGACCTGCTGCCGCTTGTCGCGGCGAGCGTCGTCGAGCACGATGCGCTCCTCGCGCGTACCGACGCGCAGCCGCTCGTGCACGACGGCGGGTGGATCGAGGCGTTCCGTTCGCCCGCGCTGTTCGACGAGCAAGCGCGCGCGCAGCAGCGCGTGGCGGCCGAGCACGGGCTGCGGATGACCGTGCTCGATGCGCATGCGCTGCGGGCGCGCGAGCCCGGCATCGGCGATGCATTCTGCGGCGCGTTCCACTGGCAGGACCCGAAGACCGTATCGAGCCCGGGCGGGCTGACCAAGGCGTATGCGCGGCTGTTCGAGCGCGACGGCGGCACGTTCGTGCGCGGCGACGCGACGACGCTCGTGCAGATGGATGGCGGCTGGCAGGTCCGGTCCGAACACGGGCCGATCTCGGCACGCTCGGCCGTGGTCGCGCTCGGGCCGTGGTCCGATCATGTGTTCGCGCCGCTCGGCTACCGGATTCCGCTGCGCGCGAAGCGCGGCTATCACATGCATTACCGGCCGACGCGCACGCCGCTGAACGTGCCCGTGTGCGATACCGAGGCCGGTTTCGTCGTCGCGCCGATGGAGGGTGGCCGCCTGCGGCTCACCACAGGCGTCGAGATCGCGCCGCGCGATGCGCGGCCGACCGGCGTGCAACTCGCGCGCGCCGAACCGCTGGCGCGCGACGCGTTCGGCATCGGCGAGCGGCTCGATCCGCAACCGTGGCTCGGGATGCGGCCATGCACGCCCGACATGCGTCCGGTGATCGGGCCGGCGCCGCGCCACCGTCATTTGTGGTTCGCGTTCGGCCATTGCCATCACGGGCTCACGCTGGGGCCCGCGACCGGCCGCCTGCTCGCCGAGATGATGACGGGCGCGCCGACCTATATCGATCCTCATCCGTATCGGCCCGCCCGCTTCGGCTGAACCTGCGGCGCGCGGATGCGGTTTCGGTCGCCGGCACGCGCCGGCGGCCGTGCGCTTGCTTCACAGTTTTTCGTTCTGCTGTCCGGCTCGTCGAAATCCGCGCAATTGGAAATGATCTGCGTAATCGACAAGAAAGAAAATTTCGCGACAAAAGAAAATGAGCAAATTCGTGATTGGTCAATGCATTTTCATATTGCCGAAATGCGTAATGGGCGGCCCGTCGTAACGGTATAGGGCTGCATTGCCGGCGCGTGTTCCGGCGTTGGCGGAATGTACCGGTACACGTCACCGCGAGGCTCGCAAACGTTACGTTACATCCTCGCTCCGATCGCGCTTTTCATCAGACTATTGTGGCGTCGCGACGCGTGAATTCGTCAGAAATCAATTAAAAAAGCGTTATTGCCGGTCAATAAGCAGACGAATCGATCCGGTTTTTGTATTGGCACGCTTCGTGCAATCCGTCCCCATGCTTTGTCAACGTAGTGCCAACCGAGATGGGGAAAATAACGATGGGACAGAATTTTAAATTGACGGGTGTGGCGCTGTCGGTCGCGACGGTGTTCGGGGTGCTGGCTTCGGGGTCCGCGATGGCCGCGGCGCTCGATGCGCTGCCGATCCCGCAAGTGATCGTCAATCGGCCGACGAACAGCGTGTCGGTCGGGTTGGGCGCGACGGGGACGTCGCCGCTGGGTTCGGTCACCGTGACGGCGGGTGGGTCGGGCGCGATCCAGACGTCGCTCGGCGAGCCGGGGCAAGTGCTGTCGGGCGCCGTGGGGGCGGTGACGGGGGCACTGGGTAATGTCGGCGGCGGCACGAATCCGCTGGCGCCGGTGCAGGGCGTGGTGAATCAGGTGACGGGCGCGCTCGGTGGCGGTAACCCGGCAGGCGCGCTGAGCGGTGCCGTGGGTACGGTGACGGGCGCACTCGGCGGCATCGGTGGCGGCAACCCGGCCGGCGCACTGACCGGCGCGCTGAACACGGCAACCGGCACGCTGAGCAACGCGCTCGGCACGGCAACGGGTGCGCTGGGCGGTGTCGGCGGTGGCGCGAATCCGCTGGCGCCGGTGCAGGGCGTGGTGAATCAGGTAACGGGCGCGCTCGGTGGCGGTAACCCGGCCGGCGCGTTGACCGGTGCCCTGGGCACGGTGACGGGCGCACTGGGCGGCGCTGGCGGCGGCAACCCGGCCGGCGCATTGACCGGTGCCCTGGGCACGGTGACGAGCGCACTGGGCGGAGTTGGCGGCGGCAATCCGGCCGGCGCGTTGACCGGTGCCCTGGGCACGGTGACGGGCGCACTGGGCGGCGTTGGCGGCGGCAACCCTGCAGGCGCGTTGACCGGTGCCCTGGGCACGGTGACGGGCGCACTGGGCGGCGTTGGCGGCGGCAATCCTGCAGGCGCGTTGACCGGCGCCCTGGGTACGGTAACCGGTGCACTGGGCGGCATCGGCGGCGGCAATCCCGCCGGCGCGCTGACCGGCGCCCTCGGCACCGTAACCGGCACACTGGGCAACCTCGGCGGCGGCGCGAACCCGATCACCCCGATCCAGAACGTCGTGAACCAGGTCACCGGCACGCTAGGCAGCGGCAACCCGGCCGGCGCATTGAGCAACGCGGTCAACACGATCACCGGCACGCTCGGCAACGTCGGCGGCGCAGGGAGCCCGCTCGCGCCGGTGCAAGGCGCCGTCACGCAACTCGCCGGCACGCTCGGCAGCGGCGATCCTGCCGGTGCGCTGACGAACGCGCTGAACTCCGTGACGGGCGCGCTCAGCGGTGCGAACCCGCTGGCGCCGGTGCAGGGCGTCGTGAACCAGGTCGTCGGCACGCTGTCGGGCGCAGGCGGCGGCAGCCCGATCACGCCGATCACGAACCTCGTCAACGGTCTGCAGAACGCATTGCCGGGCGGCAATCCGGCCGGCGCGCTGACCGGCGCACTCGGCTCGGTGACGGGCGCGCTCGGCAGCCTCGGCGGCGCGAACCCGCTGGCTCCGGTGCAAGGCGTCGTGAGCCAGGTCGTCGGCACGCTCGGCGGCAGCAATCCGGCCGGCACGCTGAGCAACGCGGTCGGGACGGCCACCGGCGCACTCGGCAACGCGGTCGGCTCGGCAGCGGGCGCGCTCGGCGCGCTGGGCGGCACGAACCCGCTGGCGCCGGTCCAGGGTGTCGTGAACCAGGTCGTGGGCGCGCTCGGCAGCGGCAATCCGGCCGGCGCACTGACGGGCGCGCTGAATTCGGTGACGGGCGCGCTCGGCAACCTCGGCGGCGCCAACCCGCTGGCGCCGGTGCAAGGCGTCGTGAACCAGGTGGTCGGCACGCTGTCCGGCGCTGCCGGCAACAACCCGATCGCGCCGATCACGAGCCTCGTGAGCGGCCTGACGGGCGGCGGCAACCCGGCGGGCGCCCTGACCGGTGCGCTCGGTTCGGTGACGGGCGCACTCGCGTCCGGTCCGGCGGCGCTCGGCCAGGCGGCCGGCGCGCTGTCGGGCGCGGCCGGTTCGACGGCAGCGGCAGGCGGCAGCCTGCTCGGCTCGGGCGCGAACGCGGCCGGCGGCACAGCCGGCGCGGTCGGTTCGCTGCTGACGGTGGGGGCCAATTCGACCGCGACGGTGGTCAATGCGGTCGGCACGTCGGTGGGTACGGCGCTCGGTTCCGCGCCGAGTCTGTCGGTGACGCCGCATTCGGGCAACAGCTCGCCGAACAACCCGCTCGCACCGGTGACGACGCTGCTCCAGTCGTTGACCGGCGCATTGCCGAGGTAACCGGCCGAAACCGCCCGACGGCGCCGCATCGGCCGTCGGGCGAGACGGTCGCGCAATACGGGCCGTGCAATACCGGCGATGCAGTACCGGCCGCCCAACGCGGCATGACAGCGATGTCATGCCGCGTTGTCATTTCGGGCTTCCCGCGTTCTTTCGTCACATGAACGATCGCGGCTGCCGGTCGCGGCGCCGCATGGAATAACAGGCCGTCGCCGTCCGTTTACATACCGAGTTCCGGCACCGCCGGCCGGCGGGATAATGATCGCGACGAAGCCGATCGTCCCGTCTGGCCGCATCGTGTCGCGACACGACGCCAAGGAGAACGGGAATGAAACGGATGCTCTTCGCTGCCGCGCTGACGGCGGCGATCGTGCGGCCGGCGGCCGCAGAACCGCCCCAGGCCGGCGACGGGAAACTGGTCGACGAAGCGCACATGACGCTGTACGTGTTCGACCGCGATGCGCCGGGCAAGAGCATGTGCGACGGCGCGTGCGCGGCCAACTGGCCGCCCGCGCTCGCCGACGCATACGACAAGCCGTCGGGTGCGCTGAGCGTCGTCGCCCGCGACGACGGCACTAAGCAATGGGCGTACCGCGGCCGTCCGCTGTATCGCTGGAAGATGGACCGCGAGGCTGGCGACGCCGGCGGCGACGGGATCGGCGGTATGTGGCACGTCGCGCGGCCGTGACCGCGCGCCGACGCGCGAGGCGCCCCGATGAGCTATGAATCGGACCTGCTGGTGTGGCTTCCGCATCTCACGCGCTATGCGCGTGCGCTGACGGGCGAGCGCGCGTGGGCCGACGATCTCGTGCAGGACACGCTCGAGCGTGCGCTGAACCGGCCGCCGCGCGACGGCGGCAACCTGCGCGCGTGGCTGCTGACGCTGCTGCGGCACCGCTTCATCGACCAGTTGCGCGCGCGGCACGAGATCGCCGTGGACGACGCGACGGCGCCGTGGCAGACGATGGCGGCGCCCGCTGGCGAAGTCGGCGGGCTGGAGCTGCGCGACGTGCAGCGCGCGCTGTATCGGCTGCCGGTCGAGCAGCGCGAGGTGCTGCTGCTGGTCGCGCTCGAGGAGCTCAGCTATCGCGATGCCGCGCAAGTGCTCGGCGTGCCGGTGGGCACGGTGATGTCGCGGCTCGCGCGGGCGCGCGCGCAGATGCGCGCGTTGCTGACCGACGCGCCGGCGGCGCACGGTACGGCCACGTTACGGGTGATCGGGAAGCCATGATGGACGATCCGCGCAAGCCTTCGAACCGGCAGGACGACGACGCGTCGGCGCAACTGCTGTCCGCGTTGCTGGATGGCGAACTGTCCGGGCACGAGCGGCGCGAGATGCTCGAGCGCCTGCAGTCCGATCCGCAGGAAGCCGAACGATTCGCGCATTACCGTGCCCAGCGCGATGCGCTGAAGGCGTTGTTTCCGTTGCCGGGCGCCGCGCCCGCATTGTTCGTGCAGCGCCGCGCGTCGCGCTGGCGCGCCGCCGTGCACGCGTGCGCGGGGCTGGCGGCCGGGCTGCTGATCGGTGTCGCGCTGCATGCGGGCTGGGCGGCGTTCGGCCGCGAGCCGGCGTTCGCCGCGCGCGCCGATGTCGCGTATGCGGTGTACGCGGCCGACCGCGAGCATCCGGTGGAAGTCGGTGCGGCCGATCCCGCGCGTTTCGCCGCATGGCTGTCGGCGCGCATCGGCCGGCCGGTGCGCGCACCGTCGCTCGACGAATATGGTTACGCGCTGCTGGGCGGCCGGTTGCTGCCCGGCGACGCGGGGCCGGCCGCACAGCTGATGTACCAGCGCGCGGACGGCGCGCGCGTGACGCTGTACATGACCGCCTACGATGCGCGGCGCCTCGCGCCGCAGGCGCTGTCGGCGGACGGCCGCTACACGTATTTCTGGTCGGATCGCGGCATGGGTTATGCGCTGTCCGGCCGTGGCGACGAACGGCGTCTGCGCGAGCTGGCGATCGACGCATGCGCAGCGCTGGGCGGGCCGGCCGATGCGTGGAAGGGATGACGCGCGGCGCCCGCGGGGAGCAGGCGATGAAGACGGCAATGATGAAGGGACTCGTGCTGGCGGCGTGCCTCGCGGGCACAATGCTTGCGCGAGCACAGGGAAATGCGCCCGTGCGCGTGCCGGTCGATGCCGACGGCGTACAGCGTGTGACGATCGTCGGCGGCAGCTATTTTTTCCGGCCGAATCACGTGATCGTCCGCGCGAACCTGCCGGTGGAGCTGACCGTGTCGGCCGAGCCCGGCGTGGTGCCGCACAGCTTCGAGATGGACGCGCCGCCGCAGGCGGGCATCGCAGTGCATACCGAACTCGGCACGACGCCGAGGACGTTCCGTTTCACGCCGCAGCAGCCGGGTCGATTCGCCTACTATTGCACGCACCGGCTGCTGTTTTTCAGCAGCCATCGCGAGCGCGGGATGGAAGGCGTGCTCGACGTCGAGGCGGCGCCGTGATCGCCGCGTTGCTGGCCGCGAGCCTGATAGGAGCGAGCATGACCGCCGATCCCGTGACCGTCGCGCAGGCGCATTTCGACCACGTCCGTTCGTACCGCGCGACGATCCGCTCGTCGGCGCGCGACGGCGAGCACACCGAAATCCGTTACGCGTACCTGAAGCCGGGCTTCGTCCGGATGGATTTCGTGTCGCCGCATCGCGGCGCGGTGCTCGCGTACGATCCCGGCGACGGCAAGGTGCGGCTGCGCCCGTTCGGCACGCATGCGCCGCCCGCGCTGACGCTGTCGCCGTCCAATCCGCTCGTGCGCGACCGCAGCGGCCACCGGGTCGACCGTTCGGACGTCGGCGAACTGCTGCGCAGCGTGCATGTGCTGCAGCAGGGCGGCGCGACGGTGACCGAAGGCGAGGAAGCCATCGGCGGCCGGCGCGCGCTGCGCGTGCTGGTCACGGGCGCGCCCTCGCATGCGATCGATGGCGTGCATCGCTACCGGTTATGGCTCGACACCGACGACGGTTTTCCGCTGAAGGTAGTCAGCTACGCCGGCGACGACGATGTGCCGCTCGAAACCGTGACGCTCGACGACGTGGAGATCGACGTCGCGTTTCCCGAGCGTTTCTTCGCGCCCTGACGGCGCGCCGATCCGCGTTCCTGACGCGCAATGCCGGAGGCTGCATGGCGGAGTACCGGTTCTCGACGACCTGGCGGGTGGATGCGCCGCTCGCGGCGGTCTGGGACGCGATCTACCAGGTCGACCGCTGGCCCGACTGGTGGAAGGGCGCCGTGCGCACCGTCGAGCTCGAACCGGGCGACGCGCGCGGCGTCGGCGCGCTGCACCGGTATACGTGGAAGGGCGCGCTGCCGTACCGGCTGACCTTCGACATGCGGGTGCGTCGCGTCGAGCGGCCGCATGCGCTGGAAGGCCATGCGAGCGGCGCGATCGAGGGCGACGGCCGCTGGTCGTTCGCCGCCGACGGCGCGCGCACCGTCGTGCGCTACGACTGGCACATCCGTACGCACCTGCGCTGGATGAACTGGCTCGAGCCGCTCGCGCGGCCGCTGTTCCGATGGAATCACGACGTCGTGATGCGCGAAGGCGCGAAGGGGCTCGCGCGGCGGCTGGGCGCGACCGTCGAGACGGACGGCCGGACCTTCCGGCCGCTGTCGGGCGCGGATTGCGCCGACGCGTGAGGATCGGCCCGGCGACGCCGGCGAACGACCGCGCCGCGGCGGATGAAATGGGCGCCCGCACGTTTTTTTCGATGCGATGTCGGCGGCCTCGGGAACTCCGGGCTTACCCGGTGTCCAAACGGGGCTGGATGGGATTCGCGGGCCTCGCGAGCCCGCCCGTCGGGTCGGTTTCGATCGTCATGGCTTTGTTTTGAAAGGGTTTTTCGTTGTTCTCAGCCGTTTTCCCGCCGCGTCGCCGCCTCGAAAATTCCTCCGGTTTCCCTTCTTGAATTTGTCAAAACCCGTCCATATAATTAGCACTCGCTGCACGAGAGTGCTAACAATTCTCTGCCGGGCGATGAGCCGGGCAGTTCCCTAAGCGTTCTTCAATCTCAGTCAAGAGAGGAGTGAATATGAACCTTCGTCCTTTGCACGATCGCGTGATCGTCAAGCGCCTGGATCAGGAAACCAAGACCGCCTCGGGCATCGTGATCCCCGACGCCGCTGCTGAAAAGCCGGATCAGGGCGAAGTCCTGGCCGTCGGCCCGGGCAAGCGCGACGACAAGGGCGCCCCGATCGCGCTCGACGTGAAGGTCGGCGATCGTGTTCTGTTCGGCAAGTACGCAGGCCAGACCGTGAAGGTCGACGGCAACGAACTGCTGGTCATGCGCGAAGAAGACATCATGGCCGTGGTCAACGCCAAGTAAGCGTCCTCCGACGGTACATATTCCCAAGAATTCAAGGAGTTAGAAGATGGCAGCTAAAGACGTCGTATTCGGCGATTCCGCCCGTTCGAAGATGGTCGAAGGCGTGAACATTCTCGCCAACGCAGTCAAGGTCACGCTGGGTCCGAAGGGCCGCAACGTCGTGCTCGAGCGCAGCTTCGGCGGCCCGACGGTCACCAAGGACGGTGTGTCGGTCGCGAAGGAAATCGAGCTGAAGGACAAGCTCCAGAACATGGGCGCGCAGATGGTCAAGGAAGTCGCTTCCAAGACCAGCGACAACGCAGGCGACGGCACGACGACGGCAACCGTCCTCGCGCAATCGATCGTCCGCGAAGGCATGAAGTACGTCGCATCGGGCATGAACCCGATGGACCTGAAGCGCGGCATCGACAAGGCAGTCGCGGCGGCTGTCGAAGAGCTGAAGAAGATCAGCAAGCCGTGCACGACCAACAAGGAAATCGCCCAGGTCGGCTCGATCTCGGCGAACAGCGATTCGTCGATCGGCGATCGCATCGCTGAAGCGATGGACAAGGTCGGCAAGGAAGGCGTCATCACCGTCGAAGACGGCAAGTCGCTCGCCGACGAGCTGGACGTCGTCGAAGGCATGCAGTTCGACCGCGGCTACCTGTCGCCGTACTTCATCAACAACCCGGACAAGCAAGTCGCCGTCCTCGACAACCCGTTCGTGCTGCTGCACGACAAGAAGGTGTCGAACATCCGTGATCTGCTGCCGGTGCTCGAGCAAGTCGCGAAGGCTGGCCGTCCGCTGCTGATCATCGCAGAAGACGTCGAAGGCGAGGCACTGGCCACGCTGGTCGTCAACAACATCCGCGGCATCCTGAAGACCGTTGCGGTCAAGGCGCCGGGCTTCGGCGATCGTCGCAAGGCAATGCTGGAAGACATCGCGATCCTGACCGGCGGTCAAGTCATCGCGGAAGAAACCGGCCTGACGCTCGAGAAGGCAACGCTGGCAGAACTGGGCCAGGCGAAGCGCATCGAAGTGGGCAAGGAAAACACGACGATCATCGACGGCGCAGGCGAAGCTGCAAGCATCGAAGCACGCGTGAAGCAAGTGCGCGCGCAGATCGAAGAAGCGACGTCGGACTACGACCGTGAAAAGCTGCAAGAGCGCGTGGCCAAGCTGGCAGGCGGCGTGGCAGTGATCAAGGTCGGTGCTGCGACCGAAGTCGAAATGAAGGAAAAGAAGGCACGTGTCGAAGACGCACTGCACGCTACCCGCGCAGCTGTGGAAGAAGGCATCGTGGCAGGCGGCGGCGTTGCGCTGATCCGCGCACGCACCGCGATCGCAGGCCTGACCGGCGCGAACGCCGACCAGAACGCCGGCATCAAGATCGTGCTGCGCGCGATGGAAGAGCCGCTGCGCCAGATCGTCACGAACGGTGGCGAAGAAGCCAGCGTCGTGGTGGCGGCAGTTGCTGCAGGCAAGGGCAACTACGGCTACAACGCAGCAACGGGCGAGTACGTCGACATGGTTGAAGCCGGCGTCGTCGACCCGACCAAGGTCACGCGCACCGCGCTGCAGAACGCAGCTTCGGTTGCAGGCCTGCTGCTGACGACGGACGCTGCTGTCGCGGAACTGCCGAAGGAAGACGCACCGATGCCGGGCGGCATGCCGGGCGGCATGGGCGGCATGGGCATGGACATGTAATCGACTTCGGTCGACGGTGTCCGGAGCGCGCAGCGATGCGTGTTCCAGCCAAAAGAAAAGACCCGCAGCGATGCGGGTCTTTTTTATTTGCACTTGGAATAGCGCGCCGTTCGCGGCGGCGGGATCTACCGGCCGCGTCGCCGCTCAATGCCGATGCGACGTCCTCGGCGCCGAATCGGCCTTCACGGCCGGCGGCGTGTCCGACTCGTCGTTGCTGCGCGCCCAGAAGAACCGGTCGGGCAGGTACGCGCCCATGCCGGGCCGGAACGCGTCGCGCACGGCCTGGTACAGGTATTCCTGCGCCTCGCGCACGGCTTCGGGCGGCTCCTGGCCGTTCGCGAGCAGCGCCGCGATGGCCGCGCCCAGCGTATCGGTGATGCCCATCAGCCGGTGCGGCGAGCGATCCCACATGTCTTCACGAAGCTGGCCTTCCTCGCCGTACAGCGTATTGACGAGCCGATGCGAACCCGTTTCCGACGACAGGATGTATTCGCAGCCCTGCGACAGCAGATGCGACACGGCCGCGTCGAGATTCGGCGCCTCGGCATCGCCGTCCGGCTGCGCGAGCGCGATCAGCGTCGCGTGGTCGGCGACCAGCAGCGTGGTTTGCGGCGCCAGCAGATCGGCGATCGATTCGCGCAGGTCGTCGGCCGCGAGCACGTGTTCGTCGTCGAGCGTGAAATCGGGCGCGAGCACGAGCGGCACGCCGTCGTAGTCGGCGACGACTTCGGCGATCGCACTGACGACTTCCGCGCGCGTGGCCGCGCCGATCTTGAACGCGGCAACCGGCATGTCTTCGAGCAGCATGCGCGCCTGCGCCGCGACGACGTCGGGGTCGAGGCCGGTCACCTCGTCGCAGGCGGCCGAGTCGCGCACGGTATAGCCGGTCAGGACGGACACGCCGTGACAGCCCATGCTCGCCAGGGTCATCAGATCGGCTTGGAGGCCGGAGCCGCCGGTGGGATCGGACAGGCCGAAGGTGAGGACGATCGGAGGGGCGTTGCTGGACATGTAAAAATGGGGCAAGAGAAAAACGGACAAGCGACGGACATGCGGACGGCGAGGCGAATGGGCTTTGTTCGGCCCCGTGTTGCCCGGCAGGCCGCACTTTTCAACCATTATGCGGTGGAATCCGGCCGGTACGACGGATTTTTTAGCGCGGCGCAACGTAGTTGCCGTCCTCCAGCGCGATTGCTAGGCAGTCCGGCCCCGACACGGTACCATCATGGCTCCCGAATTTACCGACTTTTCCCCGACGCGGCTTAAGATGGAATACAAGAGCTGGATGTGCCTGATTTGTGGCTGGATTTACGACGAAGAAGCCGGGCTGCCGGAAGAGGGCATTGCCCCGGGCACGCGCTGGGAAGACGTCCCGATCAACTGGACGTGCCCGGAATGCGGCGCCCGCAAGGAAGACTTCGAGATGGTCCAGATCTGACCGGACCGCTGGCCCACGAGCACTCCGCTCAGGCCTCGCACCGGCCCGGCGTTCGCGCCGCGGCACGCGCGAGCGACTTGACGATGACAGGCGCGCGTGCCCATGACGTCCGATCCGGCGAACGTTCCCCACCCTGACGCATTGCCCAACCCGCGCGGCGGCGCCGTGCGCGCGGCCGATGCGTGGCTGGCGGCGGCCGCCGACGCGTTCGAGCGGCGCGACGACGCCGCGGCGCCGCTTGCCGCTGCCGCGGCCGTGCTGGCGGAAGCCGGCTGGCTGCCGGCCGCGCGCTTCGCCGGGCAACTGTCGGCCGCGGTGCCGCTCGTTGCCACCGAGCCGACGTCGGCCGGCTGGCGTGCGGCGCTGCGCGATTTTCGTGCGGCCGTCGGGCGCCACAATCTGCGCGAGCTTGCGTGCTCGCCCGTTCTCTTCGAGCATTTCCGTGCGATGCGCGCGCAAAGTGCTGCCGACCTGCGCGCGAGCGTGCCGCTCGATGCGCTGGCGCTGGTCGGCCGCGCGGTGCCGCCCGCCACGCTGCGCGCGCTGCCCGATACCGTCGCACCCCGGATTCGCGCCCGCTACGAGCAGGCGCTGCTCGGCGTGCTGCGTGCCGAACACGGCGCGCCGGGCGCGGCGCTCGATGAACTCGACGCGCTGCTCGCCGCGCTCACCGACGACGCACCGTACGATTTCTGGCGGCTCGCGGCCGCGTGCATGCGTGCGCTGCGGGCAAGCGGCGCGCCCGAGCTCAAGCGCTTTCTCGCGCGGACCAACCTGCTGCTCGGCGAACACGCGCAGGGCCGGCGCAGCGCGCCGCCCGACCTGGTGCGCGAGACGGTGGCGCTGCTATGGCGCGATTTCGCGCTGTTCGGCGCCGCGGCCGAGGACGTCGCGCTCGTCGACGTGCTGCACGACTACGGGTTGACGGTCGACTGGCACGTCGCCGGCACGCCCGCATCGGAGGCGCTGTGGGAGGCCGATGCCGCGCGGGCCGAGCACGATGCGGTCGCCGCCGCCCCCACTCGTGCGCTCGGCGTCGTGACCGTCAACGCGCATGCCTACGAGGATTTCCTGCAGACCGCCGATGCGTCGATGGCCGATCTGGCGGCCAATCCGGCCACGGCCGACGCCGGCGCCGCATGGCACGCGTCCGGCGCCGCCTACCGGGTCGGCACGGCCGCGTGCGCGCTCGGGCTCGGCCACGCGGCGCTGCTGGCCGATACGCTCGGCCTGGCGTGGCGCCGTGCGGCGCACGGCGTGCCGCTCGGCGACGGCGGCCTCGATGCGCACCGCCATGCGTCCGACATGCTGCGCGCGGCGCTCCTGAAGATCGCGGCCGGCGTCGCGCCGCCGGACCTCACGGCGGCGTCCGAAGCGCTCGGCGCGGCGCTCGGCCGGAGCTGACGAACAAGGGGACGGACACGCGACGGCGGGCCTCGCCGGGCGGGCCTGCAACACGCTGCCGACAGCGCCCGCGCGCGTGTTAGAGTGCCGTGTGATCCGCGCGCGCCGTTGCCAGCGCGGCGCGGCGTTGCTTGTTGATCGCGGCCCGGTCAGGTCGCGGCGTCTTTGCTAAAATTCAAACCATGTCAAAGCCTTCCGATCGCATCAATCTCACCAACCAGTTCCTGATCGCCATGCCGAACATGGCCGATCCGACGTTCTCGGGGACGGTGGTCTATCTTTGCGATCACAGCGAGCGCGGTGCGCTCGGCCTCGTCATCAATCGCCCCACCGACATCGACCTCGAGTCGCTGTTCAACCGCATCGACCTGAAGCTCGACATCGAGCCGTTGCTGCACATTCCCGTGTACTTCGGCGGCCCGGTCCAGACCGAGCGCGGCTTCGTGCTGCACGAGCCGGTCGAGGGCGCGAGCTACAACTCGTCGATGTCCGTCGACGGCGGGCTCGAGATGACGACGTCGAAGGACGTGCTCGAGGCGGTCGCAACGGGCACCGGCCCGAAACGCTTCCTGCTGACGCTCGGCCATGCAGGCTGGGGCGCCGGCCAGCTCGAGGAAGAAATTTCCCGCAACGGCTGGCTGACCGTCGCCGCCGATCCGCGCATCGTGTTCGACACGCCGGCCGAGGAGCGCTTCGAAGCCGCGCTCGGCCTGCTCGGCGTGAGCTCGTCGATGCTGTCCGGCGAAGCAGGGCACGCATGACTGGCGCGGGCGCGCGCGATGCGACGCTCCTGGCGTTCGACTACGGCGAAAAACGGATCGGCGTCGCGATCGGCAACGCGCTGACGCGCTCGGCGCGTGCGCTCGTCGTGATCCAGAACCTGAACCGCGAACACCGCTTCAAGGCGGTCGGCGACCTGCTGGCCGAATGGCGGCCGGACGCGCTCGTCGTGGGCCTGCCGATGCATCCGGACGGCACGCCGCACGACATGACGCAGCAGGCGAAGCGCTTCGGTAACCAGTTGAACGGCCGCTTCGGGCTGCCCGTCACGTGGGTCGACGAGCGCTATTCGTCGGTCGAGGCCGAGGCCGGGCTGCGCGAGCGCAACGTGCGCGGCCGCGCCCGCACCGACATGCTCGATGCCGAGGCCGCGCGCGTCATTCTTCAACAGTATCTCGATCAATTGTCCGACCATGAGCATCATTGACGCCGAGGCGCTTTACCGCGTCCTGCTCGACCAGATCCGCGCCGCGTACGGCACGGCGTTCGCCGAACCGGGCGGCCCGCGGCTCGCCGGAATTCACAGCGGCGGCGCGTGGCTCGCCGAGCGCCTCGCGCGCGATCTCGGCGCACCGGCGTTCGGCGTCGTCAACGTCGCGCTGCACCGCGACGACTACGCGAAGAAGGGGCTGCACAGCCAGGCCAGCCCGACGTCGCTGCCGTTCGAGATCGACGGCGCGCGCATCGTGCTCGTCGACGACGTGCTGTACACCGGGCGCACCGTGCGCGCGGCGCTCAACGAGCTGTTCGACTACGGCCGTCCGGCCGCGGTCGAGCTCGCGGTGCTCGCCGATCGCGGCGGCCGCGAGCTGCCGGTTGCCGCACGCTTCGCGGGCGGTACGCTCGACGTGGCGGCCGGCGCGACGCTCGTGCTCGCGCGCGACGATGCGCGGTTCACGCTGCGCGTCGAGTCGCACGGCGCCTGAACCACACGCGAACCGTATCCCGGGCCGCTGGTTTGCACCGCGGCCCGTTTGCATAGTTGGAATCACGCACACCATGACCACCGACACCACTGGCCGCACCGGCAATCCCGCGGCGGCCGCGAGCCCCGACCGGTTTCGCTACGGTTTCCTGAAGGGCAACCCGCAGCTCACGAAAAACGGCGAGCTGAAGCATCTGCTGTCGATCGAAGGCCTGCCGCGCTCGATCGTCAATCACATCCTCGATACGGCAGAGCAGTTCGTCAGCGTGACGGATCGTGAAGTGAAGAAGGTGCCGCTCTTGCGCGGCAAGTCCGTGTTCAACCTGTTCTTCGAGAACTCGACGCGCACCCGCACGACCTTCGAGATCGCCGCGACGCGCCTGTCGGCCGACGTGCTGAACCTGAACATCAACGCGTCGTCCACGAGCAAGGGAGAATCGCTGCTCGACACGATCAACAACCTGTCGGCGATGCATGCCGACCTGTTCGTCGTACGCCACGCGTCGAGCGGCGCGCCGTACCTGATCGCCGAGCACTGCGCGCCGCACGTGCACGTGATCAACGCCGGCGACGGCCGCCACGCGCACCCGACGCAAGGCCTGCTCGACATGTACACGATCCGCCACTACAAGCGCGACTTCACGAAGCTGCGCGTGGCGATCGTCGGCGACATCCTGCATTCGCGCGTCGCGCGCTCCGACATCCACGCACTCACCACGCTCGGCGTGCCCGAAGTGCGCGCGATCGGCCCGCGCACGCTGCTGCCGGGCGGCCTCGAACAGATGGGCGTGAAGGTGTTCCACAACCTCGACGAAGGGCTGAAGGGCGTCGACGTGATCATCATGCTGCGCCTGCAGAACGAACGGATGAGCGGCGCGCTGCTGCCGTCCGCGCAGGAGTACTTCAAGACGTGGGGCCTGACGCCCGAGCGCCTCGCGCTCGCCGCGCCCGACGCGATCGTGATGCACCCGGGGCCGATGAACCGCGGCGTCGAGATCGATTCGCAGGTCGCCGACGGCCCGCAGTCGGTGATCCTCAACCAGGTCACGTTCGGCATCGCCGTGCGGATGGCGGTGATGGGCATCGTCGCCGGCAACAGCGACTGAGCCCGCTTTCGCGCATCCTCGTTCAGGCATTCAACGCAATCAACGCATTCACAGACAGCGCATGAAGATTCATATCAAAGGCGGCACGCTGATCGACCCGGTCGCCGGCACCGAACGGCAGGCCGACGTATTCGTCGCGGACGGCAAGATCGCCGCGCTTGGCGGCGCGCCGGCCGGTTTCAACGCGGACAAGACGATCGACGCATCGGGCCTGATCGTCGCGCCCGGCCTCGTCGACCTGTGCGCGCGACTGCGCGAGCCCGGCTACGAACACAAGGCGACGCTCGCGTCCGAGATGGCCGCGGCCGTCGCGGGCGGCGTCACGACGCTCGTGTGCCCGCCGGACACCGACCCGGTGCTCGACGAGCCGGGCCTCGTCGAGATGCTCAAGTTCCGCGCGCGCAACCTGCGGCAGGCGAACGTGCATCCGCTCGGCGCGCTGACCGTCGGCCTCAAGGGTGAAGTGATCACCGAGATGGTCGCGCTGACCGAATCCGGCTGCGTCGGCTTCACGCATGCGAACGTGCCGGTGCGCGACACGCAGGTGCTGCTGCGCGCGCTGCAATACGCGAGCACCTATGGCTACACGACGTGGCTGCGTCCGCTCGACGCGTTCATCGGCCGCGGCGGCGTGGCCGCGAGCGGCGCGCTCGCGTCGCGGCTCGGGCTGTCCGGCGTGCCGGTCGCGGCCGAGACGATCGCGCTGCACACCATTTTCGAACTGATGCGCGTGACGGGTGCGCGCGTGCACCTCGCGCGGCTGTCGTCGGCGGCCGGCCTCGCGCTCGTGCGCGCGGCGAAGGCGGAAGGGCTGCCCGTGACCTGCGACGTCAGCGTGAACCACGTCCACCTGATCGACGTCGACATCGGCTACTTCGATTCGCAGTTCCGGCTCGATCCGCCGCTGCGCGGCGAGCGCGACCGCGAAGCGATCCGCGCGGCGCTTGCCGACGGCACGATCGACGCGATCTGCTCCGATCACACACCGGTCGACGACGACGAGAAGCTGCTGCCGTTCGCCGAAGCGACGCCGGGCGCGACGGGGCTCGAGCTGCTGCTGTCGCTCACGCTGAAATGGGCGGACGAGACGCGCACGCCGCTCGCGCAGGCGCTGCGCCGCATCACGGCCGCGCCGGCCGACGTGCTGCAACTGCCGGCGGGGCGCCTCGCCGAAGGCGGCGCGGCGGACCTGTGCGTGTTCGACCCGCGCGCGCACTGGCGCGTCGAGCCGCGTGCGCTGAAGAGCCAGGGCCACAACTCGCCGTTCCTCGGCTACGAACTGCCGGCCACCGTGCGCGCGACGCTCGTGGGCGGGCAGGTCGCGTTCGAGCGCCACTGAACCACGCCGGACCTTCGCCATGATCGCCTTTCGCAAGCTGCGTCTCGTCTTTCACCTGTTGCGCGGCATGGTGATCGTCGCGCTGCGTTTTTCGCACGTCACGCCCGCGCACCGCGCCGAGTTGACGCGCCGCTGGTCGGTCAAGATGCTGCGCATCTGCGGGATGCGCCTCGTCGTCCACAACGACGGCGCGCGGCTCGACGCGAGCGCGCTCGTCGTGGGCAACCACGTGTCGTGGCTCGACATCTACGCGGTCAACGCGTGGCGGCCGACGCCGTTCGTGTCGAAGGCCGAGGTGCGGCAGTGGCCGGTCGTCGGCTGGCTCGCCGAGAAGCTCGACACCGTGTTCCTGCAGCGCGAGAAGCGCACCGAGGCGATGCGGATCATGCACGAGATGGCCGAACGCCTGCGCAACGGCGGCGTGATGTGCGTGTTTCCGGAGGGGACGACGTCCGACGGACAGGATCTGCTGCCGTTCCATGCGAACCTGTTCCAGGCCGCGGTATCGGCCGGCTGCGCGGTGCAGCCGATCTGCCTGATGTACGAGGATGCGCACGGGCGGCAGTCGGTCGCGCCGGCCTACACGGGCGATTTGTCGCTCGGCAAGTCGCTCGACATGGTGCTGCGCGGCGGCCCGCTCGTCGCGCATTTGTACGTGTGCGAACCGATCGCGCCGGGCGGCGATCGCCGCGCGACGTCCGCGGCGGCGCGCGATGCGATCGCGGCCGCGCTGGCGGCGATGCAGGAGAAGGTCGGCAAGCCGACGGCCGAGTCGCTCGCCGAGTTGCAGAAGCATGCGTATCCGGCGACCGAGCTCGGCGCCGGTGCGGCGGGCGAGGCGGCAGCGGACGCGCCCGTGCCGGGGCGCGAGGGCTGACGCGCTGCCCGGCCCGGCCGGGTCGGGCGAATCAGCGTGCGGTTACTCGCCGCCCGGCGAGCGGCACGCTTCGCACTGCACCTGCGTGACCGTGCGCTGCGCCGGATCGGCCGTCAGCCGTACGGCCGACAACTGGTTTCCCCATACGCAGCCCGAATCGAGCGCGACGACGTCGTCGCGCAGCATCAGGCCGAGCGCGGCCCAGTGCCCGAACACGACCGTCACGTCCGCGGTGCGGCGCCCAGGCACGTCGAACCACGGCAGGTAGCCGGGCGGCGCGCTGTCGGGGCCGCCATTCGCCTTGAATTCCATCGCGCCGTCGGGCGTGCAGAAGCGCAGGCGCGTGAACGCGTTGAATGCGACGCGCATGCGGTCACGTTTTTTCAGGTTCGGGTTCCATTGGTTGGGTTCGTTGCCGTACAGGCCTTGCAGCGTGTCGCGCCAGTCGGGGGCGCGGAGTGCGCGCTGGAGTTCGTCGGCGAGTTCGAGTGCGAGCGTGGCGTCCCATTGCGGCAGCACACCCGCGTGGACGAGCAGCTTTCCGTCTTCGACATGCACGAACGGGCGGTGGCGGATCCAATCGAGCAGGGCTTCGGCGTCGGGGGCGTCGAGGATCTCGCCGATCGTGTCGCCGGGGCGTTCGGTGCGCAGGCCGGCGGAGACTGCGAGCAGGTGGAGGTCGTGGTTGCCGAGTACCACGGTCGCGCGCGGGCCGAGGTCGACGACCGCGCGCAGCGCGGCGAGGGAGCCCGGGCCGCGGTTGACGACGTCGCCGGCGATCCAGAGCGGGGTGTCGGGGGGGGCTGAGAGCTTGGCGAGCAGCGACTGGAAAGCGGAATGGCAGCCTTGGATGTCGCCGATGGCGATGGGGGGGAGGGGCATGGGTTCGTGGGTGTTCGGGAGTCGAGCATACGGTAGCAAAAGTTCGTTCCCGGAGGCTACGCGAAAAATTTCATCCGACACTAATAACTTCACCATGCCCGCGCTTTGGCCACCAAGCACGGGTCGGCGTCGCTGTTTCAAGTTGTTAGCAACGTGGCTTTTGCATCCGACGGCTTCATATAATTTGCCGTTCCCGCGCGAAAATTACCATCAGATGACTCTGGCGGGCATGGCGACCGGGTAAAATGCCGGGCCTGAGGCGGCTCGGATGGTTGTTCCCCCTTGCGATCTGCGGCATGGCAACGTTCGCGGCGTGCTTGTTTTGTACTCGCAGGGACGCCAAATGATCCGATTCGTGGTCATGCCTGCCCCATTTGACTGCTGTCGTAGTGGGCCAGGCATCGACTCGATAACGTGCCAGGGCGCGCTGACATAGTCGACAATTCTGTCTGACGCCCCTATTCCTTCATTTTTGAAAGCTTGCATGCTGACCCTTTCACTTGCGGACCTAAAGAAAAGCATCACGGCGTGGCGGTTGTGGACCTTGCTCGGCTGGCTCGAAATTCGGCAACGCTATGCGCGTTCGCGCCTGGGGCCGTTCTGGCTCACGATCAGTATGGGTGTGATGATTTCGTCGTTAGGTGTCGTTTACGGCACGTTGTTCGGCCAGAAAATCAACGAATACCTGCCGTTTCTCGCTGCCAGCATCGTGCTGTGGGGTTTATTCTCGACGACGATCGTGGAAGGCAGCGTCGCGTACATCAACAGCGCGCCCTATATCCGGCAAATGGCCACGCCGAAACTGATCTATATCCTGCAGGTCGTGTGGCGAAACTTGATCGTCCTTACCCACAACTTCGTGATCGTCATCGCGCTGCTGGCGATCTACGGCGTGAAAAGTTGGGAGACGTTGCCAGTATTCATTCCAGCGTTGCTGGTGTACGTGCTGAACGCCACATGGATCGCGATGGTGGTGGGGCTGCTGTCGGCGCGCTTTCGCGATCTGCCGCAGATCGTGAGCGCATTGCTTCAGGTCGCGTTCTATGTGACGCCGATCATTTTCCGCCCCGATGCGCTTAATCGCTTCTCTTTCATTGTCGAGTGGAATCCGCTCGCGTATCTGATCGACCTCGTGCGTGGCCCGCTTATCGGACAGATGCCCAGTGAATTGACCTGGGCGATCACGGTCGGAATGGCAGCGATTGGATGGCCTGTCGCCCTGTTGATGACCGGACGTTATCTGAAGCGTATTCCGTACTGGGTCTGAGAGAAACGATATGGCGTTTATCGAATTACAGAGCGTAACGCTCGATTTGCCGATCTTCGACGTGCAAGGGCGTTCGCTCAAGAAGCAGGTGCTCAACATGGGGCGCCGCAACAGGATCGCCGAGGGCAACGACGGTGTGATCGTCGTGCGTGCGCTGGACGAAGTGAGTTTCCGTTTTGAGCGTGGCGACCGCGTTGGGCTGATCGGACACAACGGGGCGGGGAAATCGACATTGCTTCGTGCGATGGCGGGCATCTATCCGCCATCGTCTGGCCAGTTGTTGCGTGAAGGAAGCGTGGTGCCGCTCCTCGATATCGGCCTCGGCATGGACGAGAACTCGACCGGCATGCAGAACATTCGGCTCAGAGGGCTGTTGCTCGGCATGTCAGATGCGGAGATTCGGGAGAAGCAGCGCGAAATCGCTGAGTTCTGCGAACTCGGCGATTATCTGGACCTGCCGATTCGTACGTATTCCAGCGGGATGAAGGTGCGGCTCGCGTTTGCAGTGTCCACTGCAGTCGATGCCGAAATCCTGTTGCTCGACGAAGTGATGGGCGTCGGTGATGCGTCGTTCATGCACAAGGCGGAAGCGCGATTGGCCGATCTTCATAGCCGGGCCGAAATCGTCGTGCTGGCGATGCACTCGAACTCCGAAATCCGCAAGGTATGCAACAAGGTGCTTTGGATGGAGCGTGGTCGCGTACGCGCTTTCGGGCCGACGGAAGAAGTCGTGTCGGAGTATGAGGCGACGACGGCGTGACTTAGCGCATGCCGGGTCATGGGCCATCCTGCGCGCGGGCAGGACGTCCATGCAGGCTCGCATGCTCTAATGGCGAGCCAGGATGCATAAATCAACCACTGGGCGGATAAACCGAGATGTATCGTTCGTTGCGGGCGCGAGCCCGCAACGACAGTTCAGGTGAGTTGCAAACCGTTGGCTTGCGGCACGCTCCATGCAGGTGCGACCTCCGCCGATCTGCGTCCGCTGAAAATCTCCAGTGTCGCCAGATCTTCTTCGCGTAGCGGATTCGCAATCGTCGCTGACCAGCGCCCC
Organism: Burkholderia semiarida; assembly: GCF_029268935.1. Taxonomy (NCBI): domain Bacteria; kingdom Pseudomonadati; phylum Pseudomonadota; class Betaproteobacteria; order Burkholderiales; family Burkholderiaceae; genus Burkholderia; species Burkholderia semiarida. The sequence continues at coordinate 1,630,004 of NZ_JAHLCL010000007.1, read as the reverse complement.
GCAATTTCCGAGATCGAATGGCATGCGTCGATGACCGGTTTCGCGGCGAGCGCGCGCCGCGTCATGTCCGCTAGCGACCGCGCGTAGGCGGCTGCCGAGAAGGTATCGGTGGCCCAAAGCTGCGCTTTTTTGCCAATTGTCCTGATTTTTTCCCGATCGCGGATCAAGGCGGTCAAGCTGGATGAAATGTCGTTAATTTCATTCTTGACCGATACCTTCAGCACGTACTCGTCGGGAATCTCAGAATAGAAGCCGGCATCGGTACAGATGACGGCTTTTCCATAGAGCATTGCCTCGATCGCGGACGCAGATGCTGCTTCGAGCGTCGGCCAGCGTAAGCAACTGACGACGTCGCTCTCGGCGATCGTTTGCGCGAGCACAGCATCATCGACTTCTCCGACGATCACCAGATTCACACCGTGGCTTCTGGCCATACGAGACAGCGACAGCACAATCTCTGGCTGAACATGGCCCACGAGCTTGTAAGTGATGTTGTTTCGGAGCGTTGCACTCGCGCCAATCGCCGTGATAACGCTTTCGACACGCTTGTTCGAATTGACGTGCCCGATGGTCAGGACTTGCACGCGCCCACAGTCCTTGTGAGGCGGGTGCCGTTCGGTCTGAGCAGCCGGCGCATCATAAGGGAGTGCTGACACGCTGACAGGCCCCGAGCACGCTTTCAGCACGCGATCGCATCCCCACGAACTGTGAGTGACGACGCCGAGCGCCATCGAGCAGATCCATTCGGTCATCGGCGAGTCTTCGCACGTGGCGTCGATGAACGCGTCGCCGTTGGTGTAGGCGAAGAAGCGCGCGGCAATCGCTTCACCGTACCAGTTCTTCAGGACGGCATTGGCCTCTGGTAGGTGTGACTGCGCCCAGCCGTAAAACAGATGTCCGAGGTAAAAATCGTGAAGGCATACGATACCCGGCGCCTTCGATATCCAGTGTAGGCAACCCTCATGAAAATCGTAGCTGTTGCCGATCTGGTAGACGCACATATCCGCCGACGCAGTGGCCTGCTGTACGCTCGTGAATTCGTTCCACGCAATAAGTGGCGCGTTGAATTCGTGCGTCGGAAGATCCAGAAGCCGGACCGATTCCGTTTGCACGACGCTGACTTCGTGACCTTGCGCAACGAGCTGACGAACAACCAACGACGCCATGCGACCAATTGCCGAGCGCTTGATCGTCGGCGTGAAGATCAATAGCTTCATTGCAGGAGCGCCTCCACGGTTTGCGGCCAATTCACGCCCATGCTTTCCCACAACGCCTTGGCTGCCTGTCCATAAGTGTGTGCTCGTGCGTCGTTCTGAACGACAGCGTGCATGACGCTTGCGAGCGAGGCGGCCTCGGGTTGCGCAACCCACCCCGTCTCGTTGTGCTTGACGAGCCCTAGAATACCGCCGCTATCGTCGGTCGTGATCAGCGCCTTGCCGGCCGTCGCGGCTTCCATGGCAACGTAACCCAGCGAATCTTCGTCGAATGGAAGATAGGCCACGGCCGAGGCCTCGTTGATGTAAGTGGCATACACGTCGCGCGGCAGGAAACGCAAGTCGAGCTTGACGCGATCCGACAGGCCAAGCCGCTCGACGAGTTGATGCAGGCGCGTGCCGTCGGCCGGCGTGTCCGGCGGACCGGCGATGATCAGCCGTACTCCACGGTCGGTTTTCGCGAGCGCTTCGAGGAGGAGATACTGACGCTTCATGTCGTTTACGCGGCCACCTGCGAATACGTAGCCACCGGGCTCGCCTCCGGGAAACATCTCAGGATCATTGACGGGTGGAAGCAGGACTTCAGCGTCGAAGCCGTTGTACTGCTTGAGCCGACGTTGAGTCACCGCAGAGTTCGTGAAGATGTGGCGGCTTTCCGCAAAGCTTTCGTTATCGGCATTGCGGATCATTTCGCGCAATGCGTCACCTTCCGGGCCGGGCGGGAGATTGGTCTGGCCTGCATCGAACAGGTCATACGCCTGCCGGTATTGATGCAGCAGCCAAAGCGACTTCCGGTGGTGGCGAATCAGGTACGCCGGAAATTTGAGTGCGATGACGTGGTCCGCATTCGACAATTCGAACGCCCGCACCATCAGCATCTGCGACGGAATACGCGTTGCAGGTTCCCATCGGAACGGGATGCGGAGCACTTCGGCTTCGTGGCCGGCAATCACCAGGTTTCGCTGCAGATGCGCAGCCAACTCTTCCGCACCACCCCAGACGAACGGGGCCATATTGTTGACGACGAGCACCTTCATGCGAGCAACCTTTGGAGCACGTGTTCCCACGAAATGTTGAGCGCCTTCAGGCGTTTGGGTGCCGCTTTCCCCATTTGAATCGTTTTGTTTCGATCGAGATAAAGCCGATCCATCGCTTCCGCGAGTGCTTTGGGATCGGGATCTGCCACATAACCATTGATGTTGTCTTGTACCAACTCCAGCACGCCGCCGGAATCGGACACCGTCAAGACAGGCTTCTCGGCGTGACTGGCCTCGACGCTCGGATAGCCGTACGAATCCTCATCAACCGGGATATAGGCTGCAGCGAGACAATGGGCCAGTTGCTCGATCTTTTCCTCCTCGGAAATCCAGCGATCTTCCAGCAGTACCTTTTCGTCAAGAGCCAGAGCGGAAATGGTTCGCCGGAGGTCGTCTGCGTAGCCTTGCGATCCACTTTTGCCATAAAGGCGCAGCCGGACGGGCGTGGTGACGTATTGCATCGCTTCGATCAGCAGGTGCTGCCGCTTGTGATGTTCGATTCGGCAGATACACACGATATCGTTCGAATAATCCGCGCAGTGGAACCGTTCCGGCTCGAATACCGGCGGGTACAGGATTTCGCTCGGGACGTTGTTGTACTTGTCCAGGCGTTCGGATACGACGCGACTGTTCGTGAAGACCGCCTTGGCTTCTCTCAGACCCGCGTCGTCGACCTGTCGTAGCGCGTCGCGCATGCCCAGATGCTTTTGATCATCCGGGAAGCCCCGGTACGGCGAATCCCACAGATCATAGAATGCGCGCAGGTGATGGATAAACCATACGATCTTGTGCCGATGGGGAATCAGATGCGCTTGCGGCCGGAAACAGATGATCCGGTCAGCTGCGTCCAAGTCGATCCACCGATAGGCCATCATCTGTTTGAACAGCAGATCTGGAGCATCTGTCTCCGGCAGATAGACGCGCTCGACGCGATGTCCTTGCCTTTCGAGCATGATCTGAAGCCACTCGACGATGTTTCTGTAGCCGCCATTGACGAATGGCACGAAAGACGAAACAAGCGCAATCTTCATCAGTCGGCAAGAACCTGCTGCAGGCTGTCGGCAATGCGTTGCACGTCGGCCCGCGTTAAATCCTGATGCGTCGGCAGATTGATGCCGCGCTGCGACCATAGATCAGCGATCGGATAGGTCGACTCCTCCATGTAAGGCGGCAGCACATGCATCGGGTAAAACACCGGGCGCGTTTCGATGGCCATTTCGTCGAGGCATCGCATCACGTAATCCCGCTTGTGCTCGTCGCCTTCGCGCAAGAACACGTTGTACATCCAGAACACCTGCTTGGCCCAAGAAGCTTCGGACGGCAGGACGAGCTTGTCGCGCAGTTCATTCAGGGCTTCGTTGTACCAGCCTGCCAGGCGTTCGCGCTCGGCGAGCGCATTGTCGATGCCTTCCATCTGCGCCAGCCCGATTGCTGCCTGGATGTTGGTCATCCGATAGTTGTAGCCCACGACGGGGAACCAGTAGCGGCGCGTGGGGTCCATTCCTTGGCCGCGATACAGGCGCAATTTCGCTGCAAGCTCGTCGTCGTCGGTGGTGACCATGCCGCCTTCGCCGGTCGTAATGATCTTGTTGCCGAAGAAGCTGAAGGTCGCGCAGGTTCCGAGGCTACCGACACGCTTGCCGCGCACTTCCGCGCCATGGGCTTCGGCGGCATCCTCGACGACCCACAAGCCATGTTTTTTCGCGATCTCGTTGACGGCATCCATTTCGGCCGGGTGACCGTACAAATGGACGGGAATGATGCCCTTGGTCCGAGCGGTGATTTTGCGTTCGATGTCGTTTGGATCGATATTCATCGTGTCGGCGCTAACGTCGACGAGCACCGGGGTCGCGCCGCAATAGCGAACGGCGTTGGCAGTGGCGATATAAGTGACCGTCGGGATGATCACTTCGTCACCGGGCTGCAGGCCGAGAGCGACCAGCGCGAGGTGAAGGGCAGTCGTACCGTTGTTTGCCGCAATCGCGTGCTTGACGCCGCAAAATTTCGCAAATGCCTCTTCGAACGCCGGAATGTATTTTCCGTTCGAGGAAATCCAGTTCGTATCGAGGCAATCGAGAACGTACTTGCGCTCGTTTCCGGCCATCTTCGGCTGAGCTACCATGATTCGCTGCATATGAATATTCCTGTTACTTTATTTGTTTGGCGGGCACGCCAACGGCCGTGCAACCCTCGGAAATATTGCTAACCACAACGCCGCCAGCGCCGATGACAGCTCGCTCGCCAATGACGATTTCCGGAATGACCTTGGTACCGATGCCGAGAAATGTGTAATCGCCGACTACGACGTTGCCGGCCAGCGCGCTTTGAGGCGCGACATGCACCGCGCGTCCGATCCGGCAATCGTGATCGATCGTGGCACCCGTATTCACGATCGACAGGTCACCGATGCTTGCCTCTGCGTTGATCACGGCGCCGGCCATGATTGCTATACCCGAACCGATCGTCGCGCTCGGCGAAATCGTCGCCGACGGGCTGATCGCATTGACGAGCGTGTAACCGTGGCGCAGCGCCAGTGTCGCCAGGCGGTCTCGGAGCCTGTTGGCGCCAATGGCGATGAATACGCGCGCGTAACCTTCGTGCCTCAGCGTCTCTAGATTCTCGTCGCCCTTCAGCACAGGAACACCGACGCATTGTTCCGGACTGTCGGCTCCACCAATGCAGTAAGCCACGCGTTCGCCAGCCGCCTGCAGCAGTTCGATGCAGACTTTCGCATGCCCTCCGGCCCCAACGACAACAATTTCCTGCGTCATGCGTCCAACCTTTCCCAAACGCCCGAATTCTTTCGGCTGAAAAGCAAATTGATCGAATCACAGGCAAGCAGATTTTCGATGGTCCAGTGCTCCAGCACGCCGGAAACACTATTGATTGCTCGATATTGCAAGCCGTGCGCCGCAAAGGCATTCAACCAGTCGCCGGGCGCGATGCCTGTTCGCTTGAGGTGCGCCGGGCCGAATTCGACGATGATCGCGAGTTCCGTATTGCGCTCGATGAGTCCGGCTGCGGATTCGATGACTTGGAGTTCGGCGCCTTCCGCGTCGATTTTCAGAAGATCGACCTTTTGTGTGGCCGGAACGATGTCGTCTATCTTGACCACGGAGACTTCGACCGGCTCGGTATCCGTGCTCGTGCGTTCGTCAAGCGGGAAAAGGGAGTGGTGGCCGCTCGTCGCACCGAGAAACAGTTTGTGATGTCCGGTTTCGTTTGAGACGGCGGCTTGATGAATCTCCACCAGCGACGCAAACCCGTTCATCCACACGGACCGTTCGAGCAGTGCTTTGGTCGGCCCGAACGGCTCGAATGCAATAATCTTTCCTTGACCTTGCATCGATCGCGCTGCGGCAAGCGTATGGAGTCCGATATTTGCGCCCACGTCGATGAAACAGTTTCCTGGCTCGACAAGCTTTTCGATGAGCAGTCGTGTACCGCGTTCCAATTCGCCGGTCTCGAGCAGGGAGGCAAGAAGCGCGTGATCGTTCTCGGCGCAAAGCGCGAAGCCGGCTTCGGTTCTGACAAGCACGGCACCATTGCCGCAGTTGACGGCGACTCGGCGAGCCGTTGCGTGGCTGTAAATCTCGATACGGTCCAGCTTGGGATTGATGTTGGCAAACCACTCGTCAAGCCGTTGCGTCGTTTCGGACACCGCTTGTTGGGTTTCGAGATGGGTCAGACTATGGGACTCGAGCGCCTTCTGATGCGCAGCAACGATTTCCTGGCGAAGGGGGACCTGCGTGTCCCGGAATTCCTGTGCGGTCGTCGACGTTGCCTGTCGAATTTCGTGGGTGAGCGCCTGCCGGGTCGTCAGTACATCCCCTTGAATCGACGCTTGCGCCTTCTGAAGCTCCTGCACCATATGAGCGGTCGCTTTCTGCAATTCCTGATGAATTGCAGATTGAGCGTGATGGATCGCCGACTGGGAGGCGAATGCATCCTGCAAGAGCTGGTGGCGAATCTCCTGCAGCTTGGTCAGGTTTGCCGACAGGGAGTTCTGAATTTCCTGGCGGAAGTCCTGCTGCAATTCAGCCATCAGATACCGGCGCGCCCTGAGCGCGATGGGGCGGATAGCGGGTTTGAGAAGCCTGTACGTGATTTGCGCCAGCGGGCGCAGCAGTTTCTTCACCTGTTGCCGGATGCTGGTATGCGTTGGATGCGTCGACGCGATGGCGTCGCTTTCGCCCGGATGAGCGGAGGCCGGGGGCGCGTTTCCTGTCGCCGTCGCCTCGTGCTGATGAGCGCGCGCGTCTCGTTTCGTTGTCGATGCAAAGGCAACGCCGACATCAGCGCCAAGCCTCAGATTTTTTTTCATTGGGGAATCCCGATCCGGCGTGTCTGGAACTTCAAACTTCAAAGTGAGTCGTGCGGGAATGCATCCGATGTTCCGGGTTGGCGTGTCCGACGACCAGTTCGGTGGCATGCCTGCGTCAGAAATGTGACGAGGATGTCTGATCCGCATGATGCGTTGCAGGCCATCCTTGAAACGATAATTATCTCATTATGTTCCGGGGAACTCCAAACGTGCTCGGCTGCATGCACGCGTCATCGCCGGTTCACATCGCCGTGCTTGTCTCGATAGTGCGCGGCAGTAGGGATCCGCTTCCCCGAAAAAACACGAGAACATTGGGACGCGTCGGAGTGCGCACGGGGTCGCGTGGGGCCTGCGGCAGTACGACTCCGAAGGCATGGCACGTATCATTTCGTGATTGTGCGTCCGGCTGGATCGACCCCGTTGGAGCACGATATATTCGCCTTAACTGCATGATTATGCAGGATTTTTTGGGCGTTGCGGTGGGGCCGGAGCGTTGTTTCGAGTTGTTAATGGCATGGCCCTTGCGCCGGGGTACTTCTTATAATCGCCGGTCCGTCGCAAAATTCGCATTTCTTGACTTTGATACCTACGGTGACCGGTTAAAATCCGGGCCTGACGAGGCTCGGGCGTTGCCACCCGTGATATGTCATGCGACGAGCGCCCCGACCGGGCGTGCCGCACATTTCTAGAGGGAGTCCCATGATTCTGGTGACGGGCGGTGCGGGTTTTATCGGTGCCAACTTCGTTCTCGACTGGCTACACCACCACGACGAACCCGTGCTCAATGTCGACAAGCTGACCTATGCGGGCAATCTGCGCACGCTGCAGTCGCTGATCGATAATCCGAAGCACGTATTTGCGCGTGTCGATATTTGCGATCGCGCCGCGCTCGACGCACTGTTTGCCGAACACAAGCCGCGTGCGGTCGTGCACTTCGCCGCCGAAAGCCACGTCGATCGTTCGATCCATGGCCCTGCCGATTTCGTGCAGACCAATGTGGTCGGCACGTTTACGCTGCTCGACGCGGCGCGCGCGCACTGGAGCGGGCTGAGTGATGCCGACAAGGCCGGATTTCGCTTCCTGCACGTGTCGACCGACGAGGTATTCGGCTCGCTATCCCCGACCGATCCGCAATTCTCCGAAACGACACCATACGCGCCGAACAGCCCGTACTCGGCGACAAAGGCCGGCTCCGATCATCTGGTGCGTGCCTATCACCATACGTACGGCCTCCCGACGCTGACGACGAACTGCTCGAACAACTATGGCCCATATCAGTTTCCCGAGAAGCTGATTCCGCTGATGATTGCGAACGCGCTTGCGGGCAAGGCGCTGCCGATCTACGGCGACGGCCAGAACGTGCGCGACTGGCTGTACGTCGGCGATCATTGCAGTGCCATCCGCGAGATACTTGCGCGTGGCGTCCCGGGCGAGACGTACAACGTCGGTGGCTGGAACGAGAAGAAGAATCTCGACGTCGTGCATACGCTGTGCGACCTGCTCGACAGCGCGCGTCCGAAGGCGACGGGTTCCTATCGTGACCAGATCACCTACGTGACGGATCGTCCAGGCCACGATCGCCGCTATGCGATCGACGCGCACAAGCTCGAACGCGAACTGGGGTGGAAGCCGGTGGAGACGTTCGAGACGGGGCTGGCGAAGACGGTACGCTGGTATCTCGACAATCAGGCTTGGGTTGACGATGTCGTATCGGGCGAATATCGCAAGTGGGTCGAGACGAATTACGCGCAACGCACTTGAGGGCATGGCCGATGGCACGTAAAGGCATCATTCTCGCGGGCGGTTCCGGCACGCGACTGTATCCGATCACGCATGTCGTATCGAAGCAGCTCCTGCCGGTCTACGACAAACCGATGATCTACTATCCGCTGTCCACGCTGATGGTGGCCGGGATCCGCGACGTACTCATCATTTCGACGCCGCAGGATACGCCGCGCTTCGAGGCGATGCTTGGCGATGGCAGTCAATGGGGGATGAATATCCGCTACGCGGTGCAGCCGTCACCGGACGGGCTCGCGCAGGCATTCATCATTGGCAGGGAATTCATCGGCAACGATCCGTCGGCGCTGATTCTCGGTGACAACATTTTCTACGGGCACGATCTGGCGAAAAAACTGGAGCGGGCGGACGCGAAGGAGTCGGGCGCGACTGTGTTCGCATATCACGTGCAGGATCCCGAGCGTTACGGCGTCGTCGAATTCGACACGCAATTTCGCGCGCTGTCCATCGAGGAAAAGCCAGCCGTGCCGCGCTCGAATTATGCGGTGACAGGCTTGTACTTCTACGACAATCAGGTGTGCGACATCGCCGCCGATATCAAGCCATCCGCGCGTGGCGAACTCGAGATCACTGACGTGAATTCACGCTATCTCGCCGATGGCAAGCTCGACGTCGAGATCATGGGGCGCGGCTATGCCTGGCTCGATACCGGCACGCACGATTCGTTGATCGATGCGGCAACGTTCATCGCGACGTTGCAGAAGCGTCAGGGGCTCGTTGTTGCCTGTCCCGAAGAGATCGCCTATCGCAGACAGTGGATCGACGCGGATCAGTTGCGCAAGCTTGCCGTGCCGCTGGCGAAGAACGGCTACGGGCGCTATCTCGAACACGTTCTTTTGGATCAGGTCGCATGGCAATTCAAGTAACGGCAACGGCGCTGCCGGAAGTCAAGATCATCGAACCGAAGGTGTTCGGCGATGCGCGTGGCCATTTCTATGAGAGCTTCAACGCGCGCGACTTCGCGGAACACGTGGCGGCGGGCGTCGAATTCCTTCAGGACAATCATTCGCGCTCGACAAAGGGGGTGCTGCGCGGCCTTCACTACCAGATTCGGCACGCGCAGGGAAAACTTGTGCGCGTCGTGGAAGGCGAGGTATTCGACGTCGCGGTCGATATCCGCAAGCACTCGCCGAATTTCGGCAAGTGGGTCGGCGTCGTGCTGTCGGCCGAGAACCATCGGCAGGTATGGATTCCGCCCGGTTTTGCGCACGGCTTCGTCGTGCTGTCCGACACTGCGCAGTTCCTGTACAAGACGACCGATTACTGGTACCCGGAGCACGAGCGCTGTATCGTGTGGAACGATCCTGAGATCGGGATCGAATGGCCACTCGATGTGGCGCCATTGCTGGCGCCCAAGGATGCCGCGGGCGCACGACTCAGCGAAGCCGAGGTGTACGTTTGAGGCCGGATATGAGGCAGCAGTCGACGATTCTCGTGACCGGGGTAAACGGCCAGGTTGGTTTCGAATTGTTGCGATCGCTCCAGGGGCTCGGCCGAGTGGTGCCGTGTGACCGGTCGACGCTCGATCTTTCCGATCTCGATCGTGTGCGCGCTTTCGTCAGGGATCTGAAGCCGTCCCTGATCGTGAATCCGGCCGCTTATACGGCGGTGGACAAGGCAGAGAACGACATCGAGCTTGCGCGACGCCTGAATGTCGACGTGCCGCGCGTATTTGCCGAGGAGGCGGCGCGTAGCGGCGGCGCGCTGATTCACTACTCGACCGATTATGTGTTCGACGGTGCGAAAGCGGGCGCGTATGTAGAAACCGACGCGACGAATCCCCTGAATGCATACGGAGCGACGAAGCTCGAGGGCGAACACGCGATCGCGGCGACCGGATGTGCGCATTTGATCTTGCGCACGAGCTGGGTATATGGCCGGCGTGGCAGCAACTTCCTGCTGACGATGCTGAGGCTGGGCGCCGAGCGCTCCGAGTTGCGGGTCGTTGCGGATCAGGTCGGCGCGCCGACCTGGGCCAGGACAATCGCTGCCGCGACGTCGCACATCGTCGCCCAGGGCGTTGCATCGGTTGACGCCGACTGGTGGGCGCGCCAGTCGGGTATCTACCACTTTACGTCTGCCGGCGCGACCTCCTGGTGCGGCTTTGCCGAAGCGATATTCGCTATCGTGATGGCTTCGCGCGCGCCGAGGGTGGTGCCGATTTCCTCGGATGACTATCCGACGGCCGCAACGCGGCCGGCCAATTCGCGAATGGCACTGGGGAAGCTGACGGCGGCATTCGGCTTGCAGATGCCGGATTGGCGCGATGCATTGCAACTGTGCTTGAGCGAATGACGCGCCGGGCGAGACGGGTTGCGGGCGCCCGGGAATGCCCCGGCCCTCCCCGGTGGTTGTTCGGGGCGCCCCCGGCCGTTTCCGGGGAAGGTGGTTCGCCGGCTATAATTCTCCTTTCGGCCCGGTCCGATGCGACCCGGCTGACACCGATGCCGGCGGTGTACTGATGCAAATGGCGAAGGCCTCGACCTTGCCAACGGATACTAAATTTCTGGAGTGAATGCGATGTTAATCCCCGTCATCCTGTCCGGTGGTGCTGGCACCCGACTGTGGCCAGTTTCCCGCGAAGGGCATCCCAAACCGTTCATGAAGCTTGCGGATGGTGAAAGCTTGCTCCTGAAAACCTACCGTCGGGCGGCAGCGGCGATCGGCAATGATGGGGAATCCGAGCGTGGAGAACTGTTGACGGTCACGAACCGCGACTACTACTTCATGAGCAAGGACGAGTTCGGCTATGCCGCGCTCGGCAATCAGCAGTCCGGTGTATTCATGCTCGAGCCGACCGGTCGCAACACTGCGCCTGCGGTGGCGATGGCGGCGCATCACGTTGCGGACAAGTACGGGCGCGACGCGCTGATGTTGGTGCTCGCAGCCGATCATCTGGTGCAGGATCAGCAGGGTTTCTCGGCTGCGGTCGCGAGCGCGATCGAACTTGCGAAGCAGGACAAACTGGTCACGTTCGGCATCGTGCCGACGGGGCCGGACACGGGCTTTGGCTACATCGAGGCGGGGGATCGCGTCGGGGACGGCCGCGTGGCGCTGCGCTTCGTCGAGAAACCCGACGCAGTGAAGGCTGCCGAATATGTCGCAGCCGGCAACTACCTGTGGAACTCGGGCATGTTCTGTTTCAAGGCCGGTGTGATTCTCGACGAGATGGCTCGTCATGCCCCGGACGTCGCGACGGCCGCCGATGAATGTTGGGCGTCGCTGCAGTCGGACAAGGGTTCGGCGCAGATGCTCGAGATTCCCGCCGAATCGTTCCAGAAAATGCCCGACATCTCGATCGATTATGCGGTGATGGAGCGTTCGTCGAAGGTTGTGGTCGTGCCGTCCAGTTTCGGCTGGAGCGATATCGGCTCGTGGGGCGCTGTGCGCGACCTGACCGTGCCGGACCAGGACAGCAACCGGGCCGTCGGCGAAGCGATCTTCGTCGATAGCCGGAACACCTATGTGCAGAGCCAGGATCGTGTCGTCGCGGCGGTTGGCGTCACCGATCTGATGATCATCGATACGCCGGACGCATTGCTGGTCGCGAGTCCGGATCGCGCGCAGGACGTGAAGCAGGTGGTAGCCCGCCTGAAGAAGCAGAATCACGATGCCTACAAACTGCATCGCACGGTGAGTCGCCCGTGGGGCACGTACACGGTGCTGGAGGAAGGCCCGCGCTTCAAGATCAAGCGCATTGAAGTCAAGCCGGGCGCGAGCCTCAGTTTGCAGATGCATCATCATCGCAGCGAGCACTGGATCGTCGTGTGCGGGATGGCCAAGGTCGTCAACGGCGATCAGGAAATTTTCGTTCGGACCAACGAATCCACCTACATTCCCGCCGGTCACAAGCACCGCCTCGAGAATCCCGGTGTGCTGGACCTCGTGATGATCGAAGTGCAGAGCGGCGAGTATCTCGGCGAAGACGACATCGTTCGCTTCGAAGACGTATACGGCCGGGCTTGATGCCGGGAATGACGCCAGTCCTTCGGATCTAGCGGGGCTCATGGCGTGAAGCGCCAAGCGGGAATTCCAGTCCAGGTTCGGAATTCCGGCTTGGCGCGGCTGTGCCGTTCTTGACCAGCGATGGCCTGCTCGCGGCGCAGGCGTGCCGCGGGTCTGATGTCGACATATCGCCGCACTGTTGTGCGGGCAAGTTGCCGTGGAGCACATGCGTGAAAGCGCTGGGCTGCGCCCGGAACGCGTTCACCCGTGACGTCAACCTGATCCAGGAGCCGCGCTTCTCGCGGTGCTACTTGCCGGTGGTGGATAATTTCGTCGATGTGGCCTGGCTGCTGGACGATGGTGAGGAGTTTGTCTTAGTGGATAGCTTTTATCGCGCGTTTGAAGATCAGCATCGAGGCTCAAGGGAACTGATCAAAAGTCGGCTGGCGAAATACCGGCCGTTTATTGCACCCCTTGCGACGCTCTATCCGGGCGGAAAAGCGTTCGATCTGGGTTGCGGTCGCGGTGAATGGCTGGAGTTGATGGGCGAGTCGGGGTTCGCCGCGATCGGCGTGGACCTCGATGGCGACATGCTGGAAGCATGTCGGGAGCGCGGTCTGTCGGTATTTCAGGGCGATGCCATCGAGTATCTTGCTGCGCTCGACGCCAATAGTCACGCGCTCGTTTCAGCGTTTCACGTTGTCGAGCATGTGTCGTTTGAGCAAGTTCGACGAATCGTCAGCGAAGCGTTGCGCGTACTGAAGCCGGGCGGTCTCTTGATCCTCGAGACGCCGAACCCCGAAAATATCGTCGTCGCGGGCTGCAATTTCTATCTGGATCCGAGTCACGTTCGTCCGATTCCTTCGGAACTCCTGAGTTTCGTGGGCGAGTATGCCGGATTTGCCAGGGTCAAGCGAATTCGACTGCAGGAGTCCCCTGCGTTGCAGGAAGAGGGGGCGCGGGCCCATCTTATGGATGTGCTCGGCGGTGTCAGTCCGGATTACGCCATTGTTGCCCAGAAATCCTGCGGTGAAGCCGACGCGGCATTTTTCGACGCAGCATTCGATGCCGATTACGGGCTGTCGCTGGCCGAGCTTGCTGCGCGTTTCGAGGCAGGGGCCGCCCGGGCGCACGAGCATGCCGCTGAACAGATCGAGCAGACGCGGAGCGAAATCGGGCGCCTTCATCAACAGACCCAGAGCGAAATCGGGCGCCTTCATCAACAGACCCAGAGCGAAATCGGGCGCCTTCATCAACAGACCCAGAGCGAAATCGAACGCCTTCATGGCGAACTTGGCTTGACTCGCGAAGAAGTGGACGGCACCCGCCGTGAACTGATGCGGGCCGTTGATGAGCTTGCGCAGATCCGCAGCGACCTGGGCCGTGTCCGGGGCGATCTGGCGCAAGTGACCGGCGAACTGAGGCGGGTCCAGGACGACGCGCAGCACGCCGCGGAGCGATTGCAGGCGGTCTATGGCAGCACGTCTTGGCGTGTCACAGCGCCCATGCGAAGCGCCGTCACGTTCGCTCGCGGAGCGAAAGCGACGTGCAAATCCGGCGTGAGGCGTGTGCTGTTCCGAAGCGTCGCGTACGTCAATCGCAACCCTCGTCTGCGACGATTGGCGGTGCGAGCGCTGGGCGCGATGCCTGGTGTGAAGCAGAGGCTCGTTCGGATCATCGTGGGGGCGCCTGCGCAATCGATGCAGAGAAAGCCGATCGATGATGACGGTTTGACACCCCGCGCGCGCGAAGCGTACATGGCGCTCAAGTCAGCGTTCGCGCCGGACCATGGGGATACTGAATAATGCGTATCGTTGTTGACATGCAAGGGGCGCAAAGCCTCAATTCGCGCAATCGCGGCGTGGGTCGTTACACCGAGTCCATCGTCAAGGCGATGATCCGGAATCGCGGCGACCACGAAATCGTACTTGCACTGAATGGCGCGTTCGAGGAGTCCGCGCGGGTCCTGCGCGAGCAGTTCGAGGCATTGCTCCCGGCGGAGAACATTCACGTCTGGTATGCAGCAGCGCCCGTCGCGCATGCGGATAAAGCCAATGGCTGGCGTCGCCACGCCAGCGAATTGACCTATGAAGCCTTTCTGACGAGCCTGAAGCCTGACTTCATTTATATCGCCAGCTTTTTCGAAGGCTTCGGCGATGATTCGATCACCAGCATTCACGCGCTTCAGACCAACGTCCCGGTCGCCGTCACGCTGTACGACCTGATTCCATACCTCTATGCCAAGCCTTATCTGGAGAATCCTCTTTTCAAGGATTGGTACCTCGAGAAAATCGAACATCTTCGACGCGCGGATTTGTGGTTGGCCATTTCCGAATCGTCTCGCTCGGAAGGGATCGAACATCTGAATTTCTCGCCCGAGTGGTCGGTCAACATGTCCGCCGATGTCGACGCATGGTTCCGTCCCGAGCAGATTTCTGCCGAGCGCGAAACTGCGTTGCGAAGCAAATACGGGCTGACGAAACCGTTCGTGCTCTATACGGGGGGTATCGATCACCGCAAGAACGTCGAAGGCATGATCCGCGCGTTCGCATTGCTGCCGTCCGAGTTGAGGAAGTCGCACCAGTTGGCGATCGTTTGTTCGATTCAACCGGCTAGCCGTGATGCATTGACGCGCCTGGCCCGGCAAGTCGGCCTGGACGCGGCTGATGTCGTATGCACGGGCTTTGTGCCGGACGAGGATTTGCTGTCGCTCTACAATCTGTGCCGCTTGTTCGTCTTTCCTTCGTGGCATGAAGGTTTCGGTTTGCCGGTGCTGGAGGCGATGCGTTGCGGCGCGCCCGTCATCGGCGCGAATACGTCGAGCGTTCCCGAGGTGATTGGCTGGGAGGAGGCGCTGTTCGATCCCAAATCCGACGACGCGATTGCGCAGCACATGCAGCGTGGCCTGACGGACGAGGGTTATCGTCAGGCACTGATCGAACACGGGATGCGTCAGGCGGGCAAGTTCTCGTGGGATCGCAGCGGGCGGTGTGCGCTCGATGCAATCGAGCGGCGGCGTCGGGCTTGGCTCGCCGAAACGCGCGAGCCGGAAGTCCAGTCGAAACGGCCCAAACTGGCCTACGTGTCGCCGATGCCGCCGGCCCGCACCGGGATCGCCGACTACAGCGCCGAATTGCTGCCGGAACTGGCGCGCTTTTACGATATCGACGTCATCGTCGATGCGCAGGCAGCGCGGGAAATACGGCTCGACCAGTTCGCGCCCGTCTCGGTCAAAACGCCGGCGTGGCTGCGCAAACATGCGGCTTCGTACGATCGGGTGCTCTATCATTTCGGCAACTCGTCATTCCACGAGTACATGTTTTCGCTGCTGGAAGCCGTGCCGGGAGTCGTTGTTCTGCACGATTTCTTTCTCTCGGGCGTGCTTGCGCACATGGCCATTCACGGGAACCGTTCCGACGCTTGGTCCAAGGCACTGTATGACGCGCACGGGTACGTCGGCCTGCGGGCACGACATCTGAGCGCGGATATTGCGGACGCTGTCTGGGAGTACCCGTGCAGCTTGGGCGTGGTCCAGAAGAGCCTCGGCGTGATCGTCCATTCTCCCAATTCACTGCGGCTCGCCCGTCGCTGGTACGGCGGGGACGTGGCAGACTGGACCGTCATTCCTCACATGCGCGATGCGCGTATCGCGTCGCATGGCGAGGATGCCCGCGACGCGCTGGGGATCGGCAAGGACGATTTCGTGGTGTGCGCGTTCGGCGGCCTCGGGCCGTCCAAGTTGAATCACCGGCTGCTTGATGCGTGGGGCCGATCGACCCTCGCGCGCGATAGGGCCTGTCATCTGATATTCGTCGGGGAAAATCAGCCGACCGAGTATGGCGAGAAACTCGCGCGCACCATTCGGCAAATGGGAGATCGGGTCCGCGTCACCGGTTGGGCCGATGCGCAGATGTTCCGGCGGTATCTGGCGGCAGTCGATGTCGGCGTGCAGTTGCGTACGCTGTCTCGCGGCGAGACGTCCGGGACGGTGCTGGACTGCATGAATTACGGCAAGGCGACGATCGTCAATGCCAACGGAAGCATGGCAGACCTGGATCGCGAGGCGGTATGGATGTTGCCCGACGAGTTTTCCGACGAGCAACTGGTCGAGGCGCTGGAAACGCTGCGCTCGGATCCGGCACGCCGGCAACGGATAGGCGCGCGCGCGCGGGACATCATCGTCAACGCCCATGCGCCCGACGTTTGTGCACAACAGTATCGCGACGCTGTCGAGCGGTTCTATCTCCAAGCGAATGCGAATCCGGTCGTATTGTCTCGCGCAATCGCGCTTCGCGCCGGTCAAGCCAGCGATGACCAGTTGCGCACGTGGGCGCTGAGCGCGGCGAGGAGCTTTGTTCCGCGCAACAACAAGCGGCAATTGTTGGTCGACATCTCCGAGCTCGTGCAGGTGGACGCCAGAAGCGGGATCCAGCGTGTGGTGCGCAATCTGCTGAAGGAATGGCTGGATTCTCCGCCCGACGGCTTCCGGGTGGAACCGGTGTACGCCACGACCAAGGACTCCTATCGCTATGCGCGTGAGTTCACGATGAGGTTGATGGGGTTCGACGACGGCTGGCTGCAGGACGAGCCGATCGACTATGCGGCAGGAGACGTATTCGTCGGTCTGGATCTGCAACCGCGGGTCGTGCCAGCGCAGCGGGCGTTTTATCAAACCATGCGATTGCAGGGTGTGCAGGTCAAGTTTGTCGTCTACGATCTGCTCTGCGTGCTGCTCCCTCAGTACTTCGTTCCTGGCGCGGCCGATGGGTTTACGGGATGGCTCGATGTCGTGGCGGAGAACGATGGCGCGTTGTGCATTTCGCAGGCTGTGGCGGCGGATTTGTCGTCATGGCTCGCAACGCACGCTCCGGACCGCGCACGCTCGTTCGAGATCGACTGGTTCCATCTCGGGGCGGATATCGAAAATTTCGCGACGTCTTCGGAAATCCCGCGGGACGGAAGCAAGATGCTTCAACACCTGCGTAATGCCCCGACGTTCCTGATGGTGGGGACGCTGGAACCCCGCAAGGGGCATGCTCAGGTACTTGATGCGTTCGAGCAGCTGTGGCGCGACAATCAGAACGTCAATCTGGTCGTCGTGGGGCGACAGGGCTGGATGGTGGAGGACCTGGTCGCCCGCCTGCGGGCGCACACGGAGCAGGGGCGCCACTTGTTCTGGCTGGAAAATGCCTCGGACGTCTATTTGGAGAAAATCTATGGGGCAAGTTCGTGTCTGATTGCGGCGTCCTATGGTGAAGGCTTTGGTTTGCCGCTGATCGAAGCCGCGCAACATGGATTGGCGATCATCGCGCGCGATCTGCCGGTGTTTCGCGAAGTGGCTGGCGAGCATGCATTCTATTTTTCCGCGCAAGACGGGCGTGAGCTGGCGACCGAGATCGAGGCATGGCTGGTGCTCCGAGCGCAGCAGCAGGAGCCTTCATCTCGCGGTATGCCGTTCCTGACCTGGGCGCAGAGTGCTCGCCAATTGGCAAAAATTCTCATGCGCGATGAAGCGTATTCTTAAAGTAGGATCATTATGTCTAAGAAAACTTCCATCATCACTGGCATCACGGGACAAGACGGTGCTTATCTGGCCGAGTTGCTGCTTGATAAGGGCTACACGGTCTACGGCACCTACCGCCGCACCAGCTCGGTGAACTTCTGGCGCATCGAGGAGCTCGGCATTGCCAAGCATCCGAACCTGCATCTGGTCGAATACGACCTGACCGATCTGTCGGCGAGCATTCGCCTGCTTCAGACGACCGGGGCAACGGAGGTGTACAACCTCGCCGCGCAGAGCTTCGTCGGCGTGTCCTTCGACCAGCCGGTCACGACTGCCGAGATTACCGGCATCGGGCCGCTGAACCTGCTCGAGGCGATTCGCATCGTCAATCCGAAGATCCGCTTCTACCAAGCGAGCACGTCCGAGATGTTCGGCAAGGTGCAGGCGATTCCGCAGATCGAATCGACGCCGTTCTATCCGCGCAGCCCGTATGGCGTGGCGAAGCTGTACGCGCACTGGATCACGGTGAACTATCGCGAGAGCTACGACATCTTCGGTTGCAGCGGGATCCTGTTCAACCACGAATCGCCGCTGCGCGGCCGCGAATTCGTCACGCGCAAGATCACCGACTCCGTCGCGAAGATCAAGCTCGGCCAGCTCGACGTACTCGAACTGGGCAACATGGATGCGAAGCGCGACTGGGGCTTCGCGAAGGAGTATGTCGAGGGTATGTGGCGCATGCTGCAGGCCGACGAACCGGACACGTACGTGCTGGCCACGAACCGTACCGAGACCGTGCGCGATTTCGTGAGCATGGCGTTCAAGGCGACGGGTGTCGACCTCGAATTCAAGGGCAGTGACGATCAGGAAGTCGGTATTGATGTCGCCACCGGCAAGACGCTGGTTCGCGTGAATCCGAAGTTCCATCGGCCGGCCGAAGTCGATCTGTTGATCGGGAATCCCGAGAAGGCGAAGCAGAACTTGGGCTGGGAGCCGAAGACGACGCTCGAGGAGCTGTGTGCGATGATGGTTCAAGCAGATTTGCGCCGAAATGAACGCGGCTTCTCGTTCTGATACGCCGCGCGCCCTGGTGACGGGGCTCGGCGGCTTCACCGGCGACTATCTCGCGAAGTCGTTGCAGGCGGCCGGCTATCGCGTGTTCGGCACGACGCACGGCTCCGAGGTGACCGGAGCCGGCATGTACCGGGTCGATCTGTGCGACCGGGCGGCGCTGGCAAAGGTCGTCGCGGACGTGCAGCCGGACGTGGTCGCGCATCTCGCTGCGGTGTCATTCGTCGCGCACGGTGATGCGGACGCGATCTATCGCACCAATGTGGTCGGCTCGCGGAATTTGCTGGAGGCGCTCGCGAGTCTGGCAAATCGTCCGCGAGCAATTCTGCTGGCGAGCAGCGCCAATATCTATGGCAACGCGGCGGTCGAGGTCATTGACGAATCCGTCGAGCCGAATCCCGCGAACGATTACGCGGTCAGCAAACTGGCGATGGAATACCTGGCGCGCCTGTGGCAGGACAAGCTGCCGATCGTCGTTGCGCGTCCGTTCAACTACACGGGCGTCGGGCAGTCGCCGCAGTTTCTGCTGCCGAAGATAGTCGGCCATTTCCAGCGCGGCGAGCGTGTGATCGAACTCGGCAATATCGATGTCGAGCGAGATTTTTCCGACGTGCGGCGCGTGGTGGATGCCTATCGGCGTCTTCTGGAACAAGCGCCGGCTGGCGGCGTGTTCAACGTTTGTTCGGGCCGGGCGGTGTCGCTGAAGGCGGTGATCGCGATGATGGAGCAGATCGCCGGCTACACGATCGACGTCCAGGTCAACCCCGCGTTCGTACGTGCGAACGAAGTGCGCCGATTGCAGGGCAACGGTGCGCGGTTGCAGGCCGCTATCGGGCAGCTCGACGACATTCCGCTGGAGAGTACGTTGCGCTGGATGTTCGAAGCGGGGCGTGGGTGAGCGTCGGTTTCGGTATGGTCGCGTCGGTTTCGCGTGGTGCGTACGCCGTCTCGGCAGGTGCACGTCGGCAGTTTGTCGAACGGGCGGGGTGCAACGAGGTATCGATGTCGGTCGGCCGGATTGTACGATTCCCCGCGTTCGGTGGCCGCGTTCGCGTCGCTTGCGAGTCGGCCCGGATGAGGAGCAGCACGTGAAGTTGGGGGTGGATATCACCTGGATGGTAGGCAACTACCGCGGCATGGGGCGATTCGCCCGGCAACTGGTGGAACCGGTCAGCGCGTCGGTGCTGGGTCTGGCGCCGAGCGGCGTGAGTGCCGACGAGTGGCCGTTCGTCAGTGACGGTCACGGTTTCTTCCCGTGGTGGGAGCAGGTCGAGTTGCCGCGCTTGTGCCGTGAGCAGAAGCTCGACTATCTGCTATGCCCGTATAACACGGGGCCGCTGCGGTCCACGGGCAGCACGCGGGTGATCGCGGTCGTCCATGACCTGATCTACATGAAGCCGTGGCATGTGCTGCCGCCGGCGCGATCGTTGTATCAGACCGTTGGGCGGGTTTACCGTCGTCAAGTGGTGCCTCGGCTCGTTCGCCGGGCCGACGCCGTGCTCACCATCTCACGCTTCACACAGCGAGAGTTGATGGAGCGGTTCGGGTTGCGCGAGGCGGACGTCCCTGTCATTCCGTGCACGATTTCGGACGACTGGTTCGCGCCGCCGGTCAGTCGGCCTGCCCGCCAGCCGTATCTGTTCACGGTAGCGGGAGAAGTGCCCAGCAAGAACGTTGACCGTTTGCTGCAGGCTTTCGCGATGGCGAGGCCCGCACTGGGCGATGACGCACGGCTCAGGATCGCGGGGATCAAATCCGACCATCACGCGCACTTTCTCGGGCGAGCGAATGCGCTTGGGCTGGGGGGCGTCGTCGAACTGCTGGGCTACGTGTCGCGAGAGGATCTGCGGCAGCAGTACCGCCACGCCCGCGCGTTCGTCTTTGCGTCGTTGTTCGAAGGGTTCGGGATTCCATTGCTGGAAGCGATGGCGTCCGGTACACCGGTCGCATGCAGCAACACGACGTCGATGCCCGAGATCGTCGGCGAGTGCGGCCTGCAGTTCGATCCTTATTCGGTCGAGGACATGGCCGAACAGATCCGCCACGTATGGGGCGACAGTACGCGATTCGACGTGGCGGTCGGTGCCGGCATGGACCGCGCGCGCACCTATTCGGCGTCTGCCGTTCGTCCATCGATTCAGGATTTCTGGGCCCGCCTGTCATGAGTCAGAACAAGAAGAAACTGCTGGTGCTGACGCCGCGGTTTCCGTATCCGGTGATCGGCGGCGACAAGCTGCGGATCTACCATCTCTGTCGCGTGCTGTCCCGCCATTACTCGCTGACGCTGCTGAGCATGTGCGAGACCGACGAAGAAATGCATGCCGTGTTGCCGGACGACGGCGTGTTCGACCGCGTCGAACGGGTCTTCCTGCCTCGCCGGCTGTCGTACCTCAATACGCTGCTCGCGTTGCCGACCCGCACGCCGTTGCAGGTCGCGTACTACCGCAGCCGTGCATTTGCGGCGGCGGTGGCGAGATTGCTGCCGTCGCATGATGGCGTATTCGTGCATCTCGTGCGCTGTGCCGAATATGTACGCAAGTCGGACAAGCCGCGCATCCTCGAAATGACCGACGCGATCTCGCTCAACTACAGTCGTGTGAAGCAGTTGAAGAACGCACGAGGGCTGAAGTCGCGCGTGTTCGGTATCGAGGCAAAGCGCCTGCTCGACTACGAGCGAACGATCGTCGACGACTTCGATCTCTCGGTGCTGGTTTCCAGAACCGATCGCGACTACCTGTTTCCCGGCGCGTCGGGCAAGAACGTGATGGTGTGCTCGAACGGTGTTGACCTGTCGGGCCTGCCGTACACGCCGCGCAGCATGGCGAGCCGCGTCGTGATTTTCATCGGCGACATGCGCACGGTCCAGAACCAGGATATGTGTCACTTTTTCGCCGGGGCCGTGTTGCCGTTGCTGCGCCAGCGTGCCGACTATCGTTTTCGGATCGTGGGGTCGATCGTACCTGCACTCGCCGAACGATTTCGCGCGTACGACGGCGTCGAAGTGACCGGCCGGGTCGAGTCGGTTGCGCAAGCTGCGTCAGACGGCGCAATCGGCGTATGTCCGATGCGCATCGGCGCGGGAGTGCAGAACAAGATTCTCGAGTACATGGCGCTCGGGCTACCCGTCGTTACCACGTCGCTGGGCCATGAGGGCTTGGGTGCTGAAGGGGGGCGGGAACTGTTGATCGCCGATACGCCGGAGGAATTTGTCGATTGCATCGAACAACTCGTCGCCGACGAGGCCGCGTCGGTAGAGATGGCGGCGCGAGCGCGCACCTTCGTCGAACGTGAGCATGGGTGGGAGCGAATGATTGCGCCGCTCGTCGAAAAGGTGAATGCGTTGCTGGCTTGATCGCTGTCGTGCCCGTCGCGGCCCATACGCGTACGGCTCGGTTGCAAGTAGCGGTTCGAGCGCCGTCGGCCCGGCTATTCGAGGCGCCCGGCTTGGAGGCCGCGAGCCGGCACGGTTACAATTTGGCACGCGTCCGATTGAACCCCCGATGCCGGCGACGGCGGTCTTCTTTCATGAGGCCGTGTCCGGGGCGGGGCGACCCCGGTCACATCAGCGGTGCAGCATTTATGTCCGATTCAGAGGCCGCGCATCGATTCGTATCGGCCCTGCCGCGGGCGGGTGCGCGGTGGTGCGAATCGATGACGGTGTCCACGATCGATATCCTCCTCGTTTTCGAGAGCCATCCGTGTTCTTCGTTGGCCCCCTTCCCGTATGCGTGCGCCCGCTGGGCACAAGCGGTCCCACCTGCGATGTAGCGCGTGGCGTCGTGACGCGCGCGCTTGACGCTCCGATTTCGTGCGTGGTCATCGGCAGTGGCATCAGGCGGTTATGTAGCGATGTCCGCCGGCTGAGTCGGAGGCGATCATGACGCATCTCGTTGTCACCGGCGCGAACGGCTTCGTGGGCCGCGCAGTTTGCCGTCTCGCGCTGGACGCCGGGCACGCTGTCACGGCACTCGTGCGGCGGCCGGGCGGATGCGTCGACGGCGTACGCGAGTGGGTGCATGGCGGCGCCGATTTCGATGGCCTCGCCGAAGAATGGCCGGCCGACCTGACCGCCGATTGCGTGATCCACCTCGCCGCACGTGTCCACGTCATGCGCGACGAGTCGCCCGATCCCGACGCCGCATTCGACGCGACCAACGTCACGGGCACGCTGCGTCTCGCCGAGGCCGCGCGCAAGCATGGCGTGCGTCGGATCGTGTACGCGAGCAGCATCAAGGCGGTGGGCGAAAGCGACGGCGGCGCACCGCTGTCTGAAAGCGTGCGCCCCAACCCACAGGACGCATACGGCCGCTCGAAGCTGCGTGCGGAACAGCAACTCGCGCGGTTCGGCGCATCGGCCGGGCTCGATGTCGTCGTCGTGCGGCCGCCGCTCGTCTACGGCCCGTCCGTCCGTGCCAATTTTCTGCGAATGATGGATGCGGTGGCGCGCGGGATGCCGCTGCCGCTCGGTTCCGTCTCCTCGCGCCGCAGCATCGTCTACGTCGACAATCTCGCCGATGCAATGCTGCAATGCGCGACGAACCCGCACGCGGCCGGTGAATGCTTCCACGTTGCCGATGACGACGCACCGTCCGTCACGGGCCTGCTGCGTCTGGTCGGCGACGCCCTTGGCAAGCCGGCGCGGCTTCTGCCGGTTCCGGCCGCGTTGCTCCGTGCGCTCGGCAAGGTGACCGGCCGTAGCGCGGCGATCGACCGCTTGACCGGCAGCCTGCAACTCGATACGGGCCGGATCAAGCGCGTGCTCGGTTGGCAACCGCCTTACACGACCCGGCAGGGCCTCGAAGCGACCGCCGCATGGTATCGTTCGCGCGATACACAACGATAGTCGACATGCCTTTCCCGATATTCACGTGGCCCGTTGCGGTGGCGCTGGCCGCCGCCATCGCATCGACGGCCATCTTGCGCGTGCTGCTCGCGACCGGCCTCGCGTGGCGTCTTGCCACCGACATCCCGAACGATCGTTCACTCCATACGCTGCCGACTCCGCGTGTCGGCGGGTGGGGCATCGTGCCGGTTTGCATCGTCGCGCTGCTGGCGCTGGCGCCGCACCTGTGGCTGATCGCGGTCGCCGCCGCCGCGCTTGCCGCGATGTCGCAGATCGACGATCGGCGCGGGCTACCGGCCCGCGTGCGGTTCTCGGTGCACCTGGCGTCCGTCGTCGCGCTGATCGCTGTCTACCCGGCCGATGCGCCGTGGTGGCTGCTCGTCGGCGTCGGCTTCGTGATGGTTTGGCTCACGAACCTGTACAACTTCATGGACGGCGCAGATGGCCTCGCGGGAGGTATGGCGCTGTTCGGCTTTGGCGCGTACGCGGTCGCGGCGTTGACGGGCGCGCATCCGTCCCCCGATCTCGCCTTGACCGGGGCGGCGGTGGCCGGCGCGGCGTTCGGCTTCCTGCTACTCAACTTCCATCCGGCCAGGCTGTTTCTCGGCGATGCAGGTTCAATTCCGCTCGGTTTCCTGGCCGGGGCGCTCGGCTATTGGGGCTGGCGTACGGACGTCTGGCCGATCTGGTTTCCGGCCCTGGTGTTCGCGCCCTTTATTGCGGACGCGTCTGTAACACTTTTGAGACGTCTGTTACGCGGCGAAAAGTTCTGGCAAGCGCACCGGGAGCACTATTATCAAAGGATGGTCCGATCGGGCGTAGGTCACGGACGGACCGCTCTTTATTGGTACCTCATCATGCTCGCAGGCATAATCGTCGCCGTGTGGGCAAAGGGCCGCCCGGAATGGCAGCAATGGCTGTCATTCTTCGCGTGGTACGCCATCCTGGCATGCATGGGATGGTCGATCGACATGCGCTGGCGCCGGTTTCAGGCGGCCGCCGAAAACAATTCGTGAGGTTTCCCGCCGATGTTGCGATCCAAAGCATCGTGGCTGTCACTGAGTGCTTTCCTGTTCGACCTGACGGCCGTTGTCGCGTCGTGGTTGTTCGCTTATCTCATCCGTTTCAACGGCAGCGTTCCGTCTGATTTCCTGAGCGGCGCGCTGATGGCCCTCGTCTGGGTGCTGCCGGTCTACGCGCTGATGTTCCACCTGTTCGGCCTGTACCGCGGGCTGTGGGTATTTGCGAGCCTGCCCGACCTGATGCGCATTTCGAAGGCAGTCGTCGGCGGTGGCGTGATCGTGATGATCGGCGCCGTGATGTTCCAGCCATCGCCGATCATCCCGCGCTCGGTGCTGCTCGTGTCGCCGCTGATGCTGTTTCTTGCGATGGGCGGGGCGCGCGCGCTGTATCGCGCGACGAAGGAGTTCTACCTGTACGGCGGGCTGGTCGGGCAGGGCAAGCCCGTGTTGGTGCTCGGCGCCGGCACGGCCGGCGCGAGCCTCGCGCGCGAGCTGTCGCGTTCGGGCGAATGGCGTCTGGTCGGCTTGCTCGACGACGACGTCACCAAGCAGGGGCGCGAGATCTACGGCTACAAGGTGCTCGGCTCGTTCAACGACCTGAAGCACTGGACAGACGCGCTGAAGGTCGAATACGCGATCATCGCGATTCCGTCGGCATCGGTCGAAACGCAGCGCAGGGTGGCGACGCTGTGCGTGCGCGCCGGTGTGAAAGCGATGGTGCTGCCGTCGCTGACCGCATTGATGCCGGGGCAGGGGTTCCTGTCGCAGGTCCGCAATATCGACCTCGAGGATCTGCTCGGTCGTGACGCGGTGACAATCGATACGCCGCACGTCGAGGCGCTGCTGCGCGGTCGCGTCGTGATGGTGACGGGCGCGGGCGGCTCGATCGGATCGGAACTATGCCGGCAGATTCTTCGTTTTGCGCCGGCGCAACTCGTCGCGTTCGACCTGTCCGAATACGCGATGTACAGGCTTGCTGAAGAGTTGCGCGAGCGTTTCCCCGACCAGCCGGTGGTGCCGATCATCGGCGACGCGAAGGATTCGCTGTTGCTCGACCAAGTGATGTCGCGCCATGCTCCGCACATCGTGTTCCATGCGGCAGCGTACAAGCATGTGCCGCTGATGGAGGAGCACAACGCGTGGCAGGCGCTGCGCAATAACGTGCTCGGTACGTATCGCGTCGGGCGCGCGGCGATTCGTCACGGGGTGCGTCATTTCGTGCTGATCTCGACCGACAAGGCAGTCAATCCGACCAATGTGATGGGCGCGAGCAAACGTCTTGCCGAGATGGCCTGTCAAGCGCTGCAGCAAACGAGCGGCGGCACGCAGTTCGAGACCGTGCGCTTCGGCAACGTGCTCGGCAGCGCAGGCAGCGTGATTCCGAAGTTCCAGCAACAGATCGCGAAGGGGGGGCCGGTGACGGTCACGCATCCCGAGATCACGCGATTTTTCATGACGATCCCGGAAGCATCGCAACTCGTGCTGCAGGCATCGAGTATGGGACACGGCGGCGAAATCTTCATTCTCGACATGGGCGAGCCGGTCAAGATCGTCGATCTCGCACGTGATCTGATCCGCCTGTACGGGTTTTCGGAAGGCCAGATCCGGATCGAATTCACGGGTCTGCGGCCGGGCGAGAAGCTTTACGAGGAGCTGCTCGCGGATGACGAAACGACGACGCGCACGCCGCATCCGAAGCTGCGGATAGCGCGCGCACGGGAAGTGCCGGATCATCTGCTCGATGAATTGCTGCCGTGGCTGATGCAGAACCGCGTGCTGAGCGACGACGAGGTGCGGCGCGATCTGCGGCGCTGGGTGCCGGAATATCAGACCGCCGCAAGTCCTGCCCTTCAAGCCGTATCGGCGTTGTTCCCGCCGAAGTCCGCGGCGCGAGGGTAGCGGACGCGGGTACTACCAAGCGTGCCCGCCGACCGTAGCCATTTTTGAAACCATTCTTGGATAAAAGGGCGCAATGCATCGAGCACGCGATGCAATCCGCCGTTACGGTGCGAGTAGTGCCCCGTAACGGGCAATTGCCCTCATGGTGATTTGTCGCTGGAGCGACGGTATCTTCGCGCCCTTGGGAAATCGCCGTATCGCCAGCAGGGACCAGAGCTTCACATCGAGCCTGCATCGGTCATCCAGCAATGACAACGTCTCCTTATCGAGTTCCTTGTCGAGCCGGATGCGCAGATTTTCCGGCACACGTGCAGTCGAATTAAGATGCATCATTGGCAGCTCGGTCTTGAACCAATGACTCAAATTTTGATGAAAATATGGGTTCTCGATAATATCGCTGTAAGCAATTGAGTCGAGTCGACTCAGTGCGTTTCTCAGTAATCTGGAGTCCTGATCCGGGGAGATGAACGAATCATTCCCGATACGTTCGTCCGGCCACAATAGCATGCGAGTGGCCAGATTATCCGTTTGACACGCAATGCGTGGATCCGTCAGGAATTCTTTCAGGGTGCCGCGCGAGAGTTTGATGCAATCTTGCCAACTTCCCCAACGCACAAGATATTCGTCCGACATACATCGCCAGTACACCCAATGAGACAAGAGGCGGGATAACGGCTCGCGAAGGAAAGTCAGTAGTTGGGCGCGCGGGTATCGATTCGTCAAAGTGCTGTAAGAGAAATGACCCATGATCAGCTTCGATTCGGGCATCTTGCTTTCATCAAGATGGATTGTCTGCGCAACCTCATCATCGAACTCGGAGAGTCGATCAAATGTGCCGAGCAGTAGTCGATCGATTCCTCGAACTTCGTCGTTGATTTTCAAGGATTGCGATATGCCGGTGATGACTGATGTGCCCGCCGTTTTCGGGACGTGCATGATCGCAAGCGGCTTTTCGTGGTTACGCGGTTCGTTTTTAAATCTGGGAGTAATGAAATAGTCGAACACGATCTAATTGGAGATGATCTATCAATAATCGCCTTGGGCAGACGATTTCTTCACGATGACTTGCGACAAGTAGAAGGCCGGCGGGTGCTATCGATCCATACGGACGGCTATGTCGGGGTGCCAGTTTATCGGCAAAAGGAGGTGGCTGCCACAACACCGGCGTCGAAGGCTGCCACAGCGGCCCGATCCCATTCTCGACATGGGTGAGGCGGTCGAGATCGTCGATCTCGCATGCGACCAGATTCGTCTTCCCGTTCTCTTGAGAGCGGGATCGAGAGCGAATTCCCGCTCGCTGCGCCCTTGAGCGAAACCATACGACGACCGGCAATACCGCAGTTTGGGTGAGCCACGGGCGGCCCGCGGCGGTATTCGTTTGACTACCAACCGATTCGTTCCTATGTTTTCCTCAAGGTACCCGTGCGATTGCCGTAAAGAAAAAAGGCGAAAAGCCAAATACGAGGCCTACGGTCCATACCAATCCGATGAAAACGGCTCAATTTGTCAGGGGAATAGGCGCGGCGCTCATGGCGCTCGCGCTTGCAGGCTGCGGCGGCGACGACGCGGGTTCCGCCGTGGCTACGGCGCAGACCGGCAAACTATCGGCGCTGCGAGCCGCGGGCAACGTGGTGAGCGCGACGCCGATGAGCGTGGCGGCGCCCGTTCATGTTGTGCTGGTGCTCAAGCTGAATGACGAAGCCGGGTTGAACCGCTTTCTGCAGCAAGCGCGCCTCCCCGGAAGCGCGAGTTTCGCGGCCGTACTGACTTCTGCGCAGATTGCTGCACAATACGCCCCTACTGTGGACCAGGTTGCCACCGTGAAGACTTACTTGGCAAGTAAGGGCTTCGCGAACATCAAGGTCGCCGGCAACAACATGATCGTCGAAGCCGATGCCCCGGCCGGCGTGATATCCAATGTGTTCCAGACGACGCTTGTCCCCGTCGCGATGGCTGACGGCACCACGACGCATATCAACACGGCCCCGGAGACCGTGCCCGCCGCGATCGGCGGGGTCGTTCGCGGGGTTCTCGGGCTCGATACCGCGACTCGCCTGCGCCCGAATTTCGTACGGGCTTCCAATACCGCCGCTGCGCTGACTTCCAACGCATCGCCGACGACCTCCGCGGTCACGGTGGGTCACAATCCGACGGATTTTCCCCGCATCTATTCCGCTGGCAGCGCTCCGACGGCGGCAAACATCACGGTCGGCATCATCGCCGAAGGAGACGTGACGCAGTCTGTCATCGACCTGGCGACGTTCGAAAGCAATAACCATCTGCCCGCCGTACCCGTTTCCGTGATTCATGCCGGACTGTCGAGCGGGGACACGAGCGCAACCATGGAATGGTCGCTCGATAGCCAGACCATCGTCGGGATGTCCGGCGGCCTCAAGCAACTCAATTTCTACGTTGCGCGGTCGTTTGCGTGGAGCGATATGGCGCTTGCAATCAATCGCGCCGTGACCGACAACACCGCCCGGGTCATCAACATGTCGATCGGCGGTTGCGAGAACTGGGCGCCGACGGCGGTCATCGACACGCTGTTCCAGCTCGCCGTCGCGCAGGGGCAGACTTTTTCGGTCAGTTCCGGCGATTCAGGAAGCGTGGCGTACGGCTGCTCTGGCACATCGGTGCAATACCCCGCGACGTCACCGTACGTGGTGGCTGTCGGCGGCACGACGCTCTATACGAACGGGAACGGCAGCTACGCAGGCGAGACGGCCTGGGATTCCAGTGGGGGCGGCATCAGTGGCATCGAGCCGATCCCGTCGTGGCAGTCGAATGTTCCGGCGCTCAAGGGGCGCGCTTTTCGGGGCATGCCGGACATCGCGTTCGACGCCGATCCGAACAGCGGCGAAGCAGTCGTCGTGGGCGGGCAACTCGAGATAGTGGGCGGGACGAGCCTGTCCGCGCCGCTGTTTGCTGCGACCTGGGCGCGCATGCTGTCGGGTGCCTGCGCGACGAATCTCGGTTTTGCTGCACCCGCGCTGTACAACGCTCCGGTCACGATGCCATCGGCATTTCGCGATATCACCTACGGGTCGAACGGTGCATACAGTGCAGGTGCGGGATGGGACTTCGTGACCGGCTGGGGCACGCCGAACGTCAGCATGCTGTATTCGTCGGTATGCAATACGGCACCCGCCGTCTACAGCGGCGGAATCAACGAAGGGACGATGCTGAAGCCACGGCAGGCCGTGTATTCCGCGTCCGGGAACCATGAGCTCCTGATGCAGGATGACGGGAACCTTGTGCTTTACAACACGACGAATGGTGCTGCGGTATGGAACACCCGGACGTATGGAAACCCCGGGGCGTATGCTGTCTTCCAGACCGATGGCAACTTCGTGGTCTACAGTGCGAATGGCACGCCGCTATGGTATTCGGCGACCTACGGCCAGTCCGGCGAGCAATATCTTGCCGTACAGGATGACGGCAACATGGTGATCTACCGGTTGTTCGTGCCGGTATTTGCTACCGCGACCGATACGCCGAGTTATGTGGTCTCGTCGGCCGGCCCCGCTGTCTGGAATGGCGGTGTCGTCCTCAGTAGCGGCCAGAGTCTTACGTCCGGCAACGGGGCGAACGTACTCGTGATGCAAGGAGACGGGAATCTGGTGCTGCTCCGCCACGGCGCGCCGGTATGGAATTCGGGTACATTCGGTTATTCGGGCGCCTTTGCGGTGATGCAGGGGGATGGCAACCTGGTCGTCTACAGTGCGGCGGGTGCGCCGCTCTGGAATTCCCGCACCGGCGGCAATCCAGGCGCGGTCACTTACGTTCAAGACGACGGCAACGTCGTGATCTATACGCGACGGCCGAACTGGAGCACGAACACTGCGGGCGCCTAGTTTTCGCGGTTGCGTAGTGATGGTCCGTCGGCATCGACGGGCCGTGCGAGCCGGCTACCGACGCCCCTCAATGCCCCGCCTTGCCTTCCTCACCACCATCCACCGCGGCGCCCTGAACCTGACGATGCTGAGATAAAGCCACACATAAGTCAGCGCGAACACCACAACAAAAACGAACAGATGCACGGTATGCCGCCAGAACAGCGTCGCCGGAATCACCGCGACGAGGCACAGCAGCCACAGATAAGGTGACGTAAGCGAATTCCGCCGCGTCAGATCGTGCGCATGCTTCGTCCCCACGGCCCACCGCATCAGCCGCTTGTACACGAGCATATGCAGATGCACGCCGTCCGGAATTCCCGGCGACATCCCGCGGATGAACTTCTTCCGGTAGATCGAGAAGCAGGTCTCGAAGATCGGATACATGAACAGCAGCACCGGATACCACGCGGACACCTCGCGGTTGCGCATCACGAGCATGATCGCGAGCTCCGCGAGCATGAAGCCGATGAAATACGCGCCGCCGTCGCCGAGAAAGATCAGCCCGGCCGGGAAATTCCACAGGAAGAAGCCGAGCACGGCGCCCATCATGATGATCGACGCGGACATCACGACCGGGTCGTTGACGTGGAACGCGACATACGCGAGCGACGCGAACATCATGAAGCTGACCATCGACGCGAGCCCGTTGAAGCCGTCGATGATGTTGATCGCGTTCGCGAGCGCCGCGACCGCGAGCACGGTGATGAACGCCGAGATGGCCACGTAGCCGAGCAGGAAATCGAGCGGCGGCACGCTGATGCGCTTGACCGCGATACCGAGCAGCCAGAACGCCAGCGCGGCCGCGCCCATCGTGCACAGCAGCCGCGCGCGGGGCGACACGCGCTTGGTCAGGTCCTCGACGAGGCCGGACAGGAACGCCGGCAGCCCGCAGGCGACGATCCCGAGAATGCTGCCGGCGATCGTCGGGTAGCGTCGCGACACGACAAGTGCGGCAATCACGACCCCGGCGAGGATCCCGATGCCCCCCACTCGCGGCACGGGCCGCACGTGGAATTTCTGCACGCCGGCCAGGTCGCTGTCGATCGAGAATTTCTCGTGAAGGTGCGCGTAGCGCACGATGAACAGCGTGACGAGCAAGGAGACGATAAAGCCGGACGCGAAGCTGAGCATGGGATCGCTCGAAAAATGGACAGCGGATTATACAAAACCGCGCGGGTTCCCCTCCTGCCATCGCCAGTGGTCGGCGCACATTTCCTCGATGCCGAGCGTCGCACGCCAGCCGATGATGTCGGCCGCGGCCTGCGGGTTCGCATAGCACTCGGCGATGTCGCCCGGGCGGCGCGCGACGAGTTCGTACGGCACCGGGCGGCCCGACGCCTTCTCGAACGCACGTACGACTTCCAGCACGCTGTAGCCCTGGCCGGTGCCGAGGTTCACGACGAAGCTCGCGTCGCGCGTGGCCAGCGCGTCGAGCGCGGCGATGTGCCCCTTCGCGAGATCGACGACGTGGATGTAGTCGCGCACACCGGTGCCGTCCGGCGTCGGGTAGTCGGAGCCGAACACGCGCAGCTTTTCCAGCTTGCCGACCGCGACCTGCGCGACGTACGGCATCAGGTTGTTCGGGATGCCGGCCGGATCCTCGCCGATCAGCCCGCTCGCGTGCGCGCCGACCGGGTTGAAGTAGCGCAGCGTCGCGATGCGCCACGACGGATCGGACACCTCGAGATCACGCAGGATCTGCTCGGCGATCAGCTTCGACTGGCCGTACGGGTTCGTCGCGGACAGCGGGAACGATTCGTCGATCGGCGAGCGCTCGGGCACGCCGTACACGGTCGCCGACGAGCTGAACACGAACTGCCGGACGTTGCGCTCGCGCATGACCTTGAGCACGGCGAGCAGGCCGCCGATGTTGTTCTGGTAGTACTCGAGCGGCTTCGCGACCGATTCGCCGACGGCCTTGAGCGCCGCGAAGTGAATCGTGCCGGTGATCGGGTGCGCGTCAAATACCTTCGCGAGCGCGGCTTCGTCGCACACGTCGACCTGGTGGAACGCGGGCGTCTTGCCCGTGATCCGCTCGATGCGCCGCACCGATTCAGCCTTGCTGTTCACGAGGTTGTCGACGATCACGACGTCGTAGCCGTTGTCGAGCAGCTCGACGGCCGTATGCGAGCCGATATAGCCCGCGCCGCCGGTAACGAGGATGGTGCCTTTAGCGGTCATTGCTGATGCGCTCCTTCAGAGGGTGAATCCGGTCAACGAATGGATGGTCTCCCTGTAGCGTTCGACGACCTGTTGTTCGTCGAATTCCGCCGCGACCTTGTGTCGGCCGCGTGCGCCCATCGCCGCGCGGCCTTGCGGCCCGAGCGCGATCATGCGAATCAATTGTTCCGCGAGGCTTCCGCTGTCGCGCACGCGGCACAGGAACCCCGTTTCGCCGTCGGCGACGACGTCGCGGCAGCCCGGCACGTCGGTCGCGACGATCGGCCGGCCCATCGCCGATGCTTCCATCAAGGTGCGCGGCACGCCTTCGCGGTACGACGGCAGCACGACACAGTCGGCCGCCGCGATGTGCGGGCGCACGTCGTGCGCTTCGCCGAGATACTCGACGATGCCTTCGCCGACCCACGCGTCGACGTCCGCGCGACCGATCGCGCTTGGATTGTCGACGCCGAGCGGCCCGAGCAACTGGAAGCGCGCGTTCGGAAAGCGCTCGCGCACGACACGCGCGGCTTCCACGTATTCACGCACGCCCTTGTCCCACAGCAGCCGGCCGATCAGGATGAAGACGGGCGCGTCGCCGCCCGGCAGCGGCACGGGCGAGAACTGGTCGAGATCGACGCCTTCGCCGTGCAGCAGCCGCGCGCGCTCGGGATGCGCGAGCAAGCGCTCGTCGGTGAAAGTCGCGAGATCGTCGCGGTTCAGGAACCACACCTCGCGCGGAAAGCGGAACGCGAACCGGTACAGGCGCTTCGCGATGCTCGCCGCGCGGCTCTTCTGGATGAACACGTAGCCGAGGCCCGTCGTCACCGCGATCGACGGCACGCGTGCGAGCCAAGCGGCCACCGAGCCGTAGATGTTCGGCTTGATCGTGTAATGGAACACGAGGTCGGGCCGCAGCGCGCGGTAGTGGCGCGCGAGCGCGGCGAGCGTGCCGAGATCCTCGCGCGGGCTCGTGCCTTTCGACGCGACCGCGAGCGCGACGTAGCGGCAGCCCATCTGTTCGAGCAACGGCACCGTGCGGTCGTGCGGCGCGATCACGATGACCTCGGCGCCGCGCGCGACGAGCGCACGGATCAGCCCGTGGCGATACGTATGGATCGCCCAGGCCGTGTTGCAGACGAGCGCGATGCGCAGCGGAGAGGTGGCGGACATGAAAAAAAGAAAAAATAAAGCGTCGAAATTGCCGAACGGGCCGGATGCGCGTCAGGCGGACGGCCGCGCGGCGAACAGCGTCTGCTTGATGCGCTGCAGCGTACGGTACGGCGTCACGAAGTGCAGCAGGTTCTTGGCGAGGCCGGCCCAGTCGTACGGGTTCAGCGCGTTGAAGTGGCGCAGCAGCAGCGTGAGCGTCGACACCAGTTGGCGCCGGCGCTTGGTCGCGCTGATCCCGCCCTCGTTAAGCTCGTAGTACAGGCCGAGTTCCGGCAGGTTCGCGCAATCGTAGCGTTGCATTAACCGTAAAAAAAGATCGAGATCCTCGGCCGCGCGGTACTTGGCCCGATAGTTGCCCACTTCGCGCACGGCGTCGATGCGCAACATGACCGACGGATGCACGAGCGGGGAGCGCAGGAAGCGCGTGCGGCGCAGCGTGCGCGGATCGGTGGGCGGCGTGAGCATGAAGCGCGGCTCGCCGGCGCGCGACACGACCTGCGTCCACATGCCGACGCAGGCGACGCGCGGGTGGGCGCCGAGATACGCGCGCTCTTTCGCGAGGCGCCGCGGCGCGGCGAGATCGCCCGCGTCGATGCGGGCCGCGTAGCGGAAGCCGCGCGCGGCGAGCGCGTCGATGCCGGCCGCCAGCGCGCGTTCGATGCCGCCGTTTTGCGGCATGCGCAGCACGTCGATCGCGAGGCCCGGCAGGTCGGGCGCGACGATCGGCGGCGTGCTGCCGTCGTCGACGATCAGCACGTGCACGCGCGCATCCTCGCGAAACGACGCGAGGGTCCGGACGACGTCGTCGTGCCCGTTGTAGGCCGGCATCAGCACGGCCACGTCGTCGAGCGGGGGCGGGCTATCGGAGGGCGTCATGTTCGCAGCTTGAAACGGATGTAATAAAAGTTGACGGCGGCAGCAGCCAGGTAGCCGGCCGCCAGCCCGACGAGCGCGCCGTACAGGCCGAGCCGCGGGATCGCGAACAGGTTCACGAGCGCGGCGATCGCCAGCGCGAGCAGCCATTTCGTGAGCAACACGAATTTTGCTTGATATTTGAGAACGATAAGATTGCCTATCGCCTCGATGCCGGCCGGCACGGACAGCCACACGGCCCAGCGGAAGATGTCGACCGACGCCTCGTAGCCGCGGCCGAACACCTTGCCGACGATCAGCGGGGCGGCGGCGTCGAGCACGAGCGCGCCGGCCGTCATCAGGCCGGCCGTCATCGCGATCAGCCGGACGATGTTGCGGCGCAGCCGCGCGACGTCCTGCACGCGGTAGACGAAGGCGGGCGCGATGGTCTGCGCGAGCATCAGCGCGAGCGTGATCCAGTTCTCGTTGAGCTGCTGCGCGGCCGAGTAGCGGCCGAGATCGGCGAACGACACATGGCGCTCGAGCATCAGGCGGTCGAGCTTCAGGAACAGATACATGCAGATGAGGCCGAGCCAGAACACGGTGCCGGCCGTCGCAAAGTGCCGGAACAGCGGCCTGTCGAACGTCCAGCCGAGCGCGCCGCCGTTACGATGCCGGTAGTACAGCAGCAGCGCGAAGCCGATCGCGGCGGCTTCCAGCGCCCACAGCCACGCGAAGCGGGCAGGGCCGGCGGCCGCGCGCACCAGCAGCCACACGAGCAGCGCCTTGGCGAGCGCGGTGACCATGCTGGCGACGAGCTGCGGCTTGCTGTAGGTCATGCTCTGCAGCCACGCGTTGATCACGCCGACGAACGGCTCGCGGAACACCATCGTGACCGCGAGGCCCGCGAGCATCGCGCCGACCAGCGGGTCGAAGGCGCCCGCGGCGATCGCGATCCAGGTCGCGGCGAGCGCGGCGACCGACACGGCGATGCGCAGCACGAACGCGCTGCCGAGCACCGCGCCGAGCTGGGCCGGCGGGCGCTGGACGATGGTCGGGACGAGGATTTCCGCGCCGCACACCCAGGTGAGCGGCGCCAGTACCAGGAGCAGCGTATTCGCATACTGCCATTTGCCGAACACATCTGGCCCGAAATAACGGGCCAGCAGGCCGCTGATCGCGATCGCGACGCCGATCTGTGTAAGCCGTTCGAGCCCCAGCCAGACGAGGTTCGCGACGGCTTTCGCGACGTCCGGGTTGCCGAAGCGCTTCAGCATGCGCGGCAGCGGCGGCGCGCGGGCAGGGCGGCCGGAAGCGGCGGGTGGGCGGCGGCGGGACGGCCAGGCATTAAAATGGGCGATATGCGCGTCATCGAAACCCGCGATTATAAGTGGGATCGCGACCGCGCCAGCCGTTCCATTCCTTGTTTTGCGGGGCCGCATGTATCATGCGCGGCACCGGCGAGAGGCGGCCAGCCAAGCCAGACAATTTTCCATGCACGCAACTGAGAGAGAAGAGAATCGATGATCTCCCAATCCATCTTCAAGGCATATGACATCCGTGGCGTGGTCGGCAAGACGCTCGACGTCGACACGGCGCGCGGGATCGGCCGCGCATTCGGCAGCGAAGTGCGTGCGCAGGGCGGCGATGCGGTCGTCGTCGCGCGCGACGGCCGCCTGTCCGGGCCGGAACTCGTCGGCGCGCTGGCCGACGGCCTGCGTGCTGCGGGTGTCGACGTCGTCGACGTCGGCATGGTGCCGACGCCGGTCGGCTATTTCGCGGCGAACGTGCCGCTCGCGCTGAAGGGCGGCGAGCGCCGCGTCGATTCGTGCATCGTCGTCACGGGCAGCCACAACCCGCCCGACTACAACGGTTTCAAGATGGTGCTGCGCGGCGCCGCGATCTACGGCGAGCAGATCCAGGCGCTGTACCGCCGCATCGTCGACGAGCGGTTCGAGACGGGCAGCGGCACGTATGAGGAAATCGACGTCGCCGATCAATACATCGCGCGTATCGTCGGCGACGTGAAGCTCGCGCGGCCGCTGAAGCTGGTCGTCGACGCCGGCAACGGCGTCGCGGGCCCGCTCGCGACGCGCCTGTTCAAGGCGCTCGGCTGCGAACTCGTCGAGCGCTTCACCGACATCGACGGCACGTTCCCGAACCACCATCCCGATCCCGCCCATCCGGAAAACCTGCAGGACGTGATCCAGGCGCTGAAGGACACCGACGCCGAGCTCGGCTTCGCGTTCGACGGCGACGGCGACCGCCTGGGCGTCGTCACGAAGGACGGCCAGATCATCTATCCGGACCGCCAGTTGATGCTGTTCGCGGAAGAAGTGCTGTCGCGCAACCCGGGCGCCCAGATCATCTACGACGTGAAGTGCACGCGCCATCTCGCGCAGTGGGTGAAGTCGAAGGGCGGCGAGCCGCTGATGTGGAAGACGGGCCATTCGCTGGTCAAGGCGAAGCTGCGCGAGACGGGCGCGCCGCTCGCCGGCGAAATGAGCGGCCACGTGTTCTTCAAGGATCGCTGGTACGGCTTCGACGACGGCCTGTACACCGGCGCGCGCCTGCTCGAGATCCTCGCGAAGACGGCCGATCCGAGCGCGCTGCTCAACAGCCTGCCGGACGCGATGAGCACGCCCGAACTGCAGCTCTGGCTCGACGAAGGCGAGAATTTCCGCCTGATCGACAAGCTGCAGAAAGAGGCGAAGTTCGAGGGCGCCGAGGAAGTCGTGACGATCGACGGCCTGCGTGTCGAATACCCGGACGGCTTCGGCCTCGCGCGTTCGTCGAATACGACGCCGGTCGTCGTGATGCGTTTCGAAGCCGAGACGCAGGAAGGGCTCAAGCGTATCCAGGAAGACTTCCGCCGCGTGCTGACGGCCGCGAAGCCGGACGTCAAGCTGCCGTTCTGAGCGCCGGCGGCCGGCGGGCCGCCCGTACGACGGCCGTTCATCGGCCGTGTTCATCCCGAAAAGCGGCGCGCGCCCCGGGCGCGCGGCCGCTTTTTGTCTGTCCGGTCGTCCGGCCGCGATAAAATCCCCCCTTTATGTCCGTCGCCGGCTGCCAGCCGGCGTTTTTTCAGCGTGCAAAAGATCCTGATCGTGCGCGTGTCGTCGCTGGGCGACGTCGTGCACAACATGCCGGTGATCGCCGATATCCGGCGCCGCCACCCCGATGCGCAGATCGACTGGCTCGTCGAGGAAAGCTTCGTCGACCTCGTGCGGCTCGTCGACGGCGTGCGCAACGTGCTGCCGTTCTCGCTGCGCCGCTGGCGCAAGAGGCCGTTCTCGGGCGCGACGTGGCGCGAGATCCGTGCGTTCCGCCGGCGCCTCGCGGCCGAGCAGTACGACCTCGTGATCGACTGCCAGGGCCTCATCAAGACGGCATGGGTCGCGAGCTGGGCGCGCGGCCCGCTCGTCGGGCTCGGCAACCGCACCGACGGCGCCGGCTACGAATGGCCGGTGCGCTTTTTCTACCGCAAGCGCGTGCCGATCGCGCCGCGCACGCACGTGGTCGAGCGCTCGCGGCAGCTCGTCGCGGCCGCGCTGGACGACCCGGCGCCGACGCCGGCCGATCCGGTCGAATTCGGCCTCGACACGCGCGCGGCGGCGCTCGCGGTGGCCGCGCTCGGCCTGAACCTGCCGGTGCCGTACGTCGTGTTCGT
Organism: Burkholderia semiarida; assembly: GCF_029268935.1. NCBI lineage: Bacteria > Pseudomonadati > Pseudomonadota > Betaproteobacteria > Burkholderiales > Burkholderiaceae > Burkholderia > Burkholderia semiarida. Next base: position 1,591,595 of record NZ_JAHLCL010000007.1, on the reverse strand, counting down.
TCACGCGACGTCGCGCGCCGACAAGCAGTGGCCGGACGCCGCGTGGATCGAGCTCGGCCAGGCGCTCGTGCGGCGCGGCGCGTCGCTCGTGCTGCCGTGGGGCAACGACGCGGAACGCGCGACCAGCGAGCGGCTCGCGAAGGAATTCGGCGCGGCGGCGATCGTGCCGCCGAAGCTGTCGCTGCCGGCCGTGGTCGGGCTGATCGACGGCGCGGCCGCGACGGTCGGGGTTGATACAGGTCTGGTTCACATCGCGGCCGCGCTGAAGCGTCCGACGGTCGAACTGTACAATTTCGCGACGGCCTGGCGGACCGGCGGCTACTGGTCGCCGAACGTCGTCAATCTCGGCACGGCGGGGCAGCCCCCGTCGATCGCGCAGGTGAAGTCGGCGCTCGCGGGCTTCGGTCTCCTGTAATGCTGTCCACATGCGAACCGATCATGAGCGAATCCCAGATCATCGAAGTCCCGTCCGCCGACTGGAGCGGACACAACCTGTCGACGCCGCGCGAGCAGTTGCTGGCGGCGGTCGAGGAAGGCAAGGTGCTGTATTTCCCGCACCTGCGCTTCGCGATCGAAGGCGGCGAGGAAGCGTTGCTCGATCCGGCGCTCGCCGATCCGAAACGCAAGAACATCAGCCTCGCGCCGAACGGCGGCGCGCTTGCCGGCGTGCTGGGCGACAGCGTCACGCAGTCGGCCGTGCGCGCGCTCGTCGCGCGCTTCCAGCAGCAGGCCGGCACGCTCGTCGACGGCCTTTTCCCCGAATATCGCGGCAAGCTGCGCGTCGCGCCGACGAGCCTGCGGCTGATGCAGGTCGAAACGCGCCAGACGTCGTGGCGCAAGGACGACAGCCGGCTGCACGTCGACGCGTTTCCGTCGCGGCCGAACTACGGCGAGCGCATCCTGCGCGTGTTCACGAACGTGAACCCGGCCGGCGCGCCGCGCGTGTGGCGCGTCGGCGAGCCGTTCGAGGACGTCGCGAAGCGTTTCCTGCCGAAGATCCGGCCGCAGTTGCCGGGCTCGGCGTGGCTGCTCAACCTGCTGCACGTGACGAAATCGCCGCGCAGCGCATACGACCACCTGATGCTGAATCTGCACGACGGGATGAAGGCCGATCTCGACTACCAGAAGACTTGTCCACAGCAGACGATGCCGTTTCCGCCGGGCAGCGTGTGGATATGTTTCTCCGATCAGACTTCGCACGCTGTGATGTCCGGCCAGTTCATGCTCGAGCAGACCTTCTTCCTGCCGGTCGATGCGATGGTGCGCCGCGAGTGCGCGCCGCTCGGCATTCTCGAACGCCTGACGGGCAGGGCGCTGGTTTGAGCGCGCCCCTGTTTCGACGTAACGCCCGGGCGGCCGCATGCTGAGGGCGATCTATCGTGCGCTGTGGTGGCTCGTCGCGCCGGCCGCGGTCATCCGGCTCTATGTGCGTTCGCGCAAGGAGCGCGGTTATCGCGAGCATATCGGCGAGCGCTTCGGCCAGGTCGCGGGCCGCTCGCCGGACGACCGCGCGCCGCTGATCTGGGTGCATGCGGTGTCGGTCGGCGAGACGCGCGCCGCGCAGCCGCTGATCGATGCGCTGATGCGCGCGCGCCCCGATGCGCGCATCCTGCTCACGCACATGACGCCGAGCGGCCGCGCGACGGGCGAACAGATCTTCGGCGATCGCGTGCTGCGCTGCTACCTGCCGTACGACATGCCGGGCGCGGTGCGGCGCTTCCTGCGCGCTTGGCGGCCGACGCTCGGCCTCGTGATGGAGACCGAGGTGTGGCCGACGCTGATCGACGAGTGCCGCCGCGCGGACGTGCCGCTCGTGCTGACCAATGCGCGGATGTCCGCGCGTTCGTTCCGGCGCGCGGCGAAGTTCGGCGCGGCCACGCGCGACGTGTTCGGCGGCTTCTCGCGCGTGCTCGCGCAGAGCCCGGCCGATGCGGAGCGGCTGACGTCGCTCGGCGCCCGCAACGTGACCGTGCTCGGCAACCTGAAGTTCGACATGACGACGCCGCCGGAGCTCGCGGCACGCGGCCATGCGTGGCGCGACGCGATCGGCGCGCGGCCGGTGTGGGTCGCGGCCAGCACGCGCGAGAACGAGGAAGCGCTGGTGCTGCAGGCGTTCGCGGAAATGCGCACGCCCGGCGCGTTGCTGGTGCTCGTGCCGCGTCATCCGCAGCGCTTCGCCGAAGTCGAGGCGCTCGTCGTGCGCAGCGGGCTCAAGTGCGTGCGGCGCTCCGTCTGGGCGGCCGATGCGGCCGCGCTCGCGGCCGGCCGGCCGGCCGCCGAACCGCTGCCGGACGATGTGACGGTGCTGCTTGGCGATTCGATGGGCGAGCTCGGCGCGTACTACGCGGCGGCCGACATCGCGTTCATCGGCGGCAGCTTGCTGCCGCTCGGCGGGCAGAACCTGATCGAGGCGTGCGCGGTCGGCGTGCCGGTGCTGATCGGGCCGCACGTGTTCAACTTCACGCAGGCGACCGCCGATGCGGTCGCGGCCGGTGCGGCGATGCAGGTCGCGGATCCGCTCGACCTCGCGCACGTGCTCGACGCGCTGTTCGCCGACAAGGCGCGGCGCATCGCGATGGGCGCGGCCGGCGCGGCGTTCGCGGCGCGTCACCGCGGTGCGACCGCGCGCACGGTCGACGTGCTCGCCGCGCTGCTGCCGGCTGTCGAAGCCGAGACGCGTGCGCTGCCGGGCGCCGCTTCCGAAGACGAATAGACGAAGGGCGGCGCAAGGCCGCCCGCGCACGCATGGCGGCGACGCGAGCCGCCGCCATGCCGCTCACACCGTCAGCAAGCCCTTCTTCTCGATGAACGCGATCACGTCCGCGACGCCATCGAGCGCCTTCAGGTTCGTCATCACGTAAGGCCGCTCGCCGCGCATTTTCTTCGTGTCGGACGCCATCACATCGAGGTTCGCGCCGACCAGCGGCGCGAGGTCGGTCTTGTTGATCACGAGCAGGTCGGACTTCGTGATGCCGGGGCCGCCCTTGCGCGGAATCTTCTCGCCGCCGGCCACGTCGATCACGTAGATCGTCAGGTCCGACAGCTCGGGGCTGAAGGTCGCCGCGAGATTGTCGCCGCCGGACTCGATGAACACGATGTCGGCATCGGGAAAGCGCGCGAGCATCCGGTCGACCGCTTCGAGGTTGATCGACGCATCCTCGCGGATCGCCGTGTGCGGGCAGCCGCCCGTCTCGACACCCATGATGCGTTCCTCGGGCAGCGCGCCGGCGACCGTCAGCAGCCGCTGGTCTTCCTTCGTATAGATGTCGTTCGTGATCGCGACGAGGTCGTACTTGTCGCGCATCGCCTTGCACAGCATTTCGAGCAGCGTGGTCTTGCCGGAGCCGACGGGGCCGCCTATGCCGACGCGCAGCGGCGGCAGTTTCTTCGTGCGGCGGGCGGAGGAGGGAGCAGGTGCGTTCATGGTCGGGCGAAGAGGTTCAGGAGCGGAACAACCGCGAGTACTGGGTTTCGTGCCGCGCGGACAGGATGCCGAGCTGCGGCGCGAACGTGTTGACGGCGTCGGGCGGCGTCGCGAGCGCGCGGCGCACGGCCGCGTCGATCGCGCCGCGCAGTGCGACGATGATGCGTTGCCCGGCGAGCTGGCCGAGCGGCACGGCCTTCAGCGCGGCGGACGTCTGGTTCTCGACCCAGCCGAATGCGTACGCGGCGAGCGTCGCGTCGGCGCTCGCGTCGTGTGTGGCGGCCGCGTATGCGAACGCGGTCGGCAGCGCGATCGGCGCGATCGACGCGAGCGTCGCGCGGCGTGCGGCGTCGCCCCATTCGAGCGACGCGCACAGCTGCGCGAGCGACCAGCCCATCTGTTCGGTTTCGCGGCGCAGTTCGGCCGATTCCCGGCTCGCGACGAACCACGCGTTTTCGGCGGCGAGCGCGTGCGTGTCGTGCGCCTGCCAGCGGGCGAGCTGGTGGGCGAGGAACGGCAATTCGCCGTGCGCGAGCACGTCGGTCAGGCCGCTCGCGATCCAGTCGCGCGCGGAATCGGCGTCGCGGATCAGGTTCGCGTCGAGCGCGGCTTCAAGGCCCTGCGAATAGCTGTACGCGCCGATCGGTAGTGCGGGCGACGCGAGGTGCAGCAGCGCGACGAGTTCAGTGGTGGTCATGACCGTGGTGGCCGTGCGTGCAGCCGGGACCATGCTGATGGCCGTGATCGTGATCGTGACCGTGATCGTGCGAATGCGAATGCCCGTGGTGTTCGCCGAACACCTGCTGCGCGAGCGCGTAATCCTCGGCGAACGTCGCGTCGTGTCCGTGCTTGTGGCCGCCGCCGTACGCGCCGGCTTCCGGCTGGAACGGTGCGTGCGTTTCCTCGACCTGCGTGCCGAGCCGGCGCAGCATGTCCGCGAGCACGGGATCGGCCTCGAGCTTCAGGTAGCCGTCGCCGATCTCGACCGGTGTGTGACGGTTGCCGAGATGGTAGGCGGCGCGCATCAGCGTGAGCGGGTCGGCCGCGCGTACGAGCAGCACGGTTTCGGCGGCAGCGGCGATGCGCACGAGCGCGCCGTCGTCGGCGACGAGCACGTCGCCGTCGCGCAGCACGGTGCCGCGCGGCAGCAGGACCGCGACGTCCTCGCCGGTGTCGAGCGTCGCCGCGAGGCGGCTCTTGCAGCGGGCGTCATAGGCGAGCGTGAGCGTCGGCGCGCGCGCGACGAGCGACGCGGCGAGTTTCACGTTCGGGGCAATGCGTTTGTCGAGGGTGCGCATGAAACTGGGGATTCCGAATCAGAACAGGAAATAGCGCTGCGCCATCGGCAGCACCGTCGCCGGTTCGCAGGTGAGCAACTGGCCGTCGGCGATCACGTCGTAGGTTTCCGGATCGACGCTGATCGACGGGCGCCATGCGTTGTGGATCATGTCGGCCTTCGTCACGTTGCGGCAGTTGCGCACCGGCACGATCCGCTTCGCGAGGCCGTAGCGCTCCGCGATGCCCGCGTCGGCGGCCATCTGCGACACGAAGGTCAGCGACGTGCGCGCGAGCGCGCCGCCGCGCGTCGCGAACATCTCGCGATAGTGGACCGGCTGCGGCGTCGGGATCGACGCGTTCGGGTCGCCCATCTGCGCGAGCGCGATCATCCCGCCCTTCAGGATCATCGACGGCTTGATCCCGAAGAACGCCGGTTCCCACAGCACGAGGTCGGCCCACTTGCCGGGCTCGATCGAGCCGACTTCATGCGCGATCCCGTGCGTGAGCGCGGGGTTGATCGTGTACTTCGCGACATAGCGCTTCGCGCGGAAGTTGTCGTTGCGCGCGGTGTCCTCCGGCAGCGCGCCGCGCTGCACCTTCATCTTGTGCGCGGTCTGCCACGTGCGGATGATCACTTCGCCGACGCGGCCCATCGCCTGCGAATCGGACGACAGCATCGACAGCGCGCCGAGATCGTGCAGGATGTCCTCGGCAGCGATCGTCTCGCGGCGAATGCGCGATTCGGCGAACGCGAGATCCTCGGCGATCGACGGATCGAGGTGATGGCACACCATCAGCATGTCGAGGTGCTCGTCGAGCGTGTTGATCGTGTACGGGCGCGTCGGATTGGTCGACGACGGCAGCACGTTCATCTCGCCGCACACCTTCAGGATGTCGGGCGCATGGCCGCCGCCCGCGCCTTCGGTGTGGTACGTGTGGATCGTGCGGCCCTTGAACGCGGCGACCGTCGATTCGACGAAGCCGGCTTCGTTCAGCGTGTCGGTGTGGATCGCGACCTGCGTGTCGGTGTCGTCGGCCACCGACAGGCAGTTGTCGATCGCGGCGGGCGTCGTGCCCCAGTCCTCGTGCAGCTTCAGGCCGATCGCGCCGGCCGCGATCTGCTCGACGAGCGGCTGCGGCAGGCTTGCGTTGCCCTTGCCGAGAAAGCCGAGGTTGATCGGCCAGCCGTCGGCCGCCTGCAGCATCCGCTCCATGTGCCACGGGCCCGGCGTGCAGGTCGTCGCGTTGGTGCCGGTGGCCGGCCCGGTGCCGCCGCCGAGCATCGTCGTGACGCCCGACGCGAGCGCTTCGTCGATCTGCTGCGGGCTGATGAAGTGAATGTGCGTGTCGATGCCGCCCGCCGTCACGATCAGCCCTTCGCCGGCGATCACTTCGGTGGCCGCGCCGATCGCGATCGTCACGCCCGGCTGGATGTCGGGGTTGCCGGCCTTGCCGATCGCCGCGATGCGGCCGTGCTTGATCGCGATGTCGGCCTTCACGATGCCCCAGTGATCGAGGATCACCGCGTTCGTGATGACGGTATCGGGCACGTCGGCGGCCACGCGCTGCGACTGGCCCATCCCGTCGCGGATCACCTTCCCGCCGCCGAATTTCACTTCCTCGCCGTAGGTCGTGAAGTCGCGTTCGATCTCGATCAGCAGTTCGGTATCGGCGAGCCGCACGCGGTCGCCCGTCGTCGGCCCGAACATTTCCGCGTACGCGCGGCGGCTCAAGCGTAGTGTCATGTTGTTGTTCCTGAAGAGCGGGGCGCGGCTTACAGCGGCCCCATCACCTTGCCCTGAAAACCGTAGACGGCGCGCTCGCCCGCGAGGGCGACGAGCTCGACGGTGCGCGTCTGGCCCGGCTCGAAGCGCACGGCCGTGCCGGCCGCGATGTTGAGCCGGAAGCCGCGCGCGGCCGCGCGGTCGAACGACAGTGCATCGTTGACTTCGAAGAAGTGGTAGTGCGAGCCGACCTGCACCGGCCGATCGCCGGTGTTCGCGACAGCGAGCGTCAGCGTCGCACGGCCCGCGTTCAGTTCGTGTTCGCCGTCGTCGGTGAGGATTTCGCCGGGGATCATGCGCGGTACCACCTTGGTCACGGAATCGGATGATGGACGGTCACCAGCTTCGTGCCGTCGGGGAAGGTCGCTTCGACCTGGATGTCGGGAATCATTTCCGGCACGCCGTCCATCACGTCGTCGCGCGTGAGCAGCGTCGTGCCGTAGTGCATGACTTCGGCGACCGTCTTGCCGTCGCGTGCGGCTTCCATCAACGCCGCGGTGATGAAGGCCACCGCCTCCGGATAGTTGAGCTTCAGGCCGCGCGCACGGCGGCGTTCGGCGAGCAGCGCCGCCGTGAAGATCAGCAGCTTGTCCTTTTCGCGGGGAGTCAGTTTCATGAAGGCAGGCGTTCAGGAAAACGTAATTTTTATCGGTGCGCACGCGATCGGGCAGGCGAGCGGATCATCGTAGCACCGCGCTGTTTGGCGTGCGTCGTGTATCGCTTATGTAAGCAGCAAGGGGCGTGCCATGTGCATCCGGCGCGCCGTCATGCTCTTTCGTGGTGCGCGATGCGTGAAGAGTGTGCGCCGTGTGTCGCGGCATTGCGCCGAAACGGTGCGCGATGCGCGCGCGTTCAGGTTTGCCAGAGACGCAGCGGCCGCGCGTCGATGCCGTGCACGATCGGCCGCAACTGCAGCCAGCAGTCGGTGAAGTGGCGCTGCAGCGCTTCCATCGACGTCGCCAGCGCGCGCACCAGCACGACGCCGGGCGTTACGCAAGTGGCGCCCGCGCGCAGCGTATCGTCGAACGGCATCCTGGCGGCGAGCGTTTCGGCGAGCGCGGCGTCGCACGCGGCGCCGGCCGCCCACAGCGTGCCGTAGGCGGGAAAGCCGGCGAGGCCCTGCGGCGCGCCGCGCAGCGGGTCGCGTGCATCGAGCAGCGCGCGCTCGGTCCACAGCGGCCGGCCGTCGGCATCGACGAGCGCCGAGGTCGACGCGATGCGTCCTGCCGACCAGGTTTCGCCGGCCGCCTGCCGGCCGAGCTGCGTCGCGTCCCAGCCGATCGCGCTCGCGCCTGCGCCGAGCGTCACCGTGAAGTCGAGCGCGGCGTGCGCCGCGTCAAAGAACAGGTTGTTCTGCGGCAGCCAGTCGAGCTTCGCGTGGGCGCCGACCGCGATGCCGATGCGCTGCGTCGCATCGAGGCCGTTGGACTTGTACCACTTGGTCGCGCCGGGCGTCGTCAGCACCGCGTGCGTGCCGTCGCCGAGCGCGATGTCGATGTCGAGCCGGTCGCCGCCCGCGACGCCGCCTGGTGGGTGCACGATCACCGCATGGCAGATCGCGTCGCCTTCCGGGTACAGCGGCCGCTGCACGCGCAGCGGGCCGTCGTGCAGCCGGTGCGCGAGCGTCGTGCGCGCACCGTGCCGCTCGAAGCCGAGTTCGAGACGGCCGCGCCACGACTTGGCGACGGCGGGGCGGGACAGCGGGGCGTGGGAGTCGGGGGCGGACATCTATTGGACGTGGAGAGGCTAAGACTTTCACTGAAATGCTCGGTTTCAGCGAGCGTTGAAGAAGACCATTTTAATGAAATTCTTGTCGCCTCTCGGCATTCGTCCAAGCCGTCACTACACCGCGATCAATTCCCGCACCCCATTCGTCTCCATATCCCGCGCGTCACCACCCGCGACGATCTCGCCGCGGCTCATCACCCAGTAATGGTCCGCGATCGAGCGCGCGAAATCGTAATACTGTTCGACGAGCAGCACGGTCATCCTCGATTCGTCGACGAGCTGGCGCAGCGTGCGCCCGATGTCCTGGATGATCGACGGCTGGATGCCTTCGGTCGGCTCGTCGAGGATCAGCAATTGCGGCTCGCTCATCAGCGCGCGGCCGATCGCGAGCTGCTGCTGCTGGCCGCCCGACAGGTCGCCGCCGCGCCGTGCGCGCATGTCCTTCAGCACCGGAAACAGTTCGTAGATACGATCGGGCACTTTCGACGGCGCCTTGCGGCTCGCCGCGCCGACGAGCAGGTTTTCCTCGACGGTGAGCCGCGGAAAGATGTCGCGGCCCTGCGGCACGTAAGCGAGCCCGGCCGCCACACGCGCATACGGCGGCAACGCGCCGAGCGCGGCGCCGCGCCACGACACGCTGCCGCTTTTCGCGGCGACGACGCCCATCAGGCAGCGCAGCAGCGTGCTCTTGCCGACGCCGTTGCGGCCAAGCAGCACGGTGAGCTTGCCGTCGTCGGCGACGAGGTTCACGTTGCGCAGGATATGGCTGCCGCCGTAGTACTGGTTCAGCGCTTCGATTTTCAGCATCGCATCATCGTCCGAGGTAAGACTCGATCACCGCTTCGTCGCGCTTGACCTGGTCGAGCGTGCCGTGCGCGAGCACCGCGCCTTCGGCCATCACCGTCACGCGCCCCGTGTCGCCCGCGAGCGCCGCGACGAATTCCATGTCGTGCTCGACGACCATCATCGAGCAGGTGCCGCGCAGCGTGTTCAGCAGCTCGGCGAGCTCCATCGTCTCGTGGTCGGTCATCCCGGCCGCCGGCTCGTCGAGCAGCAGCAGCGCGGGACGCTGCATCAGCAGCATGCCAATTTCGAGCCGCTGCTTCTGCCCGTGCGACAGTTCGCCGGCCGCGCGATACGCATCGCTTTCGAGGCCGATCAGCGCGAGCGTCTCCTCGATCTTCGCCTGCGCGGTGCGGTCGAGCCGCGCGCGCAGCGACGCGAGCCAGCCCTTGTCGGTCTGCATCGCGAGTTCGAGGTTTTCCCACACCGGGTGCTGTTCGAACACGGTCGGCTTCTGGAACTTGCGGCCGATCCCCGCGCGCGCGATCTCGGGTTCGTTCAACCGCGCGAGGTCGATCGTCTGGCCGAGAAACACCTTGCCTGCGTCGGGCCGCGTCTTGCCGGTGATCACGTCCATCATCGTCGTCTTGCCCGCGCCATTCGGGCCGATCACGCAGCGCAGCTCGCCCGCGTCGATCGCGAGCGACAGCTTCTTCAGCGCGCGAAAACCGTCGAAGCTCACCTCGATATCCTCGAGATAGAGGATCGTGCCGTGCGACGTGTCGATGCCGGGCGGCACGACGCGCCCCATCGACGCGCTGCCGCTGACGGCGAGCAGCTCGTCTTCGGGCGGCGGCGTGAACTGATAGAGAGCCGTGCCGTTCATGCGCGTTTCCCCTTCGCGAGCAGCGTGTCGACGAGGCCCATGATCCCGCGCGGCAGCAAGAGCGGCACGAGCACGAAGATCAGGCCGAGAAAGAACAGCCAGTATTCGGCGAAGTACGCGGTGAAGAAACTCTTCGCGCCGTTCACCGCGAACGCGCCGACGATCGGCCCGATCAGCGTGCCGCGCCCACCGACCGCGACCCAGATCGCCATTTCGATCGAGTTGCCGGGCGACATCTCGCCGGGATTGATGATGCCGACCTGCGGCACGTACAAGGCGCCTGCGATGCCGCACAGCACGGCCGATAGCGTCCACACGAACAGTTTGTACGCGAGTGGGCTGTAGCCGAGGAACATCAGCCGCGTCTCGCCGTCGCGCACCGCGGTCACCACGCGCCCGAGCTTGCTCGTGACGACCGCACGCGCGACGATGAACGCGAGCACGAGCGTCGCGAAGGTCAGCAGCAACAGCACGGTGCGCGTGCCCGGCGACGTGATCGCGAAGCCGGCGATGCGCTTGAAGTCGGTGAAGCCGTTGTTGCCGCCGAAGCCCGTCTCGTTGCGAAAGAACAGCAGCATCGCGGCGAACGTCAGCGCCTGCGTGATGATCGACAGGTACACGCCTTTCACGCGCGAGCGGAACGTGAAGAAGCCGAACACCCATGCGAGCACGGCCGGCACGAGCACGACCAGCGCGAGCGCCCACGCCAGATGCTGCGTGCCGCTCCAGTACCACGGCAACTGATGCCAGTCGAGAAACACCATGAAGTCGGGCAGGTCGCTGCCGTACTTGCCGTCGCGGCCGATCTCGCGCATCAGGTACATGCCGATCGCATAGCCGCCCAGCGCGAAGAACAATCCATGGCCGAGGCTCAGGATCCCGCAGTAGCCCCATACGAGATCGAGCGCGAGCGCGGCGATCGCGTAGCACATCAGCTTGCCGGCGAGCGTCATCGCGTACGCGGACAGATGGAACGCGCTGGCTTCCGGCGCGACGAGCGCGGCGAGCGGCACGCCGATGCCGATCGCCACGCACAGCGCGACGAGCGCGAGCCATGCGCGGCGCGACAGCAGCGCGGGGCGGGGCGGCAGGCCGAGCGCGAAGCCGTCCGCGCGCGTGCCGGCGGCGGGCTTCGGCGTATCGGCGACCGGGTTCGATATCGAATCGGTGAATGAAGTCACGTCAAGCCTCCGCGCTGCGGCCCTTCGGGGCGAACATGCCCTGCGGGCGTTTCTGGATGAACAGCACGATCATCACGAGCACCGCGATCTTCGCGAGCACGGCGCCCCAGAACGGCTCGATGGCCTTGCTGACGAGGCCGAGCCCGAAGCCGCCGAGCACGGTGCCGGCGATCTGGCCGACGCCGCCGAGCACGACCGCCATGAACGAATCGATGATGTAGTTCTGGCCGAGATCGGGGCCCACGTTGCCGATCTGCGACAGCGCGCAGCCGCCGAGGCCCGCGATGCCCGCGCCGAACGCGAACGCATACGCGTCGACGCGTGCGGTCTTCACGCCGACGCAGGCGGCCATTCGCCGGTTCTGCGTGACCGCGCGCACGAACAGGCCGAGCCGCGTCTTCGTCAGCACGGCCCACGCGACGAACACCACCGCGAGCGCGAACGCGAGGATGGCGAGCCGGTTGAACGGCAGGATCAGGTTCTGCATCACGGTCACGCCGCCGCTCATCCACGACGGGTTCACGACCTGGACGTTCTGCGCGCCGAACAGCATGCGCGTCGCCTGGATCAGGATCAGGCTCACGCCGAACGTCGCGAGCAGCGTCTCGAGCGGGCGGCCGTACAGGTGCCGCAGCACCAGCCGTTCGAGCACGATGCCGACGAGCGCGGCCGCCGCGAACGATACCGGCACGGCGACGAGCGGATACCAGTCGAATGCGCCGGGCGCGTAGCGCTGGATCAGCGTCTGCACGACATAGGTTGCGTACGCACCGATCATCAGGAATTCGCCGTGCGCCATGTTGATCACGCCGATCAGCCCGTACGTGATCGCGAGGCCGAGCGCGGCGAGCAGCAGCACGCTGCCGAGCGACAGGCCGGCGAACAGCGTGCCGACAATTTCGCCGCGGCGCTGCAGCGCGTGCAACGTATCGAGCCCTTGCTGCGCGGCCTCGCGCACGCGCGCGTCGGGTTCCGCGTAGCTGCCGTCCGCGTTCTTCGCGACGAGCGGGCGCAGTTGTTCGATCATGTCGAGATCCTGGCGCGCGGCCACCACCTGCACGGCTTCGAGGCGCTTCGCCGGATCGGCGTCGTGCAGCGCGGCGATCGCCCACAATGCGTCGAGGCGCCGTTTCAATGCCGGATCGGTTTCCTTCGCGCGGGCGCGGTCGATCATCGGCTTGAGCGCGGGGTCGGGCGACTTCAGCAGCGCGTCGATCGCATCACGCCGCGCGGCGACGTCGGGCGACGCGAGCGCGAGGCCCGACAGCGCGCCGGCGATCTTCGTGCGCAGCAGGTTGTTCAGCATCACCGGCTGCGCGTCGCCGGCCGGCGTCGCGGCCTGCGTGAGCGCGTCGTGCGCGGTGTCGCCGGACTGGATCAGCAGCCGGCCGTCGCCGGTCGCGAGCGCATCGCCGCTCGACAGCGCGTTGAGGATCGCCACCGCGCGCGGATCGGTATCGGTGGCGAGCCGCTCGATCGCGGCCGTCTTCGCGTCGAAGTCGTCGCCGGCGAGCGCGGCGGTGTCGGCCGCCGTCAGCGCGAACGCGGCGTGCGGCAGCAGGCTCGCGAGGGCGGCGCATGCCGCGATCGCGCGGGCGGCTCGGCGAAAGCGTGTAGGCATCGGGAAGTCCTGTCGGGCGAGGGGAATCGGAGCGGCGCTGCGCCGGCGCGCGCGGTTCGTCACGGCAAGCGCGGCCGGCGCATCGACGGCGGGCGGGCGAGCGGCACGTCGCGCGCAAGGCCCGACGCGCCGCCCGGCGTCACGCCAGCGCCGCGCGCTGCCGGCGCAGGAACGCCGGAATCGAGCTGACGACGTCCGGCTTGTTCTGGTTACCCGCGATGAACGGGCTCCACGGCTGCGCGCGCACGGCCGTCTTCGTCTTCCACACGACGTTGAACTGCCCGTCGCCGCGGATCTCGCCGATCATCACCGGCTTGTGCAGGTGGTGGTTGCCGTCCATCGCGAGCGTGAAGCCCGACGGCGCGGCCACCGTCTGGCCGATCATCGCGACGCGCACCTTGTCGACGTCGGTGCTCTTCGCCTTCTCGACGGCCTGCTTCCACATGTGGATGCCGACGTAGGTCGCTTCCATCGGATCGTTGGTCACGCGCTTCGCACCGCCCGGCAGGTTGTTCGCCTTCACCCACGCGGCGAACTGGTCCTTGAACTTGGTGTTGGTCGGGTTCTTCACCGACATGAAGTAGTTCCACGCGGCGAGGTGGCCGACGAGCGGCTTCGTGTCGATCCCGCGCAGCTCCTCCTCGCCGACCGAGAATGCGACGACCGGCACGTCGGTCGCCTTGATCCCCTGGTTGCCCAGTTCCTTGTAGAACGGCACGTTGGAATCGCCGTTGATCGTCGAGACCACGGTCGTCTTGCCGCCTTGCGAGAAGGTCTTGATGTTCGCGACGATGGTCTGGTAATCGCTGTGGCCGAACGGCGTGTAGACCTCCTGAATGTCGGCGTCCTTCACGCCTTTCGATTTCAGGAACGCGCGCAGGATCTTGTTGGTCGTGCGCGGATACACGTAGTCGGTGCCGAGCAGGAAGAAGCGCTTCGCGCCGCCGCCTTCCGCGCTCATCAGGTACTCGACGGCCGGAATGGCCTGCTGGTTCGGCGCGGCGCCCGTGTAGAACACGTTGCGCGACATTTCCTCGCCTTCATACTGCACCGGGTAGTAGAGCAGCCCGTTCAGCTCTTCGAATACCGGCAGCACGGATTTGCGGGACACCGACGTCCAGCAGCCGAACACGCACGCGACCTTGTCCTGCGTCAGCAACTGGCGCGCCTTCTCGGCGAACAGCGGCCAGTTCGACGCGGGATCGACCACCACCGGTTCGAGCTTGCGGCCCAGCACGCCGCCGCTCTTGTTGATGTCGGCGATCGTCATCAGCGCGGTGTCCTTCAGCGACGTCTCCGAGATCGCCATCGTGCCCGACAGCGAATGCAGGATGCCGACCTTGATCGGGCCGGTGCCCGCGTCGGCTGCGTGCGCGAACGGGCTCTTGCCCGCCAGCGCGAGCGCGCCGGCCATCGAACCGAACTTCAACAGACTGCGACGTTTCATCGAGATCCCCTTTGTCGTGTTGGATGCGCGTGCGCCGTGGCGGCGCCGGCCATCGTGTAACGCAAGGCATGTGCCAGTCGCGCCGATGCACGCCCGGCGTGCCTGTGCGGGCCATCGGCGGGCATCGACGCGGTGCGGATGACGCGTCGTGCAGCATGCGCGGTCCGTTGCGGTGCAGGCGCGCGGGCGCAAATGGTGCACGAAGGTGTCGCGGCGTCGCGGCGCGGGGAAATGTCGGAACGGAAGGGGAATGAGAAACGGGCGCGCGGTGCGCGCCCGTTCGGCGGATCGGTGCGGCCGGCGGCAGGGTGCCGGGCGGCGCGGCGGCGCGCGATGCGCGGCCGGAAGGATCGGTCAGTAGCGCGGCACGGACGGGTCGACGTCGCGCGACCACGCGTCGATTCCGCCTTGCAGGTTGTACAGCTTCGTGAAGCCGCGCGATTCGAGGAACATCGCGACCTGCGCGCTGCGCATCCCGTGATGGCACACGCAGACGATTTCCGCTTCGTCGTCGAGCTCCTCGCTGCGCGCGGGAATCTGCTGCATCGGAATCGACACGCTGCCGGCGATCTGCGCGGTCGCGATTTCCCACGGCTCGCGCACGTCGAGCACGACCGGCGCGGGGCGCGCCGTGTCGCCGAGCCATTCCGCGAGCATCGCGGGCGTCAGGATCTGCATGGAGGCTCCGCCGCTCAGAACTTGAAGCGCGACGGCTCGATCGCGTTGACGAGGTGGTCGATGTAGGTTTCGAACACGTCGGCGACGCGGTACTGCTTGTCGTCGATGCGCGTGATGATCTGCGCCTTCATCACCGGACGGCCGCCGACGAACGCCGACAGGCGGCCGCCGATCTTCAGCTGTTCGAGCATGTCCTGCGGCACGACCGGCAGGCCGCCCGCGACGCAGATCACGTCGTACGGCGCCTTCGCGGCCCAGCCGCGCGAACCGTCGCCAAGCACCACTTCGGCGTTGGTCACGCCGTCGTTGCGCAGGTTGTCCGCCGCGAACTTCGCGATCGCCGGATCGATCTCGACGGCCGTCACGTGCTGCGCGCGATGCGCGAACAGCGCGGCCAGGTAACCCGAGCCCGCGCCGATCACGAGCACGTTCTCGTGCTTCTTGACCGCCAGCTCCTGCAGCACGCGTGCTTCGACGCGCGGGAACAGCATCTTGCTGGTGCCGCCCGGCAGCGGCAGTTCGAGATCGGCGAACGCGAGATCGCGGTATTGGGCCGGAACGTAGTTCTCACGCTTGACGATCGACAGCAGGCCCAGGACATCCAGATCCAGCACGTCCCACGGACGGATCTGCTGTTCGATCATGTTGAAACGCGCGTTTTCGATATTCATGGTGTGGTCACGCAGCCTGGTCGGCTATCAGCGGGGATAGAGAAACTTCGTGATTGTACCAAACGGCGCGGCCGCGAAGCCTTCAGGCGGCCTGCAACAGACCTTTACCCCTTGCTCTTCTTGATCTGCGCCTCGAATGCGAGGTCGAGCTTGCTCGCCTTGCGCGGCTTTTGGGGGCCAAATGCGTCGACGAAGTTGACGAATTCGTCGAGCGGCAGCGGCTCGCAGCGCTTTTCGGCGGTGCCGCCCGCGCGGTCGACGAGATAGAACAGGCCGCCCGCCATCGCGACGGCCGCGAATTGCGGGTTGCCGGAGCGGGTTTTCAGGCGTTCGACCGCGTGGGTCGCTTTGGTGGTGCGCATCTTGGGGGCTGGCGAAGCGGATGTAAGCCTCACACTCTATCAAACCGGCCGCTCGCGTGCGGCCGGCGCCCGCCCCATGGCCCGCGCGAACGGCCCTAAACCGTGCGCGAGTAGCGCTGCCGCGGCGTCTGGCCGAGATACGCGTCGAACGCCATCGCGATGTTGCGCACGACCATCCGGCCGGCCGGGTGGATCGTCAGCCGGTCGCGCGCGATCGTCAGCAGCCCGTCGCGCTCGAACGGGCGCAGCGCGTCGAGCTCGCGCGCGAAATGATCGGCGAAGCGGATGCCGTGCGCGGCCTCGACATGCGAGAACGGCAGTTCCAGATTGCACATCAGCTGCGTGATCACGTCGCGGCGCAGCCGGTCGTCGGGCGTGAGCCGTACGCCGCGCGCGATCGGCAGCCGGCCCGCGTCGAGCGCGGCGCCGTACGCGGGCAGATCCTTCGCGTTCTGCGCGTAGACGTCGCCGACCTTGCCGATCGACGACACGCCGAAGCCGATCAGGTCGGTATCCGCGCGCGTGCTGTAGCCCTGGAAATTGCGTTGCAGCGTGCCGTTGCGCTGCGCGCGCACCAGTTCGTCGGACGGCCGCGCGAAGTGGTCCATCCCGATGTACACGTAGCCGGCCGACGTCAGCATGTCGATCGCGAGGCCGAGCAGCGCGATGCGCGTCTCCGGCGGCGGCAGCGTTGCATCGTCGATCTGCCGCTGCATCTTGAACAGGTGCGGCATGTGCGCGTAGCCGAACACCGACAGGCGATCGGGCGCGAGCTCGATGATCGTCTCCAGCGTGCGTGCGAACACCGCGACCGTCTGGTGCGGCAGCCCGTAGATCAGGTCGACGCTCACCGAATGGAAGCCCGTCGCCCGCGCGGCGGCGAGCAGGTCGGCCGTCATCGCGCGCGGCTGGACGCGGTTGATCGCTTGCTGCACGGCCGGGTCGAAATCCTGCACGCCGAGGCTCAGCCGGTTGAAGCCGATCGTGCGCAGGTGGACGAGCGTGGCCGGCGTGACCGTGCGCGGATCGATCTCGATCGAGAACTCGGCGTCGGCGTCCGCCGCGAGCGCGAAATGCTCGCGCGTGGCGGCCATCAGCTCGGCCGTTTCGTCGTCGGACAGGAAGGTCGGCGTACCGCCGCCCCAGTGCAGCTGCGTGACGGGGCGGGACGGATCGAACAGCGCGGCCTGCAGCGCCATTTCGCGCTTGAGCTGGTCGAGATACGGGCGCGCGCGGCGGCGGTTGTTGGTCGCGATCTTGTTGCAGCCGCAGTAGAAGCACGCGGTGTTGCAGAACGGGATGTGGAAGTACAGCGACAGGTCGCTCGACGACGCGCCGGGGTCGCCGGCCGCGCGCACGTAGTCGGCCGGATCGAAGTCGTCGCGGAATTGCAGCGCGGTGGGGTACGACGTATAGCGCGGCCCGTTCGCGCCGTATTTCGTGAGCAAATCGGGACGGAACATCGTGTCGTCAGAACCAGAATGCATGACGGTCTCGCGCTTTTTAGATGCTTTCGAGTATATGAACGCGCGCGCGGCCTGCATTGTGTAATAACGTCGCAGCCGGCGATGGCACAATGCGGGGTAGGGCTGCCGGATACCGCGTCCGGTTGCCGCACCGTTTTTCGTTGTTCGTCGAGAGAGCCGAGTGTCCGTCGAAATGCCTGTCCGCCCGGCGCCCGCCGAAGTCCCGCCGCCGCACGCGTGCCGCGAGGGCTGCGGCGCGTGCTGCATCGCGCCGTCGATTTCCAGCCCGATTCCGGGCATGCCCGACGGCAAGCCGGCCGGCGTGCGCTGCGTGCAGCTCGGCGACGACCTGCGCTGCATGATCTTCGGCCGGCCCGAGCGCCCCGCGTGCTGCTCCGGGCTGCAGCCGTCCGCCGACATGTGCGGCGCGTCGCGCGACGACGCGCTCGCGTGGCTTACGCGCCTCGAGGCCGCGACGCGGCCGGCGCATCCAGGAGAGAGTTCAGCATGACCGTCCCTCGCGCGCCCGGCCGGCGCCGTTTTCTCGCTGCCGCCATCGGCGCCGTCGGCGTGTGCGTATCGCTTGCCGCGTGCGCGTCGACGTTCCCGTTCATCCCCGATCACTACACGTTTTCGCGCGGCGACGTGCAGAAGGCCGTCGCGCGCAAGTTTCCTTACCAGAAGACGGTCGCGCAGGTCGTCGACGTGTCGCTCGCGAACCCGGCCGTCAGCCTGCTGCCCGACCAGAACCGCATCGCCGTGCAGCTCGACGCCCATTTCGCGAGCCCGTTCCTGCGCGCGCCCGTCAGCGGCAAGTTCACCGTGTCGGGCCAGCTCGCGTACGACGCGCCGAGCCGCTCGGTGGTGCTGAGGGCGCCGGCCGTCGACAGCCTCGTGCTCGACGGCGACGCGCAGATGTACGCGCAGCAGGTGGGCGCGGCCGCCGGGCTGCTTGCGACGCAGTTGCTGACCAACTACCCGATCTACACGTTCAAGCCGGAACAATTGCAATTTGCCGGGGTGAACTACGAACCCGGTACAATTACGATCCTTACAAACGGCATACGCGTGGCGATCGTCGAAAAGTGACGACGGGGCGCGCACGGCCGGGCGGGCCGCGCGCGCAAGAGTGGCCTTTTCTTTCGACCATTTCGGAGTTGGGCCACGGATGGACTGGATCCTGATCTGCAAGGCATTGATCCTCGGCGTCGTCGAGGGGCTGACGGAATTCCTGCCGGTGTCGAGTACCGGTCACCTGATCGTCGCGGGCAGCTTCCTGAATTTCAACGATTCGCACGCGAAGACGTTCGACGTCGTGATCCAGTTCGGCGCGATCCTCGCGGTCTGCTGGGAATACCGGCAGCGGATCGTGTCCGTCGTGTCCGGGCTGCCGAGCCGGCCCGACGCGCGGCGCTTCACGCTGAACGTCGTGATCGCGACGATTCCCGCGATCGCGCTCGGCCTCCTGCTCGAGAAGAAGATCAAGGCCGTGCTGTTCTCGCCGGTGCCCGTCGCGTTCGCGCTCGTCGTCGGCGGTGCGATCATCCTGTGGGCCGAGGCGCGGCAGCGCGAACGCGGCCAGCCGCCGCGCGTGATGTCGGTCGATGCGCTGACGCCGCTCGACGCATTCAAGGTCGGACTCGCGCAGTGCTTCGCGCTGGTGCCCGGCATGTCGCGCTCGGGCTCGACGATCATCGGCGGGATGCTGTTCGGCCTCGACCGCCGCGTGGCCACCGAATTCTCGTTTTTCCTCGCGATTCCGATCATCTTCGGCGCGACGCTCTATGAAACCGTGAAGGACTGGCAGGCGTTCACCGTCGATTCGCTCGGGCTGTTCGCGCTCGGGCTCGTGTCGGCATTCGTCAGCGCGTTCGTGTGCGTGCGCTGGCTGCTGCGCTACGTCGCGACGCACGATTTCACGGTGTTCGCGTGGTACCGGATCGCGTTCGGGCTGTTCGTGCTGCTGGTCGGTTACAGCGGCTGGCTGAACTGGTCGTGAGGCGAATGCGAAGGCCGGTGCGCCTTCGATAAAAAAGCCCGACCGGCGCGAGACGCCGGTCGGGCTTTTTCTATTTTGCGCGGGGCGGGGCGCTCAGCCTGCGCGCTTGCGGAACACCAGGTCCCACACGCCGTGGCCGAGCCGCAGCCCGCGCCGTTCGAACTTCGTCACCGGGCGGTAGTCAGGGCGCGGCGCGTAGTCGGCGGCCGTGTTCTCGAGCGTCGGTTCCGCGCCGAGCACTTCCAGCATCTGCTCCGCGTAGTTCTGCCAGTCGGTCGCGCAGTGCAGGTACGCGCCGGGCTTCAGGCGCGACGCGAGATGCGCGACGAGCGGCGGCTGGATCAGCCGGCGCTTGTGGTGACGCGCCTTGTGCCACGGATCGGGGAAGAAGATGTGCACGCCGTCGAGGCTTTCCGGCGCGATCATGTGCTCGAGCACCTCGACCGCGTCGTGCTGGATGATGCGGATGTTCGTCAGATCCTGCTCGCCGATCAGCTTCAGCAGCGCACCGACACCCGGCTCGTGCACCTCGACGCCGAGGAAATCGTCGCCCGGGCGGTGCGCGGCGATTTCCGCGGTCGATGCGCCCATCCCGAAACCGATCTCGAGGATGCGCGGTGCAGTGCGGCCGAAGATCGCGTTCCAGTCGGGCAGCGCCGGCGCATACGGGACGACGAAGCGCGGGCCGAACTCCTCGATCGCGCGGCGCTGGCCGGTCGATACGCGGCCGGCGCGCGTCACGAAGCTGCGGATGCGGCGGCGATGCAGCGGGTTAGCTTCGTCGGCGCCTTCGGCGGCTTGGTCGGCCTCGTCGGGAATGGCGTCGTCGTGCGGCGGCAGGCCGGCTTCGTTCGGATCGTTGTGCATCATCGGTACAGAGAAAGGCTCGGTTCGGGCGAGAGCCCGTTGCGCAGCAGTGCTGCCGGGCGATTCAGCGCATGGTACAAAAAAGCCGCCTTCGACGAGGGAAGAGGCGGCTCATGCGCAGGCTGCAGGGCAGCCGGAAAGTGGAGCGGGCGATGGGAATCGAACCCACGTCATCAGCTTGGGAAGCTGAGGTAATGGCCATTATACGACGCCCGCAGAACGCGTAATTCTACAGGGAGTTGGGTGGGGATGGCAAGCGGGGCGTTTTGGCCGCTGGCATCGAAACTGGCATGGCTTGATGATCGAGCGGTGTCTCGATCGTTATCAGGCTCCCTCCTTCAATCGGTTGGTTGACCACAGCCGTTCTGCAATCCCCTTGTAGAGGCTGAAGCGCTTGTCGAAGTCTGCCTTCTTGAATTCGTTGAACGGATTGAACGGCAAACCGGTCTCCGCCTTCAGCCTTACGAATCCTGGGTTGTGAACGTAGCACAAGGGGTGTAGCGATCTGGCGAGTAGGTTCTCGCTCCGGTAATGCTCTAGCTTGTCGCTATACGGCTTGTCGTTCAGGCTCGCGTTGATCTTCTTCGGCAGCAGCACGAGTCCTCCGACCTTGTTGCGATGTGCGGAAAAGTCTTGGGCATGAGTGAATTCATCGGTGTGACGCTCGAAATGGTTGGCCCACAGGTGTTCGATCTCGTGGGCATTCTTGCCCGAGCGAACGATGTATTCATGGTATCTCCCCGGCTGCCCGCTTTGCTCTTCTATCCAGTGCGTGAATCGAGCCAACTGGCGATGCAGACTCTTGGCATTCCAATTGTTGAGGTAAGGTTGATCGTCCAATGGCAGTTCGAGTTCTTCCAAGGTCAATCTCGTGATCAATTTGTCGCGCAGCACGTCTAACGGCAAATTGCGCAGATCCTTGGTCAGCAAGAAGGTGGCGTATTGCAGGGTCGAGTAGTCAATCGATTTAAAATTCCAAAGCCGGCGATTGAGCCAGCAATCAAGGTAGTCTGCCGTCAGTTTGAGCTTTGCCTTCACCGTGACTTCGTCATCGGTCGGTAGCAGTGGGGCAAGCAGGACTTGAAATTGCTGAGTAAAGCCGTGGTCAGCGTTGAAACGGATGGATTCCAGTCCCGGCGTCAAAGTCGTGGATGCTTCCAACACATTCAGGTAGATGCGAGCGAAGAATCGGAGGTCCTGACGCACCCAGCGGCTGAAATCGTCACTGGTATTGAGGCCGATTAGATCGTCCCGGTCGCGAACCCAGCGATGATATTCCGTGCCGATCAGGTCGAAGTCTTCCGGTTTTGCGCCTTTCTTTCGTTCACGGATGCCCTGCGCATACTTCGCTCGCAGCCAGGCCTTGAAGAAGTCTGCTTCGCTTTCTTTAGTTTCCCCGTCGCTGTCATGCTTGGCAAAGGCGAGCAACCAGTTCTTAATTTCCTTATTGGCCTCAGCGCGCTTTGCTGTGTCGGTGATGCTTGCGAGCAGGTAGCCCTTGAGCATGTCCGTATTCGATAGCGACAGCCCTCGGTCATTCATGGTCTCGAAGATCGTGTAGGCGTCAGCATCGGCGTATGCCGTGATCTCGACCAATTGCGTTTTGTTACGGAGCCAATCGACGAAGTAAGGTAGTGCCTTACCGGTAGCAATCTCGTCGGGAAATGCGTCAACGATGTCGTTGTAGCGTCCGATCAGGTTCCGTATCGATTCGACCTGATCGATGGAATCATATGGCTCGCCGTCGAACAGCGCGTTCATGCACTCGTTGCGTTCGGGAATATCGAGATTGAAAGACTTCTCGCCGTACTCGTCGGAGAAGATCATCTTCTCGACCGAAACTGCATCCGTCCGGTCTTTCTGGATGCTGTGTAGGTAGATCAGCAGCAGCGTGAGGCTGGTCAGCCGCTGCTGACCATCGACGATCTGCTTTTTATCGTCCGGCTGGCTGATGACGATGGAGCCCAGGAAGTAGTGGCCGTAAGAGGCTACGTCCTTGCGCTCGTGCTGTGGTTGGTACTCTTCGAGGAATGCTGAGGTGAGGTCGGAGACCAGTTCGACGATCTGCTTGGGCTGCCACTTGTACTCACGCTGGTAATAGTCGATGCCGTATTTGGTATCGCTCAGCAGTTCGCGCACGCTGCGCGTTTTCGCCTGAATCTCTCTCATCGCTCGGTCCCTGATTGGAACCTAACTGTACCGCATTCCTTGCGTGCGCAGACTCCACCGATGCGAGTTTTGTCGATGCTTCAACTGAGGAGTGTCATCAGGGAGCGGCGGCTATATCGTCAGCTTCTTGCAGTTGGCGCCGGGTGAAAACTGGCATCGCAGCGAAGCGCGCATGAACAGTGGTTCTTCGTGGAGCTGGGAGAAATTATGACGTGAGAATGCGCGTAGACAGTGACTCTGATTAACGCGCCGGGGCTTGGGAAGCTGAGGTGTTGGCCATTATACGACGCCCGCAGAACGGATAGTTCTACAGGGGTTTGCTGGCGGATGGCAAGCGGAAGGATTTGGCGGCTGGCATCACTCGACGCTGGAGCGGTGGCGTCGCTGGCAGTGTCGGGTGGAAGGGGCGGATTGCCGAGCAATGGGACAACGAAAAAGAAGTTGCCACCATGCGTTTGCTGGTCGGAGGCGATCTTCAATTCTTCGTGGACTTTGAGCACTCGTTTAATGCGCCCGTGAAAAAATGGATAGAAGCGTAGCTCGCGAACGGGCAGCTCAAGGCACTTCGGACGCATTGGATCGACGTTAAGCTACCCGATCAAGCAACCGCGCGAGCGCTCATGCTGGCCGAGCGTGAGCGATCGGACAAGATCAGACAGGAAGGCTATGCGCGGCGAGCCATCGCCAATGGCGGAAAACAATCGACGGAAGAACAGAACCAATGATGCTGAATACTTTGACCATGACGCCTGAGCAGGAGCTGGATGCGCGTGCCAAAGCATTTTACCTGCTCAAGAAATGGACAAGCGTTACGTTCCTGGACCATGCAGTTAGTCTGTACAGGGACTTTCTTCACGCGTATGCCAAGCAATTGGACACGCCGAGCCCAAATCAGGAGGAATCGGAGGCAGCGTATGTCAGCGATTTCCTGAATGCGTTGGTGAGGATGGATCAAGGCATTGAGACATTGCGGCAAGGTGCCGACAAGCGCTCGGCTTACGATGCGCTCATAACGGGTAGCGAGAAGGGCGGGGACCTTTTGTTCGGGCGGAGTGCGCACGAGGTCGGTCGAACATATGATCCGTTTTTCCACGCGCTTGGCGTGAGGGATACGAGGTTTTCGGATTTCGAATATGCAACGGGGTATGCGGAAGGGGCGTGGATTGAAGAGTTGAGCTGTCAGGCGCTCAAGTGTACTGTCGGGCTCGATTTTTCCGAATACCTTACCTATGGCAAGCGTGCCGACGGCGGTACTCGTGTGTTCAAGCATTGGACGTATGAATCGTTGTTCCAGGATCCGTTATTTCCTGCTTGGCGATATTGGCCACCCGGTCGTACCTATCCCGCATCGCTTCCTCCCTGTCCGCCCAAGAACGAATCCGCAAGCGGCGAGGTTTGCAGCGATCAGGAGATTCCTGTCGAGGGTATCTGGGAACCATGGTTTCCGGCTGGCAAGGTTGGATGTCCGAGTTACTTCCTCAAGGGCAGTATCGCCCACAAGTACCTGTTGGAAGGTACCAACGACGAACATGTGGTGCGCTGGCGGCTATTGTGGGAAGACAAGCGTTATCGGGACGGCAGCATCCCGGCAGAGGAGGAGACCTACCTCCCCAAGCCTGCTGCGCAACCAAGGCTACGTGTCCTGCCCGGGGAGCCTTGTCCGCGCGCCGGCTATTGGCAAAGTCCTGCCGTGAAAGATTCGGTTTATGTCGAGGCCGGAACGCCTATGCCAGGACCTCAACGCACGGCATGGGGAATGGTCATTTGGCATTACTCGGACCCTCAGCCGAACAATTGAATCGCGATTGGAACAAGAGCACGTCGATCGGCCCCGACGAAGGGGTGTTGCGTCGTTGGCCGCAGCAACTCTAACTCGGGCGTCAAGCCACGCAGCAGGGCAGATGGTTTGTGTGGTTTTCGATGTGCCGTGCTTCTGTTCATACGCGTAGAGGGTACGAGCCCAGCATCTCGACAGCGAACGAATGGCGCTATGCGAGCACGTCGACTGCAACGTGAGGCGGCCCGCCAGCCAATGTCGAAAATAGACGAGTCGGCGTCGGAAGCATACAAGCCCGGGTAAAGCTTTCGAACTAACGTGACAGGTCTTTCATACGATCGTCAGTCTGGAGCCGACATGTCCGATTTCATCACCGTTCTGCGCAAAACCTGCCCGACGCCTGTCGTTGACGCGACCAAGTGGAAGCGCATCGGCGGCGATCCGCACACCGTGAACCTCAACGCGTACGTCTCGAAGGACGGGAGCAAGATCATGGGTACCTGGATCTGCACGCCGGGCAAGTTCGAGGTGAATTACGAAAAATGGGAGTACTGCCACTTCCTCGATGGCTACTGCATCATCACGCCGGAAGGCGAGGAGCCGGTGCACCTGAAAGCCGGCGACGTGTTCGTGATCGAACCCGGCATGAAGGGGACGTGGGAAGTGGTCGAGACGGTGCGCAAGTACTTCGTATTCGCCTGAGTTTGTCTGAGCGGGCCGGTCGATTCTCCCGGCGCGGGCTATTCTCATCGCCTTATCTTGTCCCGGTCCCCGAAGCCAGGAGTGGCGAACGAGAATTCCGCCTCGATCAACGTCGCCCAGGTTCGGAAACAGTGCGCCGAGCGTGGTTATACGCTCGGCGTTCTGCTTTCCGGCTGCAACACGTGATGAAGGCGACGCGCGGTTGTCTGATGACGGCGCGATGACGCTCGCCGCCCGTCCTGCACGCTGTCACGCAAACCCCTAAGATGCAGCGATCCGTCCATCATTTCCGCTGCTGCGCGCGAAGCTTGCGCCCGCGCCGGACGTCCCTCCGGAGCCCCGACCATGCGCATCACCGCGGTCCACGAACGCGCGATTCCCGTATCCCGCTATGCCGATCCGGCGATTCCTTCGGGCGGCCTGACCACGAGCATCGTCGCGGTCGTCACCGACGTCGTGCGCGACGGCCGACCGGTGACGGGCTACGGCTACGCGTCGATCGGCCGTTTTGCGCAGAGCGGCCTGATCCGAGAACGGTTCGCGCCGCGTCTGCTGGCTGCTGCCGATACGCTCGCCGACGAAGCTGGTGCGAACCTCGACCCGTTCCGCGCATGGCGCGCGATGATGGCCGGCGAGAAGCCGGGCGGGCACGGTGAACGCTGCGTCGCGGTTGGCACGCTCGACATGGCGATCTGGGACGCCGCCGCGAAGATCGCCGAGCTGCCGCTGCATCGCTTTCTCGCCGATCGTCTACAACGCACGGCAGCACCACGCGTGCGCGTGTACGCGGGCGGCGGCTACCGCTATCCGCACGACGACCTCGCGCGCCTGTCGGACGAGATGCGCCGGATCGCCGATCTCGGCTACACGCACGCGAAGATCAAGATCGGCGGGGTGGATTTCGATCAGGACCGGCGCCGCATCGACGCCGCTGCCGCGCAGTTGGCAGGCCCTTCGCATCTCGCGGTCGACGCGATGAACACGTACGACGCGACGACCGCCCACGACGCGGCCGAGATGCTCGCGCCGTTCGACCTTTGGTGGTTCGAGGATATCTGCGACCCGCTCGATCTGCCGCTTCAAGCAGACGTCGCCACGCGATACGCATCGCCGATTGCGGCCGGCGAAGCGCTGTTCTCGCTCGCGGAAGCGAAGCTGCTCGACCGCTACGGCGGCTTGCGCAACGACCGCGACGTGCTGGTGTTCGATCCCGTGCACAGCTACGGGCTGCTGGGCTATCTGCAGATCGTCGATCACTTCGTGTCGCGCGGCTGGCGGCGCGATGCGTTCTGGCCGCACGGCGGCCATCTGTTCTCGCTGCACGTCGTCGCGGCGCTCGGGCTCGGCGGTGCGGAAGTCAGCCCGTTCGCATTCCATCCGTTCAGCGGGCTCGCCGATGGCGAAATCGTCGATGCGGGATACGCGCGCGTGCCGCAGGCGCCGGGTATCGGATTCGAGTTGCATACCCACGCGCACGACGTACTTCGCGCGGTATCGGAATCGGCGCCGATAGCGGGCCGCTGACGCCTACAGCGCGTCGATCGCGTACCGCGGGCATTCCCTGCTCGCTCAGGCTGCTGTCCGAGCGCGCCGGTGTTTCGCGCCGTTCAGGCGTCAGGACGGGTGGGCGCCCGGGGTGATGTCGCTATGTAAAGGCGATAGCGCCGCGTCACACGCCGCCGAGCGCATGCACGCCGACGAGCAGCAGCGCGCCGATCGCGATCAGCAGCAGCGCATGAACACGCGTGTAGATCACGCACAACGTCGACGCCGCCGCGATCGCGCGGGCGGCCCAGCCGCCGTCGAGCGTCCGCAGCAGCACCCATACCGACGCGACGATCATGCCGGCCGCGACGGGGCGCAGGCCGGTTTCGAGCGCGATCTGCCAGCGCGCGCCCCGGTGTCGCCGCCATAGATGCGCGACGCCGTAGATCAGGAACGCGGTCGGGCCGAACAGCGCGAGCGTCGCGATCACCGCGCCCCAGAAGCCGGCCACCTGCCAGCCGATCAGCGTCGCCAGCAACGAGCCGGGGCCCGGCGCCATCCGCGCGATCGCGAAGTCGTTCACGAATTGCGTGGCGCTCATCCAGTGATGGACATCGACGACTTGCCGCTGGATGTCCGCGATGACCGCCTGCCCGCCGCCGATCGTCGCGATCGACAGCGGCGCGAATACGCCGAACAGGGCCGCGTAGCGCGCCGATGCGTTCATCGTGCGTCGCTCCCGACCGGCGCGGCGGCCGCACGGCGGTATTCGAGCGCGACGCTCAGCGTGCCGCCGATCAGCACGGTCCATACGAGCGGCCAGTGCAGCACGGCGACCGACACGAACGTGAGCGTCGTCACCGCGAACGGCAGCACGCGGCGCGGCAGCCGGCGCACCGCGGTGATCGCCATCGAGATCGACAGCCCGATCGCCGCGGCCGCCGCGCCGGCGAGCGCGACGTGCGCGAGCGGGAAGCGCGTGAGGGTCGAGAACGCGATGCCGAACAGCACGATCAGCACGGCCGACGGCGCGATGATGCCGGTGAAGCCGGCCACCGCGCCGCGCCATCCGGCGAGCCGGTAGCCGATCCAGATCGCGAGGTTCTTCACGTTGACGCCCGGCAACGCCTGCGACAGCGCGAGACCGTTGAGGAACGCGTCTTCGTCGAGCCAGCGCCGCTCGTGCACGAAGTCGCGCAGCATCCGCCCGCTGAGCCCGCCGCCGAAGCTGGTCAGGCCGATCTGCGCGAATGCGATGAACAGCGCGAGGGCGCCCGGCGGCGGTGTGTCGCCCGCGGGCGGTGCAGTGGGAGTCATGGCGGAGGGCGAGGGCATCGGGCGGGTGGCGCGGGGCGATCAGGCGATCGCCCATGTTATCAAGCGCTGCCTGTCAGCACGCTGACACGGGGTTCGGCGCAGGGCGGTGCAACCCGCGCCCGATTTGACGCGTACGAACGCGCCGCGCAATACGCCACGCAGTTGCGTTGCCGATGCGGCGCGACGCCCGAACCGGCGTATGATCGCGACGCCACTCGCGCAACGTTCGACGCCACCGCTTCTCCATCATGCCGCCTTCCGATCCCGCTGATCCCGCCGATTCCATCGCGCCGCTTCCCGCCGATCTCGTCGCGTCCGCCGTCGACGCGCTCGCGCGTGCCGACGCCTTGCTCGTCACGGCCGGCGCCGGCATCGGCGTCGATTCCGGGCTGCCCGATTTTCGCGGCACGGACGGCTTCTGGCGCGCGTATCCGGCGCTGCGCCACGAGCGTTTCGAATTCCACGAGATCGCGTCGCCGCACGCATTTCGTGCGCGTGCGCCGCTCGCATGGGGATTCTACGGGCATCGTCTCGCGCTCTATCGCGCGACGACGCCGCACGCGGGCTTCGCGATCCTGCGCCGCTGGATCGACGCGATGCCGAACGGCGCCTTCGTGCTGACGAGCAACGTCGACGGCCAGTTCCAGAAAGCCGGCTTCGAGCCGGCACGCATCGTCGAGATCCACGGCTCGATTCACGCGATGCAATGCCTGCGCCCGTGCACGGACGCGACGTGGGACGCGGCGCCGTTCGTGCCGGAAGTCGACGAAGCGACGTGCCGCCTGGTTGGCGACATGCCGCGCTGCCCGCACTGCGGCGGTCTCGCGCGGCCGAACATCCTGATGTTCGGCGACACCGGCTGGCTCGGCGCGCGCTACGACGCGCAGGAGCGCGCACTGGAAGACTGGATCGCGCAGGCCGGGCGCGTGGCCGTGGTCGAGATCGGCGCGGGCACCGCGATTCCGACCGTGCGTCTGCTGAGCGAACGGCTCGGCGCCGACGTGATCCGCATCAACGCGCGCGAGGCGCATGCGCGCCGGGCGGACGTGATCGGGCTGAAGGGCGGTGCGCTGGCGACGCTGAACGTGCTCGACCGCGCATGGCGCGGCGGCTGAGCCCCGCGCTTCGCGCCGACCGGCGCCGAAGCCGCGTGATGGCGGCCGCGCGACTACGGCCGCGCGACGAGCGCCTGCACGAGCGCCGGCGCGATCGGTGAACCGAGGCCCGTCACGTAGTCGTAGCCGCCCGCCGCGTTGCAGATGCTGCCGCAATTGCCGTTGGACCCGGTCGTCACGTCGTGAAAGTCGCTGCCGTACGCGGTTTTGCCGACGGTATAGAGCGTGTCGTAGGTGCCGCTCAACGCTTTCTTGCCGGCCGCCGCGCGCAGCGAATTCGCGATCGCGACGAGCGCCGCCCATTGCGGCGCACCGGCGCTCGTGCCGCCGACCTGGAACCAGCCGGCCTGCCCCTGATAGGCGACCGAGTCGTACACCGCGAAACCGCTGGACGGATTCGCGTCGTAGCTGACGTCGGGCACGCCGCGCTTGCCGGCCACCGGAACCGGCCATGCGGTCTGGCCGGCCGGCTCGGCTTCGATGCCGCTCACGCCGCCGCCGCTGCCGCTCCATGCCGCCTCGCCGATGTAGTTGCCGGCCGTATCGGACGACAGCGTCGTGCCGCCGACGGACATCACATAAGGCGACGCGGCCGGGTATTCGGTGCCGGTGCCGCTGTCGCCGGACGACGCGACGAACGTGACGCCGGGTGCGTTGAAATGGCTGTCGAAGCCGGTCTCGCTGCTGAATTCATTGCCGCCGAAGCTCATCGACACGACCGACGCGCCGCGCTTGACCGCGACGTCGACCGCGGCCAGCAGGTCGTTGAAGCTGGCCGACGCGGCTTCGACGAGCAGGATCTTCGCCTTCGGCGCGATCGCGTGGACCCATTCGACGTCGAGCGAGATTTCGAGCGCCCAGCCTGAATCGGTCCTGGGCCGCCCACCGCGTGCGTACACCTTGGTGAAACAGCCGTTCGACGACGTGCAGGCCGGCAGCGAGAACGCATTGCTGAACACGCCGAGATCGGATTCGATCTTCGGGTGGTCGTACGCGTCGACGATCGCGACGACCATCCCGTCGCCCTGGTTCGCGATCGTGTCGAATCCGTATGCATGCCGCGTGAGTGCCGGCGTGAGGCCGGCGATCGCGGCCGCGCTCGCGCGCGACTTCGTGTGGAACGGCGGGCGGGCAAATCCGTTCGGTGCGCGGTGGCCTTCGACGTAGGATGGCGGCCCGTTGCCGTCGGCGAGCGCACCGCCGGACGCGAGCAGCGACGCGCACAGCGCCGGAATCAACATGGACGACAGGCGGATATCGTTCATTTTTCGAGTCTCCATGTCGATGGAGTGGGGTGGCGAAACGATTTTACGAAATCGACGGCGGTAATTGCATCGAATATCGGCCGGATACGGGAATGTCTGATAAGGGAAAGTACGTGGAGCCCACGTAGGACGGGAATTCCACGGGGTTGGTCCGAGCCGGATCGAACGGTTTTATCGGTTTTTAAAAATCTGATAAATAATCGGCCGATTCAGAATCGATTTGTCATGTCGGATGAAATTGCCTGGTAAATGTTCGCCGCGGCGCGCGGGTGGAAATCGTGAAAGGCATCATGCGCTCGCGACGCGATCCGATGCCTGTCGGCCCGGTTCGTCGGCATTGCCGGTGTGGCGCGATTACGCATACAGTTCAGCGTAGGCCGCGTGCGCCGCGCGGCGCCGTCACTGAGGGGTGCCCTTGTTCTATTCGATCGTCGCGATCTTCGTCGGCGCCGGCCTCGGCGCGTTGCTGCGCTGGTTCCTGAGCCTCGCGCTCAACGCCTGTTTTCCCGCGGTGCCGCTCGGCACGCTCGCGTCGAACCTGATCGGCGGCTACGTGATCGGCGTGGCCGCCGTCGTGTTCACGGTCCGCGTCGGGTTGCCGCCCGAGTGGCGGCTGTTCGTGATCACCGGTTTTCTCGGCGGCCTCACGACGTTCTCGACCTATTCGGTCGAAGTGATGACGCACGCGCTCGAGGGCGAATTCGGATGGGCGTTGGCGGTGGCTGCCCTACACTTGACTGGATCGTTCGCGCTGACGGCGCTCGGCATGTGGACCGCGCGCGCGTGGCTCGCGGCGGCCTGAGCGGGCCGCCATCGGAGGGAGCGATGGACAGGGTCTTGTTGCGCTTCTACGTGCACGAGCAGCATCGGCTGCACTGGAAGCCGCTGTGGGAGTGGCTATTGGAAGAGGCGAACCGGATGGGTGTCGCGGGCGGGTCCGCGTTTCGCGCGATGGCCGGTTTCGGCCAGCATCGCGTGCTGCACGAGGATCGCTTCTTCGAACTGCAGGGTTCGCTTGCGATCGAGGTCGAATTCGTCGTCACCGAGGACGAGGCGCAGCGGCTGCTCGAGCGGCTGTCGCGCGAGAAAGTGCGCGTGTGCTACGCGATGATGCCCGCGCGGTTCGGCGTGATCGACACGCTCGGCGTACCGCCGGCGCGGGGGCCGGCGGCGTAGGTGTCGCGCCTGATCAGATGCCGAACATCGTCAGCGACACGGCGGCGCGCGTGACGATCATCAGCAGCACCTGCACGATCACGAACAGCAGGATCGGCGACAGGTCGATGCCGCCGAGGTTCGGGATCACACGGCGCAGCGGGTTCAGGAACGGCGCCGTGAGCTGGTAGAGGATCGGCATCGCCGGCGAGCGCGGGTTGAGCCACGACAGCAGCGCCATCAGGATCGTCATCCAGATCACGAGGTTGAGCGCCCACTTCACGACGGTGAGCAGCGCGACCACGACGAGCGTCGCGATCACGGCGGCCGGATCGAAGCCGGCCATCACGACCATCAACACGACGTAGACGAGCGCGGTGAGCAGCGCGGCGACGACGCTGGCCCAGTCGATGCCGCGTACGCCCGCGATCACGCGGCGCAGCGGCAGCACGAGCCAGTTGGTCGCCTGCAGCACGGCTTGCGTGACGGGGTTGTACGGCGGCACGCGGACGGCCTGCATCCAGACGCGCAGAATCAGCGCGGCGCCGAATAGCGTGAAGACGGTATTGAGCAGAAAACGGGCGATCTCGCCGAACATCGTTGGCATCCTTTTTATTACAGTCAGTAGCGTGCGGCCGCCAACGCCGGTTGGCGGCGCATCGGCCGACACCTTATCACGCCTCGTCTCGCGGCGGGGAGGGGTGCGCGGCCACGCGCGCGAGCGACGTTTCGACGGCTTCGGCCAGCGCCGGCAGCGACGCCGGCGGCGTCGCGCGCTTCGCGGCGAGCGCGATCGCGCGGCGCGTGAGCAGCGCATACAGCGCCGCGTGATCGCCGCCGCGCGCCTCGAGCAGCGCGAGCTGGCGCTCGACGATGCCCGTGTCGCCGCGCGATACCGGGCCGGCCAGCGCATTCGCGAGCCCCTTGTCGCGCGCGGTCTCGATCGTGCCGGCGAGCATCGGCAACAGCGCGCGCAGCGCGGCGTCCTCGTCGAAACCGAGGCCGCGCCACAGCTCGACCGCTTCCGACAGCCCGCACAGCGCGAAGCTCGCCGCGTAGTGGGCGGCCGCGTGATACAGCATCCGGCCGCCGGCCGGAATCGACAGCGGATGGCAGCCGAGTGCGGCGGCAAGTCGCAGCAGCGTCGCGTGCAGCGCACCTTCCGCTTCGATCGTGACCGAGCAGCCGTCGATGCGCGCGAGGTCGGCGTCGGTGCCGCCGAACAGATAGAGCGGATGGAAGCCGCCGGTGGCCGCGCCTTGCTGCTTCGCCGGATCGAGCAGCGTGACCGCCGACGCGCCGCTGCAATGGACGACCGCCTGGCCGGCGGCGCGCGATGGGTCGAAGCGCAGCGCCGCGGCGCTCGACGCGAGATGATCGTCGGGTGTCGTCACGAAGATCAGGTCGGCGGCGTCGGCCACCTGCTGCGGCGTGTCGACCGCGCGGCAGCCGTCGATGCGTGCGGCGAGGCCGGCGGCCGACGCAGGTGTGCGGCTCGCGATCGCGACGACCGGGAAGCCGGCCTGCGCGAAGCGCTGCGCGATACAGCGCGCGAGGCGGCCGGCGCCGATGAAGCCGAGGCGGGGTGTGTCGGGAAGCGGCATGGCAGCGGCGGTAAGCAAAAACGAGGCAGCCGCCAGTATCGCAGGAATGATGCCGGTGCCGTGAAAGGTCGGTTGCGGAGCCGCCGCACGTATGAATGACCGACGGCGGCGCGATTCGGGCCGGCCGACGCTCGGGATGACGACCGCATCAGGATCGCGGAATCCGACCCCGAAACACCGCGCGCCCGTATCCCGCTTGAAATGTCGGCATCTCGTCTTTAATTTGTAATCGTTCATTACGTACGCGCGCCCCGCGCCCGCGACGGATCCGGTAAGACTGACCGGTCGTTGTGTGGCGACCCGTCTCCTCGGACGGAATCGCGCGACCCGCAAGGGGCGCCGCCCGCGCCGGGTATCGCGCCGCACGGCGGCTCCGGCCGCGTGCGATTGCAATTTGCAACAAATGCCCGATACGCGCGGGGCGGGTTTTCGCTACATTGCTTCCATGCGACGTGCATGCCCGCCGTTGCCGACAGGGAGCGCCTAAAATACCGCTCCAGCAGGAGAATCGAAGTGAAAAAGCTCATTCCGTTCATCGCCGCCGCCGCGCTGGGCCTGGGTGCCGCAAGCGCCGCGCAGGCTCACGTGTCGATCGGGGTCGGCATCGGTGTCCCGGTCGCGCCCGCTTATCCCGTCTATGCACCGCCGCCGCCCGTGTATTACGCGCCGCCGCCTCCGCCCGTCTACTACGCGCCGGCGCCGGCCTACTATGCGCCGCCGCCCGCCGTGGTCGTCGGCGGCTACTACGGTCGCCCGTACTGGCGCCACGGTTATGGCGGCTGGGGCCATCACGGCTACTGGCGTCGCTGATTCGCCCCGCGCGGCCTGACCGCGCATGGCAAAACGGCGCAACGTCCCGCGAGGGGCGCTGCGCCGTTTTTCATTGGGGCCGCCGTTACGTGCGTGGCTGCGCGCAGCGCGGCCGCGATTACGCCGCGTGCACGATCAGGTCGCGGTAGCCGCCGACGATCACGCTGTACGAGAAGTACGCGAACAGTAGCGCCGACGCGACATGGCAGGCCCGCATCAGCCCGGCGCCCGCGCGCTTGCGGCCCTGGCTCGCGAGCGTGCACATGAAGAGCGTCCACGCGAGGCCGCCGAGGAAAAAGCCCGTCAGGAACACCGACGCGGTGGCGGGAGTGGTCGCACCGGCTTTCGCGATCAGCGCGCCGCCGACCGCCGCGAACCACAGGATCGCGCTCGGCGACGACATCGCGAGCAGCATCCCGCGCATGAAACTGCGCCGCGCGCTTGCCCGCGGCGGAAGCGGGGCGTCCGCATCGTCGTCGGCCGCTTTGGCGGGCGCGAGCGCTTCGCGCGCCATCTTCCACGTGAGGAACAGCAGCACCGCGCCGCCGCCGATCCATACGATCCAGCGCACGGGTTCGAACTGCAGCAGCACGGCCATTCCCGCGAGCGCGAGCGCCGCGTACACGAGATCGCCGACGCACGATCCGACGCCGAGCCAGAAGCCCGGCCGGAAGCCGTGCGACAGCGTCAGCGACAGCATCGCGACATTGACGAGGCCGATATCGAGACACAGCGACAGCGACAGAAAGAATCCGTCGGACAGCATGGAGGCGGGTGGAAAGCTCATCTTCTGGGTGCGTGCGACGATTGCGATGCGCGGGCCGGCGGGCGCCGGCCGCGTGGCGTCAGAGGCCGATCTCCTGCCACAGCCGGTCGACGCGGGCCTTCACGGCCGCATCCATCTCGATCGGGCGGCCCCATTCGCGGCTGGTTTCGCCCGGCCACTTGTTGGTCGCGTCGAGCCCCATCTTCGAGCCGAGTCCGGCCACCGGCGACGCGAAGTCCAGATAGTCGATCGGCGTGCTGTCCACCATCACCGTGTCGCGTACGGGGTCGACGCGCGTCGTGATCGCCCAGATCACTTCCTTCCAGTCGCGGATGTTCACGTCCTCGTCGACGACCACGATGAACTTCGTATACATGAACTGCCGCAGGAAGCTCCACACGCCGAACATCACGCGTTTCGCGTGGCCCGCGTAGCTCTTCTTCATCTGGACGATGGCCATCCGGTAGCTGCAGCCTTCGGGGGGCAGGTAGAAGTCGGTGATTTCCGTGAACTGCTTCTGCAGCAGCGGCACGAACACCTCGTTGAGCGCGACGCCGAGCACCGCGGGCTCGTCGGGCGGCTTGCCCGTGTAGGTCGAGTGGTAGATCGCGTCGCGACGCATCGTGATGCGCTCGACGGTGAACACCGGAAACCACTCCTGCTCGTTGTAATAGCCGGTATGGTCGCCGTACGGCCCTTCGAGCGCGTGCTCGTACGCGGTCGCCGCATTGCCGGCCGGCCGCGGCGGTGCGCCGGCCGGAGCGGGGGCAGGGGCGCCTTCCTGCGGATGAATGAAGCCTTCGAGCACGATCTCCGCGCGCGCCGGCACCTGCAGCGTGTCGACGCCCGGCGTCAGGCACTTCGCGAGCTCCGTGCGGCTGCCGCGCAGCAGGCCGGCGAACTGATACTCGGACAGCGAATCGGGCACGGGCGTCACCGCGCCGAGCGTCGTGGCCGGATCGGCGCCGAGCACGACCGCGACCGGATACGGCTTGCCGGGATTGCGCAGCGCGAACTCGCGGAAGTCGAGCGCGCCGCCGCGATGCGCGAGCCAGCGCATGATCAGCTTGTTGCGGCCGATCAGCTGCTGCCGGTAGATGCCGAGGTTCTGGCGCGCCTTGTTCGGCCCGCGCGTCACCGTCAGGCCCCACGTGACGAGCGGCCCCGCATCGCCGGGCCAGCAGGTCTGGATCGGCAGCTTGTTCAGGTCGACGTCGGCGCCTTCCCAGACGATCTCCTGGCACGGCGGCGACGACACCGACTTCGGCGCCATGTCCCACACCGCCTTCGCGAGCGACAGCAGCTTGCCGGCGTCCTTCAGGCTCTTCGGCGGATCGGGTTCCTTCAGCGCGGACAGCAGGCGCCCGAGATCGCGCAACGAACCGAGCGCGGCATCGTCGCCCGCATCGACGCCCATCCCGAGCGCGACGCGGCGCGGCGTGCCGAACAGGTTGCCGAGCACCGGGAATGCATTGCCGGGCGGCGCGTTGAACAGCAGCGCCGGGCCGCCGGCGCGCAGCACGCGGTCGCACAGCTCGGTCATTTCGAGCACGGGCGACACGGGCTGCGTGACGCGCCGCAGTTCGCCGAGCGCCTCGAGGCGCTGAATGAAATCGCGTAAGTCTTTGTATTTCATGAAGAAGGTCCGGGCCACCCGCATGAGTGGGCAGCGATGGGCGGGGCAGCGGCCGGCTGCGACCCCGAATTGAGCGACGATTTTACCCCGTGCAGCCGTGCGGCCGCCCCGGCGGAGAAAAAGTCGATCGCGCGCAAACCCCTTACGGCACGGGACTTGCGTTCTGAAGAGGGGTTTTAAATTACTTTTTGTTATAGATTTGAGTTTTTATAGTGTTGACGATCTATAAAACCCTGCTAGAATCCGCTCACATTGGTTGCAGGGTAAAAGGCTTCGAGCCGCCAATCACCGATCTTTGACGCAGCGCGTCACCGTCCGCCGAATCCTGCACGGCGTCTTCGACGGCCTTTGTCGTAGTCCCAGCCAGCGCCACCAGACGCTGGTTTTTTGCGTGGGTGCCACCGCGTATGCCCGTCTCGCCCAGTGTGTGCGAAGGCGCCGGCCTTCTTACACCGTGGCCTCGAACGGTACTTATACCGTTTCCCCGATGCTTGCGCGTCCCAACCAAGGCGTGCGGCGTCGTGATTCCGCGGCGCGTTTTCTGTCTCGCCTTCGAGCTGAGCGAGCCGCACGAGTCATGTTCATGGGAGATGATCTGAATGAACGCTTGGTTATCGTGGCGTCCCACTGAGCAGCATGCGCAAATCGTGCGCAACTTGCTGCGTCGCGGGACGCGTGTCAGTCACCATCTATTCAGCGTTGTCGGCTGTTTCGCCGTCGCGGTTGCGCTTGCACTGTGGCTGCTGCCAACCGTCCGCGGCACGCTCGCCGCGAAGCTGATGCCGGTCGTATCCGCGGCCGTGCAGGCCGGCCCGGCCCGTCTGCTGTCCGGCCATCCGCTGCCGAACTTCGCGCCAGCCGGTGTGCAGCCGCAGCAGGAAGACAATCCCGAAACGGATACGCTTGCGGTCGGCCTCGATGTCACACCGGAAGCTGCCGCGCAGGGCGCCCAGGGCGATGCGTCCGATCCGGCCCGCACCGGCCCGTCGCCGGTCGCGCTGGCCAAGCTGATTCCGATTCAGCGGGTGGCGGCCGATGCGCGCGACGATCGCGCGCTCGCGTCGAACCGCGAACAGGCGCTCGTCGCCACCTACCTGTCGCGCCGTTACCGCGTCGCGCAGGAGCCGCTCGGTCAGCTCGTCAAGGCGGCGTTCCAGACCGGCCGCGACGTCGGCCTCGATCCGCTGCTGCTGCTGTCCGTGATGGCGATCGAATCCGGCTTCAACCCGTACGCCGAAAGCGGCGTCGGCGCGAAGGGCCTGATGCAGGTCATGTCGAAGGTCCACTCCGACAAATTCGAGTACTTCGGCGGTACCGACACCGCGCTGCAGCCGCTCGCGAACCTGCAGGTCGGCGCGCTGGTGCTGAAGGACTGCATCGCGCGTGGCGGCTCGCTCGCGAACGGCCTGCGTCTGTACAACGGCTCGACGAACCCCGACGACAATGGCTACGGCTCGAAGGTGATGGCCGAGCGCGCCCGGCTGCGCGACGTCGCGCGTGGCCGCAACGTGCCGATCAATGCACCGCAGGCGCCTGCGCAGCCCGCGAAGCCGATCGTCACCGCCGCTGCCGTGACGGCCGCGGCAGGCGGCGCGAAGCGCGTACATGCGACGCTCGACGGCACGACGTCGGTCAAGGCGGCGCCGAAGGAAGCGGCTTCGCAGGACGACGCGAGCGTCGATACCGCGAAGCAGTCGCGCGGCGATCATTCGGAGCTCGGCGCGTAACGCGTCACGTCCGCCGTGCGGCTGCGGCCGGCAGGACATGAAAAAGGCACCCGATTCGGGTGCCTTTTCGTTTTGCGGTACGGTGAAGTGGCCGCGGCGTCAGTGTCGACCGAACAGCGTCGCGAGCCGGTCGACGGCCTCTTCGAGCCGCGAGTAGGCAGTCGCATAGGACAGGCGGATATAGTCGCGCGGCGCATGGACACCGAAGTCCATGCCCGGCACCAGCACCACGCCCGCGTCGTGCAGCATCGCCTGCGTGAGCGCGGCGCTGTCGCCGGCCGCCGGGTGCGCGACGCCGCCGCAATGCGCATACACGTAGAACGCGCCGTCCGGCATCACCGGCACCGTGAAGCCGAGCCGCTCGAGCGCCGGTGCGATGAAATCGCGGCGGCGCTTGAATTCGAGCCGGCGTGTTTCGTAGATGTCGAGCGTCGCGGGTTCGAAGCAGGCGAGCGCCGCATGCTGCGCGAGTGCGGACGGGCAGATGAACAGGTTCTGCGACAGCTTCTCGAACGTGCCGACGAGCGCGGGCGGCACGACGAGCCAGCCGAGCCGCCAGCCCGTCATGCTGAAATACTTCGAGAAGCTGTTCACGGTGATCACGTCGTCGCCGAACGACAGCGCCGACACGGGCGCGGCGTCGTAGCTGAGCCCCTGGTAGATCTCGTCGACGATCGTGAAGCCGCCGCGTGCGCGTACCGCTTCGACGATTCGCTTGAGTTCGTCAGGTTCGAGCGACGTGCCGGTCGGGTTCGACGGCGACGCGAGCAGCACGCCGCGCGTGCGCGCGTTCCAGTGCGTGCGGACGTCGTTTTCGGTGAGCTGGAAGCGCGCGTCCGGGCCGCTCGGCACGAGCACCGGGCGACCTTCGGCCGCCGCGACGAAGTGCCGGTTGCACGGGTATGACGGGTCGGGCATCAGCACTTCGTCGTCGCGACCGACCAGCGCGAGGCACGCGAGCAGCAGCGCGGCCGATGCGCCGGCCGTCACGACGATCCGCTCCGGGCCGATCGTGAGGCCGTATGCACGTGCATAGTGCGCGGCGATCGCCTCGCGCAGCGGCGTAATGCCGAGCGCGCTCGTGTACTGCGTGACGCCGCGGCGCAGCGCAGCCGCGGCGGCCTCGACAACCGGCTCCGGCGCGGTGAAATCCGGCTCGCCGATGCCCATGTGGATAACATCGCGCCCCAAGGACTCGAGCCGCTGTGCCTCCTTCATCAGTTCCATCACGTAGAAGGGCTGGATCGCGTCGACGCGTGCGGCGAGCGTGACGAGCGAATCGGCGGTGGTATTCATCGGCGGGCAGGGCGGGGAGAAAAGAATGAAAAACGGGCGCTTGCGCGCCCGTGGACCAACCAACGGTATCAGCCGTTGCGACGCGCCTGCGTTTCGGCGGGGCGCAGCTTCGCGGCCAGCTTGTCGAGCACGCCGTTCACGTACTTGTAGCCGTCGGAACCGCCGAACGTCTTCGCGAGTTCGACGGCTTCGTTGATGATCACGCGGTACGGCGTTTCGACGTGGTGCGTGAGCTCGAACGTCGCGATCAGCAGCACCGCGCGTTCGACCGGCGACAGCTGATCGATCGGACGGTCCAGCGACGGCGCCAGCGCGTCGACGAGCGTC
Organism: Burkholderia semiarida; assembly: GCF_029268935.1. Classification (NCBI taxonomy): domain Bacteria; kingdom Pseudomonadati; phylum Pseudomonadota; class Betaproteobacteria; order Burkholderiales; family Burkholderiaceae; genus Burkholderia; species Burkholderia semiarida. Next base: position 1,552,269 of record NZ_JAHLCL010000007.1, on the reverse strand, counting down.
GCATGCTCGCGGATCACGCCGTGCAGGATCGCTTCCAGCAGTTCCTTGTCAGCCTTGTCGTAACCGAGCGCGCCGCGCAGTTGCGCGTCGATCTCGCCGGAGGGCGCGTTCGACAGCAGCCACTGGTACAGCCCCTGCGTCGCCAGCTCGCGCGATTGTCGGCGGGCGCTCTTCTTCATGCGCGCTCCTCTTCGTCGTCTTCGTCTTCCTCTTCGTCCTCGTCGTCGCCGAGCTGGTCGAGGGCCATCGTCAGGTTGGCCATCTCGACGGCGACGCGTGCGGCGTCACGACCCTTTTCGGTCATGCGCGCGACGGCCTGCTCGTCGGTTTCGGTCGTCAGGACCGCGTTCGCGATCGGCAGGTTGAAATCGAGACCGATGCGGGTGATGCCCGCGCCGCTCTCGTTCGACACGAGTTCGAAGTGGTAGGTCTCGCCGCGGATCACCGCGCCGAGCGCGATCAGCGCGTCGAACTGGCCGCTTTCGGCGAGCTTCTGCAGCGCGAGCGGGATTTCCAGCGCGCCGGGCACCGACACGAGAAGCACGTCTTCACCGGTGACGCCGAGGCGCTCCAGTTCTTCGACGCACGCGTCGGCGAGGCCGTTGCACACGGGTTCGTTGAAGCGCGATTGCACGATGCCGATACGCAGGCCGTCGCCTTCGAGATTCGGTTGGTATTGTCCGATTTCCATGATCTGGTCCGTGGTGTGGATGAACGGTTATAGGGCGAAAGCGCCGTGGCGGGTTACGCGTGGGACGCCGGGCAGGACGTGGCTTCGCCGCCGGGCATCGGAATGAAGCCCGTGACTTCGAGGCCGTAGCCGGACATGCTGCCCAGCTTGCGCGGATTCGACAGCACCTGCATCTTGCCGACGCCGACATCGCGCAGGATCTGCGCGCCGATGCCGAACGTCTTGAAATCGACCGGCCGGCGCTTGAGCGCAGCGGCCTTTTCTTCCTCGTCGAACGCCTTGAAGACGTCGATCAGGTGTTCCTTCGTGTCGCCGCAGTTGAGCAGCACGATCACGCCGAGGTCGCGTGCGGCGATCTCGCGCATCGCCGCGTCGAGCGTCCACGAGTGGGTCGACACGCCCGTCTCGAGCAGATCGAGCACCGACAGCGGCTCGTGCACGCGCGCCGGCGTGTCGACGTCGGGCGACGGCGTGCCGCGCACCAGCGCGATGTGCGGCGAGCCGCTCGGCTGGTCGCGGTACAGCACCGCGCGGAACGTGCCGTGCGCGGTCTGCATCGTGCGCTCGGCGATCCGCTCGATGATCGACTCGGTGCGGCTGCGGTACTGGATCAGATCGGCGATCGTGCCGATCTTCAGGTTGTGTTCCTTCGCGAATTCGATCAGGTCGGGCAGGCGCGCCATCGTGCCGTCGTCCTTGATCACCTCGCAGATCACCGCGGCCGGTGTGAGGCCCGCGAGCGCCGTGAAGTCGCAGCCGGCTTCGGTGTGGCCCGCGCGCACGAGCACGCCGCCCGGTTGCGCCATGATCGGGAACACGTGGCCCGGCTGCACGATGTGCTCGGGGCGCACGTCGTGCGCGACCGCCGTGGCGATCGTGTGCGCGCGGTCGGCGGCCGAGATGCCGGTCGTCACGCCTTCGGCCGCTTCGATGCTGACCGTGAACGCGGTGCCGTACTGCGTGCCGTTGCGGTAGGTCATCAGCGGCAGGTGCAACTGCTTGCAGCGTTCCTGCGTCAACGTCAGACAAATCAGGCCGCGGCCGTACTTGGCCATGAAGTTGATCGCTTCCGGCGTGACGAATTCGGCGGCGATCACGAGGTCGCCCTCGTTTTCGCGGTCTTCTTCGTCGACCAGGATCACCATCCGGCCGGCTTTCAGCTCGGCGATGATGTCGAGCGTGGAGGCGAGCGTCATAAGGGGGCGAGAAAGAGGAAAGTGCGTATTTTACGCCAGCCGGACGGCGTTTCGGCTGGCGCGGGCCGCGCGGGGCCGGCGAGCCTGCCGGAAAGCGGTGCGGCCGGCCCGTGAAGCAGGCCTGCCCGGACTGCCCCTGCCGCGCTGGCGGGCGGCCATGGGGCGCTCCGGGCCCGGCCGCGCGTCACGCGTGGTCGTTGCGGCCGCCGAGGTAGTCCAGCTTGCCGAGTTCGACGCCGCTGTGGCGCAGGATGTCGTACGCCGTCGTCACGTGGAAGAAGAAATTGGGCAGCACGAAATTCAGCAGGTACGACTGGCCGGTGAACTCGATCGGGCCGACGCGCATCTTCAGTACGATCTGGCGCGCCTCGCTGCCGTCGATCTGCGCGGCGTCGAAGCTTTTCAGGTAGTCGATCGTCTTCTGGATGCGCGCATGCAGTTCGTCGAAGGTTTGCTCGACATCCGGGTAGCTCGGGATCTCGGCGCCGGCGAGCCGCGCGGCGCAGCCCTTGGCCGTGTCGGTCGCGATGTAGACCTGGCGGACGAGCGGCAGCATGTCTGGATAAAGGCGTGCACCGATGAACACAGACGGATCGATCTGCTTCTCGGCCGCATGCGCCTGCGCCTTGCCGAGGATGTGCTGCAGGTTGGTGAGACCGCGGATCAGGACGGGCAGCGAAGCCTGGTACATCGAGATGGACATGGGGACGACTCCAATGGGAAGAATGGCGGCCGCTACGCGGCGCGTCGTACGTGGCGGCATGGGAACCGCTGTCGACGCATCTTAGCGCGGCGGCATGACCCGTGCGCGTCGTTGGCCGTTCGGCCAGGTGTCGGCTGGCCGGACGGCCAACGAGCGAACGCGATCGCGATGCTGTCGCTTGGGATGGCCGACGGGGCGGCCCAGCATGAAGTAGGGCCGGAGCAACGCTCGGTGGAGCGACGGGGCTGCGGCGACGCCCCGACAATGCCGGGCCGAACCGTCAGCCGTCGTTACATCATATATGGGACCGAACTGCCCGATCAGTCCTGCTGGACGCCCTGCGACGCCGACAGCATCCGCTCCACATACCGCGCGATCATGTCGACTTCGAGGTTGACCTTGTCGCCGGCCTTCACGTGACGCAGCGTCGTGACTTCGACCGTATGCGGAATCAGGTTGATCGAGAATTCGCAGCCGTCCGCGCGATCGTCGACCGTATTGACGGTCAGGCTCACGCCGTTCACCGTGATCGAGCCCTTGTACGCGAGATAGCGGCCGAGCTCGCGCGGCGCGACGATTCGCAGTTCGTGCGACTCGCCGACCGGCGCGAAGCGCGTGACGGCGCCGAGGCCGTCTACATGGCCCGACACGATATGCCCGCCGAGGCGGTCGTGCGCGCGCAGCGCCTTCTCCAGGTTCACTTCGCCGGGTTGCGCGAGACCGACCGTCCGGTTCAGGCTTTCGCGCGACACGTCGACGTCGAACGTGGTGTCGGTCTTCTCGATCACCGTCATGCACGCACCCTGGATCGCGATGCTGTCGCCGAGCGCGACATCCGCCAGGTCGAGCCCGCCGGCCTGCACGGTCAGGCGCACGCCGGCTTCGGCCGACGTGCCGAGCGCGGCGATCGATTCGATGCGGCCGACGGCCGCGACAATTCCGGTAAACATCGTGACGATCCCGTTCAGTGAGAGGCGTCGGGCGGCGTGAGCCGCGCGAGGATCCGCAGGTCGTCGCCGATCCGCTCGAACCCGTGGAACGACAGCCGGGTGCGCGCATCGAGGCTGGCCGGCGCGGCGAGATCGAACATGCCGGCCGCGTCGGCGCCCAGCAGGCTCGGCGCCAGATAGACCAGCAATTCGTCGACGCACCGCTCGCGCAGCAGCGAACCGTTCAGCTTGTGGCCGGCCTCCACGTGCAGTTCGTTCACGCCGCGCGCGCCGAGCGCGGCCAGCATCGCGGGCAGGTCGACCTTGCCGTGCGCATTCGCGAGCGGCACGATTTCCGCGCCGCGCGACCTCAGCACGTTCGCGCGGACTTCGCCGGCGGCGTCGAGCCGGCCGCAGAAAATCAGCAGCGGCGCGCCTTCGAGCAGCCGCGCGTCGAGCGGCAGGTCGAGGCGGCTGTCCACCAGGATGCGTTGCGGCTGACGCGGCGTGTCGATGCCGCGCACGGTCAGCAACGGATTGTCCTCGCGCACCGTGCCGATGCCGGTGAGGATCGCGCACGCGCGTGCGCGCCACGCGTGCCCGTCGAGGCGCGCTGCCTCGCCGGTGATCCACTGGCTTTCGCCGGACGGCAGCGCGGTGCGGCCGTCGAGCGACGCGGCCGTCTTCATCCGCACCCACGGGCGGCCGCGCGTCATCCGCGACACGAAGCCGATGTTCAGCTCGCCGGCCTCGTGCGCGAGCAGCCCGCAGCGCACGTCGATACCCGCGTCGCGCAGCATCCCGAGGCCGCGCCCCGACACCTGCGGGTTCGGGTCTTCCATCGCGGCGACGACTTTCGCGACGCGCGCGTCGATCAGCGCGTTCGCGCACGGCGGCGTGCGGCCGAAATGGCTGCACGGTTCGAGCGTCACGTAGACGGTCGAGCCCGCGACGTCGTAGCCGCGTGAGCGCGCGTCCTTCAGCGCCTGCACTTCCGCGTGATCCTGGCCGGCCGGCTGCGTGAAGCCTTCGCCGATCACGTCGCCGTCCTTGACGATCACGCAGCCGACGCGCGGATTCGGCGCGGTCGTGTACATGCCGTGCGCGGCGAGCGCGAGCGCGCGCTGCATGTGGGCGAAATCGGTATCCGAGAACATGCGCGCGGCCCCGGGTCAGGCGGCGAGTGCCGCGAACGCGCGGCGCGCGGCCGCGAGCGTCGCGTCGATCACCGCATCGTCGTGTGTGCTCGACACGAAGCCGGCTTCGTATGCGGACGGCGCGAAGTACACGCCCTCGTCGAGCATCAGGTGGAAGAAGCGGTTGAAGCGCGCGATGTCGCTCTGCGTGACTTCCGCGAAGCTGCCCGGCACGCGCTCGGCGAAGTACAGGCCGAACATCGCGCCGATCGAGTCGGCCGCGAACGGTACGCCGGCCGCGCGCGCTTGCGCCGCGAGGCCGTCGGCGAGCCGCTTCGTCTGCGCGGTGAGCGCGTCGTAGAAACCCGGCGCCTGGATCAGTTGCAGCGTCTTCAGGCCCGCGGCGACCGCGATCGGGTTGCCCGACAGCGTGCCGGCCTGGTAGACGCCGCCGAGCGGCGCGAGGTGGGCCATGATGTCGCGGCGGCCGCCGAACGCGGCGGCCGGCATCCCGCCGCCGATCACCTTGCCGAGGCAGGTGAGGTCGGCCGCGATGCCGTAGTACGCCTGCGCGCCGCCGAGCGCGACGCGGAACCCGCACATCACCTCGTCGAAGATCAGCACGGCGCCGTGCTTCGTGCACAGCGCGCGCAGCGCGCCCAGGAATTCTGGCGTGCCGCGCACGAGATTCATGTTTCCGGCGACCGGCTCGACGATCACCGCGGCGATCTCGTCGCCGAATGCGCCGAAGGCTTCCTCGAGCGCGGCGACGTTGTTGTATTCGAGGACGGTCGTGTGCTTCGCGATGTCGGCGGGCACGCCGGCCGAGGTCGGGTTGCCGAACGTCAGCAGGCCCGAGCCGGCCTTGACGAGCAGGCTGTCCGCGTGGCCGTGGTAGCAGCCCTCGAACTTGACGATGCGGCTGCGGCCCGTGAAGCCGCGCGCGAGACGCAGCGCGCTCATCGTGGCCTCGGTGCCGCTCGACACCATGCGTACCTGCTCGATCGACGGCACGAGCTTGCAGATTTCCTCGGCGATCTCGATTTCCGCTTCGGTCGGGGCGCCGAACGAGAAGCCGTCGGCGAGCACGTTCTGCACGGCCGACAGCACTTCCGGATGGACGTGGCCGACGATCATCGGGCCCCACGAGCCGATGTAGTCGATGTACTGCTTGCCGTCGGCATCCCAGAAATACGGGCCTTGCGCGCGCGCGACGAAGCGCGGCGTGCCGCCGACCGACCGGAACGCGCGCACCGGCGAGTTGACGCCGCCCGGAATGGTCTTCTGGGCGCGTTCGAAGAGAAGCTGATTGTTGGACATGAGCGAAACCTGCGAGAGAAGGGCGCGGGGGCCGGTGCACGGGCCGCGGCGCCTGGGCGGAACGATCGTCCGATTGTACCGGAGACGCGCGCGGCAAGCCCGCCGGCCGGTCTGCGGCCTTTCGGCGCGCGGCATCGGCCGGCCGGAAAGGCGCGCGTGATGCGACCCCGGTTTCCGCTTATCGCGGCGGCTTGCGCTTGCCGGTCAGTTCGGCCCAGCGCTTTTCGAGCGGGCCTTCGACCATCGGCTTGATCGACGTGCCGGAGCTCTGCGCATCCCAGGTCTGGACCGAATACGGATGGACGCGCAGCGCGTCGCGCGCGATTACGACGTCCTGATGCGCATCGACCAGCCAGTCGTACACGAAGTCAATGCACAGCCGGTAGCCGCGCTTCGTCGACGGATCGGGCACCTCGTACGGCGCGCGCGTCACGTAGCCGGAGCCGAACACGCCCTTCGGTTCCTTCGCGACGCGGTGCAGGAACACGCGGTCGCCCGGCAGGATGCCGCGCGCGAAGCCGCAGCCCCACACGTCATGCACGGCCTCGCCGGCCTTCACGCGCGCGGCGACGTCGGGCAGCTCGGGCCACGGCCATTTCTTGGGGCTCCAGATCAGTAGGAAAGCGGTCATCGGGTGGGTCGTACGTCGAATGGTCAGACGAGAGAGGCAAGCAGCAGCAAGCTTAATCGAATCCGCCCGCGCGTTCGTTCGGCGCATGACGAACGTGGGTGTTTCGCGGGGTGCCGCCGCACGCTGCCCAAGGCACGCAAAAAAGTTGCGCGTACAATCATGGGCCTGAACGCGTCGCTTGCGGCGCGGCTTCCCGTCTTCACCGCCACGCGCGCCCCGAAGCGCGCGGGCTCCCATTCCGGATACCCATGTCTCACGTCGTCCGGCGCCGGCCCGATGCCCGGCTGATCCTGTTGCTCGGCGCGCTCGCGGCCTGCGGGCCGATCGCCACCGACATGTACCTGCCGAGCCTGCCGTCGATCGCCGACAGCTTCTCCGTCAGCGCCGGCGCCGCGCAGCGCACGCTGACGAGCTTCATGGCCGGCTTCTCGATCGGCATGCTGCTGTACGGCCCGCTGTCCGATACGTGGGGCCGCCGCCCCGTGTTGCTCGGCGGCATTGCGCTGTTCACGCTCGCGAGCATCGGCTGCTTCGTGTCGGGTTCGATCGACATGCTGATCGTCGTGCGTTTCCTGCAGGCGCTCGGCGCCGGCGCCGCGTCGGTGCTCGCGCGTGCGATCGCGCGCGACGCGCACGAGCCGAGCGATGCGGCGAAGGTGCTGTCGATGGTCGCGATCGTCACCGCGGTCGGGCCGCTGCTCGCGCCGCTGATCGGCGGCCAGATCCTGCGTTTCTCCGGCTGGCGCGGCGTGTTCGTCGTGCTGGCCGTGTTCGGCGCGATCTGCGCGACGACCGCGTACCTGCGCGTGCCCGAAACCTGGCCGAAGGAGCGGCGCAAGAGCGCGGCCGTGCTCGCGTCGTTCGCGTCGTACGGGCGCATCCTGTCCGATCCCGTCGCATGGGGGCACATGCTGTGCGGCGGGATGGCGTTCGCGTCGATGTTCTCGTACATCACCGCGACGCCGTTCGTGTACATCGAGTATTTCCACGTGTCGCCGCAGCACTACGGGCTGCTGTTCGGCCTGAACGTCGTCGGGATCATGATCGGCAACTTCGCGAACACGCGGCTCGTCGGCCGCATCGGCTCGCTGCGCATCATCTCGGCCGCATCGCTCGTAAGCTGCATCGCGTCGCTCGCGGTCGCGTTCGTCGCGCTGACGGGGTTGGGCGGGCTGTGGTCGATCGTCGTGTGCCTGTTCTTCGTCGTCGGCGTGGTCGGGATCCTGTCCGCGAACTGCACGACCGACCTGATGCACCGCTATCCGCACAACGCGGGCGCGTCGGCGGCCGTGTTCGGCGCGATGCAGCTCGCGCTCGGTGCGCTGGCGAGCGTCGCGATCGGCGCGCTCGCGGACGGCACGCCGTTCGCGATGGGCGTGACGATCGGCGTTACCGGCGTGTTGTGTTTCGTCGGGCGTTATCTGGTGCTGCGCTGGCACGGACGGCCGGTGAAGGCGGGAGCTTGATTCGCTTGGCGGGATAGGTGGGCGGGCAGGTGTTCGGATGCGTGAACGCAGCCGCGTCGCTAGGTGCTTCTCAGTGTGTCGCGTACGGTAGCTTGTTCACGAGATATCCATGACGGTTCGCGGTAACCCCAATACCGCATCTAATTTCCAGTCGACACTTTTCTCTGTCATGGGCTTGAACCGCGGGTTTCCAGGCAGGGTTCGATGCGTCGATAGTCACTCCTGCCCCGTCCCGCCGCCTTTGCGTTGCCAAAGTTGGCGAAGGAGAGCAGGTTTCTCAATGTGCTCGCATCGATTTTAAACGCCTCCGCCAGAATCCCTTTTGACTGGGGGGCTCTTCGCGCTTTTTGTCGGAAGAAAGGTAGTCGAACACAAAATTCGAAATTCCTTCTATTGTGGGTGGACAGTCTGGGTTGTTTATTATTGGCATGTTGAAGTGGCGAAACACCGATAACAAGAATAAGGAGATGTCATCATGATATATTTTAAAATCGTCAAGTATGTTCGTGTTTTTTGACACTTCGCCGCGGTCGATGAATGCAATTTCCCTTACAAAAATGTCGATTACGGTTTCAATGATTTTTTCTTTCGAGGGTGGTGCTTGATGTTTGGTTTCCGTGTCTTGCATCATACGCGTACTTTCCTGTGAGGGCTGCATCAATCACAGTTTGCAATCGAACCGAGCCGCAATAATAACTTCGGGAAAAACCTAACTCCAATGTCGCTGATGATCTGATGATATTTGTGTACTTGCTTGAATTTCCTGTCACTGGATTTCCAAGCAACGATTTTTTGATTGGGATTCCTCCTGCTCCGACTAGAATCGTTGCCCCGGTCAGGCCGTAATACTCTTTTGCGAATTTCCATAGATCTGCTCCGACGGATCCGGTCGATTTTCCCAGGTTGAGGGACGTCGAGGAATATAATAATTCATAGTCGAGCTTGTTTTAGGGGGGCAATAATCCCGCTCGTGTTGGTGGGAAATCTGCTGAATTCGAGTGGTAGTTGTGATGTATTGGGTGTGAAATTTCTGTCGGTTGATCGATTTATTTCTTTCGTCGCGGAAACATCGCCTAAAAAATAAACTGGTCTGTTTGTCGAGGTGCAATCAGCGCGGCAGCGCTTTCCAAGCGCTGATTGTTCCACTCTCCATCCAAAATAGCCTGATAGAGCATGCCTAGAGTCAGTGGTGCTTTGTCATATTTTTCTCGGCGTTTTCTGGAGAAAACCATCCGCGCCACTTCAACCAAGCTAAAGCCCTCTCCTGAGAAGTAGCGATTGAACTCAAAATCTTCGACCTGCACCGGAAATTTATCGAAGAAGCTCTCCATAAACTCGATCGCATCGTCACCAGTGATATCCAAATCACCCTCGACGGCATGACCTTTTGTGAGAATTTTTTTGGGACTAACATCGGCCTCCCTTCTCACAAAATCCTCGAACTCGTTCCATGTAAACTGGCTCAAGGCATACCTCTCTCCGCAAACTGGATGAACGTGATGCTGTCGATGCCAACCGGGGCTCCGTGAGAAACGCGTCATTTCTCGCGTCGGACCGGGATGGCGGCATCACGCGGAGTGAAGGAAGTTACCGAGCCTGGGCGACTGCTGACAATTGGACTTGTTCGAAAATGGGAGCGTGTACGAACGTATGACGTCACGCGCGCCCTCGGCAGAAGGCGTCGTCGATACCTGCCGAGCCCCTGTTGTTCGCGCCGGTGCCGCTCATGCGAAACACCCCGAACGCCGGGCTTGAATCCAGCGTTCGGGGTGTGGTGGATCGACGGCGTTTCGCCGAAGCGTCAATCCCACGCGACGTCCTTCGCCGCCGGCGAAGCCCCATGACTCAACCAGTCGAGCACGTCGGCCGTTTCGTCGTCGGTGGCGCGTGCCCGCGCCTGCGCGACCGCCTCCGGCAACTCGCCGTTGGTCGACGCGCGACGGATCGCGGCGCCGACCGCGAGGATGTCGATCATCAGCAGATGCAGGACCCGCGAGATCATCGACAACTGCGACTCACGCATCCCGATGTGATCGGTTTCGAGCGTGACGGTCGCGCGCGAACGCGATTCTTGCGATGTCCTGGTCCGAATGCGCGAGAGCAGCGAAGAGCGACTACAGCGCATTCGTGAATGCTTGTTCAGATAGGGATTGCCATGCGAAGCCCGCGTGATGCGCGGTGGTTTGCAAAGCGCGGGTCAGCGAGCGCGTGAACGCGGGAGTGAGCGACAGAATACCGGCCGGGGCGCATGACGCCGACCAGGTGATGCGCGTGCGATGTTTTTTGTTCGGTTGCTGCGGCTGTATCGCGTTCGTCGCGCTGACGGGGTTGGGCGGGGTGTGGTCGATCGTCGTGTGCCTGTTCTTCGTCGTCAGCGTGGTCGGGATCCTGTCCGCGAACTGCACGACCGACCTGATGCACCGTTATCCGCACAACGCGGGCGCGACGATCGGCGTCACCGGCGTGCTGTGCTTCGTTGGGCGCTATCTCGTGCTGCGCTGGCACGGACGGCCGGTGAAGGCGGGCGCCTGAGCGGCGTGACGGGACAGGCGGGCGAGGGAACCGTGGTGCGTGAACGAGCCTGGGCCGCGATTTGCTTCTGATCACCTCGCAGGCACCCCCGTCGCGTCGAACAGCAATTTCGCGGTGTCCGGATGCGCGTGTCGTCAATGCGGCCCATGCATTTGTCTTTTCAAGCCCGCGTCACCTGGAACGGTCAGACGAACGATTGTCGAGTTCGTAGCTGCGCTTTGGGTTGATCACGAACCGCTTGGCTTGGGCGTCGAGTTCCTTGCTGTGGTACAGATCCAGGCATTTCAAAAAATCGAATTTCACGCCTTTGACTTCGGATTCGACGATCGGATTGCGATAGTCGCGTGCGAGAAAGCGATTGACCAGCGATTTGCCCGCGTCGGGGTTCCGCTCCAGATCGAAGTATGTCCAGTCCATCAGGGCGCTGGCGCTGCTTCCCGCATCCATCGCAGCAGAAGGTTGATCCCGATAAGCGGTTGCGACACATTCCGCGAGCACCATGTCTTTGTAGTTCTGCGCATAGGAACGGGCGCTTGCTTGCGGTGACGACGCGGTATCCGTCGCATGGCTCGACTGCGCCCCTAGCGTCAGTGCCCACAACATCACGCTCGATAACAGCGGATTTCTTCTCATGGCAGGCTCCAGAAGTGAGCGCGATCGGTGCGGTAATTGGCTCCCGGCTCGTTGAAATAGCACTGATCGTAACAGGTACTTCCATTGAAAAGGGTTGCATGCCCGGTGGCATTCGACCAACCCGATACCTCGAAGAGAATGATCCCCTGCCGGTTTGTCAGGGCGTTGCCTCCTCGGGGCGGCGGAAATCTGATCACCTCCGCTTTGCCCCATCGCTGCTCGAGAAAGTGGATGAGGTTCTTGACGCGGAAGAAGTACCAGCGCTTGTCCGCGCCAGATACAGTTTGCCCCGGGATGTAAGGTATCGGCATGCCGGCTTGGCCGAGAATATAGCTCAGCCGCACGGCACAGGTATTATCCCAACGTAACTTCGGGTCCCTGCTGTTGATATTGGTGGCCACATTGCCGCCAATCATCAGAGCGACTTTTTCCGCAGAGTTTATCGGGGCATAAATTCGCATTGCTGCTGCCCATGCAGCAGAAAAACGTGGTCTCGGCATTCTCTTCTCCGCATATTGGGTGAACGCGATGCTGCCGATGCCAATACCCGAGACGCGTATCGTTGCTTTTTGCGAAGCGCGCTATTTTTTGCGTCGGATCGACATGGAGACATCACATGCAGTGAAGGAAGTTACCGAGCCTGGGCAACTGCTGACAATTGGACTTGTTCGAAAATGGGCGCATGTACGAACGTAGGACGTCTCGCGTAGGCATAGGCAGAAGGCATCGTCGATACCTGCCGAGCCGCCGTTGTTCGCGCCGGTGCCGCTCATGCGAAACACCCCGAACGCCGGGCTTGAATCCAGCGTTCGGGGTGCCGTGGATCGACGGCGTTTCGCCGAAGCATCAATCCCGCGCGACGTCCTTCGCCGCCGGCGAAGCCCCATGACTCAACCAGTCGAGCACGTCGGCCGTTTCGTCGTCGGTGGCGCGTGCCCGCGCCTGCGCGACCGCCTCCGGCAGCTCGCCGTTGGTCGACGCGCGACGGATCGCGGCGCCGACCGCGAGGATGTCGATCATCAGCAGATGCAGGACCCGCGAGATCATCGACAGCTGCGACTCGCGCATCCCGATGTGATCGGTTTCGAGCGTGACGGTCGCGCGCGAACGCGATTCTTGCGATGTCCTGGTCCGAATGCGCGAGAGCAGCGAAGAGCGACTACAGCGCATTCGTGAATGCTTGTTCAGATAGCGATTGCCATGCGAAGCCCGCGCGATGCGCGGTGGTTTGCAAAGCGCGGGTCAGCGAGCGCGTGAACGCGGAAGTGAGCGACAGAATACCGGCGATATCACCATCGACCCCGGGGCGCATGACACCGACCAGGTGATGCGCGCGCGGTGTTTTTTGTTCGGTTGCGGCGTGCCGTATCCAGTTGTCGCCGGCAAGCGCCTGCAGGGTGTCTCGTGAAACGATCGGGGCGGGCGCGTGATGCTCCGAGATCAGCACGACTTGTGCCTGACTGTCCCACGCATAGCCGGGTGCGTCGAACAGGAGCTTCGCTGTGTCGACGGCATGTGTCGAAACGAGCACGGTGCGTGCAGTCCCGCGATGTACCGCGGCGCGTGCATGGGCCGCGAGGCCGGCAATATGCAACGGCTGCGACGTATCGTCGCTCGATGACAGTGCGATCGCTTGTTTAGCGGGCGGTACGACAGGAAAGGTCAGGGTCGCGACGGAAGTGAGTGCGCGGGCGAGTACGTCAGCGACGCCGGGCGGTACACCGGCGTCGACGGCGCGCGGTTCGACGTGCCAGCCAATCAGGATGACGTCGGCGGCTGGCGGCGGCAATGGACCGAGTTGCCACTGCGAAAGGGTTGGCGTCTCGCAGACGAGAATCGTGGGGGCGCTCATTGCGTTTTTGCGTGAGGTAATGGCGTGAAGACAGCATCACCCCAGTCATAAATGGTGCCGCCTAGTGTGGCGCCCGCCTGATATCCGGCGTATCCGCCAATCACGCAGCCAGCCAAACCGCCGATTGCCGTGCCAAGCGGTGTTCCCAGGGAGCCGATCGACGCCCCCACAGGTCCTACAGTCTTGCAGCCGATCCACGCGAGCGCCCATCCAGCAGTGACCTCGGATGCACGACGAATGGGGCGACTGGCTACGACAACGGATGCGATGTCAAGCGCAACGCCGAAAATCGCAAGCACACGTCCAGCATGGCGAAAATATTTGGCCGAACGATACGCGACCGCTCCTAATTGCTTGATTGGCGTATGGTCGCTGATACCGAACGTTTCGTACGTGCCTCGTTGATTCCAATGATAATCGACCGTCTTCGTCTGGACGTTGTATCCGTAATCCAGACGGAGATGCTTGCGCCCCGATACGTCCTGGAAAAAAAGCGTGGAGGTCGAGCCTCGCTTGGGCATGGCGCCTCGCGGCCGCAATTCTATGCACAGGCCTTGCGTGCCGGGTATTGGGATGCGGATGGCGCTCGCCATGCCTATCGAATAAGGGATGCTGCCGGATGCGGGGGCGTTGGGGTCGGACATGGCGGTGTTGATGGTTAATCGAGATACGTTCGGACCCGTGACTTGCGTTGAGAATCGTGCACGGTGCAAAAGATGCTTCCGACCATACTTCGATTTTCGATCAAAGCGCTCTCGTTCAGTAATTCGCGTACCGACGTTACGGGCACGGCAGCCTTGTCACCATTGGCGATGCAGCTCGAATTGCAAAGACGTGGCCTTGTTGCACAGTGTTAATTCGTCGATTCGCCCACAGCGGCACACCAACGCCAAGCGGCTCCCCAATGCAAAACACCCCGAACGCCGGGCCTGAATCCAGCGTTCGGGGTGTCGTTCACCGAGGCGTTTTTTTACCGCTGCATCAATCCCGCGCGACGTCCTTCGCCGCCGGCGAAGCCCCATGACTCAACCAGTCGAGCACGTCGGCCGTTTCGTCGTCGGTGGCGCGTGCCCGCGCCTGCGCGACCGCCTCCGGCAGCTCGCCGTTGGTCGATGCGCGACGGATCGCGACGCCCACCGCGAGGATGTCGATCATCAGCAGATGCAGGATTCGCGAGATCATCGACAACTGCGACTCGCGCATCTCGATGTGGTCGGTCTCGAGCGCGACGGTCGCGCGCTTCGCGAGCGGCGTGTTGCTCGACGTGATCGCGATCACCTTTGCGCCCGCCTGCATCGCGACGTCGAGCACGCGCAGCAGCTCGGGCGCGCGTCCCGACTTCGACACCGCGACGATCACGTCGCCCTTGCCGAGCAGCGCGGCCGATGCGGCCTGCATGTACAGGTCGCCGTACGCGATCGTCGGAATCCCGAAGCGGAAGAACTTGTAGTGCGCGTCCTGCGCGACGATGTTCGAGTTGCCGAGCCCGTAGAACTCGATGCGCCGCGCGCCGTTCAGGATCTCGATCGCGTTCTCGACGTGCTCGAAATTCAGGTGCTCGCGCAGTTGCAGGATCGCGGACACCGTGTTGTCGAGCACCTTCGCGCCGAAGTCGGTGGCCGTATCGCCGAGGTGCACCTGGCTGTGGCTCATCGGGATCGTGCCGGTGAGGCCGGTCGCGAGCTTCAGCTTGAAATCCGACAGCCCCTGGCAGCCGAGCGAGCGGCAGAAGCGGATCACGGTCGGCTGGCTCACGTCGGCCTTGCGCGCGATGTCGACGATCGGATCGTTGATGATCGAGCGCGGATGGTTCAGCGCGAGATCGGCCACGCGGCGCTCGGCCGGCGTCAGCGCGTCGCGCATCTGGCGGATTCGCTCGAACACCGCCGACGACGCGCCGCCGGAACGGTTCGACAACTGTTCCGCGAGAATCGCCGACACACCGAGGAACGCCGGATATTCGGCGGTGATCAGGTACGTCGGGATGTTCTCGAGGTAGTGCGTGAAGCGGCCCTTCGCCTCGAAGCGCGCGCGGAACGACGAGCGCGTGAACAGTTCGCCCAGCTTCAGCGCGACGCCGCCGCCGATGTACACGCCGCCGAGCGCGCCGAGCGTGAGCGCGACGCTGCCCGCGAACGCGCCGAGAATCCCGCAGAAGCATTCGACCGTCTCGAGCGCGAGCGCATCGCCCGCATGCGCGCGCTCGACGATCTCGACCGTGTCGACGGATGCCGCGACGCGCTTCTTGTCGCGCGCGGCGAGCGCGCGATAGATGATCTCCATGCCGGGGCCCGCGCACACGCGCTCGAACGACACGTGCGGAAACTTCTTGCGCGCGTACTGCAGCACCAGATCCTCGCGCTCGTCCTGCGGCGCGAACGACGCGTGGCCGCCCTCGCTGCCGAGCGCGATCCAGCGGTCGTCCGCGGGGATCAGCCCCGACACGCCGAGCCCGGTGCCGGGCCCGAGCAGGCCGATCACGCTGTTCTGGCGCCGCGCGCCGCCGCCCACCTGCACGCGTTGCGCATCGGTCAGGCCCGGCAGCGCCATCGCGAGCGCGGTGAAATCGTTGACGACCAGCAGCGTGTCGAAGCCGAGCGCGCGGCGCGTCGCCTCGATCGAGAAGCTCCAGTCGTGGTTCGTCATCGTGACCTGGTCGCCGTCGACCGGGTTCGCGATCGCGATCGCCGCGTGGTTCACGCGGCTGATCTTCACGTCCTTCAGGTATTTGCGGATCGCATCGGTGATCGTCGGATAGTCGGCGCCGGGATACACGCGGATCTGCGTGATCTCGCCGGGGCCGGTTTCCAGCGCGAAGCGCGCGTTGGTGCCGCCGACGTCCGCGAGCAGGCGCGGGCCGTCGGCATGCTGACCCGCGACGACCGCCTTACTTTGCACACCAGTAGACATCGAGCTGGGTCCCCTTGTCGTTGGCCAGTTGGGAAATCGCGTTCTTCTGCAGCGACGCGGCCGCGGCGTCGAGCACGTCGCGTTTGCGCTCGCCCGCGATCAGCAGGAACAGCCGGTCGACGCGCTTGAGCGCATCGAGCGAATAGCTCACGCGTGCATGCGGCGCCGCGCCCGGATGCACGGCGACGAAGCGTTCCGGCGTCGTGATCGCGTGGTCCCATTCGGGTGCGTCGGCGAAGATCGACGCGGTGTGGCCGTCCTCGCCCATGCCGAGCACCGCGACGCTCGGCACGCGGTAGTCGGCGTTTGCGTTCAGCGCGGCGACGTGCGCGTCGAGCGTGCTGCGCGTGTCGACGAGCGGCAGGAAGCGGGCAGGGGCCGCCGCGTGCTGCAGCAGCGTGTCGCGCACGAGTTGCGCGTTGCTGGCCGCGTCATCGTCCGGCACCCAGCGGTCGTCGACCAGCGTGACGTCGACGCCGGCCCAGTCGAGCGCCGCGTGCGACAGCGTGTGCAGGAACGGGCGCGGGCTGGTGCCGCCGGACACCGCGAGCAACGGGCGCGCGGGGCCGGCGAGCGCCGCGCGCAGCGCATCGCCGACGGCGCGCGCGAGCGCTTCGCTTTGCGCTTCCTGGGTGTCGAAAGCGTGGATCTCGATCACATCTCCTCCGGACTGCTTTGTCTGTTCAAATCGTACGAATCGTGGGGCACGTTGCCGCGTACGGTGGCGTACGCGGCAACGGTTTGCATCAGTTTTCTTCTTCGAGCCAGCAGGTATCGTGCTGCGCGAGCATCGCGCTCGACGCGGCCGGCCCCCACGTGCCCGCCGCGTACGGCTTCGGCGGCTTCAGCGTGCGCGCCCATTCGTTCAGGATCGGCTCGACCCATTGCCATGCCGCTTCCTGTTCGTCGCGACGCACGAACAGCGCGAGCCGGCCGTTGATCACGTCGAGCAGCAGGCGCTGGTACGCCTCCATCTGCCCTTCCTTGAAGAACTGGTCGAACGCGAGGTCGAGGTGCACGCTCGCGAGGTTCATCCCTTCGCCCGGCTGCTTCGCGAGGCAGTACAGGCGGATCGTCTCGTTCGGCTGCAGCCGGATCACGAGGCGGTTCGAACCGGGGCGCAGCGCGGTCGGCCCGAGCGCCGAATGCGGCACCGGGCGGAAGTTGACGACGATCTCCGCGACGCGGTCGGCCAGCCGCTTGCCGGTGCGCAGGAAGAACGGCACGCCGGCCCAGCGCCAGTTCTCGATCTCGACCTTCAGCGCGACGAAGGTCTCGGTCTGGCTGTCGGGCTTCACGCCCGGCTCGGTCGCGTAGGCCGGCACCTGCGCGCCCTTGATCACGCCCGCATGATACTGGCCGCGCACGGCAACCTTGCCGATGTCGCGCGGATCGATCGGCTTCAGCGCGCGCAGCACGCGCAGCTTCTCGTCGCGCACCGAGTCGGAATCCATCGAGTGCGGCGGCTCCATCGCGACGATCGACAGCAACTGCAGCAAGTGGTTCTGCACCATGTCGCGCAGCGCGCCGGTATTGTCGTAGAAGTCGCCGCGCGCCTCGACGCCGAGCTCCTCGGCGATCGTGATCTGGATGCTCTCGACCCATTCGCGGCGCCACAGCGGCTCGAACAGCGCATTGCCGAAGCGCAGCGCGAGCAGGTTCTGTACCGGCTCCTTGCCGAGGTAATGGTCGATCCGGTAGATCTGGCCTTCCGCGAAGATCTCGCCGACCGCGTCGTTGATCGCGTTCGACGATTTCAGGTCGTAGCCGAGCGGCTTCTCGAGCACGATGCGCGAGTCTTCGTTCAGGCCGACCGACGCGAGCGCCTTGCAGATCGGCACGAACAGCGACGGGCCCGTCGCGAGATAGAACACGCGGATGCCGGGCAGCGACGCCACCGCGTCGCGCAGCACGCCGTAGTCTTCCGCGCGGCCGAGATCGAGGTGCACGTAGTCGATGCGATCGAGGAAGGACTTCCACGCGGCGTCGTCGAACGCGTTGCCGGCCGCCTTCGCCGCATGCGGCTTCACGTGTGTGTCGACCCATTCGAGATAGGCTGCCCGATCCGATTCGTGTCGCGCCACGGCGACGATCCGGCCGCTCGCCGCCAGCATGTTCGCGCGGTGCGCTTCGAACAGCGCGGGCAGGATCTTGCGCATCGACAAATCGCCGGTGCCGCCGAAAAGTACGAAGGTAAAGCTGGAATCGGTATGCATGTGTCTCCGCCGTGTTGGGGTGCCCGGAAGCGATCCGTAGTGCGATAAAAATATTTTTGACACTGAATTGTAGTTTAACTACAATCCGCCGCAAGGGGTAGCACCTGGGCGAAGAAAAAAAGAAGTGCGGTCGATGAACTGCGCGAGCTTCGCCTTCGGGAGCGCCTTGTGCCGAATGTTATCGGACATTGGCGGTGCGCATCGTCGGCGCGCCGTCGGCCCCGGGCTCGCGTCGCATCATCGCGGCGGGCCAGAAACACAAAGAGGAGACACGCCGTTGAATCTCGATTCACGCTTTCTGTAAGAGCCCGGCCGGTCATCGGCCCCGTACGCTGCATGCGTCCCGCGGCTCGATTTCCCCGTCGTTATCAAGAAGCCGGTTCCTGGTCAGGGAACCTCACGAGTTGATTCAGTCTGGAGGAGATAAGTAATGAAAGTTCGCTCGATCATGGGCGCGCTCTGCGCCGCAGGCCTGATGGCTGGCGCCGTGGCGGCGCAGGCAGCCGAGAACGTAACCGTGCTGCACTGGTGGACCTCGGGCGGCGAGTCGAAGGCCGTCGGCGTGCTGAAGGACGACCTGCAGAAGCAGGGCTACGTGTGGAAGGATTTCGCGGTCGCGGGCGGCGCCGGTGCCGCGGCGATGACCGCGCTGAAGACCAAGGTGATCAGCGGCGATTCTCCGTCGGCCGCGCAGATCAAGGGCCCGCTGATCCAGGACTGGGCCGACCAGGGCGTGCTCGTCAACATCGATTCGGCCGCCGGCGACTGGAAGCAGAACCTGCCGCCGGAAATCGACAAGATCATCAGGTACAAGGGCCATACCGTCGCCGCGCCGTTCTCGGTGCACCGCGTCAACTGGCTGTACATCAACAAGGCCGCGCTCGACAAGGTCGGCGCGAAGGTGCCGACCACCTGGCCTGAATTCTTCGCGGTGGCCGACAAGCTGAAGGCCGCGGGCATCCAGCCGATCGCGATGGGCGGCCAGCCGTGGCAGGACCTGACGCTGTGGGAGGACGTCGTGCTGTCGCAGGGCCCGGCGTTCTACAAGAAGGCGCTGGTCGACCTCGACCAGGCGACGCTGACGTCGCCGCAGATGGTGTCGGTATTCGACACGGTGCGCAAGATCCAGGGCTACTTCGATACCGGCCGTAACGGCCGCGACTGGAACCTCGCGACCGCGATGGTCATCAACGGCAAGGCCGGCATGCAGTTCATGGGCGACTGGGCGAAGGGCGAGTTCGAGAACGCGGGCAAGAAGTCGGGCAAGGACTACATCTGCGCACCGGTGCCGGGCACGGCGAACGCGTACACGTTCAACGTCGATTCGTTCGTGTTCTTCCAGCAGAAGGGCGAGAAGAACGCGACGCCGGGCCAGCTCGCGCTCGCGAAGACGATCATGACGCCGGACTTCCAGGAGCAGTTCAGCCTGCTGAAGGGCTCGGTGCCGGTGCGTCTCGGCGTGAAGATGGACAAGTTCGACGACTGCGCGAAGAAGTCGTATGCCGACGAGCAGACCGCGATCAAGTCGGGCGGTTTCGTGCCGTCGCTCGCGCACGGCATGGCGCAAGGCGACGCGACCGCCGGCGCGATCACGGACGTCGTGACGAAGTTCATGAACTCGCAGCAGGATTCGAAGAGCGCGGTCGCCGCGCTCGCGAAGGCCGCGAAGGTCAAGTAACGCGCGCCAGGCGCCCGGCCGGACACGCTTCATCGGCCGGGCGTTTTTGCATGTGCAGCAAACGGGCTCGCCCGCGAGCCCGTGCCGTACCCGGCGCCGGCCAGGCCTGCGTCGCCCTCGTTCCAGGAGTCGAATCAAGTGGCTGCCCCTCTTAGCGGAAACGGATCCGGCGCTGCCGCCGCACGGCGTACGTCGCCGATGTCGGCCTTCGCCGATCGCTGGATCCCGAAGCTCGTGCTCGCGCCGAGCGTCGCGATCGCCGTCGTGTTCATCTACGGCTTCATCCTGATTACCGGCTATCTGTCGCTGACCAACTCGCGGCTGTTGCCCAACTACGAATTCGACGGTTTCGGCCGTTACACGGACCTGTTCCAGAACGACGTGTGGTGGACCTCCGCCGCGAACCTCGGCTGGTTCGGGATCCCGTTCATCGCGATCTGCGTCGCGCTCGGGCTGTTCCTCGCGATCCTGCTCGACCAGCGGATCCGCAACGAAGGCGCGCTGCGCGCGATCTTCCTGTACCCGATGGCGCTGTCGTTCATCGTCACGGGCACCGCGTGGCAGTGGATCCTGAACCCCGGCCTCGGCCTCGAGAAGGTGATGCACGACTGGGGCTGGACGAGCTTCTCGTTCGGCTGGCTCGACGATCCGGACAAGGCGATCTTCTGCGTGGTGATCGCGGCCGTGTGGCAGTCGACCGGCTTCGTGATGGCGCTGTTCCTCGCGGGGCTGCGCGGCGTCGACGGCGAGATCTTCAAGGCCGCGCAGGTCGACGGCGCGACGCTGCCGACCATCTACCGCAAGATCGTGATCCCGAGCATGCGCCCGGTGTTCTTCTCGGTGCTGCTGATCCTCTGCCACATCACGATCAAGACCTTCGACCTCGTCGTCGCGCTGACGGCGGGCGGCCCGGGCACGTCGTCGTCGCTGCCGGCCATGTTCATGTACACGTTTTCGTTCAACCGCGGCCAGCTCGGGCTCGGCGCGGCGTCCTCGGTGATGATGCTCGCGACCGTGGTCGCGGTGCTGGTGCCGCTGATGTATATGGAATCGAGGAGCACCCGCAATGCAGCCTAAGATGACGATCAGCCGGGCAGTGATCTATGCGGCACTGATCCTGTTCGCGCTGTATTTCCTGTTTCCGATCTACGTGATGCTGTCGACGTCGTTCAAGGACCTCGACCAGTTGCGCACCGGCAACCTGCTGACGCCGCCCACCACGTGGACCGTCGACCCGTGGGTGAAGGCATGGAGCGGCGCCTGCACCGGCGTGCGCTGCGACGGGATGAAGCCGTTCTTCCTGAACTCGCTGCAGATGGTGATCCCGGCCGTGCTGATCTCGTCGCTGATCGGCGCGTTCAACGGCTACGTGCTCACCCACTGGCGCTTTCGCGGTGCGGACGCGTTGTTCACGATGATGCTGGTCGGCTGCTTCATTCCGTTCCAGGTGATCCTGCTGCCGATGGCGCGCCTGCAGGGGATGCTCGGCCTCGCGAACACGATTCCGGGCCTCGTGTTCGTGCACGTCGTGTACGGGATCGCGTTCACGACGATGTTCTTCCGCAACTTCTACGTGAGCGTGCCGGCCGAACTCGTGAAGGCCGCGCGCATCGACGGCGCGGGCTTCTTCACGATCTTCACGAAGATCCTGCTGCCGGTGTCGCTGCCGATCTTCATGGTGTGCCTGATCTGGCAGTTCACGCAGATCTGGAACGACTTCCTGTTCGGGATCGTGTTCTCCGGCGTCGATTCGATGCCGATCACGGTCGCGCTGAACAACCTCGTCAACACGTCGACGGGCGTGAAGGAATACAACGTCGACATGGCCGGCGCGATCATCGCGGCGCTGCCGACGCTGCTCGTCTACATCGTCGCCGGCCGCTACTTCGTGCGCGGGCTGACGGCAGGCGCGGTGAAGGGGTAAGCGCGGCTTTTCCGATACGACGAACCGGCCGCGCACCCCGCGCGGCGCATCGAAACGAACCCGACGCGGCGCCGGCGTGCGCCGCGCGAGACGAGACAGAGGATTCACAGCATGGCAAGCCTTTCCATCCGTGACGTGTACAAGACCTACCCGAACGGGGTGCCGGTCCTGAAGGGTGTCGACATCGAGATCGAGGACGGACAGTTCCTGATCCTGGTCGGCGGCTCGGGCTGCGGGAAATCGACGCTGCTCAACATGATCGCCGGGCTCGAGACGGTCACGAGCGGCGAGATCTGCATCGACGGCAAGGTCGTCAACGACCTGTCGCCGAAGGATCGCGACATCGCGATGGTGTTCCAGTCGTACGCGCTGTATCCGTCGATGACGGTGCGCGAGAACATCTCGTTCGGTCTGAACATTCGCAAGGTGCCGAAGAACGAGCAGCAGCAGATCGTCGATCGCGTGTCGGCGATGCTGCAGATCCAGCATCTGCTCGACCGCAAGCCGGGCCAGCTGTCGGGCGGCCAGCGCCAGCGCGTCGCGATGGGCCGCGCGCTCGCACGCGATCCGTCGCTGTTCCTGTTCGACGAACCGCTGTCGAACCTCGACGCGAAGCTGCGCATCGAGATGCGCGCGGAAATCAAGCTGCTGCACCAGCGTCTCGGCACGACGATCGTCTACGTGACGCACGACCAGATCGAGGCGATGACGCTCGGCGA
This sequence comes from Burkholderia semiarida, assembly GCF_029268935.1. Classification (NCBI taxonomy): domain Bacteria; kingdom Pseudomonadati; phylum Pseudomonadota; class Betaproteobacteria; order Burkholderiales; family Burkholderiaceae; genus Burkholderia; species Burkholderia semiarida. The sequence continues at coordinate 1,529,733 of NZ_JAHLCL010000007.1, read as the reverse complement.
CCGGATCGCGGTGATGAAGGACGGCGTGGTCCAGCAGTTCGGCGCGCCGCAGGAGATCTACGATTCGCCGTCGAACCTGTTCGTCGCGGGCTTCATCGGCGCGCCGCCGATGAACTTCATCAACGGCCGCCTGGTCGAGCAGGGCAGCGGCATCGCGCTCGAGATCGACACGGGCCTCGCGCGCAGCGCGCTGAACCTGCCGTTCGACGCGGCGAAGCTGAAGTCGCACGTGGGCCGCGAGGTGATTCTCGGGTTGCGCCCGGAGCGCATCACCGACGCGCGCAACGCACATCACGGCGAGGCGTCGAAGCTGCAGCCGATCGACGTGCGCGTCGACGTGACCGAGCCGACCGGGCCGGACACGCACGTGTTCGCGCAGGTGAACGGCAAGCGGATCGTGAGCCGCGTGCATCCGGCCGCGAACCCGCAGCCGGGGCAGACGCAGTCGCTGCTGTTCGACGTGTCGAAGGCCGTGCTGTTCGATCCGGCGTCGGAAGAACGGATCGCGTGAGGCACTGGATGCGCTGAATGAAGAAGGGGCCGTTTCGAAACGGCCCCTTTCGTCTGTGCATGCCGGTGCCGCGTCAATGCGGCAACCGCACGTCGAACTTGAACGTCGCGAGCCGCGCGGCGAGGATGAAGCCGGTCGCGAGCAGCACGCTGTATGGAGGCAATCACGGACTCGGCAATGACAAGAGATACGAACCGATCGCATGCATGAGCGGCATGAACAGAAGGCACGCGAAGACGGCCGGAAAATAAAATCTCGAGCGGCGGACGGTGGAGAACAGGCCGGCCACGGCGACGACCAAACAAACGGTCGCGAGTGTACCGAACAGGTCGCTATCTGCGATTACCGAAAAGAACGCACGCATCCTTGCCTCGGCATTACTGATTGAATGCAGCGAAATTCCAGCGATACAGCTGGAATTGCTTTAGAAAGTCCTTCACTTCGGCGCCTGTGGTCTCGTTTCTGTAGTCCCACCCTTCCTCGCCGGGGGTGTAGTACCCGTTTTCGACGCTCATACCTGCATAACTGGCGCTTTGCGGATCTGCACGATTGTGGCCGAATATCCTCATGATCGTCGTGAATGGACGGACGATCACACCGCTCGAATTGCCCTGCATGATCGAAACGGACGAGGGCGCGGTGCGCGTGACCAACTGAACGTGATGCCCGATGCCTGCGCGATCATTGGCCTGTACGAGCATGTCTCCCGGGCGGAGCGAGTCGGCCGTCGTAAGCCGTACGGTATTCGAACCGGTGCGTTGTGTGTCCGGTGCGCCGAAAGTCAGCGCGACCATCTCGGCGAAACCGTACATCGTCGAATCGTATCGCTGGTGTTCCGATTCGCCGTAGATTTCCATGTTTCGATAACTGCGCACACCGGTGGTCAACTTGAGCGGCAACCCGCGCAGGGCCGCGAACTGGACGAGTAACCGTAGCGCGAAGTCCTCGCATGTAAATCGATTCTCACGCGTACTGCCGTTGCGGTCCCAGTACGTTTCCTTCTGCAGCTGTTGTGCCAGTTGCGGAATTGCGCGCTGGTATTCGCCGACGTCGGCGTCGGTCCATCTGCGGACCGTTTTCCAGAATGTCTTGAATCGGACGGTGACGGGTTTCGGCGACGGCTCGTTTGTCGGCGTGGTCTTACGTGCCGCGATCCGTTTGTATCGATTGCCTTCAGGAGAAATGTGGACGCGTTCGGGCATGACTATTCCGCGAGATAGATCGTGATGTTTTCGGCACAGGAAGTGGACGCGAGCAAGTGCGTTTGTCCGTGCGCGTCCGTTCGTCCGTATTCAAACGCCCCGGTGTCTCGCTGCAATGCGTAAGCGACGTCGCTCAGCGGGGTACCCGCGGTGTCCCGAAGAATGAAGCGATCGGTGTAGACGAGCTGGGCCGTTGGCGTGACCGTATCTGTTGCGACGAGCACGGATTCGATGCCAATGTTGCAATCCGAAGCGTCTATTTTCCATCGACGGCCGTATCGGGAAATGATGCGGGGAGGGCGCTCACAGCCACATCTGACCCAATCGTTGCTCAGGGCTTGAACTCGTCCCGCGGAAGTGAAGTCGCGCAGTCGCTTTTTGCTCGGCGCGCCAGGGGCCGCCTCAATTGTCCCGACGCTCTCGCATGTGCTGCACCACGCGCGTTGTCCGACGAACGTGATTTTCCGGCGTTTGCCGTCGTCATCGACGATCGTTCCGCACTTACCGCCATCGAGTACGTAGCCGCCGCTATCCAGCGGATCGCCTTCAACTACCGCGTAAAAAATAGTCATGCCGCACCCGTTCGCGTTTGTCGGGCGAAACGTAGCACGGGGTTGTCGATTGCGAAAGGGAATTGTAAAAAACTGTGTCCGATCGATCGGGCGTTTTCGGATCACCGGCGTGCGGCGACGAGAAGCCGGTTTCGACGGCCCCTCGTGCCTCAAACAATGCCCGGATTCAATGCGGCAACCGCACATCCAACTTGAACGTCGCGAGCCGCGCGGCGAGGATGAAGCCGGTCGCGAGCAGCACGCTGTACACCGAGTCGAACTGCAGCCACACGAGCAGCAGGTAGAACCAGCAGCCGACGAACGCGCAGGTCGCGTACGGCCGCGAATCGCGCAGGATCAGCGGGATGTCGTTGCACAGCACGTCGCGGACGATCCCGCCGACCACGCCGGTAATCACGCCCATCATCACCGCGATGAAGCGCGGCATTTCGGCGTCGAGTGCGATCGACGTGCCCGAGATGCTGAAGATGCCGAGCCCGATCGCGTCGGCGATCAGCAGCAGCCGTTCGGCCGACAGCCGCGACAGCATCCGCAGTACGAACGGCGCGAACAGCGCGAGCACGAAGATCGCGATCACGTAGTCGTCGTGCACGACCCAGTAGAACGGCCGGCGCTCGAGCAGGATGTCGCGCAGCGTGCCGCCGCCGAAGGCGGTCGCGAGCGCGACGACGAACGTGCCGACCGAGTCGAGGCGGTTCTTGCGCGCCTCGATGAACCCCGAAATCGCGAAGGCGAGCGTGGCGATCGCCTCCAGTACCGCGATCGCGAGCGTCAGCCTAGGATGCGGCACGCGGCCCCCGGTCGGCCGGCGTCGCATGCGGCTGCAGCAGCACGAGCACCGCGCCCGCGCCGCCGTCGTGGCCGCGCGCCTCGCAGAATGCGATCACTTCCTCCTTCTGCACGAGCCAGGCGCGCACCTTGCCCTTCAGCACGGGTTCCTTGCCGATCGAGCCGAGCCCCTTGCCGTGGATCACGCGCAGGCAGCGCAGCCCTTTCTTGCCGGCTTCGCGGATGAATTCGGCGAGCGCGTCGCGCGCTTCGTCGCGCCGCATGCCGTGCAGATCGATCTGCGCCTGCACGATCCACGCACCGCTCCTCAGCCTGCGCACGACGTCGCGGCTGATGCCGGGGCGGTGGTAATACAGCGAGTCGTCGCTGTCGAGCAGCGTCTCGGGATCGAACTCGTCGGACAGCGTCGCGTTCAGCACGGCTTGCTCGTCGCGCTGCGTCTGCTTCGGCACCGGGTCGGGCGGCGTGCGGCCCGACGACGCGCGCGGCGGCGCGTTCAGCGGCCGGATCGCGCCGATCTCGTTGCGGAACAGATTCGCGTCGGCTTCCGCCTTGCGCTCGGCCTTCTCGGTTTCGATGCGCGCGCGTTCGCGACGATCGGCTTCGCCTTGCAGCGACTTGCGCAGCGCGCCGAGGCCCGCGAGGCCCTGGCCGCGCAACGCGGCCGCGTCGAGGGCGGGCGGCGGCGCCTCGGGCGCCGGGGTCACGGGGCGGGCAGCGATCTTCCGCTTCGCGGGATCGCTCGGGTGGGGCTGGTTCTTCGCCATGATTCGGTAACGGGGCAGGCGCGTTCGGGCGCGCGGGCAGAAAAAAAGCCGCTGCGCGGCGGCAGCGGCTTTCCGGTCGAGCCCGCTTCGCGGCAGCGGACGCCATTGTAGCGCCCGCCGCGGCGAGGCTCCCGGCTCACTTCTTGTCGTGCAGGCTCTCGAGGTAGCGCTGCGCGTCGAGCGCGGCCATGCAGCCCGTGCCCGCGCTGGTGATCGCCTGGCGATACACGTTGTCCTGCACGTCGCCTGCCGCGAACACGCCCGGCACGCTCGTCGACGTCGCGTTGCCTTGCAGGCCGCTCTTCGTCAGGATGTAGCCGTCCTTCATTTCGAGCTGGCCCTGGAACAGGTCGGTGTTCGGCTTGTGGCCGATCGCGACGAACACGCCCTGCACGTGCAGGTCTTCCGTCGCGCCGGTCTTCACGTTCTTGATGCGCAGGCCCGTGACGCCCGACTCCTCGCCGGTCACTTCGTCGAGCACGTGATCCCACTTGATGTCGACGACGCCTTCCTTCTGCTTCTCCAGCAGGCGGTCGATCAGGATCGGCTCCGCGCGGAACTTGTCGCGGCGGTGGATCACGGTGACCTTCTTCGCGATGCCGGTCAGGTACAGCGCTTCCTCGACGGCCGTATTGCCGCCGCCGATCACCGCGACTTCCTGGTTGCGGTAGAAGAAGCCGTCGCAGGTCGCGCAGGCGGACACGCCCTTGCCCATGAACGCTTCCTCGGACGGCAGGCCGAGATACTGCGCGGATGCGCCGGTCGCGATGATCAGCGAGTCGCACGTGTATTCGCCCGAGTCGCCGATCAGGCGGATCGGCTTTTCGTGCAGCTTCGCGGTGTGGATGTGGTCGAAGACGATTTCGGTGTTGAAGCGCTCCGCGTGCTCCTGGAAGCGCGCCATCAGTTCCGGGCCTTGCACGCCCTTCGCGTCCGCCGGCCAGTTTTCGACATCGGTCGTGGTCATCAGCTGGCCGCCCTGCGCGATGCCGGTGATCAGCACCGGGGACAGATTGGCGCGTGCTGCGTAGACGGCGGCCGTGTAGCCGGCGGGGCCGGAACCGAGAATCAGGACTTTGGCGTGTTTGGGCGTGGACATATGCGAATCCGTAAAAGGCGGCCGCGGCGGGCGGGGTAGGGCTCGCCGTACGATCCGGGTTGACCGGGATGCCGTCATAGATGGGTATCAGACGCGCATTATAAAGGCCCCGTTGCTGCGCTGCCGAACGAGAGTTTCAATCGTGGCGATAGCGTTTGGCGGCCTGTCGTCCGTACCGGGGCGGCGGGGCGGGCGGCGGTTTGCCATGTGGCGGCGCGTTGTCGCAGGGGCGGGCATCCGGCCGGCTGGCAGCCGCCGGCCGCGCCGGTTGGGCGCCCCGTTTCCGTCATGTAACCGTCATTTACACTTGGCGGCGCGATGCAGCGTTTACAATAAGCGCGATCGAACGACAGGCGGGCGCACGGCCCGTCCTCTTTATACGGATTCATGGCAAAAGCTCCTTATTCCGCCCAGGCACAGGCGTTGCCGCACCGGATGTCGAAGCTCCTCACGGAGATCCGCTGGATTCTCCAGGTCGCGCTCTGCGCCTTTCTGGTGATGGCCCTGCTGAGCTACAGCCGGCGCGATCCGAGCTGGACGCATGCCGCCCAGGTCGATCACATCTCGAACTGGGCCGGCCGCGTCGGCGCGTGGACGGCCGACATCATCCTGCTGCTGTTCGGCCTGTCGGCCTACTGGCTGATCGTGCCGCTCGGGCGGCGCATCGCCGTCAACTACCGCCGCATCACGCGTCACGAGGCGATTCCCGACGAACCGGAGCGGCCGATCGGCTGGCTCACCGAAATCTTTGCGTTCGTGCTGGTCGTGCTCGCCTGCGACGGCATCGAGGCGTTGCGCATGTGGTCGCTGAAGGTGCAGTTGCCGCGCGCGCCGGGCGGCGTCGTCGGCGAGGCCGTCGCGGGCGCGATGTCGCATGCGTTCGGCTTCACGGGCGGCACGCTGCTGCTGCTGATCGCGCTCGCGATCGGCCTGTCGCTGTATTTCCGCTTCTCATGGCTGTCGGTCGCCGAGCGCGTCGGCGGCGCGATCCTGTCCGCCGTCAACGTCGCGAAGCTGCGCCGCGAGGCCGAGCGCGACCGCAAGCTCGGCGAGGCCGCGGCGGTGCGCCGCGAAGGCAAGGTCGAAGAGGAGCGCGTGCGCATCGAGGATCACGAGCCGGTGACGATCGTGCCGCCGGTCGTCACGCCGGCGAAGTCCGAGCGCGTCGAGCGCGAGCGCCAGGTGCCGCTCTTTACCGACCTGCCCGGCGATTCGACGCTGCCGCCGGTGTCGCTGCTCGACCCGGCGCCGAAGACGCAGGAAGCGATTTCCGCCGATACGCTCGAATTCACGTCGCGCCTGATCGAGAAGAAGCTGAAGGACTTCGGCGTCGAGGCGAGCGTCGTCGCCGCGTATCCGGGCCCGGTCGTCACGCGCTACGAAATCGAGCCGGCCACCGGCGTGAAGGGCAGCCAGATCGTCAACCTCGCGAAGGATCTCGCGCGTTCGCTGTCGCTCGTGTCGATCCGCGTGGTCGAGACGATTCCCGGCAAGAACTACATGGCGCTCGAGCTGCCGAACCAGCGCCGCCAGACGGTGCATCTGTCCGAGATCATCGGCTCCGAGGTGTATGCGGCCGCGCCGTCGGCGCTGACGCTGAGCCTCGGCAAGGACATCGGCGGCAAGCCGGTGTGCGCGGATCTCGCGAAGATGCCGCACTTGCTCGTGGCCGGCACGACCGGCTCGGGCAAGTCGGTCGGGATCAACGCGATGATCCTGTCGCTGTTGTACAAGGCCACCGCCGAGCAGGTGCGCCTGATCCTGATCGATCCGAAGATGCTCGAAATGAGCGTCTACGAAGGCATTCCGCACCTGCTGTGCCCGGTCGTCACCGACATGCGCCAGGCCGGCCATGCGCTGAACTGGACGGTCGCGGAGATGGAGCGCCGCTACAAGCTGATGAGCAAGCTCGGCGTGCGCAACCTCGCGGGCTACAACAACAAGATCGACGACGCGGCCAAGCGCGAGGAGAAGATTCCGAACCCGTTCAGCCTGACGCCGGACGATCCCGAGCCGCTCGGCCGCCTGCCGAACATCGTCGTCGTGATCGACGAGCTGGCCGACCTGATGATGGTCGTCGGCAAGAAGGTCGAGGAACTGATCGCGCGGATCGCGCAGAAGGCGCGTGCGGCCGGCATCCACCTGATTCTCGCGACGCAGCGCCCGTCGGTCGACGTGATCACGGGCCTGATCAAGGCGAACGTGCCGACGCGGATCGCGTTCCAGGTGTCGTCGAAGATCGACTCGCGCACGATCCTCGACCAGATGGGCGCCGAATCGCTGCTCGGCATGGGCGACATGCTCTATCTGCCGCCGGGTAGCGGGTTGCCGGTGCGCGTGCACGGCGCGTTCGTCGCCGACGACGAAGTGCATCGCGTCGTCGAGAAGCTCAAGGAGCAGGGCGAGCCCAATTACGTCGAGGGCCTGCTCGAGGGCGGCACCGCCGACGGCGACGAGGGCTCGGCCGGTGCGGGAACCGGCGAAGGCGGCGGCGAGTCTGATCCGCTGTACGACCAGGCGGTCGAGATCGTCATCAAGAACCGCCGCGCGTCGATCTCGCTCGTGCAGCGTCATCTGCGGATCGGCTACAACCGCGCGGCGCGGCTGCTCGAGCAGATGGAGCAATCGGGGCTCGTGTCGGCGATGTCGTCGAGCGGCAACCGCGAAATTCTTGTGCCGGCGCGCGACGCGGAATGAGTCCGCGGCGCCCGCAGCGCCGGCCACCCAGGGAGAAAACCGCAATATGCAGCAACTTTCGTTCGTCCCTTCCCTTCGTTCGACGCGGCGCTGGCTCGGCGCGGCGCTCGCCGGCGCATCGCTGATGCTCGCGGCGACGCACGCGTTCGCGGGCGGCACCGAGCAACTGAAGGCCTTCGTGTCGCAGGTGCGTTCGGCGAAGGGCGATTTCACGCAGCAGATCGTCAAGGCGCCCGCCAAGGGCGCGAGCGCCGCGCAGGCCGCGCCGAAGCCCACCGACAATTCGAGCGGCACGTTCGTGTTCGCGCGGCCGGGCAAGTTCATCTGGACGTATCAGAAGCCGTACCAGCAGGTGCTGCAGGCCGACGGCGACAAGCTCTACGTGTACGACCGCGACCTGAACCAGGTCACCGAGCGCAAGCTGAACGGCGCGCTGGGCGCGAGTCCGGCCGCGATCCTGTTCGGCAGCAACGATCTCGACAAGAGCTACACGCTGCGCGATGCGGGCGAGAAGGGCGGCATCGAGTGGCTCGAGATGCTGCCGAAGGCGCAGGACACGCAGTTCCAGCGGATCGGCATCGGCTTCCGCAACGGCACGCTCGCCGCGATGGAGTTGCACGACGTGTTCGGCAACGTCACGCTCTTGACCTTCACGAACATCCAGACGAACCCGTCGCTGAAGGGGGATACGTTCAAGTTCGTGGTGCCGAAGGGTGCGGACGTGATCAACGGCTGACGTTCGTTGCGCCGTTTTCCCGACACGGGCCTGCCGTCAACGGCAGGCCCGTGTTGTTTGGGGGCGCGTGCAACAGACGCGTGTAACGGGCGCGTGCAACAGACGCGTGTAACGGGCGCGTGCAACAGACGCGTGTAACGGGCGCGTGCAACAGAGCGTGTAACGGGCGCGTGCAACAGACGCGTGTAACGGGCGCGTGCAACAGACGCGTGTAACGGACGCGTGCGACAGACGCGAGTACCGGCGCGGGCACCAGACGCGTGTACCAGCCCCGGCGGCGCGCTCGCTCGGCTGTCATAATGTCGGGTCCGGCGGCCGGTTCGGCCGCTACCGTTTGATGTGGAGCGAGGGTTCATGTCCGACCTGTTTCAAGTCGAGCCGCGCCGCCCGCTCGCCGAGGCGCTGCGGCCGAAAACGCTCGCCGAGGTGATCGGCCAGACGCATTTGCTGGGCGAAGGCAAGCCGCTGCGGCTCGCGTTCGAATCCGGCAAGCCGCATTCGATGATCCTGTGGGGGCCGCCCGGCGTCGGCAAGACGACGCTCGCGCGGCTCACCGCGCTCGCGTTCGACTGCGAATTCATCGCGCTGTCCGCGGTGCTCGGCGGCGTGAAGGACATCCGCGAGTCGATGGAGCAGGCGAAGGACACGCTGAACCGCACCGGCCGCCACACGATCCTGTTCGTCGACGAGATCCACCGTTTCAACAAGGGGCAGCAGGATGCGCTGCTGCCGTTCGTCGAATCGGGCCTCGTGACCTTCATCGGCGCGACGACCGAAAACCCGAGTTTCGAGGTCAATTCGGCGTTGCTGTCGCGGGCGCAGGTGTACGTGCTGAAGTCGCTGAACGACGACGAGATGCGCCAGTTGCTCAAGCGTGCGCAGGAAATCGCGCTCGACGGCCTCGCGTTCGACGACAAGGCGGTCGATACGCTGATCGGCTATGCGGACGGCGACGCGCGCCGCTTCCTGAACCTGCTCGAACAGGCGCAGACGGCGGCGACGTCGGCCGGCGTCGCGACGATCGATGCCGATTTCGTCGGCAGCGCGATGACGCTGAATGCGCGCCGCTTCGACAAGGGCGGCGACAACTTCTACGACCAGATTTCGGCGCTGCACAAGTCGGTGCGCGGCTCGAGCCCGGACGGCGCGCTGTACTGGTTCTGCCGGATGATCGACGGCGGCGCGGATCCGAAGTATCTCGCGCGGCGCATCGTCCGGATGGCGTGGGAAGACATCGGTCTGGCCGATCCGCGCGCGTTGCAGGTGGCGAACGACGCGGCCGAAACCTACGAGCGGCTCGGCTCGCCGGAAGGTGAACTCGCGCTCGGGCAGGCCGTCATCTATCTCGCGTGCGCGGCGAAGAGCAACGCCGGGTACAACGCGTTCAACCAGGCGATGGCGTTCGTGAAGCAGGACAAGTCGCGCGAGGTGCCCGTGCATCTGCGCAACGCGCCGACCAAGCTGATGAAGGAACTCGGCTACGGCCACGCCTATCGTTACGCGCACGACGAGCCGAACGCGTACGCGGCCGGCGAGACGTATCTGCCGGACGGAATGCGCGAGCCGCGCTGGTACCAGCCGGTGCCGCGCGGGCTCGAATCGAAGATCGCCGAGAAGCTCGCGTGGCTGCGCGAGCTCGATCGCGAGGCGGGCAAGAAGGACTGATCGGACTGATGGCGCCGCGCGGGCCGGTTCGATCCGCGCAGCCGGGGACGCATCAGCGCTTGCGGCCCGGCTGCTGTTTCTTCCAGTATTCGAACGGCTCTTCGTGGCATTCGATATCGAGTTCGGCGACCCGCGCATGCAGGCGTTCCTGCGCGTCGGCGATCGCGAGGTTGTAGATCGCCGGTGCGATCTCCTGAATGAAGAAATGGAGCAGCGCGCCGGCCTGGATGTTGCCGATCGGCTCGTCCATGTTTTCCGTGAAATAACGTTGCAGCGACGTGATCGCGCGGTCGCGCACGTCCTTGTCGAGTTCGATGGTCATCGGATTCCTTCGCGTGCTGTGACGCGGAGCCGGCGCTCCGCCTGATACGGTTGCCGCCCGCCGGGGCGGACATGTTGCGATCCGTCATGACGACGCGCGCGGCAATTCGCCGTCCGCCGATGCGGCGGCCCGGCAATGCGATACTGCCATGGCCGGCCGTTTGCGGCATTGTCCGTCCGGCCAACGCCGTGGCGGCCGCGGGGTGCGTTAGAATTCCCGTCTTACACAACGATTTTCCAAGTCCTCCCATGCTCGACATCCAGTTGCTGCGCAAAGACCTCGACGGCGTCGCCAAGCGCCTCGCCGATCGCGGCTACACCCTCGACGTCGCCGCGTTCTCCGCACTCGAAGCGGAACGCCGTGCGATCCAGACCCACACCGAAGAGCTCCAGGCGCGCCGCAACAGCTTGTCGAAGCAGATCGGCGCGATGAAGGGGAAGGGCGAGGACACGTCGGCCGTGATGGCCGAGGTCGGCGGGATCGGCGACGAAATGAAGGCGTCGGAAGCCAGGCTCGGCGACATCCAGGCGCGCCTGTCCGAGCTGATGCTGGGCATGCCGAACGTCGCGCACGAAAGCGTGCCGGTCGGCAAGGACGAAGCCGACAACGTCGAGGTGCGCCGCTGGGGCACGCCGCGCCAGTTCGACTTCGCGGTGAAGGATCACGTCGACGTCGGCACGCCGCTCGGCCTCGATTTCGAGACGGGCGCGAAGCTCGCCGGCGCGCGCTTCACGATGCTGCGCGGCCCGATCGCGCGCCTGCATCGCGCACTCGCGCAGTTCATGATCGACACGCACACGCAGCAGCACGGCTATACCGAAACGTACACGCCGTACATCGTGAACCCGGAGATCCTGTACGGCACGGGCCAACTGCCGAAGTTCGCGGACGACATGTTCCGCGTCGAGAAGGGCGGCGAGGAGAACAAGGTCACGCAATACCTGATCTCCACGTCCGAGATTTCGCTGACGAACACCGTGCGCGAATCGATCGTCGACGCATCCGCGCTGCCGATCAAGCTCACCGCGCATTCCCCGTGCTTCCGCTCGGAAGCCGGGTCGTACGGCCGCGACACGCGCGGGATGATCCGTCAGCACCAGTTCGACAAGGTCGAGATGGTGCAGGTCGTCGCGCCCGAAACGTCGTATGCGGCGCTCGACGAGATGGTCGGCCACGCGGAAGCGATCCTGCAGAAGCTCGGCCTGCCGTACCGCGTGATCACGCTCTGCACGGGCGACATGGGCTTCTCGGCCGCGAAGACGTTCGACCTCGAGGTGTGGCTGCCCGCGCAGAACACCTATCGCGAAATCTCGAGCTGCTCGAACACCGAGGCGTTCCAGGCGCGCCGGATGCAGGCGCGGTTCCGCAACGCACAGGGCAAGCCCGAACTCGTGCACACGCTGAACGGTTCGGGTCTGGCGGTCGGCCGGACGCTCGTCGCGGTGCTGGAGAACTACCAGAACGCGGACGGCTCGGTCACGGTGCCGGAAGTGCTGCGTCCGTACATGGGCGGCATGGAGCGTATCGACGCGCCGGCGCAGGCGTCGTAACGCGGCCGTTCGGCGCCTTCGCAAAAAATTTGCAAAAAGGGCTTGTCGGCCACGAAGAGATCGTCTTATAATCTTTTTCTCGCGGAAACGACCAGCCGCGAAATGCAGTAAGGAAGGAGAGGTGGCAGAGTGGTCGAATGTACCTGACTCGAAATCAGGCGTACGGTTTCCCCGTACCGTGGGTTCGAATCCCACCCTCTCCGCCAAAATACGAAGCCCCTTGATCCGGAAGGATCAAGGGGTTTTTCGTTTTAGATCGCCGGTGCAATGTGCCGATTGCCGATGCAGTGACAGCGGGCCGGCTACCGGCGCATCGACCGTTTCAAGCAGTGCCCGCCGGTTTCTACACCGTCCCCACCGAACCCTCACGCCGCAGCCGGATACTGCGCCAGCACCTTGTCGCGGATCGACGGCTTGATGTTCGATTGCGCCATGTCGCCGCGATAGTGCGCGACGACACGCGGGTTCATCACGCGATACCAGAGCGGCGGCACGTACGCGAGCAGGATCATCGTCGCGTAGCCGGCCGGCAATTGCGGCGCATCGTCGAAGTGGCGCAGCGCCTGGTACGAGCGCGTCGGATTCGCGTGATGGTCGGCGTGTCGCTGCAACTGGTACAGGAACAGGTTCGTGACGACGTGATTGCTGTTCCACGAATGCTGCGGCGTGCAGCGTTCGTAGCGGCCGCTCGGCAGCTTGCGGCGGCCGAGCCCGTAGTGCTCGACGTAGTTCACCACTTCGAGCAGCGAAGCGCCGTAGACGGCCTGGATCACGAGGAACGGGATCACGATCTTGCCGGCCATCGCGATCGCGATGCCCCATACGATCGCGGTCATCGCCCACGCGTGCAGCACTTCGTTGCGCCACGTCCAAGGCGAACGCCCGAGGCGCTCGAGGCGGGTTTTTTCGAGTCGCCATGCCGAGCGGATGCTGCCCGTCACCGTGCGCGGCAGGAACGCCCAGAACGATTCGCCATAGCGCGCGCTCGCCGGGTCCTCGGCGGTCGCGACGCGCACGTGATGGCCGCGGTTGTGCTCGACGTAGAAGTGGCCGTACGCGACCGGTGCGAGCGTGATCTTCGCGAGCCAGCGTTCGAAGCGGTCGGTCTTGTGCCCGAGCTCGTGCGCGGTATTGATCGAGATGCCCGTCGCGGCGCCGAGCGACAGCGCGAAGCCGACATAGTCGTACCAAGCGAGCGCGTGCGTGCCGACGATCCACACGCACATGAAGAACGCGACGTATTCGACGAAAGTCGCGAGATAGACGATGTACCGGTAATAGCGCTCGCGTTCGAGATGCGGCACGACGGCTTCGGGTGGATTGTCGCGATCGTCGCCGATGAGCGTGTCGAGAATCGGGATCACGCCGAACGCGAACAGCGGACCGAACCACCAGAACACATGGAAGCCCGTCGACAGCGCGAGCTGCGCGGCGAGGATCGGCAGCGTGATCGTCAGCGCGCCGAGCAGCCACAGGTAACGCTTGCCATCCGACCAGCCCGAAGCCGATCCGTCGGTCGTTGCCATTGTCTCCCTCCAGCCGGCCGGCCCGCAGGCGGCCGCATGCAAGATCTTCGAATCCTCGTGGTCCGCGACGCGCGCGGCGGCCCCCGGATCGTCGCCCGGATCTGCCTGTTATACGACCGGCGTGCGCGCTTGCCAAACCCCCGCGCTAGGCGTGACGCTCCAAACGCCGGAGCATGCACCACGCGCGTATCGAAGCGCCCAGGCGCGCCGATTGAAACATGCAGGTAGGGGCGAATCTGTCCGTGGGTTGGCGCGTTCGTCAGATGAATGGCCCGGCGCGTGATGCGCGCATGCCGATGTGATGCGGCGGCAACAAATGTTGCATCGCAATAAAAAGGCCAGCGAAGTATTGCTGCAGCGCGTGTTTCGTTTGCTTGTATTACGTCGCATTACGGCCGCGGCAAGGCAATGCAACGCGGCTCGAAACCGGGGGGCCGCGCATCGCAAGGAGAACGAGGCGAAGCGCTGGATCACGACAGCACATTTACCGTCCAACAATCTGCGCCGATGCGCCGATGCTGCACGTGCACACCGATCGGTGCGGGTCGTCGCCGATGACCTCCGCCGCCTTTCGATCCGCGCCGCCGTTTGAAAATTACGATTTGACTCATGCCCCGCTTTCGGTTGAAGCTACTAGCTTGCTGTCCGAAGGGGGCTGTGCCTGCATGAGTTCGACCTTGACCGTTCGTCGTATCGCTGCCGATCAGGGCGGCGTGTATCGCGAACTCCGCGCTGCATCGCTGCGTGAGCCCTACGCGCCCGGCGAAGCGCCGGAGGCCGAATTGCTGACCGTCGAAACGGACGCAGCGTCGGCGATCGCCGCGCAGCGCGCCGTGTCCGACGAGTCGACGACTTTCCTGCTGTACACCGAAGGCCATCCGGCCGGCATGATCGGCGCGTATTTCGACAACACGCCCGATCGGCGCGCGTTCGTCAGCGAACTGTGGGTCGCGCATGCGGTGCGTCACCTGCGCGGTGGCGTGCTGCTGCTGGAGACGGCCACTGCATGGCTCGCCGAGCGCGGCGCCACCGACGTCTACGCGTGGATCGCCGATGCGAACCGCAACGCGATCCGTTTCTACGAGCGTGCGGGTTTCGGCAACACCGGCGAACATGCGCCGATCGCGCGGATGCCCGGCGCGATGAAATCGCTGTTCGTGTCGCAGGTAAAGCACTGACGCTGTCCCGACACGCCAGCCGGGCGGCGCGATGACAGCGCGATCGGCCGCTGGCCTGCCCGCCTGCCGGTTGCGCGTCCGCCCGGGCCGCCGCAACCCCGAGTCCCAAAAATAATGGCCGCACGCGTGGACGCCTGTAAAATACGCAAAAAATTTTTGCAGAGTGTCCATGTCGCTTAAAAAATCGCCATTCTTCGAGCTGCGCAGCGGATCGGTCGATACGTTGCTGTTCACCGTGAAGACGACCGATCTCGATGCGTTGCGTGCCGAACTGGTCAAGCGCTTCGAAGCGACTCCCGAGTTTTTTGCCGACGATGTCGTCGCGATCGACGTCCGCCGCCTGGCTGACGGCGAACGCGTCGCGCTCGCGGACATCCGCCAGATGCTGAACGACGTGCGGATGCGTCCGGTGGGCGTCGTCGCGCTGGCCACGCAGGGCTGGGCGGGGGAAGCCGGCCTGCCGTTGCTGGAGGCGCGCGATCGCCGCGCGCCGGCCGCGAAACCTGCCGACGAAGCGGAACCGGCGGCCGTGCCAGCCGTCGACACCGCCGCCGCCGGGGAAGCCGAAGCGGCGCCCGAACAGTCGCCGGAACCCGCGCCGGCGCTCGGGCAAGCCGGTGCGCAGACGCTGGTGATCGACCGGCCGTTGCGTTCGGGGCAGCAGATTTACGCGAAAGGGGACCTCGTGGTGCTCGCGCCGGTCAGTCACGGCGCGGAGATCATCGCGGAAGGCAATATTCATATCTACGCGCCGTTGCGCGGCCGTGCACTCGCCGGCGTGCACGGCAATCACGACGCGCGCATTTTCTGCACGTGTCTCGAACCGGAACTGATTTCGATCGCGGGTATCTATCGAACCACCGAGAACCCGCTGCCCGCCGACGTACTGGGCAAATCGGTGCAGATCCGGCTCGAAGAGGAAAAACTGATGATCGAACCGCTGCGCCTGACGTAATTCACGCGGTGCGCTCCGGGTCGATCGGCTCTCATTGACGAACACAGGGTATTGGGTAAATGGCAAAAATCATCGTGGTGACCTCGGGCAAGGGCGGCGTGGGCAAGACGACGACGAGCGCGAGCTTCGCGTCGGGTCTCGCGCTGCGCGGCCACAAGACGGCCGTGATCGACTTCGACGTCGGCCTGCGCAACCTCGATCTCATCATGGGCTGCGAGCGTCGCGTCGTGTATGACCTCGTGAACGTGATCCAGGGCGAAGCGAACCTGAACCAGGCGCTGATCAAGGACAAGAAGTGCGAGAACCTGTTCATCCTGCCGGCGTCGCAGACGCGCGACAAGGATGCGCTGACGCGCGACGGCGTCGAGAAGGTGCTGAACGACCTCGTCGCGATGGACTTCGAATACATCGTCTGCGATTCGCCGGCCGGTATCGAAGCCGGCGCGCTGCACGCGATGTACTTCGCGGACGAAGCGCTGATCGTCACGAACCCGGAAGTGTCGTCGGTGCGCGATTCGGATCGCATTCTCGGCATCCTGTCGTCGAAGACGAAGCGCGCGACGGAAGGCAAGGAGCCGATCAAGGAACACCTGCTGATCACGCGTTACAGCCCGAAGCGCGTGAGCGAAGGCGAGATGCTGTCGCTCGAGGACATCAGCGAGATCCTGCGCATCAAGCTGATCGGCGTGGTGCCCGAGTCGGAAGCCGTGCTGCACGCATCGAACCAGGGTCTGCCGGCCGTGCATATCGACGGTACCGACGTCGCCGAAGCGTACAAGGACGTCGTCGCCCGCTTTCTCGGCGAGGACAAGCCGCTGCGCTTCACCGATTACCAGAAGCCGGGCCTGCTGCAGCGCCTCTTCGGCAGCAAGTAACGGAGGCCGCCCATGTCCATCCTTTCGTTTCTCCTCGGCGAGAAGAAGAAGTCCGCATCGGTCGCGAAGGAGCGCCTGCAGCTCATCATCGCGCACGAGCGGGTCGGCGGCCGGCCGCCGGCCGATTACCTGCCGGCGCTGCAGAAGGAACTCGTCGCGGTCATCTCGAAGTACGTCCATATTTCGGACGATGACATCCGCGTGAGCCTCGAGCGCCAGGACGATCTCGAAGTCCTCGAAGTGAAGATCGAGATTCCGCAAGCCTGACGCTTGCGCGTGTCCCTCCGCACGGCGGCGCCCGCCGCCGTGCGCGTCTTACGCCCTGTTGCACTTTCGGGCACGCCGTAACACGGCGCCTGTCGGCCGTCATCCCCCGTCGCGCATTGAACGAATACGCTCGCGTAACTTGTTCAACCAGGAGGTTGTGATGGCTGTCTCTACCGTTTCACGTCGTCTCGTTTCGCTCGCGCTGTTCGCCGCGGGCCTGTCAGCCGTCGTCGCGCCGTTTGCCGCGCATGCGGACGAAATTCTCGTCGGCACGCCCGTGATCGCGCCGCAGGGGCGCATGGTCATCGCCGAGCCGGTCGCCGTGCGTACCGAGGAAGTCGTCGTCGTCGCGCCGAATGCGCCGCCGCCCGTGCGCTACGAGGTCGTGCCGGCCACGCGCGTGGGCTACGTGTGGGAGCGCGGGCACTGGCGCTGGGATCATGGCCGCTACGTGTGGATCGGCGGTCACTGGGAAACCGAACGCGTCGGCATGCACTGGGTGCCGGGCCACTGGGATCAGCGCGGCCCGAACTGGTTCTGGACGCGTGGCCACTGGGCTTGAGGCAGGCGTGCGATGAAAAGAACCGCAATCGCCATCGCGCTCGTCGCGATCACGCTGGCCGGGTGCATCGTCGTGCCGGCGCGGCCGGTCTACTACCGGCCGGCGCCCGTCGTGATCTATTGAGTGTCGCGCGGGCCGGGTTGGGCCGGGGCGTCTGCGCCGGTCGCAGCCGGCGGCCCGGTATCGTCCGACGCCGGTGTCGGCGCGGCGCGGTCGGCCGCCGCCGCGGCGGCCGGCTCGTCGCCGCCTTCGTCGCGCAGCGTATCGAGCGGGTCGGCGGGGGCCGCGTTTTCATCCTGGGGTTCGGCAACGTTGCTCGCGGTGGCTGCCGTCGCTGCAGCGGCCGCGACGGGAGGCGCGAGATAGCGCTGCGCAAGCGTTTCGTAGAGCGGCGGCGCGAAAAAGCGCGAGACCCGGCTCGATACCAGCGCGGTCGCCATCAGCGAAATCACGAGCGCATGCCCGTTGATCATTTCCATCACGATCACGAACGACGTGATCGGCGACTGCGTGACGGCCGCCAGATAGCCGACCATCGCGAGTGCGATCAGCATCGGCAGGCTCATGTTGCTGAACACGGCGTGCAGCAGGTTGCCGAAGCCGGCACCGATCGACAGCGACGGCGCGAAGATCCCGCCCGGGATGCCCGGCAGGTACGACGCGACCATCGACACCATCTTCAGGAACGGATAGAACACCGACAGTTGCTGACTGCCGTCGAGCAGGCCGCGCGCCTCGGCGTAGCCGCTACCGAACGTCGTGCCGCCGGATACGAGCCCCACGACGGCGATCACGAAGCCGCACAGCGCGGCGAACCTGATCGGCCGCTCGCGATACAGGCCCAGCAGTTGCGCGGGCAGCCAGCGCCCCGTGTTGAGCAGCAGCCAGCAGAACAGGCCGCCCGCGATGCCCGTCACGATCGCGGTGACCAGCACCGCCACCGCCAGCAGTTTCGGGAAATGGAGGCCGGTGTTGATCGTGCCGAAATACGTGTAGTTGCCGTTCAGCCCGAGCGCGACGACGCCGGCGAGGATGATCGCGGTGATCAGTACGCCGCTGGCGCGCGCGGAGAAGCTGCGGGTCAGTTCCTCGATCGCGAACACGATGCCGGCGAGCGGCGTATTGAACGCGGCCGACAGACCGGCCGCCGCGCCGGCCAATACGAGCTGGCGTTCGATCTGCGCGTTCGAGCGCGGGTAGAAGCGCCGCAGGTTGAACATCAGCGCCGCGCCGACCTGCACGGTCGGCCCTTCGCGGCCGATCGTGAAGCCGCCGAGGATGCCGAGGAACGAGATCAGTACCTTGCCGAACAGGATGCGCAGCGTCAGCAAGCGGGCGCCGAACGCGCTCGGCCGCGCATGCAGTGTCGCGATCACCTGCGGGATGCCGCTGCCCTCGGCGCCGCGGAAGAAGCGGCGCGTGATCCATGCCGACAGCGCGGCGATCGCCGGCGTCAGCAGCAGCGGCAGCCACACGGCGTGATCGCGCATCGCGCGGAAAGTCTCGTAGCCCCAGTCGATCAACCGGGCGTACAGAACGGCCGCGAGCCCGACGACGATCGCCCCGAGCCAGAAGACACCATATTGGCGCCAGATTCGCAGCGAGCGGCGGGTGAGGGCGGGAAACAGCGCGGGAAGGGCGGGGCGCGGCATTGGCTCGGGCCGGAGGGCAAAGAGGGAATTATAAAAAGAACCGGATGCCAGCGGGACCTCGGAAGCCGGTAGGGAATGACAAAAATCCACAAAAGAGATGCAATTTGTTGCAAATGTAATGCTCGCGTAATGTCTGTACATAGCAACCGTCGTTAGCATGCCGAGATAACCCGTCGAGAACCCCGCCAATCGTGAAACGCATCCTCATCGTGAAAGTGACGTCGCTCGGCGACGTCGTCCAGACGCTGCCTGTCGTCGCCGACCTGCATCGCGCCTTCCCCGGCGTGACGGTCGACTGGGCCGTCGACGAATCGTGCGCGGAGGTCGTACGATGGCATCCGGGCGTGAGCGCCGTCCTGTGCGCGCCGCTGCGCCGCTTCAAGAAAATGCGCAATGTCGGCGACCTGAAGGCGATCTCGGCATCGATCGGTGCGTTGCGTGCGCACCGCTACGATGCGGTCATCGATCTGCACGGCGTCTACAAGAGCGCGATCATTTCGTCGCTGGCGCGCGCCGCGCGCCGTGTCGGCTACCAGACGCAGGATCTTGGCGAAACGGGCGCGCGCTTCGCGTATTCGCATCGTTTCGGCCCGCGGCCGGACTGCGACGCATGGCACGGGATGCGCGTGAGTGCCGGCGAAGCGCTCGGCTACGTGCCCGAAGGGGCTGCCGCGTACGGCATCGTCGCGCCGCAGGACGCGAGCCTGCCCGCGGCCGTGACCGACGGCGGGCCGTTCATGCTGCTGTTCCATGCGACGTCCAACCCCGACAAGAAGTGGCCGGCCGAACACTGGGCCGCCCTTGCCACGGAGATGATGGCGCGCGGCGTGCGCGTCCTGCTGCCGTGGGGATCGGCGGCCGAGCACGACGATGCGCGGGATATCGCCGCTCGTGCGCCGGGCGCGATCGTGTTGCCGGCGATGACGGTGCGTGAACTGGGCGCGGCGCTGGGCCGGGCCGCGCTCGTGGTGGGGGTCGATACGGGGTTCGTGCATATGGCGCACGCATTGCAGCGGCCGACCGTGATGATTTTCGTCGCGACGTCGCGCCACCATTGCGGGATCGGCGGCGCGCCGCACGCGCTGTCGATCGGCGAGCCGGGCGCGATGCCGACCGTCGACGAGGCGCTGGACGCGATCGATACGGTCTGCCCGGCCTACGGCACGTTGCGCGCGCGGTTGTCCGCCTGACGCGGCGCGGCGGCCGTGGTCAGGCCAGCAACATCTCGACCGTGACGACGGCGGCGATGGCCGCCAGATTCGCCAGCAGCGCCTCGAACACGAGGCCGCGCCAGGTCTTCGGCCGGAACCGTAGCGCGAGCAGCAGCGCGCCACCCAGTGCGAGCGCGAGGATCACGACGAGATCGGCATTGGCGAGGCGGATATTCATGGCGGCGGCTCCTGTCGGGGCGGGATATCCGGGCGCGCGACGACGCGCCCAGGATCGAGTATAGAGCGCGCCTGCCGCCGTACAACCCGGGTCGCCCCGGAGGGTCAGACGAGCGACGCGTCGCGCGTTTCGCGCATCAGCAATACGCCGATCAGGCTGATCGCCGCCGCGACCGACACGTAGCCGCCGACCCACGACAGCCCGCCGCGCGCAGCCAGCAGTTGCGCGATATACGGTGCGATCGACGCGCCGAGGATCCCGCCGAGGTTGTATGCGACCCCCGCGCCCGTATAGCGGACGTTGGTCGGGAACAACTCGGGCAGCAGCGCGCCCATCGGCGCGAACGTCACGCCCATCAGGAACAGTTCGATCGTCAGGAACAGCGCGACGAGCGACATCGAGCCGCTGCCGAGCAGCGGCGCCATCGCGAACCCCGACAGCAGCGCGGCGAGCGCGCCGGCGACCAGCACCGGCTTGCGGCCGAAGCGGTCCGACGCCCATGCGGACAGCGGCGTCGCGAGCCCCATGAAGACGACCGCGAAACACAGCAGGCCGAGGAAGCTCTGGCGCGGAATATGCAGCGCCGACACGCCGTACGACAGCGAGAACACCGTCGAGATATAGAACAGCGTGTAGCAGACGACCATCGCGAGCGCGCCGAGCAGCGTGGGCTGCCAGTGCTGCGTGACGAGCGTCGCGACCGGCACGCGCACGCGCTCGTTGCGGTCGAGCGCCGCCTGGAACGCGGGCGTTTCGGTGATCTTGAGCCGCACGTACAGGCCGAGCGCGACGAGCACCGCGCTGACGAGGAACGGGATGCGCCAGCCCCAACTGCGGAACTGCTCGTCGGACAGCGACAGCGCGAGCGCGAAGAACAGCCCGTTCGACATCAGGAACCCGACCGACGGCCCCAGTTGCGGGAACATCCCGAACCAGCCGCGCTTGCCCTGCGGCGCATGCTCGGTCGCGAGCAGCGCCGCGCCGCCCCATTCGCCGCCGAGACCGATCCCCTGGCCGAAACGCAGCACGCACAGCAGCACCGGCGCGAGCGTGCCGATCGCGTCGTAGCCGGGCACGAAGCCGATTGCGGTGGTGGATACGCCCATCACGAGCAGCGAGGCGACGAGCGTCGACTTGCGGCCGATACGGTCGCCGAAGTGTCCGAACAGGAACGAGCCGATCGGGCGCGCGATGAACGCGATGCCGAACGTGACGAATGCGGACAGTGCCTGCGCCGTTGCGGAGCCGTGCGGAAAGAACACGGGGCCGATGACGAGCGCGGCGGCCGTTGCGTACACGTAGAAATCGTAGAACTCGATCGCGGTGCCGATGAAGCTCGCGAACACGATGCGCCGGTGGCTGACGGCGCCGGCCGAACCGGTTGCGCGTGCAACGGCCGGGGGGGATGCGGACATGGATGTCTCCGTTTTGTCGTTGGGGCAGCCGGCTGAGCGTGCGTTCGGCGGGCGACGGCCTGCCGGGCGCTGCCGGGCAAATGATCGATGCGGATGACGCGATGGCGGCGTGGACGCGCGCCGTGGCGCGGACGTCACCCGCCGGTCGACGATGGAGACGGGTACGTCGCCGCCGCCCGGTGCCGGCGTGGTCGGCTCGCTTGCCGGGTGCGGCGCGCGAACGCACGCGCGGCGTGATGGCCGCGCGAGTGCGGAAAATTATAGCCAGCAGCGCCGTGCACCGGCAATCGGGCCGCGGCGGCGCGTCAGTCGATCGACTGCGCCTGCGCGGACGCGGTGCTTTGCAGCTGGAAGTGGCCGTCGTCGTTGAAGAGCCAGCCTTCCATCAGTTCGAGCCGGCCGTTGCCGTCGAGCAGCCGCGACGGCGGCGCCGGCAGCGGCGCCGAGCGGCGCAGCGACGCGAGCGCGAGCGCTTCCGCCTCGCTGTCGCCGTTGCTGCGATAGACGGACGCGTTGATCACGCGGCCGCTGCCATCGACGGTGAAGGCCACGACGACGAGCGAGCGCAGCATGGCCTGCGGCGTGCCGTGCAGCATGCCGGACGGATTGCGCTCGGCGACGCGATGCGCGACCTCGACGCGATACTGGTCGAGCGTGCCGCTGCGTATGACCGACGGAACCGTCAGGACCGAGCGTAGCGACGAAGGCGGCGTGATCGTGCACGCGGCGAGCAGGGCGACGACGGCTAGCGCAGCGACACGCAGCCGGACGACGCGCGGACGGAGAAGGGGGCGCATGACGGGATGGGCGGGAGGGACGATAGAAAAATGATAGGCGTACCGACGCGAGACGATATGGGGGGAAACGCATAGCGCGCGGGATCGGTTGCTGCGATCGCTGATGATGACGGCCGGGCGCTGTGTCGAGCGACGTGCATCGCGCGCGGTGCGTCGCGAGGTGACGCGACATGTGACAGCGTCAGCGATGGACGCGCATGTTGCAAGGTTGAAAGCCGCGGCACGCTGCGATCATCCGGCCGCGCGGCGCGGCCAGCCGATGCGGTGACCTCGACCGGCCTTCCGCGCCATCGCCGGCGATGCTTTCCGGCCGCGTCAGAAGCCGTGCGTCACGAGCGACAGTACCGACAGGTCGGGGTGCGTGCCGTCGATGATGCTCTTGCCGACGTGCACGCCTTCGCGGGTCGCCTCGTCGAGGCTCGCGAAGCTCTCCTCGCCGTCCGCGTGGAACGGCACCGCATGGCCGGGCAGCGCGGGATTCACGCCCGGATGGCACACGTAGCCGGTGTAGGTATAGCGCGTGTCGCTGCCGGGCATCGCGGCCGGCACGACATGGATCTCGAAGCCTTCGTAATCGACGTGGTCCGTCGCGCTCGACAGGTCGGTCATGGCGATCTCCGTGTGCCGCGCGCACGGGTGGCGCGTGCGGCATCGAATACGCGGCGGCGTTTGTCGCCGTGTTGAACGAATTCTAGGTGATGGCGAGCGGGGTGGGGAGGCGTGCGGCGATGCGCGGCGGCATGCGCCCGGGCGCGCGTACCATGCCGATCCGGTGCCGATTCCTGAGCGCGATTGCGTTTGCGTTGGGCGCCGTGGTGTCGGTCGTCCTGCTGCTCCGCCTGCCGCTGCCCGGCGCGCATGCGCGTCCGTCTCGACTGATGAACGTGTCGCGTCGCGACTTCATTACTTGCAGCGCGCGTCCTTGCGCTGCACGACGACGATCACCGGATACTTCTGGCCGTGATCGAGTTCCACGCGCGCGACGACGGTCAGCGTCGCCGGATCGGAATCGTCGTATACGCTGACCTGTTCGTTGCGCAGATAGGTCACGCCGGTGCAGTTCGACGTGCGTCCGTCGTCACCCACCTTGCATTGAAGCTCGTTGTCCTTCAGGTAGTTGTATGGCGACGGGCTCGCGAGGTATTCGCTCAGGCCGCGCGGCGAACCGCCGACGCCGGTCACGTACGCGATCGCACACGATGCTTGCGCGTCGCCGGAGGCGGTGTCGGCCGCCGCATGCGTGCTGACGGCAACCAGCAGCGCGGCGAGCGACGAGACGAGGAAGGGCTTCATGACGTGGAGTTCCCGTTTCGCGAATCGGAGCGCGGGATTGTAACGGCATCCGGCGCGACGTGTCGGCTCGTGCGGGGCGCACGCGGGCGGACAAACAAAAAACCCCGTCATTCTGCGAATGGACGGGGTTCGGCGAATTTCCTGGCGGAAGCGGTGAGATTCGAACTCACGGACAGTTTCCCGTCGCTGGTTTTCAAGACCAGTGCCTTAAACCGCTCGGCCACGCTTCCACACGAGGCGGCATTGTAACCGAAATGCCGCCTCGTTCATTCGTTCAGTCGTCGCGCAGGAACAATTCCTGCAGGTCGTTGAGGAAACGCTGGCCGAGCGGCGTCGGCGCGATTTGCGTGAAATCGCGCGTGATCAGTCCGCGCCGTTCCGCTTCCTTCAATGCCGGCTCGATCGTGCTCATCGGCAGGCCCGTGCGTTCCGCGAAGCTGTGCACGGGGAAGCCCTCGACGAGCCGCAGCGTGTTCAGCATGAATTCGAACGGCAGGTCGCGCGCGCCGACCTCACGCTCTTCCTGCACGGCCGTGCCGGCCTTCGCCTGTTCGATGAAGGTCGCCGGATGCTTGTAGCGCGCCTGCCGCAGGATCCGGTTCGGGAACGACAGTTTCGTGTGGGCACCCGCGCCGATCCCGAGATAGTCGCCGAAGCGCCAGTAGTTCAGGTTGTGCTTGCACTGATGATTCGGCTTCGCGTACGCGGACACTTCGTAGCGCCCGTAGCCGGCTTCGGCCGTGCGCGCATGGATCCATTCCTGCATGTCGGCCGACGCGTCGTCGTCGGGCACGACGGGCGGGAATTTCGCGAACAGCGTATTCGGCTCGAGCGTCAGGTGATACAGCGACAGGTGCGGCGGCGCGAACGACAGCGCCGTCTCGATGTCGGCGCGGCATTCGTCGAGCGTCTGGTTCGGCAGCGCGAACATCAGGTCGAGGTTGAAGTTGTCGAAGTTCTTCGCGGCGATCTCGACGGCCGCGCGTGCCTGCGCGGTGTCGTGAATCCGGCCGAGCGCCTTCAGGTGCGCCTCGTTGAAGCTCTGGATGCCGACCGACAGGCGGTTCACGCCGCTTGCGCGGAACTGCGCGAACTTCGCGGCTTCGAACGTGCCCGGATTCGCTTCCAGCGTGATCTCGGCATCGGCGTCGAGCGGCAGCAGCGCGCGCACGTCGGACAGCATCCGGTCGAGGCCGGCCGCCGACAGCAGGCTCGGCGTGCCGCCGCCGATGAACACGGTATGCACCTGCCGGCCCCACACGAGCGGCAGCGCCTGCTCGAGGTCGGCGCGCAACGCGTCGAGATACTCGGCTTCCGGAAACCGTTCGCCTTTCCATTCGTGCGAATTGAAGTCGCAGTACGGGCACTTGCGCACGCACCACGGGAAATGCACGTACAGCGCGAGCGGCGGCAGCGACGTGAGGCGTACTTGGCCGGGCGACGTGAAGGTCGCGACGACGCGTGCGCCGGTTTCCGCGGCCTGGCTCATGCGGCCTCCCGCTGCGGATGCGTGATGAAGACGATCATGCGGGTTCCTCTGCGAGCCGCGCGAGCAGCGCCTTCAGCGCGAGCGCGCGATGGCTGTGCGTGTTCTTGACGGCCGGCTCGAGTTCGGCTGCCGTCGCGCCGAGCGACGGCAGGTAGAAATACGGGTCGTAGCCGAATCCGTGCCCGCCGCGCGGCGTATCGACGATCTCGCCGGCCCAGCGGCCTTCGGCGAACAGCGGCTCGGGATCGTCCGCGTGACGCACGAGCGCGAGCACACAGCAATAGTATGCGCGCCGGTCGTCGACGCCGCGCAGTTGCTCGACCAGGTACGCATTGTTCGCCGCATCGCCCTTGTCGCGGCCCGCACGCTGCGCGTAGCGCGCCGAATAGACGCCTGGTGCGCCGCGCAGCGCGCGCACGCACAGGCCGGAATCGTCGGCGATCGCCGGCAGCCCGGTGAGCCGCGACGCGTGGCGCGCCTTCGTCAGCGCATTCTCGATGAACGTGCCAAACGGCTCTTCCGCCTCGGGCACGGCCAGGTCGCCCTGCGGCATGATCTCGATGCCGACCGTGGAAAACAGCGCGGTGAATTCGCGCAGCTTGCCGGCGTTGTTCGACGCGAGCACGATGCGCGACAGCGGCGCGAGGGTGCGGTCGTCACGCATGGTTCGTGCCCAGGACAGCTTTCTGCAACTGCACGAGCTCGGCGATCCCGCCTTGCGCGAGGTCGAGCAGCGCATTCATCTCGGCGCGCGAAAACGGCACGCCTTCGGCCGTGCCCTGGACTTCGACGAAGCCGCCCGCGCCCGTCATCACGACGTTCATGTCGGTGTCGCAGCGCGAATCTTCCGCGTAGTCGAGGTCGAGCACCGGCGCGCCTTCGTACACGCCGACCGAGATCGCGGCGACGTGGTCGGTGATCGGCGAGCGCGCGAGTTTGCCGGCCGCGATCAGCGTCGACACGGCATCGTGCGCGGCGACGAACGCGCCGGTGATGCTGGCCGTACGCGTGCCGCCGTCGGCCTGGATCACGTCGCAGTCGATGTGGATCGTGCGCGGGCCGAGCGCCTCGAGATCGAACACCGCGCGCAGCGCGCGGCCGATCAGGCGCTGAATTTCCTGCGTGCGGCCCGTCTGCTTGCCGCGCGCGGCTTCACGGTCGCTGCGCGTGTGCGTCGCGCGCGGCAGCATCCCGTATTCGGCGGTCAGCCAGCCTTGCCTGCGCTCGCGCAGGAATTCGGGCACGCGCTCGGCGACGCTTGCGGTGCACAGCACCTTGGTGTCGCCGAATTCGACCAGCACGGAGCCTTCGGCGTGTTTCGTGTAGTGGCGCGTGAGGGCGACCTTGCGCAGTTCGTCGGCGCGGCGGCCGCTCGGGCGGGAAACGGAAGACGTCATGGGGAAATCGCGGAAGGAGAGGAAACCCCGATTTTAGCGCCGAACGCCGCGCGCGCCCGGCGGGGTGTCCCGCAAAAATGGGATAATGCGCGCTTGCCGCCCCGCGCTTTCCGATGCGCCGGGCGCCTCGACATATCCCCCGCCCGCGAGGGCACCAGACGGCGAGACGAACCATGATCTACAGCATGACGGGCTACGCGAGCGCGACGCGCGAACTCGCGACGGCCACCGGCAACGGCGGCACCAGCGTGTCGGTCGAACTGCGCACCGTGAACTCGCGCTTCCTCGATCTCAATTTCCGGATGCCGGACGACGTGCGCGCGTGCGAATCCGCGCTGCGCGAAATGCTGATGAACAAGCTGTCGCGCGGCAAGGTCGACGTGCGTATCAACCTGCAGCGCGGCGAGCAGAGCATCGGCGCGGGCGCGCTGAACCAGTCGGCGCTCGGCCAGCTTGCCGAACTCGAACGCGCGGTGCTCGATTCGTTCCCGGGCGTCGGCCGCCTGCGCGCGGGCGAGATCCTGCGCTGGCCCGGCGTGCTCGCCGAGAGCGGCGTGTCGGCCGAGGCGATCCGCGATGCGGTGCTCGCCTGCGGGAAGGAAGCGATCGGCGAGCTCGTCGTCGTGCGTTCGCGCGAAGGCGCGCAACTGGCGGCAATGCTGCTGTCGAACGTCACCGAGATGGAGGCGATCGTCGCGCGCATCACGCCGCTCGTGCCGGAGCTGATCGCGAAGCATCAGCAGAAGATCGTCGAGCGGCTGCAGGAAGCGCTCGGCATCGCGGCGCCCGAAGGCGGCTCGACGGTCGTCACGCGCGAGGAAGCCGCGGAGCGCATCCGTCAGGAAGTGACGATGTACGGGATCCGGATCGACATCGCGGAAGAGCTGTCGCGGCTCACCGCGCACCTGAACGAAACGCGTCACGTGATCGAGAAGGGCGGCCGCGTCGGCAAGCGTCTCGACTTCATGATGCAGGAACTGAATCGCGAAGCGAACACGCTCGGCTCGAAGGCGGCGGCGAAGGAACTCGCCGACGCGTCGATGGCGCTGAAGCTGCTGATCGAGCAGATGCGCGAGCAAGTGCAAAACCTGGAGTAAAAGAGATGAAACGACCCCCACGCTCACTATGTTTGCTGCCCTCCGAGGGGGCGGCCCGGCGGAGGCTGTCATGACCGATTCCCATCGCGACGGCCACGCGTCGCATTCGCTGCACGGCGGCGTCTATCCCGGTAACCTGTTCATGGTCGTCGCGCCGTCGGGCGCCGGCAAGTCGACGCTCGTGAATGCGCTGCTGTCGAAGGACAGCGACATCTGCCTGTCGATCTCGTACACGACGCGCAAGCCGCGCCCCGGCGAGCAGGACGGCCAGCACTACCACTTCACGACCGTCGAGGATTTCCGCGCGCGTCACGCGGCGCACGAATTCCTCGAGAGCGCGGAAGTGCACGGCAACTACTACGGCACGTCGCGCGTCTGGATCGAGGAGCAGATGCAGAACGGCCACGACGTGCTGCTCGAAATCGACTGGCAAGGCGCGTTGCAGGTGAAGAAGCAGTTCCGCAACGCGGTCGGCATCTTCATCCTGCCGCCGTCGCTCGACGCGCTCGAGGAGCGCCTGAAGAAGCGCGGCCAGGACGAGCCGAACGTGATCACGCGACGCCTGCTGGCGGCCGGCAGCGAGATCGCGCACGCGTCGGAAGCGGAATACGTGGTGATCAACGAGAATTTCGAGCGTGCGCTCGCGGAACTCGAATGCATCGTCGCGGCGACGCGCCTGCGTTTTGCTTCGCAGTACGCGCGACACACGGAGCTGTTCATCGAGCTCGGCATCCATCTGCCCCACGCGGAATGACGCGGGGCACGAGGGACATAAGGTAGAATAAGGACTATATTCAGAAGGAATCACCAACATGGCTCGCATTACCGTCGAAGACTGCCTGAAGCAAATCCCGAATCGCTTCGAACTGGCGCTCGCCGCCACCTATCGCGCGCGGCAGCTCGCGCAAGGCCATACGCCGAAAATCGAAAGCCGCGACAAGCCGACCGTCGTCGCGCTGCGCGAAATCGCTGCCGGCCAGGTCGGCGTCGAGATGCTGAAGAAGGTGCCGGTGTAACGCGCATCCGGCCCGTTCCAGCCATGTAGTCCACGCGCGCAACGACTCGACCTGGAGGCGAATATGAGCACCACCCCATCGTCCGCCTCCGCGGATCCGACCACCGAAGCCACGGCTCAGTCGCCTGCGCGCCAGTACATCGACGCGGTCCTCGAACAATCCTTCCGGCATCTGTTCGGGCCGACCGCCACCCCGGAGCAGCCGCGCAAGCACGGCGTCGTTTCGATCGCGAAACTGACGGCCGCGCTTGCCGAGTATCTCGCTCCGGACGAAATCAAAGAGGTCAAGGCGGCGTTCCACTTCAGCGACGAAGCCCACCTCGGTCAATATCGCCAGAGCGGCGAACCCTACATCACCCATCCCGTCGCCGTCGCGGAAATCTGCGCCGGCTGGAAGCTCGACGCGCAGGCCGTGATGGCCGCGTTGCTGCACGACGTGATGGAAGACCAGGGCGTGACCAAGAACGAGCTGGCCGAGCGGTTCGGCCCGAAGGTCGCCGAACTGGTCGACGGCCTGTCGAAGCTCGACAAGATGGAATTCCGCAGCCGCGAGGAAGCGCAGGCGGAAAACTTCCGCAAGATGCTGCTCGCGATGGCGCGCGACGTGCGCGTCATTCTCGTGAAGCTCGCCGATCGCCTGCACAACATGCGCACGCTCGGCGCGGTACCGATGGAAAAGCGCCGCCGCGTCGCGCGCGAAACGCTCGACATCTACGCGCCGATCGCACACCGGCTCGGGTTGAACAACACGTATCGCGAGCTGCAGGACATGAGCTTCGCGAACTTCAACCCGCATCGCTACGCGACGCTCGAGAAGGCCGTGAAGGCCGCGCGCGGCAATCGCCGCGAAGTGATCAGCAAGATCCTCGAGGCCGCGCAGCGTGCGATGGCCGACGCGAAGATCGACGCCGAGATCACCGGCCGCGAGAAGACCATCTACAGCGTCTATCGCAAGATGCGCGACAAGCAGTTGTCGTTCTCGCAGGTGCTCGACGTGTACGGCTTTCGCGTCGTCGTCGACAGCCCGCTCGACTGCTACACGTGCATCGGCGCGCTGCACGCGCTGTACAAGCCCGTGCCCGGCAAGTTCAAGGATTACATCGCGATCCCGAAGATCAACGGCTATCAGTCGCTGCACACGACGCTCGTCGGCCCGTTCGGCGCGCCGATCGAGTTCCAGGTGCGCACGCGCAAGATGCACGAGATCGCCGAGGCGGGCGTCGCCGCGCACTGGCTGTACAAGAACGGCAGCGCCGATCTCAGCGACGTGCAGAAGCGCGCGCACCAGTGGCTGAAGTCGCTGCTCGACATCCAGAGCGAAGCGGGCGATTCGAGCGAATTCCTCGAGCACGTGAAGATCGACCTGTTCCCCGACGCGGTCTACGTGTTCACGCCGAAGTCGAAGATCATGGCGCTGCCGCGCGGTGCGACGGCGCTCGATTTCGCGTATTCGATCCACAGCGATCTCGGCAACCAGTGCGTGGCCGTGAAGATCAACAACGAGCTGCTGCCGCTGCGCACCGAGCTGAAGAGCGGCGACATCGTCGAAGTGATCACCGCGCCGTATTCGAAGCCGAATCCCGCGTGGCTCGGCTTCGTGCGTACCGGCAAGGCGCGCTCGGCGATCCGCCACTACCTGAAGACGATGCGCCTGAACGAGTCCGTGCAGCTGGGCGAGCGGCTCGTCGACCAGAGCCTGAAGGGCTATGGCCTCGCGCTGGCCGATGTCGAGCCGGAAGTGTGGGAGAAGCTCGTGCAGTGGACGGGCAACAAGAGCCGGCAGGAAATCTTCGCGGACATCGGCCTCGGCCGCCGCGTCGCCGCGGTGATGGCCAAGCGCATCGAGGTGCTGATGAGCGGCCGCGACGCGGACGACGATCTGCCGAAGTCCGAGCGGCATCCCGCGCATCATGCGCCGCCGGTCGTGATTACCGGCACCGAGGGGATGTCCGTGCAGTTGTCCGCATGCTGCCGGCCGATCCCGGGCGACGCGATCATGGGTTACATCGGCATCGGTCTGGGCATGGCGATTCATACGACGGATTGCCGTGTCGCGCAGCGCATCCATCGCCGCGATCCGGGCCGCTGGATCGACGTCGAATGGGCGCCGCAGCCGGGCCGCCTGTTCGATGTCGCGGTGAAGGCGCTCGTGAAGAACACGAAGGGCATCTTCGCGCGCGTCGCGGCGGACATCACGTCGGCCGACGCGAACATCGTCCATATCGCGATGGACGAGGATCTGACCCACGAATCGACGGTGCTGCGCTTCGTGATCCAGGTCAGCGACCGCGTGCATCTCGCGAACGTGATGCGGCGCGTGAGAACCAATCCGGACGTGATGCGGATCATGCGAGAGCGCTCGACCGACGACGGGGCGCATGCGCGCCACGACGGTGGCATGCGCATCGAGCGCGAGCGGCAGGATTACTGACATTCACGCGCCCCTTCGCGGGGGGAGTGCGGTGATCCACGGACGGCGGCCAATGGCCGCCGTTTTCGTTGCGGCGGGCGAAACTGCACGTGACGTTTGCCGAAGGCGTGCGAGGCGATGGTGCGGACGAGGGGAGGCGGGTGCAAAAAGAAAAAGGGCTTTCCCGGAGGAAAGCCCTTTTAAGGTGGCGCGGCTGGCAGGATTCGAACCCACGACCCCTTGGTTCGTAGCCAAGTACTCTATCCAACTGAGCTACAGCCGCACGCAAAACGGTACTGCTTCAACTGTCGGAACCTTCTGCGATGGGAAGGCCCCCAAATAAGTGGCGCGGCTGGCAGGATTCGAACCCACGACCCCTTGGTTCGTAGCCAAGTACTCTATCCAACTGAGCTACAGCCGCACGCAACAACACACTTCACTGCTTCGAACTGAAAGGGCCTTCGGTTCGGAAGGCCCTCGAAAAGGTGGCGCGGCTGGCAGGATTCGAACCCACGACCCCTTGGTTCGTAGCCAAGTACTCTATCCAACTGAGCTACAGCCGCACGCAGAAGCGGAAGTATAGCAGAGTCGTATAAAAAGGGAAGCCTTATTCGCGAATTTGGTGCGATGGCCTTGGCCGGGCGCCCTTCGTGTACCCTTGGAGGATCAGTCATTCACGTTGAATCCGCATCATGAACAAGGCGTTTGTCAAAGAGTCGGACGGTGACGACGACGATCTCGACCCGGCTCAACCCGCGATTCCGGCGGGCGCGAAGAACTACATCACGCCGGCCGGCCACAAGCGGCTGAGGGACGAGCTGCTGAACCTGATCGACGTCGAACGTCCCGAGGTCGTGCGGCTCGTGTCGTGGGCCGCCTCGAACGGCGACCGGTCGGAGAACGGCGATTACATCTACGGCAAGCGGCGGCTTCGCGAGATCGATCGCCGCATCCGCTTCCTGACGAAGCGGCTCGACCTCGCCGAGGTCGTCGACGCGAGCCGGCAGGAGAACGTCGACCAGGTTTTCTTCGGCGCGACGGTCGATTACGAGACGCCGGACGGCGAGGACCACACGGTGACGATCGTCGGCATCGACGAGGTCGATCTCGACCGCGGCTGCGTCAGCTGGATTTCGCCGGTCGCGCGTGCGCTGATCAAGGCGAAGATCGGCGATACCGTCACGCTGATGACGCCGGCCGGCCCTCAGCCGATCGACATACTCGACGTCCGGTATCCGGCGCGCGGCGACGCCTGAGCGTCGGCCGGCGCGACGCGGCAAAGCAAAAGCGCCCCGTCGGGGCGCTTCGTCTTTCCGCGTACGGCGATGTGCCGGTCGCTCAGAAGCGATGGCGCAAGCCGGCCGTGACCGCGATCTGCTTGTTGGTCGACGATGCGGCGCCCAGCCCGTTGATGTTGGCGCCGAGGTCGAGCCCGTCGCTGTTGACCTTCTGGAACTCGCCCTGCAGGTACACGTCGGTGCGCTTCGACAGCGCGTAGTCGGCTTGCAGGTTGAACTGGTGCCAGGTCGGCTTGTCGCCGGACAGGCGGCCCTGCGTATACGTGTAGGAGCCGGCGAGCGACAGGGCCGGCGTCAGCGCGTAGCGGCCGTTGACTTCGTAGTTGCTGAAGCGGCCGCTGTCGCCAAGGCCCGTGATGCCGCCCGTCACGCCCGATTGGCCGGCGCTGATCGCGCGCAGGCCGCTAAGGCGCGTCTGCGTGAACACGAAGCCGACCGTCGCGGGGCCGAACCCGTAATTCAGGCCGGCGCCCCAGGTACGCTGCACGCGCGACGCGAAGGTCCAGTCGCCGGTGACCGCACCCGGATCGGAGGCGGCCTGCGCGAGCGCGTTGACGTCGCTGTTCAACTGCAGGTAGGCCGCGGCGAAATTGAAGCCGAGGTAGCTGTACGACACGCCGCCGCTATACGCGCGGTTGTTCGCGAACGCCGACGAATTCGAGAACCCGTACAACGCACCGAACTTGAGGCCGCCGTAGTTGGCGCTCTGGTACTTGACCGAGTTGTTGATCCGGAACGAGTTGTTCAGGTTGTCGTTGTCGAACGGGTGGGCGAACTGGGTGCCGCCATACTGGGTACCGGTCAGCGACAGCGGCCCGAGATAGTCGACCACGCTGTCGTATTGACGGCCCAGCGTCAGCGAGCCGTAGGTGGTGTGCGCGAGGCCCACGAACGCCTGCCGGCCGAATTCGCGGCCGTTCTGCTTGAGCGTGCCGTTGTTGATGCCGAAACCGTTTTCCAGCGTGAAGATAGCTCTCAGGCCGCCGCCGAGATCCTCGGTGCCGCGCAAGCCCCATCGGCTGCCGTTGATCGAACCGCTCGTTTCCTGCCAGGCGCTGTGGCCATGCTGATTGTTCGTGTAGGTGATGCCTGCGTCGATCAGGCCGTACAGCGTCACGCTGCTTTGCGCATGGGCTGCGGTGACGAATACACCCGACAACGCGGCGACGATCAAGGTCTTTTTCATGGATCTGTCTCCAAACAGGATGTCGATCGAACCTGCGGCGGACTGGCCGTGTTCGCCTGACGCCGTAGTCGCTCCGGCGGCGCGGCCGTGCGATCGTCAGAAAGCCACCTTCAGTGTATGAAGGGCGTCGAGCGAGGGCGGCTGGCGCTTTAAGAAATAATGTATTTTGGAATCCGCAAAAATCGACGGGTGCGCGCGAACGCGTGTCCCGCAAGGATCTGCGGCGGTGCAGCGAAAGGAAGCAGCAATGGGAACGACGTAACGGGCGTTGCGCGGCCGCGACAGACAGTCAGCAGCGAGCGGGGGCTTCTATAGCGCGATTATTGACACATCGGCAATAGAGGTTTGTGCGGAGCATGGATAATGAAAGGTAGTTCTCTCGCTATACTGCGATCTCTGCTTTCCGAAGCAGACTTTTTCGTTGACGGAAAAGATCTCCAAACCTTTGTCGGCGCGACTTCCCAGTCGCGCTTTTTTTTGCCCCGCTGCGCGGTGCGCTACCGCGTGTACGAGCGGCGCTTGCGCTTGCCTGCAGGCGCGGCTTCTTCTGCTTCGATCGGCGGCGGCGTGTAGGTCCAGTCTTCCATCACGTAGTGACGGGCATCCAGAGGCGATGCGAGCAGGTTCTGCCAGTGATCGCCGTGCCACGTCATATCGAATTCGGCGTCGCACGGCGCTTCGCGCGCGGACTCGGCCAGGGCGCGGGACTTGCGACGTACGCGCCCGAGCCGGCTCGCGAAGCGCTTGATTCCGTCCAGCCACATGACCCTCTCCTTCCTTTCGGCGTTGCTTCAGGATCGCAATGTCTCCGCATTTCCGCAACCCGGAAAAAACCCGAGGATTTTACCGGGTCGATTTGTCCCCGGTAGAAATTTCGCTCCCGATGATTATCGAGGATCCGATCCCGGTAATGTTGACAGGTTTTTGATGCGAATCAATTAATCAAGGATGATGGTGTACCGATTCCAGCGGTATTAGCATCTTTTCGATAAAGCACACGTCAAAAATTTTCTTGACGCACCCGGATTGTCCAATTTATAAAGTCAGCACTCCGTCCTCGGGCGGCGCGCCGGTGCGGATGCCGGCGCAATGTTTCGGGATTTCGGGTAACGGCTATAAAAATAGCTTTTTTGATCTTATCGAGTGGGGAACGCAGACATGGATACCGGTATCGTGAAATGGTTTAACGATGCTAAAGGTTTTGGGTTTATTACGTCGGACAATGGCGGTGAAGATTTGTTTGCGCACTTTTCCGAAATCCGGATGGACGGCTTCAAGACGCTGAAGGAAAACCAGCGTGTTTCGTTCGACGTCAAAGTCGGGCCGAAAGGCAAGCAGGCAGCGAATATCCAGGCGGTCTGACGCGCCTCGCATTGCCGATCACGTCCGGCCCCCGCATCGCGGGGGCTTTTTGTTTTCCGGGGACGGAGCATGCCGGCTCGGGCTGGCCGCGAGTACGCATGCCGGTGCATACTCACGAAAGCACCGTTTCCCAGTCTTTTCATGTCCGATTCCCGTCCGCCCGATCCCGCCAGCGAACAGCCGCTAGTCTTCGTCGACCTTGAAACCACCGGCGGCTCGTCCGCCGACCATCGCATCACCGAAATCGGCGTGGTCGAAATCGGGCCGCTCGGCGTGTCGACGTGGACGAGCCTCGTCAATCCGGGGCAGGCGATTCCGCCGTTCATCCAGCAACTGACGGGCATCTCGGACGCGATGGTGCGCGATGCGCCGACGTTCGCGTCGCTCGCGCCGGCGCTGTTCGAGCGGCTCGACGGCAAGCTGTTCGTCGCGCACAACGCGAGCTTCGATCGCGGCTTCCTGCGCGCCGAATTCGAGCGAGCCGGGCTCGCCTTCAATCCCGATGTGCTCTGTACTGTAAGGCTGTCGCGCGCGCTGTTTCCGCGCGAATCGCGGCACGGGCTCGATGCGTTGATCGAGCGGCATGGGCTCGTGCCGGCCGCGCGCCACAGGGCGCTGGCCGATGCCGACCTCCTCTGGCAGTTCTGGCGCCAACTGCACGACATCGTGCCGCTCGAGCGGCTGCGCGACCAGATCGCGCGGACGACGCGCCACTTCCGTCTGGGCGGCGACCTGACCGAGGCGTGGCTGGATACCGCGCCGGCAGGGTGCGGCGCGTATGCGCTGTTCGGCGAGCGCGACGAAGCGCTGTATGTCGGCCGCAGCGTGCGCGTGCGGCAGCGGCTGCGCGCGCTGCTGACCGGCGAGCGCCGGTCGTCGAAGGAAATGCGGCTGGCGCAGCAGGTGCGGCGCGTCGAGTGGCGCGAGACCGGCAACGAGCTCGGGGCGATGCTTGCCGAAGCGCAATGGATCGCGCGGTTGCGTCCGTCGTACAACCGGCGCCCCGCAGCCGACGCCGCTCGCGCGGGCGGTGCGCCCTGGCCGTTCGACGGCGCCGTCGCGTTCGAGGCGAACGGCGAGCGCCGCCTGTTTCACGTGATCGACGGCTGGTGCTATCTCGGTTCGGCGGAATCGCTCGATGCGGCCGCGCGGCTCGTGGCCGACACGGCGGGCGGGGCGTTCGAACCCTTCACCCATCGCCTGCTGCAGACGCATCTCGCGCGCGGCTTGCAGATGATTCCGCTCGCGGCGCTCACGCCGGCCGATTGAGCGCGGCGGCCCGGGTCCGTCGCCTCGCCTGCGTCAGCCGATCGCGCTGGCCCCGCCGGCGGCGCACACGTGTGACAGCGCGGTATCGAGGGCCTGCGTCTGCCTCGAATCGTAACGCGTGAGCGTCTTCCAGTTCGCGATGCTGCGCGCGAGCCGCGCCTGGCAATCGGGCGCCTCGCGCAGCGGGGCGACCTGCGCGAGACCGGCGAGCATTTTCTGCGTCAGCCGGTCGAGTGCCGGCCGCGTGCTGGTCGCGAGGTCGGGCGGCGTGCCTTCCGGCGGCCGCGTCGTGCGCCAGGTCGCGAACAGTGCGTTCTGCACGTCCTTGCTCGCCGTGATCTGATCCTCGAAGAAGGTTCGGGCAAACGCGGGATCGACGCCGGCCTGGACGGCGCGTTTTTCGACCGCGGTGAGCAGCGCCGCTTCGCGCGGCTGGTCCTCGATGGCCTTGTGATTCGCCCATTTCCATCGCGCGACCGGTTCGGCGAGCGCGAGCCGCTGCGACGCGAGCGCGACGATGTTGGTGAGGG
This sequence comes from Burkholderia semiarida, assembly GCF_029268935.1. NCBI lineage: Bacteria > Pseudomonadati > Pseudomonadota > Betaproteobacteria > Burkholderiales > Burkholderiaceae > Burkholderia > Burkholderia semiarida. The sequence continues at coordinate 1,492,861 of NZ_JAHLCL010000007.1, read as the reverse complement.
CGGTGTCGTCGCCGTCTGCACGGGCGGTATGCGGGGAGAAGAGGGCGACGCCGAGCGCGGCGACAGCGAGGCTGGCACGAATGGCTTGCTTCATCGGAACGATCGGGAGAGCCGGGCGGGCCGGACGTGGAAAACCAGAAGGATAGACGAAGACAGTCGCGCGGCGTAGCGTCGCGACAGCAGAATCAGCAGGCGAGCCGATCCGGCACCGTCAGGCTGTTGCGGCCCGGGTGCGAGGCGAATGGCGCGCGAGGCGCACGGATGAACCGCACGATAGCGATGATCGACACGTGGCGGTTACAGAACCGAACTGACGTTCACTTCGGCGAGTACAGCTTGTGCTGCTCGTCGAAGAATGCCCGAACGTGCTCGGGCAACTCGGCGAGGAATTCCACGCCGACGGGTTCCGGATCCGGGCTCATCACTTGCTCGGGTGGTGGCATGCGAGTTGGTCTTTCGTCCATGATCGTTTCTCCAGCAGGTTCAATGATTATCAACCTCGCGCTCGGATTTATGCCAGCGTCGAATCGTTAGATTTTGTCTCTGTTGTATTAACGGCACATGCGCTCCGACGCGCGGTGCGATGCCCGGTATGGCAACCGCGCGATCGGCAACGATCGGGCCGCTTGCTATACTTGCGCGCACTTTTTCCTGGACCGCGATGAGACGAACGACGCGATGGATCGGCCTCGTATGGCTGGCGCTGGTACTGAACGTACTGTCGCCCGTCGTCGGCTACGCGCGTCTTGCGTCGAACGGCTCCGGCACGCTCACGCTCGAGTTGTGCAGTGCAGCGGGCGCCCGTCAGGTCGTGCTCGCGCAAGCGGGCGACGACCGCGACACGTCGTCGTTCGACCACGCCGGCGTCCCGCATTGCGTGTACTGCCCCGGCTTCGCGGCGAACGTCGCGCTGGGCGCGAGCCTGCCCGCGATGCCGGGTTTCGTGCGCACGTTCGCGTATCGGGTGGCTGCGCCGCTCGTTCCCGACGTGCGCTGCAAGGGCATCCGTCTCGCGCAGCCGCGCGCCCCGCCTGAAAACGTTCCGGTCTGATTGATGTCGTCCGCGCGCCCTGGTGGCGTGCGAGCCGCCCGCGGCCCCGGCCCGCGCGTCGCGTCGTTCGTGCGCGATTCGCGCCCCGGTGTCCGGCGGCGTCCGATCACGTTTTCAGGAACTCACTCATGTCGTCTCCCCTTGCCGCGCGGCCGTCGCGCGGCCAGCTCGCGCTCGCATGCGCGGCCGCTTTCGCATGGCCGGCCGCTTACGCGGCTTCAGCCGACGATGTCCGTGCCGAGGCCGCCCGCGGCGGTCACGCCGATCGTCCTGCCGCCACCGCGCCGGCCTCCGCCGGTGTCGCCGCATCGGCCCCGCCGGCCGGCGAGACGCTGTCCGCCGTCAGCGTGACCGCGCAGCGGCAACCCGTCGACCCGGATACGCCGGCCGTCGTCACGTCGATCACCCGCGAGCAGATCGATGCGCACACCAACGCCACCACCGAGGACGCGCTGAAGTACGCGCCGAACCTGATGGTTCGCAAGCGCTACATCGGCGACCGCAACAGCGTATTCGCGGGCCGCGACTTCAATGAACTGCAGAGCGCGCGCGGGCTCGTCTATGCCGACGGCGTGCTGCTGTCGAACCTGCTCGGTTCGAGCTATGCGTACCCGCCGCGCTGGTCGCTGATTCCGCCCGACGACATCGCGCGCGTCGACGTGCTCTATGGCCCGTTTTCCGCGCTGTATCCGGGCAACTCGATCGGCTCGACCGTGCTGCTCACCACGCGCCGCCCGGAACAGCTCGAGGCGTCGCTGTCGACGCAGTTCTTCACGCAGCGTTACCACGACGGCTACGGATTCGCGGACAGCTTCGGCGGCAATCACCAGACCGCGCGGATCGCGAACCGCGTCGGCCGGTTCTGGTTCGCGCTGTCGCTCGACCGGCTGGAAAACGACGGCCAGCCGATGCAGTATGCGAGCCCCAATTCCGCCTACAACCCGAAGCTGGGCGCCGCCGTCCCGGTGGCGGGCGCGGCGACCGACATCGGACCCAACGGCAAGCGGCGGACCATCGTCGGCGCGCAGACGATCGAGCGGACCGAGCAGCTCAACGAGACGGTGCGGATGGGCTATGCGTTTTCCGATCACGTCGATGCGACGTTGACGCTCGGGCATTGGGAGAACCATTACCGGCAGCACGGCGAGACCTTCCTGCGCGACGCGACGGGCAAGCCGGTCTACGGCGGCAACGTGTCGATCGGCGGCCAGAACATGACTGTCGCGCCGAACGCGTTCGCGCCGCAGCGCGGCGACCAGGAGAACTGGCTGTACGCGCTCGGGTTGAACGGCCGGCTCGATTCCGGCTGGCGGCTGTCGGGCGTCGTGTCCGCGTACGACGTCTCGCGCGACGTGCTGCGCGCGGCCTCGACCGTGCAGGGCGGGGCGGGTACGCTGTTCGAGGGCGACGGCACCGGCTGGCGCACGCTCGACCTGAAGGCCGAGGCGCCGGAAGTGAAAGGCCATACGTTCACGTTCGGCTATCACTACGACAACTACTTCCTGCGCAACGCCACGTACAACACGGCCGACTGGCTGGCCGGGCCGACCACGTCGCTCGCGAGCGTCTATCGCGGCGATACGCGCACGCAGGCGCTGTTCGGGCAGGACGCGTGGCGCTTCGCGCCGGGCTGGCTCGCGACGCTCGGGCTGCGCTACGAGCGCTGGGACGCGTATGGCGGCGCGCTCGGCAATGCGAACGGCACGCTCGGCTATGCGGACCGGAGCGCGAACGCGCTATCGCCGAAAGTCGCGCTGCAATGGGACGCGACGGATGTCTGGCGCTTCCGGCTTTCGTTCGCGACCGGCACGCGGTTTCCGACGGTCGGCGAGCTGTTCCAGGGCACGATTTCGAATAACGCGATCGTCAACAACAACCCGAACCTGCGGCCGGAAAAGGCGATCGACTGGGATTTCACGGCCGAACGCGACGTGGGTGTCGGCGTCGTGCGCGCCAGCGTGTTCCAGAGCGACCTGCGCGATTCGATCTACAGCCAGACGACGGTGGCGGGTGCGACCACCGTCACCAACGTGTCGAACGTCGACCGCGTGCGCGTACGCGGCGTCGAACTGGCGTTCAGCGGCGAGAACGTCGGGCTGCGCGGGCTGAACATCGACGCGAACGTATCGGCGAGCAACGCGCAGATTCTCGCCGATGCCGCGAACCCGGCCTACGTCGGTTCGCGCTTTCCGCGGATTCCGCGCATGCGCGCGAACCTGCTCGCGTCGTATCGCTTCGACGAGCACTGGCTGGCGAGCGTCGGCGTGCGCTACTCGGGCCGTCAGTTCAACACGCTCGACAACAGCGACGTGAATCCGGACGTCTACGGTGGCACGAGCTCGTTTACGGTCGTCGATCTGAAGGCGCGCTACCGCTTCGATCGTCACTGGAGCGCGTCGGCGGGCATCGACAACCTGACGGACCGCCGCTACTACGTGTTCCACCCGTATCCGGGCCGCACGTTCTATGGAGAACTGAAGTGGTCGCTGTGAAACCGTTCGCGGCAGGCTGCGCGCCGCGGCTTGCGACGCCGTCGTCCGCCGGCGCGCACGAGGCGCTCGGCGGCCCGAAAGCCGCCGATTCGCAGGGCGTGCAGTGTGCGAACGCGGAGCCGATACCCCAGCGGCTGCGGGTGGCGCTCGATGCGCAATGGAGAGGGGAGATGCCGCGCACCCTGTGGATCGGGCGCGATGGTGTGCGTGAAGCTTGCAGCGGATTGCTGACGGCCGACGTGCTCGACGGCGGCTTGCGGCACGCGAAGCGTTGACGGAGCCGGTGGCGCGCGGCGAACGCGCCGCGCGCCGGCCCGATGCGAAAACGCGCCCGAAGGCGCGTGGAGAGAAAACGTCAGGCCGCTCGCCTGAATAGGCGGATCACGAACAGCAGGATCACCGCGCCGATGACCGCGACGATCACCGAGCCGATGAAGCCGCTGCCGATGCTGATGCCGAGCAGTCCGGCAAGCCAGCCGCCGATCACCGCGCCGACGATCCCGACGATGATGTCGACGATCAGCCCGAAGCCGCCGCCCTTCACGAGCAAGCCGGCCAGCCAGCCGGCGATCGCGCCGATGATGAGCCACATAATCAAGCCATGAGTCATGGTGGTGCTCTCCTTGGGTTGAGTCGAAATGACCGGGCACGGGCGGTCGCGCGCCGCAAGCTGGTTGAAAGCGGCTGCGGCCGCCGCACCGCCCACGCAATGTAACGCGATAGGCGGGTCGGAATCGTTAAGTAATGTTATGCACCCTTAAGGAGATTTTCCAGGGAGATTTGTCTGCGTACGGCTCGATTCGTGCGCGCACCGCGCATGGCGCGCGGCCAAGCCGGTCTGCAGGAATGAGGCGCGGCCGAAAATTCGTCGATCGGGCGCATCGTGGCGTGCATGGGCACCTCGGGCCGTCCGTCGGCAGCGTCGGGTGTCAGCCGCGCAACGGTCACGGCATCGCCGATCGCCAGCAGTGCGAAACGGGCAGGCAAGGGCGAGCAAGAGCGACGTATCGGCTTCACCGATCCGGGGCATCGTGTGGCCCGCGCGGCGGCGTAGAGGGCGTCGCATTCGGCGTCCGTCATCATTCGGTATCCTGACTGACTGGCATTGGTCGAAGTAGGTGGATGGAGCGCGATCGAGCGCGGCGGCCATGGCGTCAATGTGCGAGGCGTGCCGGCGGCCGGGCACGTGATGGACGATGCTGTTGCTTGCGCCGTACAGGTCGGACAGCCGGCCGTCGGGGCCATGGCCGCCGCCGAGTGGGGAGAAGTCGTGCGGGAGGTGTCGGTGAGGTGGCGCAGATAACGGCCGCCGCGAGGATCGCGCGCTGCGCGATCGGCAGGGCGTCGTCGACCGGCCTCACGATTTCGGCGCCGGAAAAGAGAAAAGGTCTGACAAGCGATGCTTGTCAGACCTTTATGTCTTGGTGCCGGAGATAGGAGTCGAACCTACGACCTTCGCATTACGAATGCGCTGCTCTACCAACTGAGCTACACCGGCAGCAGAGAAATGAAATTATATGGTCAAATCCGCGATCTTGGCAATAGGTTTTGCGAAATTTTTTCAGCTTGCTGCTACTGCTTCGCGAAACCCTCGATCCGGCGGACTTTCCGCTTTCACTTCACCGCGATGCGACCCGTTAGGGCCACATCGCGAAGGCGCGATTGTACTGATGTCTCGCGCCTCCGTCCAGTGCTGCAGTGCAATTATTTTGCTTCGTCGTGATAGCCGGTCACGCGCTCGACTTCGTTCTTCGAGCCGAGGAATACGGGCACGCGCTGGTGCAGGCCGGTCGGCTGCACTTCCATGATGCGCTGCGTGCCGGTCGTCGCGGCGCCGCCCGCCTGTTCGACGATGAACGCCATCGGGTTCGCTTCGTACATCAGGCGCAGCTTGCCCGGACGATCGGGCGTGCGCTTGTCGGCCGGGTACATGAAGATGCCGCCGCGGTTCAGGATCCGGTGCACGTCCGCGACCATCGACGCGATCCAGCGCATGTTGAAGTTGTCGCCGCGCGGGCCGTCCTTGCCGGCGTTCAGCTCGTCGACGTAACGCTTGACCGGGTCGTACCAGTGGCGGGCGTTCGATGCGTTGATCGCGTATTCGCGCGTGTCGGCCGGGATCTGCATGTTGCTCTGCGTGAGCACCCACGAGCCGACTTCGCGGTCGAGCGTGAAGCAGTTCACGCCGTTGCCGGTCGTCAGCACGAACACCGTCTGCGGGCCGTACACGGCATAGCCGGCCGCGACCTGCTGCGTGCCGGGCTGCAGGAACGATTCCTCGGTCGCCTGCTTGCCGTCCGGGCAGCGCAGCACCGAGAAGATCGTGCCGATCGACACGTTCACGTCGATGTTCGACGAACCGTCGAGCGGGTCGAACACGAGCAGGTATTCGCCGCGCGGGTAGTTCGCCGGGATCGGGAAGAACGTTTCCATTTCCTCCGACGCCATTGCGGCGAGGTTGCCGCCCCATTCGTTCGCGTCGAGCAGGATTTCGTTCGACAGGATGTCGAGCTTTTTCTGCACCTCGCCCTGGACGTTCTCGCTGCCGGCGGTGCCGAGTGCTTCGCCGAGCGCGCCCTTCGACACGTTGTAGCTGATCGCCTTGCACGCGCGGGCGACGACTTCGATCAACAGGCGCAGGTCGGCGGGGAGGTTGTTGGTCTCACGTTGCTGTTCGATCAGGAACTTCGACAGCGTGGTGCGGCGGGCAATGGACATGACAGACTCCGAAAGGCGAAAGAATCCTTGAATGGCCGCAATTTTACCCGTCGCGCCTGCGGTGCCGCCGGCTTTTTTCGTCCGGTTACATGGCCGGGCCGCCGAATCGGCGCGGTATCGGGCGACGCCGGCGGGCGGGGGCGTTTATCGCAGCGGCGGCCGGCCGGGCGGTCCGACCCCGCGATCGCGAGCGGTTTCAGCCGCGCCCGCGCAATGAAAAAGCCGGCGCCGCGTGAGGCGGCACCGGCTCGATCGCGCGGACGCGACAGCGGGCGATCGCGTGACTTACGCGAGCGCCTTCTCGACGATCTCGCGCACGTCGCGCGATTTCGCGCCGGCGGCGACCTGCTCGAGCGCTTCGCGCATCCGGTCGCGCAGCGCCGGCGTGAAGCGGCGCCACAGTTCGAGCGAGCGCGCGAGGCGCGCCGCGACCTGCGGGTTGATCGCGTCGAGCGCGAGCACCTGTTCCGCCCAGAACGCGTAGCCCGACCCGTCGGCCGCGTGGAATTGCGCGGGGTTCGCCGCGCAGAAGCTGAAGATCAGCGAGCGCGCGCGGTTCGGGTTCTTCAGGTTGAACGCGGGGTGCGCGAGCAGCTTGCGCACCTTCGCGAGCGTCGGCTGCGCGGGCGTACCGCGTTGGGCCGCCTGCATCGCGAACCACTTGTCGATCACGAGCGCTTCCTTTTCGAAGCGACGGTAGAAGTCGTCGAGCGCATGCTCGGCCGGCCCGTTCGCCCCCGCGGCGGACGCCGACAGAAGCGCGCCGAGCGCGGCCGCGCGATCGGTCATGTTGTTCGCCGCGTCGTACTGGGCCGTGGCGAGGCGTACGGCATCGGCCGGATCGTCGAGCTCGGCGAGATACGCGAGCGCGAGGTTCTTCAGCGCGCGGCGGCCCGACGCTTCCGGCGTCGGCTCATAGGCGCCCGGCGTCTGCTGCTGCTCGTATGCGGCGAGCCAGTCGGCGCGCAGCGCGGTTGCGAGCTGGCGGCGCACGAACTGGCGCGCGCGATGCACGGCGGCCGGGTCAGCCTCGGCCATCTGGTCGGCGAGGTAGGTTTCCGACGGCAGCGTGAGCGCGAGTTCGCGGAACGCCGGCGACAGGCTTTCGTCGGTCAGCACGCGGCGGAACGCGGCGACGAAGTTCTCGCCGAGCGCGAGCGGCGCGTCGGCCGCGGCACGCGCGGCGAGCGTGAGCAGCGCGCGTGTCGCGAGGCGCTGGCCGGCTTCCCAGCGGTTGAACGGATCGCTGTCGTGCGCGAGCAGGAACGCGAGATCGTCGTCGCTGTAGTCGTACTCGACGATCACCGGCGCGGAGAAGTTGCGCAGCAGCGACGGCAGCGGCGCTTCCGGCACGTCGACGAACGTGAAGGTCTGCTCGGTGTCGGTGAACTCGAGCACGCGCGTCGTGCCCGATGCGGCGGCCTCGCCGTCCAGACGCAGCGGCAGGTCGCGGCCGTCGCGGCCGATCAGGCCGATCGCGAACGGGATCAGCAGCGGCCCCTGCTGCGTTTCGCGCGCGGCCGGCGACGCGTCGCCGTAGCCTTGCGCGAGGGTGACCGTATAGCGGCGCGCGGCCGCGTCGTAAGCGGTGCGCACCGACACGCGCGGCGTGCCGGCCTGGCTGTACCAGCGCTCGAACTGCGCGAGGTCGCGCCCGTTTGCGTCGGCCATCGCGTGGCGGAAGTCGTCGCAGGTCACCGCGTGGCCGTCGTGGCGCTTGAAGTAGAGATCCATCCCCTTGCGGAAGCCGTCGCGGCCGAACAGCGTCTGGTACATCCGCACGACTTCCGAGCCCTTCTCGTAGACGGTCATCGTGTAGAAGTTGTTGATCTCGACGTAGCTCTCCGGGCGCACCGGGTGCGCCATCGGGCCCGCGTCCTCGGCGAACTGCAACTGGCGCAGCACGCGCACGTCCTCGATGCGCTTGACCGCGCGAGCCGCCGATTCGACGTCGTCGCCGGCCGCCATGTCGGCCGAGAATTCCTGGTCGCGGAACACCGTCAGCCCTTCCTTCAGGCTCAACTGGAACCAGTCGCGGCAGGTCACGCGGTTGCCGGTCCAGTTGTGGAAGTACTCGTGGCCGACCACCGACTCGATGTTCGCGAAATCGGTGTCGGTGGCGGTCTCGGGGTTTGCGAGCACGTACTTCGTGTTGAAGATGTTGAGCCCCTTGTTCTCCATCGCGCCCATGTTGAAGTCGCCGACCGCGACGATCATGAAGCGGTCGAGATCGAGCTCGAGGCCGAAGCGCTTCTCGTCCCAGCGGATCGAGTGGATCAGCGAATCCATCGCGTGACGCGTCTTGTCGAGGTCGGCCGGCTCGACCCACACCTGCAGCAGCTTTTCCTTGCCGGAGCCGGTCGTGATCTTCTCCTCGATCGCGACGAGCTTGCCGGCGACGAGCGCGAACAGGTAGCTCGGCTTGCGGAACGGGTCTTCCCACTTCGCGAAGTGGCGGCCGTCGGGCAGGTCGCCCGAATCGACGAGGTTGCCGTTCGACAGCAGCACCGGGTATGCGGCCTTGTCGGCGCGCAGCGTGACGGTGTACGACGCCATCACGTCGGGGCGGTCGAGGAAGTAGGTGATGCGGCGAAAGCCCTCGGCTTCGCACTGCGTGAAGAAGTTGCCGCTCGACACGTAGAGGCCGGACAGCGTCGTATTCTGGTCGGGCGCGCACGCGCTTTCGAGCGTCAGCTCGAAGGCGTCGGGCACGTTCTCGACCGTCAGCCCGTGTTCGTGCGCGCGCACCGCGCCGTGCGGCGCGCCATCCAGCCGCGCGCCGAGGAATTCGAGCGCCTCGCCCATCAGCTCCAGGTGCGGCGCGGGCGCGGCGTCCGGATTGCGGCGCACGCGCATCGTATTCCTGACGATCGTGCGGGCCGGGGCGAGATCGAATTCGAGTGCGACGGAATCGATGAGGAAGGCCGGCGGCGTGTAGTCGGCGCGGCGGATCACGGTGGAGGAGGCGTTGTCGGACATGGTCGTCGAGATCGGTGGAGTGGGGGACGGGCCCGTCGCGCGGGCCAGGCGAACCGGGTCATTGTACAAAGGCTTGCGGCGGCGTGTCGGGCGAACTTTTTACCGCTTCCGGCAGTCCGCGTATTATCGACATCCCGTTGTCGTTCGCGCGGTGCGACGAACGGGTGACGGATCGACGAGGATCAACATGAAACGCGAATGGATTTTTCGCGGTGCGGGCTGGGCGGCGGTGCTGTGCGTCGCGCTGCTGACCGGCTGCACCAGCTACGTGACCACCCGGGTCACGGCCTTCTCCGACTGGAGCGGCAGCGACGCGACCCGCACCTATGCGTTCACGCGCACGGACGCGCAGAAGAACAGCATCGAGCAGTCGACCTACGAGCCGATCGTCGCGAACGAGCTGTCCGCGTATGCGTTCCGGCAGGTGCCGCAGTCGCAGGCACGCTATCTGGTCGGGCTGACCTATTCGGTCGGCAGCGATCTCGTGACGGTGCCGCAGCCGGTCTACTATGACCCGTGGTTCATGGGGCCGGGGCCGTACTGGCGAGGCGGGCCGTGGAGCCCCTGGGGCCCGTGGGGGCCCTGGGGGCCGATGCCGGCCGGCTACGTCGCGCAGACGTACCAGGTCTTCGACTACGTGCTCGGCATCCGTATCACCGAGCGCGCGACGGGCAAGGAGGTCTACAACGTGACCGCGCGCACGACCGGGGACAACGGCACGCTGCTGTACGCGATGCCGTTCCTCGCGCGTAGCGCGCTCGCCGATTTTCCGTTGTCGAACGGTGCGGTCCGCACGGTCCGGCTGCCGGTCGACAAGCGTGGCGGGCCGGCGGCGCCGGCCGCCAACGAGCGCGCGGTGCCGGCGGCGCCGGCCTCGGGCGCGGCCGTCGCAAAGTAGCGCGGCATTCGCGTCGGCGCGGCCGCCCGGCCGCGCCGGCCCGATTCCTTTCAGATTCCGATGCCGAGCAGCGCCAGCGCGCCGAGCACGACGAACAGCACGGCCGCGATCCCGTGCACGAGCTTCGTCGGCAGGCTGTGCGCGAAGCGGTCGCCGAGCAGGATCGCCGGCACATTGGCGAGCATCATCCCGAACGTCGTGCCGGCCACGACGCCGATGTAATCCTGGAAGCGCGCGGCCAGCGCGACGGTCGCGATCTGCGTCTTGTCGCCCATTTCCGCGAGAAAGAACGCCACCAGCGTCGCGCCGAACACGCCGAGCCGCGAGCGGGTCGCATGGGCTTCGTCCTCGTCGAGCTTGTCCGGCACCAGGATCCACAAGCCCATCGCGATGAACGAGAACGCGAGCGCCCAGCGCATGATCGACGGCGTGACGAGCACGCCCAGCCATTCGCCGAACGCACCGGCGAAACCGTGGTTGACGAGCGTCGCGACGAGTACGCCGAGAATGATCGGCACCGGCTTGCGATAGCGCGCGGCCAGAACGAGGGAAAGCAGTTGGGTCTTGTCGCCGATTTCAGCGAGGGCGACGGCGCCGGTGGAGATCAGGAAGGCTTGAGACACGTATGGGGTTCCACGGGCCGATGTTGTGCAAGCGAGCGACGATCCACCGCGCGCCGGGCCCTGATGCGGCGCGCAGTGAACCATCGGTCTCGCCAGGCCAACGTGGCTGCGCCCGCCATGGCCGAACGGCCAAGTCTGTTGACGGACGCCTCCGTCACGATGCGCGCCGGGGGCGCGGGACATCGAGCGGAGCGGCTACTCCCCAATGAGCGGCGAATTCTAGCACGGCGCATCGCGCGTCGGAAAGCGGCCGGGCCGCGGTGCGGCGCGCCGCACCGCACCGCATTCGACTGCCGGCATGACGACGGCGAAGCGGCCGCGCATGCCGGAGCGCGGCGCGGGTCGCTACGCGGCGGCCGGGCCGCGCGCGGCGCCGCGCTCGTGCACGAGTTTGCCGGCCGCATAGGTGCGGTACACCGCGCGGTCGTCGCCGAGCAGCGCGAACGCGAACAGCAGTTCCTCGAGCGAATCCGCGCGCTTCGTGCGGCGCGCGAGCAGCGGCGTCGCCTGCGGATCGAGCACGACGAAATCGGCCTCGGTGCGCGGCGCGAGCGTGCCGACCGTGTCGGCGAGGTCGAGCGCCTGCGCGGCGCCGGCCGTCGCGAGCCAGAACATCCGCGTGGCGCTCAGGTGGTAGCCCGACAGCCGCGCGACCTTGTGCGCCTCGTTCATCGTCTGCAGCATCGAGAACGACGTACCGCCGCCGACGTCGGTCGCGAGCGTGACGGGCACGTCGTATTCGCCGGCCTTGTCGAAATCGAACAGGCCGCTGCCGAGGAAGAAGTTCGACGTCGGGCAGTGCGCGACGACGGTGCGCGTCTCGGCCATCCGGCGGCGATCCTCGTCGTCGAGGTGGATGCAATGGCCGTACACCGCGCGCGGACGCAGCAGCCCGTAGCGGTCGTAGATGTCGAGATAGCTGCGGTGGCCGGGGAACAGCTCGGCCGCCCACTTCACCTCGTCGACGTTTTCCGCGACGTGGCTTTGCACGAACACGTCCGGATGGCGGCGCGCGAGTTCGCCGCACGCCTCGAGTTGCGCCTCGGTCGACGTCGGCGCGAAGCGCGGCGTGAGCGCGTACATCTGGCGGCCCTTGCCGTGCCAGCGGCCGATCAGTTCGGCGCTGTCGTCGTAGCCCGACTGCGCGGTGTCGCGCAGGAATTCGGGGCAGTTGCGATCCATCAGCACCTTGCCCGCGATCATCCGCAGGTCGCGCGCGTCGCTCGCCGCGAACAGTGCGTCGGCCGACTGCTTGTGCACCGTGCAGTAGACGAGCGCGCTCGTGGTGCCGCACGCGAGCAGTTCGTCGACGAAGAAGTCGGCGACTTCGCGCGCATGCTCGGGGTCGCCGAACCGGCGCTCGGTCGGGAACGTGTACTTGTCGAGCCACGGCAACAGGCCCGGCGCCGGCGACGCGATCATGTCCGTCTGCGGATAGTGGATGTGCGTGTCGATGAAGCCGGGCACGATCAGCTTGTCGCGCAGGTCGTGGACCGCCGCATCGCGCGCGAGCGTCGCCGCGAGCGGCGCATACGGGCCGGCCGCGACGACCTTGCCGTCGTCGACGATCAGGAGCCCGTCGGTCTCGTAGTTCGCGGCCTGGCTCGATTGCGCCGGGTCGCCGTTGAAGGTCAGCAGTTGGGAACGGAAAGCGGTTTGCGTCATGACGAAGGGTCCTGCATCAAGGTAAGGCGAACAGAAGAAAACGGTCGACACCGCACGGGGGCGGCGCGGTGCTGCACGAGCGGCGGCATGCTGCGTGCGCCACGACCGGCGGCGATGGCGCGGGCGAACGTGGCGGCCGAAGCCGCCAGCGCGTGGTTGCCCGCGCACCGCGCGGCCGTTGCGCGCGCAACCGGTGCGGCAGCGAACGGTACGGCAAGCCACGACGGAGCGCGCATGCGGGCGACGACGCGCCGCGCCGCCGCTTCGCGAGCACGCAGGCGGCCGGCCCGGCGCGAGGCCGAACGGGGAAACGCGAAGCGGATGCCGTTGCCGTGTTTCATCTGTCTAGCGGGCCTCGATGCGGGCCGTCACGCGGCCTGCCAGTACGCGTCGAGGCGCGCGTACAGTGCGTCGCGCTGCGCCGGTTCGATGAACGACGCCTCGAAGCCGTTGCGGATCACCGCATGGACTTCGGCATCCGTCAGTTGCAGCCCTTCGGCCGTCGCGAAGTAGTTTTCGTTGACGTAGCCGCCGAAATAGGCCGGATCGTCGGAGTTGATCGTCACCGCCACGCCGCGGTCGAGCAGTGCCTTCAGCGTGTGCTTCGTCATGTCGTCGAACACGCACAGCTTCAGGTTCGACAGCGGGCAGACGGTGAGTGCCGTGCGCGTTTTCGCGAGACGCTCGACGAGCGCCGCATCCTCGATGCTGCGCACGCCGTGGTCGATCCGGTCGACCTTCAGCACGTCGAGCGCTTCGTAGATGTACGCGGGCGGACCTTCCTCGCCCGCATGCGCGACGAGCTTCAGCCCGAGCGCGCGCGCCTTGTCGAACACGCGAGCGAACTTTGCCGGCGGATGGCCGAGCTCGGACGAATCGAGGCCGACGCCGATCAGCCGATGGCGATAGCGCTCGAACAGCGGCAACGCGGATTCGAACGTCGCGAGCGCGTCCGCTTCGGACAGGTGGCGCAGGAAGCACAGGATCAGCTTGCTCGACAGCCCGCGTCGCTCGGCATCGGCGAGTGCGCGCTCGATGCCCGCGACGACCGTCTCGATCGGCACGCCGCGCTCGGTGTGTGTCTGCGGGTCGAAGAACAGCTCGGTGTGGACGACGTTGTCGGCGAGCGCGCGCTCGCAGTACGCGGCCGTCATGTCGTAGAAATCCTGCTCGGTGAGCAGCACGCTCGCGCCGGCGTAGTAGATGTCGAGGAACGACTGCAGGTCGGTGAACGCGTACGCGGCGCGCAGCGCATCGATCGAATCGTACGCGAGCTTCACGCCGTTGCGCTGCGCGAGCGCGAAGATCAGTTCGGGCTCGAGCGAGCCTTCGATATGGATGTGCAGCTCCGCTTTCGGCGCGCGGGCAATCTTGTCCTTGAATGTCGGGGTCATGGCGTCGTTCTTGGTCGGTCAGTAGGTAGGGGAAGCTTGCGCGGCCGCATTCGCCTCGACGGCCTGCAGCAACTGCGCGGCCACCGAGATCGCGATCACTTCGGGCGCCTTGTCGACGATGCCTTCGACACCGATCGGGCAGCGCATCCGCGCGACCTGGGCCGGGTCGATGCCGATCGCCGCGAGCCGGTGATCGAACTGCATGCGTTTCGTGCGCGAGCCGGTCATCCCGAAGTACGCATAGTCGCCGCGTCGCAGGATGCGCTCGGCCAGCACGAAATCGAGTGCGTGGTCGTGCGTCATCACGACGAAGTAGGACCGCGGCGGCGCCGCGTCGACCGCGTCCGCCGGGGAAGCAGTCGCGTCGATCGTGACGTTGCCGATGCCGGCGAGCGCGTCGGCCGGCGGGAACGCGGCGTCGGCCCCGTCGATCCAGCGTACGTGGCACGGCAGCGTCGCCAGCACCTTCACGAGCGCGGTGCCGATGTGCCCCGCGCCGAACAGCACGACGGGGAACGCATACGGCGCGATCGTTTCGGTCATCAGCGACACGCCGCCGGTTTCCCACAGCAGGCAGTCGGCCCGCGCGGCTTCCGATTCGGGCTCGCTCAGCAGCGGCGCGCCCGGCGAGGGGCCGAATGATACGCTACGCACGGTCGCGGCGCCGGCCGCGACGCGCTTGGCGAGCGACATGATCCAGCCGAGGTCGCCGACGTCGAGCCGTTCGAACGCGAGCACCACGGCGCCGCCGCAGCACTGGCCGAGGCTCGGGCCGAGCGCGAGCCGCTCGAGCCGGCGTGCGTGCGGCACGTGCGCGCCGTCCTTCAGCAGGTGCCGCGCGATCTCGATCGCCTTCCATTCCAGATGACCGCCGCCGATCGTATGGCGGGCCGTGTCGCGCGTGACGAGCATCTTGGTGCCGGCTTCGCGCGGCGCGGAGCCGTCGGTATGCGCGACCGTCACGAGCACGGCCGCTTCGCCGTGCGCGAGCAGTTGCTGCAGATCGCCGAGCCAGGCTTCCATCAGCACGCTCCGTTCGGGACGACGCGGCACGACGCGCGGCGCGGGCTGGCGGGCGTGGCGGCAACGAGGACGGACGGGAGCGGGGCAGGCCGGCGGCACGGCTGATGCCATGCGGGGGCCGCGGACCGGCGTGCGCGAACGGCGCCGCCGGACGCGCGGACGCCATGAGGGTGATGGATGCGGATGGTTTGCGTTGTCATGATGAATCCAGTCGACATTGCGGATCGGGCGCGCGTTACGCAGGCAGCGGTGGGACCGCCTGGCCTCGCGCACGTAGATCGCCATCCAGTCCCGAAGATAGCATCGCCACGCGGCGGGAACATGGCCGGGCGGTGATCCGGGGTATCAGGCGGCGATCATGTCGATCATAGGCCCGCCGCGCCGGATCGGGGTGCCGATGCATGCGCATCGGGCCGAAACGCACGTGTGACGGGGCGAGGCGCGGCGATCGCGCGACGCGCCGCCGGCCCGGACATCCGCGCGGCGGCGGGGTAGGTGTTTACGCGCGACGACGGGGCGGGGCCGGCGCACGCATCGGCCGGCGCCCGGTGGCGACTCGCCGGCGGCGCGCGGCCCATTCGGTCGGGCCGTGCATGCTGTCGGCCGGCAACGCGGGCTCGGTCAGCCCGCGAGCTTGCGGCGATGGCGCCAGAGGCTCGCGACGACCGCGATCAGGATCGCGGCGAAGCCGATCAGCGCCCAGCCGGGCAGCAGGATGCCCAAGATCGGCGGGTAGACGGTCTCGCACAGCCCGGCGACCTTGAACATGCCGGGGAACCACTGCGCGGGCGGCAGGCTGTCGACGATCGGCTGCAGCGTGTCGAAGCCGCAACTGAAGCCCGGATTCATCTGAATCGACAGGTGCCGCGCGGCCGTGCCGACACCGCCGGCCGCGGCGATCGCGATCAGCAGCTCGAGCACCCAGACACCGCGCCAGTTGCGGATCCCGGCGGCCAGGAACGCGAAGATCCCGATCGCGCAGAAGAAGTAGCGCTGGATGATGCACAGCGGGCACGGGTCTTCGTTCTTCACGTACTGCAGGTACAGCGCGCCGGCCAGCAGGGCGATGCACACCCATCCGAGCAGCATCAGCAGATGGCGTTCGCGGCGGAGTGCAAGCGTGTAGTCGTTCATGTCGGCGGGGTTCCTCGTCGGTCGGTCCGGAAAACAATCGCGCGATTTTAGCGCGAATGATCTGGCACGAAACTGACAGCGCGCGTGCGGCAACCTGCCGCACCGCGCGCGTTGCCCGCCGGCGGCTGACTGGCGGTCAGCGGATCGTGTTCAACACGGCCTCGACCGATTGGCCGATCGCCAGCAGCGCGTCGTCGCGATGCGGCGCCGCCGCGAGCATCAGGCCGACCGGCGCCGCGTCGCGCGCGTGGCACGGCAGCGACAGCCCGCACGCATCGAGGAAGTTGAACGCGCTCGGGTTGCGCAGGATCAGCGCGTTGGTGCGCGTGAACGCGTCGTCGTCCGTTTCGAGGTCGGCGATGCGCGGTGGCACGACGGGCACCGTCGGCGCGACGAGCGCATCGAAGCGCGCCCAGACCGTGTGCGCGGCTTCGTCGAGCATCGCGGCGCGCGCGGCGAGCAGATCGAGATAGTCGGCCGCGCTCGCGGGTTCGCCCTTCAGGATTCGCGTCAGTACGCGCGGGTCGTACTGGTCGCGATGCTTGGCGAGCAGCGGACGATGCCACGCGTACGCCTCGATCGGCGAGAAGCCGAAACGGTTGATCTCCGGCAACCGGTCGAGCGCGGGGAAGCGCACTTCGGTGACGATCGCGCCGGCCGCTTCGAGATGCTTGAGCGCGGTGTCGAGCGCGGCCGCGACGTCGGCATCGACGCCGTCCGTCACGTAGTTCGTCAGCACGCCGAGCCGTACGCCTTCGAGGGGCCGGGCGGCCGGCACGTGCGGCTCGAGCCCCGCGAGCATCCGGTCGACGAGCGCGCAGCACGCGACCGTCAGCCCGATCGGCCCGAACGAGTCGAGCGTCGTCGACAGCGGCACGCCGCCTTGCGTCGGGATCCGGCTCGCGGTCGGCTTGAAGCCCGTCAGCCCGCACAGCGCGGCCGGAATCCGGATCGAGCCGCCGGTGTCGGTGCCGAGCGCGACGGCCGCCATCCCGTCGGCGACCGACGCGGCCGCGCCCGACGACGAGCCGCCCGAAATTCGCGCATCGCCCGGCACGTCGCGGCGGTACGGCGAGCGCGGGTTGCCGAAGTGCGGATTCAGCCCGAGCCCCGAGAACGCGAACTCGCTCATGTTGGTGCGGCCGACCAGCACCGCGCCCGCGCGCCTGAGCCGCGCGACGGCGACCGCATCGGTGCACGCGGCCGGCGCGCCGTCGAGCACGCGGGACCCCGCGCGCGTGACCTGGCCCGCGACGTCGAACAGGTCCTTGACCGACACGGGGATGCCCGCGAGCGGCGACAGCACGGTGCCCGCGGCGCGCAGCCGGTCGTGCGCGTCGGCGGCGGCGCGTGCGTCGTCGGCATCGACTTCGGTGAAGACGACGGCGCCCTGGCCCGACGGATCGGCGATCCGGTCGAGCGCGGTGTCGACGAGCGCGCGGCTCGTGGTCCGGCCGGCGGCGAGGTCGGCGGCGAGCTGGGCGAGCGGGGGGAACGGCGTGAAAGTGGTCATGGCGGCTCAGGGGCGAAGATGTTGAACAAGCGTGGAGCGGAACGAATCGATATGGCTTTCGACGGCTGCGCGCGCGCCGGCGGCGTCGCGTGCGGACAGCCGGTCGAACAGCGCGCGGTGCTCGTGCTGGACGTCGGCGAGATGGTGCGGTTCGGACAGCGTGACGAACCAGAAGCGCAGCGAGCGTTCATGCAGCGCGCGCAGGATGTCGGCCAGCACCGCGTTGCGCGCGGCCGCGGCGATCGTCTGATGAAACGCGCGGTCGAGCTCCATCATGCCCTCGACGTCGTGTGCGTCGACGCAGGCCTGCCCGTCGTCGAGCAGCGCGGCCAGGCGGGCGAGATCGTCGGGCGTCGCATGGCGCGCGGCGAGTTCGACGCAGTGCGCTTCGTTGATGCGCCGCACGTCGATGACCGCGACGATGTCGTCGAGCGACAGCGGCTGCACCATCAGGCCCTTGCGCGGCATCACCGACAGCAGCCCCTCGAGCACGAGCCGATGCACGGCCTGGTGCACCGGTGTGCGGCCGATTCCCGTCCGCGCGACGAGCTCGGCTTCGTTGAGCGCGGCGCCCGGTTTCAGGCGCATCGTGACGATGTCGCGCTGGATCAGCGCGTACGCGCGGTCGGCGAGACTCGCCGGCGATGCGGCTGGGCGGTCGCGGGTGACGTCGGTCAGGGTGCTCATATGGGGTTCGGCACCGGGGCCGGAAGGCGCGCGATCATGACGCGGCGGGCTCGGGAAGCGTGGGCGATCTCTGGATATTATTGTGATATATCACAGGTGTCCAGCCCAAGAGCGGCACGGGCAGCGGGGGCCGGGTGCGCGAACGGGGCCGCATGCCGCCGCGGCGGCCCTGCCACCGACTTGCAACAATATCGACAGGATGTTGCAGGTTTGCCGCGTGATCGTGCACTGAAGCATAATGAATCCTCGTCTATTCATACGCGTGAGCGACGTACCAGACCATCGTCATGAGCGAAAACACGCCTTCCCCGGCCGGTCTGCCCGGCACCTTTTCCGCTTCTTCCGATTCCCCGCGTCCCGATCCGGCGAAAACGCACGATGCGCAGGCCGCCGTGCAGAACGCCGCCGACGACGGCGCGTCGCCCGTGACGGCCGCATCCGAGCCCGGTGCACCCGGCGCGGCGGGCGCGATCGGGGACGGCGCCGCCACGGCCGCGCCGCCGAAGCCGGGTGCGCCGCCGCCCGGATTCGGCGCGCAGCCCGATTTCGACACGCCGCGGCCGCCGCCCGCGAACGCGCAGAATGCGCCGCCCGCCTACCTGAAGCAGAGCGATACCCCGTGGTCGGTATTCGGCCGGATCGTCGCGGCGCGCGCGCGGCGGCTGTTCGACCGCGCCGGCCAGCGCATCACGCAGCGCACGCTGCGCATCGGCGTGTCGGCGCGGATCTTCCATCCGGAGCCGGGCGCGAAGGGGCTGCGCGGCAAGACGCTGCAGTATCTCGAGGAATCAATCGCCCACTGGGTGATGTCGCGCGACGTGCTCGTGTTCATGATTCCGACCGTCGGCCATCAAGGCATGATCCATCCGAGCAACATCCGCCTGCGCGACTACGCGAAGCATCTCGACGGCCTGCTGCTGCAAGGCGGCGCCGACGTGTCGCCGCAGACCTACGCGGCGTCGGATGCGCGACCCGAATGGCCGGGCGATCGCGTGCGCGACATGTACGAGCTCGAGCTGCTGCACGAATTCGTCGAGTCCGGCAAACCCGTGCTCGGCGTGTGTCGCGGCTGCCAGTTGATCAACGTCGCGTTCGGCGGTTCGCTGTACCAGGACATCGCCACCGACGTGCCGACCGCCCACGCGCACGTGAGCGAGCATTACGACCAGCACCGTCACGCGATCCGTTTTCCCGACACGTCGACGCTCGCGAGCATGTTCCCGGGGCGCAGCGAAGCGATCGTCAACTCGATTCACCATCAGGCGATCCGCGATCTCGGCCGCGATCTGAACATCGAGGCCGTGTCGGCCGGCGACGGGATCATCGAAGGCATTCGCCATCGGCGTTCGCCGTTCGTCGTCGGCGTGCAGTGGCATCCGGAGTTCCATCGCGCGGGGGGCTCGGAGCTGCTCGACTGCACGCCGCTGCTCGATGCATTTCTGCGCGCCGCGCGCGAAACGCGCCTGTAGCCCGCCGTATTTTTCGTGTTGAACGCAGGCCGGCCGCATCCCGATAAATTCGAGATGCGGCCGTTTCGTTTTGAACGATAATCGCGAGTTCCGATTCGTTCGCCGGAGTCTGACGTTGGCTTTCCGAAACTTTTCCCCTGCACGATGCGCAACGTGGATCGTTGCACTGGCTGCCTGCGCGCAAGCGGGCGCGGCCTGGTCCGCCGACGCGACCGCCCCCGCTGCCGGTACGCGTCCGGCGGTCACGAGCCTGAGCGGCGGCGCGTCGCCCGCGGCATCGGCCGCGGCCGCGACGGACGTCGCCGCGCAAGGCAACGTTGCCGAGCTGACGCAGATGCTGCACGACGGCCGGATCGTCGAGATGCGTACGACGTACAACGGCAGCTACGGCGCGAGCCTGATGTTCGATCCGCGCGAGATGACGTATTACGTCGCGCTGTTCCAGGACAAGAATCTGTGGCGCGTGATCCGTTCGCAGGACAAGAATCGCGCGGAGATGGTGTATGCGAACTTCGTCCAGCAAACGGCGCAACTCGCCGATATCGAGATCCGCCGGACCGAGCTGCAGGCGCAGAAGGCATTTCTCGAACGCGTGATCGCGCTGCAGGCGAATCGTGCGCAGCAACTGCAGGCCGACCTGAGCGTCGCGCGCAGCCAGCAGGCCGAAGTCGCGCAACGGCAGAAGTCGGCGCAGGAGCAGGCGCAGGCGCTGCAGGTCGAGAAGCGGGCGGCGCAGTTGCAGTTGCGCGATCTGCAGGAGCAGGTGCGGCAACTCGAGAAGCAGACCGAGATGGGGTTGCCCGTGCACAAATAACGATCCGTCGAGCGGACGGAGCGAGACGAGCGAAAACCCGGCGAAGCGATCTTCGCCGGGTTTTTTATTGCGCGGGCATCAATGCGCGAACGCGTCCGGCACGTCGGTCACGCGGCGGTGCGACAGTTGCGACGTCCAGTCGAAACCGGCCGCGCGCGGGTGCGTGGGGCCGGCCGGCTGCGTGGCGCGCAGCGCGTTCGCCATGGCGATCAACGTGGCAGGATCGTCGAGCGCGTCGCGCGTGACACGCGTGTCTGCCTCGTGCGGCGGTGGGGCGCGCCGAACGCGCGTGCCGGTGTTGGTGGCGTCGTGCTGAATCGGCGGATGCGCAGCCAGCCGTGGCACGGCCGGTGTGCGGGGCGGCGCTTCCGTCGTGCGCTGGCCGGCTGCCGGACGTGGCGAGGCAGGAGCGGCATGCCGCACGTCGGGCGTTGCTTGCGGGTGAAGCGATGCGGGGCCGCGCGCGACGCGGTGCGTGGCTGGCGGCGAGACCATCGTATGCGCGCCAGCCGTCGCTACCTTGGGTTGCGGCATGGCGTTCGTCGACGTGACCGGTGCAGCCGCGGCGACATGTGTGGTGTCGGTCGATGTCGCGATGTGAGCGGGCGCGCCGCCGGCGGCTTGAATCGCGTATGCGGGAACGGAATCCGCAGGTGGCTCGTGCGCGCCGATCAGCCAGGCGATGATGCCGAGCGCGCCGATGCTCCAGCAGACGGCGTATCGCGCGCGCCGATCGCGAGGCGGGCGCACGGAACGGCGCAAGTACCGACCGGCGCCAGCCGCCGGCGTGACGGGCAATCCGGCCGAAGGGGGCAGTGCCGCCGCCACCGGCAGCGGCTGCCATCGGCACGCGCTGTGCGGCCGGTCGATATCGATGCAGGATGTCGTCAGTGTCGCGAGGCAGTGGCTGCCGGGCCGTGCGCCGGACGCACCGAGGAACCGCCATTCGCGGCCGAACGGCGGGACGTGATCGAGCGGAGTGGCGCGAGGGCGGGCGAGCGCGCCTTCGACCGGGACGAGGGGCGATGGGGTCATGAGAGCGGTACGCCGTGCGACACAGGCCCGTGCCGACGCGGCGCGGAAACGTCGTCGCAAATCTTGCCATTGTGGTCAGCCGGCGCGGGTCGGTCGATCAGATCGATCTGATTCTTGTGCCCGTTTCGGGGCGACTTGTACGAGGCGGGCGCCGTGACGGCCGTGATGGGGCACCACAAGGCAAATGTCGGCTTGACGTGGCATGATGCGCGAATCTTGCTGGCGGCGCGCCGTTACGCGCCGCGCCGCCGGCGGGCAGCGATGCCCGTGTGCGTGTGCCAACGCTGCGCGCCGCGCATCGTCGGTTTCATGCGGCGCGGAATTCGCGCCATCCGAGCTTAGCGAGAAAACATGTCCACAGCATCGCCTGCCATCGCGCAGGAATCGAAAGTCCGCACCGTCTTCCGCGTCGTCAGCGGCAACTTCCTCGAAATGTACGACTTCATGGTCTACGGGTATTACGCGTCGGCCATCGCGAAAACGTACTTTCCGAGCGGCAACGCGTTCGCGTCGCTGATGCTGTCGCTGTCGGTATTCGGCGCGGGCTTCCTGATGCGGCCGGTCGGCGCGATCGTGCTCGGCGCATACATCGACCATCACGGCCGCCGCAAGGGGTTGATCCTGACGCTCGGGCTGATGGCGATCGGCACGCTCACGGTGGCCGCGATACCCGGCTATGCGACGATCGGCGTGCTCGCGCCGGTGCTCGTGCTGCTCGGCCGGCTGTTGCAGGGCTTCTCGGCGGGCGTCGAGCTGGGCGGCGTGTCGGTGTATCTGTCGGAGATCGCGACGAAGGGCCACAAGGGGTTCTATACGTCGTGGCAGTCGGGTAGCCAGCAGGTGGCCGTCGTGTTCGCCGCGTTCGTCGGCGTCGTGCTGAACCGCGCGCTGCCGGTCGAGGAAATGACCGCGTGGGGCTGGCGCATTCCGTTCCTGATCGGCTGCCTGATCGTGCCGTTCCTGTTCCTGATCCGCCGCTCGCTGAAGGAAACCGACGAATTCCTGGCGAAGCGTCACCGCCCGACGATGGGCGAGATCATGCGCTCGATGCTCGACAACTGGGGTATCGTGGTAGCCGGCATGGGGATGGTGATCATGACGACGGTGTCGTTCTACATGATCACCGCCTACACGCCGACCTTCGGCAAGGAAGTGCTGCACCTGTCGTCGCTCGATGCGCTCGTCGTGACAGTTTGCATCGGTATCTCGAACCTCGTGTGGCTGCCATTGTCCGGCGCGCTGTCCGACCGCGTCGGCCGCCGTCCGGTATTGATCGCGTTCACCGTGCTGACGCTGCTGACGGCTTATCCGGCGGTGCTGTGGCTCGTCGGCGATCCGTCGTTCCTGCGGCTGCTCGCGGTCGAGCTGTGGCTGTCGTTCCTGTATGCGTCGTACAACGGGGCGATGGTCGTCGCGCTGACCGAAGTGATGCCGGCCGACGTGCGCACGGCCGGCTTCTCGCTCGCGTACAGCCTGGCCACGACGATCGGCGGCTTCACGCCGGCGATCTCGACGCTGCTGATCCACGAGACGGGCAACAAGGCGGCGCCGGGGCTGTGGTTGAGCGTGGCCGCTATCTGCGGCTTGATCGCGACGCTCGTGCTGTACCGCACACCCGACGCGCGCGATCAGTACAAGTCGGCCTGACGGCCACCCGCATGTCGCGCGGCGTCGGGCCGCGCATCTCATCGAAACAGGGAGCGCGATGCGCTCCCTGTTTCGTTTGCGATCATGCCTCGCGCAGCATGTCGGCCACCGTGGCCGCCACGTCGAGCCATGCGCCCGGCGCAGGCTGGCGGGCGATCCGGGCCTGCGGATACCACGGGCAATCGTCGCCGGTGAACCAGCGCCAGTCGGCCGCGAACGGCAGCATGATCCAGAGCGGCTTGCCGAGCGCGCCCGCGAGGTGCGCGACCGCCGTGTCGATCGTGACGACGCCGTCGAGGCGCTCGATCAGCGCGGCCGTATCGCCGAAGTCGTTCAGCCGGCCGTCGAGACGATGCATGCGCGGATGCGCGTCGATGCGCGTCCGCTCGTCGTCGTCGAGCGCGGGCTGCAGCACGATCCAGTCGATGTCCGGCAGTGCGAGCAGCGGCGCGAGCGCGTCGAACGGCATCGAGCGGTTTTCCTGTGCCTGTCGGCGCCCCGACCATGCCAGGCCGAACTTGCGCTTCGACTGCCCGCCGAGCGAGCCGCGAAAGCGCCGGCGGGCGCCGTCGGGCGCGTGGAGGTAGCGCGCGCCGACGATGTCCTCCGGCTGAAGCCCGAGCACGAACGGCAGGCTCATCAGCGTGCACGCGACATCCGCGGCAGGCGGCTTCGCGGCGCCCTGGGCGACGAGCGTCACGCGCCAGCGCGACGCGGCCGGTGTCAGCAGCGCGACGAGTTCCGGCTGGACTTCGAGTACGACGCGCGCGCAGCGTGCGCGGGCGAGCGGCACGAAGCGGACGAACTGCAGCGTGTCGCCGAATCCCTGTTCCGCGCGGATCAGCAGCGTGCGCGACGCAATCGGCTCGCCCTGCCAGCGCGGCAGCGCGCCGAGCGGCGTCGCGCCGGGCGTCTCGTGGCGCGCTTCGTAGGCGGGCAGGCCGCGCGTGAAGTCGCGCAGCGTCAGCAGCGTGACCGCGCGATGCAGCCGCGCGAGCGTGAGATCGGGCGCGACACGCAGCGCCTGGTCGAATGCGCGCAGCGCCATCTCGTGCGCGCCGAGCGCGTGATGCGCGTTGCCGAGATTCAGCCACGCGAGCCCGAACGACGGATCGAGCCCGACGGCGCGCTCGTAGTAGGGCAGTGCGTCGCGGTGGCGCGCCTGCGCGCAGAGCGCGTTCGCGAGCCCGAACAGCGCGAGCGGAAACGGCGGGTGCAGTGCGAGCGCGGCTTCGAACGCGGCCGCCGCCTCGGCATGCCGGCCGAGCGCATCGAACGTGTTGCCGAGATTGAAATGCGCGGCGACGAAACGCGGCTGCACGGCGATCGCGGCCTGGAAGTGCGCGATCGCATCGTCGGCGCGCCCCATCGCGTTCAGCGCCATCCCGAGATTGTTGTGCGCGCCCGCATGCCCGGGCCGGAGCTCGAGCGCACGACCGAACGCGGCGAGCGCGTCGTCGTGGCGGCCGAGCGCGTTCAGCGCGTTGCCGAGATTGTTGTGGATCGACGCGTCGTCCGGCGTGAGCCGCAGCGCGCGGCCGAAGGCGTCGATCGCATCGTCGTGACGCTGCAGCGCCGCATACGCGTTGCCGAGGTTGTAGTGTGCGAGCGGAAATTCGGGCGCGAGCGTCAGCGCATTGCGAAAGCGGTCGATCGCTTCGTCGAGCCGGCCGAGCGCTTTCAGCGCGTTGCCGAGATTGAGCTGCAGTGCGGCATCGTTGGGGCGCAGCGCGACGGCCCGGCCGACGAGATCGGCGGCCTCGGCGTGCTGGCCCTGCTGGTGCCGCAGCACGCCGAACAGGTGCAGCGCGTCGGCGTCGGCGGGGTTGGAGGCGAGCGCGTGGCGATAGCCGTGCTCGGCCTCGGCGAGGCGGCCCGCGCGGTGTGCGGCGTACGCCCGGTCGAATGCGGAATCCATGACGCGAAAACTGGCGGAAAGCGCGTATTTTCCCACACCGCGGGGTAGGGCCGCGTATCGGCCGGTCGGCATATGGCCCCGTCACGCGGAGCGGCGTAGACTTGCAGAGTCGCGTGTCATCGAGGTTTCCATGGCTGACACACTGTCCGATATCCCACCCGTGCTGATCGTCGGCGCGGGGCCGACCGGCCTTGCCGCGGCGATGAGCCTGGCGCGGGCCCGCGTGCCGGTGCGCATCATCGATCGCCTGGCCGCGCCCGCGCCGTTTTCGCGCGCGATCGGCATCCAGGCGCGCACGCTCGAGCTGCTGGAGCAGCATCGCGCGGTCGAGCCGTTTCTCGCGCTCGGCCATCGCGCGCATGCGGCCGAGCTGCATGCCGACGGCCGCTTGATCGCGCGGCTCGATTTCGATCCGCTGCAAACGCGCTATCCGTATCTGATGTTTCTCGACCAGAGCATCACCGAGCGGCTGCTCGCCGAGCATCTGGCCGGGATGGGCGTGACCGTCGAACGCGGTACCGCGCTGACCGCGTGCGACGCGGGCGGCACGTCGCTCGACGTGACGCTGCGCCGCGCAGATGGCCGCGACGAGTCGTTCGCGCCGTCGTACCTGATCGCGGCCGACGGCGCGCACAGCACGGTCAGGCATCTGCTCGGCCTGGGCTTTGCCGGGCATGCATTCGAACAGACTTTCCTGCTGGCCGATTTCGCGGCGATACCCGAGTGGCCGGACGAAGAGATCCGCCTGTTCACGACGCCCGAAGGTATTGCGGGCCTGTTTCCGATGGGGAGCGGCCGTTACCGGCTCGTCGCGGACCGGCCGCTCGGCAGCGACGCGTCGCCCGGCGCGCCGGCGCCGTCGCTCGAGGAATGCGACGCGATCATCCGCGCGCGCGTCGGCGCCTCGATCTCGCCGAGCGATCTCGCGTGGTCGTCCTATTTCCACCTGCACAGCCGGATGGTCGACCGGCTGCGTCATGGCCGCGTGTTCTTCGCGGGCGACGCCGCGCACGTCCACAGCCCGGCCGGCGCGCAGGGCATGAACACCGGCATCCAGGAGGCGTTCAACCTGGGCTGGAAGCTCGCGCGCGTCCTCGGCGCAGGCGCACCCGAGCGGTTGCTCGACACGTATCACGCGGAGCGCCATCCGATCGAGCGCGACGTGCTGCGGCAGACCGGTTTCGTCACGCAGGTCGTCGAAGCCGAGCGCGGCGCGATGAAGCTGCTGCGCGATCACGTCGTGCCGCTGCTGGCGTCGTTCGGGCCGATGCGCGACGCGCTGCGGCGCACGGTGAGCGAGCTCGGCGTGCAGTACCGGAAGAGTCCGCTCACGCTCGAGCGCGTGCTCGACGGCGGCCCGCGCGCGGGCGAGCGCGCGCCCGATGCGCTCGTGCACGTGCTCGACGGGCCGCTCGGTCGTGCGCCCGGCACGGCGCGGCTATACGATCTTCACGATCCGGCGAGCTTCACGCTGTTGCTGCTGGAGGAGCCGGTGGACACCGACGCTGGCGAGGTGCCGCCGATCCCGGCCGATGCGCGGGGGCTCGTGCAGGGGCTCGAGCGCATCATGCCGGAAGCGGTGCGCGTGTGGCGTGTCGCCGATGCCGAAGGCGACGGGGCGGCGGGGCTCGCGCAGGAATACGGCCGCTCGCGGCCGTCGTTCTATCTG
Organism: Burkholderia semiarida; assembly: GCF_029268935.1. NCBI lineage: Bacteria > Pseudomonadati > Pseudomonadota > Betaproteobacteria > Burkholderiales > Burkholderiaceae > Burkholderia > Burkholderia semiarida. The sequence goes on along the minus strand of NZ_JAHLCL010000007.1, from coordinate 1,466,132 downwards.
CTGCGGCCGGACGGCTATGTTGCCGCGCGCGGGCGCACGGCGACCGACGCCAATGCGCTGCTGCGCCATTGCGAAAACTGGTTCGCGGGCATGTCGGTGTCCGCGTAGCCGCGCGGTCAGGCGGGCGCCGCGGCAGGGACGAGCGACGCGCGGTGCGCGGCGATCGCGTCGCGCACGATCGGTGTCGCGCGTTGCCCGGCCGCGTTCGACGGATCGTCGAGCGCGGCGAGCAGCGCTCGGCGCATGCGCGGCTCCCAGAAGCGCCGGATATGCTCGGCGATGCCGGCCAGCGCTTCGTCGCGATCGGGCATCGATTCGAAGAATGCGCCGATCTGGTTGGCCATGTCGATCAGGTGGTCGTTGTCCATTGCTGCCTCACTTGCCTGTCGTCACGGCGGCCGGCGCGGCCGCGCGGCGCTCGAGCAGGTCGAGCTGCTCCGAGTTGAAGCGCGCATAGGCACGCTGCCAGTCGGACGGTTGCGCAACCGGCAACACCTGCACGGCCGTCACCTTGTATTCGGGGCAGTTCGTCGCCCAGTCGGAGCTGTCCGTCGTGATCACGTTCGCGCCCGATTCGGGGAAGTGGAACGTGGTGTACACGACGCCCGGCTGCATGCGCTCCGTCACGAGCGCGCGCAGCACCGTCTGCCCCGCGCGCGACTCGATGCCGACCCAGTCGCCGGTGCGGATCCCGCGATCCTGTGCGTCGTGCGGATGGATCTCGAGGCGATCCTCTTCATGCCACCGGACGTTTTCGGTGCGGCGCGTCTGCGCGCCCACGTTGTATTGCGACAGGATGCGGCCCGTCGTCAGGATCAGCGGATAGCGCTGCGTGACCTTCTCCGGCGTCGGAATGAACTTGGTGATCACGAACCGGCCCTTGCCGCGCACGAACGTGTCGATGTGCATCGTCGGCGTGCCTTCCGGCGCGTGTTCGTTGCACGGCCACTGGATGCTGCCGAGTGCGTCGAGCTTCTCGTACGATACCCCCGAGAAAGTCGGCGTGAGCCGCGCGATCTCGTCCATGATTTCCGACGGATGCGCGTAGTGCATGTCGTAGCCGAGCGCCTGCGACAGCAGCAGCGTGACTTCCCAGTCCGCATAGCCCGCGAGCGGCGGCATCACCTTGCGCACGCGCGAGATCCGGCGCTCCGCGTTCGTGAACGTGCCGTCCTTCTCGAGGAACGTCGAGCCCGGCAGCAGCACGTGCGCGTATTTCGCGGTTTCGTTCAGGAAGATGTCCTGCACGACGATGCATTCCATCGCCGACAGCGCGGCAGCCACGTGCTGCGTGTTCGGATCCGACTGGACGATGTCCTCGCCCTGGCAGTAGAGCCCCTTGAAGCTGCCGTCGAGCGCCGCGTCGAACATGTTCGGGATGCGCAGCCCCGGCTCCGGCTGCAGCGTGGCCGACCACGCCTGCTCGAACTGCGTGCGCACGACCTCGTCGCCGATGTGCCGGTAGCCGGGCAGCTCGTGCGGGAACGAGCCCATGTCGCATGAACCCTGCACGTTGTTCTGGCCGCGCAGCGGATTGACGCCGACGCCTTCGCGGCCGACGTTGCCGGTCGCCATCGCGAGGTTCGCGATGCCCATCACCGTCGTCGAGCCCTGCGCGTGTTCGGTCACGCCCAGGCCGTAATAGATCGCGGCGTTGCCGCCCGTCGCGTAGAGGCGCGCGGCCTCGCGCACCCGCTCGGCCGGCACGCCGGTGACGTCCGCGGTCGCCTCGGGCGAATTGTCGGGCTGCGCGACGAAGTCGCGCCATTGCTCGAACGCGCGCGTGTCGCAGCGCTCGGCGACGAAGGCCTCGGCCACCAGCCCTTCGGTGACGATCACGTGCGCCAGCGCATTGACGATCGCGACGTTGGTGCCGGGGCGCAACTGCAGGTGGTGCGTGGCCTTCACGTGCGGGCCGTCGACGACGTCGATGCGGCGCGGGTCGATCACGATCAGCTTCGCGCCTTCGCGCACGCGCCGCTTCAGCCTCGAGCCGAACACCGGATGGCCGTCGGTCGGGTTCGCGCCCATCACGACGATCACGTCGGCCTGGCCGACCGAGGCGAACGTCTGCGTGCCGGCCGATTCGCCGAGCGTCGTCTTGAGGCCATAGCCGGTCGGCGAGTGGCACACGCGTGCGCAGGTATCGACGTTGTTGTTGCCGAACGCGGCGCGCACGAGCTTCTGCACGAGATAGGTTTCCTCGTTCGTGCAGCGCGACGACGTGATACCGCCGATCGAATCGCGGCCGTACTTCTGCTGCAGCTTGCGGAATTGCGTCGCCGCGTACGTGAGCGCCTCTTCCCAGCTCACTTCGCGCCACGGGTCGGTGATCTTCTCGCGGATCATCGGCTTCGTGATGCGGTCCTTGTGCGTCGCATAGCCCCACGCGAAGCGTCCCTTCACGCACGCGTGGCCTTCGTTCGCGAGACCGTTCTTGTGCGGCGTCATGCGCACGACCTGCGTGCCCTTCATCTCGGCCTTGAACGAGCAGCCGACGCCGCAATACGCGCAGGTCGTGATGACCGAGTGTTCGGCCTGCCCCAGTTGCACGACGGATTTTTCCTGCAGCGTGGCCGTCGGGCAGGCGGCGACGCACGCGCCGCACGACACGCATTCCGACGCCATGAACGATTCGCTTTCGCCCGCGGCGACGCGCGATTCGAAGCCGCGCGCGGCGATCGTCAGCGCGAACGTGCCCTGCGTTTCCTCGCACGCGCGCACGCAGCGGTTGCAGACGATGCACTTCGACGGGTCGTACGTGAAGTACGGATTCGACTCGTCCTTCGTGTCCTTCAGGTGATTCGCGCCGTCGAAACCATAACGCACCTCGCGCAGCCCGACCACGCCCGCCATGTCCTGCAGCTCGCAGTCGCCGTTGGCCGGGCACGTGAGGCAGTCGAGCGGGTGGTCGGAGATGTACAGCTCCATCACGTTGCGGCGCAGCGACTGCAGCCGGTCCGACTGCGTGCGCACCTTCATGCCGGCTTCGGCGGGCGTCGTGCACGACGCCGGATAGCCGCGCCGGCCCTCGATCTCGACGAGGCACAGCCGGCACGAGCCGAACGGTTCGAGCGAATCGGTCGCGCAGAGCTTCGGGACGTTGACGCCGGCTTCGATCGCCGCGCGCATCACCGACGTGCCGGCCGGCACCGTGACCGGCTGGCCGTCGATTTCGAGCGTGACGTCGGTATCGGCATGCCGTTGTGGCGTGCCGTAATCGGTATCGTCGAACGGGTCGCGGGCGCGCGCCTGTGCCGCGCTCTTGCACGCGCATTGGCCCGAGCCGCAGCCGCCTTGGCGGACGTTGTTCGTGTCGAGTGACATGCAGGGCTCCTTCTGGGTCAGGCCGCGGCCTTGACCGGGCCCGACGCGGCATCCTTGCCGGCAGCGAGCCCGAAATCTTCGGGGAAATGGTCGAGTGCGGACAGCACCGGGTACGGCGTCATGCCGCCCATCGCGCATAGCGAACCGGCCAGCATCGTGTCGCACAGGTCGCGCAACAGCGTGACCTGCCGCTCCGACGTATCGCCGTGGCGGATCCGCGCGATCGTCTCGACACCGCGCGTCGAGCCGATCCGGCACGGCGTGCACTTGCCGCACGATTCGATCGCGCAGAACTTCATCGCATACTCGGCCAGCTCGGCGAGATTCGACGTGTCGTCGTGCAGCACGATGCCGCCGTGGCCGACGACCGCGCCGATCGCCGCGTACGCCTCGTAGTCGAGCGGCACGTCCCACTGGTGGTCGGGCAGGTAGGTGCCGAGCGGGCCGCCGACCTGCGCGGCGCGTGCCGGCCGGCCGCTGGCCGTGCCGCCGCCGAAGTCGAACAGCAGTTCGCGCAGCGTGACGCCGAACGCGAGCTCGACGAGACCGCCGTGACGGATGTTGCCTGCGAGCTGGAATGGCAGCGTGCCGCGCGAGCGGCCCATCCCGTAGTCGCGATAGAACGCGGCGCCGCGCGCGAAGATCACGGGCGCCGTCGCGAGCGTGATCACGTTGTTGATGACCGTCGGCTGGCCGAACAGGCCGGCGAGCGCGGGCAGCGGCGGCTTCGCGCGCACGACGCCGCGCTTGCCCTCGAGCGATTCGAGCAGCGCCGTTTCCTCGCCGCATACGTACGAGCCCGCGCCTTTCGCGACGTGCAGCTCGAACGCGTGCGCGGAGCCGAGCACGTGCTCGCCGAGCCAGCCGGCTTCACGCGCGCGGACGATTGCCGCTTCGAGCGTGGCGATCGCATGCGGGTATTCGCTGCGCACGTAGATGTAGCCGACCGTCGCGCCGGTGGCGACGCCCGCGATGATCATTCCTTCGATCAGGCAGTACGGGTCGCATTCCATCAGCAGGCGGTCGGAGAACGTGCCCGAATCGCCTTCGTCCGCGTTGCAGACGATGTATTTCTGCGCGGCGCGCGCCTGCCGCACGGTACGCCACTTGATGCCGGCCGGGAACGCCGCGCCGCCGCGGCCGCGCAGCCCCGACTCGATCAGCGTTTCGCATGCGGTGTCGCCGTCGAGCGCCAGCGCGTTCTTCAGGCCGGCAAGCCCCTCGTGTTGCAGATAGTCGTCGATCGACAGCGGATCGGTCAGGCCGATCCGTGCGAACGTGAGCCGCTGCTGGCGGGCGAGGTAGGGCAGCGCGTCGACGAGGCCGACGCCGCTCGGGTGCGCGCCGCCGTCGAGCCAGCCGGCATCGAACAGGGCGGGCACGTCGGCGGCCGACAGGTTGGCATAGCCGACGCGACCTGCGGCCGTCCCGACCTCGACGAGCGGTTCGAGCCACAGCAGCCCGCGTGACCCGTTGCGGACCACCTCGATGGCGACCCCGCGCCGTTCGGCCTCGGCCGAGATCGCGGCGGCGAGCGCGTCGGCGCCGAGCGCCAGCGCGGACGAATCGCGCGGAACGTAGATGCGGGTCGTCATGCCGCCTCCTGCGCGTGGGCCACCGCGTCGGCCAGCAGCGCGTCGAACTTCTCCGGCGTGACCTTGGCGTGGAGCACCCCGTTGACCGTCATCGACGGCGATTGCGCGCACAGTCCGAGGCAGTAGACCGACTCGAGCGCGACGTCGTCCGGCGTACGGGCCGCGGCGGCATCGCCGTGCTTGGCGTCGAACCGGCAGCCCGTGCGGGCTTGCGCGTGGGCGGCGAGCGCCTCGCAGCCCATGCTGCGGCACGCTTCGGCGCGGCACATCTGGATCGTCACGCGGGCGGGCGGCGCGGTGCGGAAATGGTGGTAGTAGGTCAGGACGCCATGCACTTCCGCGCGCGACAGGTTCAGCACCTTGGCCAGCGGCGCGACGCAGCCCGCCGGCACGTAGCCCGCGTCGTCCTGGATCGCATGCAGGATCGCGACGAGCGAGCGGCCGGCGCGCGCATGGCGCTCGACGAGCACGTCGGGCGCAGGGGAATTCGGGGACATCGGTTTTGCTCCTCCAAAGCCTCATATGCGCTCGAAATTCATATAGTGCGCATCGCGACTTCGTTCTGATTGATTTTCACCCACGATAAGCGGAAGATTTCGCGGTCGCAATAGGAAATCGGAGTGCATAATTGATTCGGGTCGAATGCGACGCGTATCTGACCGTACGCGACACGGAAGGCCGGTCGGCCAGTCTGTCGGACGTCGCTCCGCTGCTGGAACTCGTGGCCGATACGGGCAGCATCGCGCAGGCCGCGCAAGCCAAGGGACTGTCGTACCGGCACGCGTGGGGCATGCTACGCGCGCTGGAATCGTGCATCGGCGGGGAATTGATCGAAACCGCGCGCGGCAAGGGTTCGACGTTGTCGGCGCTCGGCCGGGCGGTCGTCGATGCGCAGCGTCTGGCGCATAGTCGCCTCGACGGGAACCTGCGCGCGCTGGCGGCCGAGGTGGCCAGCGACCTGAACCGGCGGCTCGCGCAGCGCGACGGCGCCGTGCGCATCCATGCGTCGCACGGTTATGCGGTCGCGACGCTCGTTTCCGCGCTCGTCGATGCGCAGGCGGCCGTCGACATCAAGTATCGCGAGAGCGTCGAGGCCGTGCAGGCGCTCGCCCGCGGCGAATGCGACCTCGCCGGTTTCCATTTGCCGCGCGGCGCGTTTCGCGCGCAGTGCGCGCAGATCTACCGGCCGTGGCTCGACGACACGCGCCACGTGTTGATCCACCTGACACGCCGCCAGCAGGGGCTGTTCGTGCCGCGCGGCAACCCCAAGCAGGTGCGCGGGCTGGTGGATCTCGCGCGTGACGACATTCGCTTCGTCAACCGCCAGCCGGGGTCGGGCACGCGCATGCTGCTGGATCTCGCGCTGCGCGCGATCGGCATCGATCCGGAGCGCATCGACGGCTATGCGTCGGCCGAACTCACGCATTCGGCGATCGCGGCGTTCGTCGCGAGCGGCATGGCCGATCTCGGCTTCGGCGTCGAGCCGGCCGCCCGTCACTTCGGGCTCGACTTCATCCCGATCGTCGACGAAGACTATTACTTCGCATGCGAACGCGCGCGGCTCGATGTGCGGCCGCTCGCCGATGTGCTGGCGCTGCTGCGCGACGCACGCTTCGTCGAACGCGTCGCGCATCTCGACGGCTACGATCCGGCTGCGTGCGGCGCGCTGGAGCGCATCGCGACCGGGCTGGCCGGCGGCGACGGCACGAGCGTGCCGGACGGCAATTCCCGGTAACGAGGACGCGATCGAACCGCGCTGCAGCAGCGGGGGATTTGCGCTACGCTTGCCGCTTGATCAACGTTCCAACAAGCACGCCGTTCAGGCGTCATCCCGCCATGAAATTTCCCGTTCCCCTTGCCGCGGCAGCGTTGACCGCGGGGTTGCTGGTCGTCGCTTCGCCGTTTGCGTTCGCGCAGAATTCCCCGGGCGTGCCCGGCGGCATCCTGAGCGAACAGTTCCGACTGAACGAACATCCGCAGATGCCGTTCGCGGCATCGGCGCCGTCGGACAAATACCAGACCGGCAAGAAGTCGGCGTTGCGCCGCAAGGGCGACCTGGGCGACCCGAACGGCTGCAACCTGAAGTGCCCGATGGATGCCCGGTAGCGCGCAGGCAGTTGGCCTGTGCCCAAGTGGGGTGCTGTCTTCTGCGTCACGGATCGATCAACCGACAGACCTGCTACCCGCGCTCCACCCCATCCTGCTTTGTTCGAGCCCCGCGAAGCCTGCGCTTTGCGGGGCTCGTGCTTTTCCGCGGCCCTTCATGCAACGCGGGAGACGAAACGGCGATTTGCCCGCATCGCCTTTCGGGCAGGGGTCTAGGGTTAACCCTTAAATCAGGAAGGATGTCTTCCTGAAACCTGCCTTATTCTTAAGCATCCACCTACATAAACTTCGGTTTGTCGGCGCTGATCAAGGGTGTTCACCGCCGAATCAGACAAATCTGGAGGTAGGTCATCATGAAGTCGCTCGTTCAAGCCGTTGTCGTTGCTGCCGCTCTCGTTGCCCCGGTTGCGTCGTTCGCCCAGTCGGGCTCGACGATCACCCGTGCGCAGGTCCGTGCCGAACTGGTTCAACTGCAGCAGGCCGGTTACAACTCCGCCCGCGGCGAAGATCCGCATTATCCGGAAGCGATCCAGGCCGCAACCGCGCGTGTCGCGGAGCAGCAGCGCAGCGCCCTGGCTCAAGCTCAAGGCGCCGACGCCAGCGGCTACGGTGCGCAGGCACAGGGCGCATCGGCGTCGGGTTCGCGCGCAATGGGCGTGCGCCCGGCCAGCGCGGACGAAATGAAGTCGCTGTATCGCGGCAGTTGAGCCCCGCGTCGCCGGTCACGGTCGGGGCCCAAGTCGTGCCCAAACCCTGACCAGCGGGCCGGCCGCTGCGCGGCGCAATCGCTGATGGGGCGACCGCGCCAGAACATCCGTCACCTCCTGCCGCCGGAGCACCGGTGGCATTCCGCCCGGCCCGTCCGGGGCTGGGTGCTTTTTCGGAAGGAGTCGGCGTGCGTGTCGCCGGCAACAAAAAACCCCGCAGACTGGCGTCATGCGGGGTTCGTGCGACGAGCGCGGAATTTGGTGGAGGCGGCGGGAATCGAACCCGCGTCCAGAAGCGCTCCACGACTAGTTCTACATGTTTAGTTCGGTCTTTTGATTTAACCGCAGCGACGCGGACGAACACGCTGCACTACGGCGATTCGCTAGGTTTTCGACCCTGGCGTCGCGACGCCGACAGGGCTTAACTGACGTAAATGACCTCTGGCGGTATTGCTACCGGTCTTGCGACACTAGCCCGTCAGTGAACTAGGCAGAGGACGGCGGCCCTTAGGCTGCCAGTGCGAACGTATCGTCGTTTGCAGTTACGATTTTCCCATTGATTAACGAGGTGACGGGTCCTCGACATGCCCTAGCCGCTTCACAACCCCTGTCGAAACCAGGTCGCCCCCGCGGATAAGATCGATCATTATAGCCCAACATCGCGCAGCAGGTGCCGCAGTTCCTGCGTCGAACCGACGAGATGCTGCGCTTGCCAGTCAGCCGGCGCCGCGCCGTCGCCGCAGTAGCCGTACGCGGCGGCGACCGTCGCCATGCCGGCGGCGCTTCCGGCCTGAATGTCGCGAAGATCGTCGCCGACATAGACGATGCGCTCGGGCGCGAGCGCCATCTGCGCTGCCGCATGCAGCAGCGGAGCCGGGTGCGGCTTCGAGTGCGGCGTTGTGTCGCCCCCGACGATGCAGGCCGCGCGCGACGACAGGCCGAGCAGGTCGGCGAGCGGCGCCGTGAGGCGCATCGCCTTGTTCGTGACGATGCCCCAGCGCACGCCGCGCGCATCGAGTTCGTCGAGCACGTCGCCGATGCCGGGAAACAGCGTGGTATGTACGCAGATATCCGTTGCGTAATTGATCAGGAACTCGTCGCGCATCGCTTCGTAGCCGGGCGTGTGCGGATCGATGCCGAACGCGCCGCCCAACAGGCCCCGCGCGCCGGCGGACGCCAGCGGCCGCAACACGTCGAGCGGCGTTTCGGGCAGGCCGCGCGCGCGCTGCATCATGTTGACGGCTGCCGCGAGATCGGGCGCCGTGTCGGCGAGCGTGCCGTCCAGGTCGAACAGGACCGCATCGCAGTGCAGCAGGCGCGGTTCGTCTGCGATCCGCGCGGTCGAAAGGGGAGTCGTCATGCCGTTCGGAGGGTCACGCGCCGCGGCGGCACGCGACGAGGTAGTTGATGTCGGTGTCGTTCGACAGCGCGAAGCGCTTGCCGATCGGGTGATAGGTGATGCCCTTGATCTCGACGATGTGCAGATCCGTCGCGCGCACGAAGCCGGCCAGTTCCGACGGGCGGATGAAGCGCGCATAGTCGTGCGTGCCCTTCGGCAGCATTTGCGCGATGTACTCCGCGCCGATCACGGCGAACAGGTAGGACTTCAGGTTGCGGTTGAGCGTCGAGAAGAACACCCAGCCGCCCGGCTTCACGAGCGTCGCGCACGCGGCCACGATGTCGCCGGGCGACGGCACGTGCTCGAGCATCTCCATGCACGTGACGACGTCGTAGGTGCCGGGTTCGCGCGCGGCGATCGCTTCGGCGGCGATCGCCTCGTATTCGACCGAAATGCCGCTTTCGAGGCTGTGCAGGTCGGCCACGCCCAGCGCTTCGGTCGACAGATCGATGCCTTTCACCTGGGCGCCGAGCCCGGCCATCGATTCGGACAGGATGCCGCCGCCGCAGCCGATGTCGAGCGCGCGCTTGCCGGCCAGATGCGCATGGGCATCGATCCAGCCGAGCCGGACCGGGTTCAGGTCGTGCAGCGGTTTGAATTCGGCATTCGGATCCCACCACCGATGGGCGAGGTCGCTGAATTTCTGGAGTTCGTGCGGATCGGCGTTGGTCATGTCGGCAAACGGGCTACGAGAGGAGGGCGGTGCTTCGGTGCGTCAGCCCCGAGTATATAAGCGGGCGAACGACGAGGCCAGCGAGCGCCTGGACGGGCGTCAATGAAAAAGCCCCGCCGGAGCGGGGCTTTGAAGCAGTCGAGAGCCGCGGCTTAGTTTGCCGGAACGGTCGTCTTTTCCACTTGCTGCGTACCAACCACTTCGACTTCCACGCGGCGGTCCGGTGCGAGGCAGGCGATGAGTTGCTTGCGGTTCTTCTGGTTGCAGCCAGTCGTAACCGGGTTGCGCTTGCCCTTGCCTTCCGTGTAGATCTTGTTGGCCGGCACACCCTTGCTGACCAGGTACGACTTCACGGCTTGAGCACGGCGCAGCGACAGGCGGTCGTTGTACTTGTCCGAACCGATGCGGTCCGTGTAGCCCGTTGCAACGACCACTTCCGTGTTCATGCCTTGGATCTTCGAAGCCAGTTCGTCCAGCTTCTGCTTGCCCAGCGGCTTCAGCGTTGCCTTGTCGAAGTCGAACAGTGCGTCGGCTTGATACGTGATCTTCTGGCTCGAGATGACCGGAGCGACCGGAGCGACCGGCGGCTGCGGTGCCTGGGCGACCAGTGCGCCATCGCACTTGGCGTTGGCGGTGGCCGGCGTCCAGAACGCATCGCGCCAGCAGAGCTCGTTCGTGCCGTTCATCCACACCCATTCGCCCGTGCCGTTCACCCAGTTGTCATTGACGGCCTGACGCGACGCCGGCACCGATTGTGCCGAAGCGGATGCAGCCATAACTGCGGTAGCTGCAATGAACGCGAGCTTTGAAAGTTTATTCATATTTCTCCTCTCGAAATTGAGATTACCGCAGGTTTACTGCGAGCCTGTTGACGGTGACAAGTCATACATTGCTCGAAGTATAACATTGGTGCGGCACAAAAATGCGGCGCCGCTCCTTGTAGGTAGACTTCGAGCAGCGTCTAACTTTCAGTGCGTTGGCATTTTGCCATATCGTTCCCTTCCTACGAAAAAAAATCCTCCCCACCCCAAGATCGCTTCAACTTTGTGGTGCATGCGCAACACCGGCCTGCCGCAACTTTTAGAAATTGTCAAGAGCGCGTGAGGTTGCGCGCCGGCGTGCGGTTGTTTACGCGTGCGCATGAAACGCGCGCCGCGCAGTCGTCCGCGATGTCGGGTCCGAGCCGGGCGCGCGGTTGCGTCCGGCTTGCCGCCGCCGCGATTTTCGCTATCTATATATAGAGGGGGAGGCGAATTGGCGGCTGATGGGCGCATGTTAGAATCTCGCGTTGCGTTGCGCATGCAGCGCCCACGCGAAAGGCGTTCGCCGTCTTCGCTCCGAAACGATACGGATACATGGATCAATTCGCCAAAGAGACCCTGCCCACCTCCCTAGAGGAGGAAATGCGCCGTTCGTATCTCGATTACGCGATGAGCGTGATCGTCGGACGTGCCCTCCCGGATGTCCGCGATGGCCTGAAGCCCGTGCATCGGCGCGTGCTGTTCGCGATGCACGAACTGAACAACGACTGGAACCGCGCGTACAAGAAGTCGGCGCGTATCGTCGGTGACGTGATCGGTAAATACCACCCTCACGGCGATACCGCGGTCTACGACACGATCGTGCGGATGGCGCAGGATTTCTCGCTGCGCTACATGCTGATCGACGGGCAGGGCAACTTCGGCTCGATCGACGGCGACAATGCCGCGGCGATGCGCTACACCGAAATTCGCATGGCGAAGATCGGTCACGAGCTGCTCGCCGACATCGACAAGGAAACGGTCGATTTCGAGCCGAACTACGACGGCAACGAAATGCAGCCGTCGGTCCTGCCGTCGCGCATCCCGAACCTGCTGATCAACGGCTCGTCGGGCATCGCGGTCGGCATGGCGACCAACATCCCGCCGCACAACCTGAACGAAGTCGTCGACGCGTGCCAGCACCTGCTGGGCAACCCGGACGCGACGATCGACGAGCTGATCGAGATCATCCCGGCGCCGGACTTCCCGACGGCCGGCATCATCTACGGCGTCGCCGGCGTGCGCGACGGCTACCGCACCGGGCGCGGCCGCGTCGTGATGCGCGCGGCCACGCACTTCGAGGAGATCGACCGCGGCCAGCGGATGGCGATCATCGTCGACGAGCTGCCGTACCAGGTGAACAAGCGCTCGCTGCTTGAGCGGATCGCCGAGCTCGTCAACGAGAAGAAGCTCGAGGGCATCTCCGACATCCGCGACGAGTCCGACAAGAGCGGCATGCGCGTCGTGATCGAGCTCAAGCGCGGCGAAGTGCCCGAAGTGGTGCTGAACAACCTGTACAAGGCGACGCAGCTGCAGGACACGTTCGGCATGAACATGGTCGCGCTCGTCGACGGCCAGCCGAAGCTGCTGAACCTGAAGGAAATCCTGCAGTGCTTCCTGTCGCACCGGCGCGAAGTGCTGACGCGCCGCACGATCTACGAACTGCGCAAGGCCCGCGAACGCGGCCACGTGCTCGAAGGTCTCGCGGTCGCGCTCGCGAACATCGACGAATTCATCGCGATCATCAAGGCCGCGCCGACGCCGCCGATCGCGAAGCAGGAGCTGATGGCGAAGCCGTGGGATTCGTCGCTCGTGCGCGAGATGCTGACGCGCGCCGAGAGCGAGAACGCGGCGGCCGGCGGCCGTTCCGCGTACCGTCCGGAAGGCCTGAACCCGGCGTTCGGGATGCAGGGCGACGGGCTGTACCGCCTGTCCGACACGCAGGCGCAGGAAATCCTGCAGATGCGTCTGCAGCGCCTGACCGGCCTCGAGCAGGACAAGATCATCGGCGAGTACCGCGACGTGATGGCGCAGATCGCCGACCTGCTGGACATCCTCGCGCGCCCCGAGCGGATCACGACGATGATCGGCGACGAGCTGACCTCGGTGAAGGCCGAATTCGGCGACGCGCGCCGCTCGAGGATCGAGCTGAACGCGACCGAGCTGAACACCGAGGATCTGATCACGCCGCAGGACATGGTCGTCACGATGTCGCACGCGGGCTACGTGAAGTCGCAGCCGCTGTCCGAGTACCGCGCGCAGAAGCGCGGCGGTCGCGGCAAGCAGGCGACGCAGATGAAGGAAGACGACTGGATCGAGACGCTGTTCATCGCGAACACGCACGATTACATCCTGTGCTTCTCGAACCGCGGCCGCGTGTACTGGGTCAAGGTCTATGAAGTGCCGCAGGGCTCGCGCAACTCGCGCGGCCGTCCGATCGTCAACATGTTCCCGCTGCAGGAAGGCGAGAAGATCAATGTCGTGCTGCCGGTCAAGGAATTCTCGGCCGACAAGTTCATCTTCATGGCGACGTCGCTCGGCACCGTGAAGAAGACGCCGCTCGAGGCATTCAGCCGCCCGATGAAGAAGGGCATCATCGCGGTCGGCCTCGACGACGGCGACTACCTGATCGGTGCGTCGATCACCGACGGCGCGCACGACGTGATGCTGTTCTCCGACGCCGGCAAGGCCGTGCGTTTCGACGAGAACGACGTGCGTCCGATGGGGCGCGAGGCGCGCGGCGTGCGCGGCATGCAGCTCGAGGACGGGCAGCAGGTCATCGCGATGCTGGTTGCCGGCAGCGAGGAGCAGACCGTGCTCACCGCGACCGAAAACGGCTACGGCAAGCGCACGCCGATCACCGAGTACACGCGCCATGGCCGCGGCACGAAGGGTATGATCGCGATCCAGACGTCCGAGCGCAACGGCAAGGTCGTGGCCGCGACGCTCGTCGACGCCGAGGATCAGATCATGCTGATCACGACGGCCGGCGTGTTGATTCGCACCCGTGTTTCCGAGATACGCGAGATGGGGCGCGCCACGCAAGGTGTTACACTCATCAGTCTCGATGAGGGTACCAAGCTCTCTGGCCTGCAGCAGATCGCGGAGGCCGAAGAGGGAGAGGGCGAAGCCGACGAGGCGTCGGACGGCGAAGCCTGAAGAACGGATGAGACTCTGGCCGCCGCGGGCGAAAAGCGCCGCGGCCGGCGAGCAACCATTCATATTTCCAAAAGGGAGTGATGATGCAAAAGCAATTCAAGCAACTGGTTCTGCTGGCTGCACTGGTGCCGACGTTCGCGATGGCGCAGGCGCTGTCGAATTCCGCACCGGCTGCTCCGGCGGCAGCTGCGCCGATCGACGCCGACAAGAAGGCTGCGATCAAGGATCTGCTCGACGCGATCGACGCGCCGAAGCTCGTGTCGGCAATCGGCAACAGCGCCGAAATGCAGGCGAAGCAGCTCGTACCGGCCATCCTGTCGGACGCGCTGTCGGAAAACAAGACGCTGAACGACAAGCAGAAGCAGGCTGCCGTTCCGACGCTGCAGAAGAACGCGGTGCCGAAGCTGGTCGACGGCGCAGGCAAGGTGTTCGGCACGCAGCAGTTCCAGAGCGATGCGATGTCGGCGCAGTACGACGCGTACGCGAAGTACTACAGCACGTCGGAGATCAAGGATCTGACGACGTTCTACAAGAGCCCGACGGGCCGCAAGTTCATCCAGGTTCAGGATCAGGTCGGTCGCGACGTGGTCAACGGCCTGATGCAGAAGTACATGCCGCAAGCGATCCAGGCAACGCGTACGCAGGCTGACAAGGAAGTCGCAGCAGTCAAGCCGGGCAAGTAAGCCGTCCGGGCGCGCCCCCGGCCGTTCGGCCGGGTTTGGCGGGAGCCTGACGACAGTGCGATAATGGCCGTTTGCGCGCGAGCGCAAGCGGCCATTTCTTTTCTGGCGCGTTTTGCCGGCGGCAAGCCGGTCGCGTCCTTCCCGAGGTTTTCACGATGCGCGTCTTTAATTTCTCCGCCGGCCCGGCGGCGATGCCCGAGGAAGTGCTGCGGCAAGCCGCCGACGAAATGCTCGACTGGCACGGCAGCGGCATGAGCGTGATGGAGATGAGCCATCGCGGCAAGGAATTCATGTCGATCCACGAGGCCGCGCTGACCGATCTGCGCGACCTGCTCGGCGTGCCGGCGAGCCACCGGATCCTGTTCCTGCAGGGCGGCGGCATCGCGGAAAACGCGATCGTGCCGATGAACCTTCTCGGCTCGCGCAAGACGGCCGATTTCGTCGTGACGGGTTCGTGGTCGCAGAAATCGTTCGGCGAGGCGAAGAAGTTCTGCACGCCGCATCTGGCCGCGACCGGCAAGACGGAGGACGGCTTCACGCGTGCGCCCGCGCGCGCCGAATGGCAGTTGTCGGACGATCCGGCCTACGTGCATCTGTGCACCAACGAGACGATCGACGGCGTCGAGACGTTCGAGATCCCCGATCTCGGCGACGTGCCGCTGGTCGCGGATGTCTCGTCGCACATCCTGTCGCGCCCGATGGACGTCGCGAAATACGGCGTGCTGTTCGGCGGCGCGCAGAAGAACATCGGGATGGCCGGCGTGACGGTCGTGATCGTGCGCGAGGATCTGCTCGATCGCGCGCTGTCGATCTGTCCGTCCGCGTTCGAATGGAAGACCATCGCCGCGAACAACTCGCTGTACAACACGCCGCCCACTTACGCGATCTACATCGCGGGCCTCGTGTTCCAGTGGCTGAAGCGGCAGGGCGGCCTCGAAGCGATCGAGGCCCGCAACACCGAAAAGGCGAAGCTGCTCTACGACACGATCGACGCGAGCAGTTTCTATCTGAACAAGGTCGAGCCGGCAGCACGTTCGCGCATGAACGTGCCGTTTTTCCTGGCCGACGAATCGCGCAACGAAGACTTCCTTGCCGGCGCAAAGGCGCGCGGGCTGCTGCAGCTGAAGGGCCACAAGTCCGTCGGCGGCATGCGGGCGTCGATCTACAACGCGGTGCCGCTCGAGGGCGTGAAGGCGCTCGTCGAGTACATGAAGGACTTCGAGCGGCGCGGCGCCTGACGGCGGCGCTGTTCAAACAGCACGGCAAAACGCATGGACGACGAACTGAATTCCCGCCTGAAACCGCTGCGCGACCGCATCGACGCGATCGACGCGCAGCTGATCGCGCTCCTGAACCAGCGCGCCGCGGTGGCGCTGGAGGTGGGCGAGGTCAAGAAGCATTTCAACGCGCCGGTGTTCCGGCCGGAGCGTGAGCTGCAGGTGATCGCGCGGCTGCAGGACATGAGCGCCGGGCCGCTCGCGAGCGAGCACATCAGCGCCATCTGGCGCGAGATCATGGCGGCGAGCCGCGCGCTCGAGCAGACGATCCACGTCGCGTTCCTCGGGCCGGTCGGCACGTATAGCGAGCAGGCGATGCTCGAGTATTTCGGCCAGTCGATCGAAGGGCTGCCGTGCCCGTCGATCGACGAGGTGTTCCGCTCGGTCGAGGCCGGTGCGTCCGCGTTCGGCATCGCGCCGGTCGAGAATTCGACCGAAGGCGCCGTCTCGCGCACGCTCGACCTGCTGCTGCAGACCCAGCTGGTGATCAGCGGCGAGCTCGCGCTGCCCATCCATCACAACCTGCTCACGCAGAGCGGCACGCTCGACGGCGTGAAACGTGTCTGCGCACATGCGCAGGCGCTCGCGCAATGCCAGCAGTGGCTCGCGGCGAATGCGCCGCAGCTCGAGCGGCAAGCCGTGGCGAGCAACGCGGAGGCCGCGCGCCTCGCCGCGGCCGATCCGACCGTCGCCGCGATCGCGGGCGACCGCGCGGCCGCGCACTACGGTTTGCAGATCGCGTTCTCGCTGATCCAGGACGACCCGCACAACCGCACGCGCTTCGTAATCGTCGGCAAGCAGCCGGCCGGCCAAAGCGGTCACGACCAGACGTCGCTGATCGTGTCGGTGAAGAACGAGCCGGGCGCCGTGTTCAAGCTGCTCGAACCGCTCGCGCGGCACGGCGTGTCGATGACGCGCTTCGAATCGCGTCCGGCCCGCGTCGGCACGTGGGAGTATTACTTCTACATCGACATCGAAGGGCACCGCGACGATGCGGCGGTGGCGGCCGCGCTCGCGGAACTCGGTCAGAAGGCCGCGTTCCTGAAGATACTCGGCTCGTATCCGCGCGCACGGTGACGCGCTGCGGCCCGGCGCCCGCTTGTGCAGGCGTGGTGGCCGGGCGGGCAGGGCAGGCCGGTCGGCGCTGCCGAAGGCGGGCTCGGGCGGTATCCGGTGCAGGTTGCGCCGGATGCGGGCCCGCTGCCCGGAATCTGGAATTCCGCGTGCGGGGCGTCGTTTCGCGCGCGTAACTTGGCTCTTGTCGTGTCAGGCTTTGCATTCAACAAACTGGTCATCTTCGGCGTCGGCCTGATCGGCGGGTCGCTCGCGCGCGCGTTGCGCGAGCGCGCGCCGGGCAGCGCGGGCGAGATCGTCGGCGTGGGTCGTTCGCAGGCGTCGGTCGAGCGCGCGCTGTCGCTCGGCGTGATCGACCGTGCGGCGGCGCTCGACGACGACGCGCAATTGCGCGACGCGCTGGCCGGCGCCGATCTCGTCCTGCTGGCCGCGCCCGTCGCGCAGACGGGCCCGTTGCTCGCGCGCGTCGCGCCGTGGCTCGACCGCGCGACGATCGTCACCGATGCGGGCAGCACCAAGTCCGATGTCGTCGCGGCGGCGCGCGAAGCGCTCGGCGCGCGCATCGCGCAGTTCGTGCCGGGTCATCCGATCGCGGGGCGCGAATCGAGCGGTGTCGAGGCCGCGTTGCCGGATCTCTACGTCGGCCGCAACGTCGTGCTCTGCCCGTTGCCGGAGAACGCGCCCGAAGCCGTGGCGCGGATCGATGCGATGTGGCGCGCGACCGGCGCCGACGTGCGCACGATGAGCACCGAGCAGCACGATCGCGTATTTGCGTCGATCAGCCATCTGCCGCACGTGCTGTCGTTCGCGCTCGTCGAGCAGATTCTCGGCGAAGCCGACGCGGAACTGAAATTCTCGTACGCGGCTGGCGGTTTCCGCGATTTCACGCGCATCGCGGCGTCGAACCCGGAAATGTGGCGCGACGTGTGCGTCGCGAATCGCGCGGCGCTGCTCGACGAGCTCGACGGCTATACGCGCGTGCTCACGCGGTTGCGCGCGGCGATCGACGCCGGCGACGGCGCGGCGCTCGAAGCCGTATTCACGCGCTCGCGCGCCGCACGCAAGGCATGGCAGGAACGCGGCGGCACGCCGGCTGCCGAACCGGTCAAGAAATAACAGGACGATTCCCATGGACTATCTCGATCTCGGCCCATACTCCAGCGCATCGGGCACCGTGCGCCTGCCCGGCTCGAAGAGCATTTCGAACCGCGTGCTGCTGCTCGCGGCGCTCGCCGAAGGCGAAACGACGATCACCAACCTGCT
Organism: Burkholderia semiarida; assembly: GCF_029268935.1. NCBI lineage: Bacteria > Pseudomonadati > Pseudomonadota > Betaproteobacteria > Burkholderiales > Burkholderiaceae > Burkholderia > Burkholderia semiarida. The sequence continues at coordinate 1,448,069 of NZ_JAHLCL010000007.1, read as the reverse complement.
CGACTCCGACGACACGCGCGTGATGCTCGACGCGCTCGGCAAGCTCGGCGTGAAGGTCGCGCGCGACGGCGACACCTGTGTCGTCACCGGCACGCGCGGCGCGTTCACCGCGAAGACGGCCGACCTGTTCCTCGGCAACGCGGGCACGGCGGTGCGGCCGCTGACCGCCGCGCTCGCGGTGAACGGCGGCGACTATCGCGTGCACGGCGTGCCGCGCATGCACGAGCGGCCGATCGGCGATCTCGTCGACGGTTTGCGCCAGATCGGCGCGCAGATCGACTACGAGCTCAACGACGGCTACCCGCCGCTGCGGATCAAGCCGGCGACGATCTCGGTCGACGCGCCGATCCGCGTGCGCGGCGACGTGTCGAGCCAGTTCCTCACCGCGCTGCTGATGACGCTGCCGCTCGTGAAGGCGAAGGAGGGCAGGACCGTCGTCGAAGTCGACGGCGAGCTGATCTCGAAGCCGTACATCGACATCACGATCCGGCTCATGGCGCGTTTCGGCGTGACCGTCGAGCGCGACGGCTGGCAGCGCTTCGTCGTGCCGGCCGGCGTCCGCTACCGCTCGCCGGGGCGGATCATGGTCGAGGGCGACGCGTCGTCCGCGTCGTACTTTCTCGCGGCCGGCGCGTTGGGCGGCGGCCCGTTGCGGGTCGAGGGCGTGGGGCGCGCGAGCATCCAGGGCGACGTCGGTTTCGCGAACGCGCTGATGCAGATGGGCGCGAACGTGACGATGGGCGACGACTGGATCGACGTGCGCGGCATCGGCCACGATCACGGCAAGCTGGAGCCGATCGACATGGACTTCAACCTGATTCCCGACGCGGCGATGACCATCGCGGTCGCGGCGCTGTTCGCGAACGGCACGAGCACGCTGCGCAACATCGCGAGCTGGCGCGTGAAGGAGACGGACCGCATCGCCGCGATGGCGACCGAGCTCCGCAAGGTCGGCGCGATCGTCGAGGAAGGCCCCGACTATCTCGTCGTCACGCCGCCGGAAAAGCTCACGCCGAATGCGGCGATCGATACGTACGACGATCACCGGATGGCGATGTGCTTCTCGCTCGTCAGCCTGGGCGGCGTGCCCGTGCGGATCAACGATCCGAAGTGCGTCGGCAAGACGTTCCCCGACTATTTCGACCGCTTCGCCGCGCTCGCCAAGGCCTGACCCGACTGTTCCGATGAAATCCACCCGACCCTTTCACCCGACTCCCGTCATCACGATCGACGGCCCGACCGCTTCCGGCAAGGGCACCGTCGCGGCGCTCGTCGCCGCGCACCTGGGTTTTCACCTGCTCGACAGCGGCGCGCTGTACCGGCTCGCGGCGCTCGCGAGCGTGCGCTACGGCATCGCCGCGGAAGACGTCGACGCGCTGGTGAAGCTGATCGACGACCTGCACATCACGTTCCGTGAAGGTTGCGCGCAGCTCGACGGCGTCGACGTGTCGAACGACATCCGCGCCGAAGCGGTCGGCAACCGCGCGTCGGCCATCGCCGTGCACGGGCCCGTGCGCACCGCGCTCGTCGCGCGCCAGCGCGCGTTCCGCAAGACGCCTGGCCTCGTGGCGGACGGGCGCGACATGGGCACCGTGATCTTCCCGGACGCCGTGCTGAAGGTGTTCCTGACGGCCAGCGCCGAGGCACGCGCGACCAGGCGGCATAAGCAATTGATGCAAAAAGGTTTTTCTGCTAATATAGATGACTTGCTCCGGGATCTTCGTGAACGTGACGCGCGCGACAGCAATCGCGCGGCCGCGCCGCTGAAGCCTGCGGCAGATGCCAAGCTGCTCGATACGTCGGCACTTTCGGTCGATGAAGCCGTCGACCAGGTGCTGCAGTGGTACCGGGCACTCGGCCAGCCGGCCTGAGAAGGCAGGCAGCGGTAGGTGCTTCGCGTCGCAAGCGCGGAGCGTGTTTCGAACCCTTAACCCCGTGTGGTCCTCGATCTGGCCCTTTCAGCCTGCCATTCCGGCCGGCGTGGCATAGCGAGCCATGCACAATCAGATTTTTATGTCCGACCTGCAAACCTCCAACCCGAATACCGAATCCTTTGCGGCTCTGTTCGAAGAGTCGCTGACCCGCCAAGACATGCGCGCCGGCGAAGTGATCTCCGCCGAAGTCGTGCGCGTCGACCACAACTTCGTGGTCGTCAATGCAGGCCTGAAGTCCGAGGCTTACATTCCGATCGAGGAATTCCTGAACGATCAGGGCGAGGTTGAGGTGCAGTCGGGCGATTTCGTGTCCGTCGCGATCGACGCACTCGAAAACGGCTACGGCGACACGATCCTGTCGCGCGACAAGGCGAAGCGCCTTGCATCGTGGCTGTCGCTGGAAAAGGCGCTCGACAACAACGAGCTCGTCACCGGTACCATTACCGGCAAGGTGAAGGGCGGCATGACCGTGATGGTCAACGGCATCCGCGCGTTCCTGCCGGGTTCGCTGGTCGACACGCGTCCGGTCAAGGACACGACCCCGTACGAAGGCAAGACGCTCGAGTTCCGCGTGATCAAGCTCGATCGCAAGCGTAACAACGTCGTGCTGTCGCGTCGTGCAGTGATCGAAGCCACGCAAGGCGAAGAGCGCGCGAAGCTGCTCGAGACGCTGAAGGAAGGCGCGATCGTCAACGGCGTGGTCAAGAACATCACCGACTACGGCGCGTTCGTCGACCTCGGCGGCATCGACGGCCTGCTGCACATCACCGACATCGCATGGCGTCGCGTGCGTCACCCGAGCGAAGTCCTGTCGGTTGGCCAGGAAGTCACCGCGAAGATCCTCAAGTTCGACCAGGAGAAGAACCGCGTCTCGCTGGGCATCAAGCAACTGGGCGACGATCCGTGGGAAGGCATCTCGCGCCGCTACCCGTCGGGCACGCGCCTGTTCGGCAAGGTCACGAACATCACCGACTACGGCGCATTCGTCGAAGTGGAATCGGGCATCGAAGGCCTCGTCCACGTGTCGGAAATGGACTGGACCAACAAGAACGTTGCGCCGTCGAAGGTTGTCCAGCTGGGCGACGAAGTCGAAGTCATGGTCCTCGAGATCGACGAAGACCGCCGTCGTATCAGCCTCGGCATGAAGCAGTGCAAGCCGAATCCGTGGGATGACTTCAGCCGCAACTTCAAGAAGGGCGACAAGATCACGGGCGCGATCAAGTCGATCACCGACTTCGGCGTGTTCATCGGTCTGCCGGGCGGCATCGACGGCCTGGTCCACCTGTCGGACCTGTCGTGGAGCGAAGCCGGCGAAGAAGCCGTTCGCAAGTACAAGAAGGGCGACGAAGTCGAAGCAATCGTGCTCGGTATCGACGTCGAGAAGGAGCGCATTTCGCTCGGCATCAAGCAGCTCGAAGGCGACCCGTTCAGCAACTACGTTGCCATGAACGACAAGGGCTCGATCGTCGACGGCGTCGTGAAGACGGTCGATGCGAAGGGTGCGGTCGTCACGCTGACGGGCGACGTCGAAGGCTACCTGCGTGCGTCGGAAATCTCGCAGGATCGCGTCGAAGACGCACGCAACGTGCTGAAGGAAGGCGACAAGGTCAACGCGATGGTGATCAACATCGATCGCAAGTCGCGCGGCATCAACCTGTCGATCAAGGCGAAGGATTCGGCCGAGCAACAGGAAGCGATCCGCGGCCTGCAGTCGGACACGAGCGCTGCCGCGACCGGTACGACCAACCTCGGCGCGCTGCTGAAGGCGAAGCTCGACGGCCAGAACCAGTAAGCCTTACGAGGTCTGCTGAAGTATGACCAAATCCGAGTTGGTCGCGCAGCTGGCATCGCGATTTCCGCAACTTGTCCTCAAGGATGCGGATTTCGCGGTGAAAACGATGCTCGATGCGATGTCCGACGCCCTGGCGAAAGGGCATCGCATTGAAATTCGGGGTTTCGGCAGCTTTGGCCTCAACCGTCGCCCGGCGCGCGTCGGACGCAACCCGAAGTCGGGGGAGAAAGTGCAGGTGCCCGAGAAGTTCGTGCCGCACTTCAAACCTGGCAAGGAGTTGCGTGAACGCGTCGACGGCCGCGCCGGTGAACCGCTGAAGGCTGACGATCCGGACGACGAGCGTTGAGCGTCGTTCGGTGTGCCCGGAACCTGTCCGGCGAAGGCTGAAAAGAAAAGCGCCCCTTGCGGGCGCTTTTTTCATTTCGGGCCACGGGTGTGCAACGCGGGCGCACAGGATGTGCGCAGCCGCGGAAACGCTTCCTTTACAATACGGGTCGATTCGGTGCGACGAAGGGGAGTCGCGCGCCGCGGCAAACCTCAACAAAGAGAGGGCTTCATGAAGTTTATCGTCTGGCTGATCCGGGTATTGGTGTTCGTCCTGCTGCTGGTGCTCGCCCTGGCCAATACACAAACCGCGACGCTGAATTTCGTTGCCGGCTACGCATGGCAAGCGCCGCTGATCCTGATCGGCCTGGCATTCTTCGTCGTGGGGCTGCTGGCCGGCCTGCTGTCCGCGCTGCCTTCAATCTTCCGCCTGCGTCTCGAGAACGGGCGTTTGAAGCGCGATCTGCGTGCGGCGCGCGAAACGCCCGCCGTCATCGACCAGCCGCCGATGCCGCCCGTCATTTAACACGGACGCCGCGCGATTCCTCGCGCGGTTTTCGTCTCTGCTTCGATATTTCGCATGGATCTGGATTTCTGGTGGTTGCTCGCGATTCCGGTCGCATTCGCGCTCGGTTGGGCGGCGTCACGCTATGACCTGAAGAATCTCCTGTCGGAGAGTGCCAACCTGCCGCGCTCGTATTTTCGCGGCCTGAATTTTCTGTTGAACGAACAACCGGACAAGGCGATCGATGCGTTCATCGAGGTGGCCAAGCTCGATCCCGAGACGGTCGAGCTGCACTTCGCGCTCGGCAACCTGTTTCGCCGTCGCGGCGAGACCGACCGCGCGATCCGCGTGCACCAGAACCTGCTGAGCCGCACCGATCTGCCGGTCAACGAGCGCGACCACGCGCTGTACGAACTGGGCCAGGACTTCCTGAAGGCCGGCCTGCTGGATCGCGCCGAAGAGGCGTTCCACAAGCTCGCGGACGGCGACTACGCGCTCGGCGCACAGCGGGCGTTGCTGACGATCTACGAGATCGAGAAGGACTGGAACAAGTCGATCGACACGGCCAAACGCATCGAATCGATGAGCGACAAGCCGCTCGGCATCGAAATTGCGCAGTTTCACTGCGAACTCGCGCAGGACGCGCTGCAGCGCAAGAATGCCGCAGCGGCGGCCGAGCAACTGCGCCTTGCGCTGACCGTGAATCCGCAGAACGTCCGTGCGACGGTTCTGTCCGGCGATGCGGCGGAAGCGGCGGGCGACCACGCGGCCGCGATCGAGTACTGGAAGCGCGTCGAAGCGCAGAATCCGGCGTATCTGCCGCTCGTCGCCGACAAACTGATGAAGGCGTACGTCGCACTCGGCAAGAACGTCGAAGGCGCGGAGCTGCTGATGGGGTACGTCGATCGTTATCCGTCGAACGACCTGCTCGACATCGCCTATCAGCATATCGCCGGGTTGCGCGGCCAGGATGCCGCGCACACGCTCGCGCGCACGCAGATGGAAAAGTCGCCGAACCTGTCGGGGATGCTGCACCTGCTCGATGCGCAGATCGCGGCGGCCGACGAACCGCGTCGTAAGGAACTTGAAATGATGCGTGCGCTGATCAAGCAGCGCACGAAAAATCTGCCACGGTATACGTGCCAGAATTGCGGTTTCCGGGCACGGCTCTTCTACTGGCAGTGCCCCGGCTGCAGCGGCTGGGAAACCTATGCGCCGCGCCGCGTCGAACCTGCGATGCCGGGCTGATCCCGGCGCGCGGAGCCAACGCGCAGCGGTTGCCGCCGGGCTCGTCCCGGCGGCCAAGTTAGTCAATTACCGGGAAGTACCGGAACATCTATGAAAATCACCATCATCGGCACCGGCTATGTCGGTCTCGTCACGGGCGCCTGCCTCGCGGAGATCGGTCACGACGTCTTCTGTCTCGACGTCGATCCGCGCAAGATCGACATCCTGAACAACGGCGGAATGCCGATTCACGAACCGGGGCTGCTGGACATCATCGCGCGCAACCGCACGGCGGGGCGCCTGCGCTTTTCGACCGACATCGAGGCGAGCGTCGCGCATGGCGAGATCCAGTTCATCGCGGTCGGCACGCCGCCCGACGAGGACGGCTCGGCCGACCTGCAATACGTGCTCGAGGCCGCGCGCAACATCGGCCGCCACATGACGGGCTTCAAGGTGATCGTCGACAAGTCGACGGTGCCGGTCGGCACCGCGCAGCGCGTGCGCGGCGTGGTCGACGAGGCGCTTGCCGCACGCGGGCTCGCGGGCAGCGTCGCGCATCGCTTCTCGGTCGTATCGAACCCGGAATTCCTGAAGGAAGGCGCCGCGGTCGAGGACTTCATGCGTCCGGACCGGATCATCATCGGCGTCGACGACGACGAAACCGGCACGACCGCGCGCGAGAAGATGAAGAAGCTCTACGCGCCGTTCAACCGCAATCACGAGCGCACGATCTACATGGACGTGCGTTCGGCCGAGTTCGCGAAGTATGCGGCGAACGCGATGCTCGCGACGCGCATCTCGTTCATGAACGAGATGTCGAATCTCGCCGACAAGGTCGGCGCGGACATCGAGGCCGTGCGACGCGGGATCGGCTCCGATCCGCGCATCGGCTATCACTTCCTGTACGCGGGCGTTGGCTACGGCGGCTCGTGCTTCCCGAAGGACGTGCAGGCACTGATCCGCACCGCGGGCGAGAACGGCCAGCCGCTGCGCATCCTGGAGGCCGTCGAGGCCGCCAACCATGCGCAGAAGGACGTGCTGATCGGCAAGATCGAGCAGCGCTTCGGCGCCGACCTGACGGGCCGCGAGTTCGCGGTCTGGGGCCTGGCGTTCAAGCCGAACACCGACGACATGCGCGAGGCGCCGAGCCGCCGCCTGATCGCCGCGCTGCTCGAGCGCGGAGCAACCGTGCGCGCGTACGATCCGGTCGCGGTCGACGAAGCGCGGCGCGTGTTCGCGCTGGATTTCGGCGACGATGCGCACGCACTGGCGCGGCTGCATCTCGTCGACACGCAGGATCTCGCCGTCACCGGCGCGGATGCGCTCGTGATCGTGACCGAGTGGAAGGAATTCCGCAGCCCCGATTTCACGCGCCTGAAGGCCGAACTGAAGGCGCCGGTGATCTTCGACGGGCGCAACCTGTACGAGCCGGACGCGATGGCCGAGCTGGGCATCGACTATTACGCGATCGGCCGGCCGTACGTCGATCCCCAGTCGTCCTCCCGTGGCTGAACGTACGATGAATACTCTTCGCGAAATCGTTCCGGTGCCGCGCGAGCAACTCGCGCGCTCGCGTGTGCTCGTCGTCGGCGACGTGATGCTCGACCGTTACTGGTTCGGCAACGTCGATCGCATTTCACCTGAAGCGCCGGTGCCGGTCGTGCACGTGCAGCGCCAGGAGGAGCGGCTCGGCGGCGCGGCCAACGTTGCGCGCAATGCCGTGACGCTCGGCGGTCAGGCCGGCCTGCTGTGCGTCGTCGGTTGCGACGAACCCGGCGAGCGGATCGTCGAGCTGCTCGGCAGCAGCGGCGTGACGCCGCATCTCGAGCGCGATCCCGCACTCCCGACCACGATCAAGCTGCGCGTGCTCGCGCGCCAGCAGCAACTGCTGCGCGTCGATTTCGAGGCGATGCCGACGCACGAGGTGCTGCTCGCGGGGCTCGCACGCTTCGACGTGCTGCTGCCGCAGCACGACGTCGTGCTGATGTCGGATTACGCCAAAGGCGGTCTCACGCACGTGACGACGATGATCGAGAAGGCGCGTGCGGCCGGCAAGGCGGTCCTGGTCGACCCGAAGGGCGACGACTGGGCACGCTATCGCGGCGCATCGCTGATCACGCCGAATCGCGCGGAACTGCGCGAGGTGGTCGGGCAGTGGAAATCGGAAGACGACCTGCGCGCGCGCGTCGCGAATCTGCGTGCGGAGCTCGGCATCGACGCGCTGCTGCTCACGCGTTCGGAGGAGGGCATGACGCTCTTTTCCGCGGGCGGCGAACTGCATGCGCCGGCGCTCGCGCGCGAGGTGTTCGACGTGTCGGGCGCGGGCGACACTGTGATCGCGACGGTCGCGACGATGCTCGGCGCCGGTGTGCCGCTCGTCGACGCCGTGGTGCTCGCGAATCGCGCGGCAGGCATCGTGGTCGGCAAGCTCGGCACGGCCACCGTGGATTACGACGAACTGTTTCACTGAGCGCATTCGGCGGCGCGACGAGCGCGCCGCACGCATGGCTCGCACTTTTCAGGCAGGACGATCATGACCCTCATCGTCACCGGCGCAGCCGGTTTTATCGGCGCGAACATCGTCAAGGCGCTCAACGAGCGCGGCGAGACGCGCATCATCGCGGTCGACAACCTGACGCGCGCGGACAAGTTCCGCAATCTCGTCGACTGCGAGATCGACGACTATCTCGACAAGACCGAATTCGTCGAACGCTTCGCGCGCGGCGATTTCGGCAAGGTACGCGCGGTATTTCATGAAGGCGCCTGTTCGGACACGATGGAAACCGACGGCCGCTACATGATGGACAACAACTTCCGCTACAGCCGCGCGGTGCTCGATACCTGCCTCGCGCAGGGCACGCAGTTCCTGTATGCATCGTCGGCCGCGATCTACGGCGGCTCGACGCGTTTCGTCGAGGAGCGCGACGTCGAGGCGCCGCTGAACGTGTACGGCTATTCGAAGTTCCTGTTCGATCAGGTGATCCGTCGCGTGCTGCCGAGCGCGAAGAGCCAGATCGCGGGCTTCCGCTATTTCAACGTGTACGGCCCGCGCGAGACCCACAAGGGCCGCATGGCGTCGGTCGCGTTCCACAACTTCAACCAGTTCCGCGCGGAAGGCAAGGTGAAGCTGTTCGGCGAGTACAACGGCTATGCACCGGGCGAGCAGACGCGCGATTTCGTGTCGGTCGAGGACGTGACCAAGGTGAACCTGTTCTTCTTCGATCATCCGGAGAAGTCGGGCATCTTCAATCTCGGCACGGGCCGCGCCCAGCCGTTCAACGATATCGCATCGACGGTCGTGAACACGCTGCGCGCGCTCGACAACCAGCCGCCGCTGACGCTCGCGCAGCAGGTCGAGCAGGGCTTGATCGAATACGTGCCGTTCCCCGATGCGCTGCGCGGCAAGTATCAGTGCTTCACGCAGGCCGACCAGACGAAACTGCGCGCGGCCGGCTACGACGCACCGTTCCTGACCGTGCAGGAAGGCGTCGATCGCTACGTCCGTTGGCTATCCGGCCAGGTTTAAACCGGCGCGTCACATCGATAGACTGGGTCTCACGGTCGGCAGCCGCCGGCCGTTTTTCTTCGGAGATCCAGCACATGATCAGGAAATGGTTTGCCGCGGCGGTCATGCTCGGTGCGGTGGCGTCGGCCTGGGCGGCCGTCGACGTCAACACCGCGAACGAGGATGCGCTCGTCGGCATCAAGGGCATTGGCCCGGCGCGGGCGAAGGCGATTCTCGACGAGCGCGGCGCACACGGTCCGTTCAGGAATGCGGACGATCTCGCCACGCGCGTGAAGGGCATGGGCGGGCATACCGTCGAGCGGCTTCAGCAGGAAGGGCTGACGATCGGTGCGGCGGCCGGTACGGGTACGACGCCGCCGGCCGCGGGCAAGCCGGCGGCGGCAAAGCCCGCCGCACCGGCCCGCACGGCGCAGAAATAACGGGTCGCACATAACCCGACACAGGGCTCCTTCAGCCGCCGTCGTTGCGACGGCTTCCCGCGGCATGCCGCGGGTTTTTTGCGTGCGGCGGGCTGCGCGACGATCGCGAACCGCGCGGCGCGCGTATTCCATCGTCGTAATGGGGTTGCCGGCGCGCGTGCCGGTGCTGGTTTACAATCGATCGATTGATCGGCCTCGCACTCACGGTATATCCATGGCTTACAAAACTATCGAAGACACGATCGGCAATACGCCGCTCGTGCAACTGGTCCGCCTGCCGGACGACGAGATTCGCGCGCGCAACAACGTGCTGCTCGCGAAGCTCGAGGGTAACAATCCGGCCGGTTCCGTGAAGGATCGCCCGGCGCTGTCGATGATCAGCAAGGCCGAGGCGCGCGGGCGCATCAAGCCGGGCGATACGCTGATCGAGGCGACGAGCGGCAACACGGGCATCGCGCTCGCGATGGCCGCGGCGATCCGCGGCTACAAGATGGTGCTGATCATGCCGGAGGATCTGTCGGTCGAGCGCCGCCAGAGCATGGCCGCTTATGGCGCCGAAATCATCCTGACGCCGGTGAAGGGCGGGATGGAGCTGGCGCGCGATCTCGCAGAGCAGATGCAGCGCGAAGGCAAGGGCGTGATCCTCGACCAGTTCGGCAATCCCGACAATCCCGTCGCGCACTACGAAGGAACGGGGCCGGAGATCTGGCGCGATACCGAAGGGCGCATCACGCACTTCGTGTCCGCGATGGGCACGACGGGCACGATCATGGGCACGTCGCGCTACCTGAAGGAACAGAATCCGGCGATCGAAATTATCGGCGCGCAGCCGGAAGACGGCTCGCGTATTCCCGGCATCCGCAAGTGGCCGGAAGCGTACATGCCGACCATCTTCGATCGCAGCCGTGTCGATCGCGTCGAAAGCGTGAGCCAGGCGGCGTCGGAAACGATGACGCGCCGCCTTGCGGCGGTCGAAGGCATCTTCGCGGGCATTTCGTCGGGCGGCGCATGCGAAGTCGCGATGCGCATCGCACGGCAGGTCGAGAACGCGACGATCGTGTTCATCGTCTGCGATCGCGGCGACCGCTACCTGTCCACGGGCGTGTTTCCCGCCTGAGCGAGAGCGGGGCGCGATTCGCGCGTCGATAAAAAAAGCGCCGCGTTCCGTGAACCGCGGCGCTTTTTCTTTGGGCGACCAGCGCTTACTGCGGCTGCGCGTCGTCGGCGGCCGGTTGCAGCGCGCCATTGGCTTCCATCTGCGCCTTCACGGCCTCGCCGAGCTGGTACACGGCGAGCGCGTAGAAGAAGCTGCGGTTGTAGCGCGTCAGCACGTAGAAGTTCTTCAGGCCGAGCATGTATTCGGTCGCGCGCCCCGGCGTCGGCAGGTCGACCACGGTCACCGGCGTGCCGGCTTCGGCCGTGATGTTGACCGTCGGCTCGTTCAACGTCATGCCCGCGCGCAGCAGTTGCGACAGTGCCCAGTGCGGTTCGGGCTGGCCGTCCGCGGCGGCCTGCGCGATGCCCAGGCTGCCCGTGTCGGGCGTGATCTGCCAGACCACCGGGCGGTCGGTTTCCCAGCCGTGCTGCTTCAGGTAGTTCGCGACGCTGCCGATCGCATCGACAGGACTGCTGCGCAGATCGACGTGGCCCGTACCGTCGAAGTCGACCGCGTATTCGCGGATGCTGCTCGGCAGGAACTGAGGAATCCCGATCGCGCCGGTGTACGAGCCGAGCACGGTGGTCGGGTCGAGCTGGTTGTCGCGGGTCCAGACCAGGAAGTCTTCGAGGTTCTTGCGGAACGTGGCCTGGCGGCTGTCGCGATTCGGCGTGTCCGGGTAGTCGAACGTCAGTGTGGTCAGCGCGTCGAGCACGCGGAAATTGCCCATGTAGCGGCCATAGATGGTCTCGACGCCGATGATGCCGACGATCACCTCGGGCGGCACGCCGAACTGCTCGGACGCGCGCTGCAGCGTCGCCTGGTTCGCCTTCCAGAACTTCACGCCGGCGTTGATGCGGATCGGTTCGATGAAGCGCGAGCGATAGACGCGCCAGTTCTTGACCGAAGGCGTGGGCGCGGGCCGCACGAGCTTGACGGCCGTCGCCGAGTAGCTGATGCGCGAGAACAGCGCATGCAGGCTCGCCGAATCGAAGCCGTTGCGGCTCACCATCTCGTCGATGAACGCGTCGACCTTCGCGTTGTTCGCGTACCGCTGCGGAACGATTTCCTCTTCGAAAGTCTGGCCTTGCGGCGTCGGCTGCTGCGGCTGGGCCTGCGCGACGAGCGTGCCGGCGGGCTTCGCCGGCTGCGTCTGCGCGACGGCAGGCGCGGTGCCGAGGGCCGTGGCGATGGCAGCGGCGACGAGCGGAGCGCGAACGCGGAACAGCGCGGGGAGAAGGGCGGCAGGCTTGCTGGAATTCATGTCGAAGCGGGCGGACAGGGCGATGGTGTTCGGCGCAGTATACCCGACGCATCCGGCGCGCCGGGCCGAAGCGGGCCCCCGTTGTGGTAAGTTAGCGGCGAATTCGCGGCAGACGATGGACATCATTGAGGGAGACCTGCGGCGCACCCTGCGCCACGGATGACAGCTTATGGCAACCGCTTTCTATACGCACCCCGACTGCATGCTGCACGAGATGGGGGAGTGGCATCCGGAATGCCCGGCCCGCCTGTCGGCGATCCAGGATCAACTGATTGCGAGCCGCATCGACGACCTGATCGTGCACGAAACCGCGCCGTTCGCGAGCGAGGTCGCGCTGGGCCGCGTGCATACGCAGGCGCACATCGACTACATCCGCAGCATGACGCCGGTCGACGGTTACGTCGAGATCGATCCCGATACGCTGATGAATCCCGACACATGGCGCGCGGCGCTGCGCGCGGCCGGCGCCGCGATCGCGGCGACCGACGCGGTGATCGAGGGCCGCTATGCGAATGCGTTCTGCGGCGTCCGCCCGCCCGGCCATCATGCGGAGCCTGCCCGAGCGATGGGCTTCTGCTTCTTCAACAACGTCGCGATCGCCGCGCGGCACGCACTGGACGTACACGGCATCGAACGGGTCGCGATCATCGATTTCGACGTGCACCACGGCAACGGCACCGAGGCGGCGTTCGCGAACGACGAGCGCGTGCTGATGTGCAGCTTCTTCCAGCATCCGCTGTATCCGTTCTCGGGCGTCGATCATCAGGCGCCGAACATGGTCAACCTGCCGATGCCCGCGCGCAGCAACGGGATGGCGATCCGCGAAGCCGTCGACATGTTCTGGCTGCCGCGCCTCGACGCGTTCAAGCCGCAAATGCTGTTCGTGTCGGCTGGCTTCGACGCGCATCGCGAGGACGACATCGGCAATCTCGGTCTCGTCGAGGCCGACTTCGAATGGCTGACCGCGCAGATCGTCGAGGTGGCGCGCCGGCATGCGCAGGGCCGCATCGTCAGCTGCCTCGAAGGCGGCTACAACCTGTCCGCGCTGGGGCGCAGCGTCGTCGCGCACCTGCGCGTGCTGGCCGGGATCTGATCCTCGCTCGACCGGTCGGGCCGAGGCGCGCTCAGCGTGCCGGCACGCGCGCGTGAATCCATGCGATCAACGCGTCGATCACGCGATCGCGTTCGAGATCGTTCATCGTTTCGTGGAAGCCGCCTTCGTACAGCGTCAGCGTACGGTCGGGCGAGCCGACGCGTGCGCCGAACGCGCGGCTGCCGTCGGGTTCGGTCAGCTTGTCCTCGGTGCCGTGATAGACGAGCACCGGCACGCGCAGCGTGTCGCGGCCGTTTTCGATGCGCGCCATCGCGTCGAGAATCTCCGCACCAGTGCGTGCGGGCACGGCGCCGTGATGCACGAGCGGGTCGGCGCGATTGGCCGCGACGATGGCCGGATCGCGCGACAGCAGCGCCGCATCGATCCTGATCGCGGGGAAAGTGGGCCACACGCGGCTGATGACGCGGCTGACGGCGAGCATCCAGCGCGGCACGTCGCGCCCGGGCGCAAGCGCCGGACTCGACAGCACGAGGCCCGTCAGCGCGTGGCCGCGTACCGGTGCACGTTCGATCGCGTAGAGCGCCGCGATCGCGCCGCCCATGCTGTGTCCCATCAGGAACAGCGGCGCGTCGCCGCGCGCGGCTTCGGCGACCAGCGCGTCCGCATCGTTCAGGTAGTCGTCGAAACGTTCGACCCAGGCTCGCTTGCCGGGCGAGTGGCCATGCCCGCGCAGATCGATCGCCAGCACGTCGATGCCGGCCGCGTTCAGCCGGCCGGCGAGTGCGGCATGGCGGCCCGCGTGTTCGGCGAGGCCGTGCACCAGCGCGATCGTCGCGCGCGGCGGCGCGGCGCCGTCGCCGGCCGGCCAGCGGTACGACGCCAGTTCGAGCCCGTCGGCGGTACCCAGCCGACCCATCCGCGGCGCGGGCGCCGATCCGGCGGTGGCGGGTGCGGCGGCCGGCGTGGTGGTCGTGCTCATCTGGCGTGTCCCCTGTTCGTTGGTCGGTGTTCCGGATCATAGTCGCGGGATTCTCGCGAGCCCCCAGCGGCGCCCCTCTAATTTCATTTGGTTATGAAAAGATCGAAATCGATTATTAAGGGGAATGAGGGGTTTGCGGTAAAATCGCGGGTTATTCCAGATGCATCGGCGGCCGACTGGCGGGCCAACTCGCCGGCCGGCCGCCGTTTTGTTTACATGATCGAATTGCGCAATCTTTCGCAGCGTTTCCCCGGCCCGGGCGGCTGGGTCGAAGCGTTGCACAACGTCAATCTGACGATCCCGCAGGGCGAGGTGTTCGGCATCATCGGCCGAAGCGGCGCCGGCAAGAGCACGCTCGTGCGCACCATCAACCTGCTCACGCGGCCGACCGAAGGCAATGTCGTCGTCGGCGGGCGCGATCTCACGCTGCTGTCGGCCGGCGCGCTGCGCGAAGCGCGCCGCGAAATCGGCATGATCTTCCAGCACTTCAACCTGCTGTCGTCGCGCACGGTGTTCGACAACGTCGCGCTACCGCTCGAGCTGGCCGGCGCGAGCCGTGCCGACATCGAAGCCGCGGTGCTGCCGCTGCTCGACCTGGTCGGGCTGTCCGCGCAGAAGGATCGCTATCCGGCGCAGATCAGCGGCGGGCAGAAGCAGCGCGTCGGCATCGCCCGCGCGCTGGCGAGCCAGCCGAAGGTGCTGCTGTCGGACGAGGCGACGTCGGCGCTCGACCCCGAAACCACGCGTTCGATCCTCGACCTGCTGAAGCGCATCAACCGCGAGCTCGGCCTGACGATCGTGCTGATCACGCACCAGATGGAAGTGATCAAGCAGGTCTGCGATCGCGTGGCGGTGCTCGATGCGGGGCGCGTGGTCGAGGAAGGCCGCGTGATCGACGTGTTCCTGCAGCCGCATCACGAAGTGACGCGCGCGCTGATCGGCGACGTGATCGCGCAGGAGTTGCCGCCCGCGCTGAAGGCGCGCGTGGCCGAGCGGCTGAAGACGGGCAGCGGGCATCTGCTGCGGCTCGCGTTCACGGGCTCGGGGGTCGACCAGCCGATCCTGTCGGAGACGATCCGCCGGTACGAACTCGATTTCAACATCCTGCATGGCCAGATCGACGAGATCCAGGGGCAGGCATTCGGTTCGCTCGCGGTGCTCGCGGGCGGCGAGCCGGGCAAGGTCGGGCAGGCGCTCGCGTTCCTGCGCGAGCAAGGTGTGGTGGTAGAGGAGCTTTCGTATGTTGAGTGAGATGTTCGATATGTTCGTGCAGTCGTTCTGGGAGACGCTGATCATGGTCGGCATCTCCGGGGCGGTCGGCGCGCTCGTCGGCCTGCCGCTCGGCGTGCTGCTCTACCTGACCGATCGCCAGGGCGTGCTGCAGAATCTCGCGGTCAATCGCGTGCTCGGCGGCATCGTGAACGCGGTCCGCTCGACGCCGTTCATCATCCTGCTGGTCGCGGTGATTCCGTTCACGCGGCTCGTTACCGGTTCATCGATCGGCACGGCCGCGGCGGTCGTGCCGCTGACGCTCGCGGCCGCGCCGTTCATCGCGCGTCTCGTCGAAACCGCGCTGCGTGAAGTCGATCGCGGGCTGATCGAGGCCGCGCAATCGATGGGCGCGACCACGTCGCAGATCGTATTCAAGGTGCTGTTGCCCGAATCGCTGCCGGGCGTCGTCGCGGGCCTGACGATCACGTTCGTGTCGCTGGTCGGCTATTCGGCGATGGCGGGCGCGATCGGCGGCGGCGGGCTCGGCGATCTCGGGATCCGTTACGGTTACCAGCGCTATCTGCCGGAAGTGATGTGGACGGTCGTCGCGATCCTGATCGTGTTCGTGCAGATCGTGCAATCGCTCGGCGATTGGCTGGTGCGCCGGCTGAGCCACAAATAAGATCAGACCGTTTCGATAGGGGAGAGACGATGCAACGACGCTTCATGCTGAAATTCGCGGCGGCGCTGGGCGCGGCCGCACTGTTCGCGGGCGCGCAAGCCCGGGCCGAAACCATCAAGGTCGGCGTGACGGGCGGTCCGCACGCGCAGATCATGGAAGTGGTGAAGAAGGTCGCGGCGAAGGAGGGGCTCGAGATCCGCATCGTCGAATTTTCCGACTACGTGCAGCCGAACGCCGCGCTCGCGTCGGGCGACCTCGACGCGAACAGCTACCAGCACGATCCGTATCTGCAGGCGCAGGTGAAGGATCGCGGCTACAAGCTGATCAAGGTCGCGGATACCGTCACGTTTCCGATGGGCATTTACTCGAAGCGCGTGAAGTCGCTGGCCGAGCTGAAGCCGGGCGCGCGCGTCGCGGTGCCGAACGATCCGACCAACGGCGGCCGCGCGCTGCTGTTGCTGCAGAAGCAGGGGCTGCTGAAGCTGCGCGCGGATGCGGGGTTGAAGGCGACGCCGCTCGATATCGTCGACAATCCGCGCAAGCTGAAGATCGTCGAGCTCGATGCGGCGCAGATTCCGCGCTCGCTCGGCGACGTCGACGCGGCCGCGATCAATACCAACTACGCGATGGAAGCGGGGTTGAAACCGAAGCAGGACGCGATCGCGATCGAGGGCCCGAGCGGCCCGTACGCGAACATCCTCGCGATTCGCGACGCGGACCGGAACAAGCCGTGGGTCGCCAGGCTGATTGCGGCCTATCACTCGGCCGACGTGAAACAGTTCATCGAAGGCAAGTTCGGCGGCGCGGTCATTGCCGCCTGGTAACGGCCGCAGCACGGGACGCCCGGCGCGATTAGAGTCGATGATCGAAAACCCGGGCTTTGCGTCCGGGTTTTTTCTCTTTTAAAATAGAACGACCGTTCGCTATCATTGGCGCGTCGCCAAGAAGCGGTATCCTCGACAACCATCATGGTTGGGTCCGCCTGGCCGCGCAGTCATGAGGCCTCGCTTAAAATGGCCTCTGGTCGTATTCGTAACTTTGGAGCGTGTGCATGAAAATCCTGGTGCCAGTGAAAAGAGTGGTCGATTACAACGTGAAGGTCCGCGTGAAGTCGGACAACACGGGTGTCGACATCGCGAACGTGAAGATGTCGATGAACCCGTTCGACGAGATCGCCGTGGAAGAAGCCGTGCGCCTGAAGGAAGCGGGCGTGGCGACCGAAGTGATCGCGGTGTCGGTGGGTGTGACTCAAGCGCAGGAAACGCTGCGCACGGCGCTGGCGATCGGCGCGGATCGCGCGATCCTCGTCGAGTCGAACGACAGCGTCGAGCCGCTGGCCGTCGCGAAGATCCTGAAGGCACTGGTCGACAAGGAACAGCCGCAACTGGTGATCCTCGGCAAGCAGGCGATCGACGACGATTCGAACCAGACGGGCCAGATGCTGGCCGCGCTCGCAGGTCTGCCGCAGGCGACGTTCGCGTCGAAGGTGACGATCGCCGACGGCAAGGCAACCGTTGCGCGCGAAGTCGACGGCGGCGCGGAAACGCTGTCGCTGACGCTGCCGGCGGTCGTGACGACCGACCTGCGCCTGAACGAGCCGCGCTACGTGACGCTGCCGAACATCATGAAGGCGAAGAAGAAGCCGCTGGAAACCGTGAAGCCGGAAGACCTCGGCGTGGACGTCGCGCCGCGTCTGAAGACGCTGAAGGTGGCCGAGCCGCCGAAGCGCGCGGCCGGCGTGAAGGTGCCGGACGTGAAGACGCTGGTCGAGAAGCTGAAGACCGAAGCCAAGGTGCTGTAAGAGGGAGCGCAAGGAAATGACGATTCTGGTGATTGCAGAACACGACAACGCGTCGATCAAGGCCGCGACGTTGAACACGGTGGCGGCGGCAGCGAAGATCGGTGGCGACATCCACGTGCTGGTCGCGGGCCACAACGCGCAAGCGGCGGCCGACGCGGCAGCGAAGATCGCGGGCGTGTCGAAGGTGCTGCTGGCCGACGCGCCGCAACTGGCCGAAGGCCTGGCGGAAAACGTCGAGGCGACCGCGCTGAACATCGCGAAGGACTACTCGCACATCCTCGCGCCGGCGACGGCCTACGGCAAGAACGTCGCGCCGCGCATCGCCGCGAAGCTGGACGTCGCGCAGATCTCGGACATCACGGCGGTCGATTCGGCCGACACGTTCGAGCGCCCGATCTACGCGGGCAACGCGATCGCGACCGTGCAGTCGAGCGATCCGATCAAGGTCATCACGGTGCGTGCGACGGGTTTCGATCCGGTGGCGGCGGAAGGCGGCAGCGCAGCGGTCGAGAAGATCGACGCAGCGGCCGACGCAGGCAAGTCGCAGTTCGTGAGCCGTGAAGTGACGAAGCTGGACCGTCCGGAGCTGACGTCGGCGAGCATCATCGTGTCGGGCGGCCGCGGTCTGGGCAGCGGCGAGAACTACACGAAGGTGCTGGAGCCGCTGGCCGACAAGCTGTCGGCAGCGCTCGGCGCATCGCGCGCGGCAGTCGACGCCGGCTACGTGCCGAACGACTACCAGGTCGGCCAGACCGGCAAGATCGTCGCGCCGCAGTTGTACATCGCGGTCGGTATCTCGGGTGCGATCCAGCATCTGGCCGGGATGAAGGATTCGAAGGTGATCGTCGCGATCAACAAGGATCCCGAAGCGCCGATCTTCAGCGTGGCCGACTACGGCCTCGTCGGCGATCTGTTCTCGCTCGTGCCGGAGCTCGTGAACGAGCTCGGCTGACGCGGCGTGACGCTTCAGCGGTAAGCACACGAGAAAAGGGGCGCGATAAGCGCCCCTTTTTCGCTGTGTCGTCGGCTGAAGCGGCGCGAGCGCCGTTCGCCTGGAAGATCCGCGATCGTGCTGTGCCGTGCCGAACATATCGTCGCGTACACCCGACGGGCAGCGTCGGTTCGCTCGCCGTGCGACGGGAGCATGTGCACGTTGACTGAAGCGTCGCGCCGAGTCGGTACTCGCACTCGCACTCGCAGTCACGGAAACGGGAAAAGCGCCCAAGGGCGCTTTTCTCGTCGATGCAACGGGCCCGCCTCGCCGCGGGCCGTTCCGATTTACGCGTAGGCCGGGCGCGCTTGGCCGGGCGCGTCCTTCAGGTAACGATGCACCGACAGGTCGTCGGCCTGGATCGCCGGCATCTTGCCCGAGATCAGGTCCGCGAGCAGTTGGCCAGAGCCGCACGACATCGTCCAGCCGAGCGTGCCATGGCCGGTGTTCAGGAACAGGTTCGACACCGGCGTGCGGCCGACGATCGGCGTGCCGTCCGGCGTCATCGGGCGCAGACCCGTCCAGAACGTGGCCTTCGACGTGTCGCCGCCGCCCGGGAACAGGTCGTTCACGCACATCTCGAGCGTTTCGCGGCGTGCGGCGCGCAGCGTCTTGTCGAAGCCCACGATTTCCGCCATCCCGCCGACGCGGATGCGCTGGTCGAAGCGCGTGATCGCGATCTTGTAGGTTTCGTCGAGCACGGTCGACACCGGCGCGGCGGCTTCGTCGACGATCGGCGCGGTGATCGAATAGCCCTTGAGCGGATAGACGGGAATCTTCATCAGGTTCGAGATGAAGCGCGTCGAGTACGAGCCCAGCGCGACGACGTACGCGTCGGCACGCACCGTCTCGCTGCCGCATTGCACGCCGGCGATCTTGCCGCCCGCGATCGCGAGCGCATCGATCGGCGTGTTGTAGCGGAACTTCACGCCGAGCGATTCGGCGAGCGCGGCGAGGCGCGTCGTGAACAACTGGCAATCGCCGGTTTCGTCGCCCGGCAGGCGCAGGCCGCCCGTCAGCTTGTGCGAGACGGCGGCGAGCGCCGGCTCGGCTTTTTTCAGCTCGGCCGGCGACAGCAGTTCGAACGGCACGTTCGCTTCCTGCAGCACGGCGATGTCCTTCGCCGCGCCGTCGAGCTGCTGCTGCGTGCGGAACAGTTGCAGCGTGCCGCCCGTGCGGCCTTCGTACTGGATGCCGGTATCGGCGCGCAGCGCCTGCAGGCAATCGCGGCTGTATTCGGCGAGACGGACCATGCGGCTCTTGTTCACCGCATAGCGCTCGGCCGTGCAGTTGCGCAGCATCTGGACCATCCACTGGAGCTGGAAGCGCGTGCCGTCGAGGCGGATCGCGAGCGGCGCGTGCTTTTCGAACATCCACTTGACGGCCTTCAGCGGCACGCCGGGCGCGGCCCACGGCGCCGCATAGCCGGGCGAGATCTGGCCTGCATTCGCGAAGCTCGTCTCCAGCGCCGGGCCGGCTTCCCGGTCGATCACCGTGACTTCGTGGCCGGCGCGCGCGAGGTAATACGCGCTTGCCACGCCCACCACACCGCTGCCCAGAATGACGACTCGCATAGCTGCTCCAGATGGAAGGAATCAGGTCGAGGCCGGGCGCACCCGCGGCTCCGTGTTACCTCTAGCTGATCTAGTTTTTTGCGCTATGGTATTGTCGAATGTGCAGTTTTTGTTATTGTATTTTTCTGGTTTTCAGCATAAACAAATGAGAACGCAACGTCAGCCCGTACGCTCGCTCGACAAGCTCGACCGGCGCATCCTGAAACTGCTCCAGGACGACGGCCGGATGGCGATGAAAGACCTCGCGGAACAGGTCGGACTGACCGTCACGCCGTGCATCGAGCGCGTGCGGCGCATGGAGCGCGACGGCGTGATCACCGGCTATCACGCGCGGGTCGACCCGGGGCAATTGGGCGCCGCGCTGCTGGTGTTCGTCGAGATCACGCTCGGCCACAAGGGCGGCAACATGTTCGAGCAATTCCGCCGGGAAGTGATGAAGATCGACGAGGTGCTCGAATGTCATCTCGTCTCCGGCGATTTCGACTACCTGATCAAGGCGCGAATCGGCGAGATGGCCGACTACCGCAAGCTGCTCGGCGACATCCTGCTGCAGTTGCCGGGCGCCGTGCAGTCGAAGAGCTATGTCGTAATGGAGGAAATCAAGGAAACGCTGACGATCGCCGTCGGCGAGTGACGCACCGGCGGCCGGCCGTCGGGCCCTTTATCCCGCTCTTGGCATGCTGCGCCCAATACTGTATAAATGTACAGTATTGGGCGCAGGCGAATGGGTGGGCACATGGACGATCGGTCCGACAACGAATTTCCGGTAGCGCCGCCCGTGCCCCGCAAGGGGCGCGGTGCGGTCGACAACCTGCAGGGGCGGTATGAAATCGCGCAGCGCGAAGCGGTCGACGACGGCTGGACGCACGAGTCCGACGATGCCGATTTCCCCGTGCCGCTGCGCACGCAGGTCTTCGAGGAGCGGGCGAAGAGCATCCTCACGCACAACCAGTCGCCCGACATTCCGTTCAGCGTGTCGCTCAATCCGTATCGCGGCTGCGAGCACGGTTGCATCTACTGCTTCGCGCGGCCGACGCACAGCTATCTCGGGCTGTCGCCGGGGCTCGATTTCGAAAGCCGCATCTACGCGAAGGTGAACGCGGCCGAACTGCTCGAGCGCGAGATTTCGCGCAAGCGCTACGTGCCCGAGCCGATCGCGCTCGGCGTCAACACCGATGCGTACCAGCCGGTCGAACGCGACCTGCGCATCACGCGCAGCGTGATCCAGGTGATGCACGATCGCGGGCTGCCGTTCGCGGCGATCACGAAATCGTCGCTGATCGAGCGCGATCTCGACCTGCTCGCGCCGATGGCCGAACGCGGGCAGGTGATGGCGGCGGTCACGATCACGACGCTCGATGCCGAGCTCGCGCGCACGCTCGAGCCGCGCGCGGCCACCCCGGCGCGGCGGTTGCGCACGATCCGGGCGCTACGCGATGCGGGTGTGCCGGTCGGCGTGAGCATTGCACCGGTGATTCCGTTCGTCACCGAGCCAGACATGGAGCGCGTGCTCGAAGCCTGCGCGGAAGCCGGTGCGACGCATGCGAGCTACATCATCCTGAGATTGCCGTGGGAGGTCGCGCCGCTGTTCAAGCAGTGGCTTGCCGCGCATTTTCCCGATCGTGCGGAGCGCGTGATGAACCGCGTGCGCGACATGCGCGGCGGCAAGGATTACGATTCGGACTTCTCGAAACGGATGAAGGGCGAGGGGATCTGGGCCGACCTGTTGCGGCAACGCTTCCGTCAGGCCGTCAAGCGGCTCGGGCTGAACGAGCGCACGAACGGCATTCTGGATCTGTCGCGATTCCGCGGCGCGCCGGTCGCTGGGGTGTCGGCGCCGCCTGTCGCGGTTCGAGCAGCCGGCGCGAAGTCGCGCGACGACATCCAGTTGAGCCTGTTCTGACCGACGAGCAACGTAGTCGCCGGTGTCCCGTATCGATCGTGCTGGCCGGGCCTTACTGCGAAATCTGCTTGGCCGCTTGGACCTGCGATTCGAAGTACGTCTGGAACGACAGCGCGAGTGCGGTCATCAGCAGGAACGCGCCGATCAGCAGCGAGAAAATCACGACGAAGATCACGGTCCAGCCCGACTGGCTGTGCTTGCCGGTGTCCGCATTGAATTGCGCATCCCATTTTTCGTCGGGGCGCAGCCCGTAGACGAGGGCGGCGAGGAACGCCGCCAGCAGCGAGATTGCGCCGGGCACCGCGAGCCACCAGCCGAGGCCGGCGCTGCGCTGGGTTGCCGCGAGCAGCAGGAAGCCCGGGATGCCGACGATCGTCGCGAGCAGGTGGGCCCAGCCGTACACGTCGCGAAAGCCGTACAGATAGAAGCGGTGCGCACCGAGCGATCCGAGCAAGAACGCGAGGGCGGCGGTAAGCGTCTTGGAGCGGAAGCGGCGGGGCGATGCGGTGCTGCTGGACATGGATGGCGGCGTATTGTCGTTGGCTTGGGCGGCCGGCAAGCCGGCGCGGGCGCACGGCCCGGCACGCATTCTACGATGCCCGGTCGGGCCCGGTCACCCCTCGGCTGCGTCAAGGTGCCGCATAAGTCACGCGATAGATCGCGCCCGCGTAATCGTCGCTGACGAGCAACGAACCGTCCGGCAGCGGCAGTACGTCGGCCGGGCGTCCCCATACCGTGCCGTCGGGCCGCAGCCAGCCGGCGATGAACGGCGTCTGACGTGCGTGGCTGCCGTCCGCGGGGGCGACCACGCGCATCACGCGGTAGCCGACCTTCGTGCTGCGGTTCCACGAGCCGTGTTCGGCGATGAAGACACTATTTCGATACGACGCCGGAAACATCGATCCGGTGTAGAAGCGCATGCCGAGCGCCGCCACGTGTGCGCCGAGTTTCAGGACGGGTGGTACATAACGGCGGCAGACGTCGGCGCTGCCGAATTCGGGGTCGGGCGTATCGCCGCCGTGGCAGTATGGAAAGCCGAAGTCGAGGCCGGCGCGCGGCGCACGGTTCAGCTCGTCGTCGGGTACGTCGTCGCCCATCATGTCGCGCCCGTTGTCGGTGAACCACAGCTCCCCCGAATCGGGGTGCCATGCAAAGCCGACCGTATTGCGTATGCCGCGGGCGAACACTTCGCGCCCACTGCCGTCGGCGTTCATTCGCGCAATGATCGCGTAGCGGCTGCGATCGGCGAGGCAGGCATTGCACGGCGCGCCGGTCGGTACGTAGAGCTTGCCATCGGGGCCGAACGCGATGAATTTCCAGCCGTGATGGTGGTCGGTCGGCAGCGCGTCGGTCACGACGACGGGGGCGGGCGGTCTGGCGAGCCGGTCGTCGATACGGTCGACGCGCAGGATACGCGACACGGCGGATATATAGAGAGCGCCATCGCGATAGGCGACGCCAACTGGCATATCGAGTCCGGACGCGATCACGTAGCGCGCGGTGATCCGACCCTCGTGCATCACGAAGGCATGGACTCGGCCTTCCCGCGTGCCGACATACAGAATGCCGCGTGGCGACCACGCCATTTCGCGCGCGGCCGGCACTGCGTCCGTCAGCACTTCCACGTGGAAGCCGGGCGGCACGACGAGTTCGTTCACCGGCAACGGCGCGGCAAACGCCGGTAGGGAGACGAGGCAGGCAAGGCCGGCAAGCAGCGCCGCGAATCGGTGCTGCGCGCGGCGCGCGGGGGCGGCGCGAAAGGGCGGCATGACGGTCGGGAGCGTCGTGGACACGCCGATTGTATGCCTGCTGGACGGGCCGTCCGCGGATTTTTACGCGTAAGTGTTTGTTGTACCTCTGCTTTCCGGCTATAATCGCGTGTTTCAGTAGTTTCGAACCCGGTTTTCCCGAAGGACATCATATGGTTATCATCCGTCTGGCTCGTGGCGGCTCGAAGAAGCGCCCGTTCTACAACATCGTTGCTACCGATTCGCGCAACCGTCGTGACGGCCGCTTCATCGAGCGCGTCGGCTTCTACAACCCGGTCGCCACGAAGGGCGAATCGCTGCGTATCGCTCAGGATCGCCTGACGTACTGGCAAGGCGTTGGCGCGCAACTGTCGCCGACCGTCCAGCGTCTCGTGAAGGAAGCGCAAAAGGCGCAACCGGCTGCCTGACATGGCACGGTGTGCCGGTCGTGCCGGCTGTGAGGTGCATTGATGGCGGGTCACGATTCCGGTAATGCAAGGCGCGGGCGTGCGTCATTTGGCGCATTCGTCCGCAAGCCGGTCGAGCGCGACACGGTCGCGAACGCCGGTCAGGCTGCCGAACAAGGCAGTCCCGAAGCGACGCAAGCCTGGCCTGACGATGCCGTCGAGGTCGGGGCGGTGGTCGACGCCTACGGCCTGAAAGGCTGGATCAAGGTGGCGACGCATGCCGATGCCGGTCGCGGTGGCGACGCGCTGCTCAACGCGCGTCGCTGGTGGCTGGAACGCGGTGCGGAGCGGCTTTCCGTCCGCATCATGCAGTCGAAGACGCACAGCGACACTGTCGTTGCGCAACCCGCGGGCGTCAGCGACCGCGATGCCGCGCTGTCCATGCGCGGCTTTCGCGTGTTCGTGCGCCGGGAAGATTTCCCGGCACTGGCCGCGGACGAATTCTATTGGGTCGACCTGATCGGTCTCGACGTCGTCAACGAGCAATCGGTGGCGCTCGGGAAGGTGAGCGGGATGATCGACAACGGCGTGCATTCGATCATGCGTGTCGAGTATCCGGCGACCGGCAAAGACGGTCAGCCGACCACCGACGAGCGGTTGATTCCGTTCGTCGGCGTCTACGTCAAAACGGTGGATCAGGCGGCGCGTCGCATCGTCGTCGACTGGGAAGCCGATTACTGAAATGAACCAGGTTACCGAGCGCGCGGTGCAGTTCGACGTCGTCACGCTCTTTCCCGAGATGTTCCGCGCGCTGACCGACTGGGGAATCACCAGCCGGGCCGTGAAGCAGGGGCGCTTCGGGTTGCGCACCTGGAACCCGCGTGATTTCACGACGGACAACTACCGCACGGTCG
Organism: Burkholderia semiarida; assembly: GCF_029268935.1. Classification (NCBI taxonomy): domain Bacteria; kingdom Pseudomonadati; phylum Pseudomonadota; class Betaproteobacteria; order Burkholderiales; family Burkholderiaceae; genus Burkholderia; species Burkholderia semiarida. The sequence continues at coordinate 1,422,657 of NZ_JAHLCL010000007.1, read as the reverse complement.
ACGATCGTCCGTACGGCGGCGGTCCGGGCATGGTGATGCTGGCCAGGCCGCTCGAAGCCGCGATCGACGCCGCGAAAGCGGCGCAGGCGGAGCAGGGCATCGCGAGCACGCGCGTCGTGATGATGTCGCCGCAAGGCGCGCCGCTCACGCATGATCGTGCGGTGCGGATGGCGCAGGAACCCGGCGTCGTCGTGCTGTGTGGCCGCTACGAAGCGATCGACCAGCGCTTGCTGGATCGTTACGTCGACGAGGAAATCAGCCTCGGCGATTTCGTGCTGTCGGGCGGCGAACTGCCGGCGATGGCGCTGATGGATGCAGTCGTGCGGCTGCTGCCCGGCGTGCTGAACGATTCGCTGTCGGCCGTGCAGGACAGCTTCGCCGACGGCCTGCTCGATTGTCCGCACTACACGCGGCCCGAGGAATACGAGGGCGTGCGCGTGCCGGACGTGCTGCTCGGCGGGCATCATGCCGAGATCGAGAAGTGGCGGCGTCAGGAAGCATTGAGGAATACGTTGCGGAAGCGCCCGGACCTGATCGCCCGGGCGCGCCGCGAGAAGTTGTTGAGCCGGGCCGACGAGGCGTGGCTTGCGAACCTCGCACGCGAAGCGAAGGACGCCTCCTGAGGCGGCTGCGCGGGCGGGAATTGGCGGTGCCGTACATGCGTGTGCGGCGCCTGATGTGAATCCATCCTCTATCGGGGCCGAGCCTGGAAGCAGGCGGGTACGAACGCCGACACGATGGCATAAGGAGTCAGTAATGAATCTGATCGCAAAACTTGAGCAGGAAGAGATCGAGCGCGCGCTCGCCGGCAAGACGATCCCCGATTTCGCCCCGGGCGACACGGTGATCGTGAACGTGAACGTGGTTGAAGGTAACCGCAAGCGCGTTCAGGCTTACGAAGGCGTCGTCATCGCGAAGCGCAACCGTGGCCTGAACTCGAACTTCATCGTTCGCAAGATCTCGTCGGGTGAAGGCGTCGAGCGTACGTTCCAGACGTACTCGCCGCTGCTGGCAAGCATCGTCGTGAAGCGTCGCGGTGACGTGCGTCGTGCGAAGTTGTACTACCTGCGCGAGCGTTCGGGCAAGTCGGCTCGTATCAAGGAAAAGCTGGTGTCGAAGGATCGCGCCGCAGCAGCTTCCCAAGAGTAAGAGCTGTAAGGAAAAAGCACCCAACCGGGTGCTTTTTTCATTCTGGCGCGACAATATGCTCGATACGACACGAACCCGAGAGCTCCATTGAATCGCCGCCCCATCATCGATCCCGAAGTATTGCCGGTCGAAGGCACCGGCGCCGGCCTGCCTGTCATCGATTCCCGGCTGATGACGCCGTCCGGCCTGCGCGAACGTTTCGCACGCACGCTCGAATGGAGCGTCGAGCCCGGCGAGGCGAAGCTGCAGGAAGGCGTCGATCCGCGCAGTGCGGCCGTTCTCATGCCGCTCGTCGCACGCGAGACGGGCCTCACCGTACTGCTGACGCAGCGCGCCGATCACCTGAACGACCATGCCGGACAGATCAGCTTTCCGGGCGGCCGTCGCGAGCCGTTCGATCGAGACGCGACCGCCACCGCGTTGCGCGAGGCGAAAGAGGAGATCGGGCTGGCCGCCGAACGCGTCGAGATTCTCGGCGTGCTGCCCGACTACCTGACCGGCACGGGCTTCTGCGTGACACCGGTCGTCAGCCTCGTGCATCCGCCGTTCACCGTGCAGGCCGACACGTTCGAAGTCGCCGAGATTTTCGAAGTGCCGCTCGCGTTCTTGATGAATCCCGCGAACCATCAGGTCCGCGTGTTTCGGTGGGAAGGCGGCGAGCGTCGTTTTTTTGCCATGCCTTACCCGAACGGCGAAGCGGGCGGGCAATACTTCATCTGGGGCGCAACTGCCGCCATGTTTCGCAATCTGTATCGCTTCTTGGCCGCCGGCTAGGCGGGCGCGCCGGCCGGCGCGCGCGAGCGGCTGCCCGGCGACCGCGCCGGCAGCCATGCGCGGCTGACGCTGTGCTATCGTTATGCAAAAAATGACATAACTCCGAAGACGGCGCCACGCATGACTTTCTTTTCGGTTCTCCTCGCCCTCATCATCGAACAGGTCCGCGCGTTGTCGCCGAGCAATCCGGTGTTCGCGCTGTTCCAGTTTCATGCGGAAACCGTCGCGCATGGCCTCGACGCCGGCAAGCAGAAGCACGGGCTCCTCGCATGGCTCGCGGTCGTGCTGCCGTGGGTGCTGATCGTCGCGCTGGTCTATTTCCTGTTGTACAAGGTGAGCTTCGTGCTCGCGTTCATATGGAACGTCGTCGTCGTGTATTTCACGCTCGGCTTCCGTCAGTTCAGCCACTACTTCACCGATATCCATCTCGCGCTCAACAACGACGACGTGCCGCGCGCGCGCGAAATCCTGCATGAGTGGACGGGTATCGACACGGTCGACATGCCGGTCGGCGAAATCGTCCGCCATACGCTGATCCATGCGGTCGTCGCGTCGCATCGGCACGTCTTCGGCGTGTTCTTCTGGTACGTGCTGCCGATCGGTCCGGCCGGCGCCGTGTTGTACCGGATTTCCGAATACCTCGCGCGCAGCTGGTCGACGCCGGGCGACGATCGCACGGCCGCGTTCTCGACGTTCGCGCAGCGCGCGTTCTTCGTGATCGACTGGATTCCGTCCCGACTGACGGCGCTCGGCTTCGCGATCGTCGGCAATTTCGAGGATGCGATCTATGCATGGCGCAACCATACGCGCCAGTGGCCCGACCCGAACGACGGCGTGCTGCTGGCGGCCGGCAGCGGGGCGCTCGGTGCGCGTCTCGCCGGGCCGCTCGCGGAACCGTCGAGCCTCGATGCGCTGGCGGTCGGCGACAGCGGTCCGTTGACGGTTGGTGACGATTGCACGCCGCGCACGCTGCAGTCGGCAGTCGGCCTCGTGTGGCGCGCGGTGATCCTGTGGATGATCCTGCTGCTGATGCTGACGCTCGCCGTCTGGGTGTCGTGACGGCGCAGCGCAGTACCCGATGAAAGACAAAGGCCGGCTGGATGCCGGCCTTTTTGCTGTGGGTCGGCGCAGTGCGTTCAGTCGTCGAGCGGGTCGCGCACGGCGCCGCATTGCCAGCACGCGGTGAATTGCGCTTCGAGCGCTTCGCCGCACTGCCGGCAGCGCCACGGTGCCGCGCCGGCCGACGGGCCGTGCGACGCGGCATCGAGCAGCCGGCGGGCCAGTGCATCGTCGCGTTCGTCGTCGAGCCACAGCTCGGGCGTGCACGCGTCGGCGGGCAGGCCGCCGAGCGCGCCGGTCGCGTAGCAGTTGTGCAGCTCGCAACCGATGCCGGCCACCTGGAGCACGTTGGCCCAATGCTGCGCGGTCGCGAGGTCGGGTGCCTTGAAACGCATCGCGGCTCCTGTCGATGAAGGCCGGCGTGGCGCCGGCCGGCCGTCGTGCACGTCGCGCGATCAGCGGACGATCTGGCTCGCCTCGTGCACGAGTTGCGCGTACAGCGCGTGCCGCGACGGCGCGATACGGCCGTCGGCGACGGCTTCGAGGATCGCGCAGCCGGGCTCGTGCAGATGATGACAATTATAGAAACGGCAGTCCGCGAGCAACGGCCGGAATTCCGGAAACGCGCGCTCGAGACGGCCTTCGGTCAGGTGGTAGAGGCCGAATTCCTGGAAGCCCGGCGAATCGATCAGCGCACCGCCGCCTTCCAGCGGGTACAGGCGCGTGAACGTCGTCGTGTGACGGCCGCTGTTGAGCGCGGCCGAAATCTCGCGGGTCGCGGCTTCGGCGTCGGGCACGAGCAGGTTCACGAGCGTCGATTTGCCCATCCCGGACTGGCCGAGCAGGATCGTCGAATGCCCGGCGAGGTGCGGCATCAGTTGTGCACGTGCGTCGTCCGGCGCGCCCTTCACCGACAGCTCGAGCACGTCGTAGCCGAGCGCGCGGTACGGCGCGAGGCGCTCGCGCGCGACCGGCAGCGCGGCCTCGACGTCGATCTTGTTCAGCACGACGAGCGGCTTCAGTTCGTTCGCTTCGGCCGCGATCAGCGCGCGGCCGAGCAGATCCTCGCTGAAATAGGGCTCGGTCGCGAGCACGATCAGCAACTGGTCGAGGTTCGCCGCGAACAGCTTCGACTTGAACTGGTCGGAGCGGTACAGCAGGTTGCGCCGTTCGCCGATCTCGACGATCACGCCCTGGTCGGCCGACGCGAGTTCGTACGCGACGCGGTCGCCGACCGCGATGTCGCTCTTCTTGCCGCGCGGGAAGCATTGCAGCATCGGGCCGCCGTCGTCGGGGGCGACGATGTAGTGGCGGCCGTGCGCCGCGATCACGCGGCCTTCGGCCCGTTGCGCGCCCGACGCGCGCGCGGCCGGCTTGCGGGAGGTCGGCCGGCTCATGCGTGCTGCAGCAGGCGGTCGATCCGCTGCGACGCGGGCGGATGCGAGTAATAGAAAGCGGTGTAGACGGGGTCGGGCGTGAGCGTCGACGCGTTGTCTTCGTAGAGTTTCACGAGCGCGCTGACGAGATCCTGCGCGTCGGTCTGGCTGGCCGCGAACGCGTCGGCCTCGAATTCGTGCTTGCGCGACGTGAGGCTGCTGAACGGCGTCGCGAAGAACAGGAACACGGGAATCGCGAGGAAGAACAGGACGAGCGCGGCGCCCGCGTTGCTGGTGTCGAGCGACGGCGTGACGCCGAGCCCCGTATAGAACCACGTGCGTTGCGCGAGCCAGCCGAGCAGCGCGAGCAGCACGAGGCTCAGCACGAACGACACGAGCATCCGCTTCATCACGTGGCGGCGCTTGAAGTGGCCGAGTTCGTGCGCAAGCACGGCTTCGATCTCCTGGCCGGACAGGCGCGCGAGCAGCGTGTCGAAGAACACGATCCGCTTCGATGCGCCGAAACCCGTGAAGTACGCGTTGCCGTGCGCGGAGCGGCGGCTGCCATCCATCACGAACAGGCCCTTGGCCGCGAAGCCGCAGCGCTTCATCAGCGACTCGATACGCGCGCGCAGCGCATCGTCCTTCAGCGGCTCGAACTTGTTGAAGAGCGGCGCGATGAAGGTCGGGTAGATCAGCAGCACGAGCATCTGGAACGCGACCCACACGATCCAGGTCCACAGCCACCACAGGTGGCCGGCCTGGTTCATCAGCCACAGCACGACGAACAGCAGCGGCAGGCCGAGCACGGCGCCGAGCAACGTGTTTTTCAGCATGTCGGTGAAGAACAGCCGCTTCGTCATCCGGTTGAAGCCGAAACGCTGCTCGATGCCGAACTGGCGGTAGTACTCGAACGGGACGTCGATCACGCCCGTGATCACGAGCACCGCGGCGACGAGGGCGACCTGCTGCCCGTAGCCGCGGCCGAGCCAGCCGGTCAGCAGCGTGTCGAGCGCGCCGACGCCGCCGAGCAGCGTGAGGCCGACCAGCACGGCCGCGCTGACGACGATCTCGAACATCGTCAGCCGGGTGCGCTCGACCGTGTAGTCGGCCGCGCGCTGGTGGGCGGTCAGCGGGATGGTGGCGCTGAACTGCGCGGGCACGCCGTTGCGGTGCGCGGCGACGAAGCGGATCTGCCGCGACGCGAGCCACAGCTTGGTGACGACCATCGCGAGTACGGCGATCGCGAACAGCAGGGTGAACGAAAAGGGTGACATCGAAGGCGCCAAAGGGTTCTATGCGAGAATTATATGTTCTTGCGGACCGGCCCCGCTCACGCGATGCCGGCCGCCCGGGCGGCGCCGCATCGGCGCGCCCGGTCCGCCATTTTCCAGGATGAATCATGACCGATACCGCCGCTTCCGCCAGCCAGCCCGCGCTCGTGCGCAACGAGTTGAACCTCGTCTGGCTCGACATGGAAATGACGGGCCTCGACCCGGATAACGACCGCATCATCGAGATCGCGGTCGTCGTGACCAATTCCACGCTCGACATCGCGGTCGAGGGCCCGGTGTTCGCGATCCACCAGAGCGACGAGACGCTCGCGAAGATGGACGACTGGAACAAGTCGACGCACGGCCGTTCGGGGCTGATCGACCGCGTGCGCGCATCGACCGTGACCGAGGCGGAAGCCGCCGCGCAACTGCAGGCGTTCCTCGCGCAGTACGTGTCGCCGGGCAAGTCGCCGATGTGCGGCAACTCGATTTGCCAGGACCGCCGCTTCATGGCGCGCTGGATGCCTGAATTCGAGCGGTTCTTCCACTACCGCAATCTCGACGTCAGTACGCTCAAGGAGCTGTGCCGCCGCTGGCAGCCGGCCATCTACAAGGGTTTTCAGAAGCGGGCGATGCACACGGCGCTCGCCGATATCCACGAGTCGATCGACGAGCTGAAGTACTACCGCGAGCATTTCCTGATTCCGGCCGCCTCGGCGCCGGCAGGCGATTCCGTGCCGGCCGTCTGAGCAGGCCGGCACGCGGCAAACGCTCAGCGCCGCGCGCTTTTCGGCCGGAACGCCGCGACCACCGCGGCGTCGGTCTCGATATACGGGCCGCCGATCAGGTCGATGCAGTAGGGCACCGCGGCGAAGATGCCGGGCACGGTCGAGTTGCCGTCGGCGTCGCGCAGCCCTTCCAGCGTTTCCCGGATCGACTTCGGCTGGCCGGGCAGGTTGATGATCAGCGCCGCATGGTCGGCCGTTTCGCGGATCACGGCGACCTGCCGCGACAGGATCGCGGTCGGCACGAAATTCAGGCTGATCTGCCGCATCTGTTCGCCGAATCCCGGCATTTCCTTCGTCGCCGCGGCCAGCGTGGCTTCCGGCGTCACGTCGCGGCGCGCGGGGCCCGTGCCGCCCGTCGTCAGCACGAGGTCGCAGCCGGCGACGTCGACCAGTTCGGCGAGCGTGGCCGAGATCGTCGGCGCGTCGTCCTGGATCAGGCGCGTCTCGGCGCGCCACGGCGAAACCAGCGCGCCGGCGAGCCATTCCTGCAGCGCCGGGATGCCCTTGTCTTCGTAAACCCCCGTGCTCGCGCGGTCGCTGATCGACACGAGGCCGACCACGAGCTCGTCCGGATGGTTACGCTTCGTCGTCATGGTCGTCTCCGGCGTCGTCGGCCGCTTCGTCGTCGCTGTCGGATGCGCCGCCCGCGGCCTTGATCCATTGGAACAGCTCGCGGAAATAGCGCGGCGGCTTGCCTTGCTGCGCTTCCTTGCGCGCGTTGCGGATCAGCGTGCGGCCTTCCTGGATGTCGGCGTCGGGGTGCTGGCGCAGGAATTCGGTCAGCGCGTCGTCGCTCGCGAGCAGTTGCTCGCGCGTGCGCTCGATCCAGTGCAGGCGGGCGGTGGCGGCCTTGTTCACGCCGCGTTGCGCGTCGAGCGCGGTGCGCAGCGCGGCCGTTTCGTCGTCGGTCAGCGAGCGCATCACGCGGCCGACGTACTGAAGCTGGCGGCGCTTGCCTTCGTGATCGGTGATCCGGCGCGCCTCGCGCACGGCGTCCGCGAGGTCCTCGGGCATCGGCATGCGCTTGAGCGCATCCTTCGGCAGGTCGACGAGCGCCTGGCCGAGTTCCTGCAGCGCGTGCATTTCGCGCTTCAACTGGGATTTGCTGGGGCGATCGTAGCCATGGTCGTCGTCCTCGACGGCAGGTTCGATCGGCTGGATTCGGGTTTTGCGTGTCATGGGCCGCATTGTATCGCGGCGCGGACACCCCAAGCTTGTCTGTGCGCGGCCCCGGACCTTGCTATGATCGCGGGATACGCAACATTTTGACCATGCGGGCGCCCGCCCGCCACCGGATACCAAGACGATGGCAGCCAATCTCGACGTACAAGCGCGCTATTTCCCGCACACGCAGGACCAGCTCAAGGAAATCGCATCGGACATCCTTCGCCATGCGAAGGCGCTCGGCGCGACGGACGCCGCGACCGAAATCTCCGAGGGCGACGGCCTGTCGGTGTCGGTGCGCCGCGGCGAAGTCGAAACGATCGAGCACAACCGCGACAAGATGGTCGGCGTCACCGTGTTCATCGGCAAGAAGCGCGGCAACGCGAGCACGTCGGACTTCTCGCCGGCCGCGATCAAGGATACCGTCGCCGCCGCCTACAACATCGCGCGCTTCACGGCCGAGGACGAAGCGGCCGGCCTTGCCGAAGCCGAGCTGCTCGAAACCGACCCGCGCGACCTCGATCTGTACCATCCGTGGGCGCTGAGCGCCGACGAGGCCGTCGAGCTCGCGCGCCGCGCGGAAGACGCCGCGTTCGCGGTCAGCCCGCAGATTCGCAATTCGGAAGGCGCGAGCGTGTCGGCGCAGCACTCGCAGTTCGTGCTCGCGACGTCGCGCGGCTTCCTCGCCGGCTACCCGTACTCGCGCCACTACATTGCGTGCGCACCGATCGCGGGCAGCGGCCGTCACATGCAGCGCGACGACTGGTATTCGTCGAAGCGCAGCGCGATCGATCTCGCCGCGCCCGAAGCGGTGGGCCGCTACGCGGCCGAACGCGCGCTCGCGCGGATGGGCGCGCGCCGTCTCGACACGCGCAAGGTGCCCGTGCTGTTCGAGGCGCCGCTCGCGGCCGGCCTGCTCGGCGCATTCGTGCAGGCGGTGAGCGGCGGCGCGCTGTACCGCAAGACGTCGTTCCTCGTCGACAGCCTCGGCAAGCCGGTGTTCGCGCCGCACATCCAGGTCGTCGAGGATCCGCACGTGCCGCGCGCGATGGGCAGCGCGCCGTTCGACGAGGAAGGCGTGCGCACGCGTGCGCGCAGCGTCGTGAAGGACGGCGTCGTGGAGGGCTACTTCCTGTCGACCTATTCGGCGCGCAAGCTCGGCACGCAAACGACCGGCAACGCGGGCGGCTCGCACAACCTCGCGCTGCGCAGCTCGAACACGCAGGCGGGCGACGACTTCGACGCGATGCTGAAGAAGCTCGGTACGGGCCTGCTGCTGACCGAGCTGATGGGGCAGGGCGTGAACTACGTGACGGGCGACTATTCGCGCGGCGCGGCGGGTTTCTGGGTGGAGAACGGCGTGATCCAGTATCCGGTCGAGGAAATCACCGTCGCCAGCACGCTGCAGGAGATGTTCCGTCATATCGTCGCGATCGGTGCGGATTCGATCGTGCGCGGTACGAAGGAAACCGGCTCGGTGCTGATCGAGCAGATGACGATCGCGGGGCAGTAAGCCGCGCGCGGCGCAGGCCGACAACAGTCAACGAAAACCCGACCGGCGTGAGCCGGTCGGGTTTTTTCATCGTGCGGAAGAAGGCGTCAGCCGCGCTTGCGTGTGTAGACGACGAACGCATAGCCGAACGAGTTCGGCGCGGCAGCCTGATGCGCGTCGCGCGAGACTTCCTGCCAGTGCGCGGCGTGAGGCGCCGGGAACGACGCGTCGCCGTCGAAGTCGGCATCGATCTCGGTGATGACCAGCTTGTCGGCGAACGCGAGACCTTCCGCATAGAGTTGCGCGCCGCCGATCAGGAATGCCTCGGGCGCGCCGTCGCGCGCGGCGAGCGCCAGCGCGTCGGCGAGCGACGTGACCGTGTCGCAGCCTTCGAAACGGCGCGTGGCGTCGCGCGTGACGACGATGTTGCGGCGGCCGGGCAGCGGCCGGCCGATCGACTCGTGGGTCTTGCGGCCCATCACGATCGGCGCGCCCATCGTCGTGCGCTTGAAGAACGCGAGATCCTCGGGAAGTTTCCAGGGCAACTGGTTGTCGCGGCCGATGATGCCGTTGCGGGCACGCGCGACGATCAGGGTCAACGTCGTCATGAAGGTCGGGGAAGAGGGAACATGCAATGGGCCGATTTTACCGGAACGGCGGCGCGCGCCGGATTCCGCCTGCCCGCGTGGGCATCGGCGTGTGTTGCGCGGTGCGCCGCGACGCGGGATGCCCGCATCACGGCGGCCGTCCGAATAAAAAGAGTGCCCGCCGGGGGACGGAGCACCAAAACATTTTGCGTCGCGAGATTGGCGATACCGGTTCCGGTCGATGGCATCCCGTCCGACCGGATCGTCGATTCGATACGCAATCCTAATTGAATTTAGACGGAAAATGATCAGGGATGCGTATTGCTTCGCGCGTTGCCTCCCATCGCATGCTGCATGTTGCCCGGTTGCGGTGCCGGCATCGGCAACTGGGGCGGCGGTGGAATCTCGTCCCACAGCGTCACGGAGGCCTGGCGCGCCGGCAGCGGTTGCGGCGCCGACACGGTCACGATACCGAACCCGTTGCCGTGCTGCCTGACCGGCACATTTTCGACAAGCAGCATCGCGCGATCCGGTCGCATGCCTTCGTCCGCGCATGCGGGTGCAGGCGGGCCGGCGGCCGAAAGCAGGAGCGTCGTCGGCACGAAAGAAAGTAAAAGGATTTTTCGCATGGTGACTGTCTCCGGTCGTTTCCGTATTCAGCGAAATACATGCCACGATACCGGGACCATTGCCGCCATTGCGATTCGCGCTCGAGCGTTGAGAATTGTGGCCGAAAACGCCTGAAAATGTTTCAGGCCTGAAACGAGGGGGCTCGGGAATATTGCTGATTCAACCAACCCGCTTCAAGGATGAAAATCGGCGCGTGTGTTGATGACGAAACCCTTCCTGCGCATGCGCTATGTGCAGATGATTGATCTGCATCGACCTCCTGAGCGATTGGGCCGGATCGCCATCGGCGCTGAAACGGGCTTGTCGTATTCTGCGCCTGTAACAAGCTGTTTGATCAAAATAACTGGACGCAAGATAAGCGCCATCATGCGAGGCATTGTCGTTGCCGCGCATCGGCATGGCGAATCGAGCCACCTTGGGCTGACCCGATTCGATCCTTTTGCACGCGACCTGACGTGTGCGGCAATCGTTAGACGGTTGATGAACGGGGTGAGGATATGGGAGCCGATCAGCGGCACGTGATCTACTATTCGCGCGAACCGAACGATGCGTTGCGCGGCCATTTCGACGAATGCGGCTGGCGCGTCGATCTTGCCGAGACCGTGCGCGACGTGCGGCGCGTCGTGCAGCAGGGCGTGGCAACCGCCGGCCTGCTCGATTTTTCGCCGGGCTTCAAGCCGTCGGATCTGCGCGAACTCGAATCCTGCCTGAGCATCCAGCACATCGGCTGGATCGCGGCGACGCGGCGCGGCCAGTTGCAGGACGCGACGCTGCGCCATCTCATCCGCGACTATTGCTTCGACTACGTGACGATGCCGTACGAAACGGCGCGCATCGTCGAGACCGTCGGCCATGCGCACGGCATGATCGCACTGACCGATGCCGTCGCGCCGCCCGTCGGCGCCGGGCGTACCGAAGGCGAGATGGTCGGCACCTGCGATGCGATGCTCGGGCTATTCAGGACGATCCGCCGTGTCGCGGCGACGGACGCACCGGTGTTCATCTCCGGCGAGTCGGGCACGGGCAAGGAGCTGACGGCGGTCGCGATTCACGAGCGGTCGTCGCGCGCGCAGGCGCCGTTCATCGCGATCAATTGCGGGGCGATACCGTCGACGCTGCTGCAGGCCGAACTGTTCGGCTATGAGCGCGGCGCATTCACCGGGGCGAACCAGCGCAAGATCGGTCGCGTCGAGGCCGCCAACGGCGGCACGCTGTTTCTCGACGAGATCGGCGATCTGCCGCTCGAAAGCCAGGCGAGCCTGCTGCGTTTCCTGCAGGAGGGCAAGATCGAGCGGCTCGGCGCGCACGTGTCGGTGCCGGTCGACGTACGCGTGATCTGCGCGACGCACGTGGACATGGAAGCGGCGCTGCGCGAAGGGCGCTTCCGCGAGGACCTGTTTCATCGGCTGTGCGTGCTGAAGATCGAGGAGCCGCCGCTGCGCGCGCGCGGCAAGGACATCGAGGTGCTCGCGCGCCACATGCTCGAGCGCTTCAAGGGCGATGCGCATCGCCGCCTGCGCGGTTTTTCCCCTGACGCGGTCGCGTCGCTGTACGGCTATTCGTGGCCCGGCAACGTGCGCGAGCTGATCAATCGCGTGCGCCGCGCGATCGTGATGTCGGAAGGCCGGATGATCACCGCGACCGACCTCGAACTGAGCGACTATGCGACGCTCGCGCCGGTGTCGCTGCTGGAGGCGCGCGAGGCGGCCGAACGGCAGGCGATCGAGCAGGCGCTGCTGCGCCATCGCGGCCGTTTCGCGGATGCCGCGCGGGAGCTCGGCGTGTCGCGCGTCACGCTCTACCGGCTGATGTGCGCGCACGGCATGCGCGAGCGCGGCGACACGCTGGCAGGGTTTTCGGCGCCGTTGCCGGAGCTTCCGCGCCACGCTTGCTAAAATTGGCGGGTGCGGCCGCCCCTCGCGGCCGAAGGAACCCGCATGAAACAGTATCTCGATCTCGTTCGTACCATTCTCGATACAGGCACCTGGCAGGAGAACCGCACGGGAATCCGCACCATCAGCATGCCGGGCGCGATGCTGCGTTTCGACCTGCAGCAAGGCTTCCCGGCCGTGACGACCAAGAAGCTCGCGTTCAAGTCCGCGATCGGAGAGCTCGTCGGCTTCCTGCGCGCATCGCGCAGCGCGGCCGATTTCCGCGCGCTCGGCTGCAAGGTGTGGGATGCGAACGCGAACGAGAACGCGCAGTGGCTCGCGAACCCGTATCGCCAGGGCGTGGACGATCTCGGCGACGTCTACGGCGTGCAATGGCGCCAGTGGCCGGGCTACAAGGTGCTCGACGCGAGCGCCGACGCGCAGATCGCCGATGCGACGCGCCGCGGCTTCCGGATCGTCACGCGTTTCGATGAGGACGGCACGTCGAAGGTGCTGCTGTACAAGGCGATCGACCAGTTGCGCCAGTGCCTGGACACGATCATCGAGAACCCGTCCGATCGCCGTATCCTGTTTCACGCGTGGAATCCGGCCGTGCTCGACCAGATCGCGCTGCCCGCATGCCATCTGCTGTACCAGTTCCTGCCGAACGCGACGAAGCGCGAAATCTCGCTGTGCCTGTACATCCGCAGTAACGACGTCGGCCTCGGCACGCCGTTCAACCTGACCGAAGGCGCCGCGCTGCTGTCGCTCGTCGGCCGGCTGACGGGCTACACGCCGCGCTGGTTCACGTATTTCATCGGCGACGCCCACATCTACGAGAACCAGCTCGACATGCTGCAACGGCAGCTCACGCGCGACCCGTACGAAAGCCCGCGGCTCGAGATTGCCGAGCGCGTGCCCGAGTACGCGAAGACGGGCGTCTATGCGCCGGAATGGCTGGAGCAGATCGAGCCGTCCGATTTCTCGCTCGTCGGCTATCGCCACCATGAGCCGCTGACCGCGCCGATGGCGGTCTGATCGCGCGGCGGGGCCGCGCGGTTTCATCGATCCGCACGCCGCAAAAAGGCTCGACCGGTATCAGCCGGTCGAGCCTTTTGTTTCATGTCCGCGGCACTTACTGGCGATGCCGCTCTTCGTGGCCGCCTTGCGGCGGCGGGCTGCTCGGGCGCGGCGCCTCGACGTGCGGCGCCGGCTGCGGGCGTGCTTCCATCCGGGGGGCGGGCATCGGCGGGCGCGGTTCCATGCGGGGTGCCGGTTGCGGCCGCGGCTCCATGCGCGGCGCCTGCGGCTGCGGACGCGGCATGTCGTGCACCGCGGGCGCCGGCGGGCGGTACTCGTTCACGCGCGGCGGCGCGACTTCGCGACGGGGCGCCGGTTGGGCGAAGTCCGGGCGCGGTTGCGGCGCGGGGGCGGCCCGCTCCGGTTGCGGCTGCGCATGCCGGGCCGGCGTCGGGAAATCGGGGCGCGGATGTGGTTGCGGAATCTGCGCGGTATGGTCGGACTGCGGTTGCGGCAGTGCGCGAGGCGCTTCGTTGCGCCCGCCGGATTGCCCACCCTGCGGAGCCGGCACGCCGTCCGGATGCGGGAGCGCCGCGCTGCGCACGGGCGACAGCGCGTTCTGTCCCGCCGCGTGTAGCGCGGCAGGCGGAGCAGGGCGCTGATGCGCCATCGGCGTGTGCGGCTGCATCCACACGGGCGACGGCGCGTTCGCTACGTGCGCATCGCCCGTCCGCGCCGGAACGTCGTTCGCGCCCGGCGGATGCGGGACGCCATTGCCGGGCGCGAACGCCTGATGCGGCATCGGATTGCCGGGCGCCTGCGGCGTGCCGCCGTTGGCGAAACGCGGTGCGTTGGGCGTTTCGCCGTTCGCCGGCCGCGCGACATTCGGCATGCCCGGCGCCGGTGCGCCCGGCTGTCCGGCCCGCACGTCGGCCGGCTGGCCTTCGCGCGGCGCGCGGGCCGGCTGCACGACCGGGCCGTGCGGATTCACGAGCTGCACGTTGTGCATCGCCCATGCGCCGCCGCCCGGCTTGCCCGGCACGCGGACCGGGCGAGCCGTATAGTCGGCCGGTACGTTCGTCTTCACGACGGGCGCACCGGCCCCCGGTACGCGCCCGCCCTGCTGCGCGAGGTGAGCGGCGGCCTGGTCGCGATACGCGGCCGGCACGGCCGGATTGCGCGTCGCCACGAACGGGTGCTGCGCGATCGCCGCCGGCGGGCGGTAGCCGGCATTGCGCAGCCCGCCGGTGAAACTCTGGCGCACCGGCGCGATGCCGGGCGTGCCCGGCATCACGTGCGCGTTGCGCCATTGCCGCGGATCGACGGGCTGCGCGAAGTGCGCGACCGGCTGGCCGTGCACGAACGCGGCGGCCGGCACGGCCGTGATCGCGTGCGGCGCGCGCAAGTTCACGTACGTCTTGTTGATGTTGGTGATATTGGTGATGTTCGTCACGTTCACGGTCTTGTTCACGTTGACGTTGTTCACCACGATGTTGCGGTTGACGCGGTCGTAGTAGTGCGGGCTCCAGCCGCCCCAGCCCGGATGCCACGCCTCGCCCGGGCCGAGCGCGAACCATGCGCAGCCGGCCGCGGCCACGCCACCGACCGTGAGCGCGACGCTCCAGTCGGAACCGCCGCCGCCACCGCCGCCCACGAACGCGACGAGCGCCGGCGCGTAGACGGGTGGCTGGCTGACGACCATCGGGCCGGGCACCCATGCCCAACTGTCGTCGACGTACGCCCAGCGGCCGTAGTGATAGGGCGCGAAGCCCCACGGCGCGTCGTCGACCCAGGTCCAGCCCCACGGCGCCTGCCAGATCCAGTGACCGTCGTGATACGGCGCCCAGTCGGCCGGCGTGTTGTTCGGCACCCATACCGCGCCGTAATTCGGGGTTTCGCGCCATGTGCCGTTCGCGTCGAGATCCTGGTAGCCCGGAATGTCGCGGGACACGTACCGGGCCGACACCGAGCGCGCTTCGGCCGCGTCGCGGCTGGCGGCCCACTGGTCGAGCGCGTCGGGGGCCGGTGCGGCCGATTGCTGCACGACCTGCAGGTCGGTGCCCGTGAACACGACCTGCTGGCCGGGCGACAGCGGATACTGTCCGTTGCTGCCGTAGACGGTCGCGCTGCCGCTGCGCACCGTCACCGTCGTGCTCGCGCCGTTCGGCGCGACATCGACGCGATAGTCGCCCGGGCCCGTGATGCCGAGCGCGAGATTCGGCGTGTCGATTTCGTACGATCCGCCGGCCGGCAGATCGCGCACGTGTGTCGACACGGTGCCGAGCCCCACTTTCAGCTGCGTCGTCGTATCGTCGAGGTTCAGCACCGACAGGCTCGTCGATTCGCCGAGCCGCACCGCGGTCGAGCCGACGTGCAGTTCCGAGCGCGCGCCGGCATCGTTCCAGAGTTGGTCGCCGGTCGTCAGCGGCCGGTTGACCGCCGCATACGACCACGTATCGGTGCCGGCCGGTTCGGTCGTCACGGCGCCCGACAGGTAATTGAGCCGCGCGACGCGGCCGGGCGGATCGCCGCCCGGTTGCCGTGCCGCGGCCATATTCGGCGGCGCGTCGACCGATTGCGCGAAGGCGGGCGGCAGCGCCGCAAGCGCGACGAACGCGAGCAGCGTGCAGCGGGCGGTGCGCTTGAGCGTGAACAGGGTGGCCATGGTGAGCGTCATTGTCGTGATGGCGGCGCGCCGATTCGTGCCGTCGAGTTCACAATATCCGCTTGGCCTGTTTCAAGGCACGGTGTTTTGTAAGTCGAGTGGCACGCGATGTAACAAAACCTCTCCATCGCGCGCCGTTGTCGTGCAGTTGCAATGCCGGCGTCAAGCGGACGTAAGCCACGCATCGAAAACCTGCTGCCCGCGCACCGTGACGCGCAGCACGCGCGGCCGGGCAGCACGCTCGATCCAGCCATGTGAACAGAAGCTATCGAGCAGCGCCGCGCCGAGTGCGCCGCCGAGGTGCGAGCGCCGCTCGCTCCAGTCGAGACAGCCGCACGCGAAGCGGCGCCGGCGCATGCGCTGCTGCGCGACGTCGATGCCCCATTGCGCGAGCGCCTGCGTGCCGAGCTCGGTGGTCTCGATCGCGTCGCCGTTTGCGAGCAGCCAGCCGCGCGCGGTGAGGCCGTCGAAGATGCGCACCGCGAGCTCGCCGGCCATGTGGTCGTAGCAGGTGCGTGCATAGCGCAGTTCGGCCGGGACCGCGCGCGACGGCGGCGGAACCGGGCGATGCGGCGCGGCCGCGCGGGCGACGTTGGCCATCGCTTCGAGCGAGGCCGCGATGTCGGCCGATGCAATGCGGTAGTAGCGATGCCGGCCGCGCACGTCGAGGGCCAGCAGGCCGCCTTCGGTCAGGCGCGCGAGGTGCGCGCTGGCCGCGGACGGCGACAGCCCCGCGATCATCGTCAGTTCGCCGGCCGGGCGCGCGCTGCCGTCCATCAGCACCCACAGCATCGCGGCGCGGCCGGGATCGGCGAGCAGCGCGCCGATGCGGCTCAGGCCCGGAAAATGGTGGTCGTCTTGATCGGTCATCGTCGTGTCTCGTCGAGCGGGATGAGGGGCAGTGTAGTCGGTGCCCGCATTCGATGTTTCGCTTTCGGATGAAATGTCGAACGCAGCGGCGGCGCCGCTGCGCGGACCGGCCGCGGGCGGTTGCAGGGCACGCGTAGAATGGCCGGACGCGGCGGCAGCGGGCCGCCGCATGTGACGCGATGCGAAGATGAAGACGATTTTCTGTGTGTTGGCGGCCGCGCTCCTCTGCGCGGCCTGTGCGCCCGGTGGCGCGGGCGCGACCGGAGCGCGCGGCGGCAGTATCGAGATGTACGGGACGATCGACCAGGGCATCACCGTGCGCCGCTGACGTTCGCGCGCGGTCGGTATGGCCGCCGCAGCCCCGCCACACGGGGCCCGCCGCGACGCATTGCCGCAGTGCAACGTATAATGGCCCCATCACAGCGCCCCTGCCGCCTGGAGCCAGAACAATGCCCCAACCGTCCCCCGTGCCGGCCGCCCTCGACCGCACCGAAACCGTATTCCGCTTCCTTGCCGAGCCTTCGTCCGTGAACTTCGGCGGCAAGGTGCACGGCGGCGCGCTGATGAAGTGGATCGACGAAGTCGCGTATGCGTGCGCGGCGGTCTGGTCGAGCCGCTATTGCGTGACGGTCAGCGTCGGCAACATCCGCTTCCAGCGTCCGATCCTGGTCGGCAATCTGGTCGAGCTGAAGGCGCGCGTCGTGGCGACGGGCCGTACCAGCATGCACATCCATGTGTCGGTGCACGCGGGCGATCCGAAGGGCGGCGTGTTGCGTCAGACGACCGATTGCCTCGTCGTGTTCGTCGCGGTCGACGAGAACGGCAACCCGGTGCCGGTACCGCCGTTCGTGCCGGAAACCGACGAGCAGCGGGTACTGGCGAAATATGCGGCCGACGTGCGGGCCGCGCTCGACAAGATCGTCGAGATGAAGCCGGAAGAAGTCGCGAAGGGCACCGTCTGAGTGCCGCGGGCGCCGCGCTCGTCGCGCCGCGCCCGTCGTTCCGCCGTCCCGCCGTTACCGCGTCCCGATCATCTGCTCGGGGCGTACCCACGCATCGAATTCCGCTTCCGTCAGGTAGCCGAGCGCGAGCGCGGCCGCCTTCAGCGTCGTGCCTTCCTTGTGCGCCTTCTTCGCGATCTGCGCGGACTTGTCGTAGCCGATGTGCGGATTGAGCGCCGTCACGAGCATCAGCGATTCGTTCAGCAGCAGGTCGATCCGCGAACGGTTCGGCTCGATGCCCACCGCGCAGTGATCGTTGAAGCTCTGCGCGCCGTCGGCGAGCAGCCGCACCGACTGCAGCACGTTGTGCGCGATCATCGGCCGGAACACGTTCAGCTCGAAATTGCCGCTCGCGCCGCCGACGTTGACCGCGACGTCGTTGCCGAACACCTGGCAGCACAGCATCGTCACGGCTTCCGACTGCGTCGGATTCACCTTGCCCGGCATGATCGAGCTGCCCGGCTCGTTTTCCGGAATCGACAGCTCGCCCAGCCCGCAGCGCGGCCCGCTCGCGAGCCAACGCACGTCGTTCGCGATCTTCATCAGGCTCGCCGCGACCGTCTTCAGCGCGCCGTGCGCGAACACCAGCGCGTCGGCGGCCGCCATCACCTCGAACTTGCTCGGCGCGGTCACGAACGGCAGCTTCGTCAGACGGCCGATCTCGTCGGCCACGCGCACCGCGAACGCCGGATGCGCGTTCAGCCCCGTGCCGACCGCGGTGCCGCCGAGCGCGAGCTCGTACAGGTGCGGCAGCGCCGATTCGACGTGACGGATGCCCTGGTCGAGCTGCGCGACATAGCCGGAGAACTCCTGGCCGAGCGTGAGCGGCGTCGCGTCCTGCAGGTGCGTGCGGCCGATCTTCACGATGTCGGCGAATGCCTTCGACTTCGCGTCGAGCGTCGCGCGCAGCGTGCGCAGCGCCGGCAGCAGGTGGTTGACGATCGCATACGCGGCCGCGATGTGCATCGCGGTCGGGAACACGTCGTTTGACGACTGGCCGCGGTTCACGTCGTCGTTCGGATGAACCTTGCGCGCCTCGCCGCGCTCGCCGCCCATCAGCTCGCTCGCGCGGTTCGCGATCACCTCGTTGAGGTTCATGTTGGTCTGCGTGCCGGAGCCCGTCTGCCACACCGCGAGCGGGAATTCGCGCGGATGCTTGCCGGCGATGATCTCGTCGGCGGCCGCGATGATCGCGTGTGCCTTGTCGTCGGCGAGCACGCCGAGCGACTGGTTGACGGCCGCCGCGGCGCGCTTGACGATCGCGAGCGCGTGGATCAGCTCGGGCGACTGCTTCTCCGTCGAGATCCGGAAATTCTGCAGCGAGCGCTCGGTCTGCGCGCCCCAGAGCCGATCGGCCGGCACGGCGATCTCGCCGAACGTGTCGCGTTCCATCCGAACTGCTTCGTTCATGATGCACTCCTCCTGGAAAGGGGAAAGGCCGCGCGTCGTCGCGCGGCGTCAGACGTAATCAGACGTATCGTGAGGCAGTCGCGCCGCTTGCGCGGCGTCTCGAGGTGCTCAGCCGACAAGGATAGCGCCGGCCGCGATTTCGTGTCGTGTCGCGCCCAGGGCGCGTTGCGCGCGCAAACAGGCGCTAGCGCGCCGCCGCGATGAGCGAGGTGGTCTTGCGGTGAAAGCGCCAGGCCATCAGCGCGGCAACGCTCGCGAGGCCGGCCGCGAGCCCCCACCACAGGCCGCGCGCGCCCAGGCCGGCGTGGAACGCGAACCAGTAGCCGGTCGGGAAGCCGATGCCCCAGTAGCCGAAGGTCGCGGCGAGCATCGGGATGCGCGTGTCCTTCAGGCCGCGCAGCGCACCCGACGCGACGGTCTGCATCCCGTCGACGATCTGGAACACCGCGGCGATGCCGAGCAGCGACGCGGCGAGCGATACCGTCGCCGCATTGGCCGGATCGTCGAGGTGCAGGTACAGGCCGACGATCGTATGCGGCGCGACGATCATCACGAGGCCCGACAGCGACATGAAGCCGACGCCGAGCGCGAGCGCGACGAAGCCCGCGTGCCGCGCGGCGACGGGCGAGCCCGCGCCGACCCAGTAGCCGACGCGCACGTTCGCCGCCTGGCCGATCGCGAGCGGCACCATGAACGACACCGACGCGACGTTCAGTGCGATCTGGTGCGCGGCGAGCGACGTCGCGCCCAGCACGCCGACCGTGAGGCCGGTGGCGAGAAAGAGCGTCGATTCGACGCCATACGTGATCGCGACCGGCCAGCCGATGCCGATCAACTCGCCCATCACGGGCAGCTTCGGGCGCGCGGCGGTCACGAAATGGCGAAAGCGCTGCCGGCCGTGCAGCAGCCAGATCAGCGCGAGCGCGGTGAGCCAGATCGTGATCGTCGTCGCGACGGCCGAGCCGAGAAAGCCGAGGCGCGGCAGCCCGAATGCGCCGTGGATCAGCCCGTAGTTCAGCACGCCGTTGACGCCGACGCCGCCGATCGACACCCACAGCAGCCGTCGCGCGGCGCCGATCGCCGGCAGGAACGCGCGCATCAGCCCGACGCCGATCAGGCTGCCGAGCGCCGCGAAGCGCAGGATGCCCGTGTATTCGCCGACGTGATGCGCGAGCAGCGGCGGCTCGTGGAACATCAGCAGGATCGGTTCGGCGAGCGACAGCGCGACGATGGCCGGAATCGCGAGCAGCACGGACAGCGCGAAGCCGGTCCAGTAGATGTGCGGCACGCGGTCCTCGGCCTGCGCGCCGCGCGCATGTGCGACGCTCACGCTGACCGACGACAGCACGCCTTGCAGGATCGTCACGATCACGAAGAAGAAGTTCGCGCCGAGCCCGCCCGCCGCGAGCGAATCGGGGCCGAGCGAACCGAGCAGCACCGTGTCGGTGACGCTCATCGCCATCTGGGAAAGTTGCGCGATCGCGAGCGGCGCGGCGAGGCGCGCGGTATCGGCGGCATGACTGGACAGGGACGGCGGCGCGGCGGCCGTCCGCGTGAGACCGGAATGCGACATGGAATGGGCGCTCGCGCGGGTGCGGGCCCGCGCTCTGTGTATTTATTTTGAGAGACGGCTAGCTTACGGCTTTATGCGTACCGTGTCGAACGCGTGCGCCGATGGCCATGTCACGGGCAGGGGAACCGCCGCGGTCGCTACGCTTCGCGTACCGCGATGCGCGTGTCGCCGAGCAGCACGACCTGGCCCGCGCGGATCTTGCAGGTCTTGCGAAGCTCGACCGCGCCGTCGACCTTCACGGCGCCGGACGCGACGATCAGCTTCGCGGTGCCGCCGCTGTCCGCGAGACCGGTGATCTTGAGCAGGTTGTGCAACTCGACGTATTCGCCGGTCAGCGTGAAATCCAGATTGGGCATGACGAGGAAGGTGCGCAACGCGCGGAAGGAAACGCTCCGCATCATACGGCACCGCGCGTCGGCACGCGAGCGCGGGGTCGTCGCCGGCGGATGTAAAGGACTGTGAGCGATTCGTCAGCAAATGAAACGGTGGGTAACAGTCTGAGAGATTCGCGAACCGGTCGCGCGGGCCGCCGGTCTTCTGTCGTACCTGCCGCGTGTTGCGGCGGGGCATGCAACGGACCGCATCGCCGTGGTCCGGGCGCACAACTTCTTGAGGAGAATTGCCATGTCCAAGATTCGTACGATGCTGATCGGTGCCGCGCTGACGGCGTTCGCCACTTCGGCCGCATTCGCCCAGACGGGCGGGACCACGCAAGGCGCGGCCGGTGCCGGCGTGCAGGCGCAGACGCCGGCGGCAGGTGCCGGTGCAGGCATGCAGGGTGGTGCCGGCGCGAACGCGTCGGGCAATGCGACGACCGGTGCGACCGATGCGGTCGGCGCGGCAGCCGATGGCGCGAAGGACACGACGTCGTCGGCCGTCCATTCGACCAAGAAGCACACGAAGCATGCGGCGAAGTCGGCCAAGAGCCATGCGGGTTCGGCCAAGGCGAAGGCGAAGGCCGACGACGCGACCGAGGGCGGCGCATCGGTCGGCACGCAGGGCGGTGCATCGGCCCAGGGCGCCACGCAGTAAGCGGTGCGCGGCGCCGTCGCGATGCTCGCCTTCGGACGACGCGTCGCGACGGGCGATCGTCCGGCGGCCCGGTTCGCTTCGCGCGAGCCGGGCCGTTTTCGTGGGGTAAGTAAGACGGTCGGCGGGACGCGCTTACGGCCGGCGCTGGCCTTGCCCCTGCCCCTGGGCCGGCCGCACCGCGGCAGGCGTGAACACGCTGCGCAGCCACGCGGCGAGCCGCGCGAAGACGTCGTACGGTTCCTCGACGAAGATCTCCGGTTTCAGCAGCCGCAGGTATTCCATGATCTGCTGCGCTTCCTGCTTCTGGAACGAGCCGTGCGCGAGCCCGAGCCGCAGCAGCCCGCGTAGTTCGCCGAGCTTGTCGCGCGCGGTGCTGCCGACGCTCATCTCGCACGCGAGCTTGGCCTCGTAGATCCGCTGCCGCAGCGATTCCGCGAGCCGCCACGCAGGCGTCTGCATCAGTTCCTCGAGCGTCTGGATGTCCTGCGCCGCGCCCTTGATCTGCGACGCGAGCGGGTCGATCAGCGACGCGTCGCCCTGCGCTTCGGCGACGATCGCCTTCGCCCAGTCGCGGCACGCCTTCGCGAGTTCGTCGGGCGTCCATTCGGAGCGCGACGCGAAGCCGAAGCCGAATTCGCCGGCCTGCCGCATCAGGATCGCGACGACGTCCGGGAATTCCTTGTCGAGCGTGCGCTTGGCCCACGCGTACTGGCCGCCCTGCAGCATTCGCTGCACGGCGTGCTCGGTCAGCGGCACCATGTTGTCGAGCAGCTTCGCGCGCAGGAAATCCTCGAACGACGGCGTCGCGAATTGCGGGTCGAGTTTCAGCGACACGCGCACGAACGCGTCGTAGTCCTTGCGCAGGGACTCGAGCGTGTCGTCCTTGAGGGAAAGGGTGATCTGGCCCATGAATCGTCTCGATGGCGGCCCGCGCAAGCCGGCGCCGGCACGGCGCACCGGAGCGGGCGCAGCGTCGACTGACCGGTGCGCGCCGGGGCCGGTGGCGGGTCTTCCTCTCCTATATCGGCGCGCCGGGCGGAAACTTGAGCGCGCGCGGTGGAGCGTGCGCTCAGGCCGGCGGCCAGTGCGGGAGGACGACCCCTTGCCACAGGAAGAACACGCCGAGCCCGACGGCGATCGTCACGAGCGGGCGGCGGGTCGCGGCCGACACGAGTACGGCCGCGAGCGCGCCGACGAGCTGCGGATTCCGCCACGTCAGTTCGGCCGTGCCGCCATGCGGCGAGACGGTCATCGGCACGATGATCGCGGTCAGCACGGTGACCGGCACGAAGCCGAGCGCGGTGCGCACGAGCGGCGGGAACGTCAGCCGCTCGCCGAACAGGAACAGCGTCGAGCGGATCGCGTACGTGATGACGGCCATGCCGAGGATCAACAGCGCGTAGCTCACGATGCGGCCTCCGGGCGAGAGCGGGCGCGCGTGCGATCGTGCCGCAGCGTGAGCACGACGCCGATCGCGACGCCGGCGGCGACCGCGCCGAGCAGCCCGAGCTTGTACGGCCAACTCTGCCAGAAGTACGCGAGCGTGCCGGCCGTGGCGGCCGCCGCGAAATAGCGCAGCGTGCCGAGCTGCGGGACGACGATCGCGATGAACGTCGCCGCCATCGCGAAATCGAGGCCGAGCGACTGCAGGCCGGGGAACGCCGTGCCGAAGCCGATGCCCGCGAGCGTCCAGACCTGCCAGTTCAGGTACATCGCGAGCCCGGAGCCGAAGAAGTAGTGGGGGCCGATCGTGCCGGGCGGGTGGTGCCGGTAGTGCCCGTAGGCGACCGCGAACACTTCGTCGGTCATCAGCGCGCCGAGCGTCGCGCGCCAGCGCAGCGGCAGGTGCGCGACATAGGGCGCGAGCGTCGCGCTGTACAACAGGTGGCGCAGGTTCACGATCAGCGTCGTGGCAAGCACCACGACGAAGCTCGCGCTGCCGGCGATCAGGCCGAGTGCGATGAACTGCGCGGAGCCCGCGAACACGGCGAGCGACATCAGTGCGCCGTGCCATGCGGCGAGCGGGCCGCCGCCGACGAGCGTGCCGAAAATCACGCCGAACGGTGCGGCGCCGATCATCATCGGAATCGTGTCGCGCGCGCCGTCGAGCCATTCGTTGAGCGGGCGGCGCGGGGGCGATGCGGGTGTGTTGTTCAAGAAGCGCTCCTCCATGAGCGGGAGGATAGCGGGCCGCTGGCGGGCCGGCTTGTATGTTCTTGCGCTCGCCGAAGCGGGGCCGGTGCCCGAGTGAGGGCCGGAGCGAGTTGCAGCGTGGTGGCCGGCTGCGGGAAGCCGCGCGTCAGCTTGCCTGCCAGCGCCCGGGTGGCACGCCGAACATCCGTTTGAAATGCCGCGTGAAGTGGCTCTGGTCGACGAAGCCGCTGGCCGCCGCGACATCGGCGACCGGCACGCCCGCGCGCAGCGGCGCCAGCGCACGCTGCAGCCGCAACTGGTTGCGCCACGCATGCGGCGGCATGCCGGTCGTGCGCGTGAACAGGCGCGCCGCGTGAAACGGTGACAGGCCGGCCGCCTGTGCGACGTCGTGGAGCGTCACCGTGCTCGTCAGATCGGCGGCGAGCCGCTCGCGCATCGCGTCGACGCGCGGTTCGTCGGCCGCGAGCGGCGCCGGTCGCGGCCGCGCGTCGGCGTGGCGCGCGATCAGCGTCGACAGCGCGTCGAGCATTGCCGTTTCGGCGGCGAGCGGATCGTACGGGCGCGGATCGCCGGCCGCCGGATCGTCTACCGGCTGCCCGGGCGCACGCGCATGCGACGACAGCGCGCGCTCGCTGCCGGCTTCCAGCATCCGGTGCGCCCGCGTGAGCCGCGCCGCGAGATCGGCGTCGCGAATCACGCCGGGGGCGAACCACGGTGCATCCTGCGGGCGGCCCGCGATCGCGCTCGCGAGTTCGCGGATGAATTCGACCGGCATGTAGCTGACGCGATAGCACCAGCCTTCGTCGGCGGCACGCGAGCCCGTATGCACTTCGCCGGGATTGATCACGGGCACGGTGCCTGTCTCGGCGACATAACCGGTGCCGCGGTAGGTGAAGCGTTCCGCGCCTTCGAGAATCACCGGGATCGTGTACGCGTCGTGCCAGTGGGGCGCGAACGCGTGATCGCGGTAGGTGGCCGTGAGCAGATCCGCGTCCGGCACGAGCGGCGTGCGCCAGTAGCGTGCGGAATCGGGAAGGCGGGTGGCGGGCATGATCGGGCGCGGGAGCGGTCGAACCGACAGTGTATCGCTCGCGCGCCCGGCGGGTGCGGGCTTACTTGAGCGGAATCGTCGTGCCGGCCGGCATCGGCACCGCGGTGACGGCGTTCTTCGGGCTGCCGCTGACGATACGGTCGCTGTAGGTCAGGTAGACGATCGTGTTGCGTTTCTTGTCGACCACGCGCACGACGTGCAGCGTCTTGAAGATGAACGACATGCGTTCGCTGAACACGTCGGCCTGCTGCTTGAGCGGCTCCTTGAAGCTGATCGGGCCGACCTGCCGGCACGCGATCGACGCTTCGCTCGGATCCTCGGCGACGCCGAGCGTACCCTTGATGCCGCCGGTGCGGGCGCGCGACACGTAGCAGGTCACGCCGTTCACGACCGGATCGTCATAGGCCTCGACGACCACGCGGTCGGAACCCGTGACGCGGAAATGGGTGTTGACGCTGCCGACTTCCTCCGCGTGCGCGAGCGGTGCGGCGGCGAAGGCGGAGAGCAGGAGGGCGACGGGGGCGAAACGGAGGAGGCGATGCTTCATCGACGGAACCGGAGGATGCGAATGCGGGACAGAGACTCTAGCATGCGCATGGCCGGGCCACGAAAAGCAGAAAGACGGAACGGTGGCCGGAAAAACAAAAGGCCCGTCGAATGACGGGCCTTTCGCTATTTGGCTCCCCGACCTGGGCTCGAACCAGGGACCTACGGATTAACAGTCCGGCGCTCTACCGACTGAGCTATCGGGGAATAAATCGGTACATCTGCGTGTTGTGCTTTCCAACAAAAAACCTGTCCACTTTCAACGGGCCTTTGCGTTTTTGGCTCCCCGACCTGGGCTCGAACCAGGGACCTACGGATTAACAGTCCGGCGCTCTACCGACTGAGCTATCGGGGAACAAACAACAACAGCAGAGAAACGAGATTGTATGGAGTGTTCGCTAACCTGTCAATACTTTGGAGCCGCGACACATAAAAATTTTTTGCGGCCGCCGCGCGATCAGCGCTCGAGCAGGTGCAGCTTGTCCTGCACGTCCTTCCACTCGTCCGCGTCGGCGGGCGCCGGCTTGGTCTTCGTGATCGACGGCCAGTTCTTCGCCAGCTCGGCGTTCAGCTCGGTGAACTGCTGCTGGTCGCCCGGAACGTCTTCTTCGGCATAGATCGCATTGGTCGGGCATTCGGCGACGCACACGGCGCAGTCGATGCACTCGTCCGGATCGATGGCGAGAAAGTTGGGACCTTCACGGAAGCAATCCACCGGGCACACATCCACGCAATCCGTGTATTTGCACTTGATGCAGCCTTCGGTCACAACGTGAGTCATTAAAACGCTCCTGCTTGGCGGTATATGGGGTGGCGTTTGCGCCAAAAGCGGCATTGTAACTGAAGCGCAAAACCCGCATGTCGTGGTCGGCTATCCGGCTTATATCGTTTCGTGATTAGTTTATGGGGTGCGCAACGCGGATACCCGCACACGCACCGGCGGCGCGAAGCGCGAGCCGGCGGGGCGGTTTCACGATGGTCCGGCACGCATTCGGGTAACATGACCGACAGACCGGGCGGCGCGCGGTGCGCCGGGGCCGGTCACGATATTGGCGCTGCCGTCATCATGATCATCACTTCGCTGCTCGACACGGATCTCTACAAGTTCACGATGATGCAGGTCGTCCTGCATCACTTCCCCGCCGCAAACGTCGAATACCGTTTCCGGTGCCGCACGCCCGGCGTCGATCTCGTCCCGTACATCGACGAGATTCGCGACGAGGTGCGCGGCCTGTGCTCGCTGCGCTTTTCCGACGTCGAACTCGACTACCTGCGGCGCATGCGCTTCATCAAGAGCGACTTCGTCGATTTCCTCGCGCTGTTCCACCTGAACGAGAAGTACATCTCGATCACGTCGTCGCCGAAGGGCAACGGCGAGATCGACATCGTGATCGAGGGCCCGTGGCTGCATACGATCCTGTTCGAGATTCCGGTGCTCGCGATCGTCAACGAAGTCTATTTCCGCAACACGCAGCGCGAGCCCGACTATCGCGAAGGCCGCGAGCGGCTGCGCGAGAAGATCAAGCTGCTCGGCGCGAAGCCCGAATTCGCCGACTGCAAGATCGCCGACTACGGCACGCGCCGGCGCTTCTCGAAGGTCTGGCACGAGGAAGTCGCGCTCACGCTGCGCGACGGGCTCGGCCCGCAGTTCGCGGGCACGAGCAACGTGCTGTACGCGATGAAGCACGACATCACGCCGCTCGGCACGATGGCGCACGAATACCTGCAGGCGTGCCAGGCGCTGGGCCCGCGGCTGCGCGATTCGCAGATCTACGGCTTCGAGATGTGGGCGAAGGAATATCGCGGCGATCTCGGTATCGCGCTGTCGGACGTCTACGGCATGGACGCGTTCCTGAACGACTTCGACATGTACTTCTGCAAGCTGTTCGACGGCGCGCGCCACGATTCGGGCGATCCGTTCGACTGGGGCGAGCGGATGCTGCTCCATTACGAGGCGAACCGATGCGACCCGCGCACCAAGGTGCTCGTGTTCTCCGACGCGCTCGACATTCCGAAGGTCATGCAGCTGTACGAACGGTTCCGCGGCCGCTGCAAGCTCGCGTTCGGCGTCGGCACCAACCTCACCAACGATCTCGGCTACGTGCCGCTGCAGATCGTCATCAAGATGGTCCGCTGCAACGGCCAGCCGGTCGCGAAGCTGTCCGATTCGCCTGGCAAGAGCATGTGCGACGACAAGGCGTATCTCGCGTACCTGCGGCAGGTCTTCGGCATCGCGCAGCCGGTCGAGGAAGACGCGTCGAAGTAGGCTTTGGCCGTTCGGCCGAAGGTGCGTCGCGGCAGGGGCGGCCGGTATAATCCGACGTATTGCACGCCAACGTCACGAGGACCGTTCATGGACACTTCCGCTGCCCGTCGCCAGATCCTCGCGCGCATTCGCGCGGCGCAGGGGCGCGCGGCCGAACCCGATGCAGCGGAGCGCGACGGCGTCGCCGACTATCTCGCCCGTCATCCGCAGGGCCCGCGCCCGCCGGCGCCGGCCGATCTCGTCGCCGCTTTCGTCGACGAGGCTGCACGCCTGTCGACCACGGTCGACGAAGTCGCGACGCTGGCCGACGTGCCTGCCGCCGCCGCCCGTTATCTTGCCGCTCATGGTCTGCCGACGCAGGCCGTCGCATGGCGCACGCTGGCCGATTTCGACTGGGCGGGCGCCGGCCTGTCGGTCGAGTGCCGCAAGCCGCGCGACGGCGATCTCGTCGGCTTGACCGGCTGCTTTTGCGCGACCGCCGAAACGGGGTCGCTGGTATTGCTGTCCGGCCCCGACACTTATGCATCGGCCGGCCTGCTACCGGAAACCCACATCGCGATCGTGCCGGCGTCGCGCATCGTCGCCGGTCATGAAGACGCGTTCGCGCTGATTCGCGCGGAGCGCGGCGAGCTGCCGCGTGCGGTCAATTTCGTGTCGGGCCCGTCGCGCACGGGCGACATCGAGCAAACGATCATTCTGGGCGCGCACGGCCCGTACCGCGTGCACGCGATCGTCGTACGGGGCGCATGACGCACCCGCCGCATCCATCGCTACTCGAACAAGGAAGTTCTGCATGAAACGACATGCCGCCTGGGCGGGCATGGCGTCGGGAATCGCGCTTGGCGCCGCGCCCGCGCTCGCATCGGCCGCCACGCTCGACGGAGCCACGCTGTCCGCGCTCTGGGGCATCCCGTTCGCCGGGATCCTGCTGTCCATCGCGCTGTTCCCGCTCGTCGCCCCTGTGTTCTGGCATCACCACTTCGGCAAGATCGCAGCCGGCTGGGCGATCGTGTTCCTCGCGCCGTTCGCCGTCGCGTTCGGCGCCGGCGCCGCGTTCGGCACGCTCGTGCATGCGTTGCTCGAGGAATACATTCCGTTCATCGTGCTGCTCACCGCGCTCTACACGGTCGCGGGCGGCATCTGCGTGAACGGCAACCTGCATGGCTCGCCGAAGCTGAATACGGCGATCCTCGCGCTCGGCACGCTGCTCGCGAGCGTGATGGGCACGACGGGCGCCGCGATGCTGCTGATCCGGCCGCTGCTGCGCGCCAACGACAACCGCAAGCACGTCGTGCACGTGGTGATCTTCTTCATCTTCCTCGTCGCGAACGCGGGCGGCTCGCTGTCGCCGCTCGGCGATCCGCCGCTGTTCCTCGGCTTCCTGAACGGCGTGAGCTTTTTCTGGACGACCACGCATCTCGCGCTGCCGATGCTGTTCATCTGCGTGGTGCTGCTGACGCTGTTCTTCGCGCTCGATACGTACTTCTACCGGAAGGGCGGCGAGGAGCGGCCGGCCGTGCTCGATCCGACGCCCGACGGCGCGGCGCTGTCGATCGACGGCAAGATCAACTTCGTGCTGCTGGCGGCCGTGATCGCACTCGTGCTGATGAGCGGCGTATGGAAGCCGGGCATCGCGTTCGACGTGTGGGGTACGCACGTCGCGCTGCAGAATCTCGTGCGCGACGTCGCGCTCGTGGCGGTGACGCTCGCGTCGCTCGCGCTGACGCCGCGTTCCGCACGTGAAGGCAACGCGTTCAACTGGGCGCCGATCGAGGAGGTCGCGAAGCTGTTCGCGGGCATCTTCGTGACGATCGCGCCGGTGATCGTGATCCTGCGCGCGGGCGCGGACGGCGCGTTCGCGCAGATCGTCCATCTCGTCACGGGGGCCGACGGCAAGCCGATCGACGCGATGTACTTCTGGGCGACGGGCATCCTGTCGTCGTTCCTCGACAACGCGCCGACCTATCTCGTGTTCTTCAACCTCGCGGGCGGCGACGCCCAGACGCTGATGACGGCCGGCGCGTCGACGCTCGCCGCGATTTCCGCCGGTGCGGTGTTCATGGGCGCGAACAGTTACATCGGCAACGCGCCGAACTTCATGGTGAAGGCGATCGCCGAATCGCGCGGCGTGAAGATGCCGAGCTTCTTCGCGTACCTCGGCTGGGCGCTCGTTATCCTGGTGCCCGTGTTCCTGCTGACGTCGGTGATTTTCTTCCCGGCGTAACCTGACGACTTTCAACCAAGCGCGGGCAGTCCCGGCGGCGCGATGCGCGCCGCGATCGGCCCGCGGCATGCGGAGATGGCGATGCAGAAGATCCTGGTCGCGCGTCCGATCTTTCCGGACGTGATCGAACGGCTCAAGCAGTATTTCGACGTTGACTGGAACGATGGCGACGCGCTCGCACCCGACGCGCTCGCCGCGCGCCTGGCCGACAAGGACGGCGCGCTGACGGCCGGCGACCCGGTCGGCGCGGCGACGCTCGCGGCGGCGCCGCGCCTGCGCGTCGTGGCGAACATGGCGGTCGGCTACAACAACTTCGACATGGCCGCGTTCAACGCGGCGAACGTGCTCGGCACCAACACGCCTGACGTGCTGAACGAATCGACCGCCGATTTCGGCTGGGCGCTGATGATGGCCGCCGCGCGCCGGATCGCCGAATCCGAGCACTGGTTGCGCGCCGGTCACTGGCAGAAGTGGGCGTACGACGGTTTCCTCGGCGCCGACATTTACGGCTCGACGCTCGGCGTCATCGGCATGGGCCGCATCGGCCAGGCGCTCGCGCGCCGTGCGCGCGGCTTCGGGATGCAGGTGATCTATCACAACCGGTCGCGGGTCGCGCCCGAGATCGAGGCCGAGCTGAATGCCGAATACGTGTCGAAGGAGGCGCTGCTCGCGCGCGCCGACCATGTCGTGCTCGTGCTGCCATACACGAAGGAGAACCATCACACGATCGGCGCGGCCGAGCTCGCGAAGATGAAACCGACGGCGACGCTGACCAACATCGCACGCGGCGGGATCGTCGACGATGCGGCGCTGGCCGCCGCGCTGCGCGACGGGACGATCGCCGCGGCCGGCCTCGACGTGTACGAAGGCGAGCCGACCGTGCATCCGGCGCTGCTCGAGGTGCCGAACGTCGTGCTGACGCCGCATATCGCGAGCGCGACCGAAAAGACCCGCCGCGCGATGGCGAATCTCGCCGCCGACAACCTGATCGCCGCGCTGGGCGAGGGGCCGCGTGCGGGGCAGCCGCCGAATCCGATCAACCCTGACGTGATCGGGAAGCCGCGCGCATGACGATGACGTTGTTGCTTGCGGCGGTCGTCGTGCTGGCCGTCGCGCTCGCGGTGGCGATCGTCGCGCTCGTGCGCGGCGGCCGCCACGACGATGCGGCCGTGCTCGGCGATCAGATCGAGGATGCCGCGCATGCGCAGGCGCGTGCCGTCGAGCGGCTCGAACGCGAATTGCGCGGCGAGATCGTCGAAAGCGCGCGCGGCTCGCGTACGGAGCTGGCCGGCAGCTTCGCCCAGTTGCAGCAGACGCTCGCCGCGCAACTGACGAGCGTGGCGACCGTGCAGAACAACCAGATCGAGGGCTTCGCGCAGCAGCTCGGCAAGCTCGTCGCCGGCAATGCGCAGCAGTTCGACGCGATGCGCGAGAGCCTGCAGCGGCAGGCGCAGCAGGCGCGCGAGGAACAGACGGGCGCGCTGCGGCTGTTCGGCGACACGCTGCACCGGCAGCTCACGCAACTGACCGAGGCGAACGATCGCCGGATCGGCGAGGTGCGTGCGACGCTCGAACAGCGGCTGAAGGAAATCGAGACGAACAACGCGGCGAAGCTCGAGGAGATGCGCCGCACCGTCGACGAGAAGCTGCACGCGACGCTCGAGCAGCGGCTGGGCGAATCGTTCAAGCTCGTGTCGGACCGGCTCGAACAGGTCCATCGCGGGCTCGGCGAGATGCAGACGCTCGCGGCCGGCGTCGGCGACCTGAAAAAGGTGCTGACCAACGTGAAGACGCGCGGCACCTGGGGCGAAGTGCAGCTCGAGGCGCTGCTCGAACAGATGCTCACGCCCGACCAGTACGCGAAGAACGTCGCGACGGTGCCGAAGAGCACCGAGCGCGTCGAATTCGCGATCCGGCTGCCGGGGCGCGAAGCCGGCACGCGCGACGCGCCGCCGGTGTGGCTGCCGATCGACGCGAAATTCCCGCGCGAAGACTACGAGCGGCTGATCGACGCGCAGGAGCGTGCCGATGCGGTGGCCGTCGAGGAAGCGGCGCGTGCGCTCGAGGCGCGGGTGCGGATGGAGGCGCGCACGATCGCCGAGAAGTATGTCGCGCCGCCGCACACGACCGATTTCGCGCTGCTGTTCCTGCCGACCGAGGGGCTCTATGCGGAGATCCTGCGCCGCCCGGGGCTGACCGACCTGCTGCAGCGCGACTATCGCGTGACGGTCGCCGGGCCGACCACGCTGACCGCATTGCTGAACAGCCTGCAGATGGGGTTCCGCACGCTCGCGATCGAGCAGCGCTCGAGCGAGGTATGGCAGGTGCTCGGCGCGGTCAAGACCGAGTTCGGCAAGTTCGGAGACGTGCTCGCGCGCACGAAGGCGCAGCTCGAAACGGTCACGCGCTCGATCGAGTCCGCCGAGCAGCGCACGCGCGTGATGAGCCGCAAGTTGAAGCAGGTCGAGGCGCTGCCGGGAGAGACGGCGGCCGGGCTGCTCGGCGCGGAAGGGGCTGACGGCGCGGATGCGGACGACGCGTGACGCACGTCGTCGATAGCCGTCGGATAGAGAAAACGGGCGCTGCGGCGCCCGTTTTCCTTTGCGGCGATCGCCGGCGCGGCCGGCTCGCGCTCACTGCGCGGCGAGCGTGTCGAGCGCGTCGCCCGTCACGCGAACGATGCGCCACTCCGGCAGCACGGTCGCGCCCATCTTCTCGTAGAAATCGATCGCCGGCTGGTTCCAGTCGAGGACCGACCATTCGAAGCGCCCGCAGCGGCGCTCGACGGCGAGCGCCGCGAGATGACGCAGCATCGCGGTGCCCAGGCCCGTGCCGCGCTGCGACGGCTGTACGTACAGATCCTCGAGATAGAGCCCGCGGCGGCCGAGGAACGTCGAATAGTTGTGAAAGAACAGCGCGTACGCGACGATCGCGCCGTCGCGCTCGGCAACCAGCGCTTCGGCGGCCGGGCGCTCGCCGAACAGCGCGTCGGCCAGATCGGCTTCGGTCGCGACGAACAGCGCCGTGAGCTGCTCGAACTCGGCCAGCTCGCGCATCAGCGCGAGGATCGCGCCGACGTCGCGCGGGTCGGCCGCGCGGATCAGCGGCGTGCCGCTCACGCTTCCTCCGGCGGATCGGACAGCACGATCTCGATGCCGCCGAAGCGCGACGCGACCCAGTTGTACGCGTGGCACGCGATCCACAGCAGCACGAAGCCGAGGATCGCGTTCAGCAACAGCGCGCTCAGGATCGTGCTCAGTTCGACCATCCCGTAGCGGATGTACGCGACGAGAATGCCGAGCAGCACGATCGGTACGCTGAACGTCAGGTAGACGAGAATCAGCGCCTTCGCGGTCTGCCCCGCGGCGATCGACGAGATTTGTTTCTTCATGTGCGAATTGCCCCCGTAGAAATATACCGATAATGGAATTCAGATCAGGCCGTCGAGCGGCAGGATGTCGACCGGGGCGCCCGCGTCGACTGCCGCGGTATCGTGGCCCAGGACGATGAAACAGTTGGCGGCGGCAAGACCGCTCAGCGACGCGGAGCTTTGCGATCCGGCCGGTGCGACGTGCCATTGGCCGTCGGCGGCGCGCGTCGCGATGCCGCGCAGGTATTCGGTGCGGTCGGGACGCGTCTTCAGCGGCTGCGTGCTGCGTGCCGTGTACATGGCCGGCGGTGGCGTCCGTGCGCCGGCCAGCGTCAGCAGCGCGGGGCGCACGATTGCGTAGAACGTCACGGCGGATGCGACAGGATTGCCGGGTAACCCGAAGAACAGCGCGTGTCCGGCGCCGTCGGCCGCGCGTGCGAGCGTGCCGCATGCGAGCGGCCGGCCGGGCCGCAGCGCGAGGCTCGCGAACGTCACGTCGCCGAGCCGCGCCATCACGTCGCGCGTGAAGTCGGCTTCGCCGACCGACACGCCGCCCGACGTGATGACCGCATCGGCCTGCGCGGCGACGGCGTCGCGCAACGCGGCTTCAAGCGCGGCCGGGTCGTCCCGGACGATCCCGAGGTCGATCGCGTCCACGTGCAGCCGTTCGAGCATCGCGATCAGCATCCCGCGATTGCTGTCGTACAGCGCGCCGCGGCCGAGTGGTTCGCCGGGCTCGCGCAACTCGTCGCCGGTCGAGAACACGGCGACGCGCACGCGCCGGCGCACCGTGACGTCGGCGATGCCGAACGACGCGAGCAGGCCGAGATCGGACGGCCGCAGGATGCGGCCCGCGGCGAGCGCACAGGCGCCGCGCGCGAGATCCTCGCCGGCTTTGCGGCAGTTCGCGCCGCGCGTGACGTCGTGCGTGGCGAAGCGGATCGTGTCGCCGTCGACGCGCACGCGTTCCTGCGGAATCACCGTGTCGCATCCGGCCGGCATCGGCGCGCCCGTCATGATGCGCACGCATGCACCGGCCGCCACGGCGCCGTCGAACGGATGGCCGGCGAACGCGGTGCCGGCGACCGCCATCACAATCTCGCCCTGCGCCGAGGCGAGCGCCGTGGCGCTCCCGTCGAACGCATAGCCGTCCATGGCCGAGTTGTCGTACGCGGGAATGTCGAACGGCGCGCTCACGTCGGCCGCGAGCACGCGGTCGAGCGCATCGCGCAGTGCCACCGTGTCGCACGCGTCGACGGGCGCCACGAAGCGGCACGCGAGCGCCTGCGCGTCGGCGAGCGACAGCGGGGCGTCGGGGTCGGGTGCGGTTCGGGAGGCGGGCGAGGATTGCGTGATCATCAGTCGGACTGCGCCGCGAGGCGTATCGGGTTCGTGGCCGGTGGCGCGAGGAGGGTGCCTGGGCGCGGGTGTCGCGTGTGGCGGGCGCCGGGCGGGAACGGCACGGGGCCGTCAGCGGCGGGCCAGCGCGGCGAGTTCCTGCCAGGAGTTGGCATTGTAAAACGCACGCTCGTCGCGAAACTCGACTTCGACCGTCTTGTGGCGTGCGTACCACGCACGCACCTTGCGGTCGCCGGCCGCGAGCCGGGTGGCCAGATCGTCGGCCAGCGACGTGCGCAGCAGCGCGAACGTCGGCTGCGGCGAGCGCATCCGCTGCGCGTCGACGGTGACCGCCATCGCGATGTCGGCCTGCTGAGCGTCGAGCGCCGCATGCAGCCGTGCGACGAGGTCGGCGGGCAGATAGGGCGTGTCGCACGGCGAGCACGCGACCAGCGGCGCGCGCGCCACGCGCATGCCGGCGAGCAGGCCTGCGAGCGGCCCGGGGAAGTCGGGAGTTTCATCCGCGACGATGCGCGCGTCGAACGGCGCACCGAGTTCGGCATAGCGATCGGCATGACGATTCGCGCTGATCAGCGTCTCGTCGACCTGCGGCGACAGCCGGCGCAACACGTGCAGCGCGAGCGGCGTACCGTCGAGCAGTTGCAGGCCCTTGTCGACGCCGCCCATGCGCGTGGCGCGTCCGCCCGCAAGCAGCAGGCCGGCGATCGACGCGGAGGCGGGAGCGGGCATCGTGCGAAGGCGGAAAGGGGCGGCGTGCGTCAGCCGCCGATATACGACATTTCGACGCGCTTGCCCGCGCCGTCGGGCGCGGCGGCGGCCGATGCGCTGCCGCGCAGTTGCGAATAGCGGTCGGTGCGCGCCTGCCAGATGCGGGCGATCGCGGTCGCGATCTCGGCATCGCTCGCGCCGCCGCGCACGAGCGCGCGCAGATCGTGGCCGGCCGACGCGAACAGGCAGAGGTACAGCTTGCCTTCGGTCGACAGCCGCGCGCGCGTGCAGTCGCCGCAGAACGCCTGCGTGACGCTCGAGATCACGCCGATCTCGCCGCGGCCGTCCGCATAGCCCCAGCGCTGCGCGGTTTCGGCCGCCGTGTGCGGCTCGAGCGGCACGAGCGGGAAATGTTCGGTGATGCGCGCGACGACGTCCGCCGACGGCAGCACCTCGGTCATGTTCCAGCCGTTCGACGTCCCGACGTCCATGTATTCGATGAAACGCAGGATCACGCCGGTGCCGCGGAAACGCTCGGCCATCGGCAGGATCTCGCTGTCGTTGGTGCCGCGCTTCACGACCATGTTGACCTTGACCGGCGCGAGGCCGGCGGCCTGCGCGGCGAAGATGCCGTCGAGCACGTCGGCGCTCGCGAACTCGGCATCGTTCATGCGCTTGAACAGCGTATCGTCGAGCGCATCGAGGCTGACCGTGACGCGCGTGAGCCCGGCGTCCTTCAGTGCGCGCGCCTTGCGGGCGAGCAGCGAGCCGTTGGTCGTCAGCGTCAGGTCGAGCGGGCGGCCGGCGTGCGTCGTCAGGCGCGCGAGGCGCTCGATCAGGAATTCGAGGTTCTTGCGCAGCAACGGCTCGCCGCCCGTGATGCGGATCTTCTCGACGCCGTGCGCGACGAAGAGCCGCGCCACGCGCTCGATTTCCTCGTGCGTGAGCAGCGCGCTGTGCGGCAGGAACGGGTAATCCTTGTCGAAGACCGCGCGCGGCATGCAGTACACGCAGCGGAAATTGCAACGGTCCGTCACCGAAATGCGCAGATCGCGCA
This sequence comes from Burkholderia semiarida, assembly GCF_029268935.1. Lineage (NCBI taxonomy): Bacteria > Pseudomonadati > Pseudomonadota > Betaproteobacteria > Burkholderiales > Burkholderiaceae > Burkholderia > Burkholderia semiarida. The sequence continues at coordinate 1,386,187 of NZ_JAHLCL010000007.1, read as the reverse complement.
GCGGCCTGGCGAACGTGTCGGCCAGCGTGCCGTCGGGGGCATGCGCGACGCCGGAGACGTCCGGCATCCCGCTGACGTCGGCGAGAGGAATGATGCGTCGGGACATGTTGAAAGAAGTACGAGCCAGACCGCTATTTTAGCTGCAACCGGCTGACGGGGCCGGTGAGCGGAAACCCGCAGCGCGGACGTAAAAAAGCCCGCCGGAAGGCGGGCTTTTCCTGGTCGGGCGATGCGCCGTTCAACGGTGCGTCGTTTCGACCTGCTGCATCGGGGCCGTATCGACCGGCGGCAGCACCTTGCGTTCGCGCGGCACGCGGGCCGGACGCGGGAGCCGCGACGCGGCTTCCTGCGCGGCCGCGAACTTGTCGGCGTCCGTGTTCACCCAGACGAGACCGGCCTGCTCCAGCACGACATCCAGGCTTGCCGACGCGGGCGCGGCTGCCGGTTGTGCGGGGGCGGGAGCCGGTGCCGGTGCCGGTGCCGGTGCCGGCGCGGCGACGGCCTCGGCCGGCGCAGGCGCAGGCGCGGTTTCGACCGGCGCCTCGACCGCCACCGGCGCGGCTTCGATCGCCACGGCGGCCGGTGCGGCTGGCTCGACGGGCGCGGCTTGCGGCGCCTCGACAGCGGCCGCAGCGGCAGCCGGCACTTCGAACGCATCGGTCGGGGACACCGCGACCGGCGTCGGGCCCGCTTCCGCGGCCACCGGTGCTGCGACCGGTGCCGGTTCTGCTGCCTCGACGGCGACGACGGGCTCAACCGGCGCGGCCGGTGCCGCTTCGGTGTGTGCCGGAGCCGGCTGCGCTTCGACGGCGGCCGGTGCGGCCTGCTGCTCGGCGACGGCTTCGACGGCGACCGCGCTGGCCACGGCCGCGACGACTGCCGGTGCGGCCGTGTAGGCCGGTTCGGCTGCGACCGGTGTGGTCGCCGTCACGGTTTGCGCTGCGACTTCGCCATCTGCGCCTTGCTCGGCCTGGTCGACGACCGCGCCGTCTTCCTCGCGCTCGCGACGACCGCCGCGGCGGCCGCGACGGCGACGGCGGCGTTCTTCGCCGTCACGCGCACCGGCTTCCGCATCGGCTGCCAGGTCCGCGCCGGGCAGGGCTTCTGCCGCGGCCTTGTCGGTTTCCGGTTCCGGATGGTTTTCGCCACGGGTGACGGTTTCGAGCGTGGCCGCATGCTGGGTCGGCTTGCGGCGTTCGCCGCGCTCGCGACGCTCGCCGCGTTCCTGGCGCTCGCCACGACCGCCTGCTTCGACGCCTTCCGGCTGTTCGGCACGCTCGCGCGGCTCGCGGTTCTCACGCGGTTCGCGCGGCTCACGGCCTTCACGCGGCTCGCGGCCTTCGCGCGGGCCACGGCCCTCGCGACCTTCGCGGTTTTCACGACCTTCGCGGCCGTCGCGACCCTCTCGACCTTCACGCAGCTCACGGCCCTCGCGCGGCTCGCGGCCTTCACGCGGTTCGCGCACTTCCTTGCCTTCGCGCTCCTGGCGTTGCGGCTGGCCACGGCCGGCAGCCGCCTGGTCGCGGCCGCCTTGCGCCTGCTGGGCGCCGCCGCGACGGTTGCGATTGCGATCGCCGCCGCGCTGCTCGGTCTTTTCGGTGCGTTCGCGAGCCGGACGGGCTGCCTGCTCCTTCGCCGGTGCCGGCGTGGCAACCGGTGCGGGCGCCGGTGCCGGCGACACGCCGAACAAGCCCTTCAGCCAGCCGATGAAGCCGCCGCTCGTCGCCGCGACAGGCGCGGGCGCGGGCGCCGGAACCGGCTCGACCGGGCGCTGCGGCGCCGGGCTCGGGGCCGGACGCTCGGGCGTGATGCCCTTGACCGCGGCTTCCTGCTTCGGCTTCACTTCGGCCGCGCGCTTGCTGTAGCCGGTTTCCGACTCGAGCTCGCGCGCCGCTTCCTCGGCCATCTTCCAGGATGCGCGCGGATCGTCGAGGCGCGCGTCGTCGTGACGCAGGCGCTCGAGCTTGTAGTGCGGCGTATCGAGGTGCTTGTTCGGGATCAGCACGATGCCGACCTTGAAGCGCGACTCGATCTTGTTGATTTCCTGACGCTTTTCGTTCAGCAGGAAGGCGGTCACCTCGACCGGCACCTGGCAATGGATCGCCGCGGTGTTTTCCTTCATCGCTTCTTCCTGAATGATCCGCAGGACTTGCAGCGCGGACGATTCGGTATCGCGGATGTGGCCGGTGCCGTTGCAGCGCGGGCACGTCACGTGGCTGCCTTCCGACAGCGCCGGACGCAGGCGCTGGCGCGACAGCTCCATCAGGCCGAAGCGGGAGATCTTGCCCATCTGCACGCGCGCACGGTCGTGCTTGAGCGCGTCCTTCAGGCGTTGCTCGACTTCGCGCTGGCTCTTCGCCGATTCCATGTCGATGAAATCGATCACGATCAGGCCGCCGAGGTCGCGCAGGCGCAACTGGCGGGCGACTTCGTCGGCCGCCTCGAGGTTCGTGCGGGTGGCCGTTTCCTCGATGTCCGCGCCCTTGGTCGCGCGGGCCGAGTTCACGTCGATCGCGACGAGCGCTTCGGTGTGGTCGATCACGATCGCGCCGCCGGACGGCAGCGGCACCGTGCGCGAGTACGCGGTTTCGATCTGGTGCTCGATCTGGAAGCGCGAGAACAGCGGCACGTCGTCGTGATAGCGCTTCACCTTCGCGACGTTGTCCGGCATCACGATGTCCATGAACGCACGGGCCTGATCGTGGATTTCGTTCGTGTCGATCAGGATTTCGCCGATATCGGGCTGGAAATAGTCCCGGATCGCGCGGATCACGAGGCTCGATTCCAGATAGATCAGCATCGGCTGGCCGGCGTTGCCGCTTTGCGAGGCAGCCTCGATCGCGCGCCACAGTTGCAGCAGGTAGTTCAGGTCCCACTGCAGTTCCTCGGCGCTGCGGCCGATGCCCGCGGTACGGGCGATCATGCTCATGCCGTCCGGAATCTGCAGTTGCGCCATCGTTTCGCGCAGTTCCTGGCGCTCGTCGCCTTCGATCCGGCGCGACACGCCGCCGCCGCGCGGATTGTTCGGCATCAGCACGAGGTAACGGCCGGCGAGCGAGATGAAGGTGGTGAGGGCGGCGCCCTTGTTGCCACGCTCTTCCTTCTCGACCTGGACGATCAGTTCCTGGCCTTCGCGCAGCGCGTCCTGAATGCGCGCCGAGCGCATGTCGACACCGTCCTTGAAGTACTGGCGCGCGACTTCCTTGAACGGCAGGAAGCCGTGGCGGTCTTCGCCGTAGTTGACGAAGCACGCTTCGAGCGACGGCTCGATACGGGTAATGACCCCTTTGTAGATATTGCCTTTGCGCTGTTCGCGCCCGGCGGTTTCGATGTCGATGTCGATGAGCTTTTGCCCATCGACGATGGCGACGCGCAGCTCCTCCTGCTGCGTCGCATTGAACAGCATGCGTTTCATGAACGGCTCCAGGCGGCTCCGCTGCCGACGCCTCGCGGTTGTCAGGCGCGAGGGCGGGAACGACGGCAGGCCGCACCTTGTTGTGTTGTCACGAGCACGCTGGAGCGGGAACGCTGGCGGGGAGAATTGCCTGAAGAGGCGCTTGGGCCCGAAAGACGGGGCCGGCGGCCATAGGGCACCTGCGAATACGGCTTCAAAGCACGGCGTTCACACACCGCACGCTGCAAAAGCGCGCTAAGCCTGATCCGGGCATCGCCACGGGCGCGCGCAATGCGTCGCGCGCGCCGACGGGCGGCAGATGCTGCGGCTTGGGCCGCAGCGGGGAGTATCGAATCCAGCCCGACTTTCCCGCTTGGGGTGTACTTCCCTGGTTTGACGTCGCCAAGCCCCGCACGCTTCGCGGGGCCAAATCGGGCGCAACGCCGTAATTTTCGCAACCGGCAGCCTGCGGACGCACTTCGCGCCGTCAGGCTGCCGATCGAATTCTTTTCAACCAACTTTCCGTTACCGCGGCGCCTTGCCGACCGAATCCGCCTGTGGGCGAGATCCTTGCCGACGGGCGGCGCCGTGCGTGCAACTTGCTGCATCTCTTTGATCAGGGGCGAGCAGCGGACCCCCGGCGCAAGTAAAATAGCGGTTTGCGCTTGCGCCTTGCCCGATTCAGCCGGGGCCGGCCGGTCAGGCCACCCACAACGTCAGGCTGGGCAAAATTATATTCAGTATGAATGAGTTAGGCAAAATATCCCAGAATTCGGTCGCAAGCGGCCAGGTATCGATGATCGAGATCGACGAAAACTCGGCCGGTCAGCGCATCGACAACTTCCTGTTGCGCGTCTGTAAAGGCGTGCCGAAAAGCCATATTTACCGGATCCTCCGCAGCGGCGAAGTGCGCGTGAACAAGGGCCGGATCGACGCGCAGTACCGCCTCGAGCTGGGCGACCTCGTCCGCGTGCCGCCGGTTCGCGTGGCGGCGGCCGACCTCGCGCGCGCCGACACGCCCGTCGTGCCGCCCGCGAATTTCGACGTGCTGTACGAGGACGACGCGATGCTCGTGATCGACAAGCCGGCCGGCGTCGCGGTCCACGGCGGCAGCGGCGTCGCGTTCGGCGTGATCGAGCAGATGCGCCAGGCGCGCCCGCGCGCGAAATTCCTCGAACTCGTGCACCGGCTCGACCGCGAGACGTCCGGGATCCTGATGCTCGCGAAGAAGCGTACGGCGCTCGTCGGGCTGCACGAGCAGATCCGCGAGAACCGGATGGACAAGCGCTACTTCGCCTGCGCGCACGGCGAATGGCAGCCCGACTGGGGGCGCCGCCGCGCGGTGAAGGCGCCGTTGTTCAAGTATTCGACCCCGGAAGGGGAGCGCCGCGTGCGCGTGCAGGACGATGGGCTGCCGTCGCATACGGTGTTCAACCTCGTCGACCGCTGGTCCGACTATGTGCTCGTCGAAGCGGAACTCAAAACGGGGCGGACCCATCAGATCCGGGTGCACCTCGCGCATCTCGGCCTGCCGATCGCCGGCGACGCCAAGTACGGCGATTTCGCACTGAACAAGGCGCTGGCGCGCGCGAACGCGCAGCCGTCGCTGAAACGGATGTTCCTGCATGCGCACCGCCTCAAGCTCGCCCATCCGCTGACCGGCGAGGCGCTGCAGTTCGATGCGCCGCTGCCGGCCGAGTGCCGGCGCTTCCTCGATCAACTCAGCGCATTGCGCGATACCGCCTGAACCGCATGGCCCGACAGCAATTTGACCTGATCGTCTTCGACTGGGACGGCACGCTGATGGATTCGACCGCGCACATCGCGCACAGCATCCAGGCCGCGTGCCGCGATCTCGGCTTGCCCGCGCCGTCCGACGAGGCGTCCCGCTACGTGATCGGCCTCGGCCTGCGCGACGCGCTGCAGATCGCCGCGCCGACCCTCGATCCGTCCGACTACGCGCGGCTGGCCGAGCGCTACCGCTATCACTATCTGCTCGACGACCAGCGCATCGAGCTGTTCGCCGGCGTCCGCGAGCTGCTCGCCGAGCTGCGCGACATGGGTTATCTGCTCGCCGTCGCGACGGGCAAGGGTCGGGTCGGGCTGAATCGTGTGCTCGACCAGTCGAAGCTGACGAGCTGGTTCGACGCGACGCGCTGCGCGGACGAGACGTTCTCGAAGCCGCATCCGGCGATGCTGCACGAGTTGTCGCGGGAATTGGGGCAGGACCTGTCGCGCACCGTGATGATCGGCGACACCACGCACGACCTGCAGATGGCCGCCAGCGCCGGCGCGGCCGGCGTCGGCGTGGCGTACGGCGCGCATACGGCCGATGCGCTGGCGGCGCTCACCCCGCGCTTCGTCGCGCCGGACGTCGGCACGCTGGCCGCATGGCTGCGGGAGCACGCATGAGCGCGGCGCCGGACGCCGTGCGCGTGTGCGCATCGAGCGCGCTGACCGACGGCGGCGCCGGCGTGCGCGTCGACGCGACGCTGCGCGGCGAGCAGGCCGTCGTGTTCTTCGTGCGCTACGACGGTCGCGCGTACGGCTACCTGAACCGCTGCGCGCACGTGCCGATGGAGCTCGACTGGGCCGAAGGGCAGTTCTTCGAGTCGTCGGGCCTCTATCTGATGTGCGCGACGCACGGTGCGATCTACGCGCCGGATACCGGCAAGTGCGTCGGCGGCCCGTGCCGCGGCGGCCGCTTGCGGCCGGTCGAGGTCGACGAGCGCGACACGCCCGACGGCCGTGCGGTATTCTGGGTGCCCGATGCCGATCTGCATCCCGCCACTTCCGCCACGACCGACTGACGACACCACTGCATGACCGATCAACCGAATTCCCCGGATTCCTCCGCCCGTCCCGACAGCCGTGAACCGAGCTGGGAGCGCGCGGCGCTCGAGCGGATCGCGCTCGCGGCCGTCAAGGAACAGCGCGCGGCACGGCGCTGGAAGATCTTCTTCCGCTTCGCGTTTCTCGGCGTGTTCGTGCTGTTCGCGTTCGCGCTGATCGATTTCTCGGGCGATTCGAAGCTCTCGTCGAGCGGGCGGCATACGGCGCTCGTGACGATCGACGGCGAGATCGCGGCCGGCGTCAACGCGAACGCCGACGACATCAACACGGCGCTCGACGCCGCGTTCGACGACGACGGCACGGTCGGCGTCGTGCTGCGGATCAACAGCCCGGGCGGCAGCCCGGTGCAGGCGGGCATGGTCTACGACGAGATCCGGCGGTTGCGCGGCAAGTATCCGGACAAGCCGCTGTACGTCGTCGTGACCGACATGTGCGCGTCGGGCGGTTATTACATCGCGTCCGCGGCCGACAAGATCTTCGTCGACAAGGCGAGCATCGTCGGGTCGATCGGCGTGCTGATGGACGGGTTCGGCTTCACCGGGCTGATGGGCAAGCTCGGCGTCGAGCGGCGCCTGCATACGTCGGGCGAAAACAAGGGCTTCTACGATCCGTTCTCGCCGGAAACGCCGAAGATGGACGCACACGCGCAGGCACTGCTCGACCAGGTGCACGCGCAGTTCATCAAGGCCGTGAAGGATGGCCGCGGCAAGCGCCTGCACGAGACGCCCGACATGTTCTCGGGCCTGTTCTGGACCGGCGAGAAGAGCGTCGAGCTCGGGCTCGCCGACGGCTATGGCACGACCGACACGGTCGCGCGCGACGTGCTGAAGGCGCCGGATCTGGTCGACTATACGGTGAAGGAAAGCCTGACGAATCGGGTCGCGCGCAAGTTCGGCGCGGCCGTCGGGGGCGCCGCGATGAAGGCGCTGACGGCCGGCGGCGCGGCGGTCAGCCTGCGCTGACGATCGACGGTACCCGGCGGGCCGCGATGGCCCGCCTTTCATTCAGTCAGCCGATCGCCGGTCGCGGCATCAGTTCGCGAGCAGCAGGAAGATCGCGGGGCGCTTGTGCAGATTCGGCGCGGGCGCCTTTTTCCAGTCCATGACGGTGCGGCTCGCGATCGTCTCGGTCGCGAGGGTCAGATCGGCCGCGACGCAGATCTGCGTCGACGGCGCGCAGGTCGCGACCAGCGTGTCCAGCATCGCGTGATTCCGGTACGGCGTTTCGATGAAGATCTGCGTCTGGCGCGCCTTGCGCGACAGTTGCTCGAGTTCGCGCAGGCGTTTCGCGCGCGCGGCCGCATCGACCGGCAGGTAGCCGTTGAACGCGAAGCTCTGGCCGTTCAGGCCCGACGCCATCAGCGCCAGCAGGATCGAGCTCGGCCCGACGAGCGGCACGACCTTCACGCCGCGCTCGTGCGCGCGGCGCACGAGCAGCGCGCCGGGATCGGCGACGGCCGGGCAGCCGGCCTCCGACACGAGACCGGCGTCCGCGCCGGCCAGCACGGGCGCGAGCAGCCGGTCGATGGCGCCGGCCGGCGTATTGACGTTCAGCTCGCTGATCTCGATTTCCTGGATCGGCCGCGTCGTACCGATCTTCTTCAGAAACGCGCGGGTCGTTTTCGCGTTCTCGCCGATGTAATAGCCGAGCGTGCCGGCGCGCGCCTGCACGGCGGCGGGCAGCACGGCGGCGAGCATCGATTCGTCGCCTTCGCCGAGCGTGTTCGGGACGAGATAAAGCGTGCCGGCGGTCATGCGCGGTCTCCTCGGGTGGTAGCGAACAACGGGTAGTCGGCGGCGCGCAGCATCCGCGTGAGGGCGATCAGCGGCAGGCCGACGAGCGCGGTCGGATCGTCCGAGTCGATCGCGTCGAGCAGCGCGATGCCGAGCCCTTCGGACTTCGCGCTGCCGGCCACGTCGTACGGCGTTTCCGCGCGCAGGTAGGCGTCGAGTTCGGCCTCGGGCAGCGAACGGAAGCGCACGTGCGTCACGATGTCCTCGACCTGCGCGTCGTCGGTGCGGCTGTCGTACAGGCAGAGCGCGCTGTGGAATTCGACTTCGCGGCCCTGCATCGACATGAGCTGCGCGAGTGCGCGCTCGTGCGTGCCGGGCTTGCCGATCTGATGCCCGTCGAAGGTCGCGACCTGATCCGACCCGATCACCAGTACGCCGTCCGGCGCATCGATCGTGGCGGCCACGGCGCGTGCCTTCGCGCCGGCGAGGCGCAGCGCGGTCGCGGCCGGCGTTTCGCCGGCGAGCGGAGTTTCGTCCAGGTCGGGCGACACGACGTCGAACGGCACGCCGAGGCGCTCGAGGAGCGCGCGGCGGTAACGGGAACTGGAAGCAAGAATCAGCCGCGGCGGGCGGCAAACGGTATCCGGCATGGTCGGTTGGATCGGTGAGTCGTCAGGTGTGGCGCGGCGTTGCGCGGACGCAAGCTTAAGTGATTGACCGCAAAAGGTAAAACAGGTATGCTTTCCCGCTTTTCGTCGGCAGGCTTTCGTTGTGGTGGCGCCTGCCGGTCTTCGGAAGTAAAGTGGGTCATCCTTCGATGAGCCCGGTGCCAGGCCGGATCCCGCAAGTCAGCCTGTAGGCAGGAGCGCGCATGAACACTTCTTCTGGCAAACCTGCGGCGGCGCTCGATCCGCACGCGGTCGACCTGTTCGAGTTCGCTCGCAGCGGGCGGCAGGCGGCTGGCGCGGTGCACCTGTCGCAACTGCCGCGCATGTTAAACGAAGTGCCGGCGGACGCGCCAGATCGCGACACGGTGTTTACGTGGCAGGCGGAAGGGTTCACGCAGAAGGAATTGCAGGACGACGGCACCGACGGCCAGCAGCCGTATCTGCGCCTCGCGGTGCACGGCCATGCGTGGCTCACGTGCCAGCGCTGCATGACGCCGTACGACCAGACGTTCGACGTTGACATGACGTACCGGATCGTCGCGACCGAAGAAGAAGCCGAGGAATTTCCGCTCGACGACGATGAAGCCGATGTGATCGTGGGCTCACGCCAGTTCGATCTCGTCGACTTGATCGAAGAGGAATTGCTGCTTTCGTTGCCGCTCGTGCCCAAGCACGAGGTTTGCCCGGCAGTTCACGAAAGCCTCGTGTCGGGTGCGAGCGGTCCCGCGGAAGAGACGGACGAGGCGTCCGACGAAGCCGGGGACGAAGGCAAACGGCCGAATCCGTTCGCAGCGCTGCAAGCGTTGAAGAAGGACGGTGACGGCACCAAGAAACACTAAGCAGTCGTGGCGCGGGAAGGCGTAAGGGCTTTGGGCCAGGGTAGTTAAGCGCCGGATCGGGCTGTGTTAGAATCCGGAAAATTATTTAGGAGTTAGTCATGGCAGTCCAGCAAAACAAGAAGTCGCCGTCGAAGCGCGGCATGCATCGTTCGCACGATTTCCTGACGGCAGCGCCGCTGGCAGTCGAGCCGAGCACGGGTGAAGTGCACCTGCGTCACCACGTCAGCCCGAACGGCTACTATCGCGGCAAGAAAGTCGTCAAGACGAAGAACGACTAAGCGTCAAGTCACGCGTTGCGCGCTACGTTCGCCGTTCGCGTGACAACTGGTTCGCTTGACACTTTCCTGGCTCAACAAGAAGGCGGCATTCAACTGCCGCTTTTTTGTGCCTGAAATTCGTCGCATTCCATGACCGTAAAGCTCACAATCGATTGCATGGGAGGCGACCACGGCCCGTCCGTGACCGTTCCCGCGGCAGTCAAGTTCGTCCGCGCGCATCCCGATGCGCACCTGATGCTCGTCGGCATCGAAAGCGCGATTCGCGCTCAGCTCAAGAAGCTGAAAGCCCTCGACGATCCCGCGTTGACCATCGTGCCCGCCACCGAAGTCGTGGCGATGGACGACCCTGTCGAAGTGGCGCTGCGCAAGAAGAAGGATTCTTCGATGCGCGTCGCGCTCAACCAGGTCAAGGAAGGCGCGGCGCAGGCCTGCATCTCCGCCGGCAATACCGGCGCGCTGATGGCCGTTTCCCGTTACGTACTCAAGACGCTGCCCGGCATCGAGCGGCCGGCGATCGCGTTCGCGCTGCCGAACCCGACCGGCTACACGATGATGCTGGACCTCGGCGCGAACGTCGACTGCGAACCGCAGCATCTGCTGCAGTTCGCGGAGATGGGACATGCGCTCGTGGCCGCGCTCGAAGGCAAGGAGCGCCCGACGATCGGCCTCTTGAACATCGGCGAAGAGGTCATCAAGGGCAACGAGACGATCAAGCGCGCAGGCGAGCTGCTGCGCGCCAGCACGCTCAACTTCCGCGGCAACGTGGAAGGCAACGACATCTACAAGGGCACCGTCGACGTGATCGTGTGCGACGGCTTCGTCGGCAACGTCGCGCTGAAGACGTCCGAAGGGCTCGCGCAGATGCTGTCGGACATCATCCGCGAGGAGTTCGGCCGTTCGCTGATGTCGAAGCTGATGGCGCTGCTCGCGCTGCCCGTGCTGATGCGTTTCAAGAAGCGCGTCGACCACCGCCAGTACAACGGCGCGGCGCTGCTGGGGCTGAAGAGCCTCGTGATCAAGAGCCACGGTTCGGCCGACGCCTACGCGTTTGAGTGGGCGATCAAACGCGGGTATGATGCCGTCAAAAACGGGGTGCTGGAGCGCCTCGCGCGCGCGATGGCGGATAATTCAGTGTCGCTCGGCGATGGCGAACACAACGCGGGCGGCTCGGGCCATGCAAGCCCGGCCCCAGGCCATCACGCCGAACCTTCCGCTGCGCAATCCTCTAAAGCATAAATGGCCCAATCGACTCTCTATTCCCGCGTGCTCGGCACGGGCAGCTATCTGCCGCCCGACCGCGTCACGAACCAGCAGTTGACCGATCGTCTCGCGAAGGAAGGCATCGAGACCAGCGATGAATGGATCGTGGCGCGCACGGGCATCCATGCGCGCCATTTCGCCGCACCGGACGTCACGACGAGCGATCTCGCGCTCGAGGCGTCGCGTCGTGCGATCGAGGCGGCCGGTGTCGATCCGCAGTCGATCGACCTGATCATCGTCGCGACTTCGACCCCCGATTTCGTGTTCCCGAGCACAGCGTGCCTGCTGCAGAACAAGCTCGGCATCAAGAACGGCGGCGCGGCGTTCGACGTGCAGGCCGTGTGTTCGGGCTTCGCGTACGCGATGGCGACGGCCGACAGCTTCATCCGCAGCGGCCAGCACCGTACGGCGCTGATCGTCGGTGCGGAGACGTTCTCGCGCATTCTCGACTTCAAGGACCGCACGACCTGCGTGCTGTTCGGCGACGGCGCGGGCGCGGTGATCCTGTCCGCATCGGAAGAGCCGGGCGTGCTCGGCAGCGCGCTGCACGCGGACGGCAGTTACTCGAACATCCTGTGCACGCCGGGCAACGTCAATCGCGGCGTGATCGACGGCAGCGCGTTCCTGCACATGGACGGGCAGGCCGTGTTCAAGCTCGCGGTCAACGTGCTCGAAAAGGTCGCGATCGAAGCGCTCGCGAAGGCGAATCTCGCGCCCGAGCAAATCGACTGGCTGATTCCGCACCAGGCCAACATCCGCATCATGACCAGCACCTGCCGCAAGCTCGGCCTGCCGCAGGAGCGCATGGTCGTGACGGTCGACCAGCACGGCAACACGTCGGCCGCGTCGATTCCGCTGGCGCTCGACGCCGCGGTGCGCGACGGCCGCATCCAGCGCGGCCAGCACGTGCTGATCGAAGGCGTCGGCGGCGGCTTCACCTGGGGCGCGTCGGTCTTCCGTTTCTGATCCGCGGCGCGCGATTTGCCGCGCGCGGATCCCGTCGGCGCGCCGCGCGTGCGCGCCGTCCGCATCGATTCAATTGGGGACGATATGAAATTTGCATTCGTTTTTCCGGGGCAGGGCTCGCAGGCGATCGGCATGCTCAACGCATTCGCCGATCTGGCCGTCGTGCGCGAGACGCTCCAGGAAGCGTCCGATGTGCTCAATCAGGATCTCGGCAAGCTGATCGCCGAAGGTCCGGCCGAAGAGCTGAACCTGACCACCAACACGCAGCCCGTGATGCTGACCGCCGCATACGCGTGCTATCGCGCGTGGCAGCAGGCAGGCGGCCCGGCGCCGTCGATCGTCGCCGGCCACAGCCTCGGTGAGTACACGGCGCTCGTCGCGGCCGGCGCGATTGCATTCAAGGACGCGGTGCCGCTCGTGCGCTTCCGGGCGCAGGCGATGCAGACGGCCGTGCCGGTCGGCCAGGGCGGCATGGCCGCGATCCTGGGCCTCGACGACGACACGGTGCGTGCGGTGTGCGCCGAGGCCGCGGAAGCGGGCGTCGTCGAAGCGGTGAACTTCAATGCGCCCGCGCAAGTCGTGATCGCAGGCAGCAAGGCCGCGGTCGAGAAGGCGTGCGAGATCGCGAAGGCGAAGGGCGCGAAGCGCGCGCTGCCGCTGCCGGTGTCGGCGCCGTTCCATTCGTCGCTGCTCAAGCCGGCGTCGGACCAGCTGCGCGACTACCTTGCGAACGTCGACGTGAAGGCGCCGCAGATTCCGGTCGTCAACAACATCGACGTCGCCGTGCTCAGCGATCCGGCCGCGATCAAGGATGCGCTGGTGCGCCAGGCCGCGGGGCCGGTGCGCTGGGTCGAGTGCGTGCGTCACATCGCGGGAACGGGCGTCACGCACGTGATCGAATGCGGTCCGGGCAAGGTGCTCGCCGGCCTGACGAAGCGCATCGACGGCAACCTGACGGGCGCGTCGGTGTTCGATCCGGCTTCGCTCGACGAAGCGCTCAAGCTCGCGACCGCCTGACGCGGCGCCTTTTCCCAAGCAACGGATATTCGATTCATGGACAAGACTCTCGATAAACAGGTTGCGATCGTGACCGGCGCGTCGCGCGGCATCGGCCGTGCGATTGCACTCGAACTCGCGCGCCTGGGCGCGACGGTGATCGGCACGGCGACGAGCGAATCGGGCGCCGCCGCGATCACCGCGGCGTTCGCGGAAGCGGGCGTCACGGGCCGCGGCGCGGTGCTGAACGTCAACGACGCGGCCGCCGCCGAGGCGCTGATCGATGCGACCGTGAAGGAATTCGGCGCGCTGAACGTGCTCGTCAACAACGCGGGCATCACGCAGGACCAACTCGCGATGCGGATGAAGGACGAGGACTGGGACGCGGTGATCGACACCAACCTGAAGTCGGTGTTCCGCCTGTCGCGCGCGGTGCTGCGCCCGATGATGAAGGCGCGCGGCGGCCGTATCATCAACATCACGTCGGTGGTCGGCTCGGCCGGCAATCCGGGTCAGGTCAACTACGCGGCGGCGAAGGCCGGCGTCGCGGGCATGACGCGCGCGCTCGCGCGCGAAATCGGCAGCCGCGGCATCACGGTGAACTGCGTGGCGCCGGGCTTCATCGACACCGACATGACGAAGACGCTGCCGGAAGAACAGCAGGCCGCGCTCAAGACCCAGATTCCGCTCGGCCGACTCGGCAGCCCGGAGGACATCGCCCATGCCGTCGCGTTCCTCGCATCGCCGCAGGCCGGTTACATCACCGGCACGACGCTGCACGTGAATGGCGGCATGTACATGTCGTAACGGTTTTCGTTTACCATCCGCGCCGTATCCCGTTTTTCAGGCGGACCGGCGCTTGATCGACCATCAAGCCAACGCGCGTTTTGGCGTCAGCAAACCTGATAAAATGCGCGCACTTGTAAATCTGAACTTTCCCTCGGAGGGGTAATGGACAACATCGAACAACGTGTCAAGAAGATCGTCGCTGAACAACTGGGCGTCGCGGAAGCCGAGATCAAGAACGAGGCTTCGTTCGTGAACGACCTGGGCGCGGACTCGCTCGACACGGTCGAACTGGTGATGGCGCTCGAAGACGAGTTCGGCATGGAAATCCCGGACGAAGAAGCAGAGAAGATCACGACCGTTCAGCAAGCGATCGACTACGCTCGCGCAAACGTCAAGGCGTAAGCGCCTTTCGCGCTTGTCCGCCACGTCGCCGCGATCTTCGCGATTGACGCGCCATCCTGCCGGCTTCGCGCCGGACGGACTAACAGCCACAGGGCTCGCAGGGCTGGTTCCTGTGGCCACTGTGGCTTTTGTTTTTGTCATCCAATAATGGAAAAGAGGTTACCGTGAGCCGCCGTCGTGTTGTCGTTACAGGCCTGGGGCTGATTTCGCCTGTTGGCAATAATGTTGCCGACGGCTGGGCCAATCTCGTCGCCGGCAAGTCCGGTATCGCCACCGTCACGAAGTTCGATGCGTCGAACCTCGCCTGCCATTTCGCGGGCGAAGTGAAGGGTTTCAGCGCCGAGGAGTACATCCCGGCGAAGGAAGCCCGGAACATGGATACGTTCATCCATTACGGCATCGCCGCCGGCGTCCAGGCCATGCGGGACAGCGGGCTGGAAGTGACCGAAGCCAACGCGGAACGCATCGGCGTGCTGGTGGGTTCCGGCATCGGCGGCCTGCCGATGATCGAAGATACGCACCAGACCTACGTCGATCGCGGCGCACGCCGGATTTCGCCGTTCTTCGTGCCGGGTTCGATCATCAACATGATCTCGGGTCACCTGAGCATCATGTTCGGCCTGAAGGGCCCGAACCTCGCGGCCGTGACGGCCTGCACGACCGGCCTGCACAGCATCGGCCTCGCCGCGCGCCTGATCCAGGCCGGCGACGCCGACGTGATGGTCGCGGGCGGCGCCGAATCGACGGTGTCGCCGCTCGGCATCGGTGGCTTCGCGGCGGCGCGCGCGCTGTCGACGCGCAACGACGATCCGGCCACCGCGTCGCGTCCGTGGGACAAGGACCGCGACGGCTTCGTGCTGGGCGAGGGCTCCGGCGTGATGGTGCTCGAAGAGTACGAGGCGGCGAAGGCGCGCGGCGCGAAGATCTACGCGGAAGTCTCGGGCTTCGGCATGACGGGCGATGCGTACCACATGACCGCGCCGAACATGGACGGCCCGCGCCGCTGCATGGTCGCGGCGCTGCGCGACGCCGGCGTGAACCCGGATGAAGTTCAGTACCTGAACGCGCACGGCACGTCGACGCCGCTGGGCGACAAGAACGAGTCGGACGCGGTGAAGGCGGCCTTCGGCGAGCACGCGTACAAGATGGTGGTGAACTCGACGAAGTCGATGACGGGCCACCTGCTGGGTGGCGCGGGCGGCCTCGAATCGGTGTTCACGGTGCTGGCGCTGCACAACAACGTGTCGCCGCCGACCATCAACATCTTCAACCAGGATCCCGAGTGCGATCTCGATTACTGCGCGAACACCGCACGTGACATGAAGATCGACGTGGCCGTGAAGAACAACTTCGGCTTCGGCGGTACCAACGGCACGCTGGTGTTCAAGCGCGTCTGACGCTGAATCGCTTGACGAGTCCATTCGATGCTCCGGCCGGGCGTCCGCAGCGCTTTGCGTTGCGGGCCTCGGCCGTGTCGTATTTCGTGCTGGCCGCGTTCGTCGCGTCGGCTGCCGCCTCGGCGTACCTGTTCTGGGCGCCGCGCGCGGGCGCTGCCGCCGGCGCGGGCGTGTCGGCCGTGACGGCTGCACTGCTGGCCGTATGCGCGGTGCGGGCTTGCGCCCGCCGGCTGCCGGCGGAGTTGCGGATCGATGCGTTCGGGGAGATCGCGGCGTTTGGCCGCACCGGGCGCTTGCTGGCCCGCGGCCGCGTGACGGGCCACGCGCACTGGAGCAGCCTGCTGCTGGTGCTGTCGGTCGGGCAGGGCGCCCGGCGCGCCCGGCCGCTGCTGATTCCGGCCGACGCGCTCGATGCCGCGTCGTTCAGCGCGCTGTCGGTGCTGGCGAGAACGGCCGGGGCGGCGGGGCGGACATGACGACGGCATGGTTACCGACCGTAACCAGCGGCCGGCGCCGGAACGCTACAATAACGCTCCGCGTTGCATCCCTAGTTAACGGATTTGTCAGGTGAGTGAAAAAGAAATCGATCAGGCTCTGGTCGAGCGCGTACAGAAGGGCGACAAGGCGGCGTTCGAACTCCTGGTCTCCAAATACCACCGCAAGATCATTCGGCTGATCTCGCGCCTCGTGCGGGATCCCGCCGAGGTCGAGGATGTGGCCCAGGACGCGTTCATCAAGGCGTATCGTGCGCTGCCGCAATTCCGCGGCGAATCGGCGTTCTATACGTGGTTGTACCGAATTGCCGTCAACACGGCGAAGAACTACCTTGCGACGCAAGGCCGCCGGGCGCCGACCTCCACCGAGGCCGATGCGGAGGAAGCGGAAACTTTCTCCGACGCAGACCAACTAAGGGATATCAACACGCCTGAGTCGATGTTGATGAGCAAGCAGATTGCCGAGACGGTCAACGCTGCGATGGCTCTGCTGCCCGAGGAACTGCGTCAGGCAATCACGCTGCGCGAGATCGAGGGCCTGAGCTACGAAGAGATCGCGGAAATGATGGGCTGTCCGATCGGGACGGTCCGCTCGCGGATCTTCCGCGCGCGCGAAGCAATCGCTGCCAAATTGCGTCCGCTGCTCGATACGCCCGAAGGCAAGCGCTGGTAAGCGCGACGGGCGGAACGACGCGGGTCGGGGTCTAGTTACGGATAGAGTCGTGAAGTCACGACGGGGTGTGCAAGATGGGGAGCATCATGGGGTCGGTCAATACGCAATCGCAGGCGTGCTCGCGCGGCGAGCGCCTTTCCGCGCTGGTCGACGGCGAAATGTTCGATGGCCCGGATCACGGGCAGTTTCTGGCTGAGCTCGACCGCGCGGATCGCGCTGCGTGGGCCCATTACCACCTGATCGGCGATGCGCTGCGCTCGGACGAGCTCGCGCTGCCGCCCGCGCTGAGCGTCGCGTTCACCGCGCGCATGTCGGCCGCGCTCGAAAGCGAGCCGCACCTGCTGGCGCCGGCGGCCGCGCCGGTCGCGCGCAAGCTGCTGTCGCTGCGCCGCCGTGTCGTGCCCGCGTTCGCGGTGGCCGCCGCGGCCGCCACGCTGACGTGGATCGTCGTCCCGCAGATGCAGACGGCCGGTGCGCCGGGCGCCGTCCAGGTCGCGTCGGCAGGCGCGCCGCAAAACGGCAACCTGCAGCGCGTGACGGTTGCGCAGGCATCGGCCCAGCCGGGCCTGCAGGACGTCAACATCATTCGCGACGCCAGCCTCGACCAATACCTTGAAGCGCACCAGCAATTCGCGCAGCAGCCCGTCGTCACGGGTTCGATGCCGCTGATCCGCGCTGCCGTGACCACCACGCCAGGCCAATAAACCCGATGCGGACATTGCAGTTGAATCACGCCATCTCCGGATGGAAGCGGCTGCCGGCCCTCCTGCTTTGCGCAGCCGCCCTGTTGTCCGTTCAATCCCTTCCCGCCAGCGCCCAGCAACCGGACGATCCCCTCGCCACCCGCAAGGGCGCCGCGGACTGGCTCGACCGCGTCCAGCAGGCGGCGCAGCAGCAGAGCTACGAAGGGACGTTCGTCTACCAGCGCGGCGGGTATGTACAGTCGTCGCGCATTGCGCACGTCGCGTCCCGCGACGGCGAGTTCGAGCGGATCGAGACGCTCGACGGCAAGCCGCGCAAGCTGTTGCGGCATAACGACGAGCTGTACACGTTCGTACCCGAGCGCAAGCTGTGCGTGGTCGAGCGTCGCCAGACGCGCGATTCCTTTCCGGCGCTGCTCGGCGCGAGCGGCGAGCACGTGATGTCCGTCTACGATGCGAAGCCGCTCGGCAAGGACCGCGTGGCCGGGATCGACGCGCAGGTCGTCGAGCTCGTGCCGAAGGATGCGTACCGTTTCACGTACAAGCTGTGGGCCGACGCCCGCACCGGGCTGCTGCTGCGTTCGCAGACGCTCGACGCGAACGATCACGTGCTCGAGCAGATCGCGTTCTCGCAATTGCAGACGGGCGGTGCAAGCGGCGACAAGGCCGCGATTGCCGCCGGCATGCGCAACCTGAACGGCTGGACGGTCGTGCGCCCGCCGGTCGCGACGGTCGACATGGAAGCGCAGGGCTGGCAGCTCGCGCCGAGCGTGGCCGGCTTCCAGAAGATTCGTGAAGTGCGCCGGCCGATGGCCGCGCGCGATGCGGGCGATCCGCCGATCCCGGTCGATCAGGCCGTTTTCACCGACGGCCTCGCGACGGTCTCGGTCTTCATCGAGCCGGCCGAGAAAAATACGCGCAAGGAAGGCGCGGGCAGCACCGGTGCGACGCACGTTCTCGTGAAGCGTCGCGGCGACTACTGGGTCACCGTGCTCGGCGAAGTGCCGCCGGCAACGTTGCAGCAGTTCGCGTCTGCCATAGAATACAAGGCTTCCAAGTAACGCTACGGCTTCCGACATGACGAAACTCACGCTGCGCAAAGTGCTCGCGGCGGCGGCGCTGTGTGCCTGCCTGCCGCTCGTCCCGCAAACCGCGGTCGCTGTCACGCCTCCGGCTGCCAGCCTGCCCGATTTCGCCGACCTCGTCGAAAAGGTGGGCCCCGCGGTCGTGAACATCCGGACTACCGCGAACGTGCCGGTACCCGGCCCGCGCGGCGTGCTCCCGCCTGGCTTCGACAACGGCGACATGTCGGAATTCTTCCGGCGCTTCTTCGGCATTCCGCTGCCGCAGGCGCCCGGCAACGGCGGCAATCCGAAGAACGCGCCGACGCCGGACAATCCGCCCGACACCGAGCAGAACCGCGGCGTCGGCTCGGGCTTCATCGTGTCGGCCGACGGGTACGTGATGACCAATGCGCACGTCGTCGACGATGCGGACACCATCTACGTGACGCTGACCGACAAGCGCGAATTCAAGGCGAAGCTGATCGGCGTCGACGATCGCACGGACGTCGCGGTCGTCAAGATCCAGGCGTCGAACCTGCCGGTCGTCGCGATCGGCGATTCGAACAAGGTGCGCGTCGGCGAGTGGGTCGTCGCGATCGGTTCGCCGTTCGGCCTCGACAACACGGTCACGGCCGGCATCGTCAGCTCGAAGAGCCGCAACACGGGCGACTACCTGCCGTTCATCCAGACCGACGTCGCGGTGAACCCCGGCAACTCGGGCGGGCCGCTGATCAACATGCAGGGCGAGGTGATCGGCATCAACTCGCAGATCTACAGCCGGACCGGCGGCTTCATGGGCATTTCGTTCGCGATTCCGATCGACGAGGCGATGCGCGTGGCCGACCAGCTGAAGGCGACGGGCAAGGTCACGCGCGGCCGGATCGCGGTGGCGATCGGCGAGGTGACGAAGGACGTGGCCGACTCGATCGGGCTGCCGAAGGCCGAGGGCGCGCTCGTCAGCAGCGTCGAGCCGGGCGGTCCGGCCGACAAGGCGGGCATCCAGCCGGGCGACATCATCCTGAAGTTCAACGGCCGTCCGGTCGATGCGGCGTCCGATCTGCCGCGCATGGTCGGCGACACGAAGCCCGGCACGAAGGCGACGGTCAGCGTGTGGCGCAAGGGTCAGGCACGCGATCTGCCGATTACGATCGCCGAGACGCCGGCCGAGTCGACGGCGAAGGCCGAGCAGCGCAAGAACGCGCCGCAGAAGCCGCGCCAGAGCAATTCGCTCGGCCTGACGGTCAGCGACCTGACGGCGGAGCAGATGAAGACGCTGAAGCTGAAGAACGGCGTGCAGATCGACGGCGTCGACGGCCCGGCCGCCCGGGCGGGCCTGCAGCGCGGCGACATCGTGCTGCGCGTCGGCGACACCGACATCACGAGCGCGAAGCAGTTCGCCGACGTGACCGCGCAGCTCGACCCGCAGAAGGCGGTCGCGGTGCTCGTGCGGCGCGGCGACAACACGCAGTTCGTGCCCGTGCGGCCGCGCCAGAAGTAACCCGCCGATGTTCACGCTCTACGGCCGCGGCTGGTGCCACCTGTGCGACGACATGCGCGACGCACTGGCGCCGGTCGCGGCCGAATTCGGCGTCGCGATCGACTACGTCGACATCGATACCGATGCGGCGCTCGTCGCGCGTTATGATGAGGACGTGCCCGTGCTGCTGCTGGACGGCGCGCAAGTGTGCCGCCATCGGTTCGACGATGCTCGGGTGCGCGACGCGCTGGCAGCCCGGCGCGATGCTGGCACGCCGCCGGCCGGCGCTGCATTGCATGGGGCTTGATCCGGCGGGCGGCCCCGCCGGCGCCCCGCGTGGCGGGCCGTCCGAAATCCCGCCCGGCGTAAGCCTTTTCGGCTAAAATAAGCCGTTTTTTCACCGACTTACACAAGGCGTGCTCCGCAGTCGTCGAGCGCGCCTTTTTCGCTTGATCGGCACTGAATGGATCATATTCGCAATTTCTCGATCATCGCGCACATCGACCACGGCAAGTCGACGCTCGCGGATCGCATCATCCAGGTATGCGGCGGCCTCGCCGACCGTGAAATGGAAGCGCAGGTGCTCGACTCGATGGACATCGAGCGCGAGCGCGGCATCACGATCAAGGCGCAGACGGCTGCACTGTCGTATCGCGCCCGCGACGGCAAGGTCTACAACCTGAACCTGATCGACACGCCGGGGCACGTCGACTTCTCGTACGAGGTCAGCCGTTCGCTGTCCGCGTGCGAAGGCGCGCTGCTCGTGGTCGACGCGAGCCAGGGCGTCGAGGCGCAGACGGTCGCGAACTGCTACACGGCGATCGAGCTCGGCGTCGAGGTCGTGCCCGTGCTGAACAAGATCGACCTGCCGGCCGCGAACCCTGAGAACGCGATCGAGGAGATCGAGGACGTGATCGGCATCGACGCGACCGACGCGACGCGCTGCAGCGCGAAGACGGGGCTCGGCGTCGAGGACGTGCTCGAGGCGCTGATCGCGAAGGTGCCGCCGCCGAAGGGCGATCCGGCCGCGCCGCTGCAGGCGCTGATCATCGATTCGTGGTTCGACAACTACGTCGGCGTCGTGATGCTCGTGCGCATCGTCAACGGCACGCTGCGCCCGAAGGACAAGATCAAGATGATGGCGACCGGCGCGCAGTATCCGGTCGAGCACGTCGGCGTGTTCACGCCGAAGTCGCGCAATCTCGAATCGCTGTCGGCCGGGCAGGTGGGCTTCATCATCGCCGGCATCAAGGAACTGACGGCCGCGAAGGTCGGCGATACCGTCACGCACGCGACCAAGGCCGCTGCCGAGCCGCTGCCGGGCTTCAAGGAAGTGAAGCCGCAGGTGTTCGCGGGGCTGTATCCGGTCGAGGCGAACCAGTACGACGCGCTGCGCGAATCGCTCGAGAAGCTGAAGCTGAACGACGCATCGCTGCAGTACGAGCCTGAAGTGTCGCAGGCGCTCGGCTTCGGTTTCCGCTGCGGCTTCCTCGGGCTGCTGCACATGGAAATCGTGCAGGAGCGGCTCGAGCGCGAATTCGACATGGATCTCATCACGACCGCGCCGACGGTCGTCTACGAGGTCGTGCAGAGCGACGGCTCGACGATCATGGTCGAGAACCCGGCGAAGATGCCGGAGCCCGGCCGCATCGCCGAAGTCCGCGAGCCGATCGTCACCGTGAACCTGTACATGCCGCAGGATTACGTCGGCTCGGTGATCACGCTGTGCGAGCAGAAGCGCGGCTCGCAGATCAACATGCAGTATCACGGCCGCCAGGTGCAGCTCACGTACGAGATCCCGATGGCCGAGATCGTGCTCGACTTCTTCGATCGCCTGAAGTCGGTGTCGCGCGGCTATGCGTCGATGGACTACGAGTTCAAGGAATACCGTTCGTCGGACGTCGTGAAGGTCGACATGCTGATCAACGGCGACAAGGTCGATGCGCTGTCGATCATCGTGCACCGGTCGCAGTCGCAATACCGCGGCCGCGAAGTCGCCGCGAAGATGCGCGAGATCATTCCGCGCCAGATGTACGACGTGGCGATCCAGGCCGCGATCGGCGCGCACATCGTCGCGCGCGAGAACATCAAGGCGCTGCGCAAGAACGTGCTCGCGAAGTGCTACGGCGGCGACATCACGCGGAAGAAGAAACTGCTCGAGAAGCAGAAAGAAGGTAAGAAACGCATGAAGCAGGTGGGTTCGGTCGAGATCCCGCAGGAGGCGTTCCTCGCGATCTTGCGCGTCGAAGACAAATAACAGGACTGATCCTTTTATGAATTTTGCGCTGATTCTTTTTGTGCTCGTCGTCGTGACGGGCGTAGCGTGGGTGCTGGACAAACTGGTGTTCCTGCCGCGGCGTCGCAAGGCGGCCGATTCGGCGATCGAGGAGTTCGATCGCCAGCAGTCGCGCATCGACAAGCGTTTCGCGGACGAAAACGCGGCGCAGACGCGCTCGAAGCTGCGTGACGAAAAGCTGCGTCAGCCGTGGTGGCTCGAGTACACGGCGAGTTTCTTTCCGGTGATCCTGGCCGTGTTCGTCGTGCGTTCGTTCGTCGTCGAGCCGTTCAAGATTCCGTCGGGGTCGATGGTGCCGACGCTGCTCGTCGGCGACTTCATCCTCGTCAACAAGTTCGAGTACGGGCTGCGCCTGCCGGTCACCAACACGAAGATCACGCAGGGCAGCCCGCTGTCGCGCGGCGACGTCGTCGTGTTCCGCTATCCGAAGGACGAATCGGTCGACTACATCAAGCGCGTGATCGGCCTGCCGGGCGATACGGTCGCGTATCAGGACAAGCAGTTGACGATCAACGGCCAGCCGGTGCCCGAAGCGCCGCTGCCCGATTACTTCGACGACGAGCGACAGAATTACGCGAAGCAGTTCGAGGAAACGATCGGCAACAAGAAGAACGCGATCCTCAACAACCCGGCCGTGCCGCCGTTCGTGATGGGCGCATACGACTATCCGTATCGCGACAACTGCACGTACAACAGCCGCGGCGTGATCTGCAAGGTGCCGCCCGGTCACTACTTCATGATGGGCGACAACCGCGACAACAGCGCGGACAGCCGCTACTGGGGTTTCGTGCCGGACCGGAACATCGTCGGCCGCGCGTTCTTCATCTGGATGAACTTCAGCGACCTGAAGCGCATCGGTTCCTTCAACTGATGCATTGATTCACACGCACTACGCGACGCACGGGCCGCGTCGCGTATTGCCGAACTACTTTAAGAACCGGCGGTAACACCGCCTCGTCACGCCTTTTCGTGTCCGGCCGTGCCGTTTCGGCCCGACCGGGCGCCCGCGTTATACTCCTGCACATGCCCCTATCCCAGTTGGAAAGCCGGCTGCGCTACGAATTTCGCAATGCGGAATTGTTGCGCCAGGCTTTGACCCATCGCAGTCACAGTGCCACGCACAACGAACGGCTCGAGTTTCTCGGCGATTCCGTTCTGAATTGCGCGGTGGCCGCCCTTTTGTTCCAGCGCTTCGGCAAGCTGGACGAAGGCGACCTGTCGCGCGTACGCGCCAACCTCGTCAAACAGCAGTCGCTGTATGAAATTGCTCAGGCCCTCAATATCTCGGACGGCCTGCGGCTGGGCGAGGGCGAGCTGCGCAGCGGCGGTTTCCGCCGCCCGTCGATCCTCGCGGACGCATTCGAAGCCATCATCGGGGCCGTGTTCCTCGATGGCGGCTTCGAAGCCGCCCAAGGGGTCATCAAGCGCCTCTATATCCCGATTCTCGACCACATCGATCCCCGCACGCTCGGCAAGGACGCGAAGACGCTGCTGCAGGAATACCTGCAGGGGCACAAGATCGCGCTGCCGACCTATACGGTCGTCGCGACGCATGGTGCGGCGCACAATCAGCAGTTCGAGGTCGAATGCACGGTGCCGAAGCTGGACGTGAAGGTATCGGGCTCCGGCGCGAGCCGGCGCGCGGCCGAGCAGGCCGCCGCGAAGAAGGCGCTCGACGAGGTGATGGCGGCCGCGCCGATGCTGGCCGCGAAGCCGAAGCGCTCGAAAAACGCGCGCGGGTCGAAGCATGTCGAACCCGAGATCGTGCCGGGCGTGAAGGGCGTGCAGGAAGCGCTCGACCTGCGCTCGCCCGAGCGGAAGGAGCGTGCGGCGGCGCGCGAGGCGAGGGCGGGCGGCGCGGTACCGGCCGTAACGGTTGCGACGGCTGGCGCCGAACCGGCCGTCGCGCCGATGGCCGCGATTCGCGCGGCGCATGTCGAACCGGCGGCGGACAAGGGCGAACGGGCGGCGAAGCCGGCGGCTGACAAAGTTGCCGACAAACCGGCCGAGCGGCCCGACAAGGCCGCGGAAAAGCCCGCCGAGGCCGCGCCTCGCGCAGCCGACAAGCCGGCCGGCCACGCAGCCGATCCGGCATCGTCGCCGGCCGACAAGCCTGCCGCGGGGGGCGACTCCGCCGTGCGTACGCCGGCGCGCGCACGCGATGCCGCGGCGCCCGACGCCGAGACGCCACCCGGCGGCGCGAGCCTTGCTGCCGCGCAGGCGCGCGTGGCCGATGCCGACCACTGAATTGCCCATCGATCGTGCCGCGCGCCGCGCGGCCGTTTCCGAACCTGTCTCCCAAACGATATGAACACTCCCGCTCCTACCGGTTTCCGTTGCGGCATGATCGCGATCGTGGGCCGCCCGAACGTCGGCAAGTCGACGTTGATGAACGCACTCGTCGGCCAGAAGATCAGCATTACGTCGCGCAAGGCGCAGACGACCCGCCACCGCATCACCGGCATCAACACGTTCGACGACGCGCAATTCGTGTTCGTCGACACGCCCGGCTTCCAGACCCGTCACAGCACCGCGCTGAACCGTTCGCTGAACCGCGCGGTCACGTCGACGCTGACGTCGGTCGACGTGATCCTGTTCGTGATCGAGGCCGGCCGCTTCGGGCCCGACGACCAGAAGGTGCTCGACCTGATCCCGCCCGGCATGCCGACGCTGCTGATCGCGAACAAGATCGACCGCGTGAACGACAAGGCCACGCTGTTCCCGTTCATGCAGAAGGTGAGCGAGCTGCGCGAATTCACCGAGCTCGTGCCGCTGTCGGCGCAGAAGCCGGAAGACATCAAGCGCCTGCTGGAGACGATCAAGCCGTACCTGCCGGAAGGCGAGCCGATCTACGGCGAGGACGAACTGACCGACCGCAGCTCGCGCTTCCTCGCGGCCGAAATCCTGCGTGAGAAGGTGTTCCGCTGGACCGGCGACGAACTGCCGTACACGAGCACCGTGCTGATCGACAAGTTCGAGGAGGAGGGCCGCCTGAAGCGCATCTTCGCGACGATCCTCGTCGAGCGCGATTCGCACAAGGCGATGGTGATCGGCAAGAAGGGCGAGAAGCTCAAGCAGATCAGCACCGAGGCGCGGATGGACATGGAAAAGCTGTTCGACGGCCCCGTGTACCTCGAGACCTTCGTGAAGGTGAAGAGCGGCTGGGCCGACAACGAGGCGGGGCTGCGTGCCTATGGGTACGAATGACGCGCTGACGTCGACCGAAGACGCGGTGACGGCCGGTGCGAACGACGCGCCGCTGCCGGCACCGCCCGAACCGCCGCGCAAGGCGCGGCGCGCGACGTCTCGCACGTCCGATTTCCGCGTCGCCGAGCAGCCGGCGTTCGTGCTGCACAGCTATCCGTATCGGGAAACGAGCCTGATCGTCGACGTGCTGACGCGCGACCACGGCCGGCTCGCGCTCGTCGCGAAGGGCGCGAAGCGCCCGCACTCCGCGTTGCGCGGCGTATTGCAGACCTTCCAGCCGCTGCTGCTGTCGTGGTCGGGCAAATCCGAGGTGCGCACGCTGACGGGCGCCGAATGGGTCGGCGGGATGCTGCCGCTCGGCGGCGACGGGCTGTTGTGCGGTTTCTACGCGAACGAGCTGCTCGTGAAATTCTGCGCGCGCGAGGATCCCCAGCCGCCGCTGTTCAATCATTACGTGCTGACGCTCACGCGGCTCGCGCACGGCGAGCCCGCCGTGCAGGTGCTGCGCTCGTTCGAGCGCGTGCTGCTGCGCGAGACCGGCTATGCGATGGCGCTGAACCGCACGGTCGCCCGCCGTGCGGTCGAACCCGACCGGCGCTACGTGTTCGATCCCGAGCGTGGCGTGCGCAACGCGGACGACGACGTGCCGTCGCACTGGCCGGTCATCACCGGGCAGACGTTGCTCGACATGGAGCAGGACGATTACCATCGAGCCCAGACGGTTGCGCAGAGCAAGACGCTGATGCGCTTCCTGCTGAACACCTATCTCGGCGGTACGCCGCTCGCCACGCGTCAGATCCTGATCGACCTGCAAAACCTATGAGCTTCTTCCTGACAACGCCCACCGCCATCGACCTCGGCGTGAACATCGACCACGTCGCGACGCTGCGCAATGCACGCGGCACGCGCTATCCCGATCCGATCCGCGCGGCGCTCGCCGCCGAAGAGGCGGGCGCGGACGCGATCACGCTGCACTTGCGCGAGGATCGCCGCCACATCGTCGACGCCGACGTGCGCGAGCTGCGCCCGCTGCTGAAGACGCGCATGAACCTCGAATGCGCGGTGACGGCCGAGATGCTCGACATCGCCTGCGAAGTGCGTCCGCACGATGCGTGCCTCGTGCCGGAGAAGCGCGCGGAACTGACGACCGAAGGCGGTCTCGACGTGGCCGGCCACTTCGAGGCCGTGCGGGCGGCGTGCAGGCAGCTTGCCGACGCGGGTGTGCGCGTGTCGCTGTTCATCGACCCGGACGACACGCAGATTCGCGCCGCCCACGAAGCAGGTGCGCCGGTGATCGAGCTGCATACGGGCCGCTACGCCGAAGCGCACGACGAAGCGCAGCAGCAGCGCGAATACGAGCGTATCGTCGCGGGCGTGCAGACCGGCGCGCAGCTGGGCCTGAAGGTCAATGCGGGCCATGGGCTGCACTACACGAACGTGCAGCAGATCGCCGCGATCGACGGCATCGTCGAGCTGAACATCGGCCACGCGATCGTCGCGCACGCGATCTTCGCGGGCTGGGACAACGCGGTGCGCGAGATGAAGGCGATCATGGTCGCCGCACGCGTCGCCGCGCTGCACGGCGGCGCGCGCTGACGATGCGAGGCTGCCGCGCCCCGCACGCCGTTCGCGACGCTCTTGACCCGGCCTCGCCGGGCCACCCCCGCGGAGACTGACATGGCGATCTACGGTATCGGTACCGACATCGCGCAAGTGAGCCGCGTCGCGGCCGTGCTCGAGCGCACGGGCGGCCGGTTTGCCGAGAAGGTGCTCGGCCCCGACGAGCTACGCGTGTTCCACGCCCGGCGCGCGCGCTCCGAGGCGCGCGGCATCGCGTTTCTCGCGACGCGCTTCTCCGCGAAGGAAGCGTTCTCGAAGGCGATCGGGCTCGGCATGCACTGGCCGATGACGTGGCGTGCACTGCAGACGCTCAATCATCCGAGCGGCGAGCCGTACGTGGTCGCATCGGGCGAGCTGGCCGACTGGCTGGCCGCGCGCGGCATCACGGCGCGCGTGACGGTCAGCGACGAACGCGACTACGCGGTGTCGTTCGTGATCGCCGAGACGGACGCTGAAACGGCCGCCGCGCGTGCCCCTGCACCTGTTTCCCGAACCTCCTCCTGACGGAATTCCCGATTCGTTGACGTCATCCACCGCCTAAAGGCGGTGGATTCCCACACCTGGCGATGCATGTCCGCATCGGAGAATGTTCAGCGCAGCGTTGGTATCTCGATCATGCACGACACCACAGCCACTGCAGGCCCACTCTCTTATTCTCAGTCCCGCGATACCTTTCGGCCGCGCCGTGCTGCCTTGCGACCCGCACGCCGAACAGGACTGGGTCGAACCGCTTTCGTCGACTTCCTCGAACGTAGCAGTCCGTTGAGCGACTTCACGCGGTAGCGGTAGACAAGGATCATGCAGGTGATCCTAACCCGTGGAAGAAGCTGCCTGTCAACAGCACCCCTTTCCTTCCCGCCATCAATGGCGGAGTTTCTCGGAGCAAATTCTGATGAAAACGACTCCCGGCCCGGTCATGCTCGACGTCGTCGGCACGGCCTTGTCGCGCGACGATGCGCGGCGCCTCGCGCATCCGAATACCGGCGGCGTGATCCTGTTCGCGCGGCACTTCCAGAATCGTGCGCAGCTGACCGCGCTGACCGACTCGATCCGCGCGGTGCGCGAAGACATCCTGATCGCCGTCGATCACGAAGGCGGGCGCGTGCAGCGGTTCCGTACCGACGGCTTTACCGTGCTGCCCGCCATGCGCCGCCTCGGCGAACTGTGGGATCGCGACGTGCTGCTCGCGACGAAGGTCGCGACTGCCGTCGGCTACATCCTGGCCGCCGAACTGCGCGCATGCGGGATCGACATGAGCTTCACGCCGGTGCTCGACCTCGACTACGGGCACTCGAAGGTGATCGGCGATCGGGCGTTCCATCGCGACCCGCGCGTCGTCACGCTGCTCGCGAAGAGCCTGAATCACGGGCTGTCGCTCGCGGGCATGGCGAACTGCGGCAAGCATTTCCCGGGGCACGGCTTCGCGGAAGCCGATTCGCACGTCGCGCTGCCGACCGACGACCGCACGCTCGACGCGATCCTCGAACAGGACGTCGCGCCGTACGACTGGCTCGGGCTGTCGCTGGCCGCGGTGATTCCGGCGCACGTGATCTACACGCAGGTCGACAAGCGGCCGGCCGGGTTCTCGCGCGTGTGGCTGCAGGACATCCTGCGCGGCAGGCTCGGCTTCACGGGCGCGATCTTCAGCGACGACCTGTCGATGGAGGCCGCCCGCGAAGGCGGCACGCTCACGCAAGCAGCCGACGCCGCGCTCGCCGCCGGTTGCGACATGGTGCTCGTCTGCAACCAGCCGGACGCGGCCGAGGTCGTGCTGAACGGACTGAAGGCGCGGGCCTCGGCCGAATCGGTGCGGCGCCTCAAGCGGATGCGCGCGCGCGGCAAGGCGCTCAAGTGGGACAAGCTGATCGCGCAACCCGAGTATCGGCAGGCGCGGGCGCTGTTGAACAGCGCGCTCGCGTAAGCGGGCAGGGATGGCGCGAGTCGCGCCGTTCCGGTCTCCCCGAACGAAAGGCCGCGCAGTCGCGCGGCTTTTTTACGTGTTGCGACAGCCCTGAGTCGGGCAGTCGCCGGAGCGGGCTTTGATGCAACTAACGGTAAAACTCGACCAGCGCCCGCATGCAGGGGCGCGTCCGCTCAGTTCACCTTCATCCGTTGCAGCTTGTTGTACAGCGTCTTCGGGCTGATGCCGAGCAGCGTCGCCGCGCGGTGGCGCGTACCGCCGACCGCGTCGAGCGTTGCCCGGATCAGCAGATCCTCGACGTCGGACAGCGGCGTGCCGACCTTGATCTGCACGCTGCTGCCGTTCAGTGCGGCGCCAGCAGAGAAGCTGGCCTCGCCGGCGCGCAGCGTCTCGATGAAGTCGCCTGATGCGTCGTACGCGAAGCGCACGCGTTCCCGCAACTCGCGCACGTTGCCCGGCCATTCGTAGGACAGGCATTCGCGCACGAAGCCCGGCGCCGCGCGCTTGTCGGTCGTGCTGCGGCCGGTCGCGCGCGCTTCGCGGTTCAGTTCGTCGATCTGCGCATCCGCGATCGCGAGTGCGTCGCCGTCGCGTTCGCGCAGCGGCGGCATCGTGATCGACGCCGCGTCGAGGCGCAGCCACAGATCCTCGCGCAGCGTGCCGTTCGCCACCGCTTCGCGCGCCGGGCGGCGCGTGGCCGCGATCAGCCGGAAATCGCTGGTGATCGAGCTCGTGCCGCCGATCCGCATGAAGTTCTGCGAATCGAGCGCGTGCAGCAGCGCTTCCTGCAGCACGAGCGGCAGTGCGGTGATTTCGTCGAGGAACAGCGTGCCGCCGCCGGCCTGTTCGAACAGGCCGGATTCGCGGCGCTCGGCGCCGTCGAACGCGCCGCGTTCGTGGCCGAACAGCACGCTGTCGAGCGAGGCGCCGTGCCGGCCGGCCTGTGCGAGCATGCGGCAGTCGAACGACACGAACGGCCCTTTGCGGCGCCGGCTCAGCTCGTGCAGCGTGCGCGCGGCCAGCTTCTTGCCGGTGCCGGCCTCGCCGGAGAACAGCACGGCCGTTTCGGTGTGGGCGTTGTGCTCGATCATGTCGTACACGTGCTGCATCGCGTCGCTGCGGCCGACCAGCGCGCCGAAGCGGCCGAGATGGCGCAGCGACGCACGCAGCGACTGTACTTCGTCGATCAGCTCGTACGGGCGGGGAATCCGCGCGAGCAGGCTGCGCAGGCGCGGAATGTTGATCGGCTTGAGCAGGTAGTCCCAGATGCCGTGGCGCAAGCCCTCGATGGCGCTCTCGACCGTCGCGTTGCCCGTCAGCACGATCACCGGCAGCGAGCCGTTCGGCTGTTGCTGCGGCAGGTGCTGGAGCAGGTCGAACCCGCTGCCGTCCGGCAGGTTCAGGTCGACGAGCACGACGTCGGGAATCGAGCGGCCGAGCGCCGTGCGCGCTTCGGCGAGCGACGTGGCCGTGTCGACCGAGAAGCCGTCCGCGGCGAGCAGCGCGGTGAGGCCTGACAGGCTGTTGGGATCGTCTTCGACAATCAGGGCGTGTGGCATGGTGGACGCGAGTCGAGTCAAGAGAGGCGGGCTGTCGGCCAGCGGACCGCAGCCGCATGTCGGATTAAAGATTGATTTTATGCCCCGCCGAACGCGTCACGCGCATTATTTCTCCGGCGCTATAAAACAGTTACCGATGATACAAATTGAATATCTTTACCGGTGGCTTTTGTGCTGCGCATGGTTGCTGCCTGCGGCAGCTGTTGGCGCCAGACAAACAAAAAGCGCCCCGAAGGGCGCTTTGTTCGACGCGGATATCGCTGGCGCTTATGCGCGGCTGCGGTATTCGTTCGTGCGCGTATCGATTTCGATCTTGTCGCCGGTGTTGCAGAACAGCGGCACTTGCAGTTCGAAGCCGGTCGCGAGCTTCGCGTTCTTCAGCACCTTGCCCGACGACGTGTCGCCCTTGACGGCCGGTTCCGTGTAGGTGATTTCGCGAACGAGGATCGTCGGCAGTTCGACCGAGATCGCCTTCTCGTTGTAGAACACGACTTCGCAAGCCATGCCGTCTTCGAGGTAGTTCAGCGCTTCGCCCATCATTTCGGCTTCGACTTCGTACTGGTTGTAGTCGGCGTCCATGAACACGTACATCGGGTCGGCGAAGTACGAGTACGTCACTTCCTTGCGGTCGAGCACGACGACGTCGAACTTGTCGTCGGCCTTGTAGACCGATTCCTGGCCCGCGTTCGTCAGCAGGTTCTTCATCTTCATCTTGACGACGGCGGCGTTACGGCCCGACTTGTTGTATTCCGTCTTTGCGATGACCCAGGCATCGTTGCCGATCTGCACGACGTTGCCTACGCGGAGTTCCTGTGCGGTTTTCATAAAAAAACTGTCCTGATCAAATCAAATAAATAAGTGCCTGAGCGGTGCACAACGGGTGAGGCGCCAAGCAGATGCGTTCCGGTGGGCGCCCAAAGCTCAAACGCGAGCGCTTGCGTGGCCAGCCGTCGGATAACCGCTTATTTTAACTGAGATTTTGCGTATTCCGCCAGCTTTCCGGCGAGATCGCCAACGGCCGCGAGCGCGTCGGCCCAGCGGGCCGCATTGGCGTCCAGGGCGGCGCGGTGTTGCCAGAAATCGGCCCAGTCCGGCGTGCCGGCGCCGTTCCACGCGTGCCAGAACCGCTCGAGCGCCGTGCGGGGCGCGTCGGCGAGGCCGGCCGACAGGTGCGCGAGCGCGGCATCGAGCTTCGGCAGGTGCACGTCGTCGGCCTGCGGGTAGATGTGCCACACGAACGGCTTGCGCGCCCATTGCGCACGGACGAACGAATCCTCGCCGCGCACGAAATTCAGATCGGCGACCCACAGCAGCGGATCGTAGTCGGCCTGCGGAACGAACGCGAGCCCATGGGCGGTCAGGTTGCCGCTACGAGCGAGCGCGCCGGCGCCGAACGATTCGGCCCCGAAAAAACGCGCGACGGCGGGCGACAGGCGCCCGGCCGGCACGAGCGCGACCACCGGCGACGGGCCGTCGCGCCACTGCGCGAGCAGTGCATCGACGGCGGGATTCTCGTAGGCGAACAGGCTGACGACCGTCGTGCCGGGCGCCGGCGGCGCGCCGCCGGTCGCGCGCCGCCACCACGCGGCGCGGGCTGCCGGATCGGCGTCGAAGGCCGTGCGGCGCGCGTCGAGGTCGCGCTCCTTCGGCACGCCGCCGGTGCCCGCCGACAGGCCCGGGAAGAAGAACGTCTTCAGCAGCGGGTAGCGCGGATGCGGCGACGGCCGCAAATGGAAATCGGCGACCCAGTCCTCGGCGCTCAGGTATTCGAGGTTGATCCACACGGGGCGCCGCGCGCGCCGCGCCATCGCCGCGAGATAGGGAGCGGGCAGCTCGCACGCGAACGCCTCGATCACGACATCGGCGATGTCCAGCGCGTCGCCGACGTCCGCATGCCAGTGCTCGATCACGATCGCGTCGACCGTCTGCCGCGCGGCGTCGGGATCGACCTGCGGCAGCAGGCGCGCGAACGTGTGCAGGTCGTCGACGAACAGGCGAACCTGCCAGCCGTGCTCGTGCGCGAGCTGGCGCGCGACGCGCCAGCACACGCCGATGTCGCCGAAGTTGTCGATCACCGTGCAGAAGAGGTCGCAGGCGATCGGTTCGCCCGGCGCGAGCGGGACGGCGCGGAGGGGGATGGCGGTGGGGCGTGGCATCGAAGCGGGCCGGTGAATGCTCTAAACTGGCGATTCTAATAGACCCGTTCCGCGTTACAAGGCGCCCGGATCACGCATGACATCCCCAGAAGCCTCCGATACTCCGTTCGAACCGAAGAAGATCCTTGCGCAGTTGCCGCACATGCCGGGTGTCTATCGCTATTACGACACGGCGGGCGCCGTCCTCTACGTCGGCAAGGCGCGCGACCTGAAAAAGCGCGTGTCGAGTTATTTCACGAAGACGCAGCTGTCGCCGCGCATCGCGATGATGGTCACGCGCATCGCGCGCATCGAGACGACCGTCACGCGCTCGGAAGCCGAGGCGCTGCTGCTCGAGAACAATCTCATCAAGGCGCTCGCACCGCGTTACAACATCCTGTTTCGCGACGACAAGTCGTATCCGTACCTGAAGCTCACCGCGCACCGCTTTCCGCGGATGGCCTACTACCGCGGCTCGGTCGACAAGCAGAACCAGTATTTCGGGCCGTTCCCGAGCGCGTGGGCCGTGCGCGAGAGCATCCAGATCCTGCAGCGCGTGTTCCAGTTGCGTACCTGCGAGGATTCGGTCTTCAACAACCGCACGCGGCCGTGCCTGCTGCATCAGATCGGGCGGTGCACGGCGCCGTGCGTCGGCGCGATCTCCGACGAGGATTACGCGGTCGACGTGTCGAACGCCGCGCGGTTTCTGCTCGGCCGGCAGTCCGAAGTGATGAAGGAACTCGAGCAGAAAATGCACGCGTTCGCGGCCGAGCTGAAATTCGAGCAGGCGGCGGCCGTGCGCAACCAGATGAGCTCGCTCGCGACCGTGCTGCACCAGCAGGCGATCGAGGTCGGCAGCGACAGCGACGTCGACATCCTGGCGGTCGTCGCGCAGGGCGGACGCGTGTGCGTGAACCTGGCGATGGTGCGCGGCGGCCGGCATCTCGGCGACAAGGCGTATTTTCCGACGCACGTCGAAAGCGCGCTGACGCTCGCCGAAGGCGGGCTCGGTGAAGAGGCCGAGCCGGCGGAGGCGATCGACGCGCCGGCCGATGCAGTGCCCGACCAGCCCGCGCAAGAGGCCGGCGGCGCGCGTGCCACGGCGGCGGCCTCGGTCGAGGCCGAGGTGCTCGATGCGTTCATCGCGCAGCACTATCTTGGCAACCGCGTGCCGCCGGTGCTCGTCGTCAGCCATGCGCCCGCGAGCCGCGACCTGCTCGAGCTGCTGTCCGAGCAGGCTGGCCACAAGGTGTCGCTGGTGCGGCAGCCGCAGGGGCAGCGGCGCGCGTGGCTGTCGATGGCGGAGCAGAACGCGCGGATCGCGCTCATGCGGCTGCTGTCCGAACAAGGGTCGCAGCAGGCGCGCACACGCGCGCTCGCGGAGACGCTCGGCTACGACAGCGACGATCTTGCGACGCTGCGGATCGAATGCTTCGACATCAGCCACACGATGGGCGAGGCGACGCAGGCGTCGTGCGTCGTCTATCACCACCACAAGATGCAGTCGAGCGAGTACCGCCGCTACAACATCACGGGCATCACGCCGGGCGACGATTACGCGGCGATGCGGCAGGTGCTCACGCGCCGCTACGAGAAGATGGTCGAGCAGGCCGCGCAGGCGGCCGCCGCCGACGAAGCGGCCGGCATCGACGGCGAGTCGACGCGCCAGGCAGAGGCGTCGAGCCTGCTGCCGAACATCGTGCTGATCGACGGCGGCAAGGGCCAGGTCGAGATCGCGCGGCAGGTGTTCACCGAGCTTGGGCTCGATACGTCGATGCTGGTCGGCGTCGCGAAAGGCGAGGGGCGCAAGGTCGGCCTCGAGACGCTGGTGTTCGCGGACGGCCGCGCGCCGCTCGAGCTCGGCAAGGAGAGCGCCGCGCTGATGCTCGTCGCGCAGATCCGCGACGAGGCGCACCGCTTCGCGATCACCGGCATGCGGGCGAAGCGGGCGAAGGCGCGCCAGACGTCGCGGCTGGAGGAGCTCGAGGGCGTCGGCGCGAAGCGCCGGCAGCGGTTGCTCGCGCGCTTCGGCGGGTTGCGCGGCGTGGTGGCCGCGAGTGTCGAGGAACTGGCGAGCGTCGAAGGCATTTCGCACGCGCTCGCCGAGCAGATCTACAAGCAGCTTCACTGACGCGGCCGTGCGGCCGGCGGCGTTGCCAGCGTTCTTGTGGCAGGCCGGTCGACACGGCACAATTGCGAATCCTTTACTGTCCCGCATGCCATGCCGTTCAATTTCCCGATTTTCCTGACGTGGGTACGGATCGTGCTGATTCCGCTCGTCGTCGGCGTGTTCTATCTGCCGGACACGGTGATGGGCGGCGCGCACCGCAATCTCGCGGCGGCGGCGATCTTCATCCTCGCCGCGCTGACCGACTGGTTCGACGGATTCCTCGCCCGCAAGTGGAACCAGACGTCGTCGTTCGGCGCATTTCTCGACCCGGTGGCGGACAAGCTGATGGTGACGGCCGCGCTGCTGATCCTCGTGCAGATATCGCGGGTCGACGCGGCGATCGCGCTCGTGATCGTCGGTCGCGAGATCGCGATTTCGGCGCTGCGCGAATGGATGGCGCAGATCGGCGCGTCGAAGAGCGTCGCGGTGAACCAGCTCGGCAAGTTCAAGACCGCGTGCCAGATGGTCGCGATTCCGATGCTGCTGTTCTACGGGCCGCTGCCGCTCGGCGTCGTGACGATCGATACGCGCGTGTGGGGCGAGTGGCTGATGTATCTCGCGGCGGTGCTGACGATCTGGTCGATGCTGTACTACATGAAGCTCGCGTGGCCGCAGATTCGCGAGCGCGGCGGCGCGTGACCCGCGTCGCCTCTGCGCGTCTGCCTCCGCGCAGTCTCGGTGGCAGCGGTTTTTGTAAAAAGGGCTGGAAAAGCCCTTGACATACGAATGTGCCTTCGACATAATCTCGCTTCTCCGCTGCACGACGAAGTGAATGTGTGACGGAGAAGCAGTAGTGCAGCAATACGCGGGAGTAGCTCAGTTGGTAGAGCGCAACCTTGCCAAGGTTGAGGTCGCGAGTTCGAGACTCGTCTCCCGCTCCAGATTTTTTCTGGCAGCGCGTGGTACGGCGAAGCGCTGCAGATGCAGGACACATGCGGGAGTAGCTCAGTTGGTAGAGCGCAACCTTGCCAAGGTTGAGGTCGCGAGTTCGAGACTCGTCTCCCGCTCCAGATTTTTCCGGCAGCGTGTGGTACGGCGAAGCGCTGCAGATGCAGGACAATGCGGGAGTAGCTCAGTTGGTAGAGCGCAACCTTGCCAAGGTTGAGGTCGCGAGTTCGAGACTCGTCTCCCGCTCCAAGTCATGGGAAGCCACGCTTCCCTTTTTATTTGATGGACTTCCGGTCCTCGAATAAAAATCTGTCGCTTGCCTCACGGCATCCGGACAGTCCGCTTTTGGCGCGATAGCAAAGCGGTTATGCAGCGGCCTGCAAAGCCGTTTAGGCCGGTTCGACTCCGGCTCGCGCCTCCAAGTAGAACGAGATAAAGCCCTGAGAAATCAGGGCTTTTCTTTTTTCTGCGGCGCTTTCATTCTTGTAATAGAGTTGCCTAGAGTGGTACAAAGTCGCCTCTAACCACTCAAGAAACACGCGTAACCACGCCTAAGTCGGCTCTTTGGCCGTATAGGTGAGTTCGCATTAGCGCATGGCAACCAAGCGTGTTCGAGTGGTTGAAGCAGACGATCCCGGAAACCCTCACCGATATCCAGCGTGCTGCGAGGTTCTATTACCTGCAGAAAAGTTGCTTTGGCGGGAAGTTGGAGGGGCAAACTTTCGGGACGCGAACCGAACATCCGCCGGGCCTGAACCTGTTGCGGCTTGAAGAAGAATTGTCGGCGGCTCACTTGCGGCTCGCGAACGCGTATATCGAGAGGCTGGATTGGGCCGCGTGTATCGATCGATATGACCGACCGCACACACTGTTCTACCTCGATCCACCGTATTACGAGACGGAAGGGTATGGCGTGCCGTTTCCGTTCGGCGAGTACGAGAAGATGGCGCAACGGCTGCGGTCGATCAAAGGGCGCGCGATCGTGAGCCTCAATGACCATCCGGACATTCGGCGCGTGTTCGACGGATTTCACATCGAGACCGTGCCGATTCAATACACGGTCGGCGGTGGGAGGGGTGTCGAGCGAAACGAACTGATTATTTTCAACTGGGACGACGCAGCGCAGCCCGTGGGTCTGTTCTAGTCGAAGGTGTCGGCGCGAAACATCGTGCCGACACCGCGCTTACAGATCGTCGAAAGCGGGAAGGAGATCTTGCTCCACGAGTCGGATCTCGATGCGGTTAGCAGCTTCGATGTGCTCGGGGTTCTTCGTCGAGAACGGTGCGTCGGTAGTGCTGACGATGATGGTGCCGGTTTGGTTCTTTCCGGGCTCAGGCGTGGCCACCACTTCGCGTGCCTCGGGGACCTGCTGCTGCGTAATCACGGTGGGCAGGTAGATCATCCAGCCGACGCCGGGCTTGTCGTCAAACACCTGTCGTGCCGCGTAGCTTCTCGGGCCGACAGCGGCGTATGCGGGTTTGAATGCAGCCGTAGCAGCACGAACGATTTTCAACACTGAATCCAGATTGCTGAGAATCGTCTTGTTCGACAGAGAAAGTTCGAACGTGTTGACGTAGCCCGGTTCGTTGAGATGGCACGAAATGGTTGTGCCTTCGTTGATGTCCTCGTTACCGTCCCAAAGGCTCACGTATGTTGCATCCGGATGATCGCCAAACTTGTGTTTCAGTACAGCGAGAATGGCGGTCGATGGTGAGCCATCGTCGAATGCCTGATATAGCCGTGCTTCCTCTCGGCTCTGCCCGCGTGCATACCATTGATTGATCGTCGGCTCGATCTCGGCGAGCGCATGTGTGACGACTTGAATGCGTGACAAGACTTCAGCGAAGTTGGTCGGCTCAAGTGAGTCATCCTTGAATTTCAGTCTGATATCCATGATCGTCGCGGTTAAGGTTGCCAGACGGATGCTACTTTATTCTCGATCAAGGCTGGGAGCATGTACTCGCGCAATTCGGCTTCTTCGAAGAACCACTTCAAGCGGGCCGGTGGGTTCATATTCACCTTCTTCGCTTGGGTATTCAGTTGGCTAAACAGAGATTCGTATCCCTCGAACCACGTTTGCGCCTTCATCTCGCCTTCGTCGTTTCGTCTAAGGAACTGAGCATAGTGTGACTTCGCTTCTTGAAGCAGGCATTCTGCTGGTACGAACCCGTCAAACTCAGTGCCGAGCCAAACCCACTCTTCGTTCCATCCTTCTTCGATGCTGTACGGCCGCCCGGTTATCCGCCCTTGATACTTGCGGGAGCGAGGCGACATGTTGTGCTTTTTGTTTTCCGCGGCCCCAGTCTCTTCAGGCGGGCATTTTTTGCATTTTTCCCCCGTGCGCGGGACAGCCTTGGCGTCGGTCTTGGCCTTGCTCTCATCCTTCGTCGTGTCGCTAGACAGGCTCGCCGTTCCCGCCAGTCCGATCCCTCCCAATAAGGCGGCGCCAGCGCGCGCCAAGACCGGCCCAAGCTCCGCCAATACCCCCTCCAGTAGTGGAAGTGCTGCTCCCATGCTCAAACCCCCCGTTGTATTCCGGATGTTCGACGCGCCACTTTATGACGCGCAAGTAGTCGTGAAATCGTTCGTCTGGTGATCGGCCTGGACGTGTGAGCCACGCGTGCGTGGCGGGCTTCGTGTAGAAGCTAGGCGCGTACGCTTCGATTCGCAGAAACGCTTCCACGTTTTCATCTGCATGGATGCCGAGTTGACGCGCGGCGTTGTATGCGTTCCATAGACGCGTTGACAGAGTGTTGTCGTCGGCAAGTTTGGGATCGGCTTTGACAAGATCCTGCCTGACGCGCTCGACGTATCCGCGCGCGTCGATCTCGGCAAGGCCGGCGATCTGTTCGCTGGTCAGCTCAAGCATGCGGGTGTACTCCCCTGAGTATTCCATTTACTTCGACAAGCCAGTCGAATGTCGGCACGAAGAACTGCATGCGCTGCGTGAATTCCATCAGCGAAGCCACGTCGGCCATGATTCGGGCATCGTAGAAGCGGAGCAGGGCAGTGCTTCCATCCGGCAAGCGTACGTCGAGCCGGCCGCGCAGCTCGTCAGCGAGTGATTCGATCGGATATGCGCTGATCAGCCACGACACACCGGTGGAGCTGCTGGCCATGGTGGAGAGGGTTCGCCGAATATTGCCAGCGGCCGTCTCGTACGCAAACAGCCATGGCCCAGCGTCTGCGAGTGACGCGTCCTGCGTGCCGTCGAATACGGCTATGGCCGACTGCGATCGTTGGGGCGATGAACCGCCGGCCGCATCAGCGTACAGAAGGCCATCGACAAGGGCGTACAGATGCACCTGCATGGTCAACTGCTGTTGACGCTTGATGAAGTAAGCCTCGATCGAATTTCCGGTCATGGGCTATCCGCGCGCGATCATCGTCGCGGCATTCTCGGCCGCGGCTTTCAGGCATTCGAGACAGAGCGTCGGCGAGGGGGCAAGCGCTGCAGCCGCGGCTGCGACAGCTGCGACTGCGCCGCCCGACGTCGCTTCGCCTGATCCGACGTCGTCGAATGTCGCGGACGACTGCGAGGCGATCAACGTCGCTCCGCACGCGGTTTTCATGCCCTCGACGGCGGTTTCTCGTCCGTCGAACGTGTGCGAGTATTGCCGCCCCGTCGGCAGGATCGGAAAGACCCCCTTGCACTGCGGGCAAAGTACCTTGTGTCCGACGCCGGCAACGGGCTTTCCATCAATGGTCGAGGTCGCGCTGCCCTCCAGCACGCGGCCGCCATGCGTCGTCGTATCGCCGACGCAGATCATGGCTCTGGCCATATGTTCTCTCGTAGGTTTGGTTTTCGTATGAATTTACCATTTCCGGGGGAACGTCTGATCGTTGGCCACCTCGCGCTCAGTCAACTATTGTCAATCGAAGCGAGCGCCGTCGATCATGCGGCGGAGCTGGTCAAGCGCGAACGAATCGGGATAGCCGTTCTTCTTCAGCTCCAGCTCGGCCGCGCAGACCATTTTTTCCATGAGCCGCAGCGCTCGGCGGACATGCACCACTGACCTGCCGTGGATTTTTGGGCCTCGCGTGCGAGCCAGTCTGTCTGCGAAGTGCTTGACGGAGCGAGGCAATCGCATCGGGCGAGAGGATCGTCATGGTGCAGGCGAAAAGTTACTTTGGCGGCTCGCGTCGGCCCAGATCTTCTCTCGCGAAGTTCGCATTTCAGCCAAGAACCGCCATTGAAAGATAGAATTTGAGCAGCCGTACTATTTCGTTTGCGGACATTCGTGCTGAACGTGTAGGTGGCCGCTGCAGGGGCGAGTGGGCGACTTCCCCTACATCGGTACGAGCAACCTTTCCGCTAAACTCTGCGGACTAACATCTCACAAAGACGGACGCACATGGCAGGGGCCCACAAGATTACACCTTCAAACCCACGACTCTCGTCGCCGCTCGCCTTGGTCAACCAGATGATCGCGGATATGTCGCGTCAACGCTCGTTGCTTGTGCGCGCGACAGTCGGGATATTGCTTGTCGCCAGCGTGTTTTCAGGGTGTGCGCCCCTATCGGCGTCTGCGCCGATGGATCCTCAACAACGATCTGCCGCAGAGCAGCGGAATGCAAATGCGTTGTATAGCCAGAAAGTGTTGGCATATAAGCCGATGTTTGAGAATCCTGGCGGCTATGGTCGAGCGCAGATACTGGAAGCGTACGAGGCAGTGCTGCAGCAGTACTCCGCCGCAGCAATCGCTTATGCCCGCACCATTTATCCCGAGGCTCGACAGACGCTTCCACCTTCCCTGCAGCCATTGCCGACGCCGTCGGGGCCGGTCACGCTGGCGGTTGTCAATCGCGACTACGAACATGTGCTCGGAATGGACGCTGCTTTGTGGGAGATGAATATGGCGGCAAAGTTCGGGCGACCATCCAAGTTGCCGATACCGAAATACACCGGCCCTGTGCTCATCATGCCGCCTGCGCCACCGTTACCGCCCCTGCAGGATGTTCGCGATCCAAAGTTCGCGCGGCTCGTGACCATGACGAAGAAACTCGACGATGCGCAGAAGGCCGATCTGGCACGAGAGCAAGCCGCGATCGAGCAACAGTATGCCGACCAAGCCGCGTGGAGGGCTCGACACCCCACGGGGCAGTATGACCACATCGACCCGAGGACCGGACTACCGTATGCGCCTCCGCAACAGGAGACGCAGCGATGGTGCATGATGGGCGGTGGCCGGGTGCCTTGCTGAAACAGATCTGTTGGCGGTGTGCGCTTCCCAAATCGTCCATTGGGTTGATCTGGAGTACTCGCCGGTAGTAGACGTCCCATTCTAGGGGGCTGCGCCGATCATTCGCAAAGTGGCTAATTTGAGTGGCTAATCAACGTAGATCATTGAATTTGCAAGTTTCGCCACGGCCTGCAAAGCCGTTTAGGCCGGTTCGACTCCGGCTCGCGCCTCCAAGTAAGAAAAGAAAAAGCCCTGAGAAATCAGGGCTTTTTCTTTTTGTGCGCCGAGCATGGGCGCCCGCCTGCGGGTGCTAGTCCCGACATAACTGATCACCGCAAATACAGCGAAGCGAAACTGCACGAGGGTGGAAGCGTGGTGCAATGATGCGCTGATCGGCATGTGTCGCCGCACGGGCCGGCTGACCGTGGCGGGCCTCACATATTCTGTCGGGAACATGGTTTCCTCATATTATTTAATAATCTCGGAAGAGCGGGCCACCGGTACTGTTTTGTCGGCGCTTCACGTTCGATAGACTCTAGCCGTTTCCGGTTTTCGGTCAGTTTGGCGCTGCACCCGTCAATGCGTCGAGCCGATCCTGTATGCGCACTCACGCCCGGTGCGGGCGTGCACAATGAGCAGCGAGGAGATTCATGCAACCCCGGACGGCAGCCCCTTATTTCGTTGTGGCAGTCGGTGTCGTGATCGCATGCGCGCTGATGGGCCTGTGCGTGCTGCAACTGTTCCAAAGCCGCCATGACGCACTGGAGCGGGCCAGCGAAACCTCGCGCAATCTCGGCCTGATGGCCGAGCGCGACATCGAGCGCAACTTCGAACTCTACGATCTGTCCTTGCAGGCGCTGATCCATGGTCTGCAACGTCCCGACGTGATGGCAGCGGCGCCCGCGCTGCGGCGGGGCGTGTTGTTCGATCATGCAATGACGGCGCAATTCATCGGATCCCAACTGGTGCTCGATGCCGACGGAAACATCATTCTGGATTCGGCCAACGACGTGCCGCGCAAGGGCAATTTTGCCGATCGCAAGTACTTCACCGTCCATCGCGACAACCCGAACGTGGGGCTCTATGTCAGCGACCCATTCGCGTCGCGCTTGCGCGCCGGCATGCTCAGCATTGCGCTGTCGCGGCGCATATCGAATCCGGATGGCTCGTTTGCCGGTATCGCGCTGATCGCGATCAACCTCGAATATTTCCACAAGCTGTTCGCCGGATTGTCATTGGGACAACATGGCTCGATATCGCTGATCGGCAAGGACGGCATCATGATCATGCGGCAGCCGTACGACGTCCGGACTATCGGCCGCGATCTCGGCAAGGCCGCAACGTTTCAGCGCTTCCGGCGCGCACCCGATGGCTCGTTCTCGGAAACGTCGTCGATCGACGGCGTGCGCCGTCTCTACTAC
The DNA here is from genome assembly GCF_029268935.1 of Burkholderia semiarida. NCBI lineage: Bacteria > Pseudomonadati > Pseudomonadota > Betaproteobacteria > Burkholderiales > Burkholderiaceae > Burkholderia > Burkholderia semiarida. Next base: position 1,343,803 of record NZ_JAHLCL010000007.1, on the reverse strand, counting down.
TTCAAGAATTTTCCGAGTCTGCCACTGATCATCATGGTCGCAGAGGCGGAGCAGGACATTTATGCCGCGTGGCGCCGCCGCGCCACGACGATCGGTCTACTCGTCGCGACATTCGGCGCAGCCTTCATTGCGCTATCCGTATTTCTCAGCGCGCAGCTGCGGCGTCGGATGCGCGCCGAATCCGAGCTCGAACTGCTGGCTCGCACCGACGGGCTCACCGGCCTCAACAATCGCCGCACCTTTGGCGAGGTTCTGGACCGGGAGTGGCGCCGTGCGCGGCGAGCCCATTCCGTTTTCTCGTTGCTGTTCGTCGATGTCGATCGTTTCAAGGCCTACAACGATACCTATGGTCACCAGGCGGGCGACGATGCGCTGGCTGCAGTCGCGCGCTGCATCGGCGACAACATTCGCCGACCGATCGATACAGCGGCTCGCTACGGCGGAGAGGAATTCGTCGTGCTGCTGCCTGACACACCAGAGACGGGGGCAGCCCAGACTGCTGAACGAATACGCGCGGCGATCAACGAACTGGCGCTCGAGCACGCGGGAAGCGAATACGGGCGCGTGACCGCCAGTATCGGGTTGGCGAGTTGGGTGCCGGATCAGGACGGCGAGCCTGGAGCGATCATCAAGGCGGCCGACGAGGCGTTGTATTACGCGAAGGCAACCGGTCGGAACAAGGTTTCCAGCTTTCAGTCGTCGGTTTGACGGTGGCCCACCCGCGGAGGATTGTCGAAGTTATTTTCGTTTCGGGCCGTCGGTGACTCCGCGAAGACTTGTCATTTACGGACGAGAAAAGTCCCGCGGGGCACTTCCTTTGCCGCGTCGCGGTGGGTGCGACGGCCGCCACGCGAGGCGAGATCACCCGTCCACCGGCTGTGCCGGCGTCTCGAGCTTCAACTGATAGAACGCCGCATCGAGCCAGCGGCCGAACTTGAATCCCGCTTCCGCGATCGTGCCTGCGTGCACGAACCCCAGCTTCGTATGCAGTGCGATGCTGCCGGCATTGGCCGCGTCGATGCAGCCCACCAGCACGTGCACCTGCGCTTCGCGTGCACGCCGGACCACTTCGCGCAGCAGCAGTTCGCCGAGCCCGCGACCGCGCTGGTCCTGGCGCACGTAGACGCTGTGTTCGACCGTGTACTTGAACGCCGGAAATGCGCGGAACGTGCCCCAGCTCGCGAAGCCGAGCAGCGTGCCCGCCGCGTCGACGGCGCCGATGACCGGAAAGCCGCCCGCGCGCTTCGTCGCGAACCACGCGACCATCGCTTCCGGCGGGCGCGGCCGGTAGTCGTACAGCGCGGTCGAGTTCAGGATCGCGTCGTTCAGGATCTCGAGGATGGCCGCTGCGTGTTCGGCCTCGCTGCAATCGATCAGGCGCACGTCGTCGCGCGGTGTCGGGGAATTCATGCGGGTTCCTTCCTGTTGGCTTTAAACCGCTTGCGCACGCGATGCACGCATCACGCGCTCCGCACGGCGGCGGATGCATCGCAGATCGCGACGACATAGCGCGCGGCATGCGACGACGGATTGCTGAAGATCAGCGGCTGGTCGAGCCGCATGGCCAGACAGTCGCCTTCGTGAAGTTCGTGGAGCGTGTCGCCGAACGTGACGTCGACGCGGCCGCTGATGATCCACACCTGCTGATGCAGCGCGCTTTCGCGCCCGCCGCTGTCGTACGCGACGCGCGCGCCGGGCGGGAAATCGACCTCGACGAGCTGGAGCGGCGACGGCCAGCCGGCCGGCGACAGGTTGCGCCGCACATAGCCGGACGCCGGATCGCGCCATTCGACCTGCTGCGCGCGCCGTGCGAGCGGCTGGGCGGGCGCATCGTTCCGGTCGCCGCCGAACAGCCCGGCCAGCGATACGCCGAGGCCGGCCGCGAGCTTGTCGAGCACGACGGCGGTCGGGCTGGCCGATGCGCGTTCGATGAGCGAGATCATCGAACGGCTGACGCCGGAGCGCGCGGCGAGCGCGTCGAGCGTGTAGCCTCGAACGGTGCGCAGATCGCGCACGCGCCGGGCAATGCGTTCGTTGATGCCGGTATCGTCGGCTGCGGTGATCGCAGATTCTTTCATGATGGATTGATTTTCCAGCAAACTGGAATTCGATGTCAACGGCATTCGCCGCGGCTCGTCGAGCGAGGCGGGAGTCGAATGGCTTGCCCGGGCGTCGCGTGCGGCGTAATATACGAAACAGCTACGTTTCGTTTAATTGGGGATATATGGGCATCATCAAGATTTCCGAGCACATGCATGAACGGCTGCGCTCGACGAGCACGGCGCTGAGCCGGTCGATCAACGCGCAGGCCGAACACTGGCTGCGCGTCGGGATGCTGGCGGAACTCAACCCGGCGCTGTCCTACGGCGACATCTGCAAGATGTTGATCGAAGCCGAGGCGCGGGGCGGCGACGCGAGGGCGGCGGAACCGGTCGCGCATCACATCGAGCAGGTGGCGTAATGGCGAAGCGAGAAATCCCGATCCGCGGCGCTGCGGAAATCGCGAAATCGCGCGAAGCCGCGAAGCTCGCGTCGCAGGTGCTGACGATGATCGCCGAGCATGTGAAGCCGGGCGTCACCACCGACGAGCTGGACGCGCGCTGTCGCGAGTACATCGTCGACGAGCTGGGTGCGATTCCCGCGAACATCGGCTACCACGGCTATCCGAAGACGCTGTGCACGTCGGTCAACCACGTGGTCTGTCATGGCATTCCGACGTCGCGGCCGATGCGCGACGGCGACATCGTGAACCTCGACATCGCGGTGATCAAGGACGGCTGGTTCGGCGACACGAGCCGCATGTATTTCGTCGGCGAACCGAACGAACTCGCGCGGCGGCTCGTCGCGGCGACCTACGAGGCGATGCATGCCGGCATCCGCGCGGTGCGTCCGGGCGCGACGCTCGGCGACGTCGGCTACGCGATCCAGCAGGTCGCGCATCGCGAAGGGTTCAGCGTGGTGCGCGAGTATTGCGGGCACGGCATCGGCGACGTCTATCACGACGAGCCGCAGGTGCTGCACTACGGCCGCCCGGGCACCGGCGTACCGCTGCGGCCGGGGATGATCTTCACGATCGAGCCGATGCTCAACGCGGGCAAGCGCGATACGCGCGTGCTGGCCGACGGCTGGACGGTCGTCACGAAGGACCATTCGCTGTCCGCGCAGTGGGAGCACATGGTCGTGGTGACGGAAACGGGCTTCGAGGTGCTGACCGAGGATGCGACGCCGCAGGCGTTCGCCGCGTCTTCCGGCGCGCACGCAGCCTGACGCGGCCTGATGCGGCCAGCGCGCCGCATCCGGCGGCGCGGCGTTGCAATGAAACGGGCCCCTTCGCGGGGCCCGTGTCGTTCGCGGCGGCCGGCGCCGCCGCGCAGCGACGGTCAACCGCGCGCCTTCCGCCACGCGTGTTCGACGAACGCGCGGCACAGCGCTTCCATTCCTTTGCGGTCTTCGTCGTCGAAGCGCGCGGCGACCGGGCTATCGACATCCCATACGCCGATCAGCGTGCCGTCGCCCGCCACCAGCGGCACGACGATTTCCGATTCCGACGCCGCATCGCACGCGATATGGCCGGGGAAGTCGTGCACGTCGCGCACGACCTGCGTCTCGCGGGTTTGCGCGGCCGTGCCGCACACGCCCTTGCCGAGGGCGATCCGCACGCACGCGGGCTTGCCCTGGAACGGCCCGACCACGAGCTCGGTGCCGTCGAAGAAGTAGAAGCCGGCCCAGTTCAGGCGATCGAGCGAGTGATAGACAAGCGCGGAGAAATTCGCCGCATTGGCGGTCAGGTCGCGTTCGGATTCGACGAGCGCGCGGGCCTGCTCGACGAGCGTCGCGTATTGATCGGCCTTGGAGGCGGTGGGGTCGTTGGACAGCGTGAACATGGCGGGAAAGCGATAGGGGTTGTCAAAAGGCGCACTGACGGCGCACTGCGCGTACCGCAGTCTACGGCACGCGCGGGCGGTCTGCAGCGCACGATGGGGTGGGAGGCGGCACGCTCAGTCGGGTTCGAGCGCGGCGAACCGCTCCGCCAGAAAGTCGAGCAGCGCCCGGACCGCGGGCAGCAGCCCGCGACGCGATGCGAACACCGCGTGCACGATCTCGCGGCGCGGCGCCCAGTCGGGCAGGACGGTCGTCAGTTCGCCGCGTGCGACTTCGTCGCGCACCATCATCGTCGGCAGCTGCACGATGCCGACGCCTGCGACGGCCGCCGCGCGCAGCGCGAGCATGCCGCCCGTCACCAGGCGCGGCTGGTGATGGATTTCCGCCTGCGCGCCGTCGGGCCCGCGCAGCCGCCACACGTGCGTGGACTGCGGCACGCCGTGATCGAGGCTCGGCAGGCGCGCGAGATCGGCGGGAACGGCCGGCACGCCGTGCTCGCGTAGCAGCGCGGGGCTCGCGACGAGACACTGGCCGCGCTCGGCGAGCACGCGCAGCGCGAGATCGCTGTCCTCGAGCGGCGGCGGACGCACGCGGATCGCGACGTCGATCCCTTCGCCGACCACGTCGACGCGCCGGTTGGTCGCTTCGAGATGGATCTCGACGCGCGGGCAGGCGGCCATGAATGCGGCGATCATCGTGCCGACCAGCGAATCGAGCAGCACGATCGGGCAACTGACGCGCACGATGCCGCGCGGCTCCTCGTGCAGCAGCGCGATCGCCTCGTCGGCGGCGTCGGCCTCGACGAGCATCGCGCGGCAATGCGCGTAATAGGTCTGGCCGACGTCGGTGACCGTGAAGCGGCGCGTCGAACGCTGGATCAGCCGCATCCCGAGCCGCGCCTCGAGCAGCGCGATTCGGCGGCTCAGCTTCGATTTCGGCATGTCCAGCGCGCGTCCGGCCGGCGCGAAGCCGCCGTGTTCGACGACCTGCACGAAGTAGTAGAGATCGTTGAGATCCCGCGCTTTATCGTTCATGAAATGGAACGCTGAGTGCGATTTCGGCAGTCTACCGGATGGATCGTTCCATCTCTATATTGTTATTCAAAGATGCGAAACACGGGTTTCGCCGCAATATGGAGAAGGGCAATGAAGAAGATCCAGGGTGTCTACAGTGCGCCGCGCGGCCATTGGGTCGGCGACGGTTTCCCGGTGCGTTCGATGTTCAGCTATCAGTCTCACGGCGCGCATCTGAGCCCGTTCCTGCTGCTCGACTACGCCGGGCCCGCGAACTTCGAGCCGGCTTCGGCGCCGCGCGGGGTCGGCCAGCACCCGCACCGCGGCTTCGAAACGGTGACGATCGTCTACGACGGCGAAGTCGCGCACCGCGACTCGACCGGCGCGGGCGGCACGATCGGCCCGGGCGACGTGCAGTGGATGACGGCCGCGAGCGGGATTCTGCACGAGGAATTCCACTCGGAGGCGTTCACGAAGCGGGGCGGCCCGCTCGAGATGGTGCAGCTGTGGGTGAACCTGCCCGCCGCGGACAAGATGGGCGCGCCGGGCTACCAGACGCTGCTGAACGCCGATATCCCGGTGGTCGAGCTGCCGGAAGGCGCCGGGCGGGCGCGGATCATCGCTGGCGAACTCGACGGGCGGCGCGGCCCGGCCCGCACGCACACGCCGATCGACGTGTGGGACGTGCGGCTCGTGGCAGGCGGCCACGCGCGGTTCCCGATCGCCGAAGGGCGGACGCTCGCGGTAGTCGTGCTGAGCGGCACCGTGCAGGTGAACGGCGAGACGGTGGCGCGCGAAGCGCAGTTCGTGCAACTCGGCCGCGACGGCCGAGACGTCGAGATCGAGGCGAACGGCGACGCGAAGCTGCTGATCCTGAGCGGCGAGCCGATCGACGAGCCGGTCGTCGGTTACGGCCCGTTCGTGATGAACTCGCAAGCGGAGATTCGCACCGCGATCGAGGACTTCAACAACGGCCGCTTCGGTCGGATGCCGGCATGACGAGCAGGCCCCGCGCGATGCGGGGCTTTTTTTCGCGTGCGGGCAGGCAGTCGCGCGGGATACGCGCTTCGGGGCATAATCGACGGTTGCCGCGCGCCGGCCGGCGCGCCCGAATCAGGACCCCACATGAACGCATCCGCACCCGCCGCACTTCCGAGCACCGCCGATCTCGACTGGCGCTGGAAACCCTTCGACGCGCTGACGGCGCGCGAAATCTATTCGATCCTCGAAGCGCGCAGCGCCGTCTTCGTCGTCGAACAGAACTGCGTGTATCGCGACATCGACGATGCGGATCAGGCCGCGTGGCATCTGGCGGCCTTCGATCCGGCCGGCCGCCTGGCCGGTTATCTGCGCGTGCTGCTGCCCGACGCGCAGCATACCGACGTGCGCATCGGCCGCGTGCTGACGACCGCCGCGTTTCGCGGCGCGGGCCTCGGCAACGGGCTGCTGTCGCGCGCGCTCGAGCATATCCGTGCGCAGTGGCCGGAAACGCCGGTGAGCCTGCATGCGCAGGCCCACTTGCAGCGTTTCTACGGGGCATTCGGCTTCACGCCGAGTTCGGACGTGCACGACGAGGACGGCATTCCGCACGTGTGGATGAGCAGCGCGCGCGCGTGACGCGCGCCGCGGCGGTCAGTGCGCGGCGCGTGCGACCGGCGGCTCGTCCGCAGGCTGCGCGGCCCGTTCGCCGATCAGGCGCCCGCGCGCGGACAGCCGCAGCCAGTGCCGCAGCGCGATCAGCGCGCCGATCACGCTCATCATCGAGCCGGGAATCCACAGCAGCAGGCCGCCGATCTGCTGGTCGCGCATCGGGCTCAGCCACGTGAACGCGCGGCCGCAGATCGAGTAGATCGGATACAGCTCGTGCGGCGTGAAGAAGATCAGCGCGCCGAGCGCGATCTGCGGCGGGATCGCAGCGACGACGATCAGGATCCGGCGGCCCGGCGACAGCCGCGCGGGCGGCGCGGGACGCGGATCGACGACGAGCCACCAGAACAGCAGCCCGTCGATCACCATGCTCCAGTTCATCACGCGATACAGGCGCCAGTCGAGCATCGCGATGAAGTGGATCGGCGACAGCAGCCAGAAATAGATCAGCCCGACGAACAGCACGACCGCGACGACCGGATGGAACACCACGTCGAGCGTCGCCCGTACCGGCGCCCACGCAAGCGCGGGACGCACGAAGCGCTGCCGCCAGCGGAACGGAATGCCCGCCCGGATCGCCGCGCCCGGATAGGACAGCGCGATGAAGAACGGCCCGAGGTGATGCAGCACGAGGTGCTGCGCGCGGTGCAGGAAGAATTCGTGCTCGAAGAAATAGTCGAGCCGCGTATGCAGCGCGATGTAGAGCGCCGTCAGCCCGAACCAGAACGAGAACTGCCGCAGCGGCGACACCTTCGCCTTCTTCACGCCGCGCGCGAACAGCACGGCGGCCGTGAGCACCGCGATGACCACGGTCGGCGACGGTTCCCACGGATCGAGCCAGTACAGGAGGTTCATCGCGCGCGCATCACTTCGCCTTGGCCGGCGATTTCACGGCGAACGGCGCATCGACCGTTTCGCCGTCGGAGAATTTCAGGCGCAGGTGCACGGTGTCGCCCGGTTTGATCGCGTGCTTTGGCTCCTCGAGCATGAAGTGATAGCCGCCCGGCGCGATGTCGACCTTGCCGCGCGCGGGGATGGTCAGCTTGTCGACCATTTCCATCTTCTGCGTCGAGCCGTTCGATACCGTCTGGTGCAGCATCGCCATCCCGTAGTCGGGGCTGTCGACGTCGACGAGGTCGATCGGCTTGTCGCCGGTGTTCACGAGCGTCACGTAGCCGCCGGCGGGCAGCTTGTTCGGCAGCCAGCGCACCCACGCGTTCTGCGCGCTGATCGCGCCGGAGGCATATGCGTGGGCGCCGGCGCACAGCGCGGCGAGGAGGGCGAGCGTCTTGAGTGTCGTTTTCGTGTTCATGGCGCGGTTCAGGTCGTGGAGGCGGTGTCGATGATCCGGCGCACATCGGCGGCGATGGCGTCGGGCGAATCGCGATCGGTCGCGAGCAGGCGTGCGCGGCCGGTCGCGTCGAAGATGTAGACGGCCGAGCTGTGCGTGACTTCGTAGCCGCCGGACGGATCGCGTTTTTCCATCTGGTACGCGACGCGATAGCGCTTGGCGAGCGACTCGATCTGGCCGTCGGTGCCGGTCAGCCCGCGCGCATGCGCGGGGTCGAACGCGGCGACATAGGACTGCATCGCCTGCGGCGTATCGCGCGCGGGATCGACCGATACGAACAGGATGCGCACGTTGTCCGCCCGGGGGCCGAGCTTCGCGAGCACGTCCATCAGCCGCGCCAAGGTTTCGGGGCAGACATCGGGGCAGTGCGTGTAGCCGAAGTAGACGAGCGCGACCCGGCCGCGGAACGCATCGGCGTCGACGGGACGGCCGTCGCCGCCCGTCAGCCTGAACGACAGGTCGGGCAGGTGGCCGGTGACGTTGGTCAGGTTCCAGCGCGGCTCGTCGCGCGTGCACGCGGCGAGCGCCACGGCGGCGGCGAGGGCCGCGGACCTGCGGATGAGGCGGGAGAGGCGAGACGGCATCCTGGGCTCGATCGGGCGAAATGGGTGACCGGCCGGCGCGATGCCATGCGTCGCGCGGCAGGCGGTTGCGACTGTAGCGCAATTCGCGCGCCTGCGTCCTTTTGAAACCGGTACGGTGCCGGCCAGCGGGGCAATATGTCGCAGTTGACGCGGTGGGGCGGCGCGAGGTTCGCGCTGCCCCGGTTTCGCCCATCTGGGGGCGCAGGCGCGGTAAGATGCGCACAACTCCATTCGCGCAGCGGCGGCCGGCGTGTGCCGGCCGCCCTCAGACTATCGAATCGATGCAATCCGTTCCGGCTTCCCTGTCCCTGACCGATACCGCGTTCTTCTTCGACTTCGACGGCACGCTCGTCGAGCTGGCGCCGACGCCCGACAGCATTCGCGTTCCGCCGTCGCTGCTGACGCTGCTCGACGAATTGTCGCGCCGCTCGCACGGCGCGGTCGCGATCGTGTCCGGGCGCGGCATCGACAACCTCGACACGTTCCTGAAGATGCCCGACCTGCCGATCGCCGGCCTGCACGGCGCGGAGCGCCGCGACGCGAACGGCGACACGCAGCGCATCGGCTTCAACGACGAACGCCTGCTGCGCATCGAGCGCGAGCTTGCCGACGTGGTCGACCGCCATCCGGGCATGCTGCTCGAAATCAAGGGCGCGGCCGTCGCGCTGCACTTTCGCAATGCGCCCGAGCGCGAGGCGGTGGCGCGCGAGGCGGCCGAGCGCCTCGTCGCCGACTATGCGGATGCGTACGTGCTGCAACCGGGCAAGATGGTGTTCGAGATCAAGCCGAAGGGCGTCGACAAGGGCCGCGCGCTGGCCGCGTTCCTCGACGAGCCGCCGTTTGCTGGCCGCGTGCCGCTGTTCGCGGGCGACGACCTGACCGACGAGAAGGGCTTCGCGGTGGTCAATGCGCGCGGCGGCCTGTCGATCAAGGTCGGCGCGGGCGAGACGTCCGCGCGCATGCGGCTCGATTCGGTCGACGCCCTGCATGAGCAGATCGCACGCTGGCTCGGCGCGGGGCAGCCTCACGCATGAGCCGGCTCATCATCGTTTCAAACCGCGTCGCGCCGATCTCGGAAGGCGAACCGGCGGCGGGCGGCCTTGCGATCGGCGTCTACGACGCGCTGAAGGAAACCGGCGGCATGTGGTTCGGCTGGAGCGGCGACGTGGTCGCGTCCGGCGCGCCGCAGCCGCAGATCCGCATCGAGGAGCGCGGGCCCGTGACGTTCGCGACCGTCGGGCTGTCGCGCCGCGATTACGACCAGTATTACCGCGGTTTCTCGAACGCGACGCTGTGGCCCGCGTTCCATTACCGCGCGGACCTGATCCAGTACGATCGCCACGAATTCGACGGCTACCGCCGCGTCAACGTGTGGCTCGCGCAGCAGCTCGTGCCGCTGCTGCAGGACGACGACGTGATCTGGGTGCACGACTATCATCTGATTCCGTTCGCGCGCGCGCTGCGCGACGCCGGCGTGAAGAACCGCATCGGCTTCTTCCTGCACATCCCGTTTCCGGCCGCGCAGGTGCTCGTCAACGTGCCGCCGCACCGCGAGCTCGTCGAGTCGCTGTGCGCGTTCGATCTGCTCGGCTTCCAGACCGAGCCCGACCTGCGCGCGTTCTGCGACTACGTCGAGTTCGAGGCGGGCGGCGACGTCGAGCGCGACGGGAATACGGTAAGCGTGCATGCGTTCGGCCAGACGCTGCGCGCGGCCGCCTATCCGATCGGCGTGTATCCGGACGAGATCGCGTCGCTCGCGCAGGCGGGCGAAAACGGCAAGGCGGTGCGTACGCTCGCGACGTCGCTACGCGGGCGGCAACTGATCATGAGCGTCGACCGGCTCGATTATTCGAAGGGGCTCGTCGAGCGCTTCCGGGCCTTCGAGAAGCTGCTCGAGCACCAGGCGTCGATTCGCAACCGCGTGTCGTTCCTGCAGATCGCGCCGTCGACGCGCGCGGACCTGCGCGCATACCAGGACATCCGCCTGCAACTCGAGGCGGAATCGGGGCGCATCAACGGGCGCTACGCGGAACTCGACTGGGCGCCGATCCTCTACATTCACCGCCAGTACGACCGCCAGCTGCTGGCCGCGCTGTACCGGCTCGCGCGCGTGGGCTTCGTGACGCCGCTGCGCGACGGGATGAACCTCGTCGCGAAGGAGTACGTGTCCGCGCAGAATCCGGACGATCCGGGCGTGCTGGTGCTGTCGCGCTTCGCGGGCGCCGCACGCGAGCTTACCGGCGCGCTGATCGTCAATCCGATCGATATCGACGGGATGGCCGATGCGCTGTCGCAGGCGTTGACGATGCCGCTCGCCGAGCGGCGCGCACGCTACGCGGACATGATCGCGCAGCTTCGCGAGAACAACGTGTCGGTGTGGCGGGACAATTTCCTGCGCGATCTGCAGCAGGTCTGACCGGATTGCCCCCGCTGCAATTGAAAAAGCCGCCGTGCGCAAGCAAGGCGGCTTTTTCGTCGGCGGTATGCCGGCGCGTCAGGCCACGCGTTCGCCGGTGGGCGTGTTGCCGTCGACGGGCGCCGCGTGATGGCGGCCGTGCTGCTTCGCGAGCAGGTCGCGGTACAGGCCGGGACGGTTGCGCAGCACGTCGGGCGGGCCGTCGTCGATCACCTTGCCGTTGCTCATCACGATGATGCGGTCGAAGTTGCGCAGCGTCGACAGGCGGTGCGCGATCGCGATCACCGTGCGGCCGACCATCAGGCGGTCGAGCGCGCTCTGGATCGCTTCCTCGGACGCGCTGTCGAGCGCCGACGTCGCTTCGTCGAGCAGCAGGATCGGCGCATCCTTCAGGATCGCGCGCGCGATCGCGATGCGCTGGCGCTGGCCGCCCGACAGCTTGACGCCGCGGTCGCCGACGATCGTGTCATAGCCTTCCGGCATCGCCTCGATGAATTCCGCGCAGCGCGCGTCGCGCGCCGCGGCGAGCACTTCCTCGCGGGTCGCGTCGGGGCGGCCGTACGCGATGTTGTCGTAGATCGTCCGGTGCAGCAGCGAGATGTCCTGCGGCACCAGCGCGATCGCATGGCGCAGGCTGTCCTGCGTGATGCCCTTCACGTCCTGGCCGTCGATCTTCACGACACCGTCCTGCGTGTCGTAGAAGCGCTGCAGGAGCGCCAGCACGGTCGACTTGCCGGCGCCCGACTTGCCGATCAGGCCGACGCGCTGGCCCGGCTCGATATGGAGGTCGAAATGGTCGAGGATCGGGCGGCGGTGCGGGTACGCGAACGTCACGCGCTCGAAGTCGACGCGGCCGCCCGTGGCCGACAGCGGCTGCGCGTCGGAACGGTCCGGCATCCCGTGCGGTTCGAGCAGCGTCTTCACCGCTTCGGACAGGCGTGCGACGTGCTGCGTGACGTCGACGAGCGCGACCGCGAGGTCGCGCGTGCCGTGCAGGATCGTGAAGCCGAGCGAGCTGACGAGCACGATGTCGCCCGACGTCGCGCGGCCCTGGTCCCACAGCCACAGCGCCCAGCCGAGCAGGCCGGCGGACAGCATCGCGGTGATCACCGCGTGCAGCAGGCGCAGCTTTTCGAGATAGAGCAGGCTTTGCTGGCGCGCATCCATCTCCGCCTTCACCGTCGCGCTGAAGCGCTTCTGTTCGCGCAGCGTCATCCCGAATGCGCGCACGAGGCCCATGTTGCCGATCACGTCGACGAGCTCGCCGTCGACCGCCGCGGCCTTCGCCGCGAATGCGTGATGGCGTGCCGAGCCGCGACCGGCCAGCTTGAACAGGATGACGGAAAGCACGGCCGAACAGCCGAGCAGGCCGGCCGCCATCAGCGGATTGACGACGATGATCATCAGGATCGCGCCCATCACCGCGATGCACGGCGGCAGCACGTTCCACGCCATCGTGTTCTCCGACGTGTAGACCGCGTTCGACGTGGCCGTGATGCGGCTGGCGAGCGTGCCCGGCTGCTTCTCCGAGTAATACGTCGGCGAATGGCCGATCAGGTACTGGAACAGGTCGCGCCGCAGGTCGCCGGTGACCGCGACGAACGTGTGCGCGGCGACCCAGCCGCCGACGCGCCACAGCAGGTTGTCGGCCGCGATCAGGCCGACGAGCAGCGCGAACGCGCTCCACAGCGGGCCGGGATGATGCCGCCCGGTCGCCAGCACGTCGATCAGGTGCTTGATCGCATATTGGGAGCCGAGCGCGCAGCCGACGGCGGCCAGCACGCTGCAGAGCACCACCAGGTGCGCGACCGGGTGCAGGCGGATGTAGCGGAACAGGAACGCGATCGGCCGATGCGCGTAGCTCGACAGCTTCGCGTTGTGGGCGTTGCGCTGGGCAGGGGTGAGAGATTCCAAAATATGCGTGCGGTGATTCGGTGATTGAGCGTGGCGGCTGGATCGCAGGCCGGCGCGCTCGGACTGAATAATCCGGCATTGTAAACAAGGCCGCGCGTCGCGCTGCGCGAATCTTGCCTTGGCCAGGGGCTCGCGTTCGATTTTGAGATAAAATCCGGCATCCCGTCCTGCCGCGTGTGCCGGAATCACGCTGCCGGCAGCTGCGGGTTAACGAGGATCGCCAAAACGGCCTTCCACTCTAGAACGGACGCCCGAGTCCGCGGGTTGCAAAGTGTTGCGCCTTTGTAACAAAGTAAAGAGTTTGAAATGTCGTGCGCCGTATCGGGATTAACCCTAGATAATCGGCTCCGGGTTCGATTCCAGGTTTTTTACGAACCCCTGTCAACGGGTCTTCGTTTCAAACGTTCTATGCCTGTCGCGTCGACGACGCTCCTTGAGCAGCGCGGGTTCGACGCCCCGGCAGGCTGATTCGTCCGACTTTCGGACGACATGCATCCCGGCCCCCGGCAGGTTGCCGACCCATACCTGGTTTTTTGCCGATTTTTTAGGAGTTACGCATGCGAATCGCCCAAATCGCTCCGTTGCATGAAGCGGTGCCCCCGAAACTGTACGGCGGTACCGAGCGAGTGGTGTCCTACCTCACCGAAGCACTCGTCGAGATGGGGCATGACGTCACGCTCTTCGCGAGCGGCGATTCGCAGACCTCCGCGAAGCTCGAAGCGTGCTGGCCGCAGGCGCTGCGCCTCGACCCGACCATCCGCGACGTGATGGCCCCGCACATGCTGCTCCTCGAGCAGGTGCGCCGCCGCGCGGAAGAGTTCGATGTCCTGCACTGCCACATCGACTACTACCCGTTCTCGCTGTTCTCGCGCCAGCCGGTCCCGCATCTGACGACGATGCACGGCCGTCTCGACCTGCCGGAGCTGCAGCCGATCTTCAACGCATTCAGCGACGTGCCGGTCGTGTCGATCTCCGACAACCAGCGCATCCCGCTGCCGCAGGCGAACTGGCTGTCGACCGTGTATCACGGCCTGCCGGAAAACCTGCTGACGCCGATCCCGAACGTGAAGCCGAGCTACCTCGCGTTCCTCGGCCGCATCTCGCCGGAAAAGCGCGTCGACACCGCGATCCGCATCGCCGAGCAGGCCGGCCTGCCGATCAAGATCGCCGCGAAGCTCGACAAGGCCGACCGCGCGTACTACGAAGAGAAGATCAAGCCGCTGTTCGCGCTGCCGCACGTCGAGTACATCGGTGAAATCAGCGAAGCCGAAAAGACCGAATTCCTCGGCAACGCGCACGCGCTGCTGTTCCCGATCGACTGGCCGGAGCCGTTCGGCCTGGTGATGATCGAGGCAATGGCTTGCGGCACGCCGGTGATCGCGTTCAAGCGCGGCTCGGTGCCGGAAGTGATCGACAACGGCGTGTCGGGCTTCGTCGTCGAAGACGAACTGTCGGCCGTCGCCGCGCTCAAGCGCCTCGATACGCTGCCGCGCGAGAAGGTTCGCGCCGCGTTCGAAGCCCGTTTCTCGTCGAAGGTGATGGCGCAGAACTACGTGAAGGGCTACGAGGAACTGCTGCGCCAGAAGCGCCGCACGGTGCTCCGCGAAGTCAACGCGAGCTGATTGCGGGCCGCCGCCGCATGGCGGCGCGCGACCGTACGACGCCCCGTCCGGGTCTTCCGGCGGGGCGTCGTCACATCCGCGGCGCGGATGTGTTGTATTCTCGCCGCGCCCGGCGGCGCGAACCGCCTTCGAAGCGGCCCGGCACGCCATCCGGCCGTCTGTCCAGACGGTAATGTCCCTATAATGGCCGTGCCGTGAAATCCGGCCCGGTACGAATATCCAGAGGAGAGCAGTCTTGGCGAGAACGAAAACCACGCGCGCAGCGCCGGCCCCCGGCGCCGGTGTGATCTTCGCGTTGCGCGCGATCGGTCTCGTGCTGCTCGCGCGCTGGCTGTTCTCGATGTCCCAGATGGGCTATCGCTCGTCGCTGTCGGCGATGGTGTCGTCGCCGTGGGCATTCATCTACCTCATCCTGATCTTCCTGCTGCTCGCGCTGCCGGGTGCCGCCGCACGGGCCGAGCGGCCGTTCCATCCGCTGCCGCAGTGGCTGCGCCAGGCGCTGCGCGTGTTCGCGCTGATCGGTTTCCTGTTCGCGGTGTGGTCGATCGGCGCCTTCACGTGGGCGGCCGGCTGGCGCCGCGCGCTGCACGCGGTGACGGCCACCAACGGCTGGCTCGTCGCCGCGCCGGCGCTGTACGCGGCGATCGTGTGGATCTGCCGGCCGCGGCCGCTGTGGCGGACCAACGTGGCCGCGCGCCGCTTCGCGGTCGGCCGGTATGCGATCTCGCTCGACATGCTGACGCGCACCGCGATCGTCTGGATGGAAAGCCGCAAGGTCGGCCAGTACGACGCGCGCGAACTGTCGGTGCGCTGGCCCGGCCGCGCGGCGCCCGCCGCGGGCGAACAGGGCGAGCAAGGCGCGCAGCCGGCGGTCGTGCCGCCGCGTCGCGGCAGCCTGTTCAATCGACCGAAGGTGGAGCTGCTGTGGGATTCGCCGGCGGCTGTCGGCCACAACCGGCAGATCGTGATGCGCACGCCGCTCGCGACCGAAGGCGACCGCGTCGCGGTGCTCGCGCTCGACGCGGCGCTCAAGCAAATCGTCTGACACGGCCCGCGCACGGACGCGGGCGACAAGGAGGCGCGATGATCGTCCGTTGGTTGCTGGCTGCCATCCACCTGAGTGCGTTCGGCGTCGCGTTTGCCGCGATCGCGGCGCGTAACCGCGCGTTGCGCCGGCTCGTCGCGTCGGCGCAGGCGGCCGATTTGCCCGGCGTGTTCAAGGCGGATGCGCTCTGGGGGCTGTCCGCGCTCGTCCTGATCGCGACGGGCCTCGCGCGTGCGTTCGGCGGTTTCGAAAAAGGGACCGCGTACTACCTGCACGAACCGCTCTTTCACCTGAAGATGACCGCGCTCGTGCTGATCCTGCTGCTCGAGGTCGTGCCGATGCTGGGGTTGATCCGCTGGCGTGTCGCCGCGCGGCGGCAGCAGATGCCCGATATCGACCGTGCGCGCACCTATGTGCGGATCGGCCACTGGCAGGCGGTGCTGGTGATCGTCATCGTGTTCGCCGCGTCGGGGATGGCGCGGGGGATCGGTGCGGCCGGCTAGGTGCGGCTGGCTAGGGACGCCCGGTTAGGGACGCCCGGTTAGGGACGCCCGGTCAGTGATCCCCGGCTAGAGGCGGCCGCCCGGGCGTGACCGGGCGACGTTGCCGCCCGGTCGGTCCGTGCTCAGCGCACGAGGCACGGGCGCTTGTTGTTGAACGTCCAGCCCGGAATCAGATACTGCATCGCCGCCGCGTCGTCGCGGGCGCCGAGGCCGTGCTGCTTGTACAGCTCGTGCGCGAGCGCGACCGCATCCATGTCGATGTCGATGCCGAGCCCCGGCCGCTTCGGCACGTCCACCAGCCCGTTCTCGATCTTCAGCGGCTCGCGCGTCAGCCGTTCGCCGTCCTGCCAGATCCAGTGCGTATCGATCGCGGTGACCTGGCCCGGCGCCGCGGCCGCGACGTGCGTGAACATCGCGAGCGACACGTCGAAGTGGTTGTTCGAATGCGAACCCCACGTGAGGCCCCAGTCGCGGCACATCTGCGCGACCCGCACCGAGCCCTGCATCGTCCAGAAGTGCGGATCGGCGAGCGGGATGTCGACGGCGTGCAGCTGCACCGCATGGCCCATCTGCCGCCAGTCGGTCGCGATCATGTTGGTCGCCGTCGGCAGCCCCGTCGCGCGGCGGAATTCGGCCATCACCTCGCGGCCCGAGTAACCGTTCTCCGCGCCGCAGGGATCTTCCGCGTACGCGAGCACGTGGTGCTGGTCGCGGCACAGCCGCACGGCCTCGTCGAGCGACCACGCGCCGTTCGGATCGAGCGTCACGCGCGCGTCGGGGAAGCGCTCGGCGAGCGCCGTCACGGCCTCGATCTCGCTTGCCCCTTCGAATACGCCGCCCTTCAGCTTGAAGTCGTTGAAGCCGTAGCGCGCATGCGCGGCTTCGGCGAGCCGCACGACGGCTTCGGGCGTCAGCGCGGCTTCGTCGCGCACGCGCGTCCAGTCGTCGGTCGCGCCGCGGCCGTCGCGATAGGGCAGCGCCGTCTTCGTGCGATCGCCGATGTAGAACAGGTAGCCGAGCATCTCGACACGCTCGCGCTGCTGGCCTTCGCCGAGCAGCGCGGCGACCGGCACGCCGAGATGCTGACCGAGCAGGTCGAGCAGCGCGGCCTCGAGCGCGGTGACCGCGTGGATCGTCGTGCGCAGGTCGAAGGTCTGCAGCCCGCGGCCGCTCGCGTCGCGGTCGGCGAAGGTGCGCCGCACGTCGTTGAGCACCGCGTGATAGTTGCCGACCGGCTGGCCGACGACGAGCGCGCGCGCGTCGTCGAGCGTGCGGCGGATGCTTTCGCCGCCCGGCACTTCGCCGACGCCCGTGCGACCCGCGCTGTCCTTCAGGATCACGAGGTTGCGGGTGAAGAACGGGCCGTGCGCGCCGCTCAGGTTGAGCAGCATGCTGTCGTGGCCGGCGACCGGAATCGCTTGCAGGTCGACGATGCGCGGCGTGTCGGGGGAGGGCGAGGCAGTGACGGCGTTCATGGGCGGCGATGGCGAGAGAGTGGGCGATGCCGTGCGGCAAAAGCTTTGCCGCGCGCGGCGGGAGGTGCGATCATTCGACAACCGATGTGCGCGGCGCGCAAGGCCCGCATGTCGACGCAACCCGAAACGGGGTGAAAGCGGCAACCGGGCCGGCGGCGCGCGAAACGCGAACGCGGCCCGATTGTCACGCACGGGACCGGGGCGGTGCTGAACGGCCGACCTGAGTCGACAGGAGATCCGTGCGCCGATCATCAGTCGTCGGATGACTTGTGACGCAGTATAATGAATCATCGGCTTTCGCTCAAACCCCGCGTAAACCCTCGGCTCACATTACGATCATTCAAAAAGGAACCGGCCACATGTCCGTGCCTACGCTTCCCGCAGCGCCGCGCCGTCGCGCACGCAGCCTCGCACAAGATGTCGTCGACGCGCTGACCGCGCAGATCGAAAACGGCACGCTGCGTCCCGGCGACAAGCTGCCGACCGAAACCGAAGTCATGGCGGCGCAGGGCGTGAGCCGCACGGTCGTGCGCGAGGCGATCTCGCGGATGCAGGCGAGCGGCCTCGTCGAGACGCGCCATGGCATCGGCAGCTTCGTGCTGGAGCCGTCGCGCCGCCAGACGCTCGGCATCGATCCCGCGACGATCACGACGCTGCGCGACGTGCTCGCGGTGCTGGAGCTGCGCATCAGCCTCGAAAGCGAGTGCGCGAGCCTGGCCGCGCAGCGCGCGAACGATGCCGATCTCGCCGCGCTGCGGCGCGCGCTCGACGCGATCGCGACGGGCGCGGGCGGCGGCCGCGACACCGCGCAGCTCGACTTCCAGTTCCACCTGCAGATCGCGCAATCCACCGGCAACCGCTATTTCGTCGACATCATGACGCAGCTCGGCACGTCGATCATCCCGCGCACGCGCGTGAACTCGGCGCGTTTTGCCGGCGACGACCTGGAGCGTTACGTGGGCCGGCTGAACCACGAGCACGAGGACATCTACGAGGCGATCGCGCGCCACGACCCGGAAGCGGCCCGCGCCGCGATGCGCACGCACCTTACGAACAGCCGCGAGCGGCTGCGCCGCGCGCACGAGGCGGCGGAGGCCGAGGCCGGCTGACCGCTGGCCGGGGCGTGGGGTCCGCGCGGCGGCGGGCCTGCCTCGAATCGCTTCAACATCAGTCGTCATACGAGATCGGTGCGGGCCCCGCCGGTCTCAGCGGCGAGGCGGCGTTTCCGCCGCCGGCCGCCTCCGTCTCCGATCAGCCTCCCTTCGTCACGATCGTCTTCCACGCGCCGTTCTTCACCTGGTACAGCGTCGACATCCCGCTCTTCAGCGAGCCGTCGTTCGCGAACGAGATGCGGCCGGTCACGCCTTCGAAGTCGATTTTCTTGAGCGCCGGGCGATAGGCCTTCGGGTCGGTCGAGTTGGCCGCCTGCATCGCCTTGATCGCCGCCCACGCCGCGTCATAGCCGAACTGCGCATACGAGAGCACGTCGACGCCGAAGCGCTTCTTGAAGCGTGCCTCGAAATCCTTGCCCTGCGGCAACTCGTCGAGCGGACGGCCGTATTCCCATGCCATCGCGCCTTCGGCGGCCGGGCCCGCGATCTTGATGAACTCGTTGTCCTTCACGCCGCCGCCGCCGACGAACTGCGCATTCAGCCCGAGCTGGCGCATCTGCTTGATGAAGTTCGCGGCGAGCGAATCGAGGCCGCCGAAGAAGATCAGGTCGGGATTCTTGGCCTTCAGGCTCGTGACCTGCGCGCGGAAATCGACCGCCTGGTTGTTGGTGAACTCGCGGCCGATGAGGTTGCCGCCCGCGGCCTTCACGGCCTTCTCGAATTCGTCGGCCTCGCCCTGGCCGAACGCGGTGCGGTCGTCGATGATCGCAATGCGCTTCGCCTTCGTCACCTCGACCGCGTACTTGCCCGCGTTGCCCGCATTCTGGCCGTCGGTCGCGATCACCATGAACATGTTCGCGAGCCCGCGCGACGTGAGCGTCGGGTTGGTCGCGGCCGGGTCGATGACCGGAATGCCGGCCTTGTCGTAGACCACCGACGCCGGGATCGTCGTCCCCGAATTGAAGTGGCCGACCACGACCGACACGTTCTGGTCGACCAGCGCCTGCGCGGCCTGCACGCCGATGCGCGGATCGGCCTGGTCGTCCTGCACGACGAGATTGAAGCGGGCGGGCTTGCCGGCGATCTGCACCTTCTGCGCGACCGCATCGTCGAGCGCGAGCTGGACACCGTTTTGCAGATCCTTGCCGTAGCCGGCGTTCACGCCGGTGAGCGGCGCGGCGAAGCCGACCTTCACGTCGGTTGTGTCGGCCGCCTGCGCGGCCTGTTGCGAGAGGAGGGCAAGCGCGGAGGCGATGGACACCGACAGCAGGGAATGACGGAATTTCATGTTGTTCCTCTTGTTCGACACCGGCGAGTGGATACCGCGCGCACCAGGACGGGCCCGGGCGCGTGCGACGGGCGGGCGGTTCGACCGCTTCTCGGAATCGGGCGGGGAGGTCGGCATCGTGACCCTCGGAAACATCTCCCGGCAGGCTCCGCGAAGAGCCCCGATTGCCTCGATATATAGGTCGCCGATATGCGCGGGTCTTGGAAATTTGCCGCGCATTCGATGCGGATTTGCGCATAGCTTCCGCGCGACCGGCCACGGCCGGTATCGGGAGTTTCCCGTCGCGAACGGAACGGGCGCGCAGAAGGGGGGAGCGGTGCGGGGCAAGGGCGCGGCGCGGCCTGTCGGGGCCGCGCCGCGCGTGGGCCGACGTCAGTCGGACAGGGCGTCCGAGGCGGCCTCGGCGTCGTCGTGCGACGCGGTCGTGCGGATCAGCGGGTCGCTGGTGCTCGGGCGGCCCGTTTCGACGTGGCCGGCGAAGCGGCGCAGGAAGCCGAGCTGCCGGCCGTCGCTGACGGTCAGGTCGTACCAGCCGTGGCTGCCGCGCAGGTCCCAGTAATCGTCGACGTGCGCGCCCGGCGCGAGATCGAACGTACGCGCGTGACCGTGGCCGTACGCGTTCGTGACCTTGAGCCGCACGGCCTTGTGGCCGCGGTTCATCAGGCGCAGCGTGATGTTGCCGTTCGCGACGTCGTAGCCGTAGATCACTTCGGGGTTCACGTTCGCGCTGCCGACGCCGGTCGCGAACGGGCCGCGGAAATGGCAATAGAAGCCGTTCGGGCCGTATACGTCGAGGTCGTACAGGCCGAGCGACGCGGCCGCGCTCCACGTATCGGCGATGCGTTTGCCGGCTTCGACCGTGTACGTCCACGGGCCGTCGACGCGGTTGCGCGACTGGACCTGGAACGCGGCGCCCGCGCGGCCCGTGTTCGCGAAGGTCAGCCGGAACTGGCCGTTCGCGGCTTCGACGCGGCCGTGCACGAACAGCTCGTACGGCAGCGCGCGCGCCGGGCGCAGCCCGGCTTCCTGTTTCGGCAGCTTCTGCAGCACCGGCGGCACCGGGATGTAATCGGGGTGGCGATTGCGATCCGGCGGCGCGTAGCCGCTCGTATCGGGCAGCGTCGGCCAGCCGGCGTCGGCCGTCGCGAAGTCGAACGCGGCGGTCAGGTCCCCGCACACCGCGCGACGCCACGGCGACACGTTGGCGGCCGTGACCGGATACTGCGCGCCGAACCGCGCCTCGATGAATTGCAGCAGCGACGTGTGATCGAAGGTCTGCGAGCAGACCCAGCCGCCCTTGGTCCACGGCGACACGACCAGCATCGGCACGCGCGGCCCGAGCCCGTACGGGCCGGCCATGTGCGATGCGTCGCCGGCGAAAACCTCGTTGGTCGTCGCGACCGTCGACAGCCCGTTCTCGCGCGACTGCGGCGCGAACGGCGGCGGCACGTGATCGAAGAAGCCGTCGTTTTCGTCGTACGTGATGAAGAGGGCGGTCTTGCTCCACACGTCGGGATTCGACACGAGCGCCTTCAGCACCTGCTCGATGTACCACCCGCCGTAGTTCGCGGGCCAGTTCGGGTGCTCGGAATACGCTTCCGGCGCGCAGATCCACGACACCTGCGGCAGCGTGCCGTTCTTCACGTCCTGTTGCAGCACGTCGAACAGCGTGCCGCCGGCGCTGATGTTGGTGCCGGTGCGCGCCTTGTCGTACAGCGGCGTGCCGGGCAGCGCGGTGCGGTACTGGTTGAAGTAGAGCAGCGCGTTGTCGCCGTAGTTGCCGATGTACGGGTTCTGCGTCCAGCCCCACGAGCCGTTCGCGTCGAGCCCCGTGCCGACGTCCTGGTAGATCTTCCACGACACGCCGGCCTGTTCGAGCACTTCCGGATACGTCGTCCAGCCGTAGCCCTTTTCCTCGTTGCCGAGCACCGGGCCGCCGCCCGTGCCGTCGTTGCCGACGTAGCCCGTCCACATGTAGTAGCGGTTCGGGTCGGTCGAGCTCGGGATCGCGCAGTGGTACGCGTCGCAGATCGTGAACGCGTCGGCGAGCTGGTAATGGAACGGGATGTCGTCGCGCTTGAGGTACGCCATCGTCGTGGTGCCCTTGTTCGGCACCCACTGATCGTAGCGGCCCTTGTTCCACGCGGCGTGCATGTCCTGCCAGCCGTGCGGCAGGTCCTGCAGGAACTGCAGGCCGAGCTTGTCCGCGCCGGGGTGGAACGGCAGCAGTTCGGCCGGGCCGACCGGCTGGTGAAACACCGACTTGCCGTTCGCGAGGCGCAACGGGCGCGGGTCGCCGAAGCCGCGGACACCGCGCATCGTGCCGAAGTAGTGGTCGAACGAGCGGTTCTCCTGCATCAGGATCACGATGTGTTCGATGTCGCGGATCGTGCCGGTGCGGCGGTTCGCGGGAATCGCGAGCGCATCCCGGATCACGGGCGGAAACAGGTTCAGCGCGGCGGCGCCGGCAGTGCCGGCGGCGACGCGCAGGAAGTCACGACGGTTCGATCGGGTCATGGTCGTTATCGTGCGGTAAAGGGGGAGCCGATTGGCGGGACCTGCGGGAAAGGCGCGCACCGAATCGCAGGATGCGGCTGCGTCGGTGCGTGCCGCCGCGAGCATAGCGAGGAATCGGTGTCATTCATGTGAAGTCCGGAAACGTTTGCATGGACGGCGAACCGGTATCGGGATGCGCATCGCCGGCGGTCGTGGTGTAACGGGGAAAGCAGGAAAGCAGCGCGGCGGAGCAGCGCAACGCGGTGCCGGCGCGTCAGGCGTCGGTCACCCACGCGCCGAACCATTCGCTCGGGCGGGCGATCTCGTCCTGCGCGGCGACGAGTTCGAGTTCGTAACGGCGTGCGTCGTAGGTGGCCTTCACGACCGCATGCACGGCCGCGAGCGTGTGTTCGAACGCGGCGCGCACGGAGTCGCCGCGCAGCCGGCACGCGACGAAGATCGCGCTGGTGAGGTCGCCGACGCCGACCGGGTGGCGCGGAAACGCATACAGCGGCCGCTGGCCGATCCACGCTTCGGTTTCGGTGACGGCGAGCATGTTGAAACGGTCGGCCGGGCTGTTGCGGTCGTGCAGGTGCTTGACGAGGATGATCTGCGGGCCGCGGCGGATCAGCGCGCGGCAGGCGTCGACGGCTTCGGCGACGGTCTCGATGCGCCGCCCGGCGAGCTTCTGCAGTTCGGTATGGTTCGGCGACATGCCGTCGGCGAGCGCGGGCACCTCCTGGACGATGAATTCCTCGACGCCGGGCTCGGGCCGGATGCCGCCCGTCTGGCCCATCGCCGGATCGCAGAAGTACCACGCGTTCGGATTCATCGCCTTCACCGAGCGCACGATCTCGACCGCCGCGCGCGCCTGCGGCGGCGAGCCGAGGAAGCCGGACAGCACCGCGTCGCAACGCTTGAGCGCGCCGATGGCGGCGATGCCGTCGACGAGCTGTTCCATCTTCGCGGCATCGATCGCGCTGCCGGCCCAGTGGCCGTACTGCATGTGATTCGACAACTGGACGGTGTTGAGCGGCCAGACGTTGACGCCGAGGCGCTGCATCGGGAACACGGCCGCACTGTTGCCGGCATGGCCGTAGATGACGTGCGACTGAATGCTGAGGACGTTTTTCATGGGAATTCGCCTGCACGCGTTTCAGGGTCACGTCACACGATACCCGAGTTCGTCATACGCGCGGAAGTCGCGCGGCCCCGGAGTGTTGCGCGCCGTCGTCACGCGAGCGCGTAGAATCGCGGGGCGCGAGCCCGTCCCGCTGCACTCCGGCGGCCCGCGCGCGTCCCCCCATCACCGTGATCGCCATGCTTTCGATTTGCAAGATGTTGTCCGTCGCGCGTGCCGCGGTGCTCGGCGCGAGCGCCGCCGCCGCGTGCGCGCTGCCCGTTGCGGGCGTTGCCGCGACGCCCGCCGCCAACGACGGGCCCGCGTACGGCCCGCGGCTGGAAGGGTTTGCGTATCCGGCGCCCGTGCACGTGTACGCGTTCGTGTCGCAGCGGGAAACCCTCGAGATGGCGTACCTCGACGTGCAGCCCGCGCACCCGAACGGCCGCACCGTCGTGCTGCTGCACGGCAAGAACTTCTGCGCGGCGACCTGGGAAGACACGATCGACGTGCTGAGCCGCGCCGGCTATCGCGTGATCGCGCCGGACCAGATCGGTTTCTGCAAGTCGTCGAAGCCCGAGCGCTACCAGTACAGCTTCCAGCAACTCGCGCGCAACACGCACGCGCTGCTCGAATCGGTCGGCGTGAAGTCGGCGACGATCATCGGCCATTCGACGGGCGGGATGCTCGCGGTCCGCTACGCGCTGATGTATCCGAAGGCGACCGACCAGCTCGTGCTTGTGAACCCGATCGGCCTCGAGGACTGGAAGGCGCTCGGCGTGCCGCCGCTGTCGGTCGACTACTGGTATGCGCGCGAGCAGAAGACCACGGCCGACGGCATCCGCCGCTACGAGCAGGCGACCTACTATGCGGGCAAGTGGTCGCCGTCGTACGAGCGCTGGGTGCAGATGCTCGCCGGGATGTATCGCGGCGCCGGCCGCGACGCGGTCGCGTGGAACTCCGCGCTGATCTACGACATGATCCTCACGCAGCCGGTGGTCTACGAATTCGGCGCGATCCGCGTGCCGACGCTGTTGATGATCGGCGACAAGGACACGACCGCGATCGGCAAGGACGCCGCGCCGCCCGACGTGCATGCGAAGCTCGGCCGCTATCCGGAGCTCGCGAAGCGCACGCAGGCCGCGATTCCCGGCGCGCAGCTCGTCGAATTCCCGGCGCTCGGGCACGCGCCGCAGATCCAGGACCCCGACGCGTTCCACAAGGCGCTGCTCGACGGGCTGGAGGCCGTGCGCCCGCAGTGACGCGGAGCAGGCCGCCGCCGGCCGCGCACCGTCGGGCGGTCAGCCTGCCTCGTTCGCGAGCTCGTCGCGGATCTGCGCGGCCAGTTCGAACGAGCGCAGCCGCGCGGCGTGATCGTAGATCTGCGCGGTGATGATCAGCTCGTCGGCGCCCGTCTGCGCGATGCGCTCGCGCAGCTTGTCGCGCACCGTGTCGCGCGAGCCGACCGCCGCGAACGACAGCGAATGCGCGACGGTCGCGAGTTCGAGTTCGTTCGCCTCGAGCACGTCGACGGGCGGCGGCAGCTTGCCCGGCGTGCCGCGCCGCAGGTTGATGAACTGCTGCTGCAGCGACGTGAACAGGCGCCGTGCCTCGTCGTCGGTCTCGGCCGCGAACACGTTGACGCCCACCATCGCATGCGGCTTCGGCCACGCGGCCGACGGCCGGTACTGCGCGCGATAGATCTCGAGCGCGCGCATCAGGTAATCCGGCGCGAAGTGCGACGCGAACGCGAACGGCAGCCCGAGCATCGCCGCGAGCTGCGCGCTGAACAGGCTCGAACCGAGCAGCCACACCGGGACGTCGAGCCCCGCGCCGGGCACCGCCCGCACGCGCTGGCCGGGCACCGGCTCCGCGAAGTAGCGCTGCAGCTCCGCGACGTCGTCCGGAAACGAATCCGCGCTGCCGATCAGGTCGCGGCGCAGCGCGCGCGACGTGGTCTGGTCGGTGCCGGGCGCGCGGCCGAGGCCGAGGTCGATGCGCCCCGGATACAGCGACGCGAGCGTGCCGAACTGTTCGGCGATCACGAGCGGCGCATGGTTCGGCAGCATGATGCCGCCCGAGCCGACCCGGATCGTGCGCGTGGCGCCCGCGACGTGGCCGATCACGACGGCGGTGGCCGCGCTCGCGATGCCCGGCATGTTGTGATGCTCGGCCAGCCAGTAGCGCCGGTAGCCCCAGCGTTCCGCGTGCTGCGCGAGATCGACGGTGTTGCGGAACGCTTGCGAGGCGTCGGCGCCGGCCGGGATGGGGGCGAGATCGAGTACGGAAAACGGTGTCATCGGAAGACCTTCGAAACGGGTGGCGTGGTGATGCGCTGACGCAACAAACGCCAACGATTTTGCCAAAGGGTTCCGGAACGTGCTGGCGGCGCGCGCATACCCATGCGCCTTACAGGGACGCAGGGTTCCTTGCGATGATCGTTGCAAAAATCAATCTAATCGCTGGTTAATTACCAAACTTTACGGCGATTGGAAATGAAACCGCATCGACATACAAATTTGCACGAAATGTCTGATTTTAAAGACTGCAATACGCCTGCAAAGTACTTACGCTAACGTGAACGTGGCCGGGCCGATCGGGTTCGTCGACCGCTCAGCTTTGCTGGAATTGCACTAGTCCGTTTCCCGGAACGCCGAGCGCCGGGGGGCGCGGACTGTTAAAATCCGGCGCCTGCCCATCTTGTGCCGATGGAGCCATTCGAGTCTTCCCGCATGCCGTCCGGGCGCTGCACCGGGATACGCCACGCGAAGCCGGGCATGGCCGCACCCGAACGACGGGTCGTGCCTCCCCATTACAGACGCTGCAGGAACAAGGAGTCGGGTCGTGCCCGCGTTCGTCGTAGTCGGAATACCGCATCACGTTCAATCACGCTCGAGCGTTTGCCATGGCGCCCAGGTCGCCGGGAGGCGTCGCGCATGACGCCGATCGTCACGCTGCTCGACTGGCTCCTGATCGCGTTCACGCTCGCCGCGGCCGGCTATGCGCTCGTCGCGGCCTTCGCGCCGCGGCCGCGCACGCCGCGCACGGCGGTGCGCGACGGCTTCGAGCCGGTCAGCGTGCTGAAGCCGTTGTGCGGCGCGGAGCCGCACCTGTACGACAACCTCGCGACCTTCTGCACGCAGCGCCACCCTTGCTACGAGGTGCTGTTCGGCGTCGCATCGCCGGCCGATCCGGCCATCGCCGTCGTCGAGCGGCTGCGCGCCGCTCATCCGGCGTGCGACATCACGCTCGTGGTCGACGCGCGCGTGCACGGCAAGAACCTGAAGGTCAGCAACCTGATCAATCTCGCCGAGCGCGCGAAATACGGACGCATCGTGATCGCGGACAGCGACATCGCGGTGCAGCCCGACTATCTGGAGCGCGTGACGGCGCCGCTCGCCGACACGTCGGTCGGGGTCGTCACGTGCCTGTATCATGCGCGCAGCGTCGGCGGCTTCTGGACGCGGATCGGCGCGCAGTTCGTCGACGCCTGGTTCGCGCCGTCGGTGCGCATCACGCACCTCGGCCGCTCGAGCCGCTTCGGCTTCGGCGCGACGCTCGCGCTCACGCGCGACACGCTCGAGCGGATCGGCGGCCTCTTCGCACTGAAGGACGAACTGGCAGACGATTTCTGGCTGGCCGAGCTGCCGCGTCGGCTCGGGCGGCGCACCGTGCTGTCCGAGGTCGAGGTCGCGACCGACGTGATCGAACCGTCGTTCGGGCCGCTGTGGCGCCGCGAGACGCGCTGGCTGCGTACGATCCGTTCGCTGAACCCGGCCGGCTTCGCGTTCCTGTTCATCACGTTTACCGCGCCGTGGCTCGCGATCGGCGCGGCGCTCGCGTGGCGCCTCGACGGCACCTTCGCCGGCACGCTGGCGGGCGGGGCGGCCGCGCTCGGCGCATTCGGGCGGCTCGTGCTGCACGCGCGCGGCGAGGACGGCTGGCGCGCGTTCTGGCGCGACCTGCCGCTCGTCGCGGTGCGCGACACGCTGCTCGCGCTGGAGTGGCTCGCGGCCGTGTTCGGCACCCACGTCGTGTGGCGCGGCGCGAGGATGACGGTCGTCGGCGGCGAACGCGCGACGGCGGCCGTGGAAGCAGTGGACGGCCGCTAGGGCTGGCGATCGGACCCGGCCCGCGGGCCGACACGCGTCGCACGGCGCAGCCGCGCGGCGCGACATGACGAAGAGGCGGGCGCCGGCATGGCGGCCCGCGGTTTTTTGACTGAATCGTTGTAACGAAACGAACTATGCAGGCTACCGGAGCATTCATGAAAACGCTGTTCTTGCAGGCCCCTTCGTATGACGGCTTCGACGGCGGAGCCGGCTCGCGCTATCAGGCGAAGCGCGAAATCCGTTCCTTCTGGTATCCGACCTGGCTCGCGCAGCCGGCCGCGCTCGTGCCGGGCAGCCGCGTCGTCGACGCGCCGGCCGACGGCCTGTCGGTCGAGGAAACGCTGAAGATCGCCAACGACTACGACCTCGTGATCATCCACACGAGCACGCCGTCATTCCCGACCGACGCGATGTTCGCGCAGGATCTGAAGAAGATGAAGCCGTCGATGCTGGTCGGCATGGTGGGCGCGAAGGTGATGGTCGATCCGCACAACTCGCTCACGGCGAGCGACGCCATCGACTTCGTGTGCCGCGAGGAATTCGACTACACCTGCAAGGAGCTCGCCGAAGGCAAGCCGTTCGCCGAGATCAAGGGCTTGAGCTGGCGCGCGAAGGGCGGCTCGATCGAGCACAACGAAGCGCGTCCGATCCTCGAGAACATGGACGAACTGCCGTTCGTCGCGCCCGTCTACAAGCGCGACCTGAAGATCGACAACTACTTCATCGGCTACCTGAACTATCCGTACGTGTCGATCTACACGGGCCGCGGCTGCAAGTCGCGCTGCACGTTCTGCCTGTGGCCGCAGACGGTCAGCGGCCATCGCTACCGCACGCGCTCGGTCGAGAACGTGCTCGCGGAAGCGAAGTGGATCCGCGACAACATGCCGGAAGTGAAGGAGCTGATGTTCGATGACGACACCTTCACCGACGATCTGCCGCGCGCCGAAGCCATCGCGATCGGCCTGGGCAAGCTCGGCATGACCTGGTCGTGCAACGCGAAGGCCAACGTGCCGTACAAGTCGCTGAAGATCATGAAGGAAAACGGCTTGCGCCTGCTGCTGGTCGGCTTCGAATCGGGCGACGACCAGATCCTCGTGAACATCAAGAAGGGTGTGCGCACCGATTTCGCGCGCCGCTTCAGCGCGGACTGCAAGAAGCTCGGCATCAAGATCCACGGCACCTTCATCCTCGGGCTGCCGGGCGAGACGAAGGAAACCATCAAGAAGACGATCGAGTACGCGAAGGAAATCAACCCGCACACGATCCAGGTGTCGCTCGCCGCACCGTATCCGGGCACGACGCTGTACAAGCAGGCCGTCGAAAACGGCTGGATGGAAGAGAACAAGACGATCAACCTCGTCAGCAAGGAGGGCGTGCAGCTCGCGGCGATCGGCTATGCGCACCTGTCGCGCGACGAGATCTATCACCACCTCGAACAGTTCTATCGCGAGTTCTACTTCCGTCCGTCGAAGATCTGGGAAATCGTGCGCGAGATGCTGACGAGCTGGGACATGATGAAGCGGCGCCTGCGCGAAGGCGTCGAGTTCTTCCGCTTCCTGCGCGCGCACGAGGCCTGATCCGTGGCGACGCAGCGGGCGGCGCGGGCGCTGATCTTCACCGCGGACGACTTCGGGCTGCACCCGCGCGTCAACGCGGCGGTCGAGCGCGCGCACCGCGACGGCGTGCTGAACGCCGCGAGCCTGATGGTCGGCGCACCCGCCGCGCAGGATGCGATCGAGCGCGCGCGGCGGCTGCCGTCGCTCGCGGTCGGGCTGCATCTGGTGCTCGCGGACGGCCCGGCCACGCTGCCCGCGCATGAGATTCCCGCGCTCGTCGGGCCCGACGGGCGCTTCGGCGACGCGATGGCGAAGGACGGTTGTCGCTTCTTCTTCCTGCCGCACGTGCGCGCGCAACTGCGCCGGGAAATCCGTGCGCAGTTCGACGCGTTCGCGGCGAGCGGCCTGCCGCTCGACCACGTGAACGCGCACAAGCATTTCCACCTGCATCCGACCGTGCTGTCGATGATCGTCGAGATCGGCCGCGACTACGGGCTGCGCGCGGTACGGCTGCCGTACGAAACGAGCGCGCCCGCGCTGCTGAAGCCGTGGATCGCGCTGGTGCGCGCGCGGCTCGACCGCGCGGGGCTCGCGCACAACGACTACGTGGTCGGCATCGAGCATACGGGCGCGATGGACGAGGCCGTGCTGCTCGACGCGCTCGCGAAGCTGCCGCCGGGCGTCGGCGAGATCTACTGCCATCCGGCCGAAGCGGGCGATGGCCCGATCACGCCGACGATGGCCGGCTATCGCCCGGTCGACGAACTCGATGCGCTGCTGTCGCCGCGCGTCGCGGCCGCGCTGAAGGCGGCGGGCGTCGCGACCGGCGGCTTCGCCGACGTGTTCGGCGGGCCCGCGGCACGACGTGGCGTGCACGCGTCGCGCGCAGCGGGAGCGCAGCCGTCATGAGCAAGTGGATCAAGTGGCTCGGCTGGCCGATCGGCATCGGCATCCTGCTCGCGCTGGGGCTGCACGAGGGCGTCGATGACGTATCGCAGATGCTCGCGCGCGCCGGCTACGCGCTGCTGTGGCTCGTGCCGTTCCACGCGCTGCCGCTGTTGCTCGATGCGTACGCATGGCACCAACTGCTCGACCGGCGCGGCTCGCTGCCGTTCCTGTGGTGGATCGCGACCGTGCGCGAGGCGGTGAACCGGCTGCTGCCGGTGGTCGGCATCGGCGGCGAGATCGTCGGCATCCGGCTCGCGCGCTGGCAGGTGCCCGACGCGAGCCGTGTGACCGCGTCGGTGATCGTCGAAGTGCTCGTGACGATCGTCGTCCAGTATGCGTTCGCGGCGCTCGGCCTCGTGCTGCTGCTCGCGACGACCGACAACATGGGCGGCGGCACGATCGGCCTCGCGCTGCTGCTGACGCTGCCGTTGCCGGTGCTCGGCGTGGTGCTGATGCGGCGCGGCGGCATCTTCCATGCGATCGAGCGTTTCGCGGGCCGCCTGCTCGGCGATTCGCACCGGCTGCTGCAGGGCGTCGACGGCCGCCGGCTCGACGCCGACATCGATTCGCTGATGTCGCGCACGGGCCTGCTGTTCAGCGCGTTCTTCTGGCAACTGGCCGGCTACGTGCTCGGCGCGCTCGAGATCTACTGGGCGCTCGCGCTGCTCGGCCACCCGGTGTCGATCGGCGGCGCGATCGCGATCGAGGCGATGACGCAGGCCGTGCGGCATGCGGCGTTCATGGTGCCGGGCGGGCTCGGCGTGCAGGAGGCGACCGTCGTGCTGCTCGCGCAGATGTTCGGCGTCGACCGCGAGACCGCGCTGTCGCTCGCGGTGGTCAAGCGCGGCCGCGAGGTGCTGTTCGGCTGCCTCGCGCTCGGCTCGTGGCAGCTTGCCGAGCTGGTGCGCACGCGCCGCCGCCTGGGCGCGCCGCCGGCCGGGCCGCGCGCGACGGCGCCGGCGAATCGGGCGCCCGAAACCCGGACCGAAACCGAAACGACGCATTGAACAGCGGACGGCCCGCGCGGCCCGTCTCGCGCTTTTGGCGTCGCGCGGGTATCCTTGCCGCGTGTTTTCTCCACGCGCCATTCTTCCGATGATTTTCCGTTTCCGGCTGCTTTCCGTGACGATGCTGGCCGCCGCGCTGGCGCTGACCGGTTGCGACGACCAGGGCCATCTCGACGTGCAACGTATCAGGGATTTCTTCAACGCGATCAAGCCCGCGCCGCTGCTGCTGAAGGGGCTGAAGGTCGGCGAATCGACCGAGGCCGACGTGCGCGGCACGATGGGCAAGCCCGAGACCGAGCGCACGTTCACCGACGGCTCGAAGCGTCTCGAATATCCGCGCGGCCCGATGGGCAACCAGACCTGGTTCGTCGATCTCGATGCGAACGGGCGCTACACGGGCGCGACGCAGGTCCTGACCGCCGAGAATTTCGCGAAAGTGCGCCCGGGGATGGACGAGGACGAGGTGCGACGCCTGCTCGGCAAGCCGGGCGACATCGCGCAGTATCCGCTGAAGCCGGAGACGGTCTGGAGTTGGCGCTGGCTCGAGGACGGCGTCAACACCGACGCGTTCTTCAACGTCCATTTCGGCCCGGACGGGCTCGTCTACACGACTTCGCGCTCCGACATCCTGAAAGGGCGGTGACGCTCACGCGCGGCGCTTCTTCAGCCAGTCGCGCAGCGCGTCGTTCATGCGCGTCTGCCAGCCGGGGCCGTCGGCCCGAAACGCGGCGAGGATGTCCGCGTCGTAGCGAATACTGACCTGTTCCTTCGGGTGCTCGAGCTTCGGGCGCCCGAACTTCTTCGCGACGACCTCGACGAACGGCTCCATCGCGTCGATTTCTTCGTCGCTGAGTTCGTGGGCGTCCGGATCGGCAGCGATGCCGCGGGCGATCGCCGCTTCTTCCTCGGGCGTGTTGCGGATGAATTTAACGGCCTTCTTCATATCGAATCATCTCTCGGTTGTTGGCCTTTCGCAGGCTGACGACACGCAGCGTGCGGCCGCGCGGGACGACGATCGCCGTGTAGAGGCGCGGGCCGATCGGCACCAGACAGATCCAGCGCGCCTCGCCGTAGTCCCGGCGGGTATCCGGCCACGCGCGCACGGCTTCCCACTCGGCGAATTCCGCCATTCGCAGCGAGATGCCGTGTTTCAGCCGGTTCGACAGATCCTTGGCGTCGTCGAAAACGAACGGAATTTCGACTAATTGTGGATGCGAAAACATGAAGTGGCAAGCCATTTTTGTGGATGCGAAAAGTAGAGGCCGCCACGAGTGACATCGGATCGGCGCGCAGCGCGTCGCGGGCATGAGCAAGCGATTGTGTGGTGTACGTCCCGACCTGCCCATTCGGCCCGATGGCCAGTCCGGCGCTATATCGAAAAAGCGACCGGAAAATTGCAAAAAAACCGCTTCCCGGCATGTCATCCGACTGTCAGGGAGCGGTTTTTTTCCTTTTGAAACAGCGGCGTAGGTCGTGTGCAGAAATGGTGGGACGAATTGTTGCGACGCAGCAATCGCGCGCATGGTGATTTGAGGCAAATAATTTCGCTTGCGACTATCCGCGTCACTCCGGCGCGGGACAGGCATGCGCGTCGGCATTCATTCAACTCTGGAGACGCGCGTGTTCCTTTACGGCTTTGGTCCCGTCCTCTGGGCCGGCACCGTGCAGACCATCGAGCTGTCGGTGCTGTCGCTCGCCACCGCGGTGGCGCTGGGGCTGATCGGCGCGGTGGCGAAGCTGTCGCACAACCGGGTGCTGCGAGCGATCGCGACCGGTTATACGACGCTGATCCGCTCGGTGCCCGATCTTGTGCTGATGCTGCTGCTGTTCTACAGCATCCAGATCTGGCTGAACCAGTTCACCGACCTCGTCGGCTGGAACCAGATCGACATCGATCCGTTCGTGGCCGGCGTGCTGACGCTCGGCTTCATCTACGGCGCGTACTTCACCGAGACGTTTCGCGGCGCGTTCCTGTCGGTGCCGCGCGGCCAGCTCGAAGCCGGTGCGGCTTACGGGATGAGCGGCGCGCGCGTGTTCGCGCGGATCATGTTTCCGCAGATGATGCGCTTTGCGCTGCCGGGCATCGGCAACAACTGGCAGGTGCTCGTGAAGGCGACCGCGCTGGTGTCGATCATCGGTCTCGCGGACGTCGTGAAGGCCGCGCAGGACGCCGGCAAGAGCACGTTCAACATGTTCTTCTTCATCCTCGTCGCGGCGCTGATCTACCTTGCGATCACGACCGTTTCCAACCTCGTGCTGATCCAGCTCGAGAAGCGTTATTCCATGGGCGTGCGGCACGCAGAACTATGATCGAGATCCTCCAGGAATTCGGCAAGGCGTTCCTTTTCTGGGACGGCCAGCGCCTGTCCGGCCTCGCGGTCACGCTGTGGCTGCTCGTCGCATCGATTTCGCTCGGCTTCGTGTGCGCGGTGCCGCTCGCGGTCGCGCGCGTGTCGAGAAACAAGTGGGTGTCGACGCCCGTGCGGTTCTACACGTACGTGTTCCGCGGCACGCCGCTCTACGTGCAGTTGCTGCTGATGTACACGGGCATGTACAGCCTCGAGTTCGTGCGCTCGCACTCGCTGCTCGACGCGTTTTTCCGCAGCGGTTTCAACTGCGCGATCCTCGCGTTCGCGCTGAACACCTGCGCGTACACCACCGAGATCTTCGCCGGAGCGATCCGTGCGATTCCGCATGGAGAGGTCGAGGCGGCGCGCGCGTACGGGATGTCGCCGTTCACGATGTACCGCCGCGTGATCCTGCCGTCGGCGCTGCGCCGTGCGCTGCCGCTGTACAGCAACGAGGTGATCCTGATGCTGCACGCGACGACCGTCGCGTTCACGGCGACCGTGCCGGACATCCTGAAGGTCGCGCGCGACGCCAATTCCGCGACCTACATGGCGTTCCAGTCATTCGGGATCGCCGCGCTGATCTATCTTGCGGTATCGTTCGCACTCGTCGCGGCGTTTCGCCGCGCGGAGCGCCACTGGCTCGCGTATCTCGCGGCCGCCCGTCACTGAATTACTTCGAGGAGAGCCAGTTGGCCGAGATCACTCAAACGAGCGCGTCCGCTTCCGTCAAGCTTGCCGCGGTCGATATCCACAAGCGCTATGGCGACAACGAGGTGCTCAAGGGCGTGTCGCTGAACGCGAAGGCCGGCGACGTCATCAGCATCATCGGCGCGAGCGGGTCGGGCAAGAGCACGTTTCTGCGCTGCATCAATTTCCTCGAGCGGCCGAATGCGGGGCAGATCGTCGTCGACGGCGAGGCCGTGCGCACGAAGACCGACCGCGCCGGCGCGCTCGAAGTCGCCGATCACAAGCAGTTGCAGCGCATCCGCACGAAGCTTGCGATGGTGTTCCAGCACTTCAATCTGTGGGCGCACATGAACGTGCTCGAGAACGTGATGGAGGCGCCCGTGCACGTGCTCGGCATTTCGAAGAAGGAAGCCGAGGAGCGTGCGCGCGAGTATCTGGAGAAGGTCGGTTTGCCGCCGCGCGTCGAGAAGCAGTATCCGTCGCATTTGTCGGGCGGCCAGCAGCAGCGCGTGGCGATCGCGCGGGCGCTGGCGATGCATCCTGACGTGATGCTGTTCGACGAGCCGACTTCCGCGCTCGATCCGGAGCTGGTGGGTGAAGTGCTGAAGGTGATGCAGAAGCTGGCCGAGGAAGGCCGCACGATGATCGTCGTCACGCACGAGATGGGATTCGCGCGCAACGTGTCGAACCACGTGATGTTCCTGCATCAGGGGCGGACCGAGGAAGAGGGCGATCCGAAGGAGGTGCTGGTGCGTCCGCAGAGCGAGCGGCTCAAGCAGTTCCTGTCGGGCAGCCTCAAGTAACGCGACAGGGCGGGTTTCAACGTGGTACCGGTGTCTCGTCCCGCAGGCGCCACCCGCACGACGCAGGTGGCGATCGTTGCATTGCCGCCCGTGTCGATGTCGGGCGTGGGGCCGATCGTCGATGCGCTGAATCTCGCGAACGAGATCGACGGGCGGCTTTTGTACCGCTGGCAGGTGTGTTCGTGGGATGGGCGGCCGGTGCCGCTCGCGGGCGGCGCGCAGTGGCATGCCGATGCGGCGTTCAACGATGCGATCGCGTGCGACTGGCTGATCGTCGTGTCGGAGCGGTTTCAGCAGTTTGCCGATTATCGGTTGTTTCTCGCGAGTCTCGCGCGGGTCGGGCAGCGCACGCCCGTTGTGACCGGCATTCATCACGGCGTGTGGTGGCTGGCGATGGCCGGGCAGCTTTCCGGGTATCGCGTGAGCGTGAACTGGGAGACGTATCAGCAGTTCGCCGAGCAGTTCGAGCGGTCGATCGTCACGCAGCAGATCTTCGAGATCGATCGCGATCGGGCGACCTGTGCCGGTGGGCAGGCGACCGTCGATTTCATGCTGGCCATGATTGGCCGCGAACATGGGGCGGACCTCGCGGAGCGGATTGCCGATGCGCTTGGGGCCGGCACGCTGCGCAGCGGTGAGGAGCGGCAGCGGATTCCTTTTGTTACCGCGCCCGGTGAGCGACATCCTCGGTTGAATGATGCTTTGCTTTTGATGGAAGCCAATATCGAAGATCCGTTGACGACCGATGAGATCGCCGGGCTCGTCGGCGTTTCACGCCGGCAACTGGAGCGGCTCTTTCGGCAGTATCTCGGGGCGATGCCCTCGAAGTATTACCTCAATCTTCGGCTGCTCAAGGCTCGGACGCAGTTGCAGCGGACCAGCAAGTCGGTCGTTCAGGTTTCTCTCGCTTGTGGGTTCTCTTCTGCCGCGCACTTCTCTAATGCTTACCGCGAAAGGTTCGGAGTCACGCCTCGGGAAGATCGGCGAGCGTGGCTCGAGAAGCAGACTGGCGGCGGCAGTGAACCTCGTGGAGGGGCGCTCGTCGAGCGCGAGAAGGGGTGATGGCCGGGGGTGATGTTCGGGGTGGTGTTCGGTGGTGCGGTTTGCTCTCTCGTGAAGTACCTGTGATCGTGTCGGTCTATTAGCGTCGCCCCTCCGCGGGGCAGCGGTCACTTTTCTTTGTCTTGCCAAAGAAAAGTAACCAAAAGAAAGGCGCCCGAAAACGCATGACCTCCCGGTGCCATGGCACTCAGAGTGGATCGCACAAAAGTGTCCGCGCCAGTCAGGACCCCAGAGTGGTTCGAGCAATGGTTCTGACACCACTGGCTACCCCACGGAGCGGTATACCGCCCGCTAGCTCCGTCCTCGCTTCGCTCGGCCGACAGGTCCATCCCAACCAATTCCGACAACGCGCCCCAACGTGCTTTCGATAAACGGGAATTCGCCGTTCTGCTCGCGAGAAAAATGGGGGCGCAAATACATCGTCTCGCGAAGACACCGATGGTCAAACGATTCGGATACGCAAATGCGAAGAGCAGAAAAAGTGCCTGGCCGTCGACGCCCGATGGAGGAAGCACGAACGCAACCGCCCGCCCTGAAGTACCTTGCAGCCGAGCGCAGCGAGGATGGAGCTAGCGGACGGTATACCACTCCGTGGGGTAGCGAGTGGTGTCAGAACCATTGCTCGAACCACTCCGGGTTCGTGGCTGGCGCGGACACTTTTGTGCGGACCACTCTGGGGCGCCATGGCACCGGTAAGTCATGCGTTATCTGAGCGCCTTTCTTTTGGTTACTTTTCTTTGGCAAGACAAAGAAAAGTGACCGCTGCCCCGCGCAGGGGCGACGCTAATAGACCGACACGATCACAGGAATTTCACGACCCCGGAAGCGCCCCCGAGACAGCGAGAAAAAGCCGCAAAATACCGACCCACATCAACCAACCGACCTGCCCGGAAGGGCAAAACCCAAACCTTCCGATAGAACCCGTCGCAATTCCGCAAGACGCTTGCGTCGCCCTTACCTAAACGTGATCCTGTTGAACCCTCTTACGAAACCGAAAGGAACGACCATGACGACCTCGACCGTGACCCGCCAGACATTCGACGAAGTGATGGTGCCGGTATTCTCTCCCGCGCCGTTCGTGCCGGACCGTGCAGAGGGCTCGCGCGTATGGGACACGGCCGGCCGTGAATACATCGACTTCGCGTGCGGCATCGCGGTCACGTCACTCGGCCACGGCCACCCGGAACTGCTGAAGGTGCTGGACGAACAAGGCCGCAAGCTCTGGCACATCGGCAACGGCTACACGAACGAGCCGGTCCTGCGCCTCGCGAAGCGCCTCGAATCGCTGACCTTCGCCGACCGCGCATTCTTCGCGAACTCGGGCGCGGAAGCGAACGAAGCCGCGCTGAAACTCGCGCGCCGCGTCGCCTTCGACCGCCACGGCGCTGATAAAGTCGAAATCGTGTCGTTCGTGCAGTCGTTCCACGGCCGCACGTTCTT
This sequence comes from Burkholderia semiarida, assembly GCF_029268935.1. Classification (NCBI taxonomy): domain Bacteria; kingdom Pseudomonadati; phylum Pseudomonadota; class Betaproteobacteria; order Burkholderiales; family Burkholderiaceae; genus Burkholderia; species Burkholderia semiarida. The sequence continues at coordinate 1,306,369 of NZ_JAHLCL010000007.1, read as the reverse complement.
CACCGTCAGCGTCGGCGGCCAGCCGAAATACTCGGAAGGCTTCGGCCCCGTGCCGGAAGGCATCAAGCACCTGCCGTTCAACGACATCGAAGCCGCGAAGGCCGCGATCGGCCCGAAAACCTGCGCGGTGATCGTCGAGCCGGTGCAGGGCGAAGGCGGCGTGATTCCCGCCGATCCGGCGTTCCTCAAGGCACTGCGCGAAGCGTGTGACGCGAACGACGCACTGCTGATCTTCGACGAAGTGCAAACGGGCGTCGGCCGCACGGGCCAGTTCTACGCCTACATGGACACGGGCGTCACGCCCGACATCCTGACGACCGCGAAAGCGCTCGGCAACGGCTTCCCGATCGGCGCGATGCTGACGACGAACGAACTGGCCGCGCACTTCAAGGTCGGCGTGCACGGCACGACGTACGGCGGCAACCCGCTCGCATCGGCGATCGCCGACAAGGTCGTCGAACTGATCGGCGACCCGGCCCTGCTCGAAGGCGTGCGCGAACGCAGCGTGCGCCTGAAGGGCGCGCTGGAACGCATCAACGCGCGCTTCGGCATCTTCAAGGACATCCGCGGCAAGGGCCTCCTGGTCGGCGCCGAACTCACCGCCGCATTCGACGGCCGCGCGAAGGACTTCGTCACCGCCGCCGCCGAGCAAGGCCTGATCATGCTGATCGCCGGCCCGAACGTGCTGCGCTTCGTGCCGTCGCTTGTGATCCCGTTCGACCTGCTCGACGAAGGCGTGAAGCGCTTCGAGAAGGCAGTCGAGCAGGTGGTCGCGGCCCAGGAAGCCACCGCGCGCTGATCGGCGCCCCCATCGCAGACAGGAACGACGATGCTATTTGTTCGCCCCGGCAAACTCACGGATCTCGATGCGCTCGCGCACATGGCGCGCACCGCGCAGCCGGTCCTGCACTCGCTGCCGCACGACCGCGCGGCGCTCGAAGCGCGTGTGGCGCTCTCGGAAGATTCGTTTCGCGCGGACGTCGACTTCGCCGGCGAGGAGTTCTACCTCTTCGTACTCGAGGATTCGTCGACCGGCAAGCTGCTCGGCACGGCGAGCATCGTGGCCGCGGCCGGCTACTCGGAACCGTTCTACGCGTTCCGTAACGACGCGCTGATCCACGCGTCGCGCGAGCTGCACGTGAACCGCAAGATCCATGCGCTCACGATGTCGCACGAGCTGACCGGCAAGAGCCGGCTCGCGGGCTTCTACGTCGATCCGTCGCTGCGCGGCGACGCGGCCGCGCACCTGATCTCGCGCGCCCGGATGATGTACATCGCCGCGAACCGCCGCCGCTTCACGCCCGAAGTATTCACGCTGCTGCTCGGCGTGAGCGACGGCAACGGCGCATCGCCGTTCTGGGAAGCGGTGGGCCGCAAGTTCTTCGGCCGCGATTTCACCGACGTCGACATCGCATCGGGCGGCCGCAGCCGCACGTTCATCGCCGAAGTGATGCCGGCCTATCCGCTCTACGTGCCGCTGCTGCCGGAAGCCGCACAGCGCGTGCTCGGCGAGCCGAACGAAACGGCGCTGCTCGCATACGACATCCATCTGGAGGAAGGCTTCGAGCCCGACCGCTTCGTCGACATCTTCGACGCGGGCCCGGTATTGACCGCGCAGGTCGATCGCACCGCGTGCGTGAAGCACGGCGCGGAGCGCGTCGTGCGCGAGGCCGCGCATCAGCAGGGCGACGTCGCGTACCTGGTGTCGACGGGCAGCGGCGAATCGTTCCGCTGCGTGCTGGCCGACCTGCCGGGCGAGACGGCCGACGCGCGGGGCGCCGAGGCGCCGCTGGCCGGCGACGTGCGCGCGGCGCTCGACGTGAAGGAAGGCGATGTCGTGCGCTGCGTGCCGCTGCATCGCCGCGACGATGAAGAATCGAAGGGAGACGCAGCATGATCGTCGTTCGTGTCGTACAAACGGGCGACGTCGACGCGCTCGTGTCGCTCGCGCAGGAAACCGGGCCGGGCCTGACCACGTTCAAGCCCGACCGCGACGCGCTCGCCGCGCGCATCGAACGCTCGCGCCGCACGCTGGAGGGCAAGGCGGCGCCGGGCGAAGCCGGCTACTTCTTCGTGATGGAAGATTCGAAGACGGGCGACATCGCGGGCGTGTGCGGGATCGAGACGCAGGTCGGCCTCGAGCAGCCGTTCTACAACTACCGCGTGAGCACGGTCGTGCACGCGAGCCAGGAGCTCGGCGTGTGGACGCGGATGTCCGCGCTGAACATCTCGCACGACCTGACGGGCTACGCGGAAGTGTGCTCGCTGTTCCTGAGCCCGCGCTATCGCACGGGCGGCGTCGGCGGCCTGCTGTCGCGCTCGCGCTTCATGTTCATCGCGCAGTTCCGCGACCGCTTTCCGGAGCGCATCTGCGCGGAACTGCGCGGCCACTTCGACGAGGACGGTACGTCGCCGTTCTGGCGTGCGGTCGGTTCGCACTTCTACCAGATCGATTTCAACGCGGCCGACTACCTCAGCTCGCACGGCCGCAAGTCGTTCCTCGCGGAACTGATGCCGCGCTACCCGGTGTACGTCGACCTGCTGCCGCAGGACGCGCAGGACGCGGTCGGCCTCACGCACCGCGACACGCTGCCGGCCCGCAAGATGCTCGAGGCCGAAGGGCTGCGTTACCAGAATCACGTCGACATCTTCGACGCGGGCCCCGTGCTCGAATGCCACGTCAACGACCTGCGCACGGTGCGCGAGAGCGTCGTCGTGCCGGTCGCGATCGGCGCGCCGGACGCAACCGACAACGTACCGAAGTCGCTCGTGTCGAACACGTCGCTCGACGATTTCCGCGTCGGCGTCGCGCCGGGCGTGGTCGCGAACGGCGCGTTCGTGCTGTCGGCCGACGATGCCGCCGCGCTCGACGTGAAGGCCGGCGATCCGGTTCGCGTGCTGCCGCTCAAAGTCAAACAGGGATAAACGAATCATGACGGAACTCTTCATCGACGGCGCCTGGGTCGCAGGCTCGGGCCCCGTCTTCGCTTCGCGCAACCCGGGCACCGACGCGATCGCATGGCAGGGCGAAAGCGCGTCGGCGGCCGACGTCGACCGTGCGGTCGCGAGCGCGCGCCGCGCGTTCGCCGGCTGGTCGGCGCTCGACTTCGACGCGCGCTGCGACATCGTCAAGCGTTTCGCCGCGCTGCTCACCGAGCGCAAGGAAGCGATCGCGACCGCGATCGGCCGCGAAACCGGCAAGCCGCTGTGGGAAGCGCGCACCGAAGTCGCGTCGATGGCCGCGAAGGTCGCCATCTCGATCCAGGCCTACCAGGAACGCACCGGCGAGAAGCGCCAGGACATGGCCGACGGCGTCGCGGTGCTGCGTCATCGCGCGCACGGCGTCGTGGCCGTGTTCGGCCCGTACAACTTCCCCGGCCACTTGCCGAACGGTCATATCGTGCCGGCGCTGATCGCCGGCAACACGGTCGTGTTCAAGCCGTCCGAACTCGCACCGGGCGTCGCGCGCGCGACGGTCGAGGTGTGGCGCGAAGCCGGGCTGCCGGCCGGCGTGCTGAACCTCGTGCAGGGCGAGAAGGACACCGGCATCGCGCTCGCGAACCATCGGCAGATCGACGGGCTGTTCTTCACCGGCAGCTCGGATACCGGCACGCTGCTGCACAGGCAGTTCGGCGGCCGGCCGGAAATCGTGCTCGCGCTCGAGATGGGCGGCAACAATCCCCTCGTGATCGGCGAGGTCGAGGACATCGACGCGGCCGTGCATCACACGATCCAGTCGGCGTTCCTGTCGGCCGGCCAGCGCTGCACGTGCGCGCGCCGCATCTTCGTGCCGCAGGGCGCGTTCGGCGACCGCTTCCTCGCACGCTTCGCCGACGTCACGTCGAAGATCACCGCCGACGTGTTCGATGCCGATCCGCAGCCGTTCATGGGCGCGGTGATCTCGGCACGCGCGGCCGCGAAGCTGGTCGACGCGCAGGCGCGCCTGGTCGAGCAGGGCGCGAAGCCGATCATCGCGATGGCGCAGCGCGATCCGCGCCTCGGCTTCGTGAATGCGGCGATCGTCGACGTGACGGGCGTCGCGAACCTGCCCGACGAAGAGCACTTCGGCCCGCTCGCGCAGATCGTCCGCTACGCGACGTTCGACGAAGCGATCGAGCGCGCGAACGACACGGCGTTCGGCCTGTCGGCCGGGCTGCTCGCCGACGACGCGAAGGCATGGGAGCACTTCCGCCGCACGATCCGCGCCGGCATCGTCAACTGGAACCGCCCGACCAACGGCGCATCGTCGGCCGCACCGTTCGGCGGCACGGGCCGCTCGGGCAACCATCGCCCGAGCGCGTACTATGCGGCCGACTATTGCGCGTATCCGATGGCGTCGGTGGAAAGCACGCAACTGACCTTGCCCGCGAGCCTGTCGCCGGGCCTGCATTTCTGATCGAGGGAGCGACGATGAACGCACAAGAAGCCAATTTCGACGGACTCGTCGGCCCGACCCACAACTACGCCGGGCTGTCGTTCGGCAACGTGGCGTCGCTGAACAACGAGAAGTCGGCCGCGAACCCGAAGGCGGCCGCGAAGCAGGGGCTGCGCAAGATGAAGCAGCTCGCGGATCTCGGCTTCGCGCAAGGCGTGCTGCCGCCGCAGGAGCGGCCGTCGCTGCGCCTGTTGCGCGAGCTCGGCTTCTCGGGCAAGGACGCGGACGTGATCGCGAAGGCCGCGAAGCAGGCACCCGAACTGCTCGCCGCGGCGAGCTCGGCGTCGGCGATGTGGACCGCGAACGCGGCCACCGTCAGCCCGTCGGCCGACACGAACGACGGCCGCGTGCACTTCACGCCGGCGAACCTGTGCAGCAAGCTGCATCGCGCGATCGAGCATGAGGCGACGCGCCGCACGCTGTCGACGCTGTTCGCGGACCCCGCGCACTTCGCGGTGCATGAAGCGCTGACGGGCACGCCGGCGCTCGGCGACGAAGGCGCGGCGAACCATACGCGCTTCTGCGCCGAGTACGGCAAGCCGGGCGTCGAATTCTTCGTGTACGGCCGCGCGGAATACCGTCGCGGGCCGGAGCCGAAGCGTTTCCCGGCCCGCCAGACGTTCGAGGCGAGCCGCGCGGTCGCGCATCGCCACGGGCTTGCGGAGGAAGCGACGGTCTACGCGCAGCAGGATCCGGACGTGATCGACGCGGGCGTGTTCCACAACGACGTGATCTCGGTCGGCAACCGCGACACGCTGTTCACGCACGAACGCGCGTTCGTCAACAAGCAGGCGATCTACGACACGCTGACCGCCGCGCTCGACGCGCGCGGCGCGCGCCTGAACGTGATCGAGGTGCCGGACGCGGCCGTGAGCGTGAACGATGCCGTCACGTCCTACCTGTTCAACAGCCAGTTGCTGTCGCGCGCGGACGGCTCGCAGGTGCTCGTCGTGCCGCAGGAATGCCGTGAGAACGCGAAGGTCGCCGCCTACCTCGACCATCTCGCGGCCGGCAACGGCCCGATCCGCGACGTGCTCGTGTTCGACCTGCGCGAAAGCATGAAGAACGGCGGCGGCCCCGCTTGCCTGCGCCTGCGCGTCGTGCTGAACGAAGCGGAGCGCGCGGCCGTCACGTCGAACGTGTGGATCAACGACACGCTGTTCGCGTCGCTCGACGCGTGGATCGACAAGCACTATCGCGATCGCCTCGCACCGGAGGACCTCGCCGATCCGGCGCTGCTCGACGAATCGCGCACGGCGCTCGACGAGCTCACGCAGATCCTGCGCGTCGGTTCGCTGTATGACTTCCAGCGCTGAGGCACGGATGCCGGCCGCCGCGCTGCTCGACGATTTTCTCGCGTTCACGCTGGCGGGAGATGCGCCGGCTGAAACGCACGGCGCCTGCGCGGGCGACGCGGTGCGCTGGCAATGGCTCGGCGACGGGCTGATCGCGTTCGAGCCTGCCGCCGCTGACGCCGCGGCGCGCGCGAGCGTGCTCGTGTCGGCCGGCGTGCACGGCGACGAGACCGCGCCGATCGAGCTGCTGTCGATGCTCGTGCGCGATCTCGCGTCGGGCGCGCTGCCGCTCGCGTGCCGGCTGCTCGTCGTGCTCGGCAACGTGCCGGCGATGCGCGCGGGCGAACGCTATCTCGACGACGACCTGAACCGCCTGTTCGGCGGCCGTCACGCGCAGGCGCCCGCGAGCCGCGAAGCGCCGCGCGCCGCGCGGCTCGAAGCGGCGGCATCCGCCTTCTTCGCGGCGGCGCCGGCGGGCGGCGCGCGCTGGCACATCGACATGCATACGGCGATCCGTGCGTCGGTATTCGAGCAGTTCGCGCTGCTGCCGCACACGGGCACGCCGCCCACGCGCGCGATGGTCGAATGGCTCGGCGATGCGCGCATCGCGGCCGTGCTGCTGCACACCGCGAAGGGCAACACGTATTCGCATTTCACGGCCGAGCAGTGCGGTGCGCTCGCGTGCACGCTGGAGCTCGGCAAGGTGCGGCCGTTCGGCCAGAACGACCTCGCGCGTTTCGCGCCGGCCGATCGTGCGGTGCGCAAGCTCGTGTCGGGCGAGCGGCGTGAAGACGCGGCCGAGGGCGGCCGTCCGCCGCTGCCGCGCGTGTTCACCGTGATCGACCAGATCACGAAGCAGAGCGACGCGCTCGAGCTGTTCGTCGCAGCCGACGTCGCGAACTTCACCGCATTCGCACGCGGCACCGTGCTCGCACGGGACGGCGACTACCGCTACACGGTGACGCACGACGAGGAACGGATCGTGTTTCCGAACCCGACCGTGAAGCCCGGGCTGCGCGCGGGCCTGCTCGTGATCGACACGACGCGCGAGACGCTGGCCGCACTCGTCTGATCGAGGCGCGATCGTGCGGGCCGCGGCGACGCGCGGCGCGCATCGTCCCGCGGCCCCTTCATTTTGGCGATGACGCCCGCCCGCCGCGCAGACGGCGAGTGCGTCGCGCTTGCTGGTTTGCGACACCGTCTTGCAAGTTCGGCGGGTCGCGTGGCGGCCGCCGGGCACGCGGCGCAGCATCGCGCGCCGACGCCCGCTCCGCCATGCCGGGCCGCGCGGATTGGTACAATCGCGGCCTTGCGGCTGTTGCGCCGCATCACGGCGCGGCGTCGGCATTGCCGGTGTCATCCGACCCTGCAATGATGGATGCGCCCGTCGTTTCGGAACATTCGAGTATCGAGGAGAACACCTGATGAAGTTGGATTGGCGTAAAGTGGCCGCGCATGCGGTGGTGGCGGCATCGGCGGTGGCGGCAGGCAGCGCGCTTGCCGGGGATCTGAAGGAGATCCGGTTCGGCGTCGAGGCCTCGTACGCCCCGTTCGAATACAAGACGCCCGACGGCAAGCTGACCGGCTTCGACATCGACATCGGCAACGCGGTGTGCGCGAAGCTGAAGACGAAGTGCGTGTGGGTCGAGAACGACTTCGACGGCCTGATCCCGGCGCTGCAGGCGCGCAAGTTCGACGCGATCAACTCGGACATGACGATCACGGACCAGCGCAAGCACGCGATCGCGTTCACCGATCCGATCTACACGATTCCGAACCAGCTGATCGCGAAGCAGGGCAGCGGCCTGCTGCCGACCCCGCAAGCGCTGAAGGGCAAGCGCGTCGGCGTGCTGCAGGGCACGATCCAGGAAGCGTACGCGAAGAAGAAGTGGGCGCCGGCCGGCGTTGAAGTCGTGCCGTACCAGACGCAGGATCTGGCCTATGCCGACCTGAAGTCGGGCCGTCTCGACGCGACCTTCCAGGATTCGGAAGCCGGCTCGAAGGGCTTCCTGACGAAGCCGCAAGGCCAGGGCTTCGGGTTCGCGGGCGGCACGGTCAGCGACGCCGAGATCCTCGGCTCGGGCGTCGGCTTCGGCCTGCGCAAGAACGACGCGGCGCTGAAGACCGCGCTCGATCAGGCGCTGAAGGAACTGAAGGCCGACGGTACGATCGACAACCTCGCGAAGAAGTACTTCAGCGTGCCCGTCACGCTCAAGTAAGCGTTTCGTGCGCGCACGATGTAAAAAAACCGGCCGCCGATGCGGCCGGTTTGCTTTTCGGCAGCGAAAACGGCAGCGGCGGGCCGGCCGTCAGCCCGGCTGCGCGGCGAAGAACCGCCCCAGCTCGCGTGCGAGCTCGTTGAGCACGGCCATCTCCTGCTGCGAGATCTTGCGCGCGGGCTGCGCGCCGGCCCAGTCGCCGTACAGCAGCGCGACGCTCGTCGCGCCGACGCGTACGGGCAGCAGCACGAATGCGCGCGTGTCGTCGAACGCGTCGAGATACCACGCAGGCAGGCGCTTCACCATCTTCGGCTCCCGTGCCTGCTCGATGAAGATGCCGACCGAATTCGTGATCGCGAGATGGAACACGTCCGGCTCGAAGCGCTCGTCGAAGCGCAGCCGGTCGAGCGCCGTATCGACGCCGGGGCCGAAGCCCAGGCGCGCGGCGAACGTGCCGTCGTCGTGACGCACGAACATCACGGTGCGCGTGAACGCGAGGCCGGCCAGCAGGCTTTCCGACGCGAGCGCGAGCACCGGCGTCAGCACGTGCTCGGACGGCAGCGCACGCAGGTCGGCAAGACCGGCTTCGAGGCATGCCTCGGGTTCGGCCTGCGCGCGCGCGATCGCATCGGCGTTCGCGCGCAGCTCGACGATCTCGCGCATCACCGTGTCGCTCGCTTCCTCGCGCGCGAGCCGCTCGGCGATCTCGACGATCGCCTCGGATTCCATGTCGAGCTCAGCGCCGTAGTGCTGCGCGAGCGCCGCGATGCGCGCGTCGCGCTGCGCGCTGGCAGGCATGACGAGCGCGCCGGCGACGTCGGTCGAACAGCGGCTCACCGCGCGCAGCCAGCGGATGCGCTCTGCCGGGCCGTCGTCGGCGGCCGGGCCCGCGTGGCGGGCGTCGCCGTCTTCGTCGTCGAATGCGTCGGCGTGCGCCGCGTGGTCGCCGTCGGCCATCCCCGCGCGGATCACGTCGGGCAGCCGCCAGCGCGCGGCTGCCTCGAGACCGATCTCGTCGAAGCCGACGCCGAGCACGTCGGTGCAGGCGGCCGATTCGTCGCCGTTCAGTTCGGCCGCGCGGCGGCGGATGCGGTCCCACTCGCTGTCGAGATAGCAGACCACCAGCAGCTTGCCGACCTGGCGCATCAGCGTGCAGACGACGGCCTCCTCGCCCGCGCGCAGTTCGGCGCGCTCGGTGAGCTTGCGCGCGACGCAGCCGGACAGCAGCGCGCGGTTCAGCTCCAGCTTCGCGTCGATGCGCCGCGGCGTGCTCTGATGGAAATGGTCGACGAGCTTGAGCCCGACCACGAGATGGCCGACGGCATCCATGCCGAGCACCATCAGCGCGCGGGTCACGGTGGTGATGTTGCCGCCGAACGCCATGTACATCGCGGAGTTCGCGAGCCGCAGCACTTTCTGCGTGAGTGCGAAATCCGACAGCACGACGCGCACGAGCGCGGTGAAGTCGAGATCGTCGTTCTTCATCGCGGCCATCGTCGCGCGCAGCGATTCCGACAGCAGCGGGAAATCGCCCCGTTCGTTCATCCGCGCCCACAGCTTGTCGAGCAGCGCGGTGCGGGGCAGGTGTTCGGTGATTGACATACGGATCCGTCCGGTTCGCCGCGCGCGTCAGGCGGCGGCGTGCAGGTGCAGCTGCTGCGCCGCGAAGCGCCGCGCGAGCTCCTCGGACGGCAGCGCCTGGCAGACGAGCCAGCCCTGGATGTGATTGCAGCCCATCTCCGTCAGCAGCTCGCGCTGCGCCTCGGTCTCGACGCCCTCGGCGACGAGCTCGAGATCGAGTGTCTGCGCGAGGCCGACCACCGCCGACACGATCGCGCGGTCGTTGCGCGACGTCAGCAGGTTCTCGACGAAACTGCGGTCGATCTTCAGCTTCGCGAGCGGGAAGCGCTGCAGATAGGCAAGGCTCGAATAGCCGGTGCCGAAATCGTCGATCGCGAAGCGGATGCCGAGATCGGTCAGCTCCTCGAGCAGCATTTTCGCGTGCGCGGGATCGTGCATCAGCAGGCTTTCGGTGATTTCGAGCACGATACGGCGCGGGTCGATGCCGGTCAGCGCGATCGCCTCGCGCACGCTCTGCGTGAAGCGCGGGTCGCGGAACTGCTGCGGCGACACGTTGACCGCCACGTATTGCAGCGCGAGCCCCTGGCCGTCCCAGGCGACGAGCTGCATGCACGCGGCCTTCAGCACCCAGTTGCCGAGGTAGTTGATCAGGCCGATCGATTCGGCGAGCGGGATGAAGGTGGCCGGCGGCACGAGGCCGTGCACCGGATGGCGCCAGCGGATCAGCGCCTCGACGCCGACCACCGCGCCCGACTGGCTATGGGTGATCGGCTGGAAATGGAGCGAAAACTCGCCGTTGCGCACGCCGTCGTACAGGTCGGCTTCGAGCTTGAGCCGTTCGGCGTCGGCCGGATCGTCGACGGGCGCGTGGAACGCGAGCGCGTTGCCGCCCGAGGCCTTCGCCTGCGCGAGCGCGTGGTCGGCGCGGCGCAGCAGCGGGCTGTGATGCTGCGCCCGATGCGGCGCGGCACGTTCGTCGGGGTAGAGCGCGATGCCGATGCTCGCGGACAGGTGCACGGTCTGCCCCTGGAATACGTACGGCTCGCGCACGGCGGCCTGCAGCCGGCGCGCGAGCGCGTCGGCTGCATGGCTCGCCTGCGTGCGGTCCGGTGCGCCCAGCACGACCGCGAACTTGTCGCTCGCGACGCGCGCGAGCTGCTCGTTCGGCGTGACGAGCGCCTTCAGCCGCTGCGCGGTTTCGCGCAGCAGCGTGTCGCCCGCGTCGTAGCCGAGCGCGCGGTTGATCCGCTGGTAGTCGTCGAGGTCGAGCAGCAGCAGCGCGGCGCAGGTGCCGTCCTCGTCGGCGGTCTGCTGCGCGCGCATCAGCGCCGGCACGAGCGCGGACAGGTTGTCGAGCCCCGTCATCGGGTCATGGTGCATTTCGTACGTCAGGCGTGCCTCGAGCGCGCGCCACGACGACACGTCGAACGCCGCGATCGCGAAGCCGTCGACGCCGTGGTGGCGGCTCTTGAACGCGCGGACCTCGACGTCCAGCGGGTAGGTGAGCGACTTGACGATGCACATCGTCGCCTTCTCGACCTGGCCGGAGCGTGCGGCGCGGGCGAGCAAGCCTTCGAGCGCCGGGGTATCCTGTTCGGCGATCAGGTCGCGCAGCGTCAGCGTATGCAGGTAGTCGCGGTGGTAGCCGATGAAGCGCAGGCTCGCGTCGGACACGTACAGAAAGCGCAGCTCGCGGTCGACATGGGCGAGGAAATCCACCGTGCCGACCGTCTGTTCCAGCCAGTCGCGCACGGAGTCGTCGCGGCGCGGCGCCACGGCGCGCGCGGGCATCAGCGCGCCGCCCGACCGAGCGAAGCGGCGCAGCGTATGCAAGGCGCTGCGCCAGGAGCCCTTGCGTGACGTCTGTTTCCTGTTGGCTTCCATGTTTCTCGCTGACGTGAAGGGCTGGAACCGGTTGTCCGGAAGGAATAACGGCAGACTGGCAGAAATCTTTAACGGGCCGGCCACGCGCGGCGCTGCCGCGGGTCCGGATCATCGATGCGGTGTTCGGCAGGCGAACGCCCACGTGGCCTACATCGAGGCTGACTTTATAAGAAATGAGGACGCAGATGAAGAGAAAACTGTTGCTGGGCGCCATGGCGGCGCTGGTGGCCGGCCATGCGCTGCTGGCGCAGGCGCAACTGAAGCCGGGCGCCGCGGCGCCCGATTTCACGACGCAGGCGTCGCTGGGCGGCAAGACGTATACGTACTCGCTCGCGGACGCGCTGAAGCAGGGGCCGGTCGTGCTGTATTTCTATCCGGCGGCGTTCACGAAGGGCTGCACGATCGAGGCGCATGCGTTCGCGGACGCGGTCGACCGTTACAAGGCTTACGGCGCGACGGTGATCGGCGTGTCGGCCGACAACATCGACACGCTGACGAAGTTCTCGGTGAGCGAATGCCGCAGCAAGTTCCCGGTAGCGGCCGACCCGGACGCGAAGATCATCCGCGAATACGACGCGAAGCTGCCGGCGCTCGACCGGGCGAACCGCGTGTCCTACGTGATTTCGCCGGAAGGGAAGGTTCTCTACGAATACACGAGCCTGTCGCCCGACAAGCACGTCGAGAACACGCTCGCCGCCGTGAAGGCGTGGGCCGACGCGCATCCGAAGCAGTAGGCGGCTGCCCGCGCGCGTGAAAACGGCCCGTCGTGCGGGCCGCGGGCACGGGAACGCCCGGCCTGTGCGTGGCCGCCCGTTGCCGTTACGCGCGCAGCGCCTGCTCGATCGGCACGCCGCCGCCGACGAAGCCGACGATCTTGCGTGAGATGCCGAGCTTGATCGCCTCGATCGCGGCCCATGCAACGTCCTGGCGCGACACGGGCGGCGCGGGATCGAGCCACGTGTCGGTCAGCGCGATCTTGCCGACGCCCGGATCGTCCGTGAGCGGGCCCGGGCGCAGGATCACGTAGTCGACGCCCGACGCGATCACGCGGTCGTCGCCTTCGCGCTTCATCTGCGAATAGTGGCGCAGCGCGTCGGGCCCGTGCTCCGGCCGGTATGCGGACAACGAGCTGACGACCACGAGCTTCTGCACGTTGAACGCGAGCGCGTAGTCGGCCGCGCGGGCGACCGCGTCGCGGTCGATCTGCTCCTCTTCGATCGCGCCCTCCGATTCGGCGGAGCCGGCCGCGTAGATCACGTGCGTGATGCCCTGGAAGGCGTGCGAGAAATCGTTCGTCAGATCGGCCTCGACGACCCGTGCGCCCGCCAGCGCATAGCCGTGCCGGCGCACGAGCGCCGTGACCTCGAACTCCGGCTGCTTGAGCAGCAGATCCGCGCAGGCCTGGCCCGTTCGTCCGGTCGCGCCAATCAGCAGTACCTTCGTCGTCATGAAACCGCTCCTTGCTCGATGCGTCATCCGTGCAGATAGGGACGGACGACCGATAACTCAAGTGTAATGTCGAATCGGCCCGGCGGTGGGGGCGTAATAAGGGGCGTACCGGCGCGGGCGTACCGGCGCGAGCGTACCGGCGTGGGCGTACCGGCGTGGGCGACCGGCTGCGGGCGTACCGGCACGACGCATGCCGGCGTGCATTCGTTCGCCCGGATGCGGGAATGACGCGCCGACCGGCTATCATGTGCGCGATGCATTTTTCGCCGCTACGCGTGAATAACGCGTCGGCCCACCGGTTGGAGTACACATGGCATTACCCTTGGACAACGTCAGCATGGCCGTGTTCTGCGACTTCGAGAACGTCGCGCTCGGCGTGCGCGACGCGAAGTACGAGAAATTCGACATCAAGCCCGTGCTGGAGCGCCTGCTGCTGAAAGGCAGCATCGTCGTGAAGAAGGCCTATTGCGACTGGGATCGCTACAAGGGCTTCAAGGCGTCGATGCACGAGGCGAGCTTCGAGCTGATCGAGATTCCGCACGTGCGCCAGTCGGGCAAGAATTCGGCCGACATCCGGCTCGTCGTGGACGCGCTCGACCTCTGCTACACGAAGTCGCACGTCGATACGTTCGTGATCATCAGCGGCGATTCGGATTTTTCCCCGCTCGTGTCGAAGCTGCGCGAGAACGCGAAGAAGGTGATCGGCGTCGGCGTGAAGAAATCGACGTCGGACCTGCTGGTCGCGAACTGCGACGAATTCATCTTCTACGACGATCTGGTGCGCGAGCAGCAGCGTGCGCTCGCGAAGCGCGAACAGCAGCAGCGCGCGGGCAACGGCGGCGCGAAGCGGCCCGACGAGCCGTCGCGCAAGCACGACATGGAGGCGCGCAAGGCCGAGGCGATCGCGCTGGCGGTCGAGACGTTCGACGCGCTCGCGTCGGAGCGCGACGACGTCGGCAAGATCTGGGCGTCGGTGCTCAAGAGCGCGATCAAGCGCCGCAAGCCGGATTTCAACGAGTCGTACTACGGGTTCCGTGCGTTCGGCAACCTGCTCGACGAGGCGCAGGCGCGCGGCCTGCTCGAAGTGGGGCGCGACGACAAGTCGGGCGCGTTCGTGTCGCGGGCCCGCCAGTCGGCCGTGGAGCACGCCGTGGCGGCCGAACACGCACCGGCCCAGCACGGCCGGCGCCCGGCGGAGCCGGTGCAGGCCGAGCGCGAGCCGCGCCATCACCGCGGACGCGGGCGGCACGGCGAGCCGGTTGGCGAGCCATTCGGCACGCCGTTCGGCACGCCGTTCGTGCAGGAGAACGAGCCGGTCGAGACGGCGGTCGAATTCACCGACGCGGACGAAGCCGATGTGACCGTCGGCGAAGCCGCGGCCGCGCACGGCGAACCGGCGGGCGGGCACGATGATGCGAAGACCGCACGCAAGCGTGCTCGCAAGACCCCCGCGAAGAAGGCCGGTACGAAGAAGGGCGGCGACGGCAAGAGCGCCGGCCGGCAGGCGGCGGTGGAGGAAGGCGAGGCCCCGCAGGGCGACGCGAAGCGCGGCGGCGGCAAGCATGCCGAAGCGATGCATCGCGACGCGCAACATGACGACGGGCGAGCCGCCGGCGCGGCGCCGGCACGCGGTGAAACCGGCGGCGATGCCGTCGCGCAGCCCGCGCACGATGCTCCCGTACACGCCGAACCGATCGCAGCGGTCGCTGACGCGCCGGCCCCGGCCAAGCCGAAGAAGCCGGCCCGCAAGGCGGCGCCGCGCGCGCGGCGGCCGCGCAAGACGGCCGAGGCTGCCGAGTAAGGACCTGCCTGATGAAGCGCCATCCGTCGCGCCGCCGCGAAGTGCGGGCCGGATGGGGCGCAGGCACAGGCCGCGCGTTCGCATGAAGCAGCGCGGTTGCGAGGCCCGCCGCCCCGTCGCCGGCGCGATGCCGGCCTTCTTCCACTAACCGTTCAGCGCATACGGTCGCGTCATCACTTCGAGGAAGTGGCCGTCCGGATCGTCGAAGTACACGCCGCGTCCGCCGTTGTGGCGGTAGATGTCGTCGGCTTGCCGCTTCGCCGGATCGGCCCAGTGCGGCAACCCGCGTTCGCGGATGCGCGCGAGCACGCGATCGAAGCTGGCTTCGTCGATCAGGAACGCGTAATGCTGCGACCGGATCTCCCCCGCCTGTTCGTAAAAATCGAGCGACACGCCGTTGTCGAGCGCGACGACCAGCATCGCGCCGAACGGCGTCGGCGGCGGCAATTCCAGCAACTCGGTGAGGAAGCGGCTCGACGCATGCTTGTCGCGGCACCAGACGATCGTATGGTTGAGCTGGACGTTCATGGCGAGATTCCGGGACGGGAATGGGGTGGGCATGGATACACGATAGCCGATCGCGGCCGGCAAACAAGTCCGTCCACCACGTCCGGCCACCAAGTCCTGCAATCAAACCCGGCAATCAAGCGCAAAAGACGGCCGCCCGAGGGCGGCCGCTTTCGTCACTCGCCGGCGACGGCCGGCCCGCCGCTGTTGCCGCGGCGATTGCGCCGCTTTTCGGCCCACACGCGCAGCCGATCCATGTACAGGTACACGACCGGCGTCGTATAGAGCGTCAGCACTTGCGACATGATCAGGCCGCCGGCGATCGCGATCCCGAGCGGCGCGCGCAGCTCGGCGCCGTCGCCGCTGCCGAACGCGAGCGGCAGCGCGCCGAGCAGCGCCGCCATCGTCGTCATCATGATCGGGCGGAAGCGCAGCAGGCACGCCTCGTGGATCGCGTCGAACGACGACTTCCCGTTGTTGCGCGTCTGGTCGATCGCGAAGTCGACCATCATGATCGCGTTCTTCTTCACGATGCCGATCAGCAGGATCACGCCGATCAGCGCGATGATGCTGAACTCGGTCTTGAACAGCAGCAGCGCGAGCAGCGCGCCGACGCCGGCCGACGGCAGCGTCGACAGGATCGTGATCGGGTGGATGTAGCTCTCGTACAGGATCCCGAGCACGATGTAGACGGCCAGCAGCGCGGCGAGGATCAGGATCGGCTGATCGTTCATCGACTGCTGGAACGCCTGCGCGGTGCCCTGGAAGCTGCCGACGATCGTCGGCGGCACGCCGACCTCCGCCATCGTCTGATAGATGATCTGCGTCGCCTGCGACAGCGACACGCCGGGCGGCAGGTTGAACGAGATCGTCGTCGCGACGAACAGCCCCTGGTGGTTGACCGACAGCGGCGTCGTGCTCGGCCCGAACGTCGCGATCGCCGACAGCGGGATCATCGTCGACTTCGACGTCGACACCGACGCGCCCGACGACGCGCTCGACTTGCCGCTCGCCGCGATCGCGTTGAGCGCCTGGTTGCGCGCGGAGTCGGACGCGATCGCCGCGGCGCTCTGCGCGGCCGTGCCGGCGCTCGACGTGCCGGCCGAGGTCGCGACGAAGGTGCCCGCGGCCGCGTTGGTGGTCTGCGAGCCGTTCGCGCTGCCGCCCGACGTGCTGATCCACACCTGGTTCAGCATCTCCGGGCTCTGCCAGTATTTCGGCGCGACTTCCATCACGACGTGGTACTGGTTCAGCGGGTTGTAGATCGTCGAGACCTGCCGCTGGCCGAACGCGTCGTACAGCGTGTTGTCGATCTGCGCGGGCTTGATGCCGAACCGCGCGGCCGTCGCGCGGTCGATCGTCACCATCGCCTCGAGGCCGCCTTGTTGCTGGTCGGAGTTCACGTCGGTCAGCTCGGGGCGCTTCTGCAGCGCCTCGGTCAGGATCGGCCCCCACTTGTACAGGTCGGCGCTCGAATCGCCGAGCAGCGTGAACTGGTACTGCGCGTTGCTCTGCCGGCCGCCGACGCGGATGTCCTGCGCCGCCTGCAGGAACGTGCGCGCGCCCGCGACGTCCGCCAGCCGCGGGCGCAACTGCTGGATCACCTGGTCGGCCGACAGCTTGCGCTCGGTGCGGTCCTTGAGCGTGACGAACATGAAGCCCGAGTTGGTCTGCGTGCCGCCGGTGAAGCCCGCGACGCTCTTCACGTTCGGGTTGCCCTGCACGATCCGCATCATCTCGGAGAACTTCAGCTTCATCGCCTGGAACGACGTCGACTGGTCGGCCTGGATGCCGCCGATCATCAGCCCGGTATCTTGTTGCGGGAAGAAGCCCTTCGGCACGACGACGTACAGGTAGACGTTCAGCCCGATCGTCGCGAACAGCGTCAGCAGGATCAACAGCGGCCGGCGCAGCGCCCACGACAGCGAGCGCTCGTAGCCGCGCTGCATGCGCGTGAAACCGCGTTCGAGGAAGCGCCCGAAGCGGCCCTCGCGTTGCGGGTTGTGCTGGTCGGGCAGCAGGCGCGCGCACATCATCGGCGTGAGCGTGAGCGACACCGCGAGCGACACGGCGATCGCGAGCGACAGCGTCAGCGCGAACTCGCGGAACAGGCGCCCGACGATCCCGCCCATCAGCAGGATCGGCAGGAATACCGCGACGAGCGAGATGCTCATCGACAGCACCGTGAAGCCGACTTCGCGCGCGCCGTCGAACGCGGCCTGCATCCGCGACTTGCCGTTCTCGATGTGCCGCGAGATGTTCTCGAGCACGACGATCGCATCGTCGACGACGAAGCCGGTCGCGACGATCAGCGCCATCAGCGACAGGTTGTCGATCGAGAAGCCGAGCAGGTACATCGCGCCGAACGTGCCGACGATCGAGATCGGCACGGCGACGCTCGGGATCAGCGTCGCGCGCCAGTTGCGCAGGAACAGGAACACGACCATCACGACGAGGCTGATCGCGATCAGCAGCGTGTGCTCGGTGTCCCTCAGCGACGCGCGGATGGTGGTCGAGCGGTCGAGCACCGGCGTGACCGTGATGTCGGCGGGCAGCGACGCGGTGAGCTGCGGCAGCGCCGCGCGCACGCGGTCGATCGTCTCGATGATGTTCGCGCCGGGCGAGCGGTAGAGGATCACGAGCACCGCGCGCTTGCCGTTCGACAATCCGAGGTTGCGCAGGTCCTCGACCGAATCGACGACGTCGGACAGGTCGGACAGCCGCACGGCCGAGCCGTTGCGGTAGGCGACCACGAGATCGCGATACTGCGACGCCTGGGACGCCTGGTCGTTCGTGTAGAGCTGGAAGCGCTGCGGGCCGAACTCGATCGCGCCCTTCGGCGCGTTGGCGTTCGCGGAGGCCAGCGCCGCGCGCACGTCCTCGAGGCCGATCCCGTAGTGGAACAGCGATTGCGGTTCGAGCTCGACGCGCACGGCCGGGTTCGCGGAGCCGCTCACGGAGACCTGGCCGATCCCGTCGATCTGCGACAGCGACTGCTGCAGTACCGTCGACGCGGCGTCGTACACCTTCGCCGGCGACGCCGTCTCCGACGTCAGCGACACGACCATGATCGGCGAATCGGCCGGGTTGACCTTGCGGTAGGTCGGGTTGCTCTTCAGCGCGGCCGGCAGGTCGGCGCGCGCCGCGTTGATCGCGGCCTGCACGTCGCGCGCGGCGCCGTCGATGTCGCGGTTCAGGCCGAACTGCAGGATGATCCGCGCATTGCCGACCGTGCTCGTCGACGTCATTTCGGAGACGTCCGCTATCGAGCCGAGGTGCCGCTCCAGCGGGCTCGTCACGCTGGTCGCGACCGTTTCCGGGCTCGCGCCCGGCAGCGACGCCTGCACCGAGATCGTCGGGAAGTCGACCTGCGGCAGCGGCGACACCGGCAGCTTGATGAACGCGAACAGGCCCGCGAGCGCGACGCCGAGCGCGAGCAGCGCGGCGAGCGTCGTCATCAGGATCGGCCGGAAGCGCAGCAGGCACGCCTGGTAGATCGCCTCGCGCGGCGGCTTGCCTTCGACGCGTTCGGCCTCGAGCGCGAAGTCGATCATCATGATCGCGTTCTTCTTGACGATGCCGATCAGCAGCACGATGCCGATGATCCCGATGATGTCGAGGTCGTGCCCGGTAATCATCAGCGCGAGCAGCGCGCCGACGCCGGCCGACGGCAGCGTCGACAGGATCGTGATCGGGTGGATGTAGCTCTCGTACAGCACGCCGAGCACGATGTACATCGTGACGACCGCCGCGAGGATCAGGAACAGCTGGTTCGACAGCGACGCCTGGAACGCGAGCGCCGCGCCCTGGAAGCGCGTCTGGAACGAGCCGGGCAGGCCGATGTCCTTCTCGGCGGCCCCGATCGCCTTGACCGCTTCGCCGAGCGACGCGCCCGGCGCGAGGTTGAACGAGATCGTCGTCGACGGGAACTGCGACAGGTGCGCGACCAGCAGCGGCGACGGCCGCTCGTGAAACGACGCGATCGACGACAGCGGCACCTGGCCGCCGCCGGCCGACGGCAGGTAGATGTCGTTCAGCGATTGCGCGTAGTGCTGCTCTTTCGGCTCCGACTCGAGAATCACGCGGTACTGGTTCGATTGCGTGAAGATCGTCGACACGATGCGCTGGCCGAACGCGTCGTACAGCGCGTTGTCGACGGTTGCCGGCGTGATGCCGAAGCGCGCGGCGCTCGCGCGGTCGATCTCGATGTACACCGACTGGCCGTTGCTCTGCAGGTCGGTCGCGACGTCGGCGAGCGACGGCTCCTGCTGCAGCCGCGCGACGAGTTTCGGCACCCAGGTCGCGAATTCTTCCGAATTCGGGCTCGTCAGCATGAACTGGTATTGCGTCGGGCTGACCGTCGAGTCGATCGTCAGGTCCTGCACCGGCTGCATGAACAGCGAAATGCCGGTGACGTTCGCGACGCGCTGCTGCAGGCCGCGGATGATCTGCGCGGCCGTTTCGCCGCGTTCGTCGCGCGCCTTCAGGTTGATCAGCATCCGCCCGCTGTTCAGCGTGATGTTGCTGCCGTCGACGCCGATGAACGACGTGAGGCTGGCGACGTTCGGGTCCTTCAGGATCTCGGCCGCGAGCGCCTGCTGGCGTTCGGCCATCGCGCCGTACGAGATCGACTGCGGCGCCTGCGTGATCGCCTGGATCACGCCGGTGTCCTGCGCGGGGAAGAAGCCCTTCGGCACGAACACATAGAGCAGCGCGGTCAGCCCGAGCGTCAGCAGCGCGACGACGAGCGTCGAGCGCTGGCGGTTCAGCACCCATTCGAGCGCGACCGCGTAGCGCGCGATCACCCAGTCGATCGCGCGGTGCACGCGTGCCTCGAAGCGATGGCTCTCGGGCGGCGGCGAATGGCGCAGCAGCTTCGCGCACATCATCGGCACGAGCGTGAGCGACACGATCGCCGAGATCACGATCGTCACCGCGAGCGTGATCGCGAATTCGTGGAAGAGGCGCCCGACCACGTCGCCCATGAACAGCAGCGGGATCAGCACCGCGATCAGCGAGACCGTCAGCGAGATGATCGTGAAGCCGATCTGCCGCGAGCCCTTCAGCGCGGCCTCGAGCCCCGATTCGCCTTCCTCGACGTAGCGCGCGATGTTCTCGATCATCACGATCGCGTCGTCGACGACGAAGCCGGTCGCGATCGTGAGCGCCATCAGCGACAGGTTGTTCAACGAGAAGCCGGCCATGTACATCACCGCGAGCGTGCCGATCAGCGACAGCGGCACCGACAGGCTCGGGATGATCGTCGCGTAGACGTTCGCGAGGAACAGGTACATCACCAGCACGACGAGCGCGACCGCGAGCAGCAGCTCGAACTGCACGTCGCGCACGGCCGCGCGGATCATCGTCGTGCGATCGGTGACGATCTCGACGTCGAGCGCGGCCGGCAGCGTTTCCTGCAGCTTCGGCAACTGCGCCTTGATCGCGTCGACGGTCGCGATCACGTTCGCGCCCGGCTGGCGCTGCACGTTCAGGATGATCGCCGGGTCCGCATTCACCCATGCGCCGAGCTTGGTGTTCTCCGAGCCGGCGACGACCGTCGCGACGTCGGTCAGCATCACCGGGCGGCCGTTCTTGTACGCGACGACCGCGCTGTTGTACTGGTCGGCGCTCGTCAGCTGGTCGTTCGCGTTGATCGTGTACGCGCGCGTCGGGCCGTCGAAGTTGCCCTTCGGCGTGTTGACGTTCAGGTTCGAGATCGTCGTGCGCAGGTCGTCGAGATTCATCCCGTACTGCGCGAGCGCGGTCGGGTTCGCCTGGATCCGCACGGCCGGCCGGTTGCCGCCCGACAGGCTCACGAGGCCGACGCCGGCGATCTGCGAGATCTTCATCGCGAGGCGCGTGTCGGCGAGGTCCTGCACCTGCGTGAGCGGCAGCGTCTTCGACTTGACGGCGAGCGTGAGCACCGGCGCATCGGCCGGGTTCACCTTCGCGTAGATCGGCGGGGCAGGGAGGTCGGACGGCAGCAGATTGCCGGCCGCGTTGATCGCGGCCTGCACTTCCTGTTCGGCGATGTCGAGCGGCAGGTCGAGCGAGAACTGCAGCGTGATCACCGACGCGCCGGCCGAGCTTTGCGACGACATCTGGTTCAGCGACGGCATCTGCCCGAACTGGCGTTCGAGCGGCGCGGTGACCGACGACGTCATCACTTCGGGGCTCGCGCCCGGGTAGAAGGTCTGGACCTGGATCGTCGGGTAGTCGACCTCGGGCAGCGCGGCGAGCGGCAGGAAGCGCAGCGCCACGAGGCCGGCCAGCATGATCGCCGCCATCAGGAGGGCGGTGCCGACCGGCCGGAGAATGAAGAGGCGGGATGGATTCATCGAGCGGCCCGCGCGTTACTGGGCCGCGGGGGCCGCTGCCTGCGACGCGCCGTGCTTGTGTCCGCCGCGATGGCCGGCTGCACCGGACGCAGCCGATGCGCCCGACGCCGCGCCGGCGCCGCGCGCGCCCGACGCGCCTTTCGGCTTGTCGGCCGGAATCGAGATCTTCGAGCCTTCGCGCAGGCGGTCCGAGCCGTCGGTCACCACGCGTTCGCCGAGCGCCACGCCGCTGACGATGCTCGTGCGTTCGCCGTCGACCGGGCCGACCGTGACCTTGCGCACCGTCACCGTGTTGTCGGGTTTCACGACGTAGACGAACTGGCCGATCGAGCCCGTGAGCACGGCGGAGGTCGGCACGATGATCGCGTTGCGCAGCACGTCGACGAGCAGCCGCGTGTTCACGAACTGATTCGGGAACAGCATGCCTTCCTTGTTGTCGAAATTCGCGCGCAGCTTGACCGTACCGGTGCTCGTGTCGATCTGGTTGTCGAGCGTCGCGAGCGAGCCCGTCTCGAGCGGCACCGTGTTGTTGCGGTTGTAGGCGGTGACCGACAGCTTCCGGCCCGCGTTCATCTGCTTGAGGATCTGCGGCAGGTTGTCTTCCGACGTCGTGAAGATCACGCTCATCGGCTGCAACTGCGTGATCACGACGATGCCGTTGGTGTCCCCCGGCGTCACGTAGTTGCCGGGGTCGACCTGGCGCAGGCCGACGCGGCCCGAGACCGGCGCCGTGATGCGCGCATACGTCAGGTTGAGTTTCGCGGAATCGATCGCGGCCTGGTCGGTCTTCACCGCGCCTTCGTACTGCTTGACGAGCGATGCCTGCGTATCGACGGTTTGCGACGCGATCGAATCCTGCGACAGCAGCGTCTGGTAGCGCTTCAGGTCGAGGCGGGCCGTCGCGAGCAGCGCCGCGTCGCGCGCATGCGTGCCTTCGGCGTTCTCGAGCGCGACCTGATACGGGCGCGGGTCGATCTGCGCGAGCACGTCGCCTTTCTTGACGATCTGGCCTTCCTGGAACGACACCGATTGCAGGTAGCCCGACAGTTGCGTCTTGACCGTCACGTTCGCGAGCGGCGTGACAGTGCCGAGCGCGGACAGCACGATCGGCATCTCGCCCTGCGTCGCGGTGGCGACCTGCACCGGCTGCGGAACGTTCGCCATCGCGGCGGGGCCGCCGCGGCCGCGATGGCCGCCCACGGCGCTGGCGCCAATGCCTTTCGCCGTGCTGCCTGCCGCCGGCGTGCGGTTCCACGGGTGCCACCACAGCAGGCCGCCGATGACGACGGCCGCGACGGTGCCGATCAGCAACGTGCGGCGCGGGCGCCGGGCGGCGGCGGGCGCGGGGTCTTTCGAAGGGGGCGTGGGCTTTTGTTCGTTATCCATCGTGTTCTGTCAGGAAGACGGCGCGGCGGGCCGGAAATCGGACTGCTCGGCTGCGCGTGGGCGTGCGGAAGACGCGACGGGGCGGCCCGGCTCGGTCCGGGGCCCCGCCGATCCGCACGGGAAAGAGCGGTGCGCACCGCGAGTGCGGCGCGACGATGGGCATGATCCTACGTGCCGTCCCCGTTACAGTCCAGCGGTCTATCTTTCAACGGGTTACGGTCGTTACAGAACGCGACACGGCGATGACGAAACGATTACACGCCGACGCGCCGGGCCGGCGCGCCGCCGATCTCGCGCGTGATTTTCGCGATGCATTCCTGCAGCGCGGGCACGACGTGTTCCCGCAGCCATTCGGGCGGACACTGGTGCGACGCGCCGCCGCAATTCACCGAATAGCGCTGACCCGACGGGCCGACGAAACCGGCCGCGACCGCGTTCAGCCCCTCGCGCCATTCGCCGATCGCGATCGCGTGGCCGTCGCGCATCGCTTCGTCGAGCGCGGGCGTCAGGCGGGCGTCAGGCGGGCGGACACGTGCGGCCAGTCGTCGCCGGCGGTGGTGCGCAGCGACTCGAGCAGCAGGCGGCGCTCGTCGTCCTCGAGCGCGGCCAGATACGCGCGGCCCACGGCCGTGCGCGCGATGTCCATCCGCGAGCCGATCTCGAGGCGCGTGACGAGCACGGCCGAGCGCGGGCGGATCACGTCGATCGCGACCATGTCGAGCCGGTCGCGCACCGCGAGGTGCACGGACAGCGACGTGCGTTCGGCCAGTTCGATCATGAACGGCCGCGAACGCGCGCGGATGTCGAAGTTGCGCAGGAAGCCGTGGCTCAGTTCGAGGACCGACGCGGTGAGCACGAAGCGCTCGCTGTCGGGCAACTGAAACAGGAAGCCGGCGCTGACGAGCGTCGCGGTGATGCGCGAGACGGTCGGCTTCGGGATGCCGGTCAATTCGGTCAGCTCGCGGTTGCTGACGGGCGCGTCGGCAGCCGCGATGCGGCGCAGCACGGCGAGGCCGCGGGCGAGGGCGGTGATCTCGTCGGGCGACGATTCACGGTCCCGCGACGCGGGAGAGGTTACAGGTGTCGACACGAGGGATTCTCTCTAATTCCGAAACTCGATTTCAATTTTGTTGGTATTGTAGGACTATTGTCAAAGGATGCATGTTCCGCGGGAGAACCGGTCATTGGATGAGATTTTACGGGTTCACCCTTGGTTTATTAGGAAAACGCTCAAATGAGCGTTGCCGGAAAGTGCATGAGCCGGTGCAAATACCGCTTGACTTGTCGGGCGGAAACGGAAAGAATGTCTCACGTTTTCGAAACATCGTTTCAAGAGTTTAACCGGCAACGATGTTTCGCGCAGTCTCTCAGGTTCTAGCACGGCCCTCGGAATGGCTAGAACTTTTTTAGCGCCACGGTCTCCGTGGCGCTTTTTTTTGCCTGTCTTTCCGACCGTCCGCCCGGACGCGTCAGGCCCGTATTATCCTCCGATCGCCGCAAACGCCTGTCCACGGTCGCATCGCGCCCGCCTGCACGCGCGATGCGCGCCGCGCTCGCGCTCGCTTCACGCAAAAAAAAAAGCGCGATGCCCGGAGTGGGCATCGCGCATGAAACGGCGTGGAGCGCCGACGAATGAACGGTGATCGAAGAAAGAACGCCCGGTCCGGGAGGCCGGGTCAGGGACGCCCGGTCAGGGACGCCCGGTCAGGGACGCCCGGTCAGGGCGCCCTGCAACGCGCAACGTCCCCGCGCGCGACGGTCAGCCCTTCGCGAGCTTGATGCTGGTCTGCTCGGCCGTCAGGTAACCGACGCTGGCGCCGAAGCGGTCCTTGTAGTTCGCGCGCACGAGCGGGTCGAGCGTCGGCTTGACCTTGTCGTGCAGCGGCGATTCCCAGTCGCCGGCGTGCTGGAAGTTGCTCATGATGTAGGTCCAGCCGTTGATCTCGTCGACCGCGTGCAGGCCCGTCGATTCGGCGCCGGCCGGGCACGACAGCACGCGCGCGAGCGACTTCGTGTCGACGTTGTAGGCCCACAGGAAGTTGTTCACGTGCATGCCCGAGTCTTCGCCGATGAACAGCGTGCGCAGCTTTTCGGAGAACTTCAGGTTGTCCGGGTTCGCGATCTTGTCCGGGTTCGCGAGGTTGCCGAGCGCGTCGGCCGCGGCGAGATCCTCGCCGACGAGCGCGGCCGGCGCGCCCATGTCGACCGGCACCCATTCGCTGTCGATCGCGCCGCCCGTCGTGTCGCGCTGGCCCGCCTTCAGGTTCAGCGCGTAGACGGCGCCCGCGGCGATCTTCTTGTCGAGCGCGACGTCGCGCGACACCGCGTTGCCCTTGACCATCGACGTCTCGATCCGCGACATCGCCGTGTAGACGATCTTGTCCTTCGCGTTCACGGTCGTGCCTTCGAGCTTCGTGAACGCCATGCTGCCGCCGAGCAGCGCCGCGTAGCGGTGCGTCTCGAGGAACGCGGCCGCCTTTTCCATCCCCGGCTTCACGCGCATCCAGTTGAATTTGCCGCCGAAGTGGATCTTCGTGTAGCTCGCATCGTTCGGGTCGACGGTCACCAGGTCCATGATGTCCGACGCCTTCAGCGTGTTCGCGAGCGCTTCGATCTCGCTGCTGGTCGCGTGGCCGATCCTGATCCACGTGAGCGTCGCGGTGCCGGCGCCGGCCGACGACGTCTGCGTCCACTTCGCGACGTACAGCGTGCCGGCCGACAGGTCGGCCGCCTTGTCGGCGACGAACATGAACAGGCCGCCGTTGGTCGCGTCGTCGCCCATCATCACGGTGCGCTGGTCCGGCATTACCTGGATCAGCTCGTGCGAGATGCGGCCGAGGCAGTAGTGCTTCTTCACGGTGCCCGTGCCGTCCGGATTCACGGTGATCTCGGGCAGGTGACCGTAGTGATAGGGGTTCGCCTTCGTCTCGTCGCCGAACGTGTTCTTGCTGAACGCCTTGAACTGCGCGTCGGTCGCGGCCTTCGTCGCGTCCGGCTCGTATTCCTCGCTCGACAGGTGCGTGCCCCACGGCGACAGGCTCGCGCCGCACGTGATCCACAGGCCGTGTGCGCTCGACGTGTCGACGTTGTGATACTTCACGAGCTTCAGCGTGCCGGTGGCCGGGTCCTGGTCGAGCGTGAGCACGGCGATCGGCGACGGCAGCTGGCCGTACTGCGACGCGCTCGCCAGGTCGCGCGTCGTGTATTCGAACTGCACGACCGCGAACACCGTGTTGCCCTTCACGCCGGGCACGTTCGCGTTCTTCAGCGTCAGCAGCGAGCTGCCGTCCGGGCAGTCGGAATAGAACTGGCGCTCCTTGCCGGCCACCGAGCGATCGATGATCGGCTGGTTGTTGATGTCGTAGTAGCCGCCCGCGAGCGTCGTGCCGCCCTTGCCGTCCGGCACCATGTCGCCCGTCACGAAGAACGGCTTGTACGCGAGCTTGAAGTTGCGCGACGAGCCGTCCGAGAACGACACCGACAGCGTCGAGCCGACCGTCGTCGTCGCCATCGCGGCCGCGTTGTCGAGCGTCGGCGCGGCCATCGCCGAGAAGGCCGCCGACGTATAGGCGGCGGCGACCGGCGTCGACGCGGGATCGTCGTCGCCGCCGCAACCCGTCAGCAGGGCCGGCAGCGCGAGGCCGGAAAGGGGAAGCATCGGCGCGCCGGCGAGGATCTTCAGGGCCTGACGACGGGAAGCATTGGGCAACGCGGGCATGTGGAGTCCAGTTTCGGTTGTTGGAAGAATGGCCTTCGCGAAGCGCGGGCGACAAGCTTCGCGAAGGCGTATTGAAAACTGGACGGAAGTGTAAGGACGCTAGATGAAAGTTTTTTGAATCGAAAACGTAATGACGCGTCGAGTGTGCGTCGGCAGGTCAATCGCGCTCGGGCGTGGCCGAGATGCGGTGGATCGACAGGTCGGCGCCGTCGAATTCCGCTTCGCGATCGAGACGCAGGCCGACGGTCGCCTTCAGCGCGCCGTAGACGAGCGTGCCGCCCGCGGTCGCGATCGCGATGCCGCCGAGCGTGCCGACGAGCTGCGACAGGAACGACACGCCGCCGAGACCGCCGAGCGCGGGCAGCCCGAACACGCCGGCCGCGAGGCCGCCGAGCGCGCCGCACATCCCGTGCAGCGGCCAGACGCCGAGCACGTCGTCGATGCGCCAGCGGTTCTGCACGCAGGTGAACATCGCGACGAACAGCGCACCGGCCGCGGCGCCCGTGACCAGCGCGCCGATCGGGTGCATCACGTCGGAGCCCGCGCAGACCGCGACGAGGCCCGCGAGCGGCCCGTTGTACGTGAAGCCCGGGTCGTTGCGGCCGGCCATCCACGCCGCGAGCGTGCCGCCGACCATGGCCATCAGCGAGTTCACCGCGACGAGGCCGCTGATCTTGTCGAGCGTCTGCGCGCTCATCACGTTGAAGCCGAACCAGCCGACCGCGAGCACCCATGCGCCGAGCGCGAGGAACGGGATGTTCGACGGCGGGTGCGCGGCGATCCGCCCGTCCTTCGCATAGCGGCCGTGGCGCGCGCCGAGCAGCAGCACGGCCGGCAGCGCGACCCAGCCGCCGAACGCATGCACGACGACCGAGCCCGCGAAGTCGTGGAACGGCGCACCGAATGCGTGCGCGAGCCAGGCCTGCACGCCGAAGCGCTCGTTCCACGCGATCCCTTCGAAGAACGGATAGATGAAGCCGACGATGATCAGCGTCGCGACGAGCTGCGGATTGAACTTCGCGCGCTCCGCGATGCCGCCGGACACGATCGCCGGGATCGCCGCGGCGAACGTCAGCAGGAAGAAGAACCGCACGAGCGCGTAGCCGTTGTGCTGAGACAGCGAGCCGATGTCGTCGAAGAATTCGACGCCGTACGCGATCGTGTAGCCGACGAGGAAATACGCGAGCGTCGACACCGAGAAGTCGACCAGGATCTTCACGAGCGCGTTGACCTGGTTCTTCTTGCGGACCGTGCCGAGTTCGAGAAAGGCGAAGCCCGCGTGCATCGCGAGCACCATGACGGCGCCGATCAACAGGAACAGTGTGTCGACGCCGGATTTCAGACCATCCATGCCGTGGCTTCCTTGCGCAAAAAACGGGCGAGGAATGCAAGTATCGAGCCAAGCTGGTGAATGACTGCGTGAAATTGGTGCCCGGGTACCGTGCGATGCGGCATGCCGGTGAATCGTGCACGGGATCGGGGCGTGGCCGCCGGCCGCCGATCGGTTCGCCGGATGCGCGTTTGTGGTGCGATTATGACGAAATTGGTGCGTACGCCGAATGAAGCGGTGCGCGGCGTGCGCCGCTCACGCACCGATCTGGCGCGTCAGTGGCGCGCGAACAGCACGGGCGGCCGGCGCAGCCGCAGCGCGCACGCCGACCAGTAGAGGGCGACGGCCGACAGCCCGATCGCGGCGACTGCGAGCGCCGCGAAGCCCGCGAGCGACTGGCCGTCGCCATCGGCGCCGAGAATGCCTCGCGCGACGATCAGCGCGGCCGTCCAGAAACCGATCACGGCCTGGGTGAGCAGGCGCGCGGACGCGATGCGGCGTGGACGTCCCGATTCGGCGAGACGGCGCGCCGACGGCGCGCGCAGGCAGAGGAACAGGGTGGCGGCAAGCAGCGCGGCCAGGACGATGAACCAATCGATGAGGAAAGCCATGACGAAGAAAAAGGGGGCACGTACGAAGTGAATTGAGGCGTGCCCACTTTAGAGGCGTGGCGCGTTCGATTGAATCAGACGAATCCGAAATTGAAAGGCATTTTTAACAACGGGTCGTCATTGGGCCTGTTCCACAGGCGGTATCATCGACACCGGTCCAACCACGAGGTCGCGCCACGTGCGGCCGGAGATTGCTGATGAACATGAAGACATCGCGGGCGCGTCGCGTGCCCGGGTCCGTGCTGGCGGCCGTGGCCGCCGGTGCGCTGCTGTTGCTCGCGGGCTGCGAGAAGTCCGGTACGTCCACCGCGCAACCCGATACGGCCGCGAGCGCGGCCGCCGATGCCGCCAACAACGCGGCCAAGGCGCTCGACCAGGTGGCGAGCACCGTCAATCAACAGATCAACGCGGCGAAGGCCGGCATCGCGTCCGCGGCGTCGGCCGTGCCGCCGTTGTCCGCGAGCGGCCTCGCGTCGGCTGCGCAGGCGCAGATCGACGCGGCGGCGTCCGCGGTCGTCGCGCATGCGGCTTCCGAAGCGGGCGCGAAGATCGCCGAAGCCGGCAAGAAACTCCAGCAGTGGAGCCAGCAGAGCGCCGCCGGGGCGAAACCCGCGAGCGGCGAATGACGCGGGCTTGCACGATCCGCAAAATGTAATTATCATGGTTACACATGTCGCCGGTTGCGGGTCGGGCCGGCGTCGCCGAGTGAGTCAGGAATGAATACCAGCAGCCGGTTCGCGTTTGCCGTTCACGTGCTCGCCTTGCTGTCGATGCAGGAAGGCGTGCCGTTGTCGTCCGACGTCATCGCGGGCAGCGTGAATACGAATCCGGCGCTGATTCGCCGGCTGCTGTCGATGCTGGCGGCAGCAGGGCTGACCACGTCGCAACTCGGCGCGGGCGGCGGCGCGCTGCTGGCGCGCGAGCCCGGCGAGATCACGCTGCTCGACGTGTATCGCGCGGTCGACGATGCGCAACTGTTCGCGCTGCACCGCGAGGCGCCGAATCCGGCGTGTCTCGTCGGGCGGCACATCCAGAGCGCGCTGACCGGCTATATCGGCGACGCACAGCGCGCGATGGAAGCGTCGCTCGCCACGCGCACGCTGGTCGACGTGACGACCGACATGCTGGATCGGGAGCAGCGCACGCAGCGGGCGGCGCACGCCGGCGGGTGACCGCGGGCAGGCAGGGCAGGAAGCCGGACGGCGCGTACGCGCGGCGGTCGGCGCAACGGGGGCTTCGCCCCGTTTTTTTCGATCTTATATGTAATTGACTATGTTACATATTTTCTTTTCTGGAGAATCGACATGACGCAACGTTCTTTGAATATCGCGCTGTTCGGCGCCACCGGCATGATCGGCTCGCGCATCGCGGCGGAAGCCGTGCGGCGCGGCCACCGCGTCACCGCGCTGTCGCGCCATCCGGGCGCATCCGGCGACGGCATCACCGCGAAGGCGGCCGACCTGTTCGACGCGGCCAGCATCGCGGCCGCGCTGCCGGGGCATGACGTCGTCGCAAGCGCGTACGGCCCGAAGCAGGAAGATGCGGCGCAGGTCGTCGCGGTCGCGAAGGCGCTGGTCGCCGGCACGCGTCAGGCCGGTTTGAAGCGGCTCGTCGTGGTGGGCGGCGCCGGTTCGCTCGAAGTCGCGCCGGGCAAGCAGCTCGTCGATACCGAAGGTTTCCCCGAAGCGTACAAGGCGGTCGCGCTCGCGCATCGCGACGCGCTCGACTACCTGAAGACGGTCGCGGATCTCGACTGGACGTTCTTCGCGCCGGCCGCGCTGATCGCGCCGGGCGAGCGCACGGGCACGTTCCGCACGGGCGCCGGCAAGCTGATCGTCGACGCGCAAGGCAACAGCAAGATCTCGGCGGAAGACTACGCGGTCGCGTTCGTCGATGCGCTCGAGCAGGACAGCTTCGTGCGCGAGATCGCGACGGTCGCGTATTGAGCGGCGCGACGGCCGGCGGCGACGTGTGAGCGCGGGCCCGCGCGCGGCAGGCAAGCCGCGACGCGCGGCGATGTCAGGCGACGCCACGCTTCGCGGGTGGCGTCGCCTGTTTCGTTTGGCGCGGTGAGTGCGTGACGGGTCGGTATTTACACCGGTCGACGCGCCCGGACACTTTTCATATTGTTCCCCGTTGGGCAGGATGAATAGAATAAATTTCTATCGACGAGGGAATGGAGAAATGGACGCCATCGATCGCAAGCTGCTGGAGCTGCTGCAGACGGATGCCACGCTGCCGATCGCGGAGCTGGCCCAGCGCGTGAACCTGTCGCAGACGCCGTGCTGGAAGCGCGTGCAGCGGCTGAAGGAAACCGGCGCGATTCGTGCGCAGGTCGCGCTGTGCGATGCGCGCAAGCTCGGCGTGGGCACGACCGTGTTCGTCGCGATCCGCACGAACCAGCACACCGAGGAATGGGCGCAGCGCTTCACGCAGGCGGTGCGCGACATGCCGGAAGTGGTC
The DNA here is from genome assembly GCF_029268935.1 of Burkholderia semiarida. Taxonomy (NCBI): domain Bacteria; kingdom Pseudomonadati; phylum Pseudomonadota; class Betaproteobacteria; order Burkholderiales; family Burkholderiaceae; genus Burkholderia; species Burkholderia semiarida. The sequence continues at coordinate 1,275,352 of NZ_JAHLCL010000007.1, read as the reverse complement.
GAGGTCTACCGGATGAGCGGCGAGACCGATTACCTGCTGCGCGTCGTGGTGGCCGGCATCGACGACTACGACCGCGTCTACAAGCAACTGATTCGCACGGTGCCGCTGTTCGACGTTAGCTCGTCGTTCGCGATGGAGCAGATCAAGTATTCGACCGCGCTGCCCGTGCGCGATCTGGCCGAGCCCGCCTGACGGGCGCGCCGCCGCGCCGGCGGCGCCGCTTCATCGGCCGCGCGCCAGCGCGCGTGCGCGTTCGTCGGCCAGCGCGTCGCGGCGCACGAAATCCGCGACGAACGGGCTGGCCGGATGATGGTGCAGCGCATACGGCGTATCCCATTGCGCAAGGTGGCCGTCCTTCATCACGCCGATCCGGTCGGCGATCGCGAACGCTTCCGCCTGGTTGTGCGTGACGAGGATCGCGGTATGACCCGTGTGCTTCAGGATGTCGCGCAGCTCGAACGCGAGCCGCTCGCGCGTATCGACGTCGAGATTCGAGAACGGCTCGTCGAGCAGCAGCAGTTCCGGCGACGGCGCGAGCGCGCGCGCGAGGGCGACGCGCTGCTGCTGGCCGCCCGACAGTTCGTGCGGATAGGCGTCGCCGGAATCGGCGAGGCCGACGAGGTCGAGCATCTCCGCGACGCGCAGGCGCCGTTCGGCCTTCGGCATGCGCCGCAGGCCGAACGCGACGTTGTCGGCCGCGCTCAGGTGCGGGAACAGCGCGTAATCCTGGAACATCATGCCGATGCGCCGCCGCTCCGGCGGCACGTCGAGCGACGGCGCCGCGACGGGCGTGCCGTCCAGCACGATGCGTCCCATGCGCACGGGCTCGAAGCCGGCGATCGCGCGCAGCACGGTGGTCTTGCCGCAGCCGGACGCGCCGAGCAGGCAGCCGATGTCGCCGCGCGGCAGCGCGAGGCTCAGGCCGTCGACCACGGTGCGGCGGCCGTGCGGCGTGTCGTAGGCGACGCAGAGGTCGTCGAGTTCGAGCAGGTTCACGGTGTCAGGCTCCGATCTTGTGGCGGGTGCGGGCGAGCAGGATCACGGGCACGAGCCCGGCCAGCACGATCGCGAGCGCGGCGACCGCGCCTTCTTCATAGGTGCCGCGCGCGGCTTCCGCATACAGCCAGGTCGCGAGCGTGTCGAAGTTCAGCGGGCGCAGCAGCAGCGTGGCCGGCAATTCCTTCATCGCGTCGACGAACACCAGCAGCGCGCTTGTCGTGAGCGCGGGCCGCAGCAGCGGCAGGTGGACGCGGCGCAGCGTGCCGCCCGCCGTCTCGCCGAGCGAGCGCGCGGCCTGTTCGAGCGACGGCGGAATGCGCGCGAGGCCGGCCTCGATGCCGCCGGCCGGGATCGCGAGGAAACGCACGGTATAGGCGATCACGAGCGCGGTGGCCGAGCCCATCAGCAGCAGCGCGTCGCGGCCGAGCGCCGCGCCGAACAGGCGGTCGGCCGCCGCGAACGGCATCAGCAGGCCGATCGCGAGCACGGTGCCCGGCACCGCGTAGCCGAGGCTCGCGATCCGCGCGCACAGGCGGGCAGGGCCTGCCCGGGCGCTGTCGCGCTGCGCGCGGGCGGCCCACGCGACGACGAGCCCGCACGCGAGCGTCGCGGCGGTGGCGGCGGTCGCGATCGTCAGCGTGTTCGCGAGCCCCGTCATCAATTGCGCGGATACGCCGCCGACGAGGTGCAGCCGCTTGGCCGTTTCGACCGCGAGGTACGCGGCCGGCGCGCCGAAGCCGAGCAGGACCGGCAGCCAGCCGAGCACCGCGGCGGCGAGCGCGGCCGAGCCGGTCAGGCGGCGCGGCGCGATCGGCCGCATGCGCCGGCCGTGCGCGTAGCGCTGGCGGCGGCGTCCGTAGCGTTCCAGCGCGATCATGCCGACGACGATCGCGAGCATCGCCAGCGCGATCTGCGCGGCGCCGGCGAGATCGGAGCGCGTGATCCACGTCGTATAGACGGACACGGTCAGCGTCTGCACGCCGAGAAATTCCGACGCGCCGATATCGTTCAGCGTTTCGAGCAGCGCGAGGCTCACGCCGACCGCGATCGCCGGCCGTGCAAGCGGCACGACGACGCGCCAGAACGTCGCGACGCGGCCGGCGCCGAGCGTGCGCGCGGCTTCGAGCAGGCTCACGGACTGCGTGACGAACATCGCGCGCGTGCTCAGATAGACGTACGGATACAGCACGAAGCCGAGCACGAAGATCGCGCCGGGCAGCGAGCGCAGGTCGGGCAGGCGGAACTGGCGCGGGCTGTCGAAGCCGAGCAGCCAGCGGATCGCGCCTTGCACGGGGCCGATCGGATGCAGCAGGTCGAGATACGCGAACGCGACGATGTAGGTGGGGACCGCGAGCGGCAGCAGCAGCGCCCAGGTCAGGATCCGGCGGCCGGGGAAATCGTACGCGGTGACGAGCCACGCGCAGCCGGTGCCGACGATCGACACGATCGTGCCGACGCCGGCGAGCAGCAGCAGCGTGTTGACGAGCGCCTGCGGCAGTACGAATTCGGCGAGATGCCGCCAGTGCGCGAGATCGGCGTCGAACGCGGCGGCCACGAGCACCGCGAGCGGCGCCGCGACCGCCGCGGCGATCGCCAGCGCCGCGATCAGCCACAGGCTGCCCGCGCGCGGCCACAGGCGCGCACGCGGACCGCGCGGCTCGCGCACCGCGCGGGCAGGCGATGCGTCAGTTGTCAAAGCCGACCTTGTCGACGAGCTGGCTCGCCTGCTTGCGATGCTTCGCGATATCCGCGAGCGGCAGCGGGTCGACCTTCAGCGTGCCGAAGCTCGCGATCACCGGGTCGAGCTTCACGTTCGCGCGCACCGGGTATTCGTAGTTCGCCTGCGCATACAGCGCCTGCGCTTCGGGCGAGACCAGGTATTCCAGCAGCTTCACCGCATTGGCCTTGTGCGGCGCGTGCTTCGCGACCGTCGCGCCGCTGATGTTCACGTGCGTGCCGCCGCTCTTCGTATTCGCGAACGTCGGACGCACGACCTTGATCGCGTCGCCCCACTTGCGCGCATCGCTGCCGGGTTCCGCATTCTTCATGTGGCCGACGTAGTAGGCGTTCGCGAGGCCGACGTCGCAGATGCCGCCGAGGATGTCGCGTGCGACGTCGCGGTCGCCGCCCGTCGCCTTGCGCGCGAGGTTGGCCTTCACGCCGCGCAGCCACTTTTCGGTCGCGGCTTCGCCGTCATGCGCGATCATCGCCGCGACGAGCGCCGTGTTGTAAGGATGCTGGCCCGACCGGATGCAGACCTTGCCCTTCCATTTCGGATCGGCGAGCTCCTCGTAGCGGAACGCATCGACCTTCAGGTCCTTTTCGACGTACAGCACGCGGTCGCGCAGCGACAGTGCGTACCAGTCGCCGTTCGCGCCGCGCAGGTTCGCGGGAATCGCATCGTCGAGCGCCTTCGAGCGCACCGGCTGCGTGACGCCGCCGTCGACGAGGTCGAGCAGGTTGCCGACGTCGACCGTCATCAGCACGTCGGCCGGCGATTGCGCGCCTTCCGCCTTCACGCGCTCGAGCAGGCCATCCTTCACGAACACCGTGTTGACCTTGACGCCGCTCTGCTTCGTGAACGCGTCGATGAGCGGCTGGATCAGCTTCGGCTCGCGGGTGGTGTACAGGCTCACTTCCTCGGCTGCCTGGGCAAGCGGCGCGAAGGCGGCCGCGGCCAGGACGAGGGCGCCGGCGAGCGGCAGCAGGCGGGTGCGCGGATTCGACATGGAGACTCCGGTGGGGCAGGTGGACGAGGGAGCGTTCCGGGGCGCGCCTGCCGCCCGAGCGACCCGGAACATTACAAAGTGAAAGATTCTGGATTCTAAATCGAAATGGGAATGATTACCAAACGAAAGCTTGCGGAAAGCAGGGGAGAAGCCGGGGACGGAGGCCGGCGAACGGGGCGGCCCGGCGCGGGCGCAAGCGCGTAGAATGCCCGCTTCGAGGAATTTGACGGAGCAGCACCGACCATGAACGATCAGCGCAAGAAGAACCCTGTCCGCAATGTGAGCATCCTGATCGTCGTGGCCGTGCTGCTCGTGATCGGGACGATCCTGTACAACGCGATTTCGCAGAAGCACGCGTACGACGAGGCCCATCCGGCCGAGGCCGCGAGCGCGGCGTCGCACTGACGTGCCGGTGCGCGGCCCGCTCGGGTCGCGCGCGCGGCAGGCGAACGGCGTCGATTCGCGGCTTCCGGTGCGACGGGCGCCGTGCGGAACCGGGTCAGCGGAAGGCGCGCCGAAACCGGCGCGCCGTATCGACAGGTCGGCCGTGCGTCAACGTGACGCGGGCGCGAATTTCGGGCGGATCCGCGCGTAGAACACGGACATCCGCGCTCAGGCGGGCAGCCGGATCACGCTCGCGTCCTTGCGGATCAGCAGCGACGACGCGAGCATCTGCTTGCACTGGTGCGCGAGCACCTTCAGGTCGTGCGTGAGCTCGGCGCCGACCGCATCGGATTTTTCCGCGGACACGACCATCGCATCGAGATCGCGCGTGATCTGCTTCGATGCTTCGAGCTGGTCAGCCGGCGGCGGCTCGCCGGCTTCGGCCTTCTCGAGATTGTCGAGCACGGCGGCCAGGCCGCGCTGCAGCGCGTCGTCGTGGACGAGCCCGCCGTCGGCCGCGCACGCGCTGCGGATCAGCGGCGCCGCCGCCGTGATCTGCGCGCCGAGCACGTGCGTCTGCACGAGCAGGTCGTTCAGTTCGGGCACGAAGCGCTGGTGCGCCTTCGGCTCGATCATCATCCGCTGGAACGCCTGCCCGAGGTTCGCGAACGCGATGTGCACGTCCTTGCGGGCGAGCCGGTAGCGGTAGTCGTCGTCGAGGCTGGCCGCCGGAGATTCGATCGCCGCGGCGACGCCCGCGACGACGGCGGCACCGTCGGCGGCTGGCACCGTCGGCGGCGACATGCCGCGCCCGGCGCGCCACACGGCCTCGAAATACTTGCGGGTGGAGCTCAGCATGTCGGTGACGAGCTTGCCCATCAGCCGGTATTCCCAGTACGGGAACAGCCGGCTCGCGGCGATCGCGATCATGCAGCCCACCACCGTGTCGATCGCGCGCTCGCCGATGATCCGCATGCTGCCCGGCGCGAGCAGGTGGAACATCAGCAGCACGTACGACGACGTGAACACGACACTCGCCGCATAGTTGAACAGCAGCAGGCTGTAGCTCATCACCATCGACCCGAACATGATCGCGATCAGCAGGTGCGTGTCCTTCACCGTGTAGATCAGCGTGACGCTCGCCGCGCAGCCGATCAGCGTACCGACGATACGCGCCGCGTTGCGCTGCTTGGTCAGCGAGTAGCCGGGCTTCAGGATGATGATGGTCGTCATCACGATCCAGTATGCGTTGGTGAGCGGCAGCAGGCGCCCGATCCAGAAGCCGACCGCCACGGCGATCGTCACGCGCAGTGCGTGGCGAAAGCTCGGCGAGCGCATGTTCAGGTTCGAGAAGATCAGCAGCGGCGACAGGCGGCGGCGCTGCAGGAAGCGCGTGAGCGCCTTGTCGATCTTCAGTTCGGTTTGCTGCGGATCGGCGCGGCCCGACAGGTTGCGGCGCATCCGGTCGATCAGGCGCGTCGCGCTCCAGATGCGCCGGAACGTCGCGACCACGGCCGCATAGGCTTCCGCGTGGGTGGCCGCGAAGTTCTTCTTGCGCATCAGCTCGATCTCGTACTCGATCGCGCGCAGCTCGGCCTTCACGCTGATGTGCGAATGCGGCGCGCGGTTTTCGAGCACCGCGAGGCCGACCTCCTCGAGATCGGCCGCGGCCTTGCGGATCAGGTCGCGGTAGAAGATGATCAGGTCCGTTCCGCCGAACGTGTTGCGCACGAGCGGGTAGTCGGTGTGCGCGCCGACGAACAGCTCGTGCAGATCGACGCTGTTGATGAACAGGTTGTACATCGTCGTGCGGCCGGGATCGAGCTTGCCGCGCCGCAGCTTCGGCAGGTTGCGCAGCACGATGTCGCGCGCGGTTTCCTGCGTTTCGACCGCGGTGATCTGCCGGGCGACGAGATTGCGGTAGCACTCGTCGAGATCGGCGTCGAGATCGTAGAACTGCGCGCGCGCGAGCAGGTAGTCGGCGCAGGCGAACAGGCTTTCGGCCAGCGCCTGCTGCTCGATCCGGCGCGCCTGCCACTGCGACACGAGCGTGGCCCAGTACGTGTACCAGAGGCCGCCCGCGAGAATCCAGCCGGCGTTGACGAACGCCTGCAGCGGCGTGAACTTCTCCTCGAGCGTCATCACCATCATGAACAGCGTCGCGAAGCTGATCTGCGGCCAGCGGTTGCCGTAGACGACGATCAGCGACAGCACGAACGTGAGCGGCACGATCGTGAGCCACAGCGCGAAGATGTTCGGTGTCGCGAGGCCGGTGGCGAGCGCCGCCAGGAAACCGATCACGCTGCACGCGAGCATTTCGTTGTGCTTGTACTTGAGCGGGCCCGGCATGTCGACGACGCACGCGCCGAGCGCGCCCGTCGAGATCGTGAAGCCGAGCTCGCGGTTGTGAAACACGATCAGGCACAACACGGCCGGCAGCGACACGCCGACCGCGATGCGCAGGCCGCCGAAAAAGTACTGGCTGTAGAAAAACTTTCTGATTTCGACCGAATAGCGCATCGATGGGCTGAATGGCAGACGAAGACGCCCGGGGGCGGCGTATTGACTGGCGACGAGTCTATCGTATTTCGCGGTTCGCAAAAGCTGGCTTTCCGGCCGAGGTTCGCGGCGGCGGCCCATTTGCTATCCTTGGTGATCCTGTTCGCCCGGCCCCGCCGGTCCGAGGTTCCGACGCCCGCTTCATGCTCCATCTTTTCTATTCGAACCGTCACGAAACGCTGGCCGACGCGCTGCTCGAGGATCTGGCCGCGTTCCCGGCCCGTAACGGCCCGTGGGCGCCGCAACAGGTCATCGTGCCGAGCGCGGCGCTGCGCCGCCGCCTCGAGCTCGACATCGCCGCGCGCAACGGCGTGTGCGCGAACGTCGAGTTCACGTATCTCGCGCAGTGGCTGTGGGCGCAGATCGGCCGCGTGCTGGCGGTGCCCGCGCGTTCGCCGTTCGCGCCCGACCGGCTCGTGTGGCGCTGCTACCGGCTGTTCGCGCAGGCGGCAGGCGACGCGCCGTGGCTCGCGTCGCCGCGGCTGGTCGCGTATCTGTCGGCCTCCGACGATGCGATGCGCTACGAGCTGGCCCATCGCGTCGCGGCCGTGCTCGATCACTACCTGACCTACCGCCCCGAATGGCTGGCCGCGTGGCAGGCCGGCGAGTCGGTGCTCGCGGGCGACGCCGCGCCGCGCGGGATCAGCGACGCCGCGCGCGACGACGAGCGCTGGCAGGCCGCGCTGTGGCGCGCGCTGCTCGCCGAGCTGAGCGACAGCGGCACGCCGCCGGCGCACCGTTTCCTCGTCGAGGCGCGCCATCTCGATGCCGATACGGTCGCGCGCGCCGACTGGCCCGAATCGGTCAGCGTGTTCGCGCTGCCGACGATGCCGCCGCTGCACGTCGCGCTGCTGCGCGAACTGTCGCGCTGGATCGACGTGCGCGTCTACGCGCTGAATCCGTGCCGCGAATTCTGGTTCGACATCGTGACCGCCGCGCACGCCGAGGCGCTCGATGCGGCCGGGCGGCGCGATTACCAGGAAGTCGGCCATCCGCTGCTCGCCGAATGGGGCAGGCAGACGCAGGCGCAACTGCACATGCTGCACGAGCTGACTGAAAGCGCGGCGTCGGGCGATGCGTCGCGTTTCGTCGAGAATCCCGCACCGACGTGGCTCGCGCGCGTGCAGAACGCGATCCTCGAACTGCAGCCGGAGGCCGACATCGGCGGCACGCCGCTCGAGCGCGGGATCGAGGTGCATGTGTGCCACAGCCTCGCGCGCCAGCTCGAGGTGCTGCACGACCGGCTGCTCGCGTGGTTCGACGCCGATGCGAGCCTGCAGCCGTCCGACGTGCTCGTTGCGGTCGCCGATCTCGCCGCGGCCGGGCCGTTGATCGACGCGGTGTTCGGCACCGCAGGCGCCGGCGGCGCGCGGGTGCCGTACCGGATCACCGGCCTGCCGCCGTCGCAGGCGAACCCGGTCGCGCGCGTGCTGCTCGACTGGCTCGCGTTGCCCGAGCGGCAGGTCGGCGCGCCGGAGCTGGTCGAATGGCTGCGCGTGGATGCGGTGGCCGCGCGCTACGACATCGACGCGGCCGCGCTCGAAACGGTGCAGACCTGGCTCGCGGCCGCCGGCGCGCGGCGCGGGCTGTCGCCGCGCGCGAGCGACGACGCGGCCGTGCCCGCGCCGCGCCATACGTTCTCCGATGCGCTCGCGCGGCTCTTTCTCGGCTATGCGATGCCCGAAGGCGCGGCGCCGATCGGTGCATGGCTGCCGATCGAGGCGGCCACGGGCAGCGAGGCCGAACTGCTCGGCCGGCTCGCACGCTTCACCGACGATCTCGACGGCTTCGCGCGGCGGCTCGCGCAGTCGCACACGCCGCGCGGCTGGAGCGAGCTGTTCGCCGACACGCTCGCGCGCTTCTTCGATTCGGGCGCCGCGTATGCCGACGCGCTGGCCGGCGTGCGCGACGCGCTCGACGCGATGCTGGCCGCGATGACGGAAGGCGCGCCCGACGAGGCGCTGCCGGCGGCCGTCGTCCGCGCGGGGCTCACCGCGGCGCTCGACGATCCGGCCCGCGGCGGGGTGCCGTGGGGCGGCGTCACGTTCTCGTCGCTCACGAGCTTGCGCGGGCTGCCGTATCGCATCGTCTGCCTGCTCGGGATGGACGACGGCGTGCTGCCGAGCCTCGCGCGCGCGGACGAATTCGACCTGATGGCCGTGCTGCCGAAGCTGGGCGACCGGCAGCGCCGCGACGACGAGCGCAATCTGTTTCTCGACCTGCTGCTGGCTGCCCGCGACCGGTTGCTGATCGCCTATACGGGCCGCAGCATCCGCGACAATGCGCCGTTGCCGCCCGCCGCGCTCGTCGACGAGTTACTCGATCATCTGGCGATCGTCACGGCGGGGCCCGGCGCCGCCCCGGATGCGGTCGATGCCGCGCGGCGCGCGTTCATCGTCGAGCATCCGCTGCAGCCGTTCGCGGCCGCGTATTTCCAGCCCGGCAGCGAACTCGTTTCGTACGACACCGAGCGGGCGACGCTTGCGTCGCTGCTGGCCGCCGAAGCGTCGCGCGGCGGGCCGCGCGAGCAGCCGTTCTTCGCGCAGCCGCTGCCGGCCGAGCCGGTCGAGCCCGTCGCGTTCAGCGAATTCGAACGTTTCTGGCGGCATCCGGCGCGCGCGTTGCTGCGCGGCCGGCTCGGCATCGTGCTGGCGGACGCGCAGGCCGAACTGCTCGATACCGAGCCGTTCGCGCTGGACTTCGCCGGCAGCGACGCGCTTGCCGAGCGCGTGCTGCCGCTCCTGATCGAAGCGGGCGAGGGCGGCGTGCACGATCACGCGCTGCGCATCGCGGACGCGAGCCCCGAACTGCCCGGCGGCGCGACGGGCGCGGTGTGGCGCGACCAGGCGCTCGGCTCGATGACGCAGCTTGCGTCGAACGTGCGCGGTGCGCTGGCCGGCGGCATCGAGCGGCGGCCGTTCTCGCTCGCCGTCGTGCCGAAATGGCCCGACACCGAACAGGCGCTGTTCGGTGCCGACGACGCGATGCTGGCGGCCGACGCGGTGAGCGCGCCGCTCGAGTTGCACGGCACGCTGAACCGGTTGACACCGGCCGGCCAGGTCATCTACCGCTATGCGCGGCCGAGCGCGCGCGACTACCTGTCCGCGTGGCTCGCGCATCTCGTCTACTGTGCGATCGAGCCCGGCGGCCCGCGCCGCACGCTGTGGTTCGGCAGCGGCGGCGCGTTCGAGCTGACGCCCGTCGCGGCGCCGCTCGAACGGCTCGCGCCGCTGGCCGCGCTGTTCCGCGCGGGGCGGCGCATGCCGCTGCGGTTTTTCCCGCGCAGTGCATGGGCGCGGGTGTCCGACGGCGAGGCCAAGGCCGCGAGCGTGTGGATCAACGAGCGGGTCGTGAGCGAAGCCGACGATCCGGCCATCGCGATCGCGTGGCGCGGCGCGCATCCGTCGCTAGACGAGCCGTTCGGCACGCTCGCGCGGCTCGTGTTCGAGCCGCTCGTCGAACATCTGAAGGAGGTCGCATGAGCGCCGGGGCGCAGCAGCAGGCGCTCGAACTGGACGTATTCGCGTGCCCGCTCGACGGCGTCAACCAGATCGAGGCGTCGGCCGGCACCGGAAAGACCTGGAATATCTGCGCGCTGTACGTGCGCCTGCTGCTCGAAAAGGATCTCGGCGCGGACGAGATCCTCGTCGTGACGTTCACGAAAGCGGCGACGGCCGAGTTGCACGAGCGGATTCGCGGCCGGCTCGCGCAGCTCGCGCATGCGCTCGACACGGGCGACGACGGCGGCGATCCGTTCATCGCGCGCCTGCTGGAGACCACGCTCGGCGACGACGGCGCGCTCGATCCCGAGACGGCCGTGAAGCGGATCCGGCGTGCGCTGCGCGCGTTCGACCAGGCGGCGATCCATACGATCCACGCGTTCTGCCAGCGCGCGCTGCAGGAAGCGCCGTTCGCGGCGGCGATGCCGTTCGCGTTCGACATGGAGGCCGACGATGCGTCGCTGCGCTTCGAACTCGCGGCGGATTTCTGGCGCACGCGTGTCGAACCGGCGGCCGCGCGCTGGCCGGGCTTCGCGACGTGGCTCGTCGAATCGGGCGCCGGCCCGGCCGCGCTCGATGCGCAGCTCGCACGCCGGCTGAAGAAGCCGCTTGCCGCGCTGCGCTGGGATGGCGTGACCGAGCCGGACGAATCGGCCGAAGCGGCCGCGGCCGAATGCTTCGCGGAGGCCGCGCGGATGTGGGCGGCCGAGCGCGACGCGATCGATGCGCTGCTGCGCGCCGCGCAGCCCGCGCTCAATCAGCGCTCGCACAAGCCCGACGCGCTCGCCGATGCGCTCGCCGCGTGGGCGGCGCATTTCGCGCAGGGCGACGCGACGGCCGCGCTGCCGAAAGCCGCGCTGAAGCTCACGCAAACCGCCCTGACCAAGGCGACGAAAAAAGGCGGTGCGACGCCCGCCCACGCGTTCTTCGACGTGGCCGACGCGCTCGAGGCCGCCGTGGCCGCGGCCGAGGCCACGCAGCGCGCGCGCTGGCTCGCGCTGATCGCCGAATGGCTCGACATGGCGCCGCGCGAGCTGGCCGAGCGCAAGCGCACGCGGCGCGTCGTGTCGTTCGACGATCTGCTCGCGAACCTGTATCACGCGCTGCACGCGCATCCGTGGCTCGCCGAGGCGCTGCGCGCACGCTATCCGGCCGCGCTGATCGACGAGTTTCAGGATACCGATCCGCTGCAGTTCGCGATCTTCGACCGGATCTTCGCGCCGGGCGGCCCGCTGTTCCTCGTCGGCGATCCGAAGCAGGCGATCTACAGTTTCCGCGCGGCCGATCTGCATACCTATCTCGCCGCGCGCGCACGGGCGAGCGCGTGCTACACGCTCGCGGTCAACCAGCGCTCGACGCCCGCGATCGTCGACGCGTGCAACCGCTTGTTCATGTCGAATCCGCGCGCGTTCGTGCTCGACGGGCTCGACTATTACGCGGTGCGCGCCGGCACGCGCGTGCGTGCGCCGTTCGTCGACGAAACCGATCCGGGCCCCGCCGGCGATTTCCGGGTGTGGGCGCTGCCGGGCGGCGAACGCACGCTGCTCAAGCGCGATGCGCAGGCGCAGGCCGCCCAGGCGTGCGCGGCGGAGATCGCGCGGCTGATGCGCGGCGCGCGTGAAGGGCGCGTGCGCTTGGGAGACACGCCGTTGTCGCCGGGCGACATCGCGGTGCTCGTGCAGACGCACCGGCAAGGCAGCCTCGTGAAGCGCGTACTCGCGACGTGGGGCATCGGCAGCGTCGAGCTGGCGCAGGCGTCGGTGTTCTTGACCGGCGACGCCGAGCAGCTCGAACGCGTGCTGGCGGCGATCGATGCGCCGGGCGACCTGCGGCGCCTGCGCGCGGCGCTCGCGTCCGACTGGTTCGGGCTCGATGCCGGCGCGCTGTGGCGCATGGAGCAGGGCGACGGCGGCGCGCCACCCGGCGCGCCGGCGGCCGACGGTGCCGACGCGATGAGCTGGGTCGAGCGCTTCTCGCGGTATCGGCTGCTGTGGCGCGAACGCGGTTTCGCGGTGATGTGGCGCACGTTCACGCGCGAGCTGCGGATCGCCGAGCGGCTGATGGCCGGTGCGGACGGCGAGCGCCGCGTGACCGACATCAACCATCTGGCCGAGTTGACGCAGGCCCGTGCATCCGCGCAGCCGGGCATCGCGCCGACGCTGCGCTGGCTCGCCGCGCAACGGCTCGACGGCGGCGGCGAGGAAGCGCAACTGCGGCTCGAATCCGATCGCAATCTCGTGCAGATCGTCACGGTGCACAAGTCGAAGGGGCTCGAATACGCGATCGTGTTCTGTCCGTTCCTGAACGACGGCGGGCTGCGCGAGCCGCCGTCGTCCGCGTTGCCCGATGCGCGCGAGTATCACGACGAGGCGGGCGATGCGGTGCTGCATTACGGATGCGACGACGAAGCGGCCGCGCACGCGGCGCGCCAGGCGCTGCGCGAGCAGGCCGCGGAACGCGCGCGGCTCGTCTACGTGGCGCTCACGCGCGCGGTCTATCGCTGCTATGTCGTCGCCGGGCCCTACCTGTCGTCGCGCTCGACGCGCGAAGCGCGGCGCAGCGTGCTCAACTGGCTCGTCGCGGGGGCCGGCGCTGCGTTCGATGCGTGGCTCGACGAGCCGCCCGACGAAGCCGCGCTCGACGCGGCGTGGCACGCGCTCGCGGGCGGCCCCGTGAGCGTCGCGCCGCTGCCGGTGCCTGCGCGCCGCGAGCGTCTCGAAGCCGGGCACGACGCGTCGCAGATGCTCGCGGCGCGCCATGCGACACGCGTGCTGCGCGATGCGTGGCGGATGGCGAGCTTCAGCTCGCTGACCGCGTCGATGGCGCGGGAGGAGGCGGGCGTCGCGGCCGTGCCCGACGACGAACTGCGGCCCGATCACGATGCGCTTGCGGCGGTGACGCCCGACGGCGAACCGATACTGGCCGATACGGCCTCGGCCGGCCCGCCGGACGACGACATCCTCATGTTCCCGCGCGGCGCGGCGGCCGGCGAATGCCTGCACCGCCTGTTCGAGCTCAGCCGGTTCACCGAGCCCGAGTCGTGGCACACCGCCGCGCTCGGCGCGCTGCACGACCGGCCGGTCGAGGCCGAGCCGGAACTTGCGACGCGCCTGCCGGCGATGATGGCGCGGCTCGTCGACGACGTCGTGCACACCGAGCTCGTGCCGGGCATGCGGCTTGCCGATCTCGATCCGGCGAAGCGGCTCGACGAAATGGGCTTCCTGTTTCCGGCGCCGTCGCTCGACCTGACGGCGCTACGCCGGCTGCTGGTCGCGCACGGCTATCCGGACGTTGCACTGGAGGCGGGTACGCTCGCCGGTTTCATCAAGGGTTTCATCGACATGATCGTCGAACACGACGGCCGTTTCTGGATCGTCGACTGGAAGTCGAATTACCTCGGCACGACGCCGGATGCCTACGGCCCGCGCGCGCTCGACGTCGCGATGGCCGATCACGCGTATCACCTGCAGGCGCTGCTCTATACGGTCGCGCTGCACCGTTACCTGCGTGGCCGCCTGCCCGATTACGACTACGACACGCACATCGCCGGTTACCTGTACCTGTTCGTGCGCGGTGTGCGGCCCGGCTGGCGCAGCGGCGGCGAGCCGGCCGGCGTGCATGCGCGGCGGCCCGCGCGCGCGCTCGTCGACGCACTCGACCGGATGATGGAAGGGAGCCGCGCATGACCGCATCCGACGACATGCTCGAATTCACCGGCGGCCTCGTCGCGCGGCTGCCCGAGCCGGCCGATTTCGGCATCGCGCTCGCGGAAGGCTTCGCGCGCCGCATCGGCGACCTCGCGCGGCGTGCCGGTGCGCCGCCCGCAGCGGCACGCTGGGCGGCGCGCGCCGCGTTCGCGACGAGCCGCGCGACCGCCGGCGGCCACGTGTGCGTCGCGCTTGGCGCGCTCGCGCAGCGCTACGAAGCGCCGCTCGACGAGGTCCGCGCGGCGCTGGCCGCAAGCGGCGTGGTCGCGTTCGGCACGCTCGCGCGCGGCGACGAGCGGCCGCTGATCGTCGACCGGCTCGATCACCTGTACCTGTCGCGCTATTTCGATTACGAACGGCGGCTCGCCGATGCGCTCGTCGCGCAGGCCGGCGTCGCCGCGCCGGACGAACGCCTGTCGCCCGACCGGTTGCGCGACAGTCTCGCCCGTTACTTCGGGCCGGCCACTGGCGAAGTCGACTGGCAGCGCGTCGCGGCGATCGTCGCGCTGACGGGCCGCGTGACGATCGTCAGCGGCGGGCCGGGCACGGGCAAGACGACGACCGTCGTCGGCGTGCTCGCCTGTCTGCTCGACGCGCACCCGGGGCTGCGCATCGCGCTGGCCGCACCGACCGGCAAGGCCGCACAGCGGATGCAGGAGGCGCTGCACGCGCGCGCCGGCGATCTGCCGCCGGAACTCGCCGCGCGCCTGCCCGACACGTCGTACACACTGCATCGGCTGCTGGGCGGCGGTGGAGCAGGCGGTTTCCGGCATCATCGCGACAATCCGTTGCCGTACGATCTGATCGTCGTCGACGAGGCGTCGATGATCGACGTCGCGCTCGCCGCGCATCTGCTCGACGCGCTCGCGCCGGGCGCGCGGCTCGTGTTGCTGGGCGACAAGGATCAACTGGCCGCGGTCGAGGCCGGCGCCGTATTCGCGGAGCTGAGCGCGCGGCCGGCGTTCACGGCCGCGGCGCGCACGCGCATCGCGCAGGCGCTGGGCATCGACGAGGCGGCGTTCGTCGCGGCGTTGCCGGTGCCGGACGAAGCCGCACCGGCTGCGGTTCCGGCCGCGCATCCGGTTTCCGCTTCCGTACGGGCTTCGGCGTCGCCATCGGCGTCCGTACCCGTTTCACGCAAGCCGGCGGCTCGGCCGAAAGTCGATGCGCGACAGGCGTCGCTCTTCGACGACGAACCGCAGGACGACGAAGCGTCGTCGCCCGGCATCGCGCCGCCATCGCACGCGGAGTCGGCACCGGCCGATGTCAGCGTATCGGGCGGCACTGCGCCCGCGTGGATCGAGGCCGACGAACTCGCGTGGCTCGACACCGTCGAGCTGCCGCCGTTCGACACAGCCGATGCGGCGCTCGCGTCGGTGACGGCCGCCGCATCGCCATTGACCGGCGAAGTCGCCGCCGCGTCCGCCGGCACGTCCGCTCCGGCACCGCTCGCGGATTGCGTCGTGTGGCTCGAACGCAATTACCGGTTCGGTCTCGATTCGCCGATCGGACGTCTGTCGCTCGCGATCCGCCGCGGCGATGTGCAGGCGGCGCTCGATGCGCTGCCTGCCGACGACTCGGCCGCCGCGTCGTTTCATGACGATGCGGGCGACACGCTGACGTCGTCGACGGTCGAGCGGCTCGCGCGGCGCTTCGGCGCCTATCTCGACGCATTGCGCGACGCGTTGGCCGCGCCGGTGCCCGATCCGCTGCCGCTGTTCGACGCGCTCAACCGGTTCCGGATTCTGTGCGCGACCCGCGGCGGCTCGCGTGGCGCGGAACACGTCAATGCGCTGGTGGCCGCGCACGTGCGGCACGCGGCGCGCGTGCCGCTCGCGGTCGGCGCGCACTGGTTCACCGGGCGGCCGATCATGGTTACGCGCAACGACTATGCGCTGGGGCTGTTCAACGGCGACATCGGCATTGCGCTGCCCGACGCGCACGGCGTGCTGCGCGTGTGGTTCCGGCGCGCGGACGGCACCGTGCGCGCGGTGTCGCCGGCCGCGTTGCCGCCGCACGAGACGGCGTTCGCGCTGACGGTGCACAAATCGCAGGGCTCGGAATTCGACGAGGCGGCGCTCGTGCTGCCCGCGTCGTTCGGCCGCGTGCTTACGCGCGAGCTCGTTTATACGGCCGTCACGCGCGCCCGCACGCGCGTGCAGGTGATCGGGCCGCGGCGCGTGCTGGCGCAGGCAGTCGCGACGCGCACGCAGCGCGATTCGGGGCTCGCGGCCCGCATCGACGAGGCGCTCGCCCGGCGCCGCATGGAGGTTTCGCGATGATGATCCGCTACACGCTCGATCCGGCCGAGGTCGAATGGACCGCCGTGCGCGCGCAGGGCGCGGGCGGGCAGAACGTGAACAAGGTGTCGAGCGCGATTCATCTGCGCTTCGACATCCGCGCGTCGTCGCTGCCGCCGGTGCTCAAGGAGCGGCTTCTCGCGCTGTCCGACCAGCGCATCACGCGCGACGGCATCGTCGTGATCAAGTCGCAGGAATATCGGACGCAGGAGAAGAACCGCGAGGCGGCGCTCGCGCGGCTCGATACGCTGATCGGCAGCGTCGCGTACACGCCGCGTGCGCGGGTCGCGACGCGGCCGACGCGTGCGTCGAAAGAACGGCGGCTCGAACACAAGTCGCGCCGCAGCGTGGTGAAGTCGGGGCGAGGGAAGGTGGTCGACTGACGAACGACGGGCCGGTGCTCGTCGCGAGCGAAGGTCCGCCGCGCGCGGCCCGCTAGCGCATCACGGTTCCGGCGCTGTCGAGCACGAAATCGACGCAGAACACGACGAGCCGGCTCTGCGCGCGGATCGCGACGGCGGCCGTATAGCAGTCGCGGCCTTCCGTCAGCGAAAAGTGCGGGCCCATCAGCGCGACGCGCCCGGGGGCGGCGATCGCGCGCTGGAAATACGGGCGTCGCGACCAGTTGCTGTGGGTCTCCGGGAACAACGGGGCGAGGCGGGTCGCGCTCGCCTGACTATCGTCGAGCGGGGCGCCGATCGACGGCAGGAACTGTTCGCCCGTCTCGTCCGTGACGAACACGCGACGCGCGGCAGGCACCGCGAATACGCGCTGTGCGGCGTCCTGCAGGTTGCCGCTCGCCGAAAACGCGGCCGCGCCGCCGAGCACGAGGCGTTCGATCGCGTCGAAGCCCGGCTGCCCGGCGGCCACCGGCGTGTGCCGGCGGGCGATGAAGCGCCGCCACGCGGCGTCGAGCATCGCGGGCGCCGCCGCGCTCGCGTGCGCGATCGATGCATCGGGCTGACCGAACCGGAAACCCTGCACGAAATCGATGTCGGCTTCCATCAGCGCCTGCAACGCGTCGTCGCTTTCCACGCCTTCGGCCAGCACCATCGCGCCGGCCTGGTGCAGCATCGACACGAGGTGATGCATGATGCGGCGATCCTCGGCCGAGCTGGTCGAACGCTCGACGAGCGAGCGGTCGAGCTTCACGATGTCGGGTCGCGCCCGCCACACGCGGTCGAAGTTGGAGAAGCCGGTGCCGAAATCGTCGATCGCGATCAGGAAATCGCGATGCTGGATCATGTCGATCGTGCGGGCGAGCGCGGCTTCGTCGCGCGCCGGCTGCTCGACCACTTCCAGCACGATGCGGTTCGGCGGCAGCGCGAAATGCCGGCATAGCGCCTCGACGAACTCGCGCTGCACGAGGCCCGTATCGAGCACGCGCGGCGTCACGTTCAGGAACAGCCAGCCGTCGCCGATGCCCTGCGCGACGAAGTTGGCCGTGTGCAGGCAGCGCGCGAGCCGGTCGAGCAGCAGCGCGTCGGCGTCGCCGCGCGTCTTGTCGAGCAGGGCGGTGGGCGACGCCAGCGCGCCGTTCCCGTCGACGACGCGCAGCAGCGCCTCGTAGCCGACGACGCGCTTGTGCGTGATCGACAGCACGGGCTGGAACACGCTGCGCAAGGTCGTGGTGCGATAGGTGGCGAGCCAGCCGTGGGGTGTCGGCGTGAGGCGTTCGAGCAGGGCGTCGAGCGACAGGTCGCGGGTGGGCTTCATGTCAACGGTGCCCAGGCGGGGGCGGCGGGGTGTCGACACTCCGCCACGCCGATGCAGCCGCATGCGCAGGCGGACGCGAAAGAACGTGGGGCATCGAGACTGCCTTCTGCGGATAAGTGTCCCGAGTGTAACGGGATTGCCGCGGCGCGCGTATCAGGGTAACTCCAGACGCAAACGCTACATCGCGATTCCGGCACGCGGGCGGCGGCGCGGCCGCGGGCGCCGCATGCGTGCGTACGGTGCATGATCGTCGCGAAACGAAGCGCGCCGCGGCCGCGGGCGATCATCCCGCGACAGGGCGTGATCGTGCGTCGTTGCCGCCCGATACGGGAAATCCCGGCGGCCGGCCGCCGCTGTCAGACGAATGAGACGAATGCCGCGCGCCGCGGTGCGATCGGCGGCATGTCGGCCAACCCGCGGCGCGCCGTCATCGGCATTGCCGCGCGGCGGCCACTGGGCTGCGGCCTGCGACGGTCCGTGCGCGCCCGGCGTGCCGATCGTCAGGCCGCTTCGCCGCCGCGGGGCCGGACGCCGGGAATCCGCTTGATCACGCCGGTCGCGAGCGCGGTGCCGACGAGCACGATCGCGCAGCCTTCGATCATCACGGCCGACACGTGTTCGCCGAGGAACAGCGCGCCCCACAGCAGGCCGAACACGGGGATCACGAACGTCACGGTAATCGCGCGGGCGGGCCCGATGTGCGCGATCAGGTAGAAGAAGATGAAATAGGCGATGCCCGTGCACGCGACGCCGAGCGCGAGCACCGCGCCCCATGCGTGCACGCCGATCGGCGCGGCCGGCCACGTCGCGATCGCGAACGGCAGCAGCAGCACGGTCGAGCCGATCATGCTGCCCGCTGCGTTGACGAGCGGATCGACGCCGCCGAGGTTGCGTTTCGTATAGTTGGCCGCGACGCCGTACAGCAGCGTCGCGCCCAGTGCGGCCGCCGCGGCGAGCGCGGTCGCGCCGGCGCCCGTGTCGCCGTGCGCGGTCGCGATCTGGTTCCACACGAGCGTGAGTACGCCGGCGAACCCGATGACGAGGCCGAGCGCGCGCGGCAGCGACAGCTTGTCCTTCAGCCACAGATAAGCGAAGAGCGCGCCCCACAGCGGCGTCGTCGCGTTGATCACCGACGTCACGCCGGCCGACAGCGTCAATTCGGCGAACGCGAACAGGCAGAACGGGATGCCGGAATTCAGCGCGCCGACGACGAACAGCGGCCACGCATGACGGCGCAACCGGGCGCCGAGATCGGCCGGTTTGAAGCGCGTCAGCGCGAAGCCCGCGAGAAACAGCGCGCCGATGCCCACGCGCAGCGCCATCAGCGGCGCGACGCCGAAATCGACCACGCCGATCCGGATGAACAGGAAGGATGCGCCCCACAGGGCGGCGAGCACGGTCAGCAGGAAAGCGTTTTTGGGCGACATCGATCGGGGAGGGCGGGACGGGATGCGAGGATCTTACACCGCGTTACCACACCGTCGTTTCACGATCGGATGAAACGACAAGAAACGGGAACGTCGCCGGTCGTGCCCGGCGGCGGGCGGCCACGCGCGGTGCGGCCGATCAGCGATGACGCCAGCCGCCGCGTCCGCCGAAACCGAAATTGAGCGACAGTGCCGGGCCCCAATAGCCGCCCCACGCCGGCCCATACGCAGGCGCCGGATAGTAGTAGGCGGGGGCCGGATCGACATACACGGGCGCGGGCTGTACCGGCGCCGGCGCCGCCGTGTAATAGCCTCCGGGATAGTAGGCGTATGGGTAATAGCAGCCGGCAAGCGTCGCGCAGGCAAGCGCCGAGGCGACGAAGGTCCTGTTCATGATGTGTCTCCGGCGCAGCCGGCTATCGGCAGATACTCGAAGCTTAGGCCGAGGACCGGTGACACGGTATGAGAAACGGTAACCGATCATTTCCGGTCAGCGGCCACGCCCTGCGGCGCTACATGCAAAAACGGCGCGTCCGCGGTGCGGAAGCGCCGTTGAGCCGATCGGCCGTGGCCGGATGACGCCCGGCCGGCCGGAGTCGGGCTGCTTACTTGCCGATCTGGTTACCGATGATGCCGCCGGCCGCCGCGCCGCCCAGCGTCGACAGCGCGTTGCCGCCGATCGCCGCGCCGGCGACGCCGCCGACACCCGCACCGATTGCCGTATCGCGCTGGCGCCGCGACATCGAATCGCAGGCCGACAGGCTGGCCACTGTCGCGACGAGGAGCGCGCATACCCCAAAACGCCGAATCGAATTCATGATCGTTGTCCTTGTGGTAGTGAACGGAAGGCGCGCGACCGACCGGCGGCCACGCATGACCCCAATCTACGCGCCGTCCTGCGGCGCTGCTGTAAGGACTTGTTAAGGCTCGCGCGGTTTCGTAATCAATTGTTTCCCCTGCGCCGGCAGGCACGCGACATGCGCAAAAAAGCCCGCTCGAAAGCGGGCTTCGCGCGGCGCGATGCGAGCGGTGCGGCTCGCGGCGCGCTTACTGGCGGTGGTAGATCTCGGCGCCGGTCTTCACGAACTCGACCGCCTTGACCTCCATCCCCTTCTTCAGCGCTTCGGTCTCCGACACGCCTTGCTGCGCCGCGAACTCGCGCACGTCCTGCGTGATCTTCATCGAGCAGAAGTGCGGGCCGCACATCGAGCAGAAGTGCGCGACCTTCGCCGAATCCTTCGGCAGCGTCTCGTCGTGGAATTCGCGCGCCTTGTCCGGGTCGAGACCGATGTTGAACTGGTCTTCCCAGCGGAACTCGAAGCGCGCCTTCGACAGCGCGTTGTCGCGCACCTGCGCGCCCGGATGACCCTTGGCGAGGTCGGCCGCGTGCGCGGCGAGCTTGTACGTGATGATGCCTTCCTTCACGTCGTCCTTGTTCGGCAGGCCGAGGTGTTCCTTCGGCGTCACGTAGCACAGCATCGCGGTGCCGAACCAGCCGATCATCGCGGCGCCGATGCCCGACGTGATGTGGTCGTAGCCCGGCGCGATGTCGGTGGTCAGCGGCCCGAGCGTGTAGAACGGCGCTTCCTTGCACCAGTCGAGCTGGAGATCCATGTTCTCCTTGATCAACTGCATCGGCACGTGGCCGGGGCCTTCGATCATCACCTGCACGTCGTGCTTCCACGCGATCTGCGTGAGCTCGCCGAGCGTCTTCAGTTCGCCGAGCTGCGCTTCGTCGTTCGCGTCGTAGATCGAGCCGGGGCGCAGGCCGTCGCCGAGCGAGAAGCTCACGTCGTACGCCTTCATGATCTCGCAGATCTCTTCGAAGTGTTCGTACAGGAAGCTTTCCTTGTGATGCGCGAGGCACCACTTCGCCATGATCGAGCCGCCGCGCGACACGATGCCCGTCATCCGGTTCGCGGTGAGCGGCACGTACTGCAGGCGCACGCCCGCGTGGATCGTGAAGTAGTCGACGCCTTGCTCGGCCTGTTCGATCAGCGTGTCGCGGAAGATTTCCCAGGTCAGGTCCTCGGCCTTGCCGTTGACCTTTTCGAGCGCCTGGTAGATCGGCACCGTGCCGATCGGCACCGGGCTGTTGCGGATGATCCACTCGCGCGTTTCATGGATGTGCTTGCCGGTCGACAGATCCATCACCGTGTCGCCGCCCCAGCGGATCGCCCACGTCATCTTGTCGACTTCCTCGCCGATCGACGACGTGACGGCCGAGTTGCCGATGTTCGCGTTGATCTTCACGAGGAAGTTGCGGCCGATGATCATCGGCTCGGATTCCGGATGGTTGATGTTCGCGGGGATGATCGCGCGGCCGCGCGCGACTTCGTCGCGCACGAATTCCGGCGTGATCTCGGCCAGCGCGTTCGCGCCAAAGGCCGCGGCGCCGAACGCCTGGCCCGGATGCTGGCGGCCCATCATCGCGGCGAGCTTCGCGCCGTTCGGGCCGCTCGACTTCAGGCTCTCGATGTATTCGGCGCGGCGCTGGTTCTCGCGGATCGCGATGTATTCCATTTCCGGCGTGATGATGCCCTGACGCGCGTAGTGCATCTGCGTGACGTTCTTGCCGGGCTGCGCGCGGCGCGGGTTGCGGTGCAGGCCCGGGAAACGCAGGTCGGCGGTGGCCGGGTCGGCCGCGCGCTCGAGGCCGTACCGGCTCGACAGGCCGGGGAGCACTTCGGTGTCGCCGCGCGCTTCGATCCAGCGCTGACGCAGTGCGGGCAGGCCCGCGCGGATGTCGATCTTCGCGTCCGGATCGGTGTACGGGCCCGACGTGTCGTACACGTAGATCGGCGGATTCTTCTCGCCGCCGAAGCCGGTCGGCGTGTCGGCCTGCGTGATCTCGCGCATCGGCACGCGAATGTCGGGTTGCGAGCCGGTGACATACACCTTGCGCGAATTGGGCAGCGGGGCGACGGCGGCGGCGTCGACGTGGGCGTCGGCAGACAGAAACTTCGGATTGGCGTTCATGCAATCTCCTGTGCGGGCGCCGGACAGGCGCTTCGGCGCTTGCCCGGAGCCCTTGACGAATGTGGGGCTCGAGCTAAGCAGGAGACAAGGCTTGGTGAGGCGGCGGGTTTCGTCAGAGGGATGGCGGCGAAATCCGTACGCTTCCCTGCGCTGGCATTATCCAGATCAGGTTCAAAGGGTATTTCTCACCCGCAATGCCGGTTGTTTGACCGAACGCATTGCAGGACCCCCGCGTTAGCAGCGCACACGATACACCGGCTTGGCGGTGGTTTCAACCGGGTGCGGATCGGATTGCGCCGGGCGATGGCCGGATCGCGGCCGCTGGTGCGCGCACGCTGCGCCGCAGCAAGCGCTGCGGTCGAACCGCGATGCAGGGCCGGACAGAACGGCCGAGCGGGGCAGTAGTCCGTTCCCTTTTTTCAGGCGCAAAAAATTTTCGTCATCGCTGTCATTTCCGTCCGCGTGCTCCGTCTATTCGGCTCCTTAACCCATGTATCGGAGAGATGTCATGAAAAAAGTATTCGTCGCCACCTGTATCGCCGCACTTGCCACGATCGCAACGGGGGCCTACGCGCAGAACGATGCGATGTCGAAGGACGGCATGTCGATGTCGAAGGACGCGATGGGCCACGACGCGATGTCGAAGGACGGTGCGATGGCGAAGGACGGCATGAAGAAGGACGGCATGAAGAAGCAGGCGATGAAGAACGACGCGATGAAGAAGGACGCGATGGGTCACGATTCGATGAAGAAGGACGACGCGATGAAGAAGGACGCCATGAGCCCGTCGAACTAACGAATGCGTGCGGGGCGCGACCGGCCGGTCACCGGCGCGCGTCGCGCCCCGTCACATCATCCCGGGAGTCTTCATCATGCAAACGGTCCCTGTCACTGATCGCGCGAATGCGCCGCCGCCCGCGCCGACGATCCATCCGCGGTGGGTGCGCGCGAGCCACTGGCTCAACGCGCTCGCGGCGATCCTGATGGCGTTGTCCGGCTGGCGCATCTATGACGCGTCGCCGATCTATCCGTCGTTCACGTTCGCGCACGGCATCACGCTCGGCGGCTGGCTCGGCGGTGCGCTGCAATGGCATTTCGCGGCGATGTGGCTGCTGGTCGGCAACGGCCTGTTCTACCTCGCGATGTCGATCGCGACGGGGCGCTTCGCACGCAAGCTGCTGCCCGTGACACCTGCGTCGGTGTGGCGCGACGTGCGCGCCGCGCTCGGCGGGCGGCTGTCGCACGACGACCTGAGCGTCTACAACGCGGTGCAGCGTGCCGCGTATCTGACCGCGATCGTCGATCTCGTCGTATTGGTGCTGTCGGGGCTCGCGATCTGGAAATCGGTGCAGTTCCCGCTGCTGCGCGAACTGTTCGGCGGTTACGACAATGCGCGCATCGTGCACTTCTGGGCGATGTCGCTGCTGGTCGCGTTCGTGGTCGTCCACGTCGCGATGGCGTTGCTGGTGCCGCGCTCGCTGCTCGCGATGCTGCGCGGCCGCTGACCCGTACACCGCGGGCGAAGGAAATCATCATGTCGGAATCTGAAAACAACCGCGGCGAGCCGCGCTGGGCGCTCGACCGGAAATCGCTCGAGCTCGACGTGCGCCGCGAACTCGAGATGCCGTCGCGACGGCTCTTCAACCGGCGCGTGCTGACGCTCGGCGGCCTCACGATGCTGACCGGCTGCACGCTGCAGGACGACGCGTCGGTCAACACGTTCCTCGAGAAAGTGTCGCGCATGAACGACCGCGTGCAGGCGTGGCTGTTCAACCCGAACCAGCTCGCGCCGACCTACACCGAGGCCGACATCACGCGGCCGTTTCCGTTCAACGCGTACTACGGAATCGACGACGTGCCGCACGTCGACGAATCGACGTATCGGCTCGTGCTGTCGGGCCGCGTGACGGGCAAACGCGTATGGACGCTCGACGAGCTTCGCGCACTGCCGCATGCGGAACAGATCACCCGGCATATTTGCGTGGAAGGGTGGAGCGCGATCGGCCGCTGGGGCGGCACGCCGTTCGGCGCATTTCTCGCGCGCGCGGGCGCCGACACGCGGGCGAAATACGTCGGCTTCAAGTGCGCGGACGACTACTACGAAAGCATCGACATGCCGACCGCGCTGCATCCGCAGACGCTGCTCGCGTTCGAGTACGACGGCCGCCGGCTGCCGGCGGAATACGGCTTCCCGATGAAGCTGCGGATGCCGACCAAGCTCGGCTACAAGAACCCGAAGCACATCATGGAAATCTTCGTGACGGACACGTTCCCCGGCGGCTATTGGGTCGATCAGGGCTACAACTGGTTCGGTGGATCGTGATGTGGGCCGCATCGCGCGAGGGGGCGGCGACTCATCTCGAAAATGATCGGAAAAGATCGAATTTTATGGCGTCAATGAGGCTGGTAATTTAGTACTTGTACGATTGTTTGTCAGATGCATCGAATTTTATAATTTTCTCATCGCGCCAGGTCTCCTCGCTGGAGATCGGCGCCGATTGACGGATGTATCTGGCAGCAGCGGAATTTAACCTATTCGCTATTCGAATCGCGAATGACAGGTCGAGTAACGCTGGTCGCGCACGGTGTGATGCGTGTGCGGCTGCGCCTTCCTTTTTCCTATTCGCGGTGAGTCGATTAGCATGGGTCGTGTATTTTTTCGGCGTGGTTTGCCGTTGGGAGCATTTTGTCTGCTGGCGGGTTTGACGTTGTCGGCCTGCGGCGGTGACGATTCGTCCGAGGTCGTGCAGATCGAGGACGCGAGCCCGCGTCCGGAGCCGGGCGATGTTGAAGTGGTCGATCCGCCGCCCACGCTGCCCGAGGCGGTGCCCGGCGAGCCTCCGCCGGTTGTGCCGCCGCCGGTTGTGCCTCCACCGGTTGTGCCTCCGCCGGTCGAGCCGCCCCCGGTCGAGCCGCCGCCGGTTGTGCCTCCACCGGTTGTGCCTCCGCCGGTCGAGCCTCCGCCGGTCGAGCCGCCCCCGGTCGAACCACCCCCGGTCGAACCACCCCCGGTCGAACCGCCGCCTGCACCCATCGACACGAGCTTCGCCATCCGCAACCTCGCCCAAGGCGGCGAGCGCTGCCTCACGATGTCGACTGTCGATGGCGTGTCCGTCGGGTTCGCGGCCTGTTCGGGATCGGACGCGCAGCGCTGGCGCATGGAGCGGGCCAACAACGAGAACTTCAGGGTGAAGAACGTGCTGGCCGCATCGCAGAGCCGCGACGTCTGCCTGCGTGCGGCGCCTGCCGCGCCGGGCGCGGTGAGCATGTCGTCGTGCGGCGGCGCCGATTACCCGGCGACGCGGCTGTGGCGTGCGGCGATGCTCGATCCGAACGGCATGTTCACGATGCTGAACAAGCACTGGGCCGCGACGAACACGCTGCAGGCGACGGAGGGCGCACCCGCGATGCTGCCCGAAACCGGCCAGCCCGCCGCGCGCTGGACCTATGAAGGCGAGGTGCCGACCCTCATGCGAAGGGTCGGCGGCACCGATCGCGTGTTGCTGATAACGGGCCGCTTTACGGGCCAGACGGCGAATCCCGCCGAGCCGATCCGCAAGGCGGTATTCGGTGACGGCGACGATTTTTCGTCGCTCGCGCACTACCTCAAGCTGGCATCGCGCGGCAAGTTCGGGATCGAAGGCACAATGCTGACCGACGTGGATCTCGGCGATTTCCCCAAGGGGTGCGATTCGGTCGCCATTCGCGCGCAGGCGAAGGCCGCGGCGAAGGCGCGCGGCGTCGATGCCGGCAAGTTCAACTTGTTGTTCGTCGATTTCCCGTCGAACCGCGAATGCAGATTTTCAGGTCTGGCCGGGAGCCCGGGCGCGTGGGTCCTGTCGAACGGCTCCGGGCATGGGTACTGGATGTGGACGCACGAGTTCGGGCACGGGCTCGGCGTACACCACCCCGATTCGCTGCAACACTGCCCGGTCAAGGATGGCGCCGTCGTGATCGGCAACGGCTGCGTGACGGGCGGCATCGACGATCCGACCGATACCGTGGGCGGTGGCGGCCGGCGGATGTATCCGGTCGATTACCAGTTGTTTACCGGCTGGCTTTCCGAGGAGGACGTGCCCGCCATCGTCAAGCCCGGCACGTATCGCCTCGCGCCGTTGTGGAGCACGCTGCCGGGCAAGCAGGGCTACCGGCTGCCGCGTGGGGACGGCTCGGCGCTGGTGCTCGAATTCCGCCGTCCGCAGCTCGACGCGGGCAAGCGCGGCACGTTCGAGGACTGGCCGGACACGTCGCCGTTCGTCAACGGCGTGACGGTGCGGATCATGCGCCACCCGAACACCGTGAGCATCAAGAACACCCTCGTCGATGCGACGCCCGGCAGCGCGGACGGCATGAAGGACGCGCCGCTGATGCCGGGCAAGTCGATCGTCGATACGGTGTCCGGACGCCGGATCACCGTGCTGTCGGCCGACGAGAGCGGCGCGGTCGTGCAGGTCGAACTGGCGCGGTAGACGGGAAGGGCTCGCGGCACGCCAGGTGTCGCGCCGAAACGTCACTCCCGATCCTTTCGGATAGGTCTGACGATGCTTTCGAATCCTTGATGCCATAATGCCGAGCGTGCGCAACCGAAAACGGTTGCGCGCGTTTTTTTTGTCCCTCTGCCGCCGCTTGCCGGTTCTTTTTCGTCGCCGTTCGCACTGCCATGTCGTTCCGCACGTTTGCTCTGCCTTCCCGGTTCCGCCTGGACCGTTTGCCGGCATTGCCGGCGTCTTTCCGCGGAGCACGCGACGCGACGTGCGGGCGGGCAGCGCAATGACACCGCTCGACCGCCTTCTCGATTTCCTCGCCCGATTTTCGTTCCGGATCCGCCTGCCCCAAAGCCGCGGCGGTCGCGTGGCGCTGGCGCTCGTCTTCATCTATTTCGTCTGGGGCTCGACTTACAGCGGGCTGCATTTCGCGCTGCAGTCGTTTCCGCCGCTGCTGCTGTCGGGGCTGCGCAACCTGCTCGGTGGGGTCGGCCTGTTCATCTTCGCGCTGCGGCGCAAGCCCGAATGGCCGACGCTGCTGGAAATCCGCAACTCGGCGATCGTCGGCACGATGCTCGTCGCGCTGTCGTCCGGCACGATCGCGCTCGGCATGCGCACGGTCAGCAGCGGGTCGGCCGCGGTGATGGTGGCCACGGTGCCGCTGTTCGCGACCGTGATCGCGGCGGTCGCCGGGCGGCCGGTGGCGAAGGGCGAATGGGCGGCCGTCGCGCTCGGGATGGTCGGCATCGTCGTGCTGAATTCGGGCGGCGCGGCCGCCGCGAACTCGGCGCTCGGCACGATCTGCGTGCTGGCCGGCGCACTGTTCTGGGCGGGCGGCGCGCATCTCGCGACGCGGCTCAAGCTGCCGTCCGACCTGTTCCTGTCGACGTCGCTGCAGATCGGCCTCGGCGGGCTGATGTCGACGATCGTCGCGTGGCTGTTGGGCGAACGCGTCGAACAACTGGCCGTCGGGTCGGTGTTCGCGTTCGTGTACCTGATGGTGTTCTGCACGATGGCCGCGTACGTCGCGTACGGCTATCTGATCCGCCATACGAGCCCGATCATCGCGAGCAGCTGCATGTACGTGAATCCCATCGTCGCGGTCGCGCTCGGTGCGCTACTGCTGGGCGAACCGGTGACGATGGCGACCGTCGTTGCGACCGTCGCGATTCTCGGCAGCGTCGGGTTGTCGTTCGTGTTCGATCCGGCGCGTCGGCCTGCGGCTGCTACGGCCACCGCCTCGGCCGCCACTTCACCGGCCGCACCGGCCGCACCGGCCGCGGCGGTGGAGCAGGCGCTCACAAGCGATGCTTCGCCGCCGTCCGAGCCGATGGCGACCCCCGATCCGGCGCCGATTCTCGCGCCTTCGGCCGTCCCGTTGGCGGTACCGACGCCTGCCGCGGTGATGGATCCCGGCGCGGTGATCGACCCGGCCCCGGCGTTCGCGCCGCCGCCCGCCGCCGCCGAGCCGGCCGCCGCGCGCACCGACGCGTGACGCCGCCGCAGCCGTAGCAGCCGCAGCCGATCCCGCTCAGCCGCGCCGGCCGCCGCGATGGTGGGACCAGCCGGCGAGCGCGGCAAACAGCAGGCCGGCCGCGCACATGCCGGTCCAGCCGAACGCGCGCCATGCGGCGACGCCGGCCGACGAGCCGAGCGCGCCGCCGATGAAGTAGCACACCATGTACACCGTGTTCACGCGGCTGCGCGCGTCGGGCTTCAGCGCATAGATGCGCGACTGGTTCGAGATCTGCGCGGCCTGCACGCCCACGTCGAGCACGATCACGCCGATCACGAGCCCGACGAGGCTCGACCCCGACAGCGCGAAGATCACGAACGACAGCGCGAGCAGCGCGATCGCGAGCGAGATGATCGCGCGTGGGCCGCGCGTGTCCGCGAAGCGGCCCGCATAGGGCGCGGCGAGCGCGCCCGCGGCGCCGACGATCCCGAACAATCCGGCTGCCTGCGGGCCGAGATGGAACGGCGCGCCGGCGAGCAGCAGCGTGAGCACGGGCCAGAATGCGCTGAACGCCGCGAACAGCGCGGCGCCCGTCAGCGATGCCTCGCGCAGCCCCCGCAATTCGACGGCCAGATGCCACATCGAGCCGAGCAGCTTGCCGTACGACAGCGTCGACGTCGGCGAGCTGCGCGGCAGCCGCAGCACGATCACGACGGCGAGCGCGACGAGCGCCGCGACCGAGGCGGCGAACACCGCACGCCAGCCGAAATACTCGGCGACGAAGCCGGCGGCGGTACGCGCGAGCAGGATGCCGAGCAGCAGGCCGCTCATCACGGTGCCGACCGCGTGGCCGCGTTCGGCCGGCGGCGCGATTTCGGCGGCGAACGGCACGGCCTGCTGCGCGATGGTCGCGAGGATGCCGATCGCGAGGCTCGCGATCGCGAGCACGGCCAGCGACGGCGCGGCGGCCGCCACGATCAGCGCGATCGACAGCCCGGCGATCTGCAGCAGGATCAGCCCGCGGCGATCGAAACGGTCGCCGAGCGGCGCGAGCAGGAACATGCCGGCCGCATAGCCGAGCTGCGTCGCGGTCGGCACCGCGCCGATCCATGACGCGCCGTCCGGAAAGGTCGCGCGGAAGCTGTCGAGCAGCGGCTGGTTGTAGTAGATGTTGGCGACCGACACGCCCGCGATCGTCGCGAGCAGCAACAGCAGGCTGCGCGAGTAGTGGGGCGAGGCGGCGTCGGTCGGACGATCGGTGGAGGCGGTGGACATGGCGGCGGCAACGAAGTGGGGCGGCGCGGCAGGCGGCGCACGCGTCGGATGCGCCGGCAGGCCGGGCGCCGGTCGAGGCTGCCGATCATACCGGAGCGACGCGAATCCTGCCGGCGGCAAGCCGGCGCGACGGGCCGGCCTTCGCCCGTCACCGCGCTTCACATCGGTCAGTCGACCAGCTCGCCCGTCGGCTCGTAGAACGGATACGGCCCCGCGCCTTCGTCGATATACACGTGATGCGACGTCATCCCCATATCGGGCGCATGACGGTGGACCGCGAACGCCGGCGGTTCGAGCCGGAACGCGGACGGCGCGTCGGCCCGCAGGTCGAACGCGACCTGGTGCGCGGGCGACGGCACCGCGCACGCGAGCGTGCCGCCGAAGCGCGTGAACATCGTGCGGTGCACGTGGCCGCACAGCACGCGCTCGACGTTCGGATGCGCGCGCAGCAGCGCATCGAGTTTCGCCGCGGCGCCAGGTGCGAGACGCAGCTTGTCCATGTGGCCGATGCCCGACACGAACGGCGGGTGATGCAGCGCGACGATCACCGGCTGCGCGCGCGCGGCGTCGAGCTGCGCGGCGAGCCACGCGAGCCGCGCGTCGCACAGGTCGCCGTGGCTCGCGCCCGGCACCTGCGAATCGAGCGCGAGCACGCGCACCGCGCCGACATCGAGCGCGTACTGCACGAATTTGCCGTCCTGCAACTCGGCGCGATCGGCGAACGCACGGCGCAGACCGGCACGGTCGTCGTGATTGCCGATCATCAGGTAGTACGGCATCTCGAGTGCCGCGAGCAGCTCGCGCAGGTTGCCGTACTCTTCATCGTGGCCGAAGTCGGTCAGGTCGCCGGTGACGAGCACGGCGTCGGGGCGCGGCACGAGTGCGTTCAGCTTCGCGATGCAGCGCGCGAGCGCGGCCCCGGTGTCGACGCGCCGGTACGCGAGCTGGCCCGGCCGCTTGATGTGGAGATCGCTGATTTGAGCAAGCAGCATCGTCGTTCCTCGGAATCGTCTGGTTGTTGTCGCGGCGGCGTGCGCCGTCGTGGGGGGCTGCATGCATGATGCCCGATCGGCGGCTTACGCGCCGAGCGCGATCAGGCCTTCCGGCGCGATCGTGAGACCGACCGCCGTGCCGCGCGCGAGCGCGATGCGGCCCGGTACGTCGATCACGAGCGCGTCGGGCGCCGCATCCTCGATCGTGAGCCGCGTGCGCTCGCCGAGGAACGCGCATGCGCCGACCGCCCCGCGCAGCGGCGCGTGCGCGGGATCGGCGAGTTGCGCGTCCTCGGGGCGGAAGAACCATTCGTCGGCCGCATGCGGCGTGACGATCGCGCCGCCCGTCGTTGCGAGCGCCCCGTCGCGCCACTGGCCCGCCAGCCGGTTCAGCGTGCCGATGAAGTGCGCGACCGTGCGGTTCGCGGGGTGGTAGTAGATCTCGCGCGGCGTGCCGATCTGCTCGATGCGGCCCGCGCCCATCACGACGATCCGGTCGCCGAGCTCCATCGCCTCGGCCTGATCGTGCGTCACGTAGACGGTCGTCACGCCGAGCGCGCGCAGCAGCGCGTTCATGTCGCGGCGCAGCACGTCGCGCAGCTTCGCGTCGAGCGCGGTCAGCGGTTCGTCGAGCAGCAGCACGCGCGGCCGCACCGCGAGCGCACGCGCCAGCGCGACGCGCTGACGCTGGCCGCCCGACAGTTGATCGACCGGTTTGTCCGCATGCGCGTCGAGCCGCATCATCGCGAGCAGTTCGTCGACGCGTTCGCGCAACGCTCGCGGCGCGGTCTTGCGGATCTTCAGCCCGTAGCCGACGTTGCCGCGCACCGTCAGGTTCGGAAACAGCGCGTAGTTCTGGAACACCATGCCGACCTGCCGGCGCTCGATCGGCAGCGCGGTCACGTCGTCGTCGCCGAACGCGATCGTGCCGCCGGCGTCCGGCGTGTCGAGGCCCGCGATCAGGCGCAGCGTGGTCGTCTTGCCGCAGCCGGACGGCCCGAGCAGCACGAGCGTTTCCCCGGCGCCGATCGACAGGTCGAGCGGCTCGAGCACGCGTGTGCCGCGGAACGTCTTCGCGCAGCCGGTCAGGGTGATGGGCGTGGAATCGAGTTTCATGGAATCGGTAAAGTCAGCACAGGGTCAGTGCGGGCGCTTCTTCAGCGCACGCGTACCGGACGGATCGACGCCGAGCCACTGCATCGCGACGAGCAGCGGCAGCGTCATCAGCAGGAACAGGATCGTGTACGCGCTGCCGACTTCGAGGCGCAGCGACGCATAGGTATCGGCGAGCCCGACCGGCAGCGTCTTGGTGTCGGGCGTATGCAGCATCCACGTGAGGTTGAACTCGCCGATCGACAGCGTGAGCACCGCGAGCGCGCCGGCGACGATGCCCGGCCGCAGGTTCGGCAGCACGATCGTGACGAAGCGCGTGACGAACGACGCGCCGAGGCTCGCCGCGCCTTCCTCGAGCGTGCGCAGGTCGGCGCCGGCCGCAACCGCCGCGACCGCGCGCACCATGAACGGCAGCGTGAACACGACGTGGCCGACGACGATGAACCACAGGCTCATCCGGAATGCGGTGAAGCCGCCGTACACGACCAGCAGCGCGAGCGCCGAGGCCAGGCCCGGCAGCGCGACCGGCAGCACGAGCGCTTCCTCGATCGCACGCGCGACGCGGCTCTTGCTGCGCGCGAGCGCATAGCCGGCCGGCACGCCGATCGCGAGCACGATCGCGAGCGTCGCGAACGCGACGTAGAGCGACAGCGCGACCGAGCCGTGATACTGCTGCCACACCTGTTCGAGCCAGCGCAGCGTGAGGCCGCTCGACAGCCCGCGGAAATAATTGACGGTGAGGCCCGCGAGCACCGACATCACGACGGGCACGATCAGGAACGCGCACAGCAGCAGCGTGACGCTCCATTGCAGCGCGGCGATCGCGCGCGCGCCCGTGACGCGCGGTGCACGTCGTGCGACGCCGTTCGCATGCGACGGAGCGGGCGCCGACGACAGCGTGGAAGAGCCGGAAAGCGATTGCATGAAGGAATCCTCAGGCCGCGGCGGCGGCGGTGTGGCCGGTGAAGCGGCGCGCGAGCGCGAGCACGGCCCAGGTGACGATGCCGAGCACGATCGACAGGCCGGCCGCCGTCGCGATGTTCGCGTTCAGCGTGAACTCGGTGTAGATCGTCATCGGCAGCACGTTCAGGTCGGTGGCGAGCGTAAACGCGGTGCCGAACGCGCCCATCGCGGTCGCGAAGCAGATCGCGCCGGCCGCGATCAGGCCCGGCGCGAGCGCGGGCAGCACGATGTCGACGAAGATGCGCCACGGCGACGCGCCGAGCGAACGCGCCGCTTCCTCGAGCGACGCGTCGAGCTTCGACGCGGCCGCGATCACGGTGACGATCACGCGCGGAATCGAGAAATACAGGTAGCCGATGAACAGGCCGGCAACCGAGTACGCGAACACCCACTTGTCGCCCGTGAGCTTCGCCGACAGCATGCCGATCAGCCCCTGGCGCCCGGCGAGCATGATCACCATGAAGCCGACGACGACGCCCGGGAACGCGAGCGGAAACGTGAGCAGCGCGAGCAGCACGCGCTTGCCGGCGAATTCGCGGCGCGCGAGCAGCAGGCCCGAGATCGTCGACAGCGCGAGCGTCGCGAGCGTGACGCCCGCGGACAGCGCGACCGTCTCGCCGAGGCTCTTCATGTAGCGCGCATTGCCGAGCAGCGCCGCGTAGTGCGAGAAGAAGGCGCCGTCGGCGGACACCTGCACGAGCGACGCCATCGGCAGCAGCCAGAACGCGGCGAATACCGCGAGCGCCGGCGCGACGAGCGCGATGCGCCAGCGCAGCGGGAAAGTCAGGTCGAGCATCGGTTGCGTCCCGCGGCTTACTGCATCACTTGCAGGTACTGCTGGCCGAACGCCTGCTGGCCGGCCGCCATCTTGCCGAAGTCGACCGGCTTGGCGCGCGCGTATTCGCTCGCCGGCAAGAACTTCGCGGCGACGTCGGCGCCGAGCGCCTGCGCGCGCACCGGGCGCAGGTACGCATTGGCCCACAGCTTCTGGCCTTCGTCGGACAGCACGAAATCGAGCACCTTCCTGCCGTTCGCGTCGTGCGGCGCGCCCTTCACGAGGCTCATCACGTACGGTACCGCGATCGTGCCTTCCTTCGGAATCACGAATTCGACGTTCGCGTTGTCCTTGTATTTCGCGCGATACGCGTCGAAGTCGTAGTCGAGCAGGATCGGAATCTCGCCGGACAGCACGCGCGCATACGCGGTCTGCTTCGGCACGATCGGCGCATTTGCCTTCAGCTTGCGAAACCAGTCGAGCGCCGGCTTGAAGTTGTCGAGGCTGCCGCCGAGCGCCTGGTTGACGGCGACGGCGCCCGCGTAGCCGACGAACGCGCTCGACGGATCGAGGTAGCCGACCATGCCCTTGTATTCGGGCTTCAGCAGATCGGCCCACGAGCGCGGCACCGGCTTGCCGTCGAGCGCGTCCTTGTTCACGAAGAAGCCGAGCGTGCCCGAGTGGATCGCGAACCAGTAGCCTTGCGGATCCTTCAGGTTCGCGGGAATGTCGTTCCAGTGCGCGGGCTTGTACGGTGCGATCACGCCCTTGTCCTTTGCCTGGAACGCCGACGACACGCCCAGGTAGACGACGTCGGCGACCGGGCTCTTCTGCTCGGCAATCAATTGCGCGATCGACTGGCCCGAGTTCTTGTTGTCGAACGGCACGCGAATGCCGGTTTTCTGCTTGATCGCCGCGATCTGCGCGGCCCAGTCCGCCCATTCGGGCGGGCAGTTGTAGCAGATCGCCGTTTCGTCGGCATGAGCCGCGGGGGCGCCGGCGACGAGCGCGGCAAGGGCGAGCGGCGCGGCAAGCGCGCGCAGCAGCGAGGTCAGGCGAAAGGACACGGTGGGTCTCCGGGCGAGTGGGAGGGTGGTCGGTGTGCGTGGCGCGTGCGTGTTGCGATCAGGCCTTGCGCAGTTGCAGGTCGGTGGCGGGCGGCGCAATCGTCGCACCGTCGCGCACCGCATGCGGCAGGATCGTCGACGTGCGGTCGATCGCCGCGCCGCCGATGCATTCGACGAGACGCTGCCACGCGTGGCAGCCGATGTCGTGGTTCGGCGTCGCGACGCTCGCGAGCGGCGGCGCGAGCAACTCGCCGATCGCGATGCCGTCGAAGCCGAGCACCGACAGATCGTCGGGAATCGAGAAACCCGCGCGGCGCAGGCCGCGCATCACGACCATCGCGAGCAGGTCGTTGCTGCAGAAGAGGGCGGTCGGGCGCGTGGCGTGCGCGGTGAGATGCGCGAGCACCGCATCGGGCAGTTCGGGTGCGTTGAAGTCGACCTCGACGGGCGGCAGCGGGGCCACGCCGCTTTCCTTGAGCGCCTGCGCATAACCGAGATGACGCTGGCGCGCGCGATCTGACGCGGCGAGCGAACCGGCCAGCATCAGCACGCGGCGGTGGCCGCGCGCGGTCAGCAATTGCACGCCGTCATGGGCGGCGCGGCGGTTGTCGACCGACACCGACGGACGGCGCCGCGTGTCGTTGTGCATCAGCACGTAGTGCGGGCCGTCGCGGTCGAGCATGTCGAGCAGCGGGTGCGTGTCCGCATCGGCGACGGTGAGGATCAGCCCTTCGACGCGCTGCTCGCGCAGCGTCTCGATCGCATGACGTTCGCGCGCCGCATCGTATTCGGTGGTCATCAGGATCAACTTGAAACCGGCCGCGGTCGCGAGCGCGTCGATGCCTTGCAGGCAGTCGGCGAACACCGGGTTCGACAGCGTCGGCACGACGACGCCGACAAGCCGCGTGCGTTCGCCGCGCAGTTGCCGGCCGAGCGGACTCGGGCGGAACTGCAGCGTGTCGATGGCGGTGCGGATCGTCTGCAGCGTGGCGGGGCTGACGGTATGCGGCGCGTTGATCGCACGCGAAACGGTGGCGATCGAGAAGCCCGCGAGGGCAGCGACGTCCTTGATGGTCGAGGTCATGAAGTCATGCGATGTAAACGTTTTCGGCCGGGGAATTATCGAAAACGTTTGTGACTTCGCGATGACGCATGCGACGCTTGTTTCGCGAACGGCACGACACAAACGTCAGACGGTTGACGGCGTCGGACGACGCGCGACCGATTGTATCGACGGAGGCGGCGGCGCGGGATGAAATCGTCGGGCGTGGTGTCGGTATCGAATGCGCGGGCCGAGGCGGTGCGACGATGGCCGGTGTCGCGATGCGGCGCGGCGGAATAAGGGAACGCATGCGCCAAGCAATGGTAGAATCGCGTCCGCCCTCTTGCCGGGGTGATGAAATTGGTAAACATAGCGGACTTAAACGATTGAGTGCCCGGCCGGAAACGGTCGGTGCAGAACCCTTCAAATTCGGCGAAACCCCTGATGCGCGCATCGAGGCAACGCCGAGCCAAGCCTCGCGGCACCCGCGAGGAAGGTGTAGAGACTAGACGGGGGGCGCCTAAGGCGCACGGGCAGCGGTCACGCCCGCGCGCGACGGTGAAGGCATAGTCCAGCGCACGAACGGTTCTCGCACGCGAGGCCGGCTTTGAAAGAAGCAGTGTGACGAAAATCCGCCGCCTTAACTGGCTTGCCGGTTCGAGTCCGGTCCCCGGCACCATCGATTGCGTCGACGCGATCGATTCGATGACGGTGTAAAAAACCCGCGAGAAATGCAGCGCTCGCGGGTTTTTTATTGCGTGCACGCATGTGCGGCGGCACGCCGGCGTGGCTCGCGATGAGCTTCGCTGCGCCGAAAACGGCGCCATGTGATACTGGCACGCTCGTCGCGGCGTACGCCAGCGTCACCCTGGCGAACGCGTCCCCCGACCGCTTTTTCCCCATCGTTTGCCTCTCGCCAGACCACCCGTCATGACCGACTCGACCCATCACTATTACGAACCGTCGCAAGGCCACGGCCTGCCGCACGATCCGTTGAACGCGATCGTGGGCCCGCGCCCGATCGGCTGGATTTCATCGCGCGGCAGCGACGGCACGCTGAACCTCGCGCCGTACAGCTTCTTCAACGCGTTCAACTACCGCCCGCCGATCATCGGCTTTTCGAGCACCGCCGCGAAGGACAGCGTGCGCAACGTGCAGGAGACTGGCGAGTTCGTGTGGAATCTCGCGACGCGCGATCTCGCGGAGCGGATGAACCAGACCTGCGCCGCCGTGCCGTACGACGTGAACGAATTCGAACTCGGCGGCCTGACCGCGGTGCCGTCGCGTCTCGTGAATGTGCCGCGTGTCGCGGAAAGCGGTGTGAACTTCGAATGCAAGGTGACCGACGTGATCCGGCTGCGCGATCATCACGGTGTCGAGACACCAGCCACGCTGGTGCTGGGCGAGGTCATCGCGGTCCATATCCGCCACGACCTGCTGAAGGACGGCATCTTCGACACGTTCGGCGCGGGCATCATTCTTCGTGCGGGCGGCCCGTCGGCGTACGTGCACGTGAAACCCGACAGCCGCTTCGACCTGTTCCGTCCCGACGCGTGATCGATCGCGCGCCGCAGTAAGCCGGCAACCGGCGCGTACAAGCGCCCGAACCAGACGCAAGACCCCGCGGAGATCCCAGGATTTCTCCCGGGGTCTTTTGCTTCGTACCCTCACATGATCGGGACGGTGCCGATCCGTCCGTTCCTCGATGCCCGCTCGTCGTCCCAGCCCCGGCGACGATGCGCTGCAGCAAACCCGTCCTTCGCCGCCTCCGCCCGCCGCACTCACGAGCCGCCGACCGCGCCATGGCAAATCTGCTCACCACGAACGAGCGGCTTGGGCATCGACGCCCGCCGCTGCCAGGCATAAATTTCCAAGGTTGACGCGCTTATCCGCGCGCCAGCTCACGCGCGGGCCGGCAACCGGCTCGCGCGTTCCCAACCAGCGTGAGACACAATCGAGCGTGGAGACGACACGATGAGCCTGTCAGAGCCATTGCGTCTGCATGTGCCGGAGCCCACCGGGCGCCCGGGCTGCAAGACGGACTTTTCCTATCTGCATCTATCGCCGGCCGGCGCCGTTCGGCGCCCGCCGATCGACGTAGCCGCGGCGGACACCGCCAATCTCGCCCGCAGCCTCGTGCGCGTGCTCGACGACAGCGGCAAGGCCGTCGGCCCGTGGGCGCCCGATCTCGACGATGCGCGACTGATCGCCGGGCTGCGCGCGATGCTCAAGACCCGCATTTTCGACGCGCGCATGATGATCGCGCAGCGCCAGAAGAAAATCTCCTTCTACATGCTGAGCCTCGGCGAAGAGGCGATCGGCACCGCGCACGCGATGGCGCTGCGCGACGGCGACATGTGCTTTCCGACCTATCGGCAGCAGAGCATCCTGATCGCGCGCGACGTGCCGCTCGAACGGATGATCTGCCAGCTGATGTCCAACGAAGGCGATCCGCTGAAGGGCCGCCAGCTTCCGGTGATGTACTCGGATCGCGAAGCCGGCTTCTTCTCCATTTCCGGCAACCTCGCGACGCAGTTCATCCAGGCGGTCGGCTGGGCGATGGCGTCGGCGATCAAGGGCGACACGAAGATCGCGTCCGCATGGATCGGCGACGGCGCGACGGCCGAGGCCGATTTCCACACCGCGCTCACGTTCGCGCACGTGTACCGTGCGCCGGTCGTGCTGAACGTCGTCAACAACCAGTGGGCGATCTCGACGTTCCAGGCGATCGCGGGCGGCGAGGGCACGACCTTCGCCGGGCGCGGCGTCGGCTGCGGGATCGCGTCGCTGCGCGTCGACGGCAACGACTTCCTCGCGATCTACGCGGCGTCGAGCTGGGCGGCCGAGCGCGCGCGCCGCAATCTCGGCCCGACGCTGATCGAGTGGGTGACCTACCGCGCGGGCGCGCATTCGACGTCGGACGATCCGACCAAGTACCGGCCGAGCGACGACTGGTCGCATTTCCCGCTTGGCGACCCGATCGAGCGCTTCAAGCGTCACCTGATCGTGAAGGGCATCTGGTCGGACAGCGCCCATGACGCGTTGACGGCCGAGCTCGAGGCCGAGGTGATCGCCGCGCAGAAGGAAGCCGAGAAATACGGGACGCTGGCCGACGACCGGATTCCGTCGCCGGCCTCGATGTTCGACGACGTGTACAAGGAGCTGCCCGCGCACCTGCGCCGTCAGCGCCAGGAACTGGGAGCGTGATCATGGCGCGACACGAAACGGATACGGCGACGCAGCCGATGACGATGATCCAGGCGCTGCGCTCCGCGATGGACGTGATGCTCGGGCGCGACAGCGATGTGGTCGTGTTCGGGCAGGACGTCGGCTATTTCGGCGGCGTGTTCCGCTGTACCGAAGGACTACAGAACAAATACGGCAAGTCGCGCGTGTTCGATGCGCCGATCTCGGAAGGCGGGATCGTCGGCGCGGCGGTCGGGATGGGCGCGTACGGATTGCGGCCCGTCTGCGAGATCCAGTTCGCCGACTATTTCTATCCGGCTTCCGACCAGATCGTGTCGGAAGGCGCGCGGCTGCGCTACCGCTCGGCCGGCCAGTTCACCGCGCCGATGACGATCCGGATGCCGTGCGGCGGTGGCATCTACGGCGGGCAGACGCACAGCCAGAGCCCGGAGGCGATGTTTACGCAGGTGTGCGGGCTGCGCACGGTGATGCCGTCGAATCCGTACGACGCGAAAGGGCTGTTGATCGCATCGATCGAGAACGACGATCCGGTGATCTTCCTCGAACCGAAACGGCTGTACAACGGCCCGTTCGACGGCCATCACGAACGGCCGGTCACGTCGTGGCTCAAGCATCCGGCGAGCGCGGTACCCGAAGGCTACTACACGGTGCCGCTCGATACGGCCGCCATCGTGCGGCCCGGCAACGACGTGACGGTGCTGACGTACGGCACGACCGTGCACGTGTCGCTGGCCGCGGCCGAGGAGACGGGCATCGACGCGGAAGTGATCGACTTGCGCACGCTGTGGCCGCTCGATCTCGATACCGTCGTCGCGTCGGTGCGCAAGACCGGGCGCTGCGTCGTGGTGCACGAGGCGACGCGCACCTGCGGCTATGGCGCGGAGCTCGTATCGCTGGTCCAGGAACACTGCTTCTATCACCTCGAAGCGCCGGTCGAGCGCACGACGGGCTGGGACACGCCGTATCCGCATGCGCAGGAATGGGCGTACTTTCCGGGGCCGACGCGGGTCGGTGAAGCGTTGCGACGCGTGATGGAGGCGTGAGATGGGGATTCATGTCATCAAGATGCCGGATATCGGCGAAGGGATCGCCGAGGTCGAGCTGGTGGCCTGGCATGTGGAAGTCGGGCAGACGATCAAGGAGGACCAGCCGCTCGCCGACGTGATGACCGACAAGGCGGCGGTCGAGATTCCGTCGCCGGTGGCGGGCAAGGTGATCGGGCTGGGCGGCCGGATCGGCGAGATGATGGCGGTCGGCAGCGAGCTGATTCGGCTGGAAGTCGAAGGCGACGGCAACCTGAAGGCGGCGGCACCGGTGCGAGAAACGAAGGTAGCAACCGCACCGGTCGCGTCGGCGACGTCGAAGCCGGTGGCCGACGCGCCGTCCGAATCGCCCGAGCGGCCCGAGCCGCCCGCGCATGCGGCGCATCGCGTACCGGCGAAACCGCGCCGCGACGAACCGGCCGCGCAGCCGCGCGCGGCGCTCGCGCCGGGCGAACGGCCGCTCGCGTCGCCTGCCGTGCGTCAGCGTGCGTGGGACATGGGTATCGAGCTGCGCTACGTGCGCGGCACCGGCGAAGCCGGGCGGATCCTGCATGCGGATCTCGATGCGTATGCGCGTACCGGCGGCACCGCGAGCGGCGCGCAACCGCGCGGCTACGACGAACGCCATGACCAAACCGACGTGCCGTTGATCGGCCTGCGGCGC
Organism: Burkholderia semiarida; assembly: GCF_029268935.1. Classification (NCBI taxonomy): domain Bacteria; kingdom Pseudomonadati; phylum Pseudomonadota; class Betaproteobacteria; order Burkholderiales; family Burkholderiaceae; genus Burkholderia; species Burkholderia semiarida. The sequence continues at coordinate 1,234,971 of NZ_JAHLCL010000007.1, read as the reverse complement.
GCGATCGCGCGCAAGATGCAGGAAGCGAAACGCCGCATCCCGCATTTCAGCTACGTCGAGGAAATCGACGTGACCGAGCTCGAATCGTTGCGCGCGGAACTGAACCGCCGCCACGGCGACACGCGCGGCAAGCTCACGCCATTGCCGCTGCTGATTCGCGCGATGGTGATCGCGCTGCGCGATTTCCCGCAGATCAACGCGCGTTTCGACGACGAGGCGGGCGTCGTCACGCGCTACGGCGCGGTGCACATGGGCGTCGCGACGCAGACCGACGGCGGCCTCACGGTGCCCGTGCTGCGCCATGCGGAAGCGCGCGACGTGTGGTCGATCTCGGCGGAAATCGCGCGGCTCGCCGACGCGGTGCGCGCGAACCGTGCGCAGCGCGACGAGCTGAGCGGCTCGACGATCACGATCTCGAGCCTCGGCGCGCTCGGCGGCATCGTGTCGACGCCGGTGATCAATCATCCGGAAGTGGGCATCGTCGGCGTAAACCGGATCGTCGAGCGGCCGATGATCCGCGACGGCGCGATCGTCGCGCGCAAGATGATGAACCTGTCGTCGTCGTTCGATCATCGCGTCGTCGACGGCGCGGATGCGGCCGAATTCATCCAGGCCGTGCGCGCGGTGCTCGAACGCCCGGCACTGCTGTTCGTGGAGTGAGCCGATGAAGAACGAACACACCACACTGCTCGTCATCGGCGGCGGCCCGGGCGGCTACGTGGCCGCGATCCGCGCCGGCCAGCTCGGCATCCCGACCGTGCTCGTCGAACGCGACCGGCTCGGCGGCACCTGCCTGAACATCGGCTGCATTCCGTCGAAGGCGCTGATCCACGTGGCCGACGCGTTCGAACAGGCGTGCGGCCACGCGGGCGAAGAGGCGCTCGGCATCCGTGTGCGCACGCCGGAGATCGACATCGCGAAAAGCGTCGCCTGGAAGGACGGCATAGTCGAGCGGCTGACGCGCGGCGTCGGCGCGCTGCTCAAGAAGAACGGCGTGCGCGTGCTGCACGGCGAAGCGCGCGTGATCGACGGCAAGACCGTGGAAGTGGTCGCCGGCAGCCATACGGTGCGGATCGGCTGCGAACATCTGTTGCTCGCGACCGGGTCCGAGCCGGTCGAGCTGCTGTCGATGCCGTTCGGCGGACACGTCGTGTCGTCCACCGAAGCGCTGTCGCCCGCGACGCTGCCGAAGCGGCTGGTCGTCGTCGGGGCCGGCTATATCGGGCTCGAACTCGGGATCGTCTATCGCAAGCTCGGCGTCGACGTCAGCGTCGTCGAAGCGGCCGAGCGCGTGCTGCCCGCGTACGATGCCGAACTCGTGCGGCCGGTTGCCGATTCGCTCGCGCGGCTCGGCGTGCGGCTGTGGCTCGGCCACAAGGTGCTTGGGCTGGCCAAGGACGGCGCGGTGCGCGTGCAGGCGGCCGATGGCGCCGAGCAGACGTTGCCGGCCGACCGCGTGCTGGTTGCCGTGGGCCGCCGGCCGCGCGTCGACGGGTTCGGACTCGAGACGCTGATGCTCGATCGCAACGGCCGCGCGCTGCGGATCGACGACGCATGCCGGACCTCGATGCGCAACGTGTGGGCGATCGGCGATGTCGCGGGCGAGCCAATGCTCGCGCATCGCGCGATGGCGCAAGGCGAGATGGTGGCCGAGCTGATCGCCGGCCGGCGCCGCCGGTTCACGCCCGCGTCGATTCCAGCCGTGTGCTTCACCGATCCCGAGATCGTGACGGCCGGCTGGTCGCCGGACGACGCGCACGCGGCCGGCGTCGATTGTCTGAGCGCGTCGTTTCCGTTCGCCGCGAACGGGCGCGCGATGACGTTGCAGGCGACCGACGGATTCGCGCGCGTCGTCGCGCGGCGCGACAATCATCTGATCGTCGGCTGGCAGGCGGTCGGGCGCGGTGTATCGGAGCTGGCCGCGGCGTTTTCGCAGTCGCTGGAGATGGGCGCGCGGCTGGAAGACATCGGCGGCACGATCCACGCGCATCCGACGCTCGGTGAAGCGCTCCAGGAAGCGGCGTTGCGTGCGCTCGGGCATGCGCTGCATGTCTGACGTCATCGCCTGACGGGGCGCCGCCGGTGCGTCACGCACGTATCGGCGGCGCTCGCGGCGTCTGATGCACTTCATGTTGTTCATCGGTATCGGCACGCGCCGGTCCCGAAGCCGATCCGGTTGCCCGTACTCGCACGCCGGGTCGGGAACGCGCGCAACGGCAGCGCCGGCCGCGCCGCATTCGATCGCATCCGACAGTGCCGTAATTTTTCGAGACGAGGGGAGGGTTGCCGCCGCCGCGTCGGCCGACGATCATGTCGATAGCCGGAAACCGGGCCGCCTGGGTCCGCCAACGCAGGCTCCCTCCACACGGAATAGCGGACATGAAACTGCTGCTCGTCGGTGCGACCGGACTCGTCGGGCGCCACGTCCTCGAAGCCGCGCTGGCCGATGCGCGGGTCGATCAGGTGATCGTCCTCGCGCGCCGGCCGTTGTCGCCGCATCCGAAGATGCGCGCGCTGGAAGTCGATTTCGACCATCTGCCCGACGCGGCCGACTGGTGGCGCGCGGATGCCGTGATCTGCACGCTCGGCACCACGATGCGGGCGGCCGGTTCGCAGGCGGCCTTCCGGCGCGTCGATCACGACTATCCGCTCGCGGTCGCGCGGCTCGCGCACCGGCACGGCACGCCAACCTACGTGCTGAATTCCGCACTCGGCGCGGATGCTGCTTCGCGGATCTTCTACAACCGCGTGAAGGGCGAGGTCGAACAGGCGCTCGCCGGCGTCGGGTTCGATTCGCTCACGTACGGGCGACCGGGCCTGATCGGCGGCAGCCGCGACGAGTTTCGATTCGGCGAACGGCTGCTGGTGTTCGCGCTGAGCGCCGCCGCGCCGGTGCTGCCGGCGAAGTGGCGCGTGAATCCCGCGTCGCGGATTGCGCGCGCCTTGCTCGACGCGGCGATCGACGCACGGCCGGGCGTGCGGGTCGTCGCATCCGACCGGCTCGTCTGACGCGGCCGGGGCGGTGCGCTCGGCAGGCCATTCGTCTGCGCTTGCCGTGCAGTGACGGCTGCTCCCGATCGACTACCCCAGGCCAGCAAAATTTTCATTTTCCCGACATCCGGCTCGCGCCGAAATTGCGTGGGCGCGCCGCAATTGCTGGGACGATTTCGAAAATCCGTCGATTCCGGGTAATCACCGATATCTCGTAAGTTGTATATACAAGATCATCCGCTGGCAATGTCGGCACCCATCGTGCCGCTTGCGCGCCAGCGTGCGGACCATGCGTGCGTGGTGCATGCCGGCGATCCACGGCGCCCCGCATTCGCGGAGCCGAAAGAGTGGCGCGCAGCTTCCTGTCCCGTTCAAACCATGTGTGGTCCTGAGTATCGTGGAGATCGACCCGTGTCAACGAATTCCAGTGGAAAAGCCGGCGGACTGATCGAGGTACGCTCGATCGACTTCATTCCCGACGCCGAGCGCCACGGCGGCCTGCTGAGCCAGTTCACGCTGTGGCTGTCGGCGAACATGCAGATCACCGCGATCGTCACGGGCGCGCTCGCGGTCGTGCTCGGCGGCGACGTGTTCTGGTCGCTGGTCGCGCTGCTGCTCGGCCAGCTCGTCGGCGGCGCGGTGATGGCGCTGCACGGCGCGCAGGGCCCGCAGCTCGGCTTGCCGCAGATGATCTCGAGCCGCGTGCAGTTCGGCGTGTACGGCGCGATGATTCCGATCGTGCTCGTGTGCCTGATGTACATCGGTTTTTCCGCGAGCGGCTCGGTGCTGGCCGGGCAGGCCGTCGCGCAACTGCTGCACGTCGACGACGCGGCCGGCATCCTGCTGTTCGCGGCCGTGATCGTCGTGCTGACCGTGTTCGGCTATCGCGCGATCCACTTCGTCGGCCGGATCGCGAGCGTGGTCGGCATCGTCGCGTTCATCTACATGTTCGTGCAACTGTTCGCGAACCACGACGTCGGCGCGCTGCTCGCGAACAAGCATTTCTCGCTGGCGAGCTTCCTGCTCGCGATGTCGCTGTCCGCGTCGTGGCAGATCGCATTCGGCCCGTACGTGGCCGACTATTCGCGCTACCTGCCGCGCGCGACGTCGTCGGTCGCGACGTTTCTCGCGGTCGGCCTCGGCTCGGTGATCGGCGCGCAGGCGGCGATGGTGTTCGGCGTGTTCGCGGCCGCGCTCGCCGGCAGCCAGTTCGCGCACCATGAAGTGTCGTATATCGTCGGCCTGGGCTCGACGGGCGCCGTGGCCGCGCTGCTGTATTTCAGCATCGCGTTCGGCAAGGTGACGGTGACGGCGCTCAACGCGTACGGCAGCTTCATGTCGATGGCGACGATCGTCAGCGGCTTTCGCGGCAAGGGCGCGGTGTCGTCGAAGAGCCGCCTCGCGTACATCCTCGGGATGATCTGCGTGTCGACGCTGATCGCGCTCGCGGGCCGTCATTCGTTCCTGAAGGAATTCACCGCGTTCATCCTGTTCCTGCTCGCGTTCTTCACGCCGTGGAGCGCGATCAACCTCGTCGATTACTACTGCTTCACGCGTTCACGCTACGACGTGCCGGCGCTGTCCGATCCGGACGGCCGCTACGGCCGCTGGAACGGGATGGCGATCGCGATCTACGTGGTCGGCATCCTGGTGCAACTGCCGTTCATGTCGACGCACATCTACACGGGGCCGCTCGTCGACGCGCTCGGCGGCACCGACATCTCGTGGATCCTCGGCCTCGTCGTGCCGGCCGTGCTGTATTACGTCGGCGCCCGCGCGTCGCGACGCAGCATTCCCGAACGCCTGATTCTGCCGCTCGAACGCGGCGAGGTTCACCACTGACGACACGTCTCGCGCATCGGGCGGGCACGCCGCCGACTCGAGCGCCGGGCCGGGCGCTGCCCACGGGCCGTCACTTCCCCAGTCGCTCCGCGAGCGAGTAGCGCTGCATGCAGCGCTCCATCGCGTCGAGAAACGCGTGCTCGGCCGCATTCATCTTGCGGTCGCGATGCCATAGCAGGAACACGTCGACGTCGACGAGCCCGTCGTCGGGCGGCAGCCGCCACAGCCGTTGCTGCGCGATGTCGTCGCGCACGATGTGCTCGGGCAGGCAGCCGATCCCGTAGCCGGCGAAGATCAGCCGCCGCACTTCGTCGAGGCTCGGCGACGATGCGACGATGCGCCCCGTAAAACCCTTCTGGTCGCGGAACACCGTGAGCGGCGACAGGCTGTCGCCGATCTGGTCGCTCGTAAACGACACGAAATTCTCCGCGAGCAGATCGTCCATCCGCAACTGCGTCTGCCCGAACAGCCGGTGATGGCGGCCGCAGTAGATCGCATAGCGCTGGCGCAGGAAGCAGCGCATCTCCAGCTTGTCGTGCGGCGTGCGGCACAGGCCGAGCCCGGCCGTGGCCGTTTTCTGCAGCAGCGACGACAGGATGTCCGACGAGCGCATTACTTCGATCTGCAGATCGATACGCGGATACGCGCGATGGAAATCCGCGAGGAATTCGTCGTAGACGGGCGATTCGATGCGGCTCACCGTCAGCAGCCGGATCGAGCCGGTCAGGTCGGCCGTGCTGTCGTCGATTTCGGTTTCGAGGCGCGAGATGCCGCCGTAGATGTCGCTCGCGATCCGGTACACGGCTTCGCCGGCCGGCGTCGGCGCGAAGTGCGCGCCGCGCCGCTCGATCAGCCGGCGCTCGAGCGTCTCCTCGAGCCGACGCAGCGCCTGGCTCACGGCCGGCTGCGTGACGTGCAGGCGGGCCGCCGCGCGGCTCACGCTGCGCTCCTGCATGATCACCAGATAGGTGCGCAGCAGGTTCCAGTCGAGGCGGTCGTTCAGGAACGGGGCGAGATCGGGGCGCATCGGGTCTCCGGACAGGGCGGCGGCTAGTCATTAGTTGAATTTATACGGAGAATAATAACTTGAAATTTGACTAATGATTTGCGGCCACCGATAAAGGAGGGGCGCCGCAGCGTGCGGCGCGAGGCCGCGACAGACGGCCGTCGTCACGATATTGCGTGCCGCCCCGCCGCGGCGCGCGTCAGGAGCCCGCATGAGCCAGTCCCTTCCTTCCGCCCGCCAGCCGGCACGCGCCGCGACGGCCGCGTTCATCGGCACGATGATCGAGTGGTACGACTTCTACATCTACGCGACCGCCGCCGCGCTCGTGTTCGGCGAACTCTATTTCCCGTCGCACGACCCGTTCGTCAGCACGATGGCATCGTTCGCGACGTTCGCGGTCGGCTTCTTCGCGCGCCCGCTCGGCGGCGTGATCTTCGGCCATCTCGGCGACCGCATCGGCCGCAAGAAGGCGCTGATGACGACGCTGATGATGATGGGCGTCGCAACCGTGTGCGTCGGGCTGCTGCCCGCCTATTCGAAGGTCGGCATCCTTGCACCGGTGCTGCTCGTCGCACTGCGCGTCGTGCAGGGGATCGCGGTCGGCGGCGAGTGGGGCGGTGCGGTGCTGATGGCGGGCGAGCATGCGCCGCAGGGGCGCCGCACGTTTTTCGCGTCGTTCGCGCAGCTCGGCAGCCCGGCCGGGCTGATCCTGTCGCTGGTCGCGTTCCGCGCGGTCACGTCGATGGACAAGGCCGACTTCCTCGCGTGGGGCTGGCGCCTGCCGTTTCTCGCGAGCGCGGTGCTGCTCGTGGTCGGCATCCTGATCCGGCTCGGCGTGAACGAGTCGCCGGAATTCGCGCGGGTGAAGGAAGCCAACCGCACGGTGAAGCTGCCGGTCGCGGAAGTGTTCCGCTCCGCGTCGGGGCTCGTGCTGCTCTGCATCGGTGCGAACACGATCGGCATCGCGGGCGTCTATTTCACGAACACGTTCATGATCGCGTACACGACGCAGTATGTCGGCGTCTCGCGCTCGCTGATCCTCGACAGCCTGTTCGCGGTCGCGATCATCCAGTTCTTCGCGCAGCCGCTCGCCGCGTGGATCGCCGAGCGCATCGGCGGCGCGCGCTTCCTGAAGCTCGCGGCGCTGCTCGCGATGCTGTCGCCGTATCCGATGTTCATGCTCGTGCAGGGCGGCACGTCCGCGTCGCTGATCGCCGGCATCGCACTGGCCGTCGTCTGCATGGCCGGGTTCTATTCGGTGATCGCGGGCTTCGTCAGCGACGTATTTCCCGCGCACGTGCGCTATTCGGCGATCTCGCTCGCCTACCAGATTTGCGGCGCGATCGCGGGCGGCCTGACGCCGCTCGTCGGCACGTGGCTCGCGCATCGCTTCACGGGCCAGTGGTGGCCGCTCGCGGTGTTCTACACGTGTCTCGCCGGCGTTTCGCTGCTCTGCATCGTCGCGCTCGACGCGCGCCGTGCCGCGCAGCCGGCCGCCGCCGAAGCGCTCGGCTCGCATTGACCCTCAACGCACGAATCGATCCGGAATCCCTATGAACGACCTGCTGGAAATCGACGGCGCCCGCCTGTGGCGGAGCCTGGCCGACATGGCGCGCGTCGGCGCGACGCCGCGCGGCGGTGTACGGCGCCTCGCGCTCACCGATGACGACCGCCGCGGGCGCGACCTGTTCACACAATGGTGCCGCGACGCGGGGCTGACGGTGAGCGTCGATGCCGTCGGCAACCTGTTCGCGCGGCGCGACGGCGCCGATGCGCACGCCGCGCCGGTGCTGATCGGCAGCCATCTCGACACGCAGCCCGAAGGCGGTCGCTTCGACGGCGTGTACGGCGTGCTCGCCGCGCTCGAACTCGTGCGCACGCTGAACGACGCGGACATCGCGACCGACAAGCCGCTCGAGATCGTGTCCTGGACCAACGAGGAAGGCGCGCGCTTCGCGCCGGCGATGCTCGGCTCGGCCGTGTTCACGGGCGCGTTGCCGCTCGACGATGCGCTCGCGAAGCAGGACGCCGACGGCGTCACGCTCGGCGCGGCGCTCGACGCGTGCGGCTACCGCGGCACGCGCGCCACGGGCGGGGCGGTCGATGCATATTTCGAGGCGCACATCGAACAGGGCCCCGTGCTCGAAGCGAACGGCACGACGATCGGCATCGTCACGGGCGGGCAGGCGATCCGCTGGCTCGACGTGACGGTGACGGGCGTGGCCGCGCACGCGGGCACGACGCCGATGCCGTATCGCAAGGATGCGTATTTCGCGAGCGCGCAAATCGCGCTCGAACTCGAGCGGATCGTCGCCGGTTACGCGCCGCGCGGGCTCGCGACGATCGGGCAGGTTGGCATCCGCCACGCGTCGCGCAACACGATTGCCGGCGACCTGACGTTCACGGTCGACCTGCGTCATCACGACGATGCGGAAGTCGATGCGATGGAGCGCGACCTGCGCGACGCCTGCGCTCGCGTGGCCGCCGCGCGAGGCGTGCAGGTGTCGGTCGAGACCTGCTGGCGCAGCCCGGCGACGCCGTTCGACCGCGAGTGTGTCGGGCTGGTCGCGCAGGCTGCTGCCGCGTTCGGCTACACGCACGAGCGGATCGTGAGCGGCGCCGGCCATGACGCAATCCTGCTCGCGCGCCGCTTCCCGACCGCGATGGTGTTCATCCCGTGCGTCGACGGGCTGTCGCACAACGAAGCCGAGGATGCATTGCCCGACGACGTGACGCGCGGCACGAACGTGCTGCTCCATGCGGTGCTGGCGCGCGCGGGAATCGCGGCGCGCGTCGACGCGGCGGCGGCCACGCACGATGCCTGAAACGGCGAATCGATGAGGATTCCGATGAAAACCTATTTCCATCCCGAACAATTGCTGCACCACCCGCGCAGCTACCTGTCGCGCGGCCGGATGCGCGAACCGCAGGAAGTGCCGGAACGTGCGGCGCGGCTCGTCGCGGCCGTCCGGTCGCTCGACTTCGACGTGCGCGAGCCGGCCGACCGCGGCACCGCACCGATCGCGGCCGTGCACGACATGAACTACCTGCGCTTTCTCGAGGACGCGCACCGCGACTGGAAGCAGATGCCCGACGACTGGGGCGACGAAGTGATGTCGAACGTGTTCGTGCGCGATCCGAATCCGTTGCGCGGCGTGCTCGCGAAAGCCGCGCGCTATCTGGCCGACGGCAGTTGCCCGGTGGGCGCGAACACATGGCGCGCGGCGTACTGGTCCGCGCAGGGCGCACTGGCGGCCGCGGCCGACGTCAACGACGGCGCGCGCGAAGCGTACGCGCTGTGCCGGCCGCCCGGCCATCATGCGCGCCGCGACGCGGCCGGCGGCTTCTGCTACCTGAACAATGCGGCGATCGCCGCGCAGGCGCTGCTGGGCCGCCATCGGCGCGTCGCGATCCTCGATACCGACATGCATCACGGGCAGGGCGTGCAGGAGATCTTCTACGGCCGCGACGATGTGCTGTACGTGTCGATCCACGGCGACCCGACCAACTTCTACCCGGTCGTCGCGGGTTACGAGGACGAGACGGGAACGGGGGCCGGCGACGGCTTCAACCTCAACCTGCCGATGCCGCACGGCGCGCCGGAGTCGGCGTTCTTCGAGCGGCTCGACGACGCGCTGCGCGCGCTCGCGCGGTTCCAGCCCGATGCGCTCGTGCTCGCGCTCGGCTTCGACATCTACAAGGACGATCCGCAATCGCAGGTCGCGGTCACGACCGACGGGTTCGGGCGGCTCGGCGGCGCGATCGGCGCGCTCGGGTTGCCGACGGTGATCGTGCAAGAGGGCGGCTATCACCTCGAGAGTCTCGACGCGAACGCGCGCGCGTTTTTCGGCGGGTTTGGCGCTCGGCGCTGACCGGGCCGTCGAACCGATCGCACGCCGAAAATGAAAACGGCCGCATGGCGCGGCCGTGAGCATGCACGCGGAAGATTCCAGATGGCCCGGGCGTGCCCGCGCTTACGAATTCGCGGCGGCCGGCGAGCGGCGGCGCTGCGTGATCTGCAGCATGACGAGCACGAGGCCGGCGGCCGCGATCAGCGCGCCGACGAGCGGCACCGCCGCGTAGCCGAATCCGGCCGAGATCGCCGCGCCGCCCGCGGCGGCGCCCAGCGCATTGCCGAGATTGAACGCGCCGATGTTCACCGCCGATGCGAGGCCCGGCGCTTCATGGGCCGCGCGCATCACGCGCATCTGCAGCGGCGGCACGACCGCGAACGTCGCGATCCCCCAGACCAGCAGCGTGACGGCGGCGCCCGCATGCGTGGCCGCAAGCAGCGGGAACGCGGCCATCGTCGCGATCAGCAGCAACAGGAAGCCGATCAGCGTGCCGTCGAGCGAGCGGTCGGCGAGGCGCCCGCCCGCGATGTTGCCGATCGAGAAACCGACGCCGATCAGCACGAGCATCGCGGTCACGAAGCCGGGCGTCGCGCCCGTCAGGTGTTCGAGCGTCGGCGCGACGTACGTATAGAGCGTGAACATCGCGCCGGCGCCGAGCACGGTCGTCCCGAGCGCGCCGAGCACGACCGGGCGCGTGAGCACGGAGAGTTCGGCACGCAGGTCGGGCATCTTGCCGGCTTCACCTTTCGGGAGCGCGGCGAACAGGCCGGCAATCGCGATCAGGCCGAGGCCCGCGGTCGCCGCGAACGACATGCGCCAGCCGATGATCTGGCCGAGCCAGGTCGCGGCCGGCACGCCGCCGACGTTCGCGATCGTCAGGCCCATGAACATCGTCGCGACCGCGCTGGCCTGCTTTTCGCGCGGCACGAGGCTTGCCGCGACCACCGAGCCGAGCCCGAAGAACGCACCGTGGTTGAGGCTCGTCACGAGACGTGCGAGCAGCAGCGTCGTGTAGTCCGGCGCGACGGCCGACAGCAGGTTGCCGATCGTGAAGATCGACATCAGCGCGATCAGTGCGGAACGGCGCGACCAGCGCGCGAGGAGCAGCGTCATCAGCGGCGCGCCGACCATCACGCCGATCGCATACGCGCTGATCAGCATGCCGGCTTGCGGAATCGACACGTGCACGCCTTCGGCGATCACGGGCAGCAGGCCCATCGGCGAGAATTCGGTCGTGCCGATGCCGAACGCGCCGGCGGCGAGCGCCAGCAGCGGCAGCGCGGCGCTGCCGCCGGGGCGGGAAGGAGAGGAAGTCGTGGGGTTCACGCGGTGGACTCCTGTGATCGTGGGACAACGGCACGAAGCCATTGAGGACAGCCGAAGTGTGCCTGCATTACTTTTGCGGAAAAAGCCGCATTCGGACGAAATTATCTTGATTTGATGTCAACAATGCAGCGCGCGGGGAGGTGTGCGCGCCGTGGCCCTCGGATGGTGCTTCGACGGGACCGGCATCGCACAAGGGCTGGAAAGCGTCGAACTGCCAGCGTCGGCAGCAAAAAAGCCCCGACCACAGGGGGTCCATGGCCGGGGCGGAAACGCATCCTCTCTTTGGCACGAGGGTTGGATGCGCGCGCAGTATATTTCGGGCCATGACGATTCGAATCGGCGTTAAACGGCCGTTTTTGGTGTCAATTTGAGAATTGCGGTGTCGTCGCGTCGTCCGTCGGCGTTCTGAAAGATTTTTCGATGATGCGGCTGTGTCGTTCACCGGGCTACAGCATCAAAAACGACGTGATGACGGAAGTCGGATTCCGTCCCGTCGGCCCGTCGGCCGGCGCCGCAAGTCGTGTCGCCGGAGCGCGCGCCGCATCCGGCATGCGCTCAGCCCGATTCGCCGGCCGCGTCGCGAACCGCCGCGAGAAACCGCGCGACGACGGGCGACGGGGCCGCCGCCGCGCCGTCGAACACGAACTCGATGTCGAAGCGGCTCGCGAGTTCGTCGAGCGCGACGAGCCGGACCGTGCGCGGGCAGGTCGGCGACGCGCTTTCCGGCACGAACGCGCAGCCCATGCCGGCCGCGACGAGGCCGATCAGCGTCGGGATGTCGCTGCCGACCTGCGCGATGCGCGGCGTGAAGCCGGCCTGCTGGCACTGCGTCATCAGGAAGCGGTGGTGCGCGGCGGAACGCTGCGCATCGAACCAGACGAACGGTTCGTTCGCGACGTCGGCCAGCGCGCGCGGTGCGACGAAGCGGCTGCCCGGCGGCGCGGGCATCGCGAGCACGAAGCGGTCGCTCAGTAGCCGCACGCCCGTCAGGTGAGGCGCTTCCTCGCGACGCCACGCCATGATCCCCGCGTCGAGCTGGCCGCGCGTCAGCGCGCTCGCCTGTTCGGCCGACAGCATCGGCGCGATCGACAGTTTCACATCCGGGCACGCATCGCGAAACGCCTTGAGGACGTTCGCGACGATCGGCAGCGGCAGGCAGTTCGGCAGCGCGCCGAGCCGCAGTTCGCCGAGCTGGCCGTCCGCGCTGCGCAACGCGCGCTCGCGGCTGTCCTGCAGCATCGCGAGCAGGCCGGTCGCATCGTGCAGGAAGCTCGTGCCGGCCGCCGTGAGCGTGACGCCGGTCGCGCGACGGACCAGCAGCGGCGTGCCGATCGCATCTTCGAGCTCGCGGATCTGCCTCGACAGCGCGGGCTGCACGATGCCCACCGCGCGGGCGCCGGCCATCACGCTGCCGGCCTGGGCGACGGCGACGAAGTAGCGCAGGTGACGCAGTTCGATCTGGCGCATGCGGTGTCCGGTCGGGTTCGTTGATATGTCTGGTAAGCATAGCAAATGCCATTCGATGGTATTGGAAAGCATGGCGCGCCTGCCGTACGATGACCGTCATTGCCGCATCCGCTTCCTGGCTCGCGAGTCGTGCGAGTTTCCTCCGTTTCTCCTTGCGTTCCGTCCCATGCCGCTTCATATCCCGACGCCTTACATCCGCTCGCAAATCGCGTCCCGCCGGCTCGGCAGGACCATCCGGCTGAAGCTCGACGCGTTGCAGCCGTCGGGCTCGTTCAAGCTGCGCGGCATCGGCGCTGTCTGCGAGGCGCGCCATGCGGCCGGGGCGCGGCGGTTCGTGTCGTCGTCGGGCGGCAACGCGGGCATCGCTGTCGCGTATTGCGGCCGTGAACTCGGCGTGCCGGTGCGCGTCGTCGTGCCGGAAAGCGCGTCGGCCCGGGCGCGCGAACTGATCCGCGTCGAAGGCGCGGAACTCGTCGTGCACGGCGCGAGCTGGGCCGAGGCGAACGCGTTCGCGCAGTCGACGCTCGACGGGCACGATGCATTCGTGCATCCGTTCGACGACCGCGTGCTGTGGCAGGGCCACGCGACGATGATCGACGAGATGGCGGCGGTCGGCCCGAAGCCCGACGCGGTCGTGCTCGCGGTCGGCGGCGGCGGCCTGCTGTGCGGCGTGCTCGAAGGGCTGGCGCGCAACGGCTGGCACGACGTGCCGGTCGTCGCGGCCGAAACGGCGGGCGCCGACTGCTATGCACGCTCGGTCGCGCAGGGGCGCCCGGTCGAATTGCCGGCGATCGCGAGCATCGCGACGACGCTCGGCGCGAAGCGGCCGTGCGACGCGGCGGTCGAATGGGCGACGCGTCACGCGATCCATCCGGTCGTCGTGTCCGATGCCGACGCGGTGGCTGCGTCGCTGCGGTTTCTCGATGAGCACAGGATCGTCGTCGAGCCGGCGTGCGGCGCTGCGCTGGCCGTGCTCGAGCAGCCGGTGCCGGTGCTCGCGTCGGCGTCCGACATCGCGGTGATCGTCTGCGGCGGCGTGACCGCCACCGTCGAGGATCTGCAGACGCTGCGCGCGACGTTGCGGTAGGCGGGGCGCCGGCGAGCCGCGCAGTCGCGGGACGACGGATCGTTTTGCGATTTTCGCGGGGTGACTGCGAGCCTGGGACATACGTGGCTCGCCGTGACGCGTCGACGTTGCCTTTCCGTCAACCCCGCACGGCCAAGTGCGGCCGGCGGGCGTACGGCCGGATAGGCAGAAACGACTTCAGGAACGGTGCGCAAGGCGGGCGTGCCGTCGCGCTGCGCCGCATGCGGCCGGGCGCGACGATACGGGAGTGCGATCAGTTCGCGGTGGGGGCGCTCGCGCCGGACGGCGCGGACGATGCGACGGGGTTGTCGGTAGCCGTTGCAGGCGATGCGCTCGACGGCGCCGATGCCGATGCGGGCGCGGATGCTGCCGATGAAGACGCGGGAGCGGCCGATGACGGCGTCGCGGTGGCCGGCGCTGCCGCCGGAGCCGAGGCAGATGCGGGCGCGGAGACCGGCGCGGCCGTCGAACCGGAGGTCGGCGAAGGTGCCGGCGCGGTTGCCGGGCCGGAACCCGGCTTCGGCGCCGAAGCCGGCGCGGCAGCCGAAGCGGGAGCAGGCGCCGATGCAGGCGCCGGGCCGGCAGCCGAAGCCGGCACCGGCCCGGACGCCGCCGCCGGCGCGGCAGCGCGCATCGCGGCGGGCGCCGCGACGGCCGATGCCGCGGCCGGCACGGCATTCGCGCCCGACCCCGGCGTGACACCCGGCACCGAAAGCGGCACGGGCGCCGCGGGCGGCGTCGGCACGACCGGCGTCGTCATCTTCATCGGTTCACCCTGCGGCGTCGGCGCGGGTTCGGGCAGCGGCGCGACGGGCTCCTTCTCGGCGGCCTTCACGGTCGCGCGGTCGCGCCGCGCCGGGTCGATCTTCAGGAAATGGTCGACGAGCGTGAAGAAGCGCTCATAGAACACGCCGGCGGGAATCGTCTCGCTCGCGGTCTTGACGAGCGCATCGTCGCTCGACCCGATCGGCAGCGACAGCGAGCCGAACACGCTGAGGCCGACGCTGGCCGACGTATTCGACTTCTTCAGCGTATAGCGGTCCTGCACCGCGTTCACGTACGCGATGCTCGACGAGCCGTCCGCGGTCGCGTCCGCGCACACGACGTGAAACTCGATCACGACGTGCATGTCGTTGCTCGGCTGGAAATTCTTGCTGCCGTCGACCGCGTCGTTGCGCGACGACGACACCACGTAGCCCTGGCTCAGCAGCGCGCGCCGCGCGGCCTCGCAGGCCGCGTCGGATTTCGAGTGGAACGTATGCGCATACGGGCTGGTGGTCGCGTCGAACTGTTCCTGCTGGTAGATCGGCTTGGGCGGCGACGAGCATGCCGCCAGCACGGTCGCGGCCGCGAGCGCGCACGAAACGGAAAACAGGCGAAATCGGTTGTGCATGGCGTCTTTCAGAAGGCTCGGCGAGAGGTGGCGCAAGGGCGGTGCCCGGATGGGCGCACGCGCACATCTCGTATGGCCGGGGCGACATTATAGTTTCGTTTGATGTCGCGGCTCGCTTCAGTCGGCCGGCGCGCCGCGCGCCGCGGCCAGCAATCGCGACGTCAGCGGATGATGTTCGCCGCGCCGCGAGCGGATCGCGTGGATCTCCTCGGTCACGTCGCCCGCGCGCCCGAGCCGCCTGAGCCCGCGCAGCAGCGACGCATCGTTCGCGCCGAGTTCGCTCAGCGGGAACACGCCGAGGCCGCGCGCCGCGAACACGGCCATCAGCGCGCTGTCCTCGAACTCCCCGGCCACGCGCGGCACGATCCGTTCGCTTTCCAGCCACTGGTCGAGGCGGGCGCGCAATGCCGAATGCGCGGTCGGCAGCAGCATGGGCAGCTCGGTCAGGCACTGCGGAAAGCGCTGACGGGCGGCCGGCGTGACGAGCGCCGCGGGCCCGTACCAGTCGACCGGCGAGGCCACGAGCCGCTCGCTCGTCACGCGCAGGTTCGACCCCGACGGCGCGCCCTGGCCCGCCAGCACGAGATCCAGATGATGCAGCGCGAGTTCCGCGAGCAGCGCGTCGTGCTCGCCTTCGTGGCACAGCAGCCGCAGCGTGGGCGTGTCGAGCACGGGGGCCAGGATCGCGTGCGCGGCGAGCTTGGAGATGCCGTCCGCGAGGCCGACCGCGAGCCGCACGGTCGGCCGGCTGGCCGCCGCGCGCACGTCGTCGGGAATCAGCCGGCCCATCTCGAAGATGACCTCCGCGCGCGCGAAGGCGGCCTGCCCGGCGTCGGTCATCGCGACGCCGCGCCCGGCCGGGCGCAGCAACTGGTGCCCGAGCGATTTCTCCAGCTCGCGCACCTGCGCGCTGATCGTCTGCACGGCCATGTCCAGCCGGCCGGCCGCGCGCGCGAAACCGCCTTCCTTCACGACGACCCAGAAATAGTACAGATGGCGAAAATTCAGCATCGGCGCGCGATATATCGAAAAAAACGAACCTGAAGTCAGATTCTCTCTGATTTTTCCGAAGTACGGAGCGGCATATCATCGGGTTTTCCACTTTCGTATCCGCCCATCCCATGGACTATCTGCTGACGCTTGCCACCGACCCCGCCGTCTGGGCCGCGCTCCTGACGCTCGTCGTGATGGAAGTCGTGCTCGGCATCGACAACCTGATCTTCATCTCGATCCTCAGCAACAAGCTGCCCGAAGCGCAGCGCGCACGCACGCAGCGCCTCGGCATCGCGCTCGCGCTGGTGATGCGCCTCGCGCTGCTCGGCAGCGTCGCGTGGATCGCGAGCCTCACCGAACCCGTGTTCACGCTGTTCGACCATGCGTTCTCGTGGCGCGACATGATCCTGCTGTCGGGCGGCCTGTTCCTCGTGTGGAAGGCGACCACCGAGATCCATCACCACGTGTCGCATGACGGCGACGGCGCGGGCGGGGCCGCCGGCGCGGCCGGCCTGACGATGTGGGCCGCGATCGGCCAGATCGTGATGCTCGACATCGTGTTCTCGATCGACAGCATCGTGACCGCGATCGGCATGACCGAGCACGTCCCGATCATGTTCGTCGCCGTGATCGTCGCGGTGACCGTGATGCTGTTCGCAGCGCAGCCGCTCGCACGCTTCATCGACCGCAACCCGACGATCGTGATGCTCGCGCTGTCGTTCCTGGTCGTGATCGGCATGACGCTGATCGCCGAAGGGTTCGGGTCGCACGTGCCGAAGGGGTACATCTATGCGGCGATGGCCTTCTCGGCGTTCGTCGAGGGCATGAACATGCTCGCGCGGCGTGCGAAGGCGAAGCGGGCCGCGCACGCGGCGCGCGACTGACGCGGCACGCGGGATGCCGGCCGCCGCGGCGGCCGGCTCGCGCGCCTCATACGGAATCCGGATGAAATTCGCACGGAAAGGAGAAACGCGATGAAATGTCCTGTCTGCAAGACGCCCGACCTGCTGATGGCCGAGCGCCAGTCGATCGAGATCGACTACTGTCCGACCTGCCGCGGCGTGTGGCTCGATCGCGGCGAACTCGACAAGCTGATCGCCCGCGAAACCGGTGACGCGCCGGTTCGCCGCGACGCCGCGCCGGCCCAACACGATGCGCCCGCGCCGCGCGGCCGCGACGACGGCTGGGGGCGCGACGGCCGCTCGCACGACGAGCGTGATCGGCACGACGGCCGGCGTCGCAAGAAGTCGGTGTTCGACCTGTTCGATTTCGATTGAAGCGGCGGTTCGCGTGCCCGAACGCGCGCGGCCCGATGTAAAAAATCCCCGCCCGGCATCGCGCCGGGGCGGGGATTTTTCATGCGCGTCGCGTCAGCACACGCGCCGATGCTTACGCATGGCCGGCCGTCACGTCGATGCGGCGCGGACGCGTTTCCTCGCGGCGCGGAATCGTCAGCGTCAGCACGCCGTCGCGCAGGTTCGCGTCGATCCGCGACGTGTCGAGGTCGGCGCTCAGCACGAACGACCGTGCATAGCGCGTCGCGCGTACTTCCGCGTGCCGCATGCGCAGGTCGGCCGGCGCGTCGAATTGCGTCGCGGCTTCGATCGTCAGCGTATTGTCGTGCACCTTCACGTCGAGGTTGTCGCGCGGCACGCCGGGCAGGTCGGCCCGCAGCGTGACGCCGCGCGCGTCCTCGACGATGTCGACGGACGGCGTGATCGCGGGCCGGCGCGCGGCTTCGGCGGCGGCAGCGTGAACGGTGCTCGGGTGGCGTTCGGCCAGGGTCGGGTTCGTGTTCATGTCGGTATCCTGAAGATTACTGAATCGTGATCGCACGCGGCTTCGATGCTTCGCGCCGGCCGACGCGAATCAGCAGGCAGCCGTTCTCGTAGCGGGCGCCGACCTGGTCGGGGTCCGCGTCGCGCGGCAATTCGACCACGCGGCGGAACGCGCCGTGAAAGCGCTCCTGCGCATACGTGCGCACGTCGTCGCCTTCGCGCGGCGCCGGCTTGCGCTCGCCGCTGATCGTCAGCAGATCCTTGTCGATCGACACGTCGAAGTCGCTCGCGGCCATGCCGGGTGCGAACGCGACGATCTCGATCGCATCGTCGGTGGCGCCGACGTTGAGTGCGGGAAACGCGCCGGCGCGCCCCGCACGGATGCCGGACGGGCGCTCGCCGAGCAGGCTCGCCATCTGCCGCTGCACGCGGGCGAATTCGTCGAACAGATCGTAGCCGTGATGGATACCGCTCATGTTGGTCCTCCTGAACAGGGAACGCGGGAGACGTGACCGCGCGACGCCTGCGGCGGGCGCGACGGGGGCTCCACGGGGTCGATAACGGGGGCGGTGCGTTGGATGCGGCACTGCCCGACGACGCTTAATTAGTGGCCGCCGCCGCGCATTTCAAGAGGGCATGTGCAATCCTCGCGTCGACGCATGCGCACGGGATTCGATGCGACAATCGCCGCGGCATATCCGCAGACCAACCACACGGGACAACCATGGACATTCGACGTATCGCGATCGTCGGCGCCGGCGTGATCGGCGCGAGCTGGGCCGCTTTCTACCTGACGCAGGGCTTCGACGTCGTCGCGACCGACCCGGCGCCGCAGGCCGACCAGCGGCTGCGCGACGCGCTCGCCGCCTTCCTCGGCGAGCGGGCCGCCGAACTTGCCGCGCGGCTGTCGTTCGACGCCGATCTCGTGCGCGCGCTCGACGGCGTCGACTTCGTGCAGGAGAACGGCCCCGAGCGACTCGACCTGAAGCGCGCGCTCTATCGCCAGATGGACGACGTGCTGCCCGCGCACGTGCCGATCGCGTCGAGTTCGTCGGGCCTGAAGATGTCCGAGATCCAGACCGCGTGCGCGAAGCATCCGGAGCGCTGCCTGATCGCGCATCCGTTCAATCCGCCGCACCTGATCCCGCTCGTCGAGCTGGTCGGCGGCGATGCGACGGACCCCGACGTGATCGCGCGCGTGAAGCAGTTCTACGATGCGCTCGGCAAGCAGACGATCGTGCTGAACAAGGAGATGACCGGCCACGTCGCGAACCGGCTCGCGGCCGCGCTGTTCCGCGAGGTGTATCACCTCGTCGGCGAAGGCGTCGTGAGCGTCGCCGATGCGGACAAGGCCGTCGCGTGGGGCCCCGGCCTGCGCTGGGGGCTGATGGGGCAGTGCCTGACCTATCACCTCGGCGGCGGCGCGGGCGGGATCGCGCACTTCCTCGAACACCTGTCGGGGCCGATCGCGAGCTGGTGGGACGACCTCGGCACGCCGTCGTTCGATCCGGAGGTCGATCGCAAGCTGACCGACGAACTGCGCGCGATCCAGGGCGAGCGCTCGATGCAGGCGCTGGCGGCCGAGCGCGACCGGCTGCTCGTCGAGCTGATCGACGCGCGGCGCCGCAGCTTCCTGCCTTGATCCTGGTCCGGTCGTGCACGCGCGGCGGCGTCGGTTATTGCTGCGACGTCCCCTGGCTGGCGGGCGGCACGTGGGCCAGCCACGCGGGGCTCACGGCCTGCACGAGTTCGCGGTTGCGTGCGCGCGTCGCGGCGTTTGGCGGATAGTTGCCGTCGTTGGTCGGCAGTTCGCCGTCGAGATAGGCCTGCTTGAGCTGCTCGATGACTTCCGCGCGCGTCAGGCCCTGTGCGGGGGCCGACGCGTCGGTCTGGGCAAAGGCGGGGGACAGCAAGGCGGCTGCGGCGGTCGCGACGGCGAATCGCAGGGCGTTGTTCATGGCGGGCTCCGATCAAGGGGACGGGGTAGCGGATGCGCGCGGCGATGTGCGGTGCATTCCGTTGGGTCCCATTGTCGCGAGCGCGTGCTGCGCGGACGATGACGCGTTCCGGGCAACGCTGTCAGGTGCGGGCGCGACCGCGCCCCGTGCGGTGCCGTTACAACTCGGCCGCCGCCGCGATCAGCGTGGCTTCCAGCGCGAGCGTCGAGCGCGACGCGGCCGCCGGGCGGTCGATCACGTATTCGAGTTCGCCGAGCTCCGGCAGCCCCGCGTCGAGCCGCGCGAGCCCGGCCGGGATCACGTAGCCGGCGAACGCGCTGACGCCGAGCCCCGCGCTCGCGGCCGCCCGCAACACCGCGATGCTGCTGCTCACGACGGCGATCCGGTACGGCCGCCCGACGGCTTCGAGCGATTCGAGCACGCGCCGGCGCGACACGCTCGGCTCCGGATGCATCGCGAGCGGCAGCACGGCCTCGTGGCCGGTGATCCGCGAATCGGGGCCGGTGCACCAGTACAGCGGTTCGCTGCGGATCACGCGGCCGCGCCGGCTGCCGGCGATGCGCTTCGCGAACACGAGATCGTGCCGGCCTTCGTCGAGCGCGTCGAACAGGTCGCCCGACAGCCCGGTCGAGATCGCGAGCTCGACGTCCGGGTTGCGCTGCACGAAGCTCGCGAGCGCGGCCGTCAGGTGCGCCGACGCGAAATCCTCCGACATCGCGAGCCGCACCTTGCCCGACAGCGGCGGCCCGCATACCGACGTGACGGCCTCGTCCATCAGTTCGAGAATTCGCACCGCGTAGCGGAACAGCGCGTCGCCGTGCTGCGACAGGTGCACGTTGCGCGTGTCGCGCTCGAACAGCGGCCGGTCGAGCAGCTCCTCGAGGCGGCGGATATGCTGGCTGACGGTCGATTGAGACAGGTTCACGCGCTCGGACGCGGCGGTGAAGCTGCCGGACTGGGCGACGGCGACGAAGCTGCGCAGCAATTCGGGCGGTAACGGACGCATTGCTAAATCCACTGAATCGGTTTCGACAACTTCATAAATGGCCGGATTTTGCGGCGCTAGTATCGGATCACGCGCCCGTGCGGCCTCCGCGAAACGGGGGACACCGGACGCGTAGCCCGTGTCGCGCCGCCGGCTGCATCGATCAGTCTAAGCCATCCGGCGTCCGGCCCGAAACCGCATCATCCCATCGACCCCGAGAACGCGCTCGCACGACGAGCCGCCGGGCCGCGGCGCCCCGCCGCAGGAGACACACAGTCCGCCCGGGATCGGCGTGCGGGCCTGGCTCCCGCACGCGTCAGGCGCCCGTCACGAAGAGACTGGAGACGACTCATGATCATCTATGGAACCGCGCTGCTGGCGTTCTGCCACCTGGCCGGACTGTTTCTCGGCGACCTGCTCGGCAGCGCGATCGGCGTGAAGACCAACGTCGGCGGCGTCGGTATCGCGATGCTGCTGCTGATCTGCCTGCGCCTGTGGCTGCACCGGCGCGGCTGGCTGCCGAAGGAGACCGAAGCGGGCGTCGGCTTCTGGGGGGCGATGTACATCCCGGTCGTCGTCGCGATGGCCGCGAACCAGAACGTCGTCGCCGCGCTCAAGGGCGGGCCGGTCGCGCTGCTGGCCGCCGTCGGCGCGGTCGCGATCTGCGCATGCTGCATCGCGGTGCTCGCGCGCACGGGCCGCGACGACACGGCCTTCGCGGGCGTGCCGCAATTCGAAGAACGGTAACGGAGGCCGCCATGCTGCAGATGCTCGAAAAAACCGTCGCCCACAACGGGCTCGTCGCGTCGTTCGCGCTGGTCGGCCTGATCATGTGGCTGTCGTCGATCGCGTCGCGCAAGCTCACGTTCGGCCGCGTGCACGGCTCGGCGATCGCGATCGTGATCGGCCTCGTGCTCGCCTACGTCGGCGGCGCATTCACCGGAGGCGAGAAGGGGCTGGCCGACGTCAAGCTGTTCGCCGGCATCGGCCTGATGGGCGGCGCGATGCTGCGCGATTTCGCGATCGTCGCGACCGCGTTCGAAGTGCAGCCGACCGAGGCGCGCAAGGCCGGGCTCGTCGGCGTCGTGTCGCTGCTGCTCGGCACCGTGCTGCCGTTCATCGTCGGCGCGTGCGTCGCGCGTGCGTTCGGCTATACCGATGCGGTCAGCATGACGACGATCGGCGCGGGCGCCGTCACCTACATCGTCGGGCCCGTCACGGGCGCGGCGATCGGCGCGAGCTCCGACGTGATCGCGCTCAGCATCGCGACGGGGCTCGTGAAGGCGATCATCGTGATGGTCGGCACGCCGGTCGCGGCCAATTTCATGGGGCTGAAGACGCCGCGCTCCGCGATGATCTTCGGCGGGCTGGCCGGCACCGTCAGCGGCGTGAGCGCCGGCCTTGCCGCGACCGATCGCCGGCTCGTCCCGTACGGTGCGCTGGTCGCGACGTTCCATACCGGCGTGGGCTGCCTGCTCGGGCCGTCGGTGCTGTTCTTCACGACGCGCGCGCTGGTCGGCGCGTGAGGCCATGCGAGGGGCCATGCGAGTGGCCCGTGCGCGGGCCGCATCCATCGCGGCGTCCTCTGAGTCGCATTCGGCAACATCATCAATCGACAGCGGCGCCAGGCTTAGAATGCCGCTGAACCATCGAAGCGGAGAACTGTTCATGACCGGATGGAATCACGCGCGGCAAGCGCGCGATGCCCGGCTCGCGGCCGGCGCGGCTTACGCGCGGGGCAAGCGGGTCGATGCGCGCGACACCGTCGCGTTGCTCGAAGCGGTGCTGCGGCCCGGCGATCGCGTGTGCCTCGAAGGCGACAACCAGAAGCAGGCCGACTTGCTCGCCGTCGCGCTCGCCGACGTCGATAGCGCGAAGATCCACGACCTGCACATGGTGCAGTCGGGCGTCGTGCTGCCCGAGCATCTCGACGTGTTCGAGCGCGGGATCGCGAAGCGGCTCGACTTCGCGTATTCGGGCCCGCAATCGCAGCGCATCGCGAAGCTGCTGTTCGGCGGCAAGATCGCGCTCGGCGCGGTGCATACCTATCTCGAACTGTTCGCCCGCTACTTCATCGATCTCACGCCGCAGGTCGCGCTGATCGCGGCCGTGAGCGCCGACGCCGACGGCAACCTGTACACGGGCCCGAACACCGAGGACACGCCGACCGTCGTCGAGGCGACCGCGTTCAAGGACGGCATCGTGATCGCCCAGGTCGACCGCATCGTCGACAAGGTGCCGCGCGTCGACATCCCGGGCGACCGCGTGCATTTCGTCGTCGAGGCCGGCCGGCCGTTCTACGTCGAGCCGCTGTTCACGCGCGATCCGGCCGCGATCACCGAGACGCAGATCCTGACCGCGATGCTCGCGATCAAGGGCCTCTACGAGCCGTACGGGATCAAGCGCCTGAACCACGGGATCGGCTTCAACACGGCCGCGATCGAGCTGCTGCTGCCCACCTACGGCGCGAAGCTCGGGCTGAAGGGCAAGGTCTGCACGCACTGGGCGCTCAATCCGCATCCGACGCTGATCCCCGCGATCGAATCGGGCTGGGTCGAGCAGATCCACTGCTTCGGCTCCGAGGTCGGGATGGACGACTACATCCGCGCGCGCTCCGACGTGTGGTTCACGGGCCCCGACGGGTCGCTGCGCTCGAACCGCGCGTTCTGCCAGACGGCCGGCCTCTATGCGTGCGACATGTTCATCGGCTCGACGCTGCAGATCGACCTGTCCGGCCATTCGTCGACGGTCACGGCCGAGCGGATCGCCGGCTTCGGCGGCGCGCCGAACATGGGCAGCGATGCGCGCGGCCGGCGCCATCCGAGCGAGCCGTGGCTGAAGGCCGGCGCGGAAGCCGACCCGGACACGCCGGCGGCGCTGCGGCGCGGCCGCAAGCTGGTCGTGCAGATCGGCGAGACGTTCGGCGACAAGAACGTGCCGATGTTCGTCGAGAAGCTCGACGCGCTGAAGCTCGCCGACAAGCTGCAGCTCGACCTCGCGCCGATCATGGTCTACGGCGACGACGTCACGCACATCGTCACCGAGGAAGGGATCGCGAACCTGCTGATGTGCCGCGACAAGGACGAACGCGAGCATGCGATTCGCGGCGTGGCCGGCTACACGGACGTCGGCCGTGGCCGCGACAAGAGGATGGTCGAGCGGCTGCGTGAACGCGGTGTGATCCGCCGCCCGGAGGATCTCGGCATCGATCCGCTCGACGCCGACCGCCGCTGGCTCGCCGCGCGTTCGATCAAGGATCTCGTGCACTGGTCGGGCGGGCTCTATGCGCCGCCGGCCCGGTTCCGCAACTGGTGAGGAAGAGGGCATGGAACAGTTGAACTACCGCTTCACCGCGCGCGAACGCGCGAAGGGCGAGCAGGCCGCGGCGCTC
This sequence comes from Burkholderia semiarida, assembly GCF_029268935.1. Lineage (NCBI taxonomy): Bacteria > Pseudomonadati > Pseudomonadota > Betaproteobacteria > Burkholderiales > Burkholderiaceae > Burkholderia > Burkholderia semiarida. The sequence continues at coordinate 1,210,900 of NZ_JAHLCL010000007.1, read as the reverse complement.
GTCGGCGTGGTCGCGTCCGGCAATCTCGAGGTGCTCGTCGAGCGCGTGCTGCCGGGCAACGAATGCGAGATCGACATCCGCACTGCGGCCGTCGGCTTCGGCGCGGTCTGGCAGGCCGTCGTGTCGGATTTCGTCGAACGGCGCACGCCGGGCGGCCTGAAGCTGTCGATCAACGACGGCGGCGCGCGGCCCGACATGGTGTCGCTGCGGCTCGCGCAGGCCGTGCGCGCGATCGAGGGAGACGCATGATGAGCGACGCGATCCACGACGCGCCGGCGTTCGTCCCGAACGCGGCGAGCTGGTACGAAGCATCGGCGCGACAGCGCATCGACGGGCTGCTCGACGCGGGCAGTTTCAGCGAATTCCTCGGGCCGGCCGAGCGCGTGACGAGCCCGCACCTGCCGCTGTTCGACCTGCCGCGGCAGTTCGACGACGGGATGGTGGTCGGCCATGGCCGGCTCGACGGCCGCCCGGTGTTCGTCGCCGCGCAGGAAGGCCGCTTCATGGGCGGCGCTTTCGGCGAAGTGCACGGCGCGAAGCTCACCGGGCTGCTGCGCGCCGCACGCGACGTCGGCAAGCCGGTGCTGATCCTGTTCGATACGGGCGGCGTGCGGCTGCAGGAAGCGAACGCGGGCGAGCTCGCGATCGCCGAGATCATGCGCGCGCTCGTCGACGCGCGTGCGGCCGGCGTGCCGGTGATCGGGCTGATCGGCGGGCGCGCGGGCTGCTACGGCGGCGGCGGGCTGCTCGCCGCGTGCTGTTCGGCGCTCGCGGTGTCGGAACAGGGGCGCATCAGCGTGTCGGGCCCCGAAGTGATCGAGACCAATCGCGGCGTCGAGGAATTCGACTCGAAGGATCGCGCGCTGATCTGGCGCACGATGGGCGGCAAGCACCGGCGGCTGATCGGCGGCGCCGATCGCTACGTGGCCGATACACCGGACGCGTTTCGCGCGGCCGCGCTCGATCTGATCGGCCGCGCGCCGGCGTTCGATGCGGCGATGCTGCGCGCGGAACAGGCGCGTCTCGAAGCGCGGATCGAACGGTTCGGCGGCTGCGAGGATGCGCTCGACGTGTGGCGTGCGCTCGGCGCCGACAAGCCGGAAGCGATTCCCGGCATGCCCGACGAGGAATTCGCGAAGCTCGCCGACCAGTTACAGGAGGCCCGGCATGACGCTCGATGAAGTACTGAACGCGCTGTTTCCCGTCGGCCATTCGATTGCGCGTCATGGCGGCCTGCTGACGGGCCACGCGGAACTGGCCGGTACGCGCGTCGACGTGATCGGTGTGGCCGATCGCTTGCCGTTCGGCATCGACGAGGCGCTGACGCTGGCGTCGCGCGTGCTCGACACGGTCGCGCGCGGCGGCGACACGCCGATCCTCGTGCTGGTCGACAGCGACAGCCAGCGGATGAGCAAGCGCGACGAGCTGCTCGGCCTGAACGAAGGGCTGTCGCATCTCGCGAAATGCCTGATGCACGCGGATCTCGCCGGACACCGGACGATCGGCGTGCTGTACGGCCACACGGCGGCTGGCGCATTCATCGCGACCGCGCTCGCGACGCGCACGCTGCTCGCGGTGCCGGGCGCCGAGCCGGAGGTGATGGACCTGCCGTCGATGTCGCGCGTGACCAAGCTGCCGATCGACGTGCTGAAGGAGATGGCGCGTTCGACGCCGGTGTTCGCGCCGGGGCTCGACAACCTCGTGAAGATGGGCGCCGTCGACGCCGTGCTCGATCCGTCCCGCGCGCTCGACGCGCAGGTCGGCGAATGGCTCGGCAAGCCGGCCGAGCGCATCGATCGGCGCGCGGCGCGCGGCCGGCCGGTCGCGACCGACGTCGCCGCCCGCGTCGAGGCACTCGCGCGTGCCGCACGCTGAGCTGCCGCTGCGCCGCCACACGCTCGTCACGCTGACGGCGGCCGGGTGGGGCGCGGCCTTTGCCCGCGACCCCGCGCTCGCGAGCGATCCGCTCGTGCGCGCATGGGCCGAACACGGCCGACCGCTGATCGTGCGTCGCGCGTCGCCGGATGAAGCTGACGCCGGCCGCGTGCCGCTCGGCCTGCCGCTGCCGCCGTCGGCGGGCAAGCGGCGCATCGCGCTGAACGTGACCGCCGACGCGCTCGCGACGGTCGGCCCGCTTCCCACGTTGACCGACGTGCTCGCCGCCGCGCCCGCGGCCTGGCATGCGCTGCTGCGCGAGCTCGATGCGCTCGGCGCGCGCTGCGGCGTGCAGGGGCGCGTGTTCGGCAGCCTTGCATGGCAGGCGCTGACGGGTGACTCTTACCTGAGCGCATCGTCCGATCTGGACATCGTGTTTCCGCTGCCGGACGCCGCGTCGCTCGCGCCGCTGCTCGACGGTCTCGCGGCGATCGACGCGCGCGCGCCGATGCGCATCGACGGCGAACTGCTGCGCGACGACGGCGCGGGCGTCAACTGGCGCGAACTGCACGCGCGGATGCCCGACGTCGCGGTGAAGACGGCGATCGCCGTCGAACTGATGCGCGCCGACGCCTTCACCGGAGGCACGCGGTGAACGCACGAGCCGCCTGCCGCGTCGCCGCGCCGTCCGATGCCGAGCGCATCGCCGCGCTGGCCGAGCGCAGCCTCGTGCTCGAGATCGATACCTATCCGAAGCCGGGCCTCGTCAGTCACGTCGACACCGGCAGTCATACGGACATGGATGCCGCAATGTTCGCGCGCAGCGCCGCCGTGCTGCGGCCGTACTTCGCGGAACTCGTCGACGCCGGCGCACGCGACGCCGACATGGCCGTGCTGCGCAAGATCGGCCTGCGCGCCGAGCACGCGATGCTCGCCGCGACCGGCGGCGTCAATACGCATCGCGGCGCGATCTTCGGGCTCGGGCTGCTGTGCGCGGCCGCCGGCCGGCGCGCGCTGCCGGGCGCGCCGGCCGGGACGACGCTCGGCGCGTTCGTATCGCGTCGCTGGGGCGCCGAGATCCTTGGCGGCCCGCGTCTGCCGGACAGCCACGGCGAGCGCGCGAGCCGCCGCTACGGTGTCGGCGGTGCGCGTCGCGAGGCGGCCGACGGCTTCCCGACCGTGTACGCGGTCGGCTTGCCCGCGCTGCGCCGCGCCCGGCGCGACCTGCCGGACGATCCGGAAGCCGCGCGGGTCGCCGCATGCTTCGCGCTGATCGCCGCGCTCGACGACACGAATCTGCTGCACCGGGGCGGGCAGGACGGCCTCGATTTCGCCCGCGCGACCGCCCGTGCGTTCGTCGCGCGTGGCGGCGTGCGGGCGCGCGACTGGCGGCTGCGCGCGGCGGCCGCGCATCGGGCGTTCGTCGCGCGCCGGCTGAGCCCCGGCGGGGCAGCTGACCTGCTCGCGATGAGCGTGTTCGTCGATGTGCTCGAAGCCGAAGGGCACGTGCGATGACGCTGGCCATCCTGTGTTCGGGGCAAGGCGCACAGCGCGCCGACATGTTCGACCTGACCGGGGCGGCGCCGCAGGCCGACGCTTTGTTCGCGCATGCGGGCCGGCTGCTCGGCGACGATCCGCGCACGTGGGTCCGGCAGGCCGGGCCCGACGCGCTGACGGAAAACCGCGCCGCGCAGATTCTCTGCACGCTCCACGCGCTCGCGGCGGCTTCACTGCTCGACGCGGTGTGGCCGCGCCGGCGCTGCGTCGCCGGCTACAGCGTCGGCGAGGTCGGCTCGTGGAGTGTCGCGGGGATGATCGACCCGCACGACGCGCTCGATCTGGCCGATGCGCGTGCACGCGCGATGGATGCCGCGAGCGGCGGCGACGAGCGAATGGTGTTCGTGCGCGGCCTGACGCGCACGCAGCTGGCGCGGCTGTGCGACGGTCGCGACGCGGCCATTGCGATCGCGAACCCCGGCGATGCGTTCGTGGTCGCGGGGCGGCACGCCGATGTCGATGCCGTGGCCGACGCCGCGCTGCGAGCCGGTGCGCTGCGCGTCGCGCCCGTCTGCGTGCGGATCGCGTCGCACACGCGCCGGCTCGCGGCGGCCGTGCCGGCATTCCGCGCGACGCTGGCCGCGACGCGCGTGCGCCGGCCGCTGCCCGGCACGCGGCTGTTCTCGGGGATCGACGGCGCGTCGGTGCTCGACGTCGACACGGGCCTCGACAAGCTCGCGCGGCAGATCGCGGAGCCGGTCGAATGGGCGGCCTGTCTGGCGGCGTGCGTCGAGGCCGGCGCCACGGCGTTTCTCGAACTCGGCCCGGGGCGCGCGCTGGCCGAGATGGCCGGCGGCGCATATCCCGCGCTGCCGGCGCGCAGCCTCGCGGATTTCCGTTCCGTCGACGGCGTGACGAGCTGGCTCGCGCGCGCCGCCGGCGGCTGACCGACGGGTCGAAACCCGGTCGAAACCCGGCTTGAAACCCAGCTGTCGGGCACCGCTTTCGCACGGTGTGTTGCGCCGGCGCAGCAGCGTCGCGGCCGCCTCTTGCCACGCGAATTGGCGTCGCTACAATGGCGCCCGCCATGAGACCAGCCGCCATCCTGCTCGCCGCGTTCTGCTGCGCGACGAGTGTCCACGCCAGCCAGATTCCGTCCGACGCCGCATCGGTCGGCACGTACTTTTCGTATGACAACGCGGCGGTCGACGCGACCGTCGATCTGATCGAACAGGCGCAGCGCCGCGTGCTGCTGGCCGGCTACACGCAGGTGTCGCCGGCGGTCGCGAGCGCGCTGCGCGCGGCCCGCGCGCGCGGGATCGAGGTACGCGTCGTGCTGGTGCGCCCGCCGCGCGCGGGCAAGACCAGCGGCGCCGGCTATCTGAAATCCGCTGGCATCGACGTCGCGATCGATTCGCGGCACGGCGGCCCCGCGTCGCGCTTCGTGATCGTCGACGACAGCGTCGCGCTGACGACGCTGTCCGACGGCGCGGCCGAGCGGGCCGACACGGTGAACGTGTTCCGACGCGCGCCCGAACTGGCGCAGTCCTACGCGCAGTCGTTCTGGCGGCTGTACCGGCAGGCCGCCGGCCTCTGACCTTCCTCCGGCGCGTCGCGCGCCGGTTTGACCCGGCTTGCGTCGGTGCGCCCGATGAACCATGCTCGTTGACAGGCGCCGGCGCGGGTTGCGCGCATCCGGCGCAACGGCAGGGAGGCGATCGTGACCGAACCCAGTTTTGCCGATCGCGCCGAGGCCGGCCGCCAGTTGGCCGACGCGTTGCGCGAATACGCGGGGCGCGGCGATGTCGTCGTGCTCGCGCTGCCGCGCGGCGGCGTGCCCGTCGCGTATCCGGTCGCGTGCGCGCTGCGCGCGCCGCTCGACGTGCTGGTCGTGCGCAAGCTCGGCGTGCCGTTCGACCCCGAGCTCGCGATGGGCGCGATCGCGACGGGCGGCGCGACACATCTGCAACGCTCGACGATCCGCGCGATGGACGTATCGGACGCGCAACTCGCCGACGTGATCGCGCGCGAGACGGCCGAATTGCATCGCCGCGAAGCGCTGTATCGTGGCGCCGCGCCGCCGCTGGCGGTGGAAGGGCGCCTCGCGATCGTCGTCGACGATGGTGTCGCGACCGGCGCATCGATGCGTGTCGCGCTGCAGGCGCTGCGCGAGCGCCACCCGGCGCGCATCGTCGCGGCGGTGCCGGTGGCGCCGGCGGGGGCCGCGCATGCGTTCGACGGTCTGGCCGACGCGTTCGTCGCGGTGTCGCAGCCGCTACGGTTCTTCGGGATCAGCCAGTTCTACGCGCGCTTCGATCAGACGAGCGACGACGAGGTGCGCGCGCTGCTCGACCTGACGCGCCCCTGACACGGGGTCATGTCCGACGGCTTCGGCGCGGGCGCTGGCGCGGTCGGCGGGCTTCCGCCAGCGCGAACACGCGCTGCAGCGCCGGATGGACGTTGCCGTGCCAGCGAGGCCCCGTAAACAGCCCGTAGTGATCGCAATCGTCGATGTCGACGCGATGGCGCTCGTCGGCGCAGAGGCCGCTGCACAGGTCGAGCGCCGCATGCGTCTGGCCGGCGCCCGTGACCGCGTCGCAGGCGCCTTCGACGGTCAGCAGCGCGGCGTCGCGCAGCGCGGCCGGTTCGACGCGCCGGCCGCGCACGCGCCACGCGCCGGTCGCGAGCAGCATGCGCTGGAACACGACGTCGACCGTGTCGAGGAAATAGTCGGCCGGCATGTCGAGCAGCGCGGTGTATTCGCGCAGCGCCCGCCGTGCGTCGGCGAGTCCGGTCATGTCGAAGCGGGAAGCGGCGAGCGCGTAGGTCTCGATCAGCGTCAGGAAGCGTTGTGGATACAGCAGCGCGATCTCGCCCTGTTGCAGATAGGTCGGAAACACGTGGCGACCGTGCCCGGCGAAGCCGGGCGGCACGACGTCGATCAGGTGGCGCCGGCACCAGTCGAGCGAATGGGCGGCGGCCGCGGCGCCGAGCGCGCTCGGGTTCGGGCGCGCATCGATCGGGCCGCCGATCAGCGTGACGCTCGCGGGCGGCGCGAGCCCGCGCGCGGCACGCAGCGCGAGGGCGCCGAGCGCCGGCACGGTCGCCTGGCACACGGCGACGACGTGCAGCGGCCGGGCGTCGCGCTGGAGCATGCCGACGAAGTCGTCGAGCATCGCGACGTACTCGTCGAGCCCGAAACGGCCCGCCGCGAGCGGCACGTCGCGCGCATTGCGCCAGTCGGTCACGCAGACGTCGCCGTCCGCGAGCAGCGTTTCGGCGGTTTCCCGCATCATCACGGCCGCGTGCCCGACGAGCGGCGCGCACAGCAGCACCGTGCGGCGCGCGTCGTCGTGCGCGAAGCGCCGCAGGTCGCAAAACGGCGTGTGCGCGACGACCTGCTCGCCGACGGCGGGCCACGCGAGGTCGAAGCCCGGTGGCGCGGCCTGCGGGCCGAGCAGCGGCTCGAACAGGTCGTCGTAGCACGACGAAGCGGCATGCGGCAGCGACGCCGCGGGCCATGCGTCGAACGCGTACCGCGTCGCCGCGCGCCATGCGCGCATCCATTCCCGCTGCTGCTCGACGACGGCATACCACATGGCGGACCCTGGGGCGGAAGGAGCGTGAATCTGCATTATGGTCACTGTGGCCGGGCAGCGGGAGCCGGATGTGCGGGCGGCTGATCTGCATCACGCGAACGGGCGCGCTAGGCGCCGCCGCGCGACGCTGCTACAGTCGTCGGTCCCATTCCCTCGAAACGGAGCGTTTGCGATGAAGCTGATCGGCATGCTGGATTCCCCGTTCGTACGCCGTGTCGCCATTTCGGCGAAGCTGCTCGACCTGCCGTTCGAACACGAGTCGATTTCGGTGTTCCGTCATCTCGAACGGTTCAGGACGCTCAACCCGGCCGTCAAGGCGCCGACGCTCGTGACCGACGGCGGCGCGACGCTGCTCGACTCGTCGCTGATCGTCGACTATCTCGACCACCTGGCCGAGCCGGAGCGGCGCCTGTTGCCCGACGCCGTCGATGCCCGGCTGCGCGCGCTGGTGCCGATCGGGTTCGCGCTCGCCGCGGCCGAGAAAACCGTGCAGCTCGTCTACGAGCAGGCGCTGCGCCCGTCGGACAGGCAGCATGAGCCATGGATCGAACGCGTGCTGAGCCAGCTCGAAGGCGCGTACGGCGCGCTGGAGCCGCTGGCCGCCGCCACGGACGGCTGGTTCGGCGGCGCACGACCGTTGCAGTCGGACGTGACGGTCGCGGTGGCGTGGCGCTTCACGCAGTTCATGGCGGCCGACTACCCGGTGCTCGCGCGGATCGATCCGGCCCGTTATCCGGCGCTCGCCGCGCATTCCGCGCGCGCCGAAGCGCTGCCGGCGTTCGTCGAAACGCCGCTCGCGTAGGGCCGGCGCAAGCCCGTTACTGGCGTGAACGGGCCCTCGGCTTCGAAGCGGCCCGCCGGGCGCTCGCATACCGCTGTCGGCCGCCGCGCGGCCTTGTCCGGCAAGCCGCAGCCGATTGTTCTCGACGGCTGACAAGTGACTTCGCATTCGCGCTGTTTATCCGGCGTCGACCGATCCCTAGAATCCACTCCATCAAATCACGCATTGCCAGATGGAGCCGATGATGAAAGCCCTGATCGAGTCGAGCCTGTACCACCCGTCCGTCGTGTTGCCGCTTGCCGCGCTGACGCAACTGATGGTCGAGCGCGATTTCAATCTCGGCCAGGTCGGGCTGATCGTCGCGGCGCGCGGTGCGCAGGCGGCCGTGTCGCGGTCGCGCGCGCTGATCTTCTGCCGTGACTGCGAAGCGCGGGCATGAGCGCGTTCGCGTCGATCGAATGAAAAAAAGCCCGGCCGGCGCAAGCCGGTCGGGCGGGATCGGTTTCGATCGGGCCCCGGCTTCGGCCGGGGCTTTTTCATTGAGCGATGCTTACGCGCGGGCCGGCGTCGCGACGCCGTAGACCTCCGATTCGTCGTCCTCCTCGCGCAACTGGCGAGCGAGTTGATGCGCTTCGCGGCGCGTCGCGACGGCCGGCGGCGAGCCCTTCAGCGGCTGGCGCGCGGATTCGGCGAGCGCGACGACCGACACGATGCCGATCAACGCGGCGCCCATCATGTAATACGCGGGCATCATCAGGTTGTGCGTCACGTCGACGAGCCACGCGGTCACCAGCGGCGTCGTGCCGCCGAACAGCGACACCGACACGTTGAAGCCGATCGCGAGCGCGCCGTAACGGATCTCGGTCGGGAACAGCGCGGGCAGCGCCGACGGCATCACGCCGGTGAAGCACGACAGCAGCACGCCGAGGATCAGCAGGCCGCCGAACACCGACGCGGTGGTGCCCGCATGGATCAGCAGCAGCGACGGGATCGACAGCACCAGCAGGCCGACGCAGCCGGCGAGCATCACCGGCTTGCGGCCGACCTTGTCCGACAGGCGGCCGGCGTACAGCGTCATCGGCATCATCAGCACCATCACGAGCAGCACCAGCACGAGGCTGTGCGATTCGTCGAAGTGCAGCGTCGACGACATGAAGCTCGGCAGGTACGACAGCACCATGTAGTCGGTCACGTTGAAGATCAGCACGAGGCCGACGCACAGCAGCAGCGCGCGCCAGTTGGCGAACAGCGTCTCGCGAAAGCGCGCCTTCGGCACGGCCTTGTCCTGCGCTTCGCGCGCTTCGGCCTGGCGCTTGAACGCGGGCGTTTCCTCCAGCTTCATCCGGATGTAGAGACCGATCAGGCCGAGCGGGCCGGCGATCAGGAACGGCACGCGCCAGCCCCACGACAGCAGCGCTTCCTGCGACAGCGACGCGGTGAGCAGCGCGACGACGCCCGCGCCCAGCACATAGCCGATCAGCGTGCCGAACTCGAGAAAGCTGCCCATGAAGCCGCGGCGCTTGTCGGTCGAGAACTCGGCGATGAAGGTGGCGGCGCCGCCGTATTCGCCGCCGGTCGAGAAGCCCTGCACGAGGCGGGCGACGAGCAGCAGGATCGGGGCCATGATGCCGATCGACGCATAGCTCGGGATCAGGCCGATCGCGAAGGTGCCGACGGCCATCATGATCATCGTGGCGGCGAGCACGCGCTGGCGGCCGATGCGGTCGCCGAGCGGGCCGAACACCATGCCGCCGAGCGGGCGCACGAGGAACGCGGCGGCGAACGTGCCGAAGGTGGCGAGCAACTGCGCGGACGGGCTGCTGGACGGGAAGAACACCTTGCCGAGCGTGACGGCGATATAGCTGTAGACGCCGAAGTCGAACCATTCCATCGCATTGCCGATCGCCATCGCACTGACGGCGCGCTTGAGCAGGCTCTGGTCGACGACGGTGATGTCGTCCGCGGTGAGCGGGGCGTCGCCGGACGGCGAAGCGGGGGAAGAGACAGCGGTCGGGCTGACGTGTGTTGCGGTCAAGGTCATGCACTCCTTTGACAGCGCCGGAACGGGCGGGCCGTCCGACACGGTTTGCCGGCGAGCGCGGTGTCGCATGCTGCGCGTCGGGGCAGACCATCGAGCGGTTGCTGCGCAGCGGGCAGCAAAGGGCCAAGGGGCTGCTTCGACGCGGGCCCGATGGGCCGTCGCGACAGTGCGCTCATGAAGAATGGGCCGCGTGATGCAAGCGGCGGATGCCGGTGCGGACGAGGAGTCCGGCTTCCGGCAACGCCCCGGAGGGGCAGCGAAACGAGAAAAGCGGGCCTGTCGGGCGGGCTTTCCTGTGGATGCAATTTCGATCGAGGCACCGGCCCGCGTCGTGCGGACGGACTTCTCTCAAAATCGAAAAGACAGAGATTGAATGTTGAAACGGGAGACATGATAGCACGATGACGGATGATCGTGCAAATTGCCGTGGGTCGCCCGCCTGGCGGGGCATCCGGCGCGGCCCGCTCGGGTATGATCGGCGGCGCGCGGCGCGGCCGTGCCGCCCGTCGCGACGGGGCTGATTCGCGAGGAACCGGATGACCGAACTGATGAGGATCGCGGCGCTGTTCGCCGCTACCGCGCTGGCCGAAATCGTCGGCTGCTACCTGCCGTGGCTCGTGCTGAAGGCCGGCCGCCCGGCCTGGCTGCTGGTGCCGGCCGCGCTGTCGCTCGCGCTGTTCGCGTGGCTGCTGACGCTGCACCCGAGCGCGGCGGGGCGCACGTATGCCGCGTACGGCGGCGTGTACATCGCGGTGGCGCTGATCTGGCTGCGGGTGATCGACGGCGTCGCGCTGACCCGCTGGGACGTGGCCGGCGCGGTGCTCGCGCTCGGCGGGATGGCCGTCATCGCGCTGCAGCCGCGCGCGTGAGCGCGGCCGCGGCGCGGGCCGTGTGCGTCAGGCCGCTTCGGCGGTATCCGCGGCGGCGGACTGGCGCCACACGCAGGTGCCCTTGACCGACTTGTCGAGCTCGTCGAGCTGAGCCTGGTGCGCGGCAAGCTCGTCGTCGCTCGCGGCCACCACGGCCAGGTCGAGCGCGGCGAGCGAGACGCGCTGGCCGTTCGCGGCGCCGCCGTCGGCGCCCGCGTCGTCGAGCATGTCGATCACGAGGCTGTCCTGGCCGCGCGTCATCGCGAGATATACCTCGGCGAGCAGCTCCGAGTCGAGCAATGCGCCGTGCAGCGTGCGGTGCGCGTTGCTGATGCCGAAGCGGTCGCACAGCGCGTCGAGCGAGTTGCGCTTGCCGGGGAACATCTGCTTGGCCTGCACCAGCGTGTCGATCACGCCGCCGCAATGCTCGGAGAACGGCGGCAGGCCGAGCCGCGCGAATTCGGCATCGAGAAAGCCGAGGTCGAACGGCGCGTTGTGGATGATCAGCTCGGCGTCCTTCACGAAGTCGAGGATCTGGTGGGCGACTTCCGCGAATTTCGGCTTGTCGCTCAGGAATTCGGTCGTGAGGCCGTGCACCGCCAGTGCGCCCGGATCGCTGTCGCGCTCGGGATTCACGTAGAAGTGCAGGTTGTTGCCGGTGAGCCGCCGGTTCAGCAGCTCGACGCAGCCGATTTCGATGAGGCGGTCGCCCGTGCGGGCGTTCAGGCCGGTGGTTTCGGTATCGAGAATGATCTGGCGCATGTCGGGAAAAGCAACAAAAACAGGAGAAGGCGGCCGGCCGTCAGGCGGCCAGCGATTCGACGCCGCGGTTCGCGAGCGCGTCCGCACGCTCGTTTTCGGGATGGCCGGCGTGGCCCTTGACCCAGCGCCACTCGATCTCGTGCTGCGCGACGAGCGCGTCGAGCCGCTTCCACAGGTCGGCATTCTTCACGGGCGTCTTCGCCGCGGTGACCCAGCCTTTTTTCTTCCACCCGTGAATCCACTCGCTGATGCCTTTCTGCACGTACTGCGAGTCGGTATGGACGATCACGTGGCACGGCCGCTTCAGCGCCTCGAGCGCGGCGATCACGCCCATCAGCTCCATGCGGTTGTTGGTCGTGTTCGGCTCGCCGCCGTACAGTTCCTTTTCCTTGTCGCCGTAGCGCAGCAGCGCGCCCCAGCCGCCGGGGCCGGGGTTGCCCTTGCAGGCGCCGTCGGTATAGATGTCGATGGTGTCGGTTGTCATGAACGTTCTTGATGAGTGGTCGGGGAGGCCGCCGGCGTCAGGCCCGGTGCGAGAACGGGCTTCTTCATCTTGATCGGGCCGACGAGGCGCATGCCGCGCACGCGCTTGACGGCCGTCACCATGTAGACGGCGCCGAAGATCGGCCACCAGCGGTCGCCGGCGGCCTCCATGAAGCCGTAGCGGGCCAGCCACTGGTCGGTGGCGAGCGGCGGCCGGTAGCAGCCGAAGCGGCCGCGTTCGAGGTCGAAACCGAGCAGCTTGATCCAGTCCTTCAGCCGGATGAATGCGATCTGGTCGCGCGTGGCCGGCACGAACGGGCGGTTCGCCATGCGCCCGAACGTCTGCCGCATGCCCCACAGGCTGAGCGAATTGAAGCCGGTGATCACGAGCTGGCCTTCCGGCATCAGCACGCGCTCGGCCTCGCGCAGCAGGCGGTGCGGGTCGGACGTGAATTCGAGCGTGTGCGGCATCACGATCAGGTCGACGCTTTGCGATTCGAACGGCAGGTCGAGCAGATCGCACCACGTCGTGCTGCGATCGGCGGGCGCATGGCCTGCCGTGTGCGCTTCGCCCGCCCACGGATACTGGTACGGCGCGCTTGCGCCGCTCGCCGGGTCGAGCACCAGGCCGCGATACGGCATGCGGTTCTCGCGCAGTGCGTCGAGCTGCGGCAGGCCGAGCTGCAGCGCGTGGAATCCGAATACGTCGGACACGATCCGGTCGAGCTGCGCCTGTTCCCAGCCCAGCACGTAGCGGCCGGGCGGCGAGTCGGTCCAGGCGGGCCAGTCTATAATTTGACGGTCAGACATAACGATGATTGCGCGCCCATGAACGAGCTGGAATACGTGCCGGTTCCGGCATTCGAAGACAACTATATCTGGCTCGTCTCGGACGGCCGCGATGCGATCGCCGTCGACCCGGGTGAAGCCGCCCCCGTACGCCGGGTTCTTGCCGAACGAGGCTGGCGGTTGACCGCTATTTTACTCACGCACCACCATGCCGACCACGTCGGCGGTGTCGAGGCGCTGCGCAATAGCCAACCGGACGATGCGCCGCTGCCCGTTTACGGCCCCGCGGCCGAAGCGATCGGCGTGGTCACGCGGCCCCTTGCAGGCGGCGATCGCGTGACGCTCGACGCGCCGGCCATCGCGTTCGACGTGCTCGACGTGCCGGGCCATACGCGCGGTCACATCGCGTATTTTCAAGCGGCCGGCGAAGGCGCGGCAAGTCGACGCGCGGCCGGGCAGGGCAACGCGGTGCCGCACGTATTCTGCGGCGACACGCTGTTCTCGTGCGGCTGCGGCCGCCTGTTCGAAGGCACGCCCGCGCAGATGCTCGCGTCGCTCGACGCGCTCGCGGCGCTGCCCGGCGACACCCGCGTGCATTGCGCACACGAATACACGCTGTCGAACATCCGCTTCGCGCTCGCGTGCGAGCCCGGCAATGCGGCACTGGCCGCGTGGCGCGACGACGCGCAGGCGCTGCGTGCGCGCGGCGTGCCGACGCTGCCGACCACGATCGCGCACGAGCGTGCCGTCAACCCGTTCATGCGGGCCGACAGCGCGGCGATCCACGCGACGCTCGAGGCCGAGCTGCACGAAACGGTGACGGATCGTCTGACGGCATTCACGCTGATGCGCGAATGGAAAAACCGGTTCCGATGACGTTTTCCGGAGGACTCCAAAGCTCAAGCGGTATCTGTAAAAATTGCTCCAAATGTAGGATTTCGCTGAGTTTTCGGTGTTTTTATTGACGTGAAGCACGCACTTCCGTAGTATCGCCTGCAATTTCCAGCCGTCGGAAGCCGAGATTTTCATGCGACTTATATTGAGTGCGATGGTGGTACTGCTACTCGCCGCGTGTGCGAGCCAGCCCCCTGTCGCCAACAACGCCGCCGATTCGCAGGCGACGTCCAACTACCTCCGTAAATCAGCCACCGCCAAAGAAACTGTCGACGTCGACAAGCAATCCGTCGGCGACCTGACCACTGCAGACTCCGATCTCTGGGCGCGCATCCGCCGCGGCTTCCAGATGCCCGACCTGCAGAGCGATCTCGTCGACATGCAGACGACCTGGTATACGCAGCGTCCCGATTACGTGCAGCGCATGACCGAGCGCTCGCAGAAGTACCTGTATCACATCGTCGAGGAGCTCGAGGCGCGTCACATGCCGACCGAGCTCGCGCTGCTGCCGTTCATCGAGTCCGCGTACAACCCGCAGGCGCTGTCGGTCGCGAAGGCGGCCGGCATGTGGCAGTTCATGCCCGGCACCGGCCGCACGTACAACCTGAAGCGCAACATGTGGCAGGACGAGCGCCGCGACGTGCTCGCGTCGACGAGCGCCGCGCTCGACTACCTGTCCCGCCTGCACGACATGTTCGGCGACTGGTATCTGGCGCTGGCCGCATACAACTGGGGCGAAGGCAACGTGCAGCGCGCGATCGCGCGCAACCAGGCGGCCGGCCTGCCGACCGACTACCAGAACCTGCGGATGCCCAACGAGACGCGCAACTACGTGCCGAAGCTGCAGGCGGTGAAGAACATCATCGCGAGCCCGCAGCAGTACGGCCTCGCGCTGCCGGATATTCCGAACCACCCGTATTTCGTGACGGTCACGACGTCGCGCGACATCGACGTGGCGGTGGCCGCGAAGCTCGCGAACCTGCCGCTCGACGAGTTCCGCTCGCTGAACCCGTCGTTCTCGAAGCCGGTGATCCTCGGCGCGACCGAGCCGCAGATCCTGCTGCCGTTCGACAACGCGTCCGCGTTCGAGAAGAACCTGAAAGCCTACAGCGGCCAGTTGTCGTCGTGGACCACCTACACGGTCAGCGAACGCGCGCGCCCGGCCGCGATCGCCGAGAAGATCGGCGTCGACGCCGATACGCTGATGTCGGTCAACAAGATTCCGGCCGGCATGCGCCTGAAGCCGGGTTCGACCATCGTCGTGCCGCGCGGCGATGACGATGACGAGGACATCAGCGCCGACGTCGCCGAAAACGGCGCGCTCGCGATGGAGCCGGACGTCCCCGACACGCGCAAGATGCTGATCCGCGTGCGCCGCAAGCAGTCGATGGCGGCGATCGCCGGCCGCTACGGCGTGTCGGTCGGCCAGTTGAAGGCGTGGAACCGTACGCACCGCGATCTCGCGATGCCGGGCCAGGCGCTCGTGCTGCACGTGCCGGTCGGCCGCGCGGTGCCGGCGGAACCCGGTCCGGAGCGGATCGCGACGTCGACGGGCGGTGCGCGCATCGAGCGCGCGAGCCTGGCGGTGGGCGGCAAGTCGCACGGCGGCAAGCGCGGCGGCGCCGCCAAGTCGTCGGCGAAGCCGGCGAAGGCCGCGCCCGCGAAAGCCGCGCCGGCCAAGGCCGCCGCGCACAAGGGCAAGAAGAAGTAAGCGAAGTGAGCGCGGCTGCCGCGCGACGTAACGGCCGGTGAGGCCCGCACGATTGCGCTATCATCCGACGAATTCGACGAAACGCCGTCACCGAGGTGACGGCGTTTTCGTTTGTGCGCGGCGCGGCGGCGCTGCGTCGCGCGTCTTCATATGACAAGGGGAAGCGATGTCGTCGGTGCAGGTGAGGGTGCTCGCGCTGTTCTCGGTCGGGTATTTCATGTCGTATGTGTTTCGCGGCGTCAATCTGGGCTTCGCGCCGTTCGTCACGCACGAGCTCGGCCTGTCGGCCGCCGATCTCGGCCTGCTCACCAGTCTCTATTTCCTCGGCTTCGCGGGCGCGCAGATCCCGGCCGGCGTGATGCTCGACCACTACGGCCCGCGTCGCGTCACGGCCGGCATGCTGCTGTTCGCGGCCGCCGGCGCGGCCGTGTTCGGCACGGCGCACGGCATCGGCGCGATGATGGTCGGCCGCCTGCTGATCGGCGTCGGCGTATCGGTGTGTCTCGGCGCGGCGTTCAAGGCGCTCGCGCAGCATTTCCCGGTCGGCCGGCTGCCGCTCGTCAACGGCCTCGTGATGGCCGTGGGCGGCCTCGGCGGCGTGATGGTCGGCTCGCCGCTGACCTGGCTGCTCGGCTGGGCGAGCTGGCGTGCGATCTGTTTCGGCCTCGCGGTGCTGACGGTGGCCGTCGCGGCGTCGATCGGCATCGGCGCGCCCGACGCGCAGCAGGCGCGCCATCAGCGCGGGCTCGTCGGCCAGTTCATGGGCACGTGGCATATCCTGGGCAGCGGCGCGTTCTGGAAGATTGCGTCGTTCTCCGTCGTCACGCAGGGCGTGTTCTACGCGATGCAGTCGCTGTGGGTCGGGCCGTATCTGCGCGACGTCGGCGGATTCGACGCGCCGCATGCCGCGCGCCTCGTGTCGGTGCTCGGCTTCGCGATGATGGCCGGCTGCGTCGGCTTCGGTGCGGCGGCGCGCGTGCTCGAGCGGCGCGGCGTGTCGGTCTACGCCACCTGCGGCATCGGCATGGCGCTGTTCGTCGCGACGCAGCTCGCGATCGTCGCGCGCGTGCCGTTGCCGCCGGCCGTGCTGTGGGCCGCCTACGGGATGTTCGGCGGCGTGGGCATCCTGACCTACGCGGTGATGGCCGGCCACTTTCCCGCTCACCTGATCGGCCGCGCGAACACGACGCTCACGCTCGTGATCTTCCTGCTGATCTTTGCGTTCCAGATCGGCGTCGGCGCCGTGCTGTCGCACTGGCCGGCCGTCGACGGCCGTTATCCGGCCGCCGCGCACTTCACCGCGTGGGGCGTGCTGCTCGCGCTGCAGCTCGCGAGCGCGGTCTGGTACGTGTGGCCCGCGCGCGGCGCTGGCCAAGCGCACTGATCCGGCGGTACGCTCACGGGTGGGGCGGCCGCGGAAACGGGGCCGCAGCACGTCGCGCCGCGCCGCCGAGCGCGGCGCGCCCATGATCGGACGGCCATATCAATTGAAGATAGGCCCATTTTCAGGCTATAATTTGAAAGTTTGTGCTGATCAACCTCGCACCCTAGCGCCTACCTCATTCATCCCGTTCATCCGCCGCACGCCGCCAGCCGGGCGATGCCGCGAAGCCTCGTGCGCCACGCGCCGGGTTCGCGTCTCGACAACGCAGGCCGCGTCCAGCAAGCGACCGCGCGCGCCCACGCAGCGCGGCGCTCGCGCGGCAGGGTAAACAGGTCGGCAGCAGGGTGTTCCCCAAGGAGCCTCCCGTGTTGCCGTCTTTTTCTCCCGCCTTGCTTGCACTCGCCGACGGCACGGTCTTTCGTGGTTATTCGATCGGGGCCGAAGGCCATACGATCGGCGAAGTCGTGTTCAATACCGCGATCACCGGCTATCAGGAAATCCTGACTGATCCGAGCTACTCGCGCCAGATCGTCACGCTCACCTATCCGCATATCGGCAACGTCGGCGTCAACGCCGAAGACGTCGAAGCCACGAAAGTCCATGCCGCCGGCCTGATCATCCGCGATCTGCCGACGCTCGCATCGAACTTCCGCATGGACCGCACGCTCGGCGACTACCTGCGCGACGAAGGCGTCGTCGCGATCGCCGGCATCGACACCCGCAAGCTGACCCGCATCCTGCGCGACAAGGGCGCGCAGAACGGCTGCATCCTGACGGGTTCCGACGACGAAGCGAAGGCGATCGAGCTGGCGCGCTCGTTCCCGGGCCTCGCCGGCATGGATCTCGCGAAGGTCGTGTCGACCACCAAGCCGTTCGAGTGGAAGCAGACGGAATGGCGCCTCGAAGGCGGCTACGGCATGCAGGAAGCGCCGAAGTACCGCGTCGTCGCGTACGACTTCGGCGTCAAGTACAACATCCTGCGCATGCTCGCCGAGCGCGGCTGCCACGTGACGGTGCTGCCGGCCCAGGCCAGTGCGGAAGACGCGCTCGCGCTGAATCCGGACGGCATCTTCCTGTCGAACGGCCCCGGCGATCCGGAGCCGTGCGATTACGCGATCGCGGCCACGAAGGCCTTCATCGAGCGCGGCGTGCCGACCTTCGGCATCTGCCTCGGCCACCAGATCATGGGCCTCGCGGTCGGCGCGAAGACGCTCAAGATGAAGACGGGCCACCACGGCGCGAACCATCCGGTGAAGGATCTCGGCGACGGCCGCGTCGTGATCACGTCGCAGAACCACGGTTTCGCGGTCGACGCCGATTCGCTGCCGGCCAACGCGCGCGTGACGCACGTGTCGCTGTTCGACGGCACGCTGCAGGGCTTCGAGCTGACCGACAAGCCGGCATTCTGCTTCCAGGGTCACCCGGAAGCGTCGCCCGGCCCGCACGACATCGGCTACCTGTTCGACCGTTTCACCGCGCTGATGGACGCGGCGAAGCAGCGCACCGCTTAACGTCATCGACGCAACCGAAGGACGGGAGATTCACATCATGTTCGGCCACGCACTCGGCATCACGGATATCTGGACCTACGTGTTCGGCGTGATCTTCATCATCCTGCTGCCGGGGCCGAACTCGATGTACGTGCTGTCGCTCGCCGCGCAGCGCGGCGTGAAGGCCGGCTATCGCGCGGCCTGCGGCGTGTTCGTCGGCGATACCGTGCTGATGGTGCTGTCCGCCGCGGGCGTCGCGTCGCTGCTGAAGGCGAACCCGCTGCTGTTCTCCGTCGTCAAGTACGGCGGCGCCGCGTACCTGCTGTACATCGGCGCCGGGATGTTGCGCAGCGCGTGGAGCAAGCTGCGCGCACGCGGCGATGCGCCGGTCGAGGCCCGGCAGGCTGTCGACGGCGAGCGGTCTTTCGACAAACCGTTCCGGAAAGCGCTGATCGTGAGCCTGCTGAATCCGAAAGCGATCCTGTTCTTCATCTCGTTCTTCATCCAGTTCGTCGACCCGGCATTCCCGCATCCCGCGCTGTCGTTCGTCGTGCTCGGGGCGATCGCGCAATGCGCGAGCTTCCTGTACCTGAGCACGCTGATCTTCGCGGGCGCGCGGCTCGCCGAGCACTTCCGCCGCCGCCGCAAGCTCGCGGCAGGCGCGGCGAGCAGCGTGGGCGGCCTGTTCATCGGTTTCTCGGTGAAGCTGGCGCTCGCGACCATGAGCTGAGCGCCGCCGGCCGACCCACGACAACGATTACTTATTGAATTCACAAGCCATGCCAAAACGCACAGACATCAAGAGCATCCTCATCATCGGCGCCGGCCCGATCATCATCGGCCAGGCGTGCGAGTTCGACTATTCGGGCGCGCAGGCTTGCAAGGCGTTGCGTGAGGAGGGCTACAAGGTCGTTCTCGTCAACAGCAACCCGGCGACGATCATGACCGACCCGAACACGGCCGACGTGACCTACATCGAGCCGATCACGTGGGAAGTCGTCGCGCGCATCATCGAGAAGGAGCGCCCGGACGCGATCCTGCCGACGATGGGCGGCCAGACCGCGCTGAACTGCGCGCTCGACCTGCACCACCACGGCGTGCTCGAGAAGTTCGGCGTCGAGCTGATCGGCGCGTCGCCGGAAGCGATCGACAAGGCGGAGGACCGCCAGAAGTTCAAGGAAGCGATGACCAAGATCGGTCTCGGCTCCGCGAAGTCGGGCATCGCGCATTCGATGGAAGAAGCGATCCAGGTGCACGCGCAGATCATGGCGGAGACGGGCGGCAGCGGCTACCCGGTCGTGATCCGCCCGTCGTTCACGCTCGGCGGCTCGGGCGGCGGCATCGCGTACAACCGCGAAGAGTTCGAGGAGATCTGCAAGCGCGGTCTCGACCTGTCGCCCACGCGCGAGCTGCTGATCGAAGAATCGCTGCTCGGCTGGAAGGAATACGAGATGGAAGTCGTGCGCGACCGCGCCGACAACTGCATCATCGTCTGCTCGATCGAGAACCTCGACCCGATGGGCGTGCACACCGGCGACTCGATCACGGTGGCTCCCGCGCAGACGCTCACCGACAAGGAATACCAGATCCTGCGTAACGCATCGCTCGCGGTGCTGCGCGAGATCGGCGTCGATACGGGCGGCTCGAACGTGCAGTTCTCGATCAACCCGAAGGACGGCCGCATGGTCGTCATCGAAATGAACCCGCGCGTGTCGCGTTCGTCGGCGCTCGCGTCGAAGGCCACCGGCTTCCCGATCGCGAAGGTCGCCGCGAAGCTGGCGGTCGGCTACACGCTCGACGAGCTGAAGAACGAAATCACCGGCGGCCAGACGCCGGCGTCGTTCGAGCCGACGATCGACTACGTCGTCACGAAGATCCCGCGTTTCGCGTTCGAGAAGTTCCGCGAAGCCGATTCGCGCCTGACCACGCAGATGAAGTCGGTCGGCGAGGTGATGGCGATCGGCCGCACGTTCCAGGAATCGTTCCAGAAGGCGCTGCGCGGCCTCGAGGTCGGCGTCGACGGTCTCGACGAGAAGTCGACCAACCGCGACGAGATCGCGATCGAGATCCACGAGCCGGGCCCGGACCGCATCTGGTACGTCGGCGATGCGTTCCGCATCGGCATGACGGCCGAGGAAATCTTCGCGGAAACCGCGATCGACCCGTGGTTCCTCGAGCAGATCGAGCAGATCATCCTGAAGGAAAAGGCGCTCGTGGGCCGCACGCTCGCGTCGCTGACGTTCGACGAGCTGCGCTACCTGAAGCAGAGCGGCTTCTCCGACCGCCGCCTCGCGAAGCTGCTCGGCGCGACGCCGGAAGACGTCCGCCGCCGCCGCGTCGAGCTGAACGTGCGCCCGGTCTACAAGCGCGTCGACACGTGCGCGGCCGAGTTCGCGACGAAAACCGCCTACATGTACTCGACCTACGAGGAAGAGTGCGAGGCGCAGCCGACCACCAACAAGAAGATCATGGTGCTGGGCGGCGGCCCGAACCGGATCGGCCAGGGCATCGAGTTCGACTACTGCTGCGTGCACGCGGCGCTCGCGATGCGCGAGGACGGCTATGAAACGATCATGGTCAACTGCAACCCGGAAACGGTGTCGACCGACTACGACACGTCCGACCGCCTGTACTTCGAGCCGCTGACGCTCGAGGACGTGCTCGAGATCGTCGACAAGGAAAAGCCGGTCGGCGTGATCGTCCAGTACGGCGGCCAGACGCCGCTGAAGCTCGCGCTCGACCTCGAGGCGCACGGCGTGCCGATCGTCGGCACGTCGCCGGACATGATCGACGCGGCCGAAGACCGCGAACGCTTCCAGAAGCTGCTGCAGGACCTCGGCCTGCGCCAGCCGCCGAACCGCACCGCGCGCGCCGAGGACGAAGCGCTCGCGCTGGCCGACGAAATCGGCTATCCGCTGGTCGTGCGTCCGTCGTACGTGCTCGGCGGCCGCGCGATGGAAATCGTCCACGAGCCGCGCGACCTCGAGCGCTACATGCGCGAGGCCGTGAAGGTGTCGAACGATTCGCCGGTGCTGCTCGATCGCTTCCTGAACGACGCGATCGAATGCGACGTCGACTGCATCTGCGACGGCGAAGCCGTGTTCATCGGCGGCGTGATGGAGCACATCGAGCAGGCGGGCGTCCACTCGGGCGACTCGGCATGCTCGCTGCCGCCGTACTCGCTGTCGAAGGAAACCGTGGCCGAGCTGAAGCGGCAGACGGGCGCGATGGCGAAGGCGCTGAACGTGGTCGGCCTGATGAACGTGCAGTTCGCGATCCAGCAGGTGCCGCAGGCGGACGGCTCGAAGCAGGACATCATCTACGTGCTGGAAGTGAACCCGCGCGCGTCGCGCACGGTGCCGTACGTGTCGAAGGCGACCAGCCTGCCGCTCGCGAAGATCGCGGCGCGCGCGATGGTCGGCCAGAAGCTCGCGCAGCAGGGCGTGACGAAGGAAGTCGAGCCGCCGTACTTCAGCGTGAAGGAAGCGGTGTTCCCGTTCGTGAAGTTCCCGACCGTCGACCCGGTCCTCGGGCCTGAAATGCGTTCGACCGGCGAAGTGATGGGCGTCGGCCGCACGTTCGGCGAAGCGCTGTTCAAGTCGCAGCTCGCGGCCGGTTCGCGCCTGCCGGAGTCGGGCACGGTGCTGCTGACCGTGATGGACGCGGATAAACCGAAGGCCGTCGAAGTCGCGCGCATGCTGCACGACCTCGGCTACCCGATCGTCGCGACCAAGGGCACGGCTGCCGCGATCGAAGCGGCCGGCGTGCCGGTGAAGGTCGTGAACAAGGTGAAGGACGGGCGTCCGCACATCGTCGACATGATCAAGAACGGCGAGATCGCGCTCGTGTTCACGACGGTCGACGAGACGCGCCAGGCGATCGCCGATTCGCGTTCGATCCGCATGAGCGCGCAGGCGCACAAGGTCACGTACTACACGACGATGTCGGGCGCGCGCGCGGCCGTCGAGGGCCTGCGCTACCTGAAGGATCTGGAAGTCTATGATTTACAAGGTCTTCACGCTCGCCTAAACTAAGCGTTCAGTTACCTGTCGAAGCAACACGTGCCGCGATTAGGCGGTGTTTCCAGTGCATCGGAAGCGCGCTTAATCGCGGTGATTTTTTTTATAGCCGTTTTTAGCGATTGAGCCGTTTATGAGCACCATTCCGTTGACAAAGCGTGGCGCGGAGCAACTGCGCGATGAATTGCAGCGCCTCAAGTCCGTCGAGCGGCCGGCCGTGATCAACGCGATCGCGGAGGCCCGCGCACTGGGCGATCTGTCCGAAAACGCCGAATACGACGCAGCGAAGGAAAAGCAGGGCTTTATCGAGGGCCGCATCGCGGAACTCGAATCCAAGCTGTCCGCCGCGCAAATCATCGATCCGACGGTGCTCGACGCCGATGGCCGCGTGGTGTTCGCCGCGACGGTCGAACTCGAGGATCTCGAGTCGGGCGACACGGTCAAGTACCAGATCGTCGGCGACGACGAAGCCGATATCGATCACGGCCTGATCTCGGTCAGCTCGCCGATCGCGCGCGCGCTGATCGGCAAGTCCGAAGGCGACGTCGCGGCCGTGCAGGCGCCAAGCGGCGTGCGCGAGTACGAAATCATCTCGGTCAGCTACATCTGAAGCGGGGCGACGTGATGCCGCATCGCGTGTTCCGTCTGCTGTCGGCCGTATGGGTCGGCAGCCTGCTGACGATCGGGTATGCGGTAGCGCCCGTCCTGTTCAAGACGCTGGAGCGGATGACGGCCGGTTCGGTCGCCGCCCAGCTGTTCCGCATCGAGGCGATCGTCGGCATCGTGTGCGGCGTGCTGCTGCTCGCGTTGTCGAACCAGCAGGTGCGGCGGGGCGGCAACGAGTATCGCCGCGTGCGCTGGATCGTCGCCGCGATGGTCGTGTGCGTGCTGGTCGGGTATTTTGCGCTGCAGCCGTTCATGAACGCGCTGCGGGTGGCCGCGATGGACGCGGGCACCGATATCGCGAATTCGCCGTATGCGAGCCGCTTCGGGATGCTGCACGGCGTCTCGAGCGTGTTCTATCTCGTCGAGAGCGTGCTGGGGCTGATGCTGATCTGGCGCCTGCCGGCGCGCGAAGCCTGAGCGCCCGTCGTTGCGCGTTGCGCAACGACGGGGCAGGGCGGCACGGGCATCCGTGCCGCGCAAGCGGCTTACTTGTCCTGGAACGGCCGCTTGGTGCTGGCCTGCCGCTTTTTCGCACGCTTCACGGTGCCGCCCGCCGTCACACGCTCGTTGCCGCGCACCGTGACCTTCACGGGCCGCGGGCGGCGCACGGGGCTCGCGTTCGGCGACACCTTGACGACCTTGACGGTGCGCGGCGCGCGGCCTTTCTTGTCGTCGGCGGCTTCCGCCGCGCTCGGCAGCGCGCCGGCACGGCGGCCGCGGGCCGGGGCCGCAGCGGCTTCCGGCCTCCAGATCACCAGCAGCTTGCCGATATGCTGAATCGGGGCCGCGTTCAGACGGTCGCAGATCTCGTCGTAGATCGCGATGCGTTCGTCGCGCTCGTCGCCGAACACGCGGATCTTGATCAACTGGTGCGCGTCGAGGTGCACCTTGATTTCCTTCAGCACGGCGTCGGTCAGCCCTTCGGCGCCGATCAGCACGACGGGCTTGAGCGCATGGGCCTGGGAGCGCAGCGCGGAGCGCTCGGCGGGAGAAAGCGAAAGGGCGGGCATGGAAATGTCGAAATCTAAATAAGGGCGCGCTGACTGAAAAGCGATCGCGGGGCGATACCGCGTCAGCCGTGCGCCGAAACCACGTAAAATCGCGGCTTGGGCCTGAAAAGGGGCCGCAGCCGCGCGAAGAAGACGCGTATTATCCGCTAAAAGCGCGGCTTCACGAAGCAATGGGCAGCAATCTCTCTCTCGAATGGCAAAAAACCGCTTCAACCAGCACTGGCTGCACGACCACATCAACGACCCGTACGTCAAAATGGCGCAGCGGGAGGGCTATCGCGCGCGCGCCGCGTACAAGCTGAAGGAAATCGACGAACAGGACAAGCTGATCCGTCCGGGCCAGGTGATCGTCGACCTCGGCGCGACGCCGGGCAGCTGGAGCCAGTATGCGCGCAACAAGCTCGCGCAGGGCAAGAAGCGCGACGCGGAGCGCGAGGGCGGCATCGACGGCACGATCGTTGCGCTCGACATCCTGCCGATGGAGCCGATCGCCGACGTCCATTTCCTGCAGGGCGACTTCCGCGAGGACGACGTCCTCCACCGGCTCGAGGAGGTGCTCGAAGGCCGCGCGGTGGACCTTGTTATTTCCGACATGGCCCCCAACCTCTCAGGCGTGGCGTCGGCGGACGCGGCGCGTATCGAGCATCTCTGCGATCTGGCGCTCGAATTCGCGCAGAACCATCTGAAGCCGGACGGTGCACTGCTCGTGAAGTGTTTTCACGGCAGCGGCTACAGCCAGATCGTCGAGAAGTTCAAACAGCAGTTTAAGGTTGTCGCGCCGCGCAAGCCCAAGGCATCTCGCGACAAATCGTCCGAAACGTTCATTTTGGGTCGGCAGCTGAAGCATCCGCGCTGACGCGCAGGCGCTGCCGCAAACGGGCTCCGGCCCTTGCCGGACAAGCGAAGCGCTATCGCGGCGGTTGTCAATGCTTATGGCAGGGGTGGTCGGACTGGATTAGAATGACCGAGGGGCGCCGCAAGGAAAATGTAGGCGCTCGTCTACGAGTGAAGGAGTGGTGCTTTGAACAACAATATGTTTTCGAAGGCAGCGGTGTGGCTGGTGATCGCACTGGTGCTGTTTACGGTGTTCAAGCAGTTCGACAAGCCCCGCGTCCAGGAAGGCGTGTCCTATTCGCAGTTCATGGACGACGCCAAGAACGGCAAGGTCAAGAACGTCATCGTTCAGGGGCGCAACCTCACCGTCACTCCGGCTGATGGCCAGAAATACCAGATCGTGTCGCCCGGCGACATCTGGATGGTCGGCGATCTGATGAAGTACGGCGTGCAGGTCAGCGGCAAGGCCGACGACGAGCCGAACGCGCTGATGTCCGCGCTGTACTACCTCGGGCCGACGATCCTGATCATCGTGTTCTGGTTCTACATGATGAGGCAGATGCAGGGAGGCGGCAAAGGCGGCGCGTTCTCGTTCGGGAAATCGCGTGCGCGGCTGATCGACGAGAACAACAACGCGGTGAACTTCTCCGACGTCGCGGGCTGCGACGAAGCGAAGGAAGAAGTGTCCGAGCTCGTCGACTTCCTGCGCGATCCGCAGAAATTCCAGAAACTGGGCGGCCGCATTCCGCGCGGCGTGCTGCTGGTCGGCCCTCCGGGTACCGGCAAGACGCTGCTCGCCCGCGCGATCGCGGGTGAAGCGAAGGTGCCGTTCTTCAGCATCTCGGGTTCGGACTTCGTCGAAATGTTCGTCGGTGTCGGCGCGGCTCGTGTGCGCGACATGTTCGAGCAGGCGAAGAAGCATGCGCCGTGCATCGTGTTCATCGACGAAATCGACGCGGTCGGCCGTCATCGGGGCGCCGGCATGGGCGGCGGCAACGACGAGCGCGAACAGACGCTGAACCAGATGCTCGTCGAGATGGACGGCTTCGAGGCGAACTCGGGCGTGATCGTGATCGCCGCCACCAACCGTTCCGACGTGCTCGACAAGGCGCTGCTGCGTCCGGGCCGTTTCGACCGCCAAGTCTATGTCGGGCTGCCCGACATCCGCGGCCGCGAGCAGATCATGCGCGTGCACCTGCGCAAGGTGCCGATCGCGAACGACGTCGACGCGGCGGTCATCGCGCGCGGCACGCCGGGCTTCTCCGGCGCCGATCTCGCGAACCTCGTGAACGAGGCTGCGCTGTTCGCCGCCCGTCGCGGCAAGCGCATCGTCGAGATGCAGGATTTCGAGGACGCGAAGGACAAGATCTTCATGGGTCCGGAGCGCAAGTCGGCCGTGATCCGCGAGGAAGCGAAGCGCGCCACCGCGTATCACGAGTCGGGCCACGCGGTCATCGCGAAGCTGCTGCCGAAGGCCGACCCGGTGCACAAGGTCACGATCATCCCGCGCGGTCGCGCGCTGGGCGTCACGTGGCAGTTGCCGGAGCATGACAACGAGACGTATTCGAAGGATTACCTGCTCGACCGCCTCGCGATCCTGTTCGGTGGCCGGGTGGCCGAAGAGCTGTTCATGAACCTCGTCAGCACCGGCGCATCGGACGACTTCAACAAGGCCACGCAGACGGCGCGTGCGATGGTCGCCCGATTCGGCATGACCGACGCGCTCGGGCCGATGGTGTACGTCGACGACGAGAACGATGCGTCGCCGTTCGGCCGCGGCTTCACGCGCACGATCTCCGAAGCGACGCAGCAGAAGGTCGATTCCGAAATCCGCCGCGTGCTCGACGAACAGTACAACCTCGCGCGCCGCCTGCTCGAAGAGAACCGCGACAAGGTCGAAGCGATGACGGCCGCACTGATGGAGTGGGAGACGATCGACGCCGATCAGATCAACGACATCATGGAAGGTCGTCCGCCGCGCTCGCCGAAGAGCTCGCCGGCTGTCGGCGGCGATTCGTCGGGCGGCGGCAGCGCCGCCGCCGAGGTCAAGCCGGGCACCGCGCCGGCGCCGGCGTCGCCGGCGGCATAATCTCCGCTTTAGCGCCGTATACGGGCTGGTGTGGCTTCACACCGGCCCGTTTTGCATTCATTCACGTCCGTTGCTCGTGTCCGATTCCGCTGTGTCCCCGTTCATTCCCGCGCCGCTCCGGTGCGGCCGTTTCGAACTGACGTTCGAACGCCCGCTCGTGATGGGCATCCTCAACGCCACGCCCGATTCGTTCTCCGACGGCGGCCGCTTTCTCGCGCGCGACGATGCGCTGCGCCAGGCCGAGCGGATGATCGCCGATGGCGCGGACCTGCTCGACATCGGCGGCGAATCGACGCGCCCCGGCGCGCCGCCGGTGCCGCTCGACGAGGAGCTCGCGCGCGCGATTCCGCTCGTCGAGGCGCTGCGGCCGCTGAACGTGCCGCTGTCGATCGATACCTACAAGCCGGCCGTGATGCGTGCGGCGCTGGCCGCCGGCGCGGACCTGATCAACGACATCTGGGGGTTCCGCCAGCCGGGCGCGATCGACGCGGTGCGCGAGGGCAACAGCGGGCTGTGCGCGATGCACATGCTCGGCGAGCCGCAGACAATGCAGGCCGGCGAACCTGACTACGGCGACGTCGTGACCGACGTGCGCGATTTTCTCGCCGCGCGCGCCCAGGCGCTGCGCGACGCGGGGGTGGCGGCGGAGCGCATTTGCGTCGATCCCGGCTTCGGGTTCGGCAAGGCGGTCGTCGACGACAACTATGCGCTGCTGGCCGCGTTGCCGGATACGGCGCCCGCGCGCCCCGACGGGCGCGCCTATCCGATTCTCGCGGGCATGTCGCGCAAGTCGATGCTCGGTGCGGTGATCGGCGGCAAGCCGCCGATGGAGCGCGTCGCGGCGAGCGTCGCGGCCGCGTTGTGCGCGGTCGAGCGCGGTGCCGCGATCCTGCGCGTGCACGACGTCGCGGCGACGGTCGATGCGCTCAAAGTCTGGAATGCCGTGCGCGTAGCCGCGCGGCAACGATAAGCAAGTCAGAAAAACGAAGGAGGAAGGACCCCATGGGACGTCGATATTTCGGCACGGACGGCATTCGCGGCACGGTGGGCGAAGCGCCCATCACGCCGGATTTCGTATTGCGTCTCGGCTATGCGGCCGGCAAGGTACTGGCCGGCTCGGCCGACGTCGCGGCGGGCTCGCGTCCGACGGTGCTGATCGGCAAGGACACACGCGTGTCGGGCTACATGCTCGAAGCCGCGCTCGAGGCCGGATTCTCGGCGGCCGGCGTTGACGTGATGCTGGCCGGCCCGATGCCGACGCCCGGCGTCGCGTACCTGACACGCGCGCTGCGCCTGTCGGCCGGTGTCGTGATCAGCGCGTCGCACAACCCGTATCACGACAACGGCATCAAGTTTTTCTCGGCGGACGGCAACAAGCTGCCCGACGACACCGAAGCTGCGATCGAAGCGTGGCTCGACAAGCCGCTCGAATGCGCGGCGTCCGACGGTCTCGGCAAGGCGCGCCGCCTCGACGACGCGGCCGGCCGCTACATCGAATTCTGCAAGAGCACGTTCCCGGCCGCGTTCGATCTGCGCGGGCTGAAGCTCGTGATCGATTGCGCGCACGGCGCCGCGTACCAGATCGCGCCGCACGTGTTCCACGAACTCGGCGCGGACGTCATTCCGATCGGCGTGGCGCCGAACGGCTTCAACATCAACGACGGCGTCGGCGCGACCGCGCCGGACGCGCTGGTGCGCGCGGTGCGGGCGAACCACGCCGATCTCGGCATCGCGCTCGACGGCGATGCCGACCGCCTGCAAGTGGTCGACGCGACCGGCCGGCTGTACAACGGCGACGAACTGCTCTACGTGCTCGTGAAGGATCGGATCGCGACCGACGGCAAGGTCGACGGCGCGGTCGGCACGCTGATGACGAATCTCGCCGTCGAAGTCGCGCTGCAGCGCGAGGGCGTGAAGTTCGTCCGCGCGGCGGTCGGCGACCGCTACGTGCTCGAGCAGTTGCGCGAGCACGGCTGGCAGCTCGGCGCGGAAGGGTCGGGCCACATCCTGTCGCTCGACCGGCATTCGACCGGCGACGGCATCGTGTCGGCGCTGCTCGTGCTGGCCGCGCTGAAGCGCAGCGGCCGCACGCTCGCACAGATGCTCGACGGCGTCACGCTGTTCCCGCAGAAGCTGATCAACGTGCGGATGAAGCCGGGCGCCGACTGGAAGGGCAGCGCGTCGATTCGCGCCGCGATCGATGCCGCCGAAGCCGCGCTTGCCGGTAGCGGACGCGTGCTGATCCGCGCATCGGGCACGGAGCCCGTGCTGCGCGTGATGGTCGAAGCGCAGCAGGCGGCCGATGCGGCGCGCCATGCGGAGGCGATTGCCGACGCGGTGCGGGCGGCGACGAGCTGATCCATGTCAGCGGCGCGCGGCGGTTCGACCGCCCGCGCGCCGGCTCTGACGAATTTGCATGCGGCGCCTTCGGGCGCCGTAATTTTGTCGGACGCAAAGGTTTGCCGTACTGATAGAGGTGACCTTCCGCCCACGCAGTCTTCCGCTCAAATCACGCATCCGACCCCGGAAGCCGGCCTGCCTCCGCACCGGGCTTCCCGCCCCGGCTGACGCCACGCCACGACGCGCCCGCACACCGGTGAAAACGGCGTCCGTCCCGCCCTCCGAGGCAGGCAATTCTTGCCGCCATCACCGCTGCTGCGCCGCCGGCGCGCCACCCCATACTCCCTTTCAACCAGTCATGTTACTGTCACGCCAGTTTCATCGATTGTCACATTACCGTCATGAGCAGCCCCTAACCTTCGCGGTGCCGTAGTCATCCGCTCACACACTGGAGGTCTCATGAAATTGATGCAAACCGCGATTGCCGGCCTGGCTGGCGCGCTTTTCGCCGTCGCCGCCCACGCTGCCGACATCACGGGCGCAGGTAGCACGTTCGCGATGCCGATCTATACGAAATGGGCTGCCGACTACCAGCAGTCCGGCGGTTCGAAGGTCAACTACCAGGGCATCGGTTCGTCGGGCGGCCTGAAGCAGATCGTCGCGAAGACGGTCGATTTTGCCGGTTCGGACGCTCCGCTGAAGGATGAAGAACTCGCGAAGGAAGGCCTGTTCCAGTTCCCGACGGTGGTCGGCGGCGTGGTGCCGGTCGTCAACGTGCCGGGCGTGAAGGCCGGCGAACTGACGCTGTCGGGCCCGGTGCTCGGCGACATCTACCTCGGCAAGATCAAGAAGTGGAACGACCCGGCGATCGCCGCGCTGAACCCGAAGGTCAAGCTGCCGGATACGGACATCGCCGTGGTCCGCCGCGCCGACGGTTCGGGCACGAGCTTCATCTGGACGAACTACCTGTCGAAGGTCAACGACGAGTGGAAGTCGAAGATCGGCGAAGGCACGACGGTCAACTGGCCGACGGGCACGGGCGGCAAGGGCAACGACGGCGTCGCGGCCTTCGTGCAGCGCCTGCCGGGCGCGATCGGCTACGTCGAATGGGCGTACGCGAAGAAGAACAACATGGTCTACACGGCCCTGAAGAATTCGACGGGCACGGTGGTCGAGCCGAAGACGGAGACGTTCAAGGCCGCGGCGGCAGGCGCGAACTGGTCGAAGTCGTTCTACCAGATCCTGACGAACCAGCCGGGCAAGGAAGCCTGGCCGGTCGTCGGCGCGACGTTCGTGCTGCTGCACGCGAAGCAGGACAAGCCGGAGCAGGGCGCGGAAACGCTGAAGTTCTTCAGCTGGGCGTTCAAGAACGGCGAGAAGGCTGCCGACAGCCTCGACTACATCTCGCTGCCGGCGACGGTCGAGACGGAAATCCGCAAGCAATGGAAGACGAAGGTGACGGACGCCTCGGGCAAGCCGGTCGCCGCCGAGTAAGCGATCCAGCGGTTCGCTGCCCGGCTGCGCCGGTCGGGCAGTGTGTGCGGTAAGGCCGGGCGTTACGGCGCCCGGCGATCCAAAGCAGGCACCCATGTCTGATATTTCATACACGTCCTCACGATCGCCCGACACCGCGCAGCAGCGCGCGCCGAGCCGTCTCGGGGATGTCCTGTTCGGCGGCCTTGCGCGGCTCGCCGCGATCGTGACCCTGCTGCTGCTCGGCGGGATCATCGTTTCCCTGATCATTGCGTCGATGCCGACCATCCAGAAGTTCGGCCTCGGCTTCCTGTGGCAATCCGAGTGGGATCCCAACTCGGACATTTACGGCGCACTCGTGCCGATCTACGGCACGCTCGTGACGTCGCTGATCGCACTCGTCATCGCGGTGCCCGTCAGCTTCGGCATCGCGCTGTTCCTCACCGAGCTGGCGCCCGTGTGGCTGCGCCGTCCGCTCGGCATCGCGATCGAGCTGCTCGCCGCGATCCCGTCGATCGTGTACGGCATGTGGGGCCTGCTCGTGTTCGCGCCGATCTTCGCCGAATACTTCCAGAAGCCGATCGGCCGCCTGCTCAAGGACGTGTGGGTGCTCGGCCCGCTGACGTCCGGCGCGCCGATCGGCATCGGCATCCTCGCGGCCGGCGTGATTCTCGCGATCATGATCATCCCGTACATCGCGTCGGTGATGCGCGACGTGTTCGAGGTCACGCCGGTGCTGCTGAAGGAATCGGCATACGGAATCGGCTGCACGACCTGGGAAGTGATGTGGAAGGTCGTGCTGCCCTATACGAAGACCGGCGTGATCGGCGGCGTGATGCTCGGCCTCGGCCGCGCGCTCGGCGAAACGATGGCCGTGACCTTCGTGATCGGCAACACGAACCTGCTCGACAGCGTGTCGCTGTTCGCGCCGGGCAACAGCATCACGTCGGCGCTCGCGAACGAATTCGCGGAAGCGCAGCCGGGCCTGCATACGTCCGCGCTGATGGAACTCGGGCTGATCCTGTTCGTGATCACGTTCATCGTGCTATCCATCTCCAAACTGCTGCTGCTTCGTCTCGAGAAGGGAGAGGGCAAGAAATGAGCGAGCCCATCATGAATTTCCCGGGGCCGGACGGCGCCGTGCTCGACGCGATGCGCAACCGCCTGCAGCGCAAGCGCAAGGCCATCAACGCGATCGCGCTCACCGCATCGCTCGCCGCGATGGCATTCGGCCTGCTGTGGCTCGTGTGGATTCTCTACACCACGGTGCACCTCGGCGTCGGCGGCCTGTCGCTGCAACTGTTCACCGAATCGACGCCGGCGCCGAACACGGAAGGCGGCGGTCTCGCGAACGCGATCGTCGGCAGCCTGCTGCTGTGCGGCTTCGGCACGCTGGTCGGCACGCCGATCGGCATCCTCGCGGGCGTCTATCTCGCCGAATACGGGCAGAAGAACCTGCTGGCGAGCACGATCCGCTTCATCAACGACATCCTGCTGTCGGCGCCGTCGATCGTCATCGGCCTGTTCGTGTACGCGATCGTCGTCGCGAAGTCGGGGCGCTTCTCGGGCTGGGCCGGCGTGATCGCGCTCGCGCTGCTGCAGATTCCGATCGTGATCCGCACGACCGAGAACATGCTGAAGCTCGTGCCGAACGCGCTGCGCGAAGCGGCCGTCGCGCTCGGCACGCCGAAGTGGCGCATGGTGCTGAAGATCACGCTGCGCGCGTCGGTCGGCGGGATCGTGACGGGCGTGCTGCTCGCGGTCGCGCGGATTGCCGGCGAAACGGCGCCGCTGCTGTTCACCGCGCTGTCGAACCAGTTCTTCTCGGTCGACATGAGCCAGCCGATGGCGAACCTGCCCGTCACGATCTACAAGTTCGCGATGAGCCCGTTCGCGGAGTGGCAGTCGCTCGCGTGGGCGGGCGTGTTCCTGATTACGCTCGGGGTGCTCGGACTGAACGTCCTGGCGCGCTCGATCTTCTCGAAAAAGTAACGGCGGAGCAATCCGATGAATATGGCAGAAAGCCACCTGAATCCCGTCGAGCGCACTGCTGCGCCCGCCGGCACGCAAGACGCGGCGCACGGCCGTCCGCTCGCGCCGCTGAACGCGAAGATCGAGGTCAACAACCTCAACTTCTTCTACAACAAGTTCCACGCGCTGAAGAACATCAACCTGCGCATTCCCGAAGGGAAGGTGACGGCGTTCATCGGTCCGTCGGGCTGCGGCAAGTCGACGCTCCTGCGCACGTTCAACAAGATGTTCGCGCTCTATCCGGAGCAGCGCGCCGAAGGCGAAATCCTGATGGACGGCGAGAACCTGCTGACGACGAAGCGCGACATCTCGTTGCTGCGCGCGCGGATCGGCATGGTGTTCCAGAAGCCGACCCCGTTCCCGATGTCGATCTACGACAACATCGCGTTCGGCGTGAAGATGTTCGAAAAGCTCACGCGTTCGGAAATGGACGACCGCGTCGAGTGGGCGCTCACGAAGGCCGCGCTGTGGAACGAAGTGAAGGACAAGCTCGGCCAGAGCGGCTACGGGCTGTCGGGCGGCCAGCAGCAGCGCTTGTGCATCGCGCGCGGCATCGCGATCCGGCCGGAAGTGCTGCTGCTCGACGAACCGTGCTCGGCGCTCGACCCGATCTCGACGGGCCGCATCGAGGAACTGATCGCGGAGCTGAAGAGCGACTACACGGTCGTGATCGTCACGCACAACATGCAGCAGGCCGCGCGCTGCTCGGATTTCACGGCCTACATGTACCTGGGCGAGCTGATCGAGTTCGGCGAAACCGAAAAGATCTTCATCAAGCCGGTGCGCAAGGAAACGGAAGACTACATCACCGGCCGCTTCGGCTGATGACGGAGAACAACAGTCATGTCGGATAAACATCTGTCGAGCCAGTTCGACGCGGACCTGAATGCCGTGTCGTCGAAAGTGCTGGAAATGGGCGGACTCGTGGAGTCGCAGATCGTCGGCGCGATGCACGCGCTGAACGAATTCGATCGCGAGCGGGCCGAGAAGGTGATCGCGGCCGAGGAAACGCTGAACGCGATGGAAGTGGAGATCGACCAGGAATGCGGCAACATCATCGCGCGGAGGCAGCCTGCCGCGCGTGACCTGCGTCTTTTGATGTCGATTTCGAAAACGATTACGAACCTCGAGCGCGCCGGCGACGAAGCGGAGAAGATCGCGAAGCGCGTGCGCCGCCTGATCGACGAGCCGGCCGCGCGCACGGTCAACATCGCCGAGATCAAGGTGTCGGGCGAGATGGCCGTGACGATCCTGCGCCGCGCGCTCGACGCGTTCGCGCGCCTCGATACGGTGGCCGCCGCGCAGATCGTCAAGGACGACAAGGAGATCGACCAGGAATTCCGTGCGTTCGTGCGCAAGCTCGTGTCGTACATGCAGGAAGATCCGCGCACGATCTCGGTCGGCCTCGAATACCTGTTCATCGCGAAGGCGATCGAACGGATCGGCGACCACGCGAAGAACATCGCCGAATTCATCATCTACATCGTGAAGGGCACCGACGTGCGGCACCAGCCGCGCGACACGCTCGATCGCGAAGCCAACAGTTAATCGACTCCGTACAGGAAGAACAGAGGTGCCGATGCCCAGCAACATTCTCGTCGTTGAAGATGAGCCCGCGATTTCCGAACTGATCTCGGTGAATCTCCAGCACGCCGGTCACTGCCCGATCCGCGCGTACAACGCCGAACAGGCGCAGAACCTGATCAGCGACGTGCTGCCCGATCTCGTGCTGCTCGACTGGATGCTGCCGGGCAAGTCCGGTATCGCGTTCGCGCGCGACCTGCGCAACAACGAACGGACCAAGCACATCCCGATCATCATGCTCACCGCCCGCGGCGATGAGCAGGACAAGGTGCTCGGCCTCGAAATCGGCGCGGACGACTACGTGACGAAGCCGTTCTCGCCGAAGGAGCTGATGGCGCGCATCAAGGCCGTGCTGCGCCGCCGCGCGCCGCAGCTGACCGAGGACGTCGTGTCGATCAACGGGCTGCGGCTCGATCCGGCCACGCATCGCGTCGCCGCGCACGGGGACGGCAGCGAGATCAAGCTCGATCTCGGCCCGACCGAGTTCCGCCTGCTGCATTTCTTCATGACGCATCCGGAGCGCGTGCACAGCCGCACGCAATTGCTCGACCAGGTGTGGGGGGACCACGTGTTCGTCGAGGAGCGCACCGTCGACGTCCACATCAAGCGATTGCGCGCGGCCTTGAAACCGGCCGGCTGCGATGCGATGATCGAAACCGTGCGCGGCAGCGGCTACCGTCTCGCCAAGCACGCGTAACGTACTCGGGCGTGCTGTGTGCCGCGGCATGCCGTTCATTCTTTCGGACGCTGAATCATGAACATCATCTGGGCGCGCTTTCTGGTGTCGCTCGTGCTGCTCGTGCTGATCGGCGTATTGGTCGGCGTGTTCGCCGGCCCGACCGCGGGCCTCGTGTTCGTGGTCGTGATGCTGGTCGCGCAGGGCTTTTTCAGCACCTTCCATACGCAGCGTCTGTGGCGGCTGCTCGATGCGCCGGTCTACGGAGAAGTGCCGAGCGCGCCGGGCATCTGGGGCGAGATCTACTACCGGCTGCACAAGCTCGCGAAGCAATGGCATGCGCAGGTTCGGCAGGTCGAACAGCAGCACTCGCGCTTCATCCAGGCGATCCAGGCGTCGCCGAACGGCGTCGCGATGCTCGACGACCACGACCAGATTGAGTGGTGCAACGCGATCGCCGAAGTCCATTTCGGCCTCGATGCGAAGCGTGACCTGCGCCAGCACATCACGAACCTCGTGCGTCATCCCGATTTCGTCCGCTACCTGAATGCGCAGCACTACGAGGACACGCTGCTGATGCGCGGCATGGGCGATTCGCGGCAGAACGTGCTGGCCGTGCAGGTGTTTCCGTACGGCGAGAACCGCAAGCTGCTGCTCACGCAGGACATCACCGAGCTCGAGCGCACCGACGCGATGCGGCGCGACTTCGTCGCGAACGTGTCGCACGAGCTGAAGACGCCGCTTACCGTGCTGTCGGGCTTTCTGGAGACGATGCGCGAGCTGCCGCTGAACGAGGAGGATCGCGCGCGCTATCTCGACATGATGGAGCAGCAGGCGTCGCGGATGCGGCACATCGTGACCGACTTGCTGGTGCTCGCGAAGCTCGAAGGCGAGAGCAAGCCGCCGGTCGATCGCGCGATCGACATGCGGGCGGTGTTCGACCATCTGAAGGAAGATGCGAACACGCTGTCGAACGGGCATCACGACATCACGTTCTCGATCGACGAGACGCTCGGGGTCACCGGTGCGCAGACGGAGCTGTTCAGCGCGTTCGCGAATCTCGTCACGAACGCGATCCGCTATACGCCGGACGGGGGCAAGATCGCCGTGTCGTGGCGGCGCGACGGCGCGCAGGGCGTGTTTTCCGTCACGGACAGCGGCTTCGGGATCCCGGCCGCCGACCTGCCGCGGCTCACCGAGCGCTTCTACCGGGTCGATCGCAGCCGTTCGCGCGACACGGGCGGCACGGGCCTCGGGCTCGCGATCGTCAAGCACGTGCTGCAGCGGCACGACGCGCATCTGTACGTGCAGAGCGAGGAAGGGCGCGGCAGTACGTTCACCGCGCGGTTCCCGGGCTCGCGCGTCATCGCGATCCGGCCGGCCGCTTACGAAGCATGATCGCGTAGCGGCCCGGCGTTGAAAAAAGCAGCCCGCGGGCTGCTTTTTTCATTCCGACGCGACGCGCGACCCGCATCGCGCCGGCGGCTCACGAACAGAACTTCGCGAGCAATCCGAGCTGCGCGTTGCGGATCGTCTTGCCGGTGCGGCGGCGGCGATAGTGACCGTCGCTGTGCATCTGCCAGGCCGACTGGTTGTCGCCGAGGCACACCGACAGCCCTTCGGCGATCACGCGACGCTTCAGCCTGCGATCGCGGATCGGGAACGCGACTTCGACGCGGCGGAACAGGTTGCGGTCCATCCAGTCGGCGCTCGACAGATAGACGTCCTCGGCGCCGCCCGCGTGGAAATAGTAGATGCGGTGGTGCTCGAGGAAGCGGCCGACGATCGAGCGCACCGTGATGTTTTCCGACAGCCCCGGCACACCAGGCTTCAGCGCGCAGACGCCGCGCACGATCAGGTCGACCTTGACGCCGGCCTGCGACGCTTCGTACAGCGCGGCGATCACCGACGGCTCCAGTAGCGCGTTCATTTTCGCGACGATCCGCGCGCGCTTGCCGGCCTGCGCATTGTCGATCTCCGCGCGGATCGAATCGATGATGCGCGGATGCAGCGTAAACGGCGACTGCCACAGTTCGTGCAGCGTCAGTTCGCCGCCGATCCCGGTCAGTTGCTGGAATACGTGATGAACGTCCTCGCAGATCTTCTGGTCGGCCGTCATCAGCCCGAAGTCGGTGTACAGGCGTGCGGTGCGCGGATGGTAGTTGCCGGTGCCGAGGTGCACGTAGCGGCGCAGCGATGCCTTGCCGCCCTCGACGACGCGGCGCACGATCAGCATCATCTTCGCGTGGCACTTGTGACCGACCACGCCGTATACGACGTGCGCGCCGACGGCTTCGAGCTGCGATGCCCAGTTGATGTTGGTTTCCTCGTCGAAGCGCGCGAGCAGCTCGACGACGACGGTCACTTCCTTGCCGTTGCGCGCGGCTTCCATCAGCGCGTCCATCAGCGGCGAGTCGGTACCGGTGCGGTAGATCGTC
The DNA here is from genome assembly GCF_029268935.1 of Burkholderia semiarida. Classification (NCBI taxonomy): domain Bacteria; kingdom Pseudomonadati; phylum Pseudomonadota; class Betaproteobacteria; order Burkholderiales; family Burkholderiaceae; genus Burkholderia; species Burkholderia semiarida. The sequence goes on along the minus strand of NZ_JAHLCL010000007.1, from coordinate 1,173,565 downwards.
TGCTTGATCGCGACGACGCTCGGGTCTCTCGCGGCCTGCTGCAGCAGTTCGAGCACGGGCTGGAAGCTCTCGTACGGGTGGTGCAGCAGGATGTCGCCGGCGTCGATCGCGTCGAACATCGTCGGCGCGTTGGCGATTGCCGCGGGGGTCGACGCGGTGAACGGCGTGAACTTCAGGTCGGGACGATCGACGAGGTCGGGAATCTGCATCAGGCGCACGAGATTCACGGATCCCGCCACGCGATAGCAGTCCTTGTCGCCGAGCTCGCTTTCGTCGAGCAGGCGCCGCACGATGTGCGCCGGCGTGTCGGCCGACACTTCGAGGCGCACCGCATTGCCGAGGTGGCGTGCGGGCAATTCGCCCTGCAACGCGACACGCAGGTTCGTGATTTCGTCTTCGTCGACGAACAGCTCGCTGTTGCGCGTGATGCGGAACTGATTGCAGCTCTTCACGACGAGTTGCGGGAAGAGTTCGCCGACGAAGCGCTGCATGAACGAGCTCAGCAGCACGAAGCCGTGCTCGAAACCCGACAGCGCGTGCGGCATGCGCACGACGCGCGGCAGCGCGCGCGGCGCCTGCACGATGCCCATCACGGCCTGGCGGCCGAACGCGTCGCGGCCTTCGAGCTCGACGACGAAGTTCAGGCTCTTGTTCAGCACGCGCGGGAACGGGTGGGCCGGATCGAGGCCGATCGGCGTCAGCACGGGCAGCAGTTCGTCGAGGAAGTAGCGCCGCGCCCATTCGAGCTGCTCGTCGTTCCACGTGTCGCTCGCGTGGAAGTAGATGCCTTCCTGTTCGAGCGCTGGCAGCACGGTTTCGTGCAGCATCGTGTACTGTCGATGGACGAGCCGCTGGGCGCGCTCGACGACGAGATCGTAAGCGTGCTGCAACGACATGCCGTCGGGCGTCAGCGCGCCGGGGTTGTCGCGAATCTGCTCCTGCAGGCCGGCCATCCGGACTTCGAAGAATTCGTCGAGATTGCTGCTGGTGATGCAGATGAAACGCAGGCGCTCGAGCAACGGGACATGCGGGTCGGCCGCCTGGGCCAGCACGCGCTCGTTGAAACCGAGGATGCCGAGTTCACGATTGAGAAGCGGGTAACGGACGGACATCGGCAGGGTAGAGGGTAATTCAGGCGATGATTCGAACAGACGCTCGGAAACTCTCACGGTACGATGACGTGCTGATGACAATAATGCCTTTATATCCGGAAATTCTACGCCGTAACCCTTTCGTCGCATAAATGTTTCGGCTATATGGAATCGAGCGGCGTGCATGCCCGTCAAGCGTGGCAACGGCAAGCGTTCCACGCTTAAAATGTCGCCTTTGATTGACCGCCCTCGGTTGCCGGAACGGCTGCCGCGGAAGAACGCGCACGGAGCCCCTTCTGATGGTTACAACTCCCCACTTGCTGGCTGCCGTGGATCTCGGCTCGAACAGCTTCCGGCTGATCGTCGGGCGCGTCGAGGAAACGCCGGCCGGCAGCCAGATCTACCCCGTCGATGCGCTGCGCGAGCCGGTTCGGCTGGCCGCGGGGCTGTCGAGCGACAAGATGCTCGACCGCGCGTCGCAGGAGCGTGGCTGGGAGGCGCTTAAGCGGTTCGGCGAGCGCCTGCGCGATTTCCATCCCGACCATGTGCGCGCGGTGGCGACCAACACGCTGCGCGTCGCGAAGAACGCCGCCGAATTTCTCGGCGAGGCCGAGGCGGCGCTCGGTTTCCCGATCGAAGTGATCGCGGGCCGCGAAGAAGCGCGCCTCATCTATGCGGGCGCCGCGCACTCGGTGCCGGCGAGCGCCGGCAAGCGGCTCGTCGTCGATATCGGCGGCGGCTCGACCGAATTCATCATCGGCTCGCACTACACGCCGATCGTGATGGAAAGCCTCTATATCGGCTGCGTGAGCCATAGCCGCACGTTCTTCCCGGCCGGCAACGTCGACGAATACACGATGCGGCAGGCCGAGCTCGCGGCCAAGCGCGAGATCCAGATCATTTCGAGCGAGTACAAGAAGGCCGGCTGGGACCAGGCGATCGGCTCGTCCGGCACCGCGCGCGCGCTCGCGGAGCTCGTCGAGGCGAACGGCTTCAACGATCCGGGTATCACGCACGGCATTTCGCGCGGCGGCCTCGAGCGGCTCAAGCGTGCGCTGATCAAGGCGGAGAACGTCAACCGGCTGAAGCTGATCGCGCTGAAGCCCGACCGCGTGCCGGTGCTCGCGGGCGGCCTCGCGATCATGCTGGCGGTGTTCGAGGAACTGGGTGTCGACTACGTCGATACGACCGACGGCGCGCTGCGCCTCGGCGTGCTGTACGACCTGCTGGGCCGGACGCAGCACGAGGACATGCGGGCGGTGACCGTCGAGGGTTTCACGCGCCGCTACGGCGTCGATCGCGCGCAGGCCGAGCGGATCGGTGCGCTCGCCGTGCGTTTCTACGACGAGCTCGAGGAAGGTGACGAGGAAGCGCGCGAGGAAGGGCGGATGTTCCTCGGCTGGGCGGCCGCGTTGCACGAAATCGGCCTGTCGATTTCGCACAGCGCGTATCACAAGCATTCGGCCTATATCGCGAGCAATGCGGACATGCCGGGTTTTTCGCGTACCGACCAGGCGCGGCTCGCGGCGCTCGTGCTCGGCCATGCAGGCAAGCTCGGCAAGCTGTCGCAGGCGCGCGAGGTCGAGTGGCCGCTGCTGTTCTGTCTGCGGCTCGCGGCGCTGCTGTGCCGGCGCCGGACCGATGCGGGGCTGCCCGACATCTCGGTTTCGCAGATGAAGAAGGGCGGGTACGAGGTGCGTTTGCCGAACGCATGGGTCGAGCAGAACCCGTTGACCGACTATAGCCTCAGCCAGGAGGCGGCGGAGTGGGAGAAGGTCGGTATTCCGTATCGGGTGGTGTATACCGGCGCGTGAGGGGGCGATAGCGGGCCTCGGAAGGCGCTCGAGGCCCGGTGGTCGTGGGTGATCCGCGGCGGCGCTCGTCAGGCGCGCGGGCGGGGTCGTGCTGCCGATTTGCTCAATCCGACGAGCAGACGATCGCTGTCAGGAACGGGAACGCCTGCTTGACGGTTGCGTCGCTGCCGGCCTTGCGTACGGCTTCCTCCACGGAACCCTTCGTGCCGCGTACGACGACGCCGTAGGCCCAGTCGCCGATCGGCGTGCCGTCGCCCGGACGGAAGATCGGGTCGTTCGCCTGATAGCCGAGCACGACATAGACGCCGAAGCCGTACGCCGTCAGCGGGTGGTTCGTGCGGAATGCATTGACCGAATTCGACTCGACGTGCATCGGCTCCGACTGGATGTCGCCGGCGGCGAGCAGCGGCGCGACGAACTTGTGCCCGGTCGAATGGCAGTCGAGCGCGTCGTCGAGCGCTTTCGCCGACGCAGTGCCGGCGGTGGTCGCAAGCACGAGTAGCGACGCACACAGGGAGGTTTCCAGAATGTTGTTTTTCATGCGCGGTTGCGGGTTGTTCACACGTATTATCGCGTGTTCCAGCAAGTTCCGTGCGCGGGCCTGGGTGGGGAGGCGCGGGCGCGTCGATGCGGCGGGTGGTCCGTGCCGGGCCGTACTGCCGCGGACACGGAAAACGGGTGTGCGATTCGAGGGCCAGGAAAAAAGCGCCCGTAAACGTAAATGGGGCTACAGCCGGAACCCCTTGATTCCTTGGTCGGAGCGAAAGGGTTCGAACCTGTGGCTCTCTGATTCCGAGTCGAACGATGAGCGATAGCGAGAAAAAGCAGCGGGCGGGCAAGGACGCTAGTTGTCGCCCCGCCAGTGCAGCCACGGGCCGTTTATCGGTAGCGGCGAGCGGCGACCGAGTCGCATTGCGGGTCAAGCGCCACGGCATCGATCGGTGTCCGGTGCGCGTGTCCCAAGATAATCGGACGCGCCCATATTCGCGCCTTCGCGTACAGGGCGTGGCGTGCCGCGACGGATACGATTGGCATATTCCGCGATGAGCAATTACTGAATTCCCCGCCCTACGTTATTGCTGATGCTCAAGCGCGACTCAGAGAATTTCTCACTAACGATTTACTGTCGCCGATTGCGTCTAAACGCGAGCCCCCGCATCACTAGCATCTGTCCGGTGCGGCCGCCGGAATCATGATTGCACGGACACTCGACTACACCGCGATTTGGAAATGTATATGAAAGGAAATTGTGTTGAATGAGTAATAAATGGCGGCGCTACGCGCATTAAGCCTGGCCTCTCGCAGACGAGTGTATGAATTTTTGTCAGATCATATTGTTTTCACGGTCAAGATACATTCTCAAGGCCTGTCGGTATCGCTAAAATTGCGGCGACATAACGGGAAGCCGTTCCTGTGAGAGCGCAGGCCATTGGGGCTTGCAAAAAACAACAAGATGGATAACGCATGAACATGACCGAAGTGGCTCAGGCAATTCGTGGCGGCCTGATCCAGCAAGATCGCCTGCTCAAGACGAGCATCCCATCGCTGCCGGAGAATGCGCTTGTCCCGCGTCGGGCGGTGACTTACTCCGAGCTTGGCCGTGACTTCGGTGTCACGCTCGACATGGTATCCACAGCAGGTGATATTGAGCTCAAAACGTTGATTGCTCAGCCGATGACCCTTTGGTTGCAGCAAGCGAACAAGTCTTATTTACCGATCAACGGATACATTCATACAGCTCGCAGACTCGGTGCTGACGGAAGCCTTTCAAGCTATCAGTTGGCCTTCGCTTCATGGATGCATTTCCTAAAGTTCCGCAGCGATATGCGGTACTGGCAGGACCAGAGCGTTGACGCCATCCTCACCGATGTATTCAATGCGCATCCACAAGCGCGGGGACAATTCGAATTCGCCTTGCTGAAGACGTTACCCTCGCGCTCGTACTGCCGTCAGAGTGAAACCGATTGGAATTTTGTCCATCGATTGATGGAAGAAGAAGGCTTGTTCGGTTTTTGGCGCCAGGACAACGAGGGGAAGTCACACAGGCTCATCGTAACCGATGACATTTACTCGCTTGATGAGGTATCTCCCAATCCAGTCGAGTTCTCCAAATCGGGCGCGACTGGCGAAACGGATGCTTTTACGCGATGGGCAGGCTCGCGGACGTTGCAGAGTACCGTACATACGACGCGTACGTTTGACTACAAGGCACCATCGTCTATTGCCAACCCGAAAGGTACGATGCTGCCGACGATGGCCGGTCAGGGAAATTTGCCGGAACAGACGGAAGTCTACGAATATACCGGCGCCTACACGTATCTGAACCGGGATCGCGGTGAACATCTCTCGAAGATTCATCTAGAGGAATGGGAATCGAGAGCGAAGAGATTTCTTGGTATGGGGGGCGTTCGGGCCATTGATGCCGGCCGCCGTTTCGTACTGACTGGCCATCCTGAGCACGATCGTGATCAAGCCGGGCACCGAGAATTCGCATCGATCAAAGTGCGTCGGTACGTCGAAAACAATCTGCCGCTATCGAATCACGAAGCGAGCTTTCCATATAGCTTGCAGAGCGAACTAGCACAGGCAAAGTTTGAGCAATCGGGTGAGATCGTCACTCATGAAGATGGCTCGGCCGGTTTTTATCTGGTCGAAGTCGAGGCGCAGCGTGTCACAGTTCCGTATCGGAGTCCCTTCGAACACAAGAAGCCGACGATGGAGTTGGAGACGGCAATCGTCGTCGGGCCGCAGGGCGAAGAGGTGTATACGGACGCATTGAACCGCGTCAAAGTCATGTTCGTGTGGGACCGCCAAAGTTCGGGGGGCGCGAATGCCTCGTGCTGGGTGAGAGTCGCACAATCGGATACGGGCGGTGGTTACGGGAGCGTACACGTTCCGAGAGTCGGAGAGGAAGTGCTGGTTGGCTATGTCGGAGGTGACTGTGACAGACCCATCGTGCTGCATCGCGTTTACAACGGGAGCGTTCAGCCGCAATGGCACAGCAATGGCATCCTGTCGGGCTACCGATCGAAAGAGTATGCAGGTGCTGGCTACAACGAGATGGTCTTGGACGACGCTACTGCGCAGAATCGTGTTCGGCTGTTCAGCAGCAGTTCGAACACGCTTCTCCACCTCGGCTATCTCATCGATCAGGATGGTAACACCCGCGGCCCCTATCTCGGCAGCGGTTTCGATTTGAAATCGGACGCTCACGGCGCAATTCGTGCGGCGCAGGGGCTTTTCGTCTCAAGCTACGACGCATCGGTCAAACAGCCCATGGATGCGCGTCACGCGACCAGCCAGCTCGTCAATGCGGAAAGCGTTGTCCAGTCGCTTTCTGATGCAAGTGCAGGGCATCGCGCTGAGAGTCTCAGCGCAGGCTATGATGCGTTGCGTGCATTTACCGACGCGACGCAGGCAAGTGTTGCCGGCACTTCTACCGGAGGTCGCACCGCCGGTGGCGGTACCGGCAGTGCGAACGGTTTCAAGGCCCCGATCATGTTGTTCGCGAGCCCGGCCGGTATCGCGACATCAACGCAACAGTCGACGCAGATCACGGCTGACCAGCATGTAAATATCGTCAGCGGTGAAAGCACGCATCTGGCTGCAGGGAAATCATTGATCGCAAGCGTGGCCGAAAAAGTCAGCCTATTCGTTAAGAATGCGGGGATGAAGCTATTCGCAGCAAAGGGTAAGGTAGAAATCCAGGCGCAGTCGGATAATGTCGAAATAATCGCCGATCAGGTTCTGAAACTGATCAGCGCAAAGCGTCGGATCGAGATCACCGCCGCCGAGGAAATCCTGCTCAACGCGCGCGGTAGCTATATCCGAATCAGCGGTGCAGGAATCGAGCATGGTACGCCCGCGCAATGGACCGCCTATGCAGGCAACCATGCGCTGCCGGGCCCGAAGTCGCTACCTGTCGTCGTACCCGGTTTTGACATGCCCAAAGCATTCAGCAACCGACTCGATGTCTATGATATCTACTGGCAGAGAGAATTCGGCGAGGTCGAATATACGGCGCGACGGGAGAATGGTGAGGTGGTCGCTCAGGGTACTCTCGATGAGCATGGTCGCACGCCACGCTTGACGACCGACCAACCCGAGACCCTCCAGGTACTCGTCGGCACTCAAGGGTCCTGGCTAGTCGAATCGGTAGCCCCATCGTCCAGCGATTCCGGCGAAGCTACTCCAGACGATCCGGACCATTACGTCAATCACAGCGCCTGAACGCCATTCGAGCCAATCCGGAAAATTCATGACCGCCCCGAATACCAACACTGATCCTCTGTCCGCCGTAACGGTCTATTTCAAGGATCACTTTGGCCGACCGATCCAGGATTTGAAAATCGAGATCAAGGGTATGGAAGACCGCGCGAATCAGGTCTATCACGCCGCATCGACAAATGCGGAGGGTGCCATCCGGTTCTCGGTTCAAATGGGCACTGCGCTATCTGTGCATGTGAAGCGTTGGACTAGCGATACGATGAAGGAAGTCGCGCGTTTGAACGCGTCTCTGTCCCAGGCCTACTTCAATCTGACCAGTCCGAAGACCAAGCATGAGTTGCCGACCAAAGTCGACGATACGGCGAAAGGCAATTACTGGCGCGGCACTTACGTTGTCAAGTCGCACGACAATCTGACGACAATCGCGAAGAAATATCATACGAGCGTTGATTTGCTCAAGCGGGTGAACGGACTGAAATCAGACCTCATCGTCGTAGGCCAAAAATTGAAGGTCCCCCCGGCCGAGACTCGGAAATCGGATGAGCCGACGCCAAAGAAACCAAATCCACCGGGTAGCCCACCGCAGAACGATCATCCGAACAACGATAGCGGAGCGCCGACTTCGGTACCTCGTCAGGGCGCTGCACCTATAATTTTTCCGATACAAACCCGCCCGCTAAATGACGAGGGTGGCGTATACGGAACGACGTCGTCGGACTATACATGGACCAAACCTTTACATGGCGGTGGTCATGATCAAGCAAGATTTGGTGCGAATCGCGCTGGCGGTCGGAAGCATGCGGCCCGCGACCTTTACGTGCAGGCACACACTCCGATCGTAGCGATTGCACCGGGTGTTGTTATCAAATGCGAATTTTTCTATTGCCAAACTTGGCAAATCAGTATTCATCACAAGACCTCTGATGGCCGAGAGTTTATCGCTTTGTACGGCGAAGTCGATCCATCGTCCACAAAGGTGAAAATCGGAGACACAGTAAGCCAGGGGCAAGTTCTTGCTAACAGCGGAGTGCTGTTGAAGGGCAACGGTACCCCGCTGCATGTCGTCGGAAGCGAAAATGTGTCGATGCTCCATTTCGAGACGTATTCGGGCGCTCTCGGATTCGATCCCCACTCGAAACTGAACGGATCATCGTTGGCCGCTCCGTTCCAGCGTCGCAGCGACTTGATCGATTCGCTTGCGATTCTGCAGGAGGGCTACAAGGCGACATTTCTCGATGCCCCTCCGCTCAAGCCTACTGGTCAACGGATCCCGATAGCGCAATTGAAAATTTCGGATCAAGGCAAGGCATTTATCAAGGGGTGGGAGGGTGTGCACTATGACACTGCGAAGGCAAATACTTACTATTACAACGACAGTAAGGGCTACTGCACGGTTGGCTGGGGTCACCTGATTGCCGAAAGCAGTTGTGCGGCGAACGGGTACATTGCAATGTCGAGCAAGATAACCGTTGCTGAGGCTCAGACACTTTTTGACAACGATGTCGCGGTGATCGAAGGTCGTGTCAAGAATGCGATCAGTGTACCCCTCTACCAGCACGAGTACGATGCACTGGTCTCGCTCGCCTTTAACATGGGCAGTCTGAGCAAAGCGCCAAGTCTGTGTCGTAAACTGAACAACGGTGACTACACTGGAGCACCTGTCGAATTCCTGGATATCGAAAACAAGACGCGCCGCGAACGAGAGCACGACATGTTTTGCCTTGGCACTTACAATTCAAACCATTAAACGAACGATGTCTTTTTTTATGAAGAAAATCACACTGAGCTTAATCCTCCTGATGTCGGTGGTCTTTGGGCCGGCGCATGCATCGGCCGAGGAAATATATCGAATGATAGGTGCAGCGCAGTTCGAACAAGGACATGACACACACCAGTTGCCCTTTCCGGTCAATCCCCAGACCGCAGCTTTTCTCACTTTCGATGACAGTGCGTTTGCACTTCATTACACCGGGCACAGTTGCAACGTAAAGATCGACAAGAAAATGAACTTCTATGTCGACCCGGTCATCTCTCACTCGTTCGGTTCCAGAGACAAATTCAATGCCTTTCTGAGCGCGAAGTTCCATGCGAAAGGCGCGGCGCTGACTGATACCTATATTCTGGGTGATGTCGACGCACCGCTCTGCTCGGGCCTCCGATCCGCGATGATCTATCGATCGCAGGACGAGATGGTGTTGCTCGACGGTTCTTGGGCGTACGCCTTCGCGCGTCAGACCCATGCGCCAGCAAATGCGGAGCAAAGTTTCGACTGCAGTAAAGCCGCAACGAATGTCGAACACCTTATATGCAAGAATCCAGATCTGATTAAACTCGATGCGACCGTCAATCGTGGCTACGTTGCGATGATGCTGACCAATTCGAAAGAAATTTCATACCAAGATCCAGTGAGACTGAATCAAATCAACTGGATCAGGACAGTACGGAATTCCTGTAGTGATAACGCTTGTTTGATGAAAGCATATAACGGCCGCATAGCCTACATCAAAGGTAGGATAGCAAACGCCTACCCGTCTTATCCCGACGAGGAATCCAATCAAGAAGGTGATTGATGCACGCGCACCTCTGTCCAGACAACACGCAGAAACTCGTTCTCAACTTTGTTGAGGTGCAAAATGGCACTAGCTATCATCGTGGTCGGAGATATGACATCGCATGGGGGGCGCGTGATCAGCGGCTCGGATATCCATACGATTGGAGGTAAGGCGATTGCTCGTCTGCATGATCTCGTTGACTGCCCAGAGAAATATCCCGATGGCAAATCGCACGGCATTAACAAGATCATTGAAGCACATCCAACATTGACAATTGGCGGCGAGCGTGTGGCGCTACATGGCCACCACACCGAATGCGGTTGCATGTTGATTGGCAGCACCGCTACGCAGGTCGGAGACTAGTGTCACCTCGGTGATCGACTTAGCTCGGATTTACATGCCGGATTGTGGACCGTGAGCAGGCGTGCGAGCCCGATCCGGTGTGGCGTCCGGTCTGCAGTAAGCGAGTCTCCAGCACCGTCTCGACGGCCTGACCAGAAATTGCCAAAGTAGTCCCCACCACTTCAAGTAGCGGGGACTACTTTGACAACAGAAGCACCAAAGAGGATTGGCCGCAAAGGCATCCCGAATCACCCGCTCGAATTCCGGCGCGAGATGGCCAGGCTGGCATGCGAGCCCGGCGTGTCGGTCGCGCGCCTGGCAATGGAGCACGGCCTGAATGCGAATCTGGTCCGAGAAGGCGTGGAACTGGATCGCTCGTTGCTGGCGAAATGGGTGGGGCACAGTGCCAAGCTACTGCAACCGCTGGTCGATGCGCTGCGCCTGCATGTAATGGCAGCCACGAAGCTGCACGCCGACGATACGCCCGTTCCGGTGCTCGCGCCGGGCAATGGCAAGACGAAAACCGGGCGGCTGTGGGTCTATGTGCGCGATGACCGATACTCGGGCGACAAGGCGCCACCGGCAGTCTGGTTCGCCTACACCCCTGATCGCAAAGGCGAGCATCCGCAACAGCATCTGGCCAAGTTCAAGGGGACGCTGCAGGCCGATGCCTATGGCGGCTATCAGAAGATCTACGAGACCGGCAAGGTACTTGAGGCGGCTTGCTGGGCGCATGCCCGGCGCAAGTTCTACGATCTGTACGCGGCGCGGCCCAACGCGCTGAACAAGGAAGCGCTGGAACGCATCGGCGCGCTCTACGAGGTCGAAGAAGCGATCCGGGGCAAACCGCCAGACGAGCGGCAAGCGCACCGGCAGACGAACGCCAAACCATTACTCGAACAGTTCCATGTGTGGCTAAACGCCGCGCTGGCAACACTCTCGCGCAAATCGGACACGAGTCAGGCCATCCTCTATGTCCTGAACCGGTGGGAAGCATTGACTCGCTACTGTGACGACGGACAATTGGAAATCGACAATCTGCCGGTCGAACGGGCACTGCGCGGCGTTGCCCTGGGCCGACGAAACTACCTGTTCGCCGGCGCGGATTCCGGCGGCGAACGTGCGGCCGCGATTTACAGCCTGATCGGCACGGCCAAGCTCAATGGTATCGATCCCGAGGCGTACCTGCGTCATGTCCTGGCGCGCATCGCCGCTCACCCGATCAACCGAATCGACGAACTGCTGCCCTGGACGGTGACCCCTCCCACGCCGTGAAGGGATAATGCCACTGATGCCCAGACCTCGGAGATCAGATGGCCAAGTCGTTCCAGCGCTATACCTTGCACGTGCAATTACTGTATATCCAACCGCCTATCTGGCGCCGGATCACAGTCGAAGGACCCGACTCGCTGCGCAAGTTACACCACATTCTGCAAGCAGCCTTCGGATGGGAAAGCACACACATGCACGACTTCCTGATCGACGGCAAAACCTACGCCATGTTCGATGTCGATGCGGCACTAGAGTTCATGGATCGATCGAAGACATTCGACGACCGGAAAACCAAACTGAACAAAGTCCTGCGACCTGACTCGCGCATTCTCTACCGCTATGACTTCGGAGACGGCTGGGATCACCAGATCGTGGTCGAAAGCGTTGAGACGATTGCAGACGAGTCGTGGGGCGAGTCCAGGGTGATCGATGGTGCTCGCGCTTGCCCACCGGAAGACGTCGGCGGTGCGCCAGGGTATGAAACGTTCCTGACCACGTTGCGCGACAGTCCTGACAGCGAAGAAGCGGATAACTATCGTCAATGGGTCGGCCCAGGATTCGACCCGGAGCTATTCGATTTGCGTGCTGCCAACGCCGCGTTGATGCGACTCGCGACCAATCGATGGGGTAATCGATAACTCCGTCACGACGGTGCTGGTGACGCGCTTACCAGAAGATTGGCAAAGATTAAAGATTTCTCTCCAATTTCTCAAGATAGATATATTGTTGCGATCATGAAATACAAAAGAAATTGTCTTGATGACGTGAAAAATGCTGATTTGGAGCGAGCAATCTTCACGCATCATGCTAATAACGAGTGGGCCAGCCTGCCAGGCGATCAGTATGGTCAAGGCGGCGTCAACATCAAATCAGTGAAGGAGCATTTTGAAAAATATGTGGCGGACGAGCTAGCGGGAAATAGTGATCTTGCAGTTCCTGTTGGTGGTCTTGATGATTTGATTAAATAAAAAACGAACAATGAAGAGCGATATTTTACTGAAATTTGCCATTGTAGTTGCAGCAATGAGCCATGCCTTGTGCTGGGGGCAGGATGTCGATTTCGCAAATCATCCTTCCACTCTTTATCGAGGTGCCCTCCATATACCGAAGTATTACAAAAAAACCGATTCCGGCTGGCGGGATGATGATGGCAAGCTAGTGGGGCCTCCAGTAATAAATTTCGCGGGAAAATATCACATCGGGGTCCATAGTTGCGGCATGGAGTGTCGTTACTACACTTTATCAGACCTTTCGACGGGAAGGGATTTAAACTCCCTGGATATGTTTTCGTCAAACGGCAAAGCGCCGAACAAAACCCAGGATGGCAGATCATATATCGCCGAATTGCTAAGCAAGGCAGAGAGTAAGATGCTTGTCGCAAAATACTATATCGACGCATCAAACGGAAAGCCTACCGAGTGCCGGCAGCGGAAATTCATTGTCGACGACAATATTAAGATAGTCGCCATCCCAAATTCATTCTCCTCTTGCAAAACAGAAAATTAGAGTCATTTATTCGTCACGACGAAATATCATGATAAATTTAATCCGCCTTCACGATGACTCTGATCACGAAGGCAAGGTCATTACAGCCTCTTCGACAATGTCTTTTGACGGCCGTTACGTCGCGCGAAAAGGCGACTATGTGTCGTGCCCTCGGCATCCTGACGTATCACCCAACGTCATCGAAGAGGGTGGCGGATCGATGATGGATGACGGCCTTCCAATCGCGCGTCACGGTCATCGCGCCACGTGTGGCTGCCATCTGATATCGAGTCTCGTATGACCGCTACTGAACAAGGCACGGATCATTGGAGGTATCTCCGGGATGTGCGCGAACTAGGTAGCGCCGGGCGAGGATCCGGGCCAGAGCGATCAAGATCGACAGTTTTCGGGATCTGTACCACTGGACGCCGTGGAAGCCGCAGATCCGTCAGGACTACGACGTGCCGATCGTCGGCTACGTAGACGACCAGTTCAAGCCGCTGATCGCCAACTTCGGCTTCCTGCCGCGCGCGATCCAGAAGGAGCGGATTGAAGCGGCCAGGGCGGCCGGCAAGACGCCAGGCGTCATGCGCACCGTGATGAACGTGCGGGACGACAACGTGGGGAAGTCGCGGCTATTCGCTCCAGCGTGGCGAGCCGGGGGCCGTTGTTTAATCCCAGCCAAATACGTCGGCGAGCCGTCGTATCCGCAGGCATGTCAAGACGAGGATGGCGAAGGGGCGCTCGGGCCATGCGTGTGGCGGCACATCGGCATGATCTGCGGTCAGTATCTTTGGCGTCGCAGCCCCGGACTGCACTCTGGTGGCAATCGGAGTTTCCGGCCCCATAAACGCTGGAATCGCATCGAAAACTTGGCTGGATCGTTCCGAGAGGAGGAGAGCAGGGAGGAAATTGGCCGGGCCGAAATGGATCAATGTAGATTGACCTAGGCTGGATCGGGTTACCTAGCGTGGACCGAGTAAAGAAAAAGGGGTTAGCATCAGCTAACCCCTTGATTCCCTTGGTCGGAGCGAAAGGATTCGAACCTTCGACCCTCTGATCCCAAATCAGATGCGCTACCAGGCTGCGCTACGCTCCGACGAGCCAGAGATAATAACGTTGAACGACCTATTCGGTCAATCACGATATGCGGGTAAATGCCGCGGCGGCGAATCTGCCACGATTTGCGACAATTCCCTTGATGATCGGCCGCCCCTCACGCATTCGCGCGCGGCCGCCTGCCGATGCAAGGAGAACATCATGATGAACCTGATCCTGTGGCGCCACGCCGAAGCCGAAGACTACGCGACGAGCGATCTCGCGCGCCAGTTGACCGTGCGCGGCCGCAAGGACGCGCAGGCGATGGCCAAATGGCTGCGCGGCCGCCTCGAGACGAATACCGTGATTCTCGCGAGCCCGGCGGCGCGCACCGTGCAGACCGTCGAGGCGCTGACCGACCAGTACCGGACCGTCGACGCGCTCGCGCCGGGCGGCAGCGTCGACGACGTGCTCACGGCGGCCGGCTGGCCGGAAGGCATCGCGCCGACGGTCGTGATCGTCGGCCACCAGCCGACGCTCGGCAGCGTCGCCGCGCAGCTCGTCGCCGGCGGCGGCGACGGCTGGAGCGTCAGGAAGGGCGGAATCGTGTGGCTGGCGAGCCGCACGCGCGACGGCAGCCCGCAGGCCGTGCTGCGGGCGGTACTGACGCCCGAACTGGTGTAAAGCCCGACTGAGCAGGTTTGAAGGGATTGGTCATACGGTTTTGCAAGCTTTCTGCTAAAGTCAATTCGGCGACACGTCATTGAAAGGACACGGTCGTGCCACATAACGGTCACGGCCGGTTACTACATTGGCGGGCATGTCGTCCTATTCCTTACGATCAGGAAAGCCTAATGCGAGAACTGCCGACGCCTACGCTCCCTTTTGCCTCGCTGCCCCTGGACACGTCGCGGCGCCATCTGCCGCGCGCCAGTGAAACCGTCACATCGGAGTATCGCCTGCGCGCCGCATGGGCGCGTACGGAAGACGAATTGCGCGAAGCCCAGCGCCTTCGCTACAGCGTGTTCGCCGAAGAGATGGGCGCGCAGGTCAGCGGACCGTCCGGTCTCGACGTCGATCCGTTCGACGCGTATTGCGATCATCTGCTGGTCCGCGATCTCGACACGCTGAAAGTCGTCGGCACGTACCGCGTGCTGCCGCCGCACCAGGCGGCCCGTGTCGGCCGTTTGTACGCGGAAGGCGAATTCGACCTGTCGCGCCTCACGCATCTGCGCGGCAAGATGGTCGAGGTCGGCCGCTCGTGCGTGCACAGCGACTACCGGAGCGGCGCCGTTATCATGGCGCTGTGGGGCGGCCTGGGCGCGTACATGATGCAGAACGGCTACGAGACGATGCTCGGCTGCGCGAGCGTGTCGATGGCCGATGGCGGCCACTATGCGGCGAACCTGTACCAGTCGCTGTCGGCAGGCGCGCTGACGGCACCCGAGTATCGCGCGTTCCCGCACACGGCGTTGCCGGTCGACGAACTGCAGACGGGCACCGTCGTCGCGCCGCCGCCGCTGATCAAGGGTTATCTGCGTCTCGGCGCGAAGATCTGCGGCGCCCCGGCCTGGGATCCCGACTTCAACTGCGCGGATTTCCTGACGCTGTTCCGTCTGTCGGACATCAACGCGCGCTACGCCCGCCACTTCCTGGGCTGAACGGTCCGAATCGCGTCGCGCCGGTCAGGTGCGGCGCCCGCAAGCGAACGCCGTCGCACGCTAGCCGCGCGACGGCGTTCGTGTGTCCGGCCCATGCATGCATGTCCGGCCCTGATAATTTCCGCGGCACGCAACGATCACCGTGCCGCAGAGCGGCACGTTCGCGACGGCCCGAGGCGGGACCGAGCGGCAGCGGCGCGCTCAGTGCTTGCGCCGCCAGTCGAGCAGGTGGTGTTCCGTCATCCAGTGATGGATCATCCCTTCGCCTCCGTGGCTGCGCTTGTATTCGCGCGACTCGAAGTACGACAAGGCAACCAGCACCATCAGACCGATGATCAGGCCGATCAGGCCCGCAATTTCCTCAGACGACATGGCAGCCTCCTTTCGACGGCACAGCGCCATGCGTACATAGTAGGACATGCGCGGCGCAACCCCGAAACCGGATTTCCGCTAGACTCGGCGCGGTTCCGGCGCGCGATGGGCGCGCCGTTTTCCGGAGCCCTCCCTGATGACCCGTTTCCTGCTGGCCGTGCTGGCCGCATCCCTCCTTGCCGCGTGCAGCAGCGATCCGCGCCAGGCGCGCCGTGGCCACCCGCCGGAAGACCCGGCCGACTATCACGGCGTCCCGACCGACATGACGCCGCCGTCGATGCTCGACGCGCCGTCACCGAAGCCGGTGCAGTAACGGCCGGCGGCCCCGCCGTCACGCACGGGCCGCGGAAGCGACCGGCGGGTCGGCGCCAATGCGCCGCACCAGCGCCGGCAGGTGGCGCGCGAGCGTCGCACCGCGCGCCGCCATGAACAACAGTAGCGCGAACCACAGGCCGTGATTGCCGAACGGGCCGACGGCGGCGAGCGTGGCCACGATGAAGATCGACAAGGACACGACCATCGCGCGCATCAGCGATTGCGTCTGCGTGGCCCCGATGAACACGCCGTCGAGCAGGAAGCCCCAGACCGACACGATCGGCGAGATCGCGGCCCACGGCAGGTAGCGCAGCGCGACGGCGCGGATCTCGGCCTGATCGGTCAGGCGCGCGACGATCCAGCCACCCGCCGCCCAGTAAACGAGCGCGAACAGCAGCGCGCCGAGTGCCGACCAGAACAGTGTGACGCGTACGGCTTGCCGAAATGCGCGGCGGTCGCGCGCGCCGGCCGCCGCGCCGACGAGCGCCTCGGCCGCATGCGCGAAGCCGTCGAGGCCATACGCCATGAACGTCTGGAAATTCAGCAGCAGCGCGTTCGCGGCGAGCGTCGCGTCGCCCTGTTTCGCGCCGAGATGCGCGAACCACCCGAAGGCGCCGAGCAGGCACAGCGTGCGCAGGAAGATGTCGCGGTTGAGCGCGATCAGCCGCTTGAGCGCGACGCGGTCGGCAAGCGCGCGCATCGCGAGCGGCGCAAGGCCGCTCGGCCGCAGCCGCCACAGCATCCACGCGCCGAGCGCGAAGCCGCATGCGTCCGCGGTGGCGGTCGCGGCGCCGATGCCGGCGATACCCCAGCCGAAACCGTACACGTAGAGCAGCACGGCGCCGATGTTCACCGCGTTGATGAACACCTGCGCGACGAGCGCGAGCCGCACGCGCTGCACGCCGAGCAGGTAGCCGAGCACCACGTAATTCGCGAGCGCGAACGGCGCGCTCCAGATCCGCGCGTGGCTGTATGCGAGCGCCGTCGTGCGGACGGCATCGCTGCCGCCGAGCGCGGACAGCGCGAACGACAGCAGCGGCACCTGCAGCGCCAGCACCGCGGCGCCGAGCGCGAACGCGACGATCAGCGCGCGCAGCAGGTTCAGGCGGATCCCGGCGGCGTCGCCGGCGCCATGCGCCTGCGCGACGAGCCCGGTCGTCCCCATCCGCAGGAAGCCGAAGCCCCAGAACACGAAATTGAAGAAGAGCCCGCCGAGCGCGACGCCGCCGAGATACTGCGCGCCGTCGAGGTGGCCGGCGACGGCCGTGTCGACGGCGCCGAGGATCGGCTGGGTCAGGTTCGCGACGACGATCGGGAACGCGAGTGCGAGGACGCGCCGATGCGTGACTGCGGCCGACGCGCTGCCGGCCCCGTGCGGTACCGCGGATCCGGACATGGCGGACGCGTCAGGCGCGTTCCTGCACGCACACCCACGGCGAGACGACGACCGCCCACAGCTCCGGATTGCGCGCGGCGTAGTCGGCAGCCGTTTCGGCCGGCATGCGCGCGACGAGGCCGGATGACAGCCAGCGCGTGACCTGTTCGGCATCGTCGTTGGCGACTGCTTCGGCGACGCTCACGAGATCGAGGTCGCGCGCGATCGACAGCAGCTTGCCCTGCGCGAAGAAGCGTTCGAGATCGCACCAGTCGATCTTGGCGGTTTCGCCGAGGAGTTTGGCGTAGAGCGGGCTGTGCGACGCGCCCGCGGCGGGGTGTTGATCAGAGGACATCGGTTTCTTGGAAAGACTGCGTGGCGCCACTATAAACCATCCGGTCGGGAGGGCCGAGCGCGGGCGGGCGGCTCATGCGTCGCGCAGCGCGCGGCGCACGATCTTGCCGGTCGCGGTCATCGGCAGGCTGTCGACGAACGCGATCGCGCGCGGATACTCGTGCGCGGCGAGCCGCGTGCGCACATGTGCCTGCAGCGCGCTCACGAGGGCGTCGTCGCCGACGTGGCCGGGGTTCAGCACGACGAACGCCTTGACGATCTCGGTACGCGTCGCGTCGGGCACGCCGACGACGGCCGCCATCCGCACCGCCGGATGCGTGAGCAGGCAGTCCTCGATCGGCCCCGGGCCGATCCGGTAACCGGCGCTCGTGATCACGTCGTCGTCGCGGCCAACGAAGCGCACGAAACCGTCGGCGTCGATGGTGCCCGTATCGCCGGTGAGCAGGTAGTCGCCCGCGAACTTGTCGCGCGTCGCGGCGGGGTTGCGCCAGTATTCGAGAAACATCACCGGGTCGGGGCGGCGCACCGCGATGCGGCCCTCGACACCCGGCGGCAGCGGCGTGCCGTCCGCATCGACGATCGCGACCGTGTGACCGGGCACCGCCTTGCCGATCGCGCCGGGCTGCGCATCGAACAGCGCCGCGCACGACGACAGCACCATGTTGCACTCGGTTTGCCCGTAGAACTCGTTGATCGTCACGCCGAGCGCGTCGCGGCCCCACGCCGTCAGTTCGGTGCCGAGCGATTCGCCGCCGCTTGCGACCGATTTCAGCGACAGCGCGTAGCGTTCGCGCGGCGCCGCGACGGTGCGCATCAGCTTCAGCGCGGTGGGCGGCAGGAACGCATGGGTGACACCGTGCCGCGCCATCAGCGCGAACGCCGCTTCGCCGTCGAATTTCTCGAAGCGACGTGCGAGCACCGGCACGCCGTGATGCCATGACGGCAGCAGCACGTCGAGCAGCCCGCCGATCCATGCCCAGTCGGCGGGCGTCCAGAACAGGCGTGCGTCGCACGGGAAGCACTGCTGCGACATCTCGACGCCCGGCAAGTGGCCGAGCAGCACGCGATGCGCGTGCAGCGCGCCTTTCGGTTTGCCGGTCGTGCCGGACGTGTAGATGATCACGGCCGGATCGTCGGCGGCCGTATCCGCCGGCACGAAATCCGGCGCTTCGGCGGCGAGCGCCGCGTCGTAGCGGAGCACGCCGGGCGTGTCGGGCGCGTCGTCGCCGATGCAGTAGACGGTATGCAGCGCCGGCAGCTGCGCGCGCAGCGGCGCGATCTTCGCGTAGCCGGCCGCGTCGGTGACGAGCGCGGCCGCCTCGCTGTTCGCGAGCCGGTACTCCAGCGCGTCGACGCCGAACAGCGTGAAGAGCGGTACCGCGATCGCGCCGAACTTGTACGCGGCGAGATGGGCGACGGCCGTTTCAGGGCCTTGCGCGAGAAAGATGCCGATCCGGTCGCCGCGCCGCAGGCCCGCGCGCGCAAAGCTGTTCGCGAGCCGATTAGAAGCATGCTTCAGTTCGTCGAACGTGATGCGGGAAACGTCGCCTTGCGCCGTTTCGTGGATCAGCGCCATGCGTCCGCTGCCGTCGGCCCATTTGTCGCACACGTCCACGCCGATGTTGTAGCGCGCCGGAATGTCCCAGCGGAAGCGGGAGAGGAGCAGGTCGTAGCGGTCGGCGGCGGGCAGCATCGCATGGTCTCCTGGGTGTCGAACGTGGCGCTGGGTGAACGGCTTACATCAGGATTTCACTCGGACGCATCCACAATGGTGTTTGCTGATAGGGAATGTTCGGACTCGTCCAATAGGCGGGGCTCAGTGCACGATTCCACAATGACGCATAAGATCAAGACAAAACAGTGGTGTGATCATGGATTTGCTTCTGATAGCTGCGGGGTTCAGCCTGATTGGAATCGGCGGGCTGGTGGCGTTTGCCCGCCACGTCGATCCGTTGTCCGGCCGTTTCACCGGACGTCTGCGCAAGCGCTGACTCGATTTTTTCCGTTTTCGCCGTGACGACACGCGATGCGCACCGGCATCGTGTGTCGTCTGTCGTGCGCTCAACGCGGCGGCAGGTAGCGTGACGGATCGATCGAGCGGCCGCCATAGCGCAGTTCGAAATGCAGCGCGACGCGATCGCTGTCGCTGTTGCCCATCTCCGCGATCGATTGCCCTTGCGTGACCGACTGGCCTTCCTTCACCAGCAGCGCGCGGTTGTGCGCGTAGGCCGTCAGGTAGTCGGCGTTGTGCTTCAGGATGATCAGGTTGCCGTAGCCGCGCAGCCCGTTACCGGCGTAGACCACGACGCCCGGCGCGGCCGCCACCACCGGCGTGCCCGGCGAGTTCGCGATGTCGATGCCCTTCGATTTCGAGCCATCGAACGTACGCACCACGTTGCCGGCTGCCGGCCAGATCAGCGCAATGCTCGTGGCCGGCTTCACCGCCGATTCGACCGGCGCGGACGGAGCCGGCCGCGCGCGACCCGCGCTGCCCGTGCCGGTGGTCGACGGCGTCGATGCGGTGGCCGAGCCGGGCGGCGGCGCGACGCGCAGCACCTGCCCGACTTCGATCGCATCGGGGTTCGTCATCTGGTTCCAGCGCACGATGCTCTGGACCGACGTGCGGTTCGCGCGCGCGATCTTGTACAGCGTGTCGCCACGCTCGACGCGATAGAACCCGGGGCCGACGGGTGCGGAGCCGCACGCGACGAGCAGGGCGGCGCAGGCGGCTGCGAAGAGTCGCTTCGTTGTTGTTCCGAACATTGAACCTCGCAAAACCCTGCCGCGCGTGACGCGGCAGGCAACACAAAACGTCCGATTTTAACGGGTTCGACCCGCACGCCGCAGTTTCGGCTGCGGGCGCGGCCGTAGCGGCCCCGGTCCGATGCGTGTCGAATCAGCCGGCGAACGGGATCACGCGGATCCGCAGCGTCGCCGTTTCCGTCGCGCCCGGCGCGAGCATGCGCAGCCCGCGGCCGTTGTGGATCGCATCGGGCAGACCGAGCCACGGCTCGACGCAATAGAAGTCCGAATCCGGCTTTTCGGTCCACGTCGTGACTGCGTACCACGGGATCGAGCCCGGCACGTCCAGCGCGATCTCGACCGTGCGGCGGCGGCCCGGCATCACGAGGCGCACCGGCGTGGACGGTTCGCCGTCGAGGCAGTGGAAGCGGTCGAGGATGTCCGCATCGTCGAGACGGTAACGGGCCTCGCCCGGTTCGAGCGGGCTGATCGAGCCGTCGGCACGCTGGTGGCAACGGTGGGTGGGCGGCAATTCGAGGAGGGTATCGGCCCGCTCGCCGTGCGGCAGCGCAAAGTAGAAATGGTGGCCGGCGTAGTAAGGCAGCGGCGTGTCGCCGCGATTGGTCGTCGCCAGCGCGACGTCGAGCGTATGCGCGTCGGCCAGCCGGTAGGTCGTTTCGAACCGGAAATCGAACGGGTAGCTCGCGCGCAGCGCGTCGTTCGCGTCGAGCGTCATCGACAGCGCGGCGCCGTCGGCCGACGGGTGTGCATCGAACGGCAGATCGCGGGCGAAACCGTGCATCGGCAGGTCGCGGACCACGCCGGCGGCATCGCGCCAGCGGCCGATTTCACCGTCGACGCGGTGGCGGCCGAGGAACGGGAACAGCAGCGGATTGCCGCCGCGCACGCGGGCGAGATTGCTCCAGTCGGCGGTTTCCGGCCAGAAGATCACCGGTTCGCCATCGACGTGCCAGGACAGCAGGCGGCCGCCGAATTGTGGGGCGACCCGGACGAGCGACGGGCCGGCATGAAGTTCGTGAATGTCGTGTTGCTGGAAGATCGGCATGGCGAATCGGGTTGGGCGGGTGAGGGGAGCAACGTGCATTCCATTATCGGGCCGCGGGCGGTCCGGGAAAACCCTTCTCGGGAAATTGCGAGTTTTTAACGCTGTCAACCGTCGGGATAATGCCTCTAAACCGGTGATGTTGCCGGGTCATGACACTTCGTGGAGGGGGCCATGGATCTGGCAATGGCAATGGGAATCGCACTGTTCGGCATGTTTACCGGCAGCACGGTACTATTTTTCTATCAGCTCGGCCGCTGACGGCAATTTCTGCCGAAACCGACAGGCCCGCCATGCAAATGGCGGGCTTTTTGCTTTCTGAGTGCTTACAAATTGCAAGCGTTTGTGTGCATTGCCGCAATATCCTGCCAAATGCCTTGGCGCGGTAATCCTGGCTCGGCATAATCGGGGCGCGTTTTTCAGGACGCGCATCGCGTCGTCCGCCTTCCTTCCCGCTTAATCTTCACTGAAAGGACCGACGCGTGAGCCTCTGGTTTCTGGTATTCCTGAGCGTCCTGCAGGGCGTCACCGAACTCTTCCCCGTCAGCAGCCTCGGCCATACGCTGCTCGTGCCGGCGCTGTTCGGCATGCACATCGACAAGCATGCGCCGCAGCTGTTGCCATTCCTCGTCGCGCTCCACCTCGGTACCGCGTTGGCGTTGCTGTGGTACTTCCGCGCGCGGTGGATCGCGCTGATCGGCGGTTTCTTCGCGCAGCTCGGCGGTCGCAAGAACGACGACGGGCACCTGATGTGGGCGCTGATCATCGGCACGATCCCGACCGGCATCGTGGGGCTGCTGCTCGAGAAGCGCATCGAACGCGTGTTTCACGACCTGCGGATCGTTGCGATCGCGCTGATCGTCAACGGCGTGTTGCTGTGGCTCGGCGATCGCATCCAGCGTAGCCGCGCGCACCAGCCGCCCGAGAAGATGACGTTCAAGCAGGCGTTCTTCGTCGGGCTCGCGCAGATCGGCGCGCTGATTCCAGGCTTCTCGCGCAGCGGGCTGACGATGATCGCCGGCAACGCGGCCGGGCTGACGGCGGAGAAGGCGGCGGAATTCTCGTTCCTGCTCGGCACGCCGATCATCTTTGCCGCGGGCGTGCTCGAACTGCCGAAGCTGTTCCATGCGCGCGACCAGCTCGCCGATGCGCTGCTCGGCGGTGTGCTGACGGCGATCGCCGCGTACCTCAGCGTGCGGTTCCTGATGCGCTATTTCGAAGGGCGCGGCCGGCTCGCGTCGTTCGGCGTGTATTGCGTGATCGCCGGGGTAGTCTGCCTCGGCTGGTTCATGCTGCATCCGCAGCCGGTTTGATGCGGCGGGCGCCGGTATCGCGTGATCCGGCGCGATGATCGGGTATAATTTCGGGCTCGGCTTCGTGCCGGGCCCGTTTTGGTTTCGGGATTTGAGTTGTCGTGGGGCAGTGGGCGGTGTTGCTGCTGCTTCGTTACTCAGAGCCCGATGCCGAATGCCGGTCCGTGTCCGGCCGTGTCTTTTCTCCCCGACCGCCCTTAGCTCAGTTGGATAGAGCAACGGCCTTCTAAGCCGTAGGTCACACGTTCGAATCGTGTAGGGCGGGCCAATGAAATCAGCGTGTTGGCTGATGGCTTTCAAATTTCCCATCGTCGTCTGTCGGTATGCTCTTGTAGGCAGCGTGTAGATGTTTGCAGTCAGTCCGGAACACAACAAATCCATGTGAGACCGGAAGTTTTCACTGAAAAATGCTTATTTTGATGGCGCCGTACGCCGCAATGTCGAGCCGGTCGCACGACACCACCAAGACAGGGCCGCAGATTTCGTATCCACAGGGCGGGATTGTCACGAAAGTGGAGCTGGGCCAGCCACAAGCGCTTGCCAGTGCCCATTCACGGTTGGTCTCCCGCAGCGAACCGTTTGACACCTGAAGTGCCATGCTCTCAACGCGGCGCGGTGTCGTTGTCATGAAACCGTGGTGTTTCGTGCGATTTTTAAGGAAGCAATGCGGTTAATTTTGCGAATCAAATGCTGCTCGATTCTATTTTTGTGGTTTTTGCGTTGTGATTTTTGATGTCACAATTGTTTGAATAATTTCTTCAACTATTCCATAAAATTCGACTGTCATAAGTATCAGCTTTCGGTGCCGATGTTCGCGTTCTATGTTTGAAATGCATTGCGGGGTATGCATTCAAAAACGGCTGCGATGCGTAATCACACTTTATTGTGGAGAACGAAATGTCCGCACGAAGCACTGTTGTGAAGCTGCAAAACAACTCGGGCAGCACGTTGTTTCTGGACTCGGCATCGATCAATCTGCTGCATGGCGAATGGGTCACGTACCCGCCGGAGAAGATCCCGAATGGACAAACGGGGGAATGGGAGAGCGATTCCGACGGCTTCATGACCGGAACCGAGGGGAAGCTTCAATATCAATTTGCCGACGGTGGCGGTATCGAAAACTTGCGGATCTACTGGGACAACCCGTATTACGGCGGAAACGGATACTCGATAACCGTGAGCGCTGCCGGTTACAAAGTCGGTTACGACGGAGGCTCAGGAGACAATGCGACGGTCACTTTCTACATCAAGCAGGCCTGACTTGGTGTGATCGGCTCGCGCCCATTCCGATGGGCGCGAATGACGGCCAGGAGTCTGTATCCCAGGAGTAGGCTGACGGAGTGCGGGGGAAGCCGATGATCAGTATTAAGCGGAGCGCGCGGCCTCTGAAACTTGACGCACGAGTTGAAGGATCACGGCTTGAGAGCGGGAGATTGCATCGGAAACCGATGTCATATCCAAGGTAGATGGACTCTATTGCTACCGTCGTGCCGGAAATCATCCCATCGGTCGATAGACACCGCACGGACGAACCGCATCAGCCTCGTCCATTTGTTTTGCATTCCTTTGCTTATTCCAACTGGACCGAATCGCGGCAGTCAACCCGAAACGCTGGCGCGTATTCATCCATCGTCACGGATACGGCACAGCGCACTAGTTGTCGAGGACATCGACATCGAACCGGGCGCCCCCGAAATCCGCTTGCCGCTCGGGCGGTCCGGACACGACAAGGCCACGACGTTCACGATGCTCGCAACGCGCGAGATGATCGCCGCGCCGTGCCCTGGCGCATCGATTTCCGCAACAAATCACCGCACTGACGACTGTATCGAAATGCTGGAAGGCGATCCCGCCCGACCGCGTCCACCCGCATTCCGTCGCCCCAGCGAAACGATCTCGACAAACGGCGTCGATCCGCTCCTCTGGCTTGCAGTCGCAAGGGATGCCACCTATATATATGACTAATTGACTCGTACCACGGCAGCGGTGCGGCATGCGGCGGGGCGCACCATCGAATCAGAACAACCGGTGCCGAACGGGAGCCCAACATGGACGAGGGTGTGTCAGTCGCACGGATGTGTTCCGGCATCTGGTTCTCGAACGTACTGCACGCGCTCGCGTGTCCCGGCGGCCGGCGCGTGCTGGTGCTGTTCGCGTGCTGCACCGCACTGAGCGGCCAGGGCGCGGGCTTTGCATCGGAACCCGGCGTGACCGACGACACGATCCGCCTGGGCATGGTCAACGCGCAGTCGGGCAATTCCGCCGGCCTCGGGCGCGGGCTGTTGATCGGTGCGCAAGCCGTATTCGACGACGCGAACGCTCACGGCGGCGTGCACGGGCGGAAAATCGATCTCGTCGTCGCCGACGACCGCTACGAACCCGACCGGACGGTGGACAACACGCTGGAAATGATCGAGCGGGGCAACGTCCTCGCGCTGTTCGGCTACGTCGGCACGCCGACAACCACCGCGGTGCTGCCGATGATCCGGGACGCCGGCATCCCGCTCGTCGGTACATTCAGCGGCGCGATGGCGCTGCGCAGGCCGGTGATTCCGGAGGTCTTCAACATCCGGGCGAGCTATGACGACGAAACGCGCGCGCTGGTCGATCATTTGATCGCGCACGACCGCGCAAAGCGTTTCGCGGTGTTCTACCAGGACGACGGCTTCGGGCTCGCGGTGCTGGCCGGCACGCAACTGGCCCTGCGTCGCCATGGCCTCGACGTGGTCGCCACCGGCACGTTTCGCCGCGGCACGACGGCGGTCGACACGGGGCTCGCTGCCGTACTCGACGCGCGGCCCGACGTCGTCGTCATGGTCGGCCCGTATACGCCGGTCGCCGCATTCATTCGCGCGGCGCACCGCGAAGGCTTCGCGGCCCGTCTCGCGGCGGTGTCGTTCGTCGGCACCGACGACCTGTTGCGCCTGATCGGCGACGAAGCGAACGGCACGGTGATCTCGCAGGTCGTGCCGCTGCCGCAGAGCGAGCGCCCCGTGATCCGGGACTGTGCACGGCTGATCGCGCGGCGCTTTCCGGACGAGCACATCGGCGTGGTGCACATCGAGGGTTGTCTCGACGCGAAGGTCGCGCTGATCGGGCTGGAACGCGCGGGGCCGGCACCCACCCGGGCGACGCTGAAGCAGGCGCTCGAGTCGATCCGGCATCTCGATCTCGGCGGTCTGGTGGCCAATCTGAGCACCGACGATCACCAGGCGCTGAACGACGTGTTCCTCACCGAAATCGCGCACGGCCGCGTCACGCCGCTCGTCGTGCCGGCGCAATGAGCGGACGGATGGCCGCCGAGCCATCCCGATCCTGGAGGCTGCATGGACATCAAGGCGAAACTCGTCACCAGCACCAGCCTGATGCTGCTGGGGGCGGTGGCGATTTCGGTGACCAGCCTGATCGCGGTGCACGGCATCGCGTCCGGCGTGCGCACGCTGACGACGGAATCGCTGCCGCTGCAGATGCGCAGCAACGAACTCCAGCGCGCCTATGCGGAACTTGCGGTGGAGTTCGGCCGGCTCCAGCACGCGCAGGATGCGTCGGAGCGACAGCAGTCGTCGTCGGAGATCGAAACGCAATTGCAGCGGATTGCCGGCATCACGGCCGCCGTGCGCGCGATCGACGGGCACGGCATCGCCGAACCGTCCACCGACCTGCGGACGATGTTCCGTTCGATGAACGAAGGGATCGACAAGCGCCTGCGCGGCGATGCGCAGCTCGTCGCCGAGCGCCGGCTGATCGAAGGCCTGCAGGCACGGGGCGCCACGCTGCTGACCGAGATCGGCAAGGAAATCGAGCGGCTGGACGACGATGCCGATGCGGCGGTGAGCGGCGCGCTCGCGGCCAACACCGCCTACAACCGGACGATTCATGCACTGGATCAGGTTCGCACGAACGTCAAGGACATCATGACGATCGCCGGCCGCGTCGACGTCGCGCCGAACCGGTACCGGCTCGCGCCGCTGCGCGAGCGCATGCAGGCGTCGCTCGACGGCGCACGCAATGCGCTCGCGATCGCGGCGCCGAACCTCGATGCCGCAACCGCACAGGGGGTGACGAGCGCGCTGGGGCGCGCGGCGGCCGACATCCTCGACGGCCAGGACGGCCTCGTCGCGCTGCGCGGCGCCCTGTTCGCCGAATCCGCCGTCGCGCCCCGCTACCGCGCGAAGGAGGACAGGGTGCTGCAGTCGCTCGATGCGCTGGACGCGAAGCTCGCGGAGATCGCGGACCCGTTCGCGTTGCAGATCGTCAAGGCGCGATGGCGCCTCGACGACGCGATCGAATTCCGGCGGCGAGCCGCGCGGGTTGCGTCGCTGTCGGCGGTCGTGAGCGGCGGCATCAACGCATTGGCGTTCGACCTGCGCATGATCGCGCAAAGCGACAGCGCCGACCGTCTGAAGCGCGCCGACGACGAACTGCGCAAGAGTATCGGCGCGCTGACCGCATCCGCCGGCGCGCTGCGCGATGCGCTCGCCGCGGACGGCCCGGGCAACGCGAAGCGCGCGCAGGATGTCGTCGGGCTGACCACGGCGCTCGGTGGATCCGCGCGCCGCATCCTCGCCGTGAAGTCCGACATGCTGTCCAACGACGTGGCCATGCAGCGCATCGTCGCGGACGTCGACACGACGGCCAATCGCCTCGCGGCCTACACGGAGCAGGAAGCCGTGCGTGTCGATCTTCAGCAGCGCGGCATCGTATCGGACGTCTACCGGGCCGTGGCGACCGCGATTCTGATGATCGTGGGGGTATCGTTCCTGCTCGCGATCGGCGGGCTGGTGATCAGCCATCGGCTCGGCACGTCGATCTCGCGGCCGCTGTCGAACCTGACGCGCACGATGGCCCGCATTCGCAGCGGCAGCGACTTGTCGTTGCGCATGACGCACAAAGGCAGCGACGAAGTCGCCGTGCTGATTGCCGGCTTCAACATGATGCTCGACGAAATCGAGCGCCGCGACGTCGCGTTGCAGGCGGCGATCGCCACGGCCGAAGCCGCGAATTCGGCGAAATCGGAGTTTCTCGCGCGGATGAGTCACGAGATCCGCACGCCGATGAACGGCGTGCTCGGCATGACCGAACTGCTGCAGCGCACGCGGCTGACGTCGAAGCAGCGCAAGTTCGTCGACACCGTGTATCGATCGGGCCAGACGCTGCTCGTCCTCATCGACGACATTCTGGATTTCTCGAAGATCGAGGCGGGCAAGCTGACGCTGGAGCGCATCGATTTCAATCTGCATCAATTGCTCGACGATGTCGTCGCGCTGCTGGAGCCCAACGCGCAGCGCAAGGCGCTTGCGCTCGAGTTCCGGCGCGGCGACACCGTTCCGGAGTGGATGCGCGGCGACCCGGTGCGGTTGCGCCAGGTGCTCACGAACCTGCTGGGCAACGCGATCAAGTTCACCGAGCACGGGCACGTCGCGCTCGGCGCATCGTATTCGGACGACGGCCGCATCGTGTTCACGATCGCCGACAGCGGCATCGGCATCGCGCCCGAGGTGGCCGCGCAGTTGTTCCGGCCGTTCCAGCAGGCCGACAACTCGATCGCGCGCAAATACGGCGGAACCGGGCTCGGTCTGGTGATTTCCCGCCAGCTGGCCGAGATGATGGGCGGCGAGCTCACGCTCGAATCGACGCCCGGCAAGGGTTCGGTATTTACCGTGACGACCCGGTTCGAGCCGGCATCCGGCGAGGTCGGCGTAGCAGCCGATGCACGACCGTCGCTCGCGGGCCTGAAGGTGCTGATCGTGGACGACAGCGAGACCGATCGCAGCGTGCTGCTCGAACACGCGATCGAATGGCAGCTGTGCGTCGCCACGGCGATCGGCGGCGACGACGCACTGTCGCAGTTGCGCGCGGCGGTCGCCGACGGCGCGCCGTTCGATCTGGCGATCGTCGACGTGCGGATGCCGGGCATGGATGGCATCTCGCTCGTGCAGCACATCCGCCGCGATCCGTCGTTGCGTGCGCTCAGGATCATCACGCTGACCGCGTTCGAGATGATGGACAGCGTCCTGGTCGCGCACGAACTCGACATCGCCGCCCGGCTGACGAAGCCGCTTCGTGGCGCCGCTCTCCACACGGCCATCGCGTCGGCGATGCACGTGATGCCGCCGCGGCTGACTTCGCCGGAACCGCTATCCGACGACGCCGGCGCCGACGCCGGCGCCGGCCCGGGCCGGCCGCTCGATGCGATTTCGGCGCGCGTGCTGCTGGTGGAGGACAACGTCGTGAATCAGCAGATCGCGCTCGCGATGCTGGAGGACACCGCCTATCAGGTGGCGGTGGCCGACGACGGCGAGCAGGCGCTGAATCGGCTGGCCGACGACGTATTCGACGTCGTGCTGATGGACTGCCAGATGCCGCGGCTCGACGGCTTCGAGGCGACGCGGCAGTTGCGCCGTCGCGAAGCCGAAGCCGGCGCGCCGCGCATGCCGGTCATCGCGTTGACGGCCAATGCGCTCAGCGGCGACCGCGAGCGCTGTCTGGCCGCCGGCATGGACGACTATCTCGGCAAGCCGTTTCGCCGCGATGCGTTGCTGCAGATGCTCGCGCGCCATGTCGGCGGCGCGGCGTGCGCGCCGGCTACCGGAACCGATGCGGCAACGACGGGCGGCGGCGTCGAAGCGAAGCCGGAAGCGACGGGGGGCGCCGCCATCGATCCGGATGACGAAGCAAGCGTGATCGACCATAAGGCGCTCGATGCGTTGCGCGCGCTGCAGCGGCCGGGCCGCCCCGATGTCCTGACGCGGATCATCGATCAATTCACGGCGGATGCGCCACGGCTGATCCGCGACATGCATGCGGCGGTCGAAGCGGGCGACGCCGATGCGCTGAAGCTGGCCGCCCATACGCTGAAATCGAGCAGCGCGAACGTCGGCGCGCACTTGCTGTCGGCGCGTTGCCGCGAGATCGAGCGGCTCGCGCGCGCCGCCGACGTGGACGCGGCGGTGGAACTGGTCGCCGGCACGGAAGCGGAGTTCGGGCACGCGCATGCGGCGTTGATCGCGGAGCGCGTGGACGGTTGAAGGGACGCCGGCCGATCGCCATGACGATCGCGCGGCAGTACAACAGGAGGACGGTCGTGAACGACGAGCATGCCGATGTACCGACGATTCTGATCATCGACGACGATGCAATGACGCGCCTGCTGGTCGTGGAAACGCTCGAACAGGAAGGCTTTCGCGTCGAGGAAGCGACGGGTCCGCAGGCGGGCATCGATGCGTTCCTGCGTCATCGTCCGGTCGTCGTGCTGCTCGACGTCGAAATGCCCGGCGGCGACGGATTCGACTGTTGCCGGGCGCTGCGCGCGTTGCCCGAGGGCCGCCGCGTGCCGATCGTCATGCTCACGGGCAACGACGACGACGCGTCGATCGCCAGCGCGTTCGACGCCGGCGCGACCGACTTCGTGTCCAAGCCGATGCGGTGGAAACTGCTCGGCTATCGGGTCCGTTATCTGTTGCGCGCGGCCGCGGCGGTCGAAAAGCTGGCGACGACCGAAGTCAGCCTCACGCATGCGCAGGCGCTCGCGCACCTCGGCAACTGGGAATACCAGGCGGGGCGGACCGACGGCTACTGGTCGCCGGAGCTGTACCGGATTCTCGGGCTCGACGCCGCCCACACGCCGCCGACGTTCGAACGCCTCGTGCAGGCCGTTCCGCCCGACGAGCAGCCGCTCCTCGTGCAGTCCTACGCGAGCCTGCGCACCGAAGGCGTCGCGTTCTCGATCGAGCATCGGCTGATCCATGCGGACGGCACCGAGCGCTACGTGCTGCATCAGGCGGAGTCCGGCCGCGATCCGAATCACGCGATCATCCTGCGCGGCATCGTCCAGGACATCACCGAGCGCAAGATGCAGCAGGGCCGCATCGAATACCTCGCCAATCACGACGCGCTGACCGGCCTGCCGAACCGCAACCTGCTCGGCGACCGGATGGAGCAGGCGATGTCGCAGGCGCGGCGCACCGGGCAACTGATCGCGGTGATGGTGCTCGACCTGGACCGCTTCAAGCACATCAACGACAGCTTCGGCCACTCGGCGGGCGACGGGCTGCTGCGGGTCGTCGCCGCGCGGCTCAAGAGTTCGGTGCGCGACGGCGACACGGTCGCGCGGCTTGGCGGCGACGAGTTCGTCGTGATGCTGGTCAACCTGTCGACGGCGTCGGACGCGGACGCGATCGCCCGCAAGATCCTGGACACCTTCGTCGCGCCGTTCGTGCTCGACGGCCACGACCTGCACGTGACGACGAGCGTCGGCGTCAGCCTTTACCCGACCGACGGCACCGACGCGGAGACGCTGCTGAAGACGGCCGATGCCGCGCTGTATTGCGCGAAGGAACACGGACGCAACTGCTACAGCTTCTATACGCGCGAACTGGGCGCGCGCGTCGAGGAGCACGCCATCCTCGAAAACGCGCTGCACCAGGCCGTGTCGAATGGCGAACTCGAGCTGTACTATCAGCCGAAGGTCGATCTCAAGACCGGCCAGATCAGCGGCGTCGAAGCGCTGATTCGCTGGCGACGTCCGGGAATCGGCGTGATTCCGCCCGACCGCTTCATCCCGATCGCCGAAGAAACCGGGCTGATTCTGCCGATCGGAGAATGGGTGTTGCGCACCGCGTGCGCCCAGGCCGTCGCGTGGCGCCGGGAAGGGCATCCGCCGATCCGGATTGCCGTCAACCTGTCCGCGCGCCAGTTCCGGCAGCAGGACGTGGCCCACCTGGTGCGCACCGCGCTCGCGGAAACCGGTCTCGAGCCGGACTCGCTCGAACTGGAACTGACCGAAAGCGTGTTGATGGAGGACTCCAATGCGATCGCCCATACGCTGCGCGAACTGAAGGCGCTCGGCGTCGTGCTGTCGCTGGACGATTTCGGCACCGGCTATTCGAGCCTGTCCTACCTGAAGGAATTGCCGATCGACGTCGTCAAGATCGATCGTTCGTTCCTCAGCGACGTCACCACCAGCGCGGAAGGCGCGTCGTTGACGCGCTCGATCATCGCGATGGCCGAGTCGCTGCACATGGAGACGGTGGCCGAGGGCGTGGAGACGGAAGCCCAGCTGTCGTTCCTGAACCGGCATCGCTGCCATGCGATGCAGGGCTACTACTTCAGCCATCCGGTCACCGGCGACGAGATCGCCGACATGCTGTCCGCCGGCTCGGAGCTGCCCGAGCACTGCCGGCAGCGCGAACTGCTGCACCGCACGCTGCTGCTGGTGGACGACGACCGCGCGGTGCTGCAGATGCTCCGGCAGGCGCTCGGCCGCGACGGCTACGAGATTCTCGACACCACCGATCCCGACGAAGCGCTCGACCTGCTGGCCCAGCATCGCGTCGGCGTGATCGTGTCGGACTTCCGGATGTCGAGCGTGTCCGGGCTCGACCTGCTGCAGCGGGTCAAGGCGCTGTACCCGGACATCGTGCGCATCCTGCTGTCCAGCTACGGCGACGGCGCGTCGATCGCCGACGCGTCCGGCAACGGGTCCGTTCAGAAGCTGCTGATCAAGCCATGGGACGTCGCGCTGCTGCGCAAGCACATTGCCGAGTCGTTCCAGCGGTTCGAGCACACGTCGCTGAGCGGCGGGGATCTCGGGGTGGCGCGTCTCGGCATTCGCCGGTCTCCGCCGCGGTCTCTCGACGTGGCGGAACCGCGCAATCGCCCTTGACCGGAAGGCGCCGCCGCGCGTTATTGTCCGCAGTCGTGACGGCACGTGAATGGACCTGGAAAGTGCAATCGTGGATCACGCCGTGCGACGCCGATCGAGCAGCACGTGGTGCCCGGATCGATCGCCAAGGATCGATACCCAGGTAATAAGGAGGATTGCGCGGCGGTCAAAAATTGAACAAATGCGTAAATTGTTCCCGGTTCCGGAAATCGCCCATCCGAAGCAGTAAGGATTCTTAATCGGGCTCACGATGACATCATGGAGGGCGCAGTAATTACCCCGCGCGTCGAGTTCCGGATTCACTTGTGCACGGGCATTTTCATAAATACATTTCGACGCTAAATTATTTGAAAACGCCGAAAAAATTGTCTATACCCTAGACGAATCAGGCTGATCCGCATCATGCCGATGCGGGCACGCAACAAGCGGGCGCTGGCAATGGCCGTTGCCGACGTCCGCGCGTTGCAGCGATCGAATGGATTCCGGGGGATGCGAACGGCCCGTTGCCAGGCTGTCGCATGAGTCATGAATGGGCGAACGCAGTGCGCCACCGAAGCAACACCGCGTCTTTACATTCAACGGTCGATCAACGACCCCGTCACACGGAGGTTGGCATGCTGCACTACGTCAAATCCCTGCTGCGTGATGAACGCGGCGTCAGCTCGCTCGAATACGCGGTACTCGCCGGCATCGTGGTCGTCGCGCTGGCGGCGGTCGGGGTGATCCTGAGCAGCAACACCGGTGGCCTGCCGGCCGTGTTCACGTCGCTGATGAACAAGGTCACCGCGCTGATCTGACCTCCCTGAACCCGCGCGCCGCCGACGAATACACGGATCCGCAGCGGTACCGTATCCAGCCGGGGCGCGCCGACGGACGGCTCTCCGATGCTCCATCTCGTACAGTCGGCGGCGACGCTCGTGCTGGTGTCGCTCGTGCTGCAGGACGTGCGCACGCGGCGCTTGTCGAACCGCACGGTGCTCACGTTCGCGATGCTGTATTTCGTCGCGGCCGCGCTCGCGCGCGACGGGCTCGCGCAGCT
Source organism: Burkholderia semiarida (assembly GCF_029268935.1). Lineage (NCBI taxonomy): Bacteria > Pseudomonadati > Pseudomonadota > Betaproteobacteria > Burkholderiales > Burkholderiaceae > Burkholderia > Burkholderia semiarida. Next base: position 1,139,846 of record NZ_JAHLCL010000007.1, on the reverse strand, counting down.
CGCCGCTCACGTGGGGACCGCGGCGGCGATGCTGCTGCTGTTCGCCGGACTGCGTCACGCCGGCTGGATCGGCGGCGGCGACGTGAAGCTGGCGGCGGCCGTCTTCCTGTGGGCCGGGCCGGGCCTCGCGCTGCCGGTGCTGACGATCGTCGGCGCGAGCGGCGCGGCGTGCGGTCTCGCCGTGCTCGCGGCCGTCGCATGGCAGCGCTGGCGCATCGCACCGGCGCGCACGATCGACACGCGCGGCGTGCCGTACGGCGTCGCGCTTTCGCTCGGCGGCGCACTGGCCGTCTGGGCGCCGTTTCCACACGCGGTTTCGCTCACCTAGCGGGGACGCACGCCGCCATGCCCAAACCTCTGAGAATGGCCGTGCTGATCATCGCTGCCGCCGTCGGTGCGTTCGTCCTGCGCCAGCTCTATGTCGCCGCGTCGACGCCGGCGGCGCCCGGCGCGGCGAGCGACGTCAACGTGCGCGTCGCGGCGGCCGACCTGCCCGAAGGGCTGCTGCTGCGCGACAACGATCTCGCGTGGAAGCGCATCCCGAGCGCGCAGGTGCCGGCCGGTGCATTCGTCGAGTCCCAGCCGGGCGCGGAGCTCAAGGGTGCGCTGCTGCGCAACCGCGTCGACGCCGGTACGCCGATCCGCGCGGACAACGTGATTCCGGCTGGCGCGCCGGACTTTCTCGCGGCCGCGCTGCAACCGGGCATGCGCGCGATCTCGGTGCCGGTCGACGACGTGTCGGGCAACGCAGGGCTGATCCAGCCGGGCGACTTCGTCGACGTCGTGCTCACGCAGCAGATCGGGGGGTCCGCGACGACACCCGGCACGTTCGAAGCGGAGACGGTCGTGCGCCGTGCTCGCGTGCTCGCCGTCGGCTCGGAATTCCAGCGCGCGAAGGCGCCCGCGAGCGCGCCCGATGCACCGGTGCGCGCGCGCACGGTCACGCTCGAGGTCGCGCCGCGCACGGCGCAGGTCGTGCTGGTCGCGACGCGCCTCGGTTCGCTGTCGCTCGCGCTGCGCAGCTTCGCGACGAGCGACCGCCGCGATGCGGCGGGCGGCGCCGAACAGGAGCCCGATACGCCGCCGGTGTGGGCCGGCGACGTATCGCGCGCGTTCCGCGACGCGGCGCGCTCGCCGTCCGCGAAAGCCGACACGGGCGCGCGGCCGGCACCGCAGGGCAATACGGTGGTGATCTATCGCGGTTCATCGGTGGATGACGGCTCGCGTGGCGGCGGCGGTGGTGTCGGTACGCCGGGCCTTCCGCCGTTGCCATCCGGCTGGCCGGGCACGCCGGTTGCGCCGGCTGCGCCCGCAGCGGGCACTGCCGCCGCCGACGCGACGGCGCAGGTGCCGCGGGCGGCGGTCGCGCAGTGACGCGATGACGAGGTGTCGATTCGGAACCGGCCGCCCGGCGGCCGGCATTTGACGGGAACACGAATGGTGCGCACGGTTCGTTGGATCGCTTTCTGGTGCGTGGCCTGCGTCGTCGCGCCGGGCGCCGCGCTCGCGCAGCGCGCGCAGGCGGCGGACGCCGTCGCGGCGCTGTCGATCGCGACCGGCAAGGGCGAGATGCTGTCGTTGCCGGAACCGGCGACCGCGATGTTCGTCGCGGACCCCAGCATCGCGGACATCCAGGTGCCGTCGCCGCGCACCGTGTTCGTGTTCGGCAAGAAGGCCGGCACGACCTCGCTGATCGCGCTCGGCGCGAATCATCGGCCGATCCTGCGCCGGACCGTGATCGTGCAGGTCGATACCGCATCGCTGCAGACGGTGCTCGACAGCCGCTTCCCGCAATTGAAGCTGTCGGTGTCCGGCGCGCCCGGCTCGCTGATGGTGTCGGGCAAGGTGCCGAGCGCGGCCGACGCGGACGCCGTGATGCAGTCGCTCGCGCCTTATGTGAGCGACAAGGAAAAGATCGTCAACCGGCTCACGCTGTCGCGCCCGATCCAGGTGAACCTGCGCGTGCGCGTGACGGAAGTGAGCCGCAACATCACGCAGCAGCTCGGCATCAACTGGAGTTCGCTCGGCGCGGCAGGCAACTTCGTCGGCGGGCTGTTCAACGGACGCACGCTGTTCGATCCGACGAACAAGCTGTTCAACCTGTCGCCGAGCGGCGCGTATTCGGTGCTCGGCGGCTTCCATACGGGGCGCTGGTCGATCGACGTCGTGCTCGATGCGCTCGACCAGGAAGGGCTGATCACGATGCTCGCGGAGCCGAACCTTACCGCGATGTCCGGGCAGACCGCGAGCTTCCTCGCGGGCGGCGAGATTCCGATTCCGGTCGCGCAGGCCGGCAACACGACCGGCGCGATCACGGTCGAGTACAAGCCGTTCGGCGTGTCGCTCGACTTCACGCCGACCGTGCTCGCCGACAACCGGATCAGCCTGAAGGTGCGCCCGGAAGTGAGCGAGGTCGATACGAGCAACAGCGTGACGACTGGCAGCATCACGGTGCCGGGGCTCTCCGTGCGGCGCGTGGAGACGACGGTCGAGCTGTCGAGCGGGCAGAGCTTCGCGATCGGCGGCCTGCTGCAGAGCCAGACCGCGGATACCGTGTCGCAGGTCCCGGGGCTCGGCCGGCTGCCGATCATCGGCCGGCTGTTTTCATCGAAGAACTTCCAGGACCACAAGACCGAGGTCGTCGTGATCGTGACGCCTTACATCGTGCAGCCGACCGGGCCGGGCCAGCTCGAGCAGGCGCTCGACACCGTCGCGCGGCCGAGCAGCGACCTCGAGTTCGCGATCCAGCGCAATCTCGGGCTGGACCTGTTGTCGGGCGACACGCCGCGTCTCGTCGGCGCCGCGGGCTTCGTGTACTGAGCCAAGGAGCGCGCATGCGAGTTCGAACCCTGTTCACCGCACCGTTGCCGCTGGCGCTCGCGGCCTGCCTGTCGGCGCCGCCGCCGATCAACCTGCCCGATGCGCGCGCGATCGGCTTCGACGGCGTGCGCGCGGTGCCGCCCGACTGCGCGAAGCTGATGCAGCCGTCGCATCTCGTCGATGCAGGGTTCGGGCGGCCCGGCGTGCCGTTCGGCTGCGCGACCTACACGAATCTCGCGACGATGCTCGCGCGCCCGGAAGACCTCGTCGCGCCCGTGCCGTACGGCGGCGCCGATGCGCAAGTGGCGGCCGACGCGGTGCGCCGCTACGTCGAGGACCGCGTGAAGCAGCCCGCGCCGGGCAAGACGCAGACGACGACCGGCTCGCCCGGTCATTGACCCACTCACGATGCGATCGCGATGCCGCCCATGAACGTCCTCGACCGCCAGAACGCCAAGCGCGCCGCCTCCGCCGGAGCGGCGGATCTCCTCGCGGTCGTGTCCGATGCGGGCAGCGAGGACGTGATCCGCCGCGTCGCGCAGGATCTGTCGATCGCGCGCGCCCAAGTGCACCCGGGCGACTGCGACGACGCGATCCGATTGCTGCAGCAGCAAGAGCGCTCGCCGCGCCAGTTGATCGTCGACGTGTCGGATTCGGTGCTGCCGGTGTCGGACCTGATGCGGCTCGCGGACGTGTGCGATCCGTCGGTGAGGGTCGTCGCGATCGGCACGCAGAACGACGTCGGGCTGTTCCGCAACCTGCTCGGCATCGGCGTGCAGGACTACATCGTCAAGCCGCTGACCGTCGAGCTGATGCGGCGCGCGCTGACCACGACGGAGTCGGTCGTGCAGGTGCGCACCGGCAAGATCGTGAGCTTCGTCGGCGCGCGCGGCGGCGTCGGCGCGACGACGATCGCGGTCAGCCTCGCGCGCTGCCTGGCGGGGGAGAAGCGTCGGCGCGTCGCGTACGTCGACCTGAACCTGCATGGCGGCGGCGCGAACTCGATGCTCGGGCTGTCGAGCAACAACGGGCTGATCGAATTGCTGAACATGGAGCTGCGCCCCGACGACGCGCTGTTCGACCGCATGTTCGTCACGAAGGGCGACCGCCTGCACGTGCTGTCGGCCGAACTCGCATACGGCGAAGACGCGCTGCTGCGCGACGATGCGATCGCGCAGCTCGTCGACATGCTGAAGGACCGCTTCCATTACGTGCTGTTCGACGTCGGCTACCGCGCCGGCAAGCTGTTCGAGGATGCGCTGACGGCGTCCGATCTCGTCTATATCGTCGCCGACCGGTCGGTGCACGCCGCGTACGAGGCCGCACGGCTTGCGCGCTTCGTGAAGGAAATGCCGGGCGAGCGGCTGCTGTCGATGGTGCTGAACAATCCGCTCGAGCCGGTCAAGGGGCGCGTCGCGCAGTCGGATTTCGAGGATGCGTTCGGCGGTGTGCAATTGCGCGAGCTGCCGCACGAGGCGCAGTCGCTCGCGATCGCGGAGAACCTGGGCGAGCCGATCGAACGCTCGAAACGCCGCGGCTTCCTGGACGAGATCCGGCTGCTCGCGAACGGCATCACCGGCGAATCGATGGCCGTCGCCGAGCCGTGGTATGCGCGCTTCATCAAATGGAGGAAGGGATCGTGACGTTCGGTACCCGCAAGCAGCCGACACCGGACCCTGCGCCGGCGGGTTCTCGCACCGCGCCGCACGACACCGCGCCCGCGCCGGCCGTAAGCCCGGTGCCTGCGTCCATGTCCACGTCGGCGCGTGCGGCCGCGGCGGCCGATACCCAGGAGGCGCTCATCCGCTCCGGCAAGTTCGACGCGATCCGCTCGGCGGTGTTCGCGTCGATGAACATGTCGGCCGCGCTGATGAAGACGCGCGACGAAGTGCGGGCCGGCATCGAACAGGTGGCCGCGCACACGGTCGAGCGCGAGCGCCTGAAGATCACCACGGGCGAGCAGGTGCTGATCGTCGACGCGATCCTGAACGACATGTTCGGCGTCGGGCCGATCGAGCCGCTGCTTGCCGACGACACCGTGTCCGACATCCTCGTGAACGGCCCCGACCAGGTGTACGTCGAACGCGCGGGCCGGCTCGAGCTCACGCCGCTGAAGTTTCGCGACAACGCGCACGTGACGAGCGTCGCGCAGCGGATCGCGGCGGCGGTCGGGCGCCGCGTCGACGAGAGCAGCCCGATGGTCGATGCGCGTCTTGCCGACGGCAGCCGCGTGAACGTGGTGCTGCCGCCGATCGCGATGCGCGGCGCGTCGATCTCGATCCGCAAGTTCGCGAAGCGCGACATCACGCTCGCGCGGATGGCGCATCAGGGCAACATCTCGCACGGGATGCTGCAGGTCCTGAAGATCGCATGCGCGTGCCGGCTGAACATCGTGATCTCGGGCGGCACCGGGTCGGGCAAGACGACGCTGCTCAACGCGCTGTCGCAGCACATCGAGGAGCACGAGCGGATCGTGACGATCGAGGACGCCGCCGAGCTGCAACTGCTGCAGCCGCATGTGGTGAGCCTCGAGACGCGGCCGGAGAACACGGAAGGGCTCGGCGGCATCTCGCAGCGCGATCTCGTGCGCAACGCGCTGCGCATGCGGCCCGACCGCATCATCCTCGGCGAAATCCGCGGCGCGGAGGCATTCGACGTGCTGCAGGCGATGAACACGGGCCACGACGGCTCGATGACGACGATCCATGCGAACTCGCCGCGCGACGCGATCAGCCGGCTCGAAAGCATGGTCATGATGGCGAACGCGAACCTGCAGCTGCTGTCGATCCGGCGCCAGATCGCGAGCGCCGTGCATCTGTTCGTGCAGGTCGAGCGGATGCGCGACGGCGTGCGCCGCGTGACGCGGATCACCGAGATCGTCGGGATGGAAGGCGAAGTCGTGATCACGCAGGACCTGTTCGCGTTCCGCCAGGAAGGCGACACGACGCGCGACGCGGTGAAGGGCGTGTTCGAGGCGTCGTCGCTGCGGCCCGCCTTCGCGCCGCGCGCCGCGTATTACGGCGTCGAGGACGCGCTTAACGAGGCGTTCCGGCAATGAGGACCGCGGACCTGTTCGCCCTCGGCGCCTTCGTCGTCATCCTCGCGGTGGGGCTCGGCCTGTCGGCGTTGCTGGACCGTGCGCGCCAGACGCCGGAGCAGCGCATTCGCGCGCGGATGCAGCGCATTGCGCCATCGCTGACGGGCCGGGCCGCCGGTGCGGCAGCCGGGGCCGGTGTCGCGCTGTTCAACCTGCCGCGCCGGCAGACCCGCGTGCGGGCATGGGCGCAGCGCTACGTGACGCGCGTGCGCGCGGTCGGCGGCGAGCGCGGGCTGCGGATCGTCGTCGCGAGCATGATCGCCGGCGCGATCGCGGGGATCGTCGTGGTGAAGCTCGTGGCGCTGCCGCGTGTGGCGCATCCGGCGATATACGTCGGGCTGCCGCTGATCGCGATGCGCGCGAGCTATCGCGCGCTGGTCGAGCGCTTCCGGCTGCGCTTTCTGGAGGGGTTCCCCGACGCGATCGACCTGATCGTGCGGGCGGTGCGCGCGGGCATTCCGGTCACGCAGGCGATCAGCACGGTCGGCGACAGCGCCGCCGAGCCGGTGCGCTCGACCTTCCGCACGATGGGCGACAGCCTGCGCGTCGGCGCGGATCTGAAGGACGTGCTGACGCACGCGGCGGACCGGCTGATGATCGCGGATTTCTCGTTCTTCACCGTCTACCTGCTGCTGCAGCGCGAGACCGGCGGCAGCCTCGGCGAGACGCTCGACGAGTTGTCGAGCATCATCCGCACGCGCCGCGACATCCGCCTGAAGACGCGCGCGCTGACCGCCGAGGGGCGGATCACGACGAAGATCATCTCGGCGGTGCCGTTCGTGATGATCGGCGCGCTGTTCCTCGTGAACCGCGCATACGTGATGCTGCTGTTCGATACGCATGCCGGACGCGTGATGCTGACGATCGCCGCGACGCTGCTGACGATCGGACTGCTGACGATTCGCAAGATCTCGAAACTGGATACTGCACGATGACGATGTCGATGCTGGCCGCCCGCGGCCTCGAACTGTTGCTGCTGCTCGCGTGCGTCGCGGCGGCGCTCGCGACGCCGGGCGGCGGCACGCGCCGGCGCATCGCCATGCGCGTGCAGCAGGCCGCCGGACAGCGGTCGCCCGCGCTGGGAGCGGGGCGCCTGCAGCCGGGCGACGTGCGTCGGGACCTGACGCGGCGGCTCGCGCAGCTCGGCGAGCGGCTGCCCGTGCTCGATCCGATGCAGCGCGCGAAGCTCGGGCTGCAACTGGCGCGCGCGGGCTTTCGCGAACGGCGCGCGGTGTCGTCGATGATCGGCATCAAGCTCAGTTGCGGCGTGCTGCTCGCCGGCGTCGCGATGGTGTTCAGTCCGTATATTCCGCGCTTCGGCGAATACTTCGTGATCCGGGCGGTGGCGATGGTCGCCGCGTTCGTGGTCGGCGTGATCGTGCCGGAATACGTGCTCGGCGCGATGATCCGGCGGCGCCGGCGGATCATCGCCGCATGCTTTCCGGATGCGCTCGACCTGCTCGTGATCTGCACGATGGCCGGCAACAGCCTCGTGTCGGGCGTGCGGCGCGTCGCGCGCGAACTCAGGCGTATCTGCCCGCCGCTCGCCGACGAGCTGACGGTGTGCGCGGACGAGCTGACGCTGAGCGGCAACGTGTCCGAAGCGCTCACGCATTTCGCGATCCGCGTCGACTTCGCGTCGGCGCGGTCGCTCGCCACGACGCTCACGCAATCGCAGCGGTTCGGCACGCCGATCACGCAGGCGCTGCGAACGCTGTCGCGCAGCGAGCGCACCGAGCAGATCGTCGCGCTCGAGGAGCAGGCCGCGAAGCTCGCGCCGAAGATCACGCTGCCGATGATGCTGTTCATCCTGCCGACGGTCGGCCTGATCGCGGCGGGCCCGGCGGCCATCCGTTTGCTCGAGGTGTTCAAATGACAGGCCCCGCGCTCCGTGCGTTCGCCTTCGCGGCCGTGCTGCCGCTGCTCGCCGGCGGCTGCGCGCCGGGTATCCAGACGCGGCCGGCGCTGTCGCACAAGAGCGACGACCCGCAGGCCGAATTGCGCATCGCCGACAGCGCGCTGGCCGGCGGCAACGTCGATCTCGCGTCGACGCTGTACGCGAAGGTGCTGGCGCGGCATCCCGATTCGCTCGCCGCGCAACTGGGGCTTGCCGACGTGAACTATCGCGCCGGCGATCTGGAGCGCGCGCGTATTCTGTACGAGCAGGCGCGGCAGCTTGCGCCGGCCGAACTGGGCCCGCAGGTCGGGCTCGCGCGCGTCGCGTTGCGACAGCGGCGACTCGACGAGGCCGCGCGCCGCTATCGCGACTTGCTTGCCGCGCAGCCAAACCTGCCGCTCGCGGCGCAGGGGCTCGGCACGGTGCTCGATCTTCAGGGCCGCCACGAGGACGCTCAGACCGTGTACCGGGACGCGCTGAGCGCGCATCCGGACGCGCAGGGGCTGCGGGTCGACCTCGGGCTGTCGCTCGTGCTGAGCAATCGTCCGCGCGAAGGCGTGAACGTGCTGCTCGACGTGGCCGGGCTGCCCGATGCGCCGTGGCAGGCGCGCCAGAACCTCGCGTTCGCGTACGGCGTGCTCGGCAACACCGATTCGGCGAAGAAGCTGCTGTCCGCGGACCTGCCCGCGTCGGCGGTGGCCGACAATCTGCGCGTGTACCAGGCGGTGCGTACGCAGCTCGCGGCGCGTCCAGTCGGCGATGCGTCGCGGCCGTCGAAGGGCGCCGCGCTCGAGCCGCGCGCCGTGCCGCCCGCCGCGGGGGCCGTAAAATGACACGCGGGGCGACGGGCGCCCGCCACGCGCGCGGCGTCGTATCCCTCGAATTCGTATTGATGCTGCCGTTCCTGCTGATGGTGCTGATCGGCATCATCGACACGAGCCTGCTGCTATGCGACAAGGCCGTGATCACGAACGCGAGCCGCGAAGCCGCGCGGGCCGGCGTCGTGCTGCGCGTGCCGATGCTGACCCCGACGCAGATCGCCAACGTCGCGCTGAGCTATACGCAGAACAGCCTGATCACCGGCGGCACGCCGACGACGCCGACAGTGACCGTGACGCAGGCGAACGGCACGACGGCGGGCACCGCGCTGACGGTCACGGTGACCTACACGTATGCGGGGCTGGTGCTCGGTTCGGCGTTCAGCGCGCTGACCGGCCCCGTGACGATCTCGGCTACCTCGGTGATGCTCTATGAATGACGCGGCCGGCACGCGATGCATCGGCGCCGCGCGCGAACGCGGTTCCGTCGCGCTGTTCTTCCTGATGTTCCTGATCCCGCTGCTGTCGTTCGGCGCGCTGGCGATCGACATCGCGTGGATCGCCACGGTGCGCAACCAGTTGCAGAATGCGGCGGACGCGGCCGCGCTCGCCGCGGCCGACGCGATGATGTCGCCGACGGGCGGGCCGCTGAACTGGTCGCAGGCCGCGCCGGCGGCGAACGGCGTGATCGCGCTGAATTCGGCGGCGGGTGCGCGGCTCGCGAGCGGCACCGTGACGACCGGCTACTGGAACGTGACGCGCACGCCCGCATCGATGCAGCCGACCACGATCACGCCCGGCCCGTACGACGTGCCGGCGGTGCAGGTGACCGTGTCGCGCGCGCCGGGCATCAACGGCGGCTCGATTCCGCTGCTGCTCGGCGGGTTGCTCGGCATCGCCGGCGCATCCGGCGGCGCGACCGCGATCGCGGTGCTCGCCGCGCCGGGCGGCGTCGCGGCGGGCGGGCTGTTTCCGATCGCGATCGACCAGTGCGTGTACAACCAGTACTGGAACGCACAGACCAACCAGCCGCTGATCAATCCGCTCACGGGTCTGCCGTACCAGTTTTCGATCACGAACGGCCAGACGTATGGCGCGCTGTGCATGGGCGGTCAGTGGACGTCGTTCCAGTCGACCGCGACCGACACGACGACGATGGGCGGCCTGATGGTGACCGGCAACCCGACGACGCTCAATATCGGCGACAGCATCTATCTCGCGACCGGCGTGAAGGCGACGCTCTACACGTCGGTGCCGGTCGGCGCGACGGTCGTGCTGCCGGTCGTCACGCAGACGTCGAGCAGCACCTACGTGCCGATCGTCGCATTTGCCGCGTTCCACATCGACGTGTCGCTCGGCGGCGCATACAAGTACATCCAGGGGCACTTCGTCGCCGGGGTGAAGATGACCGGCGTCGCGACGGGCGTCGGGCCGTACTACGGCGTGTACGTGCCGCCGCGGCTTGCGTTGTGACTATTGCGAGCATCGTGGCGGGCGCGGCGCAGCAGCACCAGCAGCGCGAAGAGCGTCACGGCCGGGCCGATCTGCGGCAGTTGCAGCCACGGGTTCAGGTATTCGACGATCGGCAGCGCCCACATCAGCGCGATCGCGGCCTGTTCGCCGCGCAGCCAGCCGTCGCGCCAGCCGATCGACAGCATGCACGCGATCGCGATGGCGAGCCATGCGAGTTCGTAGTGCCACACGTACGGGTTCGCCACGAGCGTCGCGACCGCCAGTACGGCCGCACGCACGCGGGTGTCGCGCGACTGCATCCATACGATGCAAGCGGCGGAGATCGCGATCGCGGCGATGCACGCATGCGCGGCATACGCGGCGCCGAGCGGCACGTCCGCGAGACGAAACGCCGCGAACGGCGTGGGCGACGCGAGCCAGAACCCGACGCCATGCTCGAGGACGATCGAGCGGGCGATGCCGGCGCTGGCGACGAACAGGCGCGGCGACTCGACGCCGCAGACGAGCACGCTCGACGCGGCGAACGCGCCGGTCGCGAGCGCGGCCCACATGATCGTGCGCCATGCGCGCGCGGCGACCAGCACGAACGGGAACATCAGCGCCAGTTGCGGCTTGACCGACAGCAGCGCGATGCACAGGCCGGCATATATCGGCCGCCGATCGGCCCAGTAAACGGCCAGCGCCGCGCACGAGGCGGTCAGGAACGTGTTCTGCCCGAGCGTCGCGGTGACGAACACGCATGGCGCGGCAACCAGCGCGAATGCGCCGGCGTGCGATGCGCCGGGCATCGCGCGGAGGCCGGATACGCACCACGCGGCGAGGCCGAGCATGAGCACGCCGAACGCGACGAACAGCGGATAAGCAAGCGCGAACGGCAGCAGCGCCAGCGGCGTCACGAGCAGCAGATAGGTGGGCGGGTACAGCCACGGTGCGAAGACGTCGCGGGGAAGGGTCGGAAACAGCCCGGTCGTCAGCCGCGAGAATGCGGAAAAATCGTATGCGTGCGACGGCGTGCCGTGCAGCATCACGTACGACGCGGACCAGAACACCGAGAAGTCCGCCCCCGGGCGGGGTATGACGCCGCCGCTGCCGGACGCGTGACGAACGACCGCGATCCAGATCGACATGAACAGCGCGTACGACACCAGCATCAGCGCGCTGTACAGGACGACGCGTCGCGACGTCAGCCACGCGGCGACGGGCCGCGCCGTCGGCCGCGTCGATTGCCGGAGGATATCCAATTGACGTGGCCCGGGCTTACTTGAACGACGCCTTGCGCGCGGCGATGCCCGCGGCCGCCGGCGTCGCGGCCCGGCGGCGTGCCGGGTGCGTGCGCTTGAGCGGGAACTGCAGCAGCTTCGATGCCGGTCGCGCGGCCGCATCGCGCTCGGCGCGGTAGCGCCGCCGCACGAGATAGACGGGGCGCTGCTTCGATTCGTGATAGATGCGGCCGAGATATTCGCCGATCACGCCGATACCGATCAGCTGGATGCCGCCGACGAACAGCACGACGGAAATCAGCGACGGATAGCCGTGCACCGGGTTGCCGTACAGCAGCGTGCGCATCACGATGTACGCTCCGTAGACGAACGACAGCGCGGCGAACGCGAGGCCGACGTAGGTCCACACGCGCAGCGGCACCGTGCTGAAGCTCGTGATGCCCTCGAGCGCGAAATTCCAGCGCCGCCAGCCGGAGAACTTCGAGCGGCCGCCGCTGCGCGGCGCACGCGCGTATTCGACGATTTCGGTGCGAAAGCCGACCCACGCGAAGAGCCCCTTCATGAAGCGCCGCCGCTCGGGCAGCGCGCGCAGCGCGTCGACGACTTCGCGGTCCATCAGCCGGAAATCGCCGACGTTTTCGGGCATCTCGACTTCGGAGAGCCGGTTGTGCACGCGGTAGTAGAGCGAGGCCGCCACGCGTTGCATCAGCGGATCGCACATCCGGTCGGTGCGCTTCGCGGCGACGACCTCGGCGCCCGCGTGCCAGCGTTCGAGCATCGCGGGAATCAGGGCCGGTGGATCTTGCAGATCGGCGTCGATCAGGATCACGGCCGCGCCGGCTGCTTCGTCGATGCCGGCGGTGAGCGCCGCCTCCTTGCCGAAGCGGCGGGTGAGATCCACGACGTGCACGCGCCCGTCGCCGGCGGCGACCGAGAGCAGCCGGTCCAGCGTGCCGTCGCGGCTGCCGTCGTTGATGCAGACGATCTCGAAGCGCACCGAGCCGACCGACTCCAGAACGGGCAGCGTTTCGGCAAAGAATGCGTCGATCGTTTCTTCTTCGTCATGAAAAGGCACGACGAGCGATATCAGCGGCTTCCTGGCATGCGTCGACACGTTGCGGCCCCCGGAGAGATTCGGCCTGCGTTGCGCGGTAGGTTTCCGTTGTCGTTCGCCGAACGGGGGTTACCCGATTCGGGGCGAAGGCGGTCCCGGCCAGCCTTTCCACGGTGGACTGGCCGGCATAGGGTTTAAGTATTGTACGAAGTATTCGGGATTCGACAAGGCACGAATCGACGGCGAATCGTGCAGGGCGGGCCGGCTCGATCGGTTGGCGATCTTCACCGGCCCGCGCGCGTCGAGCAACCGCCCGTCACTCCACCGTCACCGATTTCGCCAGATTCCTCGGCTTGTCGATATCCGCGCCCCGCAAGCACGCCGCGTGATACGCGAGCAACTGCAACGGCACGACGTGCAGAATCGGCGACAACAGCCCGTAGTAATCCGGCATCCGAAGCACCGACACGCCTTCGCCGTTGTCGATCCGCGTATCGGCATCCGCGAATACGTAGAGCTGCCCGCCGCGCGCGCGCACTTCCTGCATGTTCGACTTGAGCTTTTCGAGCAGCGCATCGTTTGGCGCGATCGTGGCAACGGGCATCGTATGCGTGACGAGCGCGAGCGGCCCGTGTTTCAGCTCGCCGGCCGGATACGCTTCCGCGTGGATATACGAGATCTCCTTCAGCTTCAACGCGCCCTCGAGCGCGATCGGGTAGTGCAGCCCGCGCCCGAGAAACAGCGCGTTTTCATGCTGCGAGAATTCCGCTGCCCAGCGCGCGATCTGCGGCTCCAGCCCGAGCACGTCCTCGAGTGCGCCGGGCAGGCGCCGCAACTGCAGCGCATAGCGCGCGAGCTGCGCGTCGTCTACGTAGCCGCGCAGCCGCCCGAGCGTCACGGCGAGGATGAACAGCGCGACGAGCTGCGTCGTGAACGCCTTGGTCGACGCGACGCCGATCTCCGGGCCCGCTCGTGTCAGGAAGCGCAGGCTGGTCTGGCGCATCATCGCGCTGGTCGGCACGTTGCAGATCGCCAGCGTGTCGATGTGGCCGAGCGCCTGCGCGTACTTCAGCGCGGCGAGCGTGTCGGCGGTCTCGCCGGATTGCGACACGCTGACCACCAGCGTGTTCGGCGTCGCGAGCGCGTCGCTGTAGCGGTATTCGCTCGCGATCTCGACCTGCGCGGGGAGGCGCGCGATCGTCTCGAGCCAGCGGCGTGCGGTCAGGCCCGAGTAGTGGCTCGTGCCGCACGCGAGAATCAGCACGTTGTCGATCTGTTCGAACGCGCGCGCGGCGTCCGGGCCGAATACGGCGGGGTCGAACAGCCCGGCATCGGGAATGGTCGCGGCCACGGCCTGCGGCTGCTCGAAGATTTCCTTCTGCATGAAGTGCCGGTACGGCCCGAGCTCGACCACGCCCTGCGTGGACGAAACGGTCTGGATCGCGCGTTCGATCGGCGCGCCGTTGCGATCGAGCACCCGTACGCCGCCGGGCGTCAGCTCGACGATGTCGCCTTCCTCGAGGAAGATGAAGCGGTCGGTGATGCCGGCGAGCGCGAGCGCGTCGGACGCGAGAAAGCATTCGCCGTCCTTCACGCCGACGACGAGCGGCGAGCCGGCCCGCGCGCCGATCAGCCGTTGCGGCTCGTGCTTGCTGAACACCGCGATCGCATACGCGCCGTGCAGTTGCGAGGTCGCGTCGCGCACGGCGGCGAGCAGGTCGCCGCGATACTTGCTGTGGATCAGGTGCGCGACCACCTCGGTGTCGGTCTGTCCGTCGAACTCGTAGTGTTCGTCGGCCAGTTGCCTGCGCAACGTTTCGTGGTTCTCGATGATGCCGTTGTGTACCAGCGCGATCTCGTCGCGCGAGAAGATCGGATGCGCGTTGCAGGTGGCCGGCGCGCCGTGCGTCGCCCAGCGCGTGTGCGCGATGCCGGTGCTGCCGGCCAGGCCGGCGCTGCGCACGTGGGCGTCGAGGTCGGCGACGCGCGACACGCTGCGCTCGCGGCGTGCCTGGCCGTTGACGACGGTCGCCACCCCGCATGAATCGTAGCCGCGATATTCAAGGCGGCGCAAACCTTCGATCAGAATCGGGACGATGTCCCGTTGCGCGACCGCGCCGACGATGCCACACATGACACGTCTCCTTCCCTGTAGATTCCCCCGGACCGTGCGCACGCGTGGATCAGCGTGACGCGGTCTCCGTTGTCGCCGCCGTCGTGAAGCCGCATTGAGCGGGCGCGACCGGGTCGGCCATCCGGCTTTCGAATGCCAGGTAAAGTGCTTCCTCCAGTACGTTCCAGTGTGCGCCGTGCCGGTACGGGCCCGATCGTGCATGCCAGCACGCGACCGTGTTCCTGTCGTTCATCTTGAGTGCGACCAGTGCGATCAAGCCCCATGGATAATCGGAGCCGGCGAGTTGCAGCCAGGTCTTGCCGTACTTCTGCATCCACTGCGCGTAGATCGTGTCGTTCGATTGTTCGGGAACCTGAATTCCGGATAGCAGCGGAAAAATCTGCGCGACTTTCGCGGGGTAGAACGTCGTGTCGCTGATGCGCTGCGTGCTCGCGCGAAAGCCGGACTGCGTGCCGCGCCAGAACACCTTCAGGATCGCGGACGCGAGCCGGTCGGCGCGCTGGCTCCACGGGCCGGCGTGCGCGTAGTCGGCATGCCGGACGTAGTACGCCGCGAGCGCCTGGAACGCGCTGTGCACCTCGACGTTGTCCATCAGCAGCGCGACGCGCAGCGTCGACGAGATCTGATAGACGCCCGTGGGCTTGGCGAGCAGCGTGTCCAGATGCGCACTGGCGCGATTCAGGCTGAGCTCCCATGCGGCGGGCAGGCCGTCGGGCGGCGCGAAGCGGGCGAGCAGTTCGATCCAGGTCGCCATCATCGCGTCGTCGGCATCGGCTTCGGCGCATGCGCTGTACTGGCCGCTCTTCATGCAGTAGCGATCGAAGCCGCCGTCCGGACGCTGGCGCGGCAACAGCCACGCGATCCACGCGAGCGCGGCCTGATGGGCGTCGAGCCCGGCGTCGGCGGCGGCGAGCAGCGCCTTCGACGCGAAGTAAGGATCGATGCCGGCGCCGTTCAGGCGCACGGTGATCGCGCCGTCCGGGCGTTGGTAGAGTCCGTTGAGCTGGAGTTCGGCGGCGCTCGCGTGCGGCGCGACGCCGCACGCGGCGACACCGCACGCGACGCACCACAGGCGGCATAGCCGGGCGATGGCCGTCACGCGTGCGCGTGCGGCCGGGAACAGCGCGGGCCGGTTCATGATGGGGGGCTCCTGCGCGGTGGTCCTGCGCAAATCCCGCCGGGCGCGGCGTTGGCCGCGTCGCGCGCCGGCGGGTATGTCGATGTCGCGGCTCAGTGCACCTTGGCGCTGGTGAACTTGAGACTGGTGCCGCTGTTTGCGGTCACGAGCCAGTACGTCGAGTCGGTGATGACGACGCTGCCGAAGCCTTGCGTGATGACCGGCAGTGCGAAGCCCTTCTTCGGCAGCAGCCACGTCATGTTCGCGAGGCTCGTCGGGTGGCTGGCGGCGAACGCCCAGCCGCTGCCCGTGTCGGTGGCCGACCACGTGACGTTCAGGCGTGCACGATCAAAGGTCGTGATGTCGCTCATCGTGTACCACTTGAACTGACCCGTCAGTTTCAGCGTATTGGCTTGCGAGAAGATCGCGGACAGCGTCGACGTATAGGACGACGCGCCGAGCGGGTGCGCATAGATCAGCCGGCTCGTGCGGTTCGCGACGACGAAGTTCATCAGCGATGCATACCAGTTGTTCACGTCGGCCGTCGGTACCGCGTACTGCTGGAACTCCTCGAACGTCGCGTACTTGCCGAACGGCATCACCGGGTAGGCCCACAGGCCCGGGTTCAGCAGCGCGCCGTTGCGGTATGCGCGGGTCGGCGCCGAGCCGGTGTGCCCGGTGAAGTAGTAGCCGTTGAAGCCGTTGCTTTCGAGCCAGTTGACCGACCAGGTCGGCGTATTGCCTTCCGGCGCCGCGTACTCGACGTCCGGCTGGGCCGTCACGGCCTGAACGGCCTGGTGATTCATCACCAGGTACTGCGTGAACGTGCTCGCGTTCGTTTCGCTCGCATTCGCGCCCCAGTAGTCGTGAATCCAGCCGCCGTGGCTGCCGACGCGATGGCCCTTGCTCACGAAATACTTGAGGAGATTCTGCGCGGGCGGGTTGTTGGCGAGATTGAGGCCGCCACCGTCGCCGAACGCCGCTTCATCGGGGCCGGCCGTGACCACGAGCGAGAACGGCCCGTTGTTCCACACGCCGAGGCTCTTCAGGTAGAGCGCCGGCTGGAGCTGATCGCCCGCGCAGAAGTGCCAGTTGAATACGAGGCCGGCCATCGCTTTCGGCAGCGGCGACAGCGACGGCAGGTTCAGCATTTGCGTGCCGAAATAATGCAGGTAGCCGTGGATCAGCATGCCGTCGGTCTGGCCGTCGAGGTACGCGAGCGGCAGGTTGACGAACAGCACGCCGCCGTTGCCGTACGTGTTGTAGCCGGATACCAGCCCGAAGGTCGGCGAGGTCAGGATGGTCGTGCCGGTATACGTGCCCTGCGTGACGAAGCTCGGATAGGTGAGGAAGCCGTACACGTAGCCGGAGATGCCTTCGAGCGTGTCGGTGGTGGTGGCCAGTGTCGATGCGAGCGTGTTGGCCGTGTTGCCGGTCGACGTGCTCAGCAGCGAATTGGCGGTATACGTCGTGGTCTTCTTCAGCTTGCCGGTCACGGTGCCGGTCAGCTTGGGGGCCGTCTGGTTCAGCATGCCGCTGCCCTTGGATGGCGTCGTGTACTGGAACCATGCGCCATGGTTGTAGTTGGCGAGCCCACCGGGGTTCGACCGGCTGGCGGTCAGGAACTGTGCCGTGCCCGACGTCGAATTCGTCGACGTACCCGACGTACCCGACGTGCTCGTCGATGCGAGCGCACTCGCGGTCGTGGTGCTCGACGAAGCGGTGGTCCACGGCATCGACTTGCCGGGGGGCACCTGAAGCGTGCGCAGCCAGCTGCTCATGCCGGTCACGTTGCCGAGGCCGATCATGTTGCCGCCGTATTGGTCATACAGCACGTAGTCCACGCCGACCATGCTGCTGAAGCGCGATTTCGGGCTGACGTAGAAGCCGGCCGAATTCAGCACGCCGAAATCGTAGACGAGCATCACCTTGCCGCCGTTCAGCGCATAGTTCTGGATCGCCGTTACCAGCGAGTCGGCCGCGGTCGTATGTACCTGATCGGGCAGGATCAGGCCCGGATACTGCGACAGCGACGCGCCGGCCGCCATGAACTGGCTGTCGGTCATCACCTTGATCTGCAGCCCTTCCTCCTGCGCACTGTCGAGCCATGCGGATACGCGCGGATCGGGCAGCGTCAGCGTGTCGGGCACCAACAGCAGAAGCTGGTTGGTGGCCGCCTGAGCGCCGCCCGGACTGAATGCGAACGCGAGCGCGAACAGCGCGAACAGGATCCGCAAGAACTTGCCTGACTTTGCCAACATGGTGTGCTCCTCGCTCAAGGAATGGGGGCGTGCGGCAGCGTGATCCGCGTGCCGCCAGGTCGACCAATCCAGCCCCGTAGGTGTGTGCGGCTGTCCGGTTCGTCGGGTATCGAGCGGTGCGTGTCGACGGCAGCCGGTCGCGCACATGCGTCGGTGCGCGGCGCTGCCTTCGCCGACGAGAGGACTCGATGCGACACGTTGAAAGAAGCGAACAACGTGCCATTGGCGCAGGAGGCCCGGTCCTGCTGGCTTCCTGCGATGCACGTCGCGCGGCGCGGTCGCAAACGCGGCGGATTCGTTTCATCGCTGATACGGCGCGTTTGACGGCACTATCAGCAGACGGAATCGCGATCGCGCGTCAGTGCGCCGGGCCAGCTCGCGCAGTAGGTATAGAGCGTGACCAGCAGCCCGATCAGCAGCGGCCCGCCGAGCAGGAAATAGCAGAACGGCAGAAACAGCAGTGAGCCGTAATGGATGATCGTCGCATGCAGCAGCATCACGAACGGCAGCGCGACCACGAAGTAGCCGAGCACCAGCAGCGATGCGGCGGCCTTTTGCAGCAGCGAGAAATCGAGCGGGTAGTACAGCGCGGCCATCACCAGCGGGATCAGCGCGATCGCCGCGCCGTGCAGCACGAACATGTCGCGCAGATGCAGTTGCGGGACATACGGGAACGTGCCCGGCGCGAGCCAGAAGTACGCGCAAATCAGCAACTGGGTGAAGCTCGCGATACGTAACAGATATGCAACAGGCAGCCAGTTCGCGCGCCGGATGAACGATGCGGCGAAACCGATCGCACAGAGCGCGGCGGTGGCGGCCAGCAGCATGCCGCCCGGCAGGCTGGCCGCGACGTCGATCGACAGCAGCGGCACGCGGGGCGCGTCGGGCGGATAACCGATCACGATCACGTGAAGCGCCGGATCGATCTCGCGCGCGCCCCACGCCATGACCGCGCGCCAGTAGCGCCACGCCAGCGGCAATCCGAACCACAGCGACGCGTACATCGCGGGCGTCAGCAGCGCGATCGACCACAGCCAGCGCTGCGGATGCGCGTGGATGCGCAGAGAACGATCGACGGGAGGACGGACGGGATGCGTGTGCACGGCGTCCGCCCGCCTACCAGCGATAGAACACGCTGAGCTCGCCGCCGATCCGCGAGTAGTACGGGTTGTGGTAATAGGCGAGTTCGAGCTGCGTTCCCCACTTGCGCGTGAACCAGTAGCGCCATTTCGCGGTGATCTCGTGGCTGCGGAAATCCGCGATCTGCGTGCCCGAGCCGGTGACCTGATACGCCTCGCGGCCGACCCCGCCGCGCAGCACGATCACGCTCTTGCCGGCTTCGCCGTAGGTGACGGCGCCGTAGTAGCCGGGCGCCTTCACCGATCCGGGCGAATCGACCGTATAGTTCGCACCTGCCTCGAAAATCCACTTCGGCAATGCGTACCAGATCACCCCGGCGTGATAGAGCTGATCGCGGTGACCGCTGCGGTTCCATGCGTAGCCGGCGCCGAGCGATACGACCAGCGAACGATCGGGCAACAGCTTGCGGTTGATCGACGCGTCGATGCGCGCACTCGGCAGGATCGTGCCCGACGTGGTGCCCGAAAAGCCGATCCCGCCGAACCAGTCCGGCCCGAGATCCTGCACGTAGGTCAGCGCGCCGAGCTGCGTGTTCTCGCCGAAGCGGTGCAGTTGCGCCAGTTCGCCGAGGATGGTGCGGCCGCCATCCTGATAGACGCCGCGCAGGTGGACGCCGTACCAGTCGCCGTAGCCGTGCGTCAGGTGCGCGCTCGAATAGCCGAGCGTCAGTTCGGTATGCGTTTCCCGCGGCGCCTGCACATGGGCGACGACGGCATCGGGCAGCGGCGGCCGGTTCGTATCCTCGGGCGTGAATTCGGCGAGCAGCACGCCGTCCGGCAGGCCTTCGGCGTCCACACGCACGAACATCGACTCGTCGCGCATGCGCGGCGTGATGACGGTCGCGGGGGGCGGAGGCTGCACGGCGGCGGCATCGTCCGGCTGCTCCGCCAGCGCCGCGGGCGCGCCGAAGGCGACGCCGCACAGCATCGCGAGAGTGGCAACCGGCGCGCGCGGGCCGCGATGGCTGGGGCGATCAGACATGAGGCGCTCCTTGACGGGATGTATGGAACCAGCCGCTGCGCCACGCGACGAGGTCACCATGCACGCAGGCATGATTGACGATCGACACGTCGCGCGCGCACGCGCTGACCGGATGACCGGCGACACCGATGCGCGCACCCGTAAGCCGCAGCAGGCCGCCGGCCGACACGACGCCGTCGATGCAGCTCGCGCTGGCGAGCAATACGTCGTCGCGCGCGAACACCGCGCCGTGCAGCAACGCATGAGGTTCGAGCTCGACGCGATGCGCCTTGACGCTGCCGCGCAGCACGCAGCCTTCGCCGAGGACGAGCGTCCCGTCGACGATCAGGTTGCCTTGCACGACCGTATGCGCGGGCAGGCGAACGTCGCACGGCAGCAGGTAACGGCCGTGCAGGAAGCGATGCGGCAGCGACGCGAAGTGGCGGGTGAGCGAGATCGCGCGGCGCGGCGCGGCCGCCGTGTCCGCGGGCCGCGGGTCCGGCGCCGCGCCGAAGACGATCGGCTCGCCATACAGGCACGCGAAGCCACCGGCGCCGCGCAGGCGCACCGTGCCGCCGACCACGACGCCGCGCAGCACCGCGCCGTCGACGTCCACCAGCGGCGCATGCGCGAGCGTGCCGATCGTCGCGCCGCCACGGATGTCGATGCGCTCGTCGGCGAATGCGTACGCCGCCCGCGCGCCGTCGTCGAGCGTGATCGTGCGATCGGCGTGGAGCACGTCGTCGCGATGCGCGTCGCGTGCGACGTGGATCGCGTCCGCGTGCTGCACGGCCAGCCCGAGCGCTTGCCACGGCGGGGCGACGGACGCCTCCGCCGGCGGCGTGCCGGCCACGTGCGCGCGCAGCGCGTCGTGCCAGCGCGCGGCGAGCAGCGCCTGATCGACGAACGGCCCGTCGCCGATCGGCAGCGCCGCGACGTCGCTGCGCCGGATCAGTTCATGCAGCAGCGGCAGGAACGGCAGGGTGAGCACGCCGGCCACCGGCACCATCACGTTGAAGGTCGTCATCGCTCATCGCTCCGGTTTCAGTTGCCGGCGGAAACGCTCGGTCTTGTCCCATTTCAGTTCGCGGCGCAACGCGGCGTCGAGCAGGAGCCCCCAGAGCGCGGAGACGACCGCCGCAATCGTCACGCAAAAGCCGACGACGTTGACCGGCACGAGCCGCAGGCGCGTCGCGCGGCCGTCGAGCCGCGCGGCGACGACGATCTCGAAGAACACGCCGAAGTTGCCGAAAGTGCTGAACGAGAACAGCGCGAACAGCGACAGCAGCAAACCGAGCGCGGTCGAGTTCACGCCGTTGAACAGGTAGAGCGCGAGCGCGGCGCTCCAGGCGATCGCGAGCAGCGCGGGCATCGCGAATACGCCGAGCAGCAGCGCGCCGTCGAGCCGGCAGCGCCGCGAAATCAGCGGATTGCGCAGCACCGGCAGCAGATAGCGCAGCATCGTCTGGTTGTGGCCCTTCGCCCAGCGCGTCAGTTGCCGGGCGCGGACGGCCCAGCGCTCCGGCACTTCCTCGTAGCATTCGGCGTGGTTCAGATAGACCGTGCGCCAGTCGCTCAGCAGCAGGCGGTAGGTCATGTCGGTGTCTTCGGCGAGCGTGTCGTCGCACCAGCCGCCCACGGCGTCGAGCGCGCTCTTGCGGATGCCGCCGACCGTGCCGCCATACTGCGGCACCAGATCGAGATTGTTGCGGGCTTGCTGGTTGACCTGGTAGCCGCCCGCGCGCTCGAGATCGAGCAGCCGCGCGAGCAGGTTGCTGTCGGCGTTCTGCGGCACGACGCGGCCCATCACCGCGCCGACTTCCGGGTCGAAGAACGGCGCGACGAGCTCCTTCAGCAGCCCGGGGCGCGGCAAGTAGTCGGCGTCGAATACCACCATGATGTCGCCGCGGATGAAGCGCAGCGCATCCTTCAGCGCGGCCGCCTTGCCCGGCTTGCCGGTCTCGCGGTGAAACGGCTGGATCAGCTCGGGCGCGAGCGCCCGGACTTCCTCGATCAGCGCGCGCGTGTTGTCGGTCGAGCGGTCGTTGACCGGAATGATCGTCAGCCGGTCGCGCGGGTAGGTCGTGGCCAGCAGCGCCATCAGGCAATCGACGATGACGGTTTCCTCGTTGTGGGCGGCGACGAAGACCGTGAGCCGCGGCCAATCGCCGTGGGTCATCGTCCGGTAGGGCGCATGCTGCGGCTTGAACAGGCGGTCGATGCTGAATACGTAGTGCCGTGCGGCATACGCGCACGTCAGCAGCGTGAACAGCCACAGGTAGGCAACGCACGGCATCAGCAGCAACTCGGGATCGAACGTGAGGTCCGGCGGGGTGGCGGGCGGCGGCGCGAGCGACGCATCCGGATCGGGCGACGCCTGCGCGGAGCGGGACAGCGTCACGCTGTCGAGCGCGGCGCGCTCCACCGCGATCGCGATGTGTGCGGCGTTCGCGGCGTTGACAGCGGGCGCGCCGAACCGGGCGGGTTCGGCAATTGCCTGCGAGGCGGTGTCGGTGTCGCGCACGATCAGCGAGCAGGCAAGCACGATCAGCAGCAGGATGCCTTGCTCGCAGAGTGACGCCGTGCGCGTTTTCTTCATGTCTGGTCCCCGGTCCCGCAACGACGACCGGTGAGCGCCGAAGCGCTGCGTGGATCGCGCGGATGTCAATGGAAAGCGGTGGCGCGTTCGTCGCGCAGGGGCCGTGGTCGGGTGCCCCGGACGGACGCGTTGCGTCGCCTCCCGGCTTCGTTGCCTTGGCGTCCCCGTCCGTCTGTTGCCGTGCGAGTGCTTCGGGACACCTGTCCGACATCAAGCAAGGCGTGAGCCATCTGCCCGGATGCCCCGTGCGGCAAGGCGCCGTGCCGGGGAAGCGGATCCGGGACGCGCGTGGGCGGCGCGTTTTGATTCACTGACGAATCAGCGTGCACGGATCGCATTCGGCCCGCGCGGCGCCGGCGGCAAGCGTTGCGCATTTCGCGTGGCGGCCGGTTCGTCCCGTCCGTTGGGGCGTGGGCGGCGGTATGGCGGTCGAAACGCGCGCCGGTTTCGCATGAGGAAAATGGAGCGCACTCCGATGTATTTGCCGGATTCGGCGTCGCGTTACACATTCGCAACATTTCCCGCGCACCGATTCGTGTGACGCAAGCACCATCTTGCGCCGGAGAAATTCCGTACGCGCGACGGCGACCGACGGCCGCGCGCGCGCCACGCGCTGCACCGACGAAAGGGGCGAATCGAGACGACGCAACGCGCGTCGAAAGATGCGCGCGCTTCGATGCGTCACGCGTGACGACAGGCATGCGCGATTCGTCGGACGACGTCGTCGGACGGATCGCGCGTGCGTCCCGCTGTTTGTCGTTGTCGCGGGGGGCGGCGATGCGGGCGCCCGTAGCAGTTGTGAAACATTCCGCAACGCGCCGCGTGCATACGATCGCCGTGAAACGAAGCGGGCCGGGATGCGGGCCGGCTGGTTTGAATATTGCTGTAGCAGGAGGACCTGACGCTCGACACGGCGAGGAGCTGCTCATGACGTGATGGATCCACCGCAACCGGCCGGTAGTACGACGATTCGCGCGGCCCGGACCGCGCGGACGAGGTGGCCCGCTCGCCCCGCAGCACCACGGCATGTCGATCGCGCGCGAGTACGGGGTGCGCCGCCCGAATACATGCTTCGCGCCACGTGCAGGATCGCCACGCGCGAAGCGGCTAAACGAGGACAACGATGAAGAAGATCTTGCTTGTGTTCGGGACTCGGCCGGAGGCCATCAAGATGGCGCCGCTGGTGCGCGCGCTGAAGGCGCAGGCGGGTGTCGACGCCCGGGTATGCGTGACCGCGCAGCATCGGCAAATGCTCGACCAGGTGCTGACGCTGTTCGACATCAAGCCCGACTACGATCTCAACCTGATGCGGCAGGGCCAGACGCTGACCGACGTGACGACCGGCATTCTTCAGGCGATCGGCATGGTCTTCGACGAATTGCGTCCGGACGTCGTGCTGGTGCACGGCGATACGACGACCACGCTCGCGGTGAGCCTCGCGGCGTTCTATCGCTATCTGCCCGTCGGGCACGTGGAGGCCGGGCTGCGCAGCGGCGACATCTGGTCGCCGTGGCCGGAGGAACTGAATCGCCGTGTGACCGATGCGGTGTCGTCATGGCATTTCGCGCCGACCGGGCAGGCACGCGACAACCTGCTGAGCGAGGGCGTGCCGGGCGGGGCGGTCTCGCTGACCGGCAATACCGTGATCGACGCGTTGCACGAGGTCAAGCGCATGCTCGATCGCACCGCCGCGCTAACGGACCGGATCGCCGCGTACTTCCCGTTTCTCGAACCGTCGCGGCGCGTCGTGCTGATCACCGGCCATCGCCGCGAAAGTTTCGGCGAACCGTTCCGGAATTTCTGCGACGCGCTCTGCACGCTGGCGAACCGCTATCCCGATGCGCAGTTCGTCTATCCGCTGCACCTGAATCCGAACGTGAGGGAACCGGCGCGCGCGCGGCTCGGCGGCGTGCCGAACATCTACCTGATCGAGCCGCAGGAATATCTTTCGTTCGTATTCCTGATGTCGCGCGCGTATTTCATCATCACGGATTCGGGCGGCATTCAGGAGGAAGGGCCGGCGCTCGGCAAGCCGGTGCTCGTCACGCGCGAGACGACCGAACGGCCCGAGGCGATTCAGGCCGGCACCGCGCGGCTCGTCGGGACCGACCAGGACAGGATCGTGTGGGAGGCGTCGCGGCTGTTCGACAGCGAGAGCGCTTACGAGGAAATGTCGCGCGCGAGCAATCCGTATGGCGACGGCCATGCGAGCGAGCGGATCGTGCACGCGTTGATGCGTACGCCCGGCGTGCCCACGAAGACGACGAGTTTCGCGATGGGTGCCGCCGAAATGCCGTTCAACGCGCTCACGCTCGGGTTGCAGGCGTTGCGCTCGCCGTGAGGAAGACCATGCGGTAACGCGTTTCGACGCGTTCGCGCGCATCCATCGAGCATCCGGTCCGGCCGCGAGGTCGGCCGGATGTTTGCACGTGTGCGCCCCGGCACGAATCGTCCCGTTGCATTCGCCAGTCGCGTCACCGACACGCCCCGTTCCCGGCCGTGTTTTCTTCCCGCTTGCCTAAAACTCCGAATCGCCCCGATCCGACGTCAAATCCGAAATGGTTCGATAATGCCGACGGCGATCCATGCGGACGAGCGGCCGGCCGGCGTTCGGTTGAAAGGTTGCACGGGCAACGGCCGACAGCATCGTTCGCGGCATCCGCCCGGCCGTGCCTGCACGGGCAACGGCCGACGAAACGGCGCCACGCCTGCCTGATCGTTCGGAATGTGCGCCGCGCCGTTCGAATCCCCACCCGATGCCTGCCCGGCCGGCATCGCAACCAGGAGGTGAACGATGATCACGCTGACCGTCAACGGTAGCGAGCAGCACTTCGACGGCAATCCCGACATGCCGTTGCTCTGGTATCTGCGCGATGTCCTCGGCCACACCGGCACCAAGTTCGGCTGCGGCATGGCGCTGTGCGGTGCGTGCACCGTCCATCTCGACGGCGTGGCGATCCGGTCTTGCATCACGCCGGTCGCGGCGGCTTCCGGCAAGCGCGTGACGACGATCGAGGGGCTGTCGACGGACCTCACGCACCCGCTGCAGCAGGCGTGGCAGGAACTGAACGTCGCGCAGTGCGGCTACTGTCAGTCCGGGCAGATCATGCAGGCCGCGTCGCTGCTGAAGACGAATCCGCATCCGAGCGACGCCGACATCGACGATGCGATGTCCGGCAACATCTGCCGCTGCGGCACCTATACGCGCATTCGCGCGGCGATCCGGCTGGCCGTGCGCCGCGGAGGTGCCGCATGAGCGCATCCGAACTCTCCGTCCACAACGAAAGCCGCCGCGCGCTGCTGCTCGGCTTCGCGTCAGGCGGGCTGCTGCTCGCGTTCGGCGTGCCGTCGCTCGCGCAGGCGGCCGCGCCGGTGCAGCCGCCCGTCAGCGCGAATCCGCGGTATGGCGGCGCGGGCATGCCGCACGGCTTGCGCGACGATCCGAACCTGTTCGTTGCGATCGCAACGGACGGCACCGTCACGGTGACCTGCATCCGCTCCGAGATGGGGCAGGGCGTGCGCACGAGCGTCGCGCTCGTGGTGGCCGACGAGCTGGGCGCGGACTGGGCGCGCGTGAAGGTCGCGCAAGCGGTCGGCGACGAGGCGCGTTACGGCAACCAGAACACCGATGGGTCGCGCAGCTTGCGCCAGAGCTTCGCCGCGCTGCGCCGCGCGGGCGCGGCCGCGCGCACGATGCTCGCGCAGGCGGCCGCCGCGGAGTGGGGCGTCGACGTGCGCCAGGTCAAGGTGACGGTGCACGAGGTCGTCGACCCGAAGACCGGACGCGCCCTCGGCTTCGGCGAGTTGGCGGCGAAAGCGGCCGCGCTGCCGGTGCCGGATACGACGACGCTCGCGTTGAAGGCGCCGGCCGAATTCCGCTATATCGGCAAGGGCAGGACGGCGCTGATCGACGGACGCGACATCGTCGCCGGCCGGGCACAGTACGGGATCGATACGCGGCTCGACGGCATGCTGTATGCGGTCGTCGCGCGACCGCCGGCCTACGGCGACACGGTCGCGTCGTTCGATGCGTCGGCCGCCGAGAAGCTGCCGGGCGTCGTCAAGGTCGTGCAACTGGCGTCGACGCCGCTGCCGTCCGGCTTCCAGCCGCTCGGCGGCGTGGCCGTCGTCGCGCGCGATACGTGGACGGCCATCCAGGCACGCGCGCAGTTGAAGATCGACTGGAAGCGCGGGCCGCATGCGGGCTACGACTCGGCCGCCTATCGCAAGACGCTCGAAGCGGCCGCCGCGCAGCCGGGCGACGTGATCCGCAACGACGGCGACGCGGCGGCCGCGCTCGCCGGCGCCGCGAAACGCGTGCGTGCGACGTACTACGTCCCGCATCTCGCGCACGCGACGATGGAGCCGCCCGCGGCCGTCGCGCGCGTGGCCGACGGCCGTTGCGAAGTGTGGACCTGCACGCAGGCGCCGCAGACCACGCGCGACGAGATCGCGAAGGCGCTCGGCTTGCCGACCGAGCGCGTGACGGTCAACGTGACGCTGCTCGGCGGCGGCTTCGGGCGCAAGTCGAAGCCCGATTACGTGGTGGAAGCCGCGCTGCTGTCGAAGGCGGTCGGCGCGCCCGTGAAGCTGACCTTCACGCGCGAGGACGACATCGCGCACGACTACTTCCACGCGGTGTCGCTCGAGGCGTTCGACGGCGGGATCGATGCGTCGGGGAAGGTCGTCGCGTGGCAGCATCGCACGGTCGCGCCGTCGATCCAGTCGA
Organism: Burkholderia semiarida; assembly: GCF_029268935.1. Lineage (NCBI taxonomy): Bacteria > Pseudomonadati > Pseudomonadota > Betaproteobacteria > Burkholderiales > Burkholderiaceae > Burkholderia > Burkholderia semiarida. The sequence continues at coordinate 1,112,527 of NZ_JAHLCL010000007.1, read as the reverse complement.
CGTTCCGGGCCGGCGTCGTGCACGAGCAGCCGGGCGAGCTCGCGCAGGGCATCGCGGATCTGCCGTTCGCGATTCCGAACGTGCGGATCGAGAATCCGGCCGCCGAAGCGCACACGCGGATCGGCTGGTTCCGTTCGGTGTACAACATCCCGCATGCGTTCGGGAACCAGAGTTTCGTGTCGGAGCTCGCGCATGCGGCCGGCCGCGATCCGAAGGATTTCCTGCTCGAACTGATCGGGCCCGCGCGGCGTTTCGAACCGCACATCACGGTGAAGAACGTGAACTACGGCGAGGATCCCGCGCTGTATCCGGTCGATACGGGGCGGCTGCGGCGCGTGGTCGAGACGGTCGCGCGCGAAGCCGGCTGGGGCCGCAAGCTGCCGAAGGGGCACGGGCTCGGGATCGCCGCGCATCGCAGCTTCGTGTCGTACACGGCCGCCGTGTGCGAGGTTCAGGTCGGCGCGGACGGCGGGATCTCGGTGCCGCGCGTCGACATCGCGATCGACTGCGGGCCGCAGGTCAATCCGGAGCGCGTGCGCTCGCAGCTCGAGGGCGCGGTGGTGATGGGGCTCGGCATCGCGCTGCACGGGGAGATCACGTTCAAGGACGGCCACCCGGAGCAGAGCAACTTCAACGGCTTCCAGGTGCTGAGGATGAACGAGGCGCCGCGCGAGATCCGCGTGCATCTCGTCGCGCCGGACGACTACTCGACGCCGCTCGGCGGCGTCGGCGAACCGGGCCTGCCGCCCGTCGCGCCGGCGCTGACCAACGCGATCTTCGCGGCGACCGGCACGCGCATCCGCAGCCTGCCGGTGGCCGATCAGCTCGCGAAACCGCGGGCGGGTTGACGCAACGGCCGTTCGTGGCGGCGGCGCCGGGCCGCATCGCGCGGCCCGGCCCGCCTCCCGGTGCGCGGACTCGCGTGTGCGTCGTTGTCGGTTGCGAACGACCGTGCTAAATTTCTGCCGGCCGGGATGCTGACGATCGTGCCGATGCCGAAGGCCATCGTGCGTGCGTCGCGAACCGGCCGAGCGGGCGGATCCCGCGAACCATACCGATGCCCGGCCACGCCGCGCAAGGAGAGAGAAGCGCATGAAAGCCCTGTTGTGTACCGCATTCGGCCCGATCGACCGCTTGCGCATCGAGGACGTCGCGATTCCCGAACCGGCTGCCGGGCAGGTCCGGATCCAGGTGAAGGCGGCGTCGCTCAATTTTCCCGACGCGCTGATCGTCCAGGGGCGCTATCAGGTGAAACCGGCGTTGCCATTTTCGCCGGGCGCCGAGTTTGCCGGCGTGATCGATGCGGTCGGCGACGGCGTCACCGCATGGCGGCCCGGCGATTCCGTGATGGCGTTTACCGGGCACGGCGGGTTCGCGCAGCAGTGCGTGGCCGATGCGCACCAGCTCGCCGCGTTGCCGCCGGGCATGACGTTCGAGCAGGGCGCGGCGCTCGTGCTCGCGTACGGTACGTCGCTGCACGCGTTGCAGCAGCGTGCGCGGTTGCAGGCGGGCGAGACGCTGCTCGTGCTGGGTGCGGCCGGCGGCGTCGGGCTCGCCGCGATCGAGATCGCGAAAGCGCTCGGTGCGCGCGTGATCGCGGCGGCGTCGAGCGCGGACAAGCTCGCGCTGTGCCGCGAAGCGGGCGCCGACGAAACGATCGACTATGCGACCGAGGATCTGCGCCGCCGCGTGGACGAACTGACCGGCGGGCGCGGGGCCGACGTCGTCTACGATCCGGTGGGCGGCGCATGCAGCGAAGCGGCGCTGCGTGCGACCGCGTGGCGCGGCCGGTTTCTCGTGGTCGGCTTCGCGGCCGGCGAGATTCCGAAGATCGCGCTGAACCTCGCGCTGCTGAAGGAGCGCGACATTCTCGGCGTGTTCTGGGGCGATGCGGTGCGGCGCGATCCGGCGCAGCATGCCGCGAACATGCGGCTGCTCGCCGAATGGTTCGCGGCCGGCAAGGTGCGGCCCGCGATCACCGAGCGCGTGTCGCTGGACGGTGCGGCCGACGCGATCGCGCGGATGGCGAACCGGCAGGTGAAGGGCAAGGTGGTGATTTTCCCGGACGCGTGATCCGGTTTCGCCGCGCGGCGATTCAACGCGGGCCGCGCGGCGGGTTCTTCATGACGACGGGCGCGGGGCGAGCGTTGTAAAGGCATCCTCGCCATGTAGTCAGACGCACGATGTCGAGCGGCGGTGAAGCGAACCGCCGCGCCGCGGCGTCAATCCTTCGGCAGACGCAGCGTATCGAGCGCGTGCTGCGAAAACTCGACCCAGAACCGCTCGTTCGCGATGCCGGCCTGCAGCACCAGATGCTGCAGGCGCTTCGTGCGTGACTCGCCGGCCGCCGGGTCGCCGGCCGCCAGATCGCCGGCCGCCAAAAAATCACGCGCCTCGATTTGCAGATACAGGTCGAGCTTTTCCTGATGCAGCGCGATGCGCCGCCGGATCTCGTCCTCAAGGCCGGCCGGCCCGAGCACGGCCTCCGCGCGCAGGCGCACCATCAATGCTTCGCGCAACGGCGTCGGATCTTCCGGTTCGGCGATCCAGCGCCGCAATTCCTTCTTGCCGGCCGGCAGGATCCGGTACGCGCGCTTGCGGCCGCGACCGGATTCGGCCGGCAGCGATTCGATCCAGCCCGCTTCCTCGAGACGCCCGAGTTCGCGATAGATCTGCTGATGCGTCGCCTGCCAGAAGTAGCCGATCGAGCGATCGAAGCGATCGGCGAGCTCGGACCCCGAACCGGGACGTTCGGCGAGGGCGGTGAGAAGCGCGTGAGGCAGGGACATGTCGGATCGAAGGAGGCTGCGCAATGGCCTGCATCTTGCCATATCGGGGCCACGGCACAAACGACGGGACCCTGTTTATGCAACATGTTGCATAAACGAGGGCGGCGAGCTACCATCCGTGCAACTTGTTGCATAAAAATTGGAGACGCTCCCGATGACCTCCCGTTATCCGCATTTGACGACCCCGCTCGAACTCGGCTTCACGTCGCTCCGGAACCGCGTGCTGATGGGGTCGATGCACGTCGGCCTCGAGGAGGCGCCGAACGGCTTCGAGCGGATGGCGGCGTTCTATGCGGAGCGCGCACGGGGCGAGGCCGGGCTGATCGTCACGGGCGGCTTCGCGCCGAACGAGCGTGGCCGCCCGGCGCCCGGCGGCGCGATGCTGACGACCGAAGCGGACGCCGAACGCCATCGTGTCGTGACGCGCGCGGTGCACGCGGAAGGCGGCAGGATCGCGTTGCAGATCCTGCATTTCGGGCGCTATGCGTATCACCCCGCGCTCGCGGCGCCCAGCGCGCTGAAGGCGCCGATCAACCGGTTCACGCCGCATGCGCTGACGAGCGACGAGGTCGACGAGACGATCGCCGATTTCGTGCGATGCGCGGCGCTCGCGCAGCATGCGGGCTACGACGGCGTCGAGATCATGGGCTCCGAGGGCTACCTGATCAACGAATTCATCGCCGCGCGCACGAACCATCGCGACGATGCGTGGGGCGGTGCGTACGACAACCGTATCCGCTTCGCGGTCGAGATCGTGCGGCGCGTGCGCGAACGCGTCGGCGCGAAGTTCATCGTCATCTACCGGCTGTCGATGCTCGATCTCGTCGAAGGCGGCTCGACGCTCGACGAGGTGATCCGGCTCGCGCGGGCGATCGAGGCGGCCGGCGCGACGATCCTCAACACCGGTATCGGCTGGCACGAGGCGCGCATTCCGACCATCGCGACCAAGGTGCCGCGCGCCGCGTATGCGTGGGTGACGCGGCAACTGATGGGCAAGGTCGGCATTCCGCTCGTCGCGACCAACCGGATCAACACGCCGGAAGTCGCCGAGCAACTGCTCGCCGACGGCTATTGCGACATGGTGTCGATGGCGCGGCCGTTCCTCGCCGATGCCGAATTCGTCCGCAAGGCGCGGGAAGGGCGCGCGGACGAAATCAACACGTGCATCGGCTGCAACCAGGCGTGTCTCGACCATACGTTCAGCGGCAGGATCACGTCGTGCCTCGTGAACCCGCGTGCGTGCCATGAAACCGAGCTCGTGATTCGTCCCGCGCCGCGGCGCAAGCGGATTGCGGTGGTCGGCGCGGGGCCGGCGGGCCTCGGCTTCGCGGTCACGGCGGCCGAACGCGGTCACGCGGTCACGCTGTACGAGGCCGGCGCCGAGATCGGCGGCCAGTTCAACCTCGCGAAGAAAGTGCCCGGCAAGGAAGAGTTCAACGAGACGCTGCGCTACTTCCGCCGGCAGATCGAGCTGCGCGGCATCACGCTGCACGTCAATACGCGTGCGAGCGCCGAGATGCTGTTGCAACGCGAATTCGACGAAGTGGTGATCGCGACGGGCATCGTGCCGCGTACACCGCCGATCGAAGGCATCGACCATCCGAAGGCGCTCGGCTATCTCGACGTGCTGCGCGACGGCATGGCCGTCGGCCGCAGCGTCGCGATCGTCGGCGCGGGCGGCATCGGCTTCGACGTCGCCGAATATCTCGTTCATCGCGACGGCGGCGAGCGCGTCGATGCCGACCGTTTCTTCAGCGAATGGGGGGTCGACAGCACGTATGCGACCGCGGGCGGGCTCGGCGCCGCGCGGCCCGAGCCGGCGGCGCGGCACGTGCATCTGCTGCAGCGCAAGGCGTCGAAAGTCGGCGACGGGCTCGGCAAGACCACCGGATGGATTCACCGCGCGGCGCTGAAGGCGCGCGGCGTCGGGATGTCGTCGGCGGTCACGTACCGCCGCATCGACGACGACGGTTTCCACGTGACGATCGACGGCGTCGAGCAGACGCTGCCGGTGGACAACGTCGTGATCTGCGCGGGGCAGGAGCCGTCGCGCGAGCTGGCGGAGCAACTGCAAGCCGCCGGATGCCGCGTGCATCTGATCGGCGGCGCATACGAGGCCGCCGAACTCGATGCGAAGCGCGCGATTCACCAGGGCACGACGCTGGCCGCGACGCTTTGATACCGACTCGTTTCCATTCGATCCAACAACGTTACTGGAGACCGCGATGACGCACTCACTGCTGAATGTTCATCCCGCCGTCGCGAAATCGCTCGACGCGTGGCACGCGATGGTCGAGCGCAAGGATTTCGGCGCGCTGGAATCGATCGTCCATCCGGACGCCGTGTTCCGTTCGCCGATGGCGTTCAAGCCGTACGGGCCGGCGCCCGCGCTGCTGATGGCGCTGCGCACGGTGATCACGATCCTCGAGAATTTCACGTATCACCGCCAGTTCGCGACCGACGACGGCAAGAGCGTCGTGCTCGAGTTTGACGCGACCGTCGGCGACAAGGCGCTGAAGGGGATCGACATGATCCGCTTCGACGACGACGGGCGGATCGTCGAATTCGAGGTAATGATCCGGCCGTTCAATGCGCTGCAGGCGCTCGGCGCGGAAATGGGCGCACGGCTCGGGCAGCAGTTGCCGGCGTTCAAGACCGGCGGGTGAGCGGGAACACGCGCTAGCGTGCAACCGGCTTGCGGCCGCGTTGCCGGCCCCGCGCGAGGTCGGGCGCAGCGTCGACGACGCGCACGGCAAGCGCGTACGTGTGCGGGTGCACGCGTTCACGGCACGCAATCGGCCGCAGGCCGACAAGCCGCGGATGCAGTTCGGTTTCCCGCCGCAGACGCGCGGAGCGGCATCCCAAGCTGTCAAAATCCTGACGAATCAAGTTGATATATTGTATCATCCGAGGTTTTCGTCGCCGGCCGGGCGGGCTGCCCGGGCCGCTCGTGTGCGACGACATCCTGCGAAGATCGATACGACGTGACGAGAATCGGACACACCCCGGCGCGCGGGGCGCGGCGCCATGCCGCGCCGCGCCGGAACGCGAGCGCCTGGCGCACGCGCGCGGCACGCGGTTGCACGACCTTGGTCGGCTGCGCGATCGCGACCACCGGCGCGCTGGCCGCCGAAGCCGCCGCATCGGCGGCGGACGACCGGCACGCGCTGCCGGCGATCAGCGTCACGGCTTCGTCCGCACCGGCCGACCCGCTGACGCAACCGCTCGAAACGGGCTCGCGGCTCGGGCTCGCGAGCCTCGACACGCCTGCGAGCGTCGAAACCGTCACGGCCGATACGATCGAAGCACGCGGCGATCGCACCGTGCTCGACGCGGTCACGCGCACGGCCGGCTTTGCGAGCGCGATCGCACCAGGCACGGGTGGCACCGCATCGAGCGTGCGCGGCTTCAGCGGGCAGGAATCGGTGATGATGCTGCTCGACGGCGTGCGGCTGATGCCGGCGGCCGGCACGATCACGTTTCCGTTCGACACGTGGTCGGTCGCGCGCATCGAGGTGCTGCGCGGGCCGGCATCGGTGCTGTACGGCGAAGGGGCGATCGGCGGGGTCGTGAACGTGGTGCCGAAGCGGCCCCGGCGCGCGCGCGAGACGACGCTGCAGGCCGGCATCGGCCCCGACGGCGCGAAGCGCTTCGCGTTCGATACGACGGGCGCGCTCGGCCCGCGGCTGTCGTACCGCTTCTACGCGAGCGATGCGCGCGCGAACGGTCTCGCCGAGCGGGCCGATACGCATACGACGGCCATCGGCGGCGCGCTGACAGTCGACGTGAGCCCCCGGCTCACGCTGACGCTCGACTACGACTACGGGCGCCAGATGCCCGCGACGTACTATGGCGTGCCCGCGCCGAACGGCGTGCTCGATCCGTCGCTGCGCAAGCTGAACTACACGGTCGGTGACGCGACGATTTCGTACTACGACCAGTGGACGCGCCTGTCGGCCAGCTACCGGCCCGCGGCCGGCGTGACGATCGACAACCAGCTCTACTACCTGACCTCGAACCGCCACTGGCGCAACGCGGAATCGTATGTGCTTGACCGCGCGACGGGACGTGTCACGCGCGGCGACTATCTCGACATCGGCCACCATCAGCGACAGATCGGCGACCGGCTGAGCGCGCGCTTCGACGGCATGCTGTTCGGTCGCGCGAACCGTTTCGTCGTCGGCACGGAATTCAGCCAGACCACGTTCAACGGCATCAACAATTCGCCGTACGGCGGCGAAACGACGGTACCGGCGCACGGCTTCGATCCCGGCGTATTCACGAGCCCGAACCCGACCGTGCCGCAGTTCAGCACGCGCGCGCGGCAGGCGGCGGTATTCGCCGAGAACCGGCTCGAGGTGCTGCCGCGGCTCGCGTGGGTGAGCGGCCTGCGCTACGACCACATCGCGTTCAGCCGCGAGCAGGCGGCGACCGGCGCGCGCTTCGACAAGCGATTCGCGAACGTCGGCTGGCGCACCGGTTTCGTGTTCGACATCGCACCGACGTTCAGCGCGTATGCGCAGTACACGACGGGCGCGGAGGGCGTCGGCTCGCTGTTGACGCTGTCGGCGTCGCAGGCGGGCTACCGGCTCGCGACCGGCGAGCAGTGGGAAGCCGGCCTCAAGCAGACGCTGCTCGACGGTCGCGCGTACTGGACGTTCGCCGTGTACGACATCACGAAGCGCAACCTGCTCAGCACCGATCCGTTCAATCCGGCGCTGCGCCAGCAGGTTGGCCGGCAGTCGTCGCGCGGCGTCGAGCTGACGGGCGGCGCGCGGCTGCCGCACGGCTGGACGGTCGATGCGAACGTCGCGCTGCTGCGTGCGCGCTACGACACATTCAACCAGACGGCCGGCGGCGCGACGGTGTCGCGGGCCGGCAACGTGCCGTCCGGCGTGCCGCAGCGGACCGCGAACCTGTGGCTCGGCTGGGCGTTCGCCGAGCGCTGGCAGGCGAATGCGGGCGTGCGCTACGTCGGGCCGACCTACGGCGACGACGCCAATCGCATACAGGTGCCGTCGTATACGGTGTTCGATGCGTCGCTGCGCTGGCAGCCGACGTCGCGCACCGAGCTCGCGCTGACGCTGCGCAATCTCGCGAACCGCACGTACGCGGCGACGACGTCGAACGGCGGCGAGCAATGGCTGCTCGGCCCGTCGCGCTCGGCGGAGCTCGTCGCGACGATGCGCTTCTAGGCCGGCACGACATGCGTGCCGTCACCCACATGCTCGACATCGAACGCGTGCGCTGGTCTCCCGGCGGCGCGGCCGACGTGCTCGATTCGGTGACGCTGACGGTGGCCGAAGGCGAATTCGTCGGGCTGGTCGGCCCGAACGGCAGCGGCAAGACGAGCCTGCTGCGCTGCGTGTTCCGCTACGCGCGCCCCGACGCGGGCCGCGTCGCGCTCGACGCCGAGGACGTGTGGCGCATGCGGCCGCGCGCGGTCGCGCGGCGCATCGCGGTGCTGCAGCAGGAAACGCCGGACGATTTCGGGCTGACGGTCGACGAACTGGTCGGCATGGGCCGCACGCCGCACAAACGGGCGTTCGACGGGGAATCGGCCGACGATCGCCGGATCGTCGATTCCGCGCTGCACGACGTCGGCCTCGTCGAGCGCCGCGCCCAGCGTTTCGCGTCGCTGTCGGGCGGCGAGAAGCAGCGCGCGCTGCTGGCTCGCGCGCTCGCGCAGCAGCCCGAACTGCTGTTGCTCGACGAACCGACCAACCATCTCGACCTGCGTCACCAGCTCGAACTGCTCGCGCGCGTGCGCCGCCTCGGCATCGCGACGCTCGCGACGATTCATGACCTCAATCTCGCGGCCGCGTATTGCGACCGGCTCCATGTGCTCGCGCACGGCCGCGTCGTCGCGTCCGGCGCGCCGGACGACGTGCTGACCGAAGCGCTGCTGCGCGACGTGTTCGGCGTCGCCGCGCTCGTCGATCGCCATCCCGTCACGGGCCGCCCGCGCATCACGCCGCTTCATCCGGAATGACCGCCATGCCGTTTACTCTCTTGTCCTTCGTGTCCCGCCGGCTGCTTGCCGCCGCCGTGCTCGGCTGCGCGGCCGTTCACGCGCTCGCCTATCCGGTCACCGTGCGCAGTTGCGACCGCGACGTGACGTTCGAGCATGCGCCACGGCGTGCGGTGAGCAACGACGTGAACCTCACCGAGATGATGCTCGTGCTTGGCCTGAAGGACCGGCTCGTCGGCTATACGGGCATCGGCGGCTGGAAGACGGGCACCGCGCGCGTGCGCGACGCATTGCGCGGCGTGCCCGAACTGGCGAGCCAGTATCCGTCGCTGGAAGTGCTGGCCGCCGCGCGCGCAGACTTCTATCTCGCCGGCTGGAACTACGGGATGCATGTCGGCGGGCCGGTGACGCCGGCGACGCTCGCGCCGTTCGGCATCCGCACGTACGAACTGACCGAATCGTGTTCGCACGTGATGAAGCAGTCGGCCGCATCGTTCGACGACGTGTTCCGCGACCTGACCAATCTCGGCCGGATCTTCGGCGTCGATGCGCGCGCCGCGCAGGTCGTCGCCGCGATGCGCGCGCGGCTCGCGGCGGTGTCGCGTGCGATCGGGCGCCCGGCGCCAGTGCGCGTGTTCGTGTACGACAGCGGCACCGACAAGCCGATGACGGCGGGCGGGCTCGCGATGCCGACCGCGCTGCTCGCGGCGGCGGGCGCACGCAACGTGATGGACGACCTGCCGCGCAGCTGGACGCAGGTGAGCTGGGAAAGCGTGGTCGCGCGCGATCCGCAGGTGATCGTGATCGTCGACTATTCGGCGGTCACGGCCGCGCAGAAGCAGCAGTTCCTGTCGAGCCAGCCGGCGCTCGCGCGCGTGGCCGCGATCCGCGACCGGCGCTTCGTCGTGATTCCGTACGATGCCGCGACGCCGGGCCCCGAGAACGTCGCGGCCGTCGAGACGCTCGCACGCGCGCTGTATCCGGCCGCATTTGCCGGAGCGGCGCGATGAGCGTGCGCGGGCAGGTGGCGCGGCCCCGCATGCGCGTGGTGCTGCCGGCGCTGGCCGTGCTGCTGATCGCGTCGATCGTCGTGTCGGCCGCGTTCGGCCCGGCGCCGATCGCGATGCCGGCCGCGGTGCGGATCGTCGCCGCGCACGTCGCGTCGGCGTTCGGCGGCGCCGACGCGTTCGCCGCGGCAGCGGGCGACGACAGCATCGTGTGGCTGATCCGGATGCCGCGTGCGCTGCTGGCCGCGATCGTCGGCGCGACGCTGGCGACGGTCGGCGTCGCGTTGCAGGCGGCGACCGCGAACCGCCTGGCCGATCCGCACCTGCTCGGCGTGAGCGCGGGCGCGATGCTCGGCGCGGTCGCGGTCACGGTGGTGGCCGGCGCGGCGTTCGGCCCGTTCACGCTGTCGGCCGCCGCCTTTGCGGGGGCGCTCGCGGCCACGGCGTGCGTGGTCGCGCTCGCTTACCGGAGCGGCCGGCTCGAATCGGACCGGCTGCTGCTCGCGGGCGTGTCGGTGTCGTTCATGATGGCCGCGTTCGGCAACCTGCTGCTGTATCTCGGCGACCAGCGCGCCGCATCGTCGGTGCTGTTCTGGATGCTCGGCGGCGTCGGGCTCGCGCGCTGGGACCTGCTGCCGGTGCCGGCCGTGTGCGCGGTGCTCGCCGTCGGCGCGCTCCATGCGCGCCGGCGCGAACTGAATGCGCTGATGTCGGGCGACGTCGCCGCCGCGTCGCTCGGCGTGCCGAGCGCACGGATGCGGCGCGAGGTGTTCGTCGTCGCGTCGTTCGCGACGGGCGCGATGGTCGCGGTAAGCGGCGCGATTGGCTTCGTCGGGCTCGTGACGCCGCATCTGTGCCGTCGCGTCGCCGGCGCCGAGCATGGCCGGCTGCTGCCGGTCGCCGCGCTCGCGGGCGCGATCCTGCTCGTATGGGCCGATGTCGCCGCGCGCACGCTCGCGGCGCCGGAGGATCTGCCGATCGGCATCGTGACCGCGCTGTTCGGCAGCCTGTTCTTCGTCGCGCTGCTGCGCCGGCGCTGAGCGGCGGCGCGGTCGGGCGGGGCAGGCCGACGCACGCCGCGTGTTTTATCGAAGCGGGATGACCGCACCCGCGCCGCTGCGGCGCCGCGCGTCGGCATGCGTGCTCGCCGCGCCCTGCGCGACGTCGAAGAGCGTGTCCGGCAGCGCGCGCACGGGCAGCGTGATCACGAAGCGCGCGCCGCCGAGCGGCGAATCCTCGAGCCGCACGTCGCCGCCGTGCACCTGCGCGACGCGCCGCACGATCGCGAGCCCGAGCCCGAAGCCGCCGGTCTGCCGGTCGCGGCTCGAGTCCAGCCGCTGGAACGGCTCGAACACGCGGGCACGCTCGGCGGCCGGAATGCCGGGGCCGTCGTCGTCGACGCTCAGCACGAGCGCGCCGGACCGGTCTCGCGTGGCGGCCAGCACGACCTTGCGCGACGCATAGCGCGCGCCGTTGCGAATCAGGTTCAGCAGCGCGCGGGCGACGAGCTTCGGATCGCAGACATGGGTCGCGGGCGCATCGAGCGTCGACACGTCGAGCGCGATGCCGCGATCGGCGATGTCGTCCGCGACGTTGCCGGCGACGCTGTCGATCAGCGCGTCGACGTCGACTTCCATCGGCGCGAGTTCGCTCGCCCCCTGTTCGAGCCGGCCGATCGTCAGCAGCTCGGTGACGAGCTCGTCGAGTTCGCGCACGTCGCGCCGCAGCGCGTCGCGGCGCTCGCGCATCCGGCCCGTTTCGTCGGCGTCGGCGAGCAGCGCGAGCCCGAATTCGAGTCGGGCGAGCGGCGTTTTCAGTTCATGCGAGATGCCGTGCATCATTTCGCGCTGCTGCTTGATCGACGCCTCGATGCGCGCGGCCATGTCGTTGAACTGCTGCGACAGCTCGTAGATGTTCGACTTGCCCGACAGCTTCACGCGCGTCGACAGCATCCCGGCGCCGAACGCGCGCGCGGCATCCTGCAGCCGGCGAATGTCGCGCCAGTGATAGTGAATCCACAGCACCACCGCGAGCAGCGTCGCGAGCGCGAGCAGCATGTACGCATAGATGCGGATGTCGAGGTCCGGCGCCTCGATCGGGCGCGCATGCAGCACCGAGCCGTCCGCGAGCGGCATGTAGTAATCCTTGCCGTTGTAGCTGATCGCGATCCGGCCGGCATCGAGATCGCGCAGCGGCGCGCCGCTCAATTGCGCACGCGCGTCGGCCATCGACATGAAGCCGAACCCTTCGCGGCCGTGCAGCGCGAGTTCGCGCAACGCAAGCTCGCGCTGCGCGCCGGGATGGCGTTCGAGATAGTCGTTCAGCACGAACGAGTAGGTCGTCAGCGAGTCGCGCTGAGCCTGCGCGCCGCGCTCGTAGAAGATCCGGTCGAACGACAGCTGGATGAAGATGATCGACGCGCCGACGAACAGGATCACGACGAGATACAACCGGAGTAGCGGGCGCAGCATTCACTCGTCCCATGCGGAAGGGCTGAACAGGTAGCCGCGACCCCAGATCGTCTTGATCTTGTGCGGCTCCGACGAAGCGTCCTCGAAGCGGCGGCGCAGCTTCGAGATGCCGGAATCGACCGAGCGGTCGAGCCCGTCGAATTCGATCCCGCGCAACTGCTTCAGGATGTCGTCGCGGCTCAGCACGGTGCCGGCCGCGCGCGCGAGGATCAGCAGCAGATTGAATTCGGCGGTCTTCAGCTCGACCGGCTCGCCGCGCCACGTGACGGTGCGGTTCGGCGGCGAGATCGTGAGTTCGCCGAATACGAGTGCGTCGGGCGCGACGGCCGGCGCTTCCACCGCGGCCGGCTGCGCGCGGCGCAACAGCGCGCGGGCGCGTGCGACGAGCACGCGCGGCTCGATCGGCTTCGTCACGTAGTCGTCGGCGCCGGTCTCGAGCCCGGCGACCTGGTCGTACACGTCCGCGCGCGCCGTCAGGATCAGCACCGGGACGTTGGTGAACGCGCGGATGCGCCGGCAGACTTCCATGCCGTCGAGATTCGGCAGCATCAGGTCGAGTATCACGAGGGCCGGCTGGTGCTCGCGGACGCCCGCGACAGCGAGGTCGCCGCGCCGCACGACCGTCACCGCGAATTCGTAGCCGTCGAGATATTCGCGGACGAGCTGCGCGAGGCGATCGTCGTCCTCGATCAGCAGCACACGGTATTTGAGCGGAACTTCGTTCATGGTCTCCTCAGAGCGCACGCGCCATTTCGCACCCGGCAGGCTGGTGCGCGACGCGGCACGCGAATTCTATCCGGCGGATCGGCCGGCGGGGCAGCGGGGAGACAATCTCGAACAATCGAACACAATTGCGCACAGATTCGCCGCACATTCGGGACAGTCTCGGCGCAGGGCGGCACCTAGACTGCCGGCTTCGTCACTCTTATCTCAATATTGTGCGCCCATTACTTCGACGCTACCGCTATTGCATGCCGCTCGCCGGCCTGACCCTCGCCGCCGCCGCCCACGCGGAAAACCAGTATGCGTTGTCGCTCGGCGGCGGGTTCGCACCGCGCTACGCGGGCAGCAACCAGTATCGCGGCGTCGTCGCGCCGTCGTTTTCCGCCACGTTCGGCAACGGCTTCTTCATCGACAGCACGCAGGGCGCCGGCTACCGGCTGAACCTGCCGCACGGTGCGTTCGTGTCGGCGGCGGTGGGCTATGACGCGGGCCGCGCGGACGAGAACCGCTTCGATCTGCCGGGCTCCGACTACCTGAAGGGAATGGGGCGGATTCCGGGCTCGGTGCTCGTCGGCGTGCGCGCCGGCGTGACGTTCTTCGATGCGGCGGAACTGAGCGTCACGATCGATACGCCGGTGACGCACACGTCGCGCGGCGTGTCGGGGCACGTGGATCTCGCGGTGCCGGTGCTCAAGACGTCGCGGCACGAGATCATCGTGACGGGCACCGTGCACGCGGGCACGGGACGCTACATGCAGACCTTCTACGGCGTGACCGATGCACAGTCGCTGACGAGCCGCTTCCGGCCGTATTCGGCGAGCGGCGGGATCGACAGCGCGTCGATGGCGGTGGCATGGAACTGGACGCTGTCGCGGCACTGGTCGGTGCTCGCGACCGGCGGCGTGACGCGGCTGCTCGGCCGCGCGGGCGACAGCCCGATCGTGCAGTCGCGCAGCAACTACTACGGCATCGCGGGCGTCACCTACAAGTTCTGAACGGATGCCGACGCGGGCCGGCGTGTGCCGGGCGCATGCGTTGCGTCGGCGTCGCGCGGTCGCCGCGAACCGCGTGCGGTAACATGCGCTCGGGTCCGGCGTCAGGCCGGCCCGCGACGCAGGTGCGCCGAGACGGCTCGGCCAGGTCGAAAACGGCCGCCGTTCGCGGGCCGGCTCCGTCAGGAAACGGCCGGCAGCGTGCGGAACCGATCACGCATGCGGTGCCCGGTCGTGCACGAATGCCGCACATGGACCGCCGGGCCGAGAGAAGGAGAAACCAATGAAGAACACGATCGCGATGCTCGTCGCACTCGTTGCGAGCGCAACTTTTGCAGGATGTGCAGACATGAACACGCAGCACCGCAACGCCACCGCCGGCGGCGCGGCGACGATTCCCGCGCAGCCGGGCGCCGCGCCGGCGTGCAAGGCGGACGCCACGCCGGACGACGCGCTGGTCGGCAAGACCGAAACCGATGCGGCCGCGCTGCTCGACGGTTGCCTGTGGCGCGTGCTCGAGCGCGACGGCAAGTCGTTGCCGGGCACGATGGACTATCGCGAGGAGCGCCGCAATCTCGGCATTCGCGACGGCAAGGTGATCTGGGTGCGGCGCGGGTGAGGCCGTGTGACGATTCCGCAGCCGGAATCGTCGACGTCGCGTTATCTGCGCGTGTATTTCAGGCAGAACGGCACGGCCGAGCTGCAACGGGTGGACGACATGAACGCGCCCGAACCGCGGCCGACCGCGGGCCCATGATCGCTGCGATGCGCGTGCGGTCGGACGCGCGTCACTTCGAGATGTACCACAGCGCGTCCGCGCTGGCGCGCGACGGCTGAGCGGCCGGTGCCTGAGCCGGCGCGGGCGGCGGCGTGTTCGACGTGATGGCCGTCGGCAGCGTGGCGGGAATATTCGCGGTCGAAGGCGAGGCCGCCGCCGTGCCCGACGTCGATGGCGTATTCACGTACCACAGCGCATCGGCCGAGGCCGTGCGTTTCGCTGCCGTATTGGGCGCCGCGTTCGTCGCCGCGTTCGCGGCCGCACTGGCCGATTTCTTCGATGCCCCGGCCGTTGCCGTGCCCGCCGTCCCGGCCTGCGCGGTCATGCCGGCGGCCGCCGCCCCCCGCTGCGCGCGCGCTTCGAACGGCCCGAGCTGGAAGATCAACGTTTGCGCGGGACGCGTCACGACGGCATACGGAAACTGCAGCTCCCACGACATCAGCACGCGCCCGGCCGACGTTTCGGTGAAGATCGCCGGCACGTGCTTCATGTCGCTGAACTGCACGTAGACCCGCGCACCGTCGTCGAACACCTGGGTCGGCTTGGCCTGGTCGGCGCCGGTGACCGTCCATCCGAAGTTGTACGTACCGGCCGGGCCGGCGGGGCCACCCTGCGGCGGCGGAGGCGGCGAGGCCGGCGATATCGTGCGTGCGCGCGTGACGGGCGGCGCCGACACGCTCAGGCTCGCGAACGGGTTGTACGTCTGCGCCTGTTGCGGCGGCGTGAAGGACGGTGGAAGGATGGGCATGGGAGTATCCGGCGAATCCGGCATGGTCCGGATTGCATCATAGACCTTGCGCGCATACGCGAGGCGCTTGTCGGGCGACGCGGAGTTGTACGCGCCGATCGCGTTCCAGTTGGGGCCGAGCTGGCGGATGTTCTGCGACAGGATCCACGCGCCGACATACGCGTTCGTGCACGCATCGAACAGGCTTTCCCGCGTGATGCCTTCGCGCGCGAGCGTCGGCAGCCACGTGCTGTTGATCTGCATCAGCCCGATGTCGACCGTGCCGTTGGTATTGGTGTTGATCGCGTTCGGATTCATTCCCGATTCGACCTGCGCGATGCCGCGCATCAGGCTGACGCTCACGTGCTGGAATGCGGCCGCGTCGTCCAGGCAGTCGGCCCGCGCGACGCCGCAGAGCGCGCAGGAGAGCGCGATCGTCGAGGCGATGGTCAGCGTGGCGCGACCGAGCGGGCGAGAAGTATGACGCGGCATGGCAGGATGGGGCGGAATCCGGCCGCCCGGTGCAAGGAAATTACGCAGACGCGAAGTGTGCCATAGCAGGCGGGCAAATGGTTCGCGTCAAACTTTCCTTTGCATTTGCCCGCGCGTTCGCCGGGCATTTTTATCGCGCCGGATCAGCGGCCGGGACGATGCATGATCGGTAAAAATGGCCGGAAATTGCGCGCATGCGAATGCAACGGCGGCGACGGAAACCTGACGTGCTGCGTCAGCTGCGTGGTAAAGCCGGCGATAAGCGGCGCGACAGGGACAATCGGCCGGGGGCCGTTGGCGGGGCGATGGAAAGCGATAAAAAATCGGCGGCCGAAGCCGCCGTTTGCGCAATGCGGATTCGGCCGGTCGCGCCGCGCGCGGCCGGCCGTCCTGCCGTATCGCGATCAGAAACGGTGACGCAGGCCGAGGTTGACCATCGTCTGCGAGCTCGTGCCCGCATAACCGTACGAGCCGATCGATGCCTGCGCGGCCATCGAGCCGCCCTTGCCGTCGCCGGTCTGGCCGCTCGCGTGCTGGTACGCGGCGGTCAGGTAGACGTCGGTGCGCTTCGACAGGTTGTAGTCGGCCCCGGCCGATACCTGGTGATAGGTCGCCGACGTGTCGCCGCCCGAGCGCGTGTAGCTGTAGCCGACGCCGACGAGCAGCGCATTCGTCGCCTGGTAGTTCACGAAGCCTTGCCCCGTGTTGTAGTGCTCGTTCGAGCCGAACACCGAGCTGGCGTCGCGGCGGTACTGCGCGTTGCTGTAGCCGACGCCGAACGTGAACGGGCCGGCGACGTACTGGCCCGCGATGCGCGCGATGCCGATCGAATGGGCGCTCGCGTAGCCGTTGTTGATCGGGCCGTCGAACGTGCCGTCCGACGAGCTCGTCCAGCCGTTGCGCACGCCGCTCGACGCGGGGCTGTTGGTCGCGTGGAAGTAGCCGCCCGCGACGCTGAACGGCCCGTTGTTGTACGACACGGCGGCCGAGTACGACTGCGCGGCGCCGGTGCTGCCGGCGATGCCGCCGAACGAATACATCGCCGCGAACTGCAGGCCCGAATAGACGGCCGACGTGTACTTCACCGCGTTGTCGACGCGGAAGCTGTTGTCGTAGTTGTCGACGTCGCCCGGCGTCGCGAATGCGCTGCCCAGATAGTTGTCGGCGGTGATGCCCTGCACGAGATCGATGAGCGGGTCGTATTGGCGGCCGAACGTGAGTGTGCCGTAGCGGTCGCTCGCCAGCCCGACGAAGGCCTGCCGGCCGAACAGGCGGTTGCCCTGGCCCAGCCGGCCGTTGCTCGGGTCGAAGCCGTTCTCCAGCTGGAACAGCGCCTTCAGCCCGCCGCCGAGATCCTCGGTGCCTTTCACGCCCCAGCGGCTGCCGGCGAGGTTGCCCGCGCTGCTGTTGCCGAGCATCCACGCGTTGTCCTTGCCTTGCGCATGGTTCACATAGGTGATCGACGTGTCGATCACGCCGTACAGCGTGACGCTCGACTGTGCATGCGCGACGGGCATCGCCGCGAACGACGCGAGCGAAATCAGCGAGAGGGTCGTGCGTTTCATGTCATCTCCTTGCGCATTGGTGTGGGTTCGTGATCCGGAATGGCAGGAGACTACAGAGCCGCGATAAAACCGCAAAAATGAAATTCTCCATTGTGGCCTGGGGCAGACAGGCCTGTTTTATGAAATTCATCATTGAGGGATTTGGATTATTGATCGTTGCGTATCAATAGGGGGCCGAGTTTGGGTGGGGTGTCGTTGAGTTTTGCGTGTCGAGTGATAATTCGAGGTAGTTTTCGGGCGAATTGCCTCATTCCCAACATTGTTAACGTTTCGTCAAATCGTTATTTAATGGATTGAATTGGCTCAGTCGGAATGAGTGTGATAAAGGCGTGCGATTCGCGTCGGGTGGACGGCATCGCTGCTTGCCATTCGGCGCCGAGCCGCCACGTGTCGATCACGCGGCTTGCGGCGGCGAGCGTCGCCGCGACGCCGCCTCGATCAGTTGCGCCAGCGTTTGCGCGGGTTCCGACATCGTGCGCCGCGCGCGATGCACGAGGCCGATGTCGCGATGGAACGTGTGATGCCCGAGGTCGATCGCGCGCACGCCGGCCGGCCAGCGGCGATACACGGCGGTCTGCGGCACGATCGCGACGCCGACGCCGTTCTCGACCAGCTTGACGATCGCGTCGAGCTCATCGAGTTCGCAGGTGTCGCGCACCGCGATGTGCATCTTGCGCAGAAAGCGGTCGACCTGGCGGCCGCCGAACGACGCGCGATCGTAGCGCACGAACGGCTCGCTCGCGAGCAGGGCGGCCCAGTCCTTGCCTTTGACGCCGCGCGGCACAATCAGCCGGAACGGTTCCTGTGCGAGCGTCGTCCAGTGCAGGTCGCTCTGCAGCGCAAACGGCGGCCGGATGATCGCGGCCATGTCGATCTCGCCCGCGTCGACCCGGTTGACCAGCTCGATCGACAGCCCCGGTATCACGCGCGTGCGGCATGCGGGGTGCCGGCGATGGAAATCGGCCAGCGCGGCCGGCAGCAGCGCGCTCTGCACCGATGCGATCGCGCCGATCGTCACGCGCACGGCGTCCGGCGAGCCGGCCGCGGTCGAACTCAGGTTCTCGTACAGGCCGATCAGCGTCTGCGCCTGGTCGAGCACGTGATGGCCCCGCTCGTTGAGCCGGGCCGATCGCCCTTGCCGGTCGAACAGCGCGAAGCCGAGTTCGGCTTCGAGGCGCTGCATCTGCGCGCTCACGGCCGCCTGCGTGAGCCCGATACGGTTGCCGGCGGCGGCAAAGGTGCCTTCTCGGGCGACGGCGACGAGGGTTTTCAGTTCGCGGATCATTCATCAATTCCGTTTGTGAATCAGCCAATTTTATATTGATTTAATTTTTGTCCGGGCTTGTCTACCATGGTGCCGTCCTCGCGCCCTGCGAGCGCTCCTTCACGAGGCCATCATGAGTCTTTCCCCGTTTCACCTGGCGATTCCCGTCCACGACCTGCCGGCCGCGCGCGATTTCTACGGCCGCGTGTTCGGGCTGGAAGAGGGGCGCTCGAGCGCGCAGTGGGTCGACTTCAACTTCTACGGCCATCAGCTCGTGATCCACGAACACCCGAAAACCGCGTCGCAGGAAAGCGCGCATACGAATGCGGTCGACGGTCACGACGTGCCGGTGCCGCATTTCGGGATCGTGCTCGACTGGGCAAGCTGGGAGGCGCTGGCCGAGCGGCTGCGTTCGTTCGGCGTGACGTTCGTGATCGAGCCGTACGTGCGGTTCCAGGGGCAGGTCGGCGAACAGGCGACGATGTTCCTGTTCGATCCGTGCGGCAATGCGCTCGAATTCAAGGCGTTTCGCGACATCGGCCAACTGTTCGCGAAGTGACTTGCCGCGGCGCCTGCGCCGACCGAAATCGGGTGCGAGAATGCGGCCTCGGATCCTGCCGCGCGCGGGTGCGACGGCCGGCGCCGCGCCGCACGGCATCCGTCCGTGCGCGCCGTTCTCCAGGGAGCCCGTATGAACAGTCACATCGCGCCGGTGGCGCTCAACAAAGCCTACCGTCTCCTCAATCACGGCCCGACCGTGCTCGTGTCGGCCCGCCACGACGGCGTCGACAACGTGATGGCCGCCGCGTGGGCGTGCGCGCTGGATTTCCTGCCGCCGAAGCTGACGGTCGTGCTCGACAAATCCGCGAAGACGCGCGAGCTCGTCGAGCGCAGCGGCACGTTCGTGATCCAGGTGCCGACGGCCGCGCAACTGCGGCTCACGCATGCGGTCGGCAGCCACAGTCTGGCCGAGCGGCCCGACAAGCTGCGCGAGGCGGGCGTCACGCTGTTCGACGTCGACGGTCACGACCTGCCGTTCGTCGCCGGCTGCTCGGGCTGGCTCGCGTGCAGGCTGATTCCGGAGCCGCACAACCAGCAGACCTACGACCTGTTCATCGGCGAGGTGGTCGCCGCGTGGTCCGACACGCGCGTGTTCCGCGACGGCCACTGGTATTTCGAATCGGCCGATCCCGCGCTGCGCAGCCTGCACTACATCGCGGGCGGCAATTTCTATGCGATCGGCGAATCGCTGCACGTCGACCCGGACGCGCGGTAAGTAAGCGACGCGCGAACCGTCCCGATGTGGGAACCGCGCTTCACGTGCGCTTTTTCAATTCCGCCAGCATGAGGTCGGCGAACGCCTGCGCGACGCGCGGCAGCGTGCGCCCGCGCTTGACGACGAGCGCGATCGGCCGCACGAACGCGGGATCGTCGATCGGCTTCGCGACCAGATCGGGCTCGGCGCGCACATCGCGGGCGGTCGCGGGCAGGATCGTCACGCCGAGGCCGCCGCGCACCATCGCGACGGCCGTCATCATGTAGGTCGGCTCGCACGCGATGTCGGCCGTGCAGCCGGCCGCTTCCAGCGCGGCATCGACGACGCTGCGCACGCTCGTGCCCTGCGCGGTGAGCACGAGCGGCACGCCGGCGACGTCGGCGGTGCCGACGCGGCGCTTGCGCGCGAGCGGATGATCCTTCGGGCACACGGCGACGAGCCGGTCCGCGCCCACATACAGCACTTCCAACGACGCATCGAACGTGTCGCCGCCGGTCAGCCCGAGATCGGCATCCTCGTTGCGCACGAGCGCGGTGACGAGGCTCGCGACGCCGTCGCGGATCTCGAAGCCCGCGCGCGGCACGTCGCGCCGGAACGACTGGATCAACTCCGGCAGCATGCTCGATGCGAAGGTCGGCAGGCACGCGAGCCGCACCGTGCCGCTCGCGCCTTCGCCGAGCGCGCGCGCATCGCGCAGCACGCGCTCCATGTCGTCGAGCGAGCGTTGCAACAGCGGCAGCAACTCGCGCCCGGTCTGCGTGAGCGCGACGCTGCGGCTGTTGCGGTCGAACAGGCGCGCGCCGACGATTTCCTCGAGCCGGCGGATCTGCACGGTCAGCGCCGGCTGCGACAGGTGCAGCCGCGCGGCCGCGCGCGTGAAGTTGCCGGCGTGCGCGACGGTGACGAACGCGCGAATGTCCCGAAGATTCAGATCCATAACGATTCGTGATTGCTACAATCAAATCATTTCAATTGTGCTATCGCTGCGCCGACCTTACGCTCGTCTCCAACAAAAGACAAGGTAGGAGACACGGATGCTGCCGTTACTCGGGCTTGGCACGATCGTCGTGCTGCTGGCCGCGATTCTGTCGAAGCGGATGTCGCCGCTCGTCGCGCTGATCATCGTGCCGATCGCCGCGTCGCTGATCGGCGGCTTCGGGCTGCACACCAGCAAGTTCGTCATCGACGGGCTGAAGGGTCTCGCGCCCGTGGTCGCGATGTTCGTGTTCGCGATCCTCTATTTCGGGACGATCACCGATGCCGGCACGCTCGACCCGATCATCGACCGGATCCTGCGCGCGGTCGGCACGCGGCCGACGCGCATCGTGATGGGCACGACGCTGCTCGCGCTGCTGATCCACCTCGACGGCTCGGGCGCCGTCTGCTTTCTCGTGACGATTCCGGCCGTGCTGCCGCTGTACGACCGGCTGAAGATGGACCGGCGCGTGCTGGCCGCCGCCGTGTCGATGGCCGCGGGCATCAACTTCCTGCCGTGGACGGGGCCGATGATTCGCGCGTCCGCGTCGCTGCACCTGCCGGTGTCGGCGCTGTTTAATCCGCTGATTCCGGTGCAGGCGATCGGGCTCGTGTTCGTGTTCGGCGTCGCGTACTGGCTCGGGCGGCGCGAGGAGAAGCGGCTCGGCCTGTCGCGCGACGATGCGTCGATCCCGCTGCCCAGGCGCGAATTGACGGCCGACGAGCAGGCGCTGCGTCGGCCGCATCTGTTCTGGTTCAACCTCGTGCTGACGCTCGTCGTGCTCGGCACGATGGTCGTGATGGGCGAGAAGATTCCGCCCGCGATCATGTTCATGGTCGGGCTGTGCATCGCGCTGATGGTGAATTACCCCGACGTCGACATGCAGCGGAAGCGCATCGACGCGCATGCGCGGGCGGCGCTGATGATGGCCGGCATCCTGCTCGCGGCCGGCGTGTTCACCGGGATCATGCAGGGCAGCGGGATGCTGAAGGCGATGGCGCAGGCGGCGGTCGGCTTCGTGCCGCCGTCGATGGCCGGCCACATTCCGGTCGCGCTCGGCCTCGCGTCGATGCCGCTCAGCATGCTGTTCGATCCCGATTCGTTCTACTTCGGCGTGCTGCCCGTGATCGCCGAAGTGGCCGGGCAGCTCGGCGTGCCGGCCGTGCAGGTCGGGCAGGCCGCGCTGCTCGGCCAGATGACGACGGGGTTCCCGGTCAGCCCGCTCACGCCGGCGACGTTCCTCGTCGTCGGCCTGTGCGGGATCGAGCTCGCCGAGCACCAGAAATTCACGTTTCCGCTGTTGTTCGGCGCGTCGATCGTGATGACGATCGCCTGCGTCGTGCTCGGCGTCTTTTGATTCTTCCCGGCGGCGTGCTCCGCCGGACGACGGTACGGACATGACAGCAAAGCCTTCACATGAACGGCGCGTGCGCATCGGCGCGGGCGCCGGCTACTCGGGCGACCGGATCGAGCCCGCGGTCGAGCTGGCCGAACACGGGCAACTCGACTACCTGGTCTTCGAATGCCTCGCCGAGCGCACGATCGCAATCGCGCAGCAAGCGCGGCGCAACGATCCGGCGCTCGGCTACGATCCGCTGCTCGACGCGCGCATGCAGGCGGTGCTGCCGGTCGCGGCGGCCAAGCGCGTGCGGATCGTGTCGAACATGGGTGCGGCGAACCCGCGCGCGGCCGCACGGCGTACCGCGCGGATCGCGCAGTCGCTCGGCATCGCGGGGCTGAAAGTCGCGGCGGTCGAAGGCGACGACGTGCTCGACGTCGTGCTGCGCGGCGCGTTCCGTTTCGAGGAATCGGGCGACGAGGTCGCCGCGTATCGCGACCGTATCGTATCCGCGAACGCGTATCTCGGCGCCGCGCCGATCGTCGACGCGCTCGCGGCCGGCGCGGACGTCGTGCTGACCGGGCGCGTCGCCGATCCGTCGCTGTTCGCCGCGCCGCTGATCCACGCATTCGGCTGGCGGATGGACGACTGGGACACGCTCGGGCAGGCGACCGTCGTCGGCCATCTGCTCGAATGCGCGGGGCAGGTGACGGGCGGCTATTTCGCCGATCCCGGCTACAAGGACGTGCCGAATCTGGCGCGACTCGGGTTCCCGATCGGCGAGGTCGCGGCCGACGGCTCGGTCGTGATCACGAAGGTGCCGCACGCGGGCGGCCGCGTGAGCGCGGCGACCTGCAAGGAACAACTGCTCTACGAGATTCACGACCCGGCGCGGTATCTGCAGCCCGATGTCGTGGCCGATTTCACGCGCGTGGCGGTCGCGGAGGAGGCGACCGATCGCGTGCGCGTGACGGGCGGGCGCGGCGCCGCGCGGCCCGACACGCTGAAGGTGTCGGTCGCGTATGTCGACGGCTGGATCGGCGAAGGCCAGATCTCGTACGGCGGGCCGGGCGCGCTCGCGCGGGCGCGTCTTGCGCTCGACATCGTTCGCGAGCGGCTCGCGCTGACCGGCGTCGCGGCGAGCGAGTTGCGCTTCGACCTGATCGGCGTCGATGCGCTGTACGGCGACGCGACGCCGGCCGTGCGCGGCGAGCCGGCCGAGGTGCGCGTGCGGGTGGCCGGCCGCGCGGCGAACGCCGCCGAGGCCGCGCGAATCGGCAACGAAGTCGAGACGCTCTATACGAACGGGCCGGCCGGCGGCGGCGGCGCGTTCAAGTCGACGCGCGAGGTGATCGCCGTGCAGTCGGTGCTGCTGCCGCGCGCGGCCGTGACGCCGTCGTTTTCATTCGTGGAGGCCTGATGCAACTGCGTGAACTCGCGCATGCGCGCACCGGCGACAAGGGCAATACGCTGAACGTGTCGGTCATCTGCCGCGATCCGCGTCATTACGATCATCTGCGCACGCACCTCGATGCGCAGGCGGTGAAGGCATGGCTCGCGGGCATCGTGCACGGCGACGTCGTGCGCTACGAGTTGCCGACGCTCGGTGCGTTCAACTTCGTGCTGAGCGATGCGCTCGGCGGTGGCGTGACGCGCTCGCTCGCGCTCGATGCGCACGGCAAGTCGGTCAGTTCGGCGCTGCTGGCGATCGAGGTGCCGGATCCGGCGTGACGGCGGGCGTCGCGGTCGGGACGCGGCCGGGCGCGCACGGAATCGGCAGTTCGCGGCCCGTGCGCGTGCTCGATGCGCGCGCCGGCGATGTGCGCAGGCACGAGGCGATGACGTGATGGGCAACGATGCAGGGCGCGTCGTCGTCGGCAACGGGCGGTCGCCATTCTTTTCCGCCCCGGACGACGTGTGAAGGATCGACGGGGACCCGCCGATTCTGCAACAATCCGCCGCACACCCATCCGACCTGATCTCGTCATGACTGCCCAGAACCCGACCATACGTCTCAAGCCGCTCTTGGCTTCGCTCGCCGCCCTTGGCGCGCTCGCGGGACTCACGGCGCTCGCCGCGCCGTCGCCCGTTCATGCCGCCGAGCCGGCCCAGCCCGACCGTCAACTGAAAACCTTCATCCACGACACGTACGGCAACTGGCGCGCGAGCCGCAAGGGCTGGCAGGCGGACGGCGACGATTTCATCCATTCGCCGTGCGGCGTGCTGCGCGTGGCGACCGCGGACGGCCCGCGCACGCTGCTCGCGATGTGCGGCGAGACCGAGGCGGCGGTGCAGAACGGGATGCCGGCCATGGATTCGGACGCGACGCCGGGCGCGATCGACCTGTACGTGCTGAAGCCTTCGCCGGACGGCAGGACGCTCGAGCCGGTCGCGAAGAAAACGGAGATCGCATCGGGCGGGCGTGGCGAACCCGGTACGGTGCGCATCGAGCGGCTCGGGCCGCACCTGTTCGGGTTCGTCATCGGCGAAAGCGACACGCGGCAAGGCTATACGCAACGCTTCCGCTCGATCTGGCTGCCGGTCGGTAATGCGCTGGTGCATGCGGCGGCACGCATCGACGAGGCGCTCGACAACGCGGAGTCGACGGAATGCGCGAACGCCCGCGCGCGCTGCGAGGAACGCCGCTTCGAGATCGCGCCGGACACGGCCGGCACGGGCGACGTCTATCCGCTAACGGTCACGGAAACGGGTACGCGCGGCGACAAGGCCATCCATGCACGCTACACGGTGAAGTTCGACGCCGCGCGCGGCCGCTACGTCGTGCCGAAGGCGTTGCGCGACGGGTACTGATCCTTCGCGCGGGAACGGGCGGCATTGCACCGCCCGCGCATTCACACGTACAGGTAGCGCACCAGGTGGAAGAACACCGGCGCGGCGAAGCAGATCGAATCGACGCGGTCGAGCATGCCGCCGTGGCCGGCGATCATCGAGCCCCAGTCCTTCGTGCCGAGCGAGCGCTTGACGGCCGACAGCACGAGCCCGCCGACGAAGCCCGCGATCACGATCGCGAGCGAGATCCCGAACGCCGCGCCGAAGCCGAACGGCGTCACGCGATACAGCGACGCGCCGCACAGCGTGGCGAGCAGCCCGCCGCCGATGAAGCCCTCGACCGTCTTCGACGGCGACAACTGCGGCGCGATCTTGCGGCGTCCGAACAGTTTGCCGACGACGTATTGCAGCACGTCGCTGATCTGCACGACGAACAGGAAGAAGAACAGCAGCAGCGCGTTCTGCCCCGCGTAGCGCGGAATGTCGAGGATCAGCACGGCCGGCGCGTGGCTCAGCCCGTACACGCACACCATCAGCGCCCAGTTGATCTTCGCGTTGCGGCTCAGGAAGTCGCGCGTGTCCTGCGTGAGCGCCGACACGAGCGACATCGCGAAGAACAGGTGCACGGGCACGAAGATCGAGTACATCCCGTACCAGTTGATGCCGAGCAGCAGGTACTGCACGGGAATCGCGATGAAGAACGCGATGAAGAGCGTCGTATGGTCGCTCGCGGTGGTCGGCGTGAGCGTGATGAACTCGCGCAGCGTCAGGTACGACAGCAGCGCGAACACCAGGTACGTGACGTTGTTGCCGAGGCCGATCGCGACGGCCATGATCGCGATCATCGCCCACCATGCGCGGATGCGCTGGTTCAGGTTGACGATGGTCGGGCTCGCGCCGCCGCTGCGCGCGCCGAGGATCGCGCCGATCACGGTCGCGACGACGAGCACGCCCGTGACGCCCGCGACCAGTTCCCAGAAGAGGGTTCGCATGGTTGGTATCCGGAAAAGGGAGAAGGAGGCGCGCTCAGCCGGCCGGCCGCTGCGGCGGCGCGAGCGCGACGACCGCGTCGCGCATGCGGGCGAGGAACGTCGGCTTGTCTTCCTGCGCGCCGAGCGCTTCGTTCGCGCCGAAATGTACCTTGCAGATCAGCGGCACGGGCCAGATCGCGCCCTTCGGCATGATGCGCTGCAGGTTCTCGAGGTAGACGGGCGCGAGCGCGACGTCGGGGAATTCGGTCGCGAGATGGAACAGCCCGCTCTTGAACGGCTGCGGCAGTACGTCGGCGCCGCGCGTGCCTTCCGGGAAGATGATGATCGAGTGGCCCTGCCGCAGCGCGTCGCGTACCGGCTCCAGCGGGTCGCCGCCCGATTCGCGATGACGGTCGATCAGCACGACGTTCAGCAGCTTCTGCGCGATGTGACGCTTCAGGTCGCTGCTGTCCCAGTAGTCGCGCGCGGCGACCGGCCGCACGACCGCGCGCACGTCGCGCGGCAGCGCGGCGAGGATCGCGAGCGTGTCGATATGGCTCGTATGGTTCGAGAAATAGATCTTCTGCGTCGGGGACGGCGGCGCCTGATGCCAGACCGGATACGCGCCGGCGACGAGCCGCACGATGGACAGCAGGAAATCGCGCTGCCAGACGTTGAGGATGTTCATCGGCGCGCGGCCTCCTGCGTGCATGCCCGGCCCGCCGCGCACGCGCGGTGGGCGGAACCCCGGAATGCCGGCGCGGCAGGATGCGCGCCGGACGGCTCTTGTTTAAATTTTTTCAAAGTTCGTGGCTGCCTGTCGCAGGTCCGCGATAATCGGACGATTCGCCGTCGCACGCTGCTGCGTCGCGGCGAATGCGCCGGTCGGCGGCGTGATAATCGGCTGTTGCACGAGTGCCCGCTGCCGCTCGAATGGATCTCGCCGCGATCGGGCCAGCGGATTATCGCGAGTTTCGCCGAAAAACGCCAGATTGCCGCCGCGCGGGCGGTTCGCGCCGCCATGCTTGACGCATGGAGGCCGCTCGGCGACGATGAGGGCCGTTCAATCCAGGCCGACGAAGGCCGTTTCGCCGCCCGGGGCATGGCGGCGGGAAACTATCCGACCGTGCCGCGCGAATAATACGAATACGAAACGATGAGCCTCTACGCACTCAAACCCAAATTTCAGAACCGTCTGCGCCCGTTCGCGAATTCGCTCGCCGAACGCGGCGTCACGGCCAACCAGGTCACGCTGTTCGCGGCCGGCGGCTCGATCGTCGTCGGCGCGCTTGCCGGGCTCGGCGTGTTCGCCCGCGCGCTGTTCCTGCTGATCCCGCTGTGGCTGTTCGCGCGGATGGCGCTCAACGCGATCGACGGGATGCTCGCGCGCGAGCACGGGCAGAAGAGCACGCTCGGCGCATACCTGAACGAGCTGGGCGACATCGTGTCCGACGTCGCGCTCGTGCTGCCGTTCCTCGCCATTCCCGCGTTCGCGCCGGCGGACGTCTGGCTGTTCGCGCTGACGGCGGTGATCGTCGAATGCGCGGGGCTGATCGGCCCGCTCGTCGGCGCGACGCGCCGCTACGACGGCCCGTTCGGCAAGAGCGACCGGGCGCTGGCCCTCGGCGCGTTCGCGCTGTGGATCGGCCTCGGCTTGCCGGTCGGCGGCGCCGCCGCGTGGTTGTGGCGGCTGCTGATCGTGCTGTCGATCGTGACGGCCGTGCGGCGCGTGCAGGCCGGGATCGCCGAAGCGGGCGGCTGATCGGCCGTCGACGCGGGGCGGGACCGGCGCCGGAGGGCGGCGCCGCATGATTCGAATAACGAAACGAGAGAGATCGCATGAACGCACGCACGGCCCGCGAGGCCGACTTCATCACGCACGACGGCGCGACGCTGTTCTACCGCCACTGGCCCGCGACGGGCGCACGCTGCCGCGGCGCGATCGTGCTGCTGCATCGCGGGCACGAACATTCGGCGCGCGTCGCGCACCTCGTCGACGAGCTCGACCTGCCGGATTTCGCCTTTTTTGCGTGGGACGCACGCGGCCACGGCCGCTCGCCGGGCGCGCGCGGCTACAGCCCGAGCGCGGCCGCGTCGGTGCGCGACCTGCAGACCTTCGTCGAGCATATCCGCGACACGCACGGTATCGCGATCGAGGAGATGGCGATCGTCGGCCAGAGCGTCGGCGCGGTGCTCGCGGCGACCTGGGTGCACGACTACGCGCCGCCGATCCGCGCGCTGGTCGTCGCGTCGCCGGCATTCCACATCAAGCTCTACGTGCCGTTCGCGCGGCCGGGGCTGCGGCTGATGCACAAGCTGCGCGGGCTGTTCTACGTGAACAGCTACGTGAAGCCGAAATTCCTCACGCACGATCCCGAACGGATCGCGAGCTACGCGTCCGATCCGCTGATCACGCGGCCGATCGCGGTCAACATGCTGCTCGACCTGCACGATACCGCGCGGCGGATCGTCGCCGACGCGGCCGCGATCACCGTACCGACGCAGTTGCTGATCTCGGGCGCCGACTGGGTCGTGCATCGCGGCCCGCAGGACCGCTTCTTCGAACGGCTCGGCTCGGCGCGCAAGGAGCGCATCGTGCTGCCGGGCTTCTACCACGACACGCTCGGCGAGCGCGATCGGGCCCAGGCGCTCGCGCCGCTGCGCGCGTTCGTGCTGCGCGAGTTCGATGCGCCGAGCCCGCGCGTGTCGCTCGCCGATGCCGACCGGCGCGGCGCGTTCCACGACGAATACGCGGCGCTCGGCCGGCCGCCGGCCAACGTGTTCGCCCGGGCGTACTGGGCGCTCACGCGCGCCGGGCTGAAAGCCGGCGGCGCGCTGTCGGACGGCATCGCGCTCGGCTTGCGACTCGGCTTCGATTCGGGCTCGACGCTCGACTACGTGTACCGCAACCGCGCGCAGGGGCGGTTCGGCATCGGCGCGCTGATCGACCGCACGTATCTCGATTCGCCGGGCTGGGTCGGCATCCGCCAGCGCAAGGTGCATCTGCAGGAGCTGATCGGCACGGCGATCGGCCGGCTGCGCGCGCACGGCACGCCGGTGCGGATCGTCGACATCGCGGCCGGTCACGGGCGCTACGTGCTCGACGCGATCGCGATGGCCGCCGAGCGCGACGGCGCGGCGCCCGACGACATCACGCTGCGCGACTACAGCCCGCCGAACGTCGAGGCTGGGCGCGTGCTGATCGCGCAGCGCGGCCTCGAGCCGATCGCGCGCTTCGAGCGCGGCGACGCGTTCGACGAGGCGTCGCTCGCGACGCTCGAGCCGCGGCCGACGCTGGCGATCGTGTCGGGCCTGTACGAGCTGTTCGGCGAGAACGCGCTGATCGAGCGCTCGCTGCGCGGGCTCGCGCAGGCCGTGCCGCCGGGCGGCTATCTCGTCTACACGGGGCAGCCGTGGCATCCGCAGCTCGAATTCATCGCGCGCGCGCTGAACAATCACCGCGGCGAGTCGACGTGGGTGATGCGCCGCCGTTCGCAGGCCGAAATGGACGAGCTCGTCGCGCGGGCCGGCTTCCGCAAGCTCGACCAGCGGATCGACGAGATGGGCATCTTCACGGTCAGTCTCGCGCAGCGGGTCGACGCGTCATGAGCGCGCTCGGCGGCGGCGCGGGCGCGGGTGCGGGCGGCGGGCTGGCCGAGCCGGCGGCCGGCGCGCGCGGCGCGTCGTTCGCGCTGCGTTTCGGCTGGCTCGCGGCGATGGGCGCCGTGTTCTTCTCGACGTACGGCTTCGCGAACTGGCTCGCCGCGCGACGCGCCGCGGTGCCGACGTTCGCGTTCGGCTGGGAGCATGCGATCCCGTTCGTGCCGTGGACGATCGTGCCGTACTGGTCGATCGACCTGCTGTATGCGCTGTCGTTCTTCTTCTGGACGCGCCGCGACGATCTGCTCGATCACGTGAAACGGCTGCTGACGGTGCAACTGGTGTCGGTCGCATGCTTCATCGCGTGGCCGCTGCGCTTCGGCTTCGAGCGGCCCGACGCGGGCGGCGTGGCCGGCGCGCTGTTCACGCTGCTGATGGGCTTCGACAAGCCGTTCAACCAGGCGCCGTCGCTGCATATCGGGTTGCTCGTCGTGCTGTGGGCCGTCTATGCGAAGCACCTGCGCGGCACGTTCGCGCGCGGCGTGCTGCACCTGTGGTTCGCGGTGATCGGCGTGTCGGTGCTGACGACCTACCAGCATCACGCGATCGACGTGCCGACCGGGGCGGCCGTCGGCTGTCTCGCGCTGTTCCTGTTTCCGCTGCGCGATGCCGCGGGCCGGTGGCCGGGCGCCGATGCATCGCCGAGCCAGGCCGGCCGCGCGCTCGCGCGCCGCTATGCGTTCGGCGCCGCGCTGGTCGCATGCGCGGCGCTGGCCTGCGTGCCGCGTGCGCCGGCCGGGGCGCTGGCGGCGGGGTGGGTCGCGCTGGCGCTCGCCTGCGTTGCGTGGGCTTACCGGCGCGGCGCGCCCGGCGCGTTCCAGAAGGACGCGCACGGGCGGTTTCCGGTCTTCATCGGCGCGCTGCTCGCGCCGACGATCGCCGGCGCGTTCGTCAATTCGCGGCTGTGGACGTTCCGCCAGCCGGCGCCGGTGCGGATCGACGAACGCGTGTCGATCGGCCGGACGCCGACGACGCGCGACATCCGGCGCCACGGCTTCTCCGCGCTGGTCGACCTGACTGCCGAGATGCCGCGCTGGGCGACGGCCGACGCATCGCTCGCGTATGCGTGCGTGCCGCAGCTCGACCTCGTCGCGCCGACGGCGGCGCAGCTCGCGCAGGCCGTAGCGGCGCTCGAGCGCCTGCACGGCGAAGGGCGCGACGTGCTGGTCTGCTGTGCGCTCGGCTACGGGCGCAGCGTGCTGTGCGCGGCCGCGTGGCTCGCCGCGCGGCGCGGGTTCACCGATGCGCGCGAGGCGCTGGCCGCGGTGCGCGCGGTTCGGCCGCGCGCGGTTTGGTCGGATGACGGCGTGGCCGTGCTGCAGCAGTGGATCGATCGCCGGTGCGACGCGGGGCGCGTGTGATGCGCGATCCGTCCGCGCCGTTCAGGATCGCCGCCGCGCGCGGCGCGCTCGATGCGGGTGCATGGGCGCTCGCGGCCGCGCTGGCCGCGGCCGGCGCGGGCGGGTGGATCGCGGCGGGCTGGGCGCCCGCGACGCTCGCCCGGGTACTGCTGGCCGTCGTCAGCACGGGATCGGGGATCGCGGCGCTGTGGTACGCGGTGCGCATCGAGATCGATCGGCGGCTGTTTGCCGCGCTGGCGCGGGCGGCGCAAGGCGACGGGGCGGTCGACGACGGGCTCGCGGCGCTCGACCGTGCGCTCGCCGATCTGGGCTGGATCGACGCGGCGAAGGCCGGACGCACGCTCGACGCACGCGTGCGCGGCGCGGTCGGGCTGTGCCGGGCCGCGGTGCTCGTGGCGATCGTGCAGTGGCTCGTCGTCGGGCTCGCGATCGCGGTGTCGCCGATCGGTTAGGGCCAGCGCAAGCGCGCTATCGGCGGGAACGGCCCGTCCGGCGCATGCGACGCGTCATGCTTGCGCGGAGCGCCGCGATCGCGTGCGCTTGGCCTCGTACATCGCGTGGTCCGCGTGCTCGATCAGCGCATTCATGTCGGTGCCGTCGTCCGGCAGCACCGCGATGCCGACGCTGACGCCGAGCTGCAGCGCATGTCCGTCGAATTCGAACGGCTCGCCGACCTGCCGCGCGAGCCGCGTGCTCTGCGCATGGGCATCGTCGCGGGTGCCGATATTGGGCAGGATCACCGCGAATTCGTCGCCGCCGATGCGCGCGACCGTATCCGAGCGCCGCACCGCGGCCTGCATTCGCGTGGCGACCTCGCGCAGCGCGGCGTCGCCCGCGCGGTGGCCGAACCCGTCGTTGATTGGTTTCAGCCCGTCCATGTCGATGTTGAGAATGCCGAGCCGGCCGCTCGCGCGCAGCGCCGTGTGCATCGACTGGCGCAGGCGGTCGTAGAACAGCGCGCGGTTCGGCAAGCCCGTGAGCGCGTCGTGGGTCGCGCGCAGGTAGAGCTCGTTCGCTTCGTTGCGCGCCGCGTGGAACATCGCGGCGGCGATCAGGTCGGCCATCAGCCGCAGCGTGGCCGAGTCGGCCGGCGAGAAGCCGTCGACGTCCGGCGACATCACCTTCAGCACGCCGACCGTCGTGTCGGCATGCGTGAGCGGCATCACGAGCATCGAGCGCAGGCCGACCCGGCGGCACGCATCGCGATCGACGCGCGGGTCGGTTTCCGAATCGACGCAGCGCAGCAACTCGCCTTGCTGCACGCACAGCCCCGACAGGCTGCCCGAGCGCCGCAACCGCAGGCCGAGCATGCCGGCCGCCGTGCCCGACGCGGCGCGGTACACCATGTCGTCGCCTTCGGCGAATTCGACCGCGGCGGCGCTCGCGCCGGTGAGCTTCGGCATCTGTTCGGCCACGTACGCGATCACGCTGCCGAGGTCCATGCCGAGTTTCGCGATTTCGGCTTGTGCCGCGATGATGCGCAGCAACGTGTCGGCGGACGGGGTGGCGGAGTCGGCGGTTTGATTCAAGTCAGTTTTCCATGAAGAAAGTACGTCGCGCGACACGTACTTGCGGTAGCATACGCGCCGCCTGCGGCAGCGCGCGTGGCGGGGCGGTCCGCCACGGACCGCGGCCGGTGCCCGGCCCCCGGCCAGCCGTATCGCGCCGGCAGTATGCCGTTCCAGCCGTCCCGCTGGCAACGGCGCAATTCTTGCCATTCCCTCTTCCCGCGCGGCATTTCCGACCGAATTGAGGTTTTTTCGCTTCACAGTCGCGAATCACGGTAAGTTTTGTTCTATTTTTGAGATAGTGTGACGAATGAGCGGGCGCCGGTGCCAGGCGCGCCGCAACGCGACGAACCGGCCGCTGAAGCATCCGCCGCGTCGTACCGACAAATGCAATCAGGTCATATAGATGAGAGGAAGCAGAGGGGATGTGCACTCACGGGCATAGCTGCTTTGCGCGCGTCCGTTTCGACGCGCGGATGGACCCGACGATCGTGACGATGGAGAGCGGCGCATGAGGCCGGCCGTGTCGCTGTTCGTCCTCGCGGCCGCGATGACCGGCGCTTTCCACGCGGCTGCGTTGTCGGCCGCGCCGATGCCGGCGGTGCCGGCCGCCGCTTCGACGTCCGCTGCGGATCGCGCGGCGGCGACCGACGCGGCGCCGGCCGCGACGCCCGCTACCGCGCCGACGGCGGCCAGCGCGCCGGCCGCCGGCCTGCCGGCCACGACCGTGCGCATGCCGTTCGCATCGCTCGGCGCGTTCGATCCGCTGCGCCTGCGCGGCGCCGACGACGCGCGCACGATCAACGCCGGCGTGCGGCTCGACCGCGTGATCACGGGCGCGCGGCTGCGCCTGACCTACGCGTATTCGCCGTCGCTGGTCTTTCCGCTGTCGCACCTGAAGGTGTCGGTGAACGGCGAGGTGATCGCGACCGTTCCGTTCGATGCGGCACGCGCCGGGCGTACGGTCACGCAGGAGATCCCGATCGATCCGCGCTACTTTTCCGATTTCAACCAGATCGGCCTGCGCCTGATCGCGCACTACACGCTCGACCATTGCGAGGATCCGGCGAACTCGGCGCTGTGGGCCGACGTGAGCCCGACGAGCGAGCTGATCCTCGACGAATCGCCGGTGCGCCTGCCGAACGATCTCGCGCTGCTGCCCGCGCCGTTCTTCGACCGGCGCGACAACGGCCGCCTGCGGCTGCCGTTCGTGCTGCCGGCCACGCCCGATTCGGCGACGCTGCGCAGCGCGGGCGTGCTCGCGTCGTGGTTCGGCGCGCTGGCCGACTACCGGCATGCGCGCTTCCCGGTATCGGCCGCGCTGCCGGCCGACGACCAGGCCGTCGTGGTCGGCACGGCCGCGACGCTGCCGGCCGGTCTCGCGCTGCCGCCCATCAACGGTCCGCTGCTCGCGGTCGCCGACAATCCGGCCGCGCCGGGGCGCAAGCTGCTGATCGTCACGGGCCGCACGGCGGCCGAGGTCGACGACGCGGTCGCGACGCTCGTGCTCGGCCGCGCGGCGCTGTCCGGGCCGGCCGCGACGGTCGCGCACGTCGATCTCGGCGCGCCGCGCAAGCCGTACGACGCGCCGCGCTGGCTGCCGGTGAACCGGCCGATCGCGTTCCGCGAGCTCGTGAACGACCCGCGCCAGCTCGAAGTGCGCGGCACGACGCCCGACGCGATCCGGCTGAACCTGCGTGTGCCGGCCGATCTGCATTCGTGGAACGGCGCGGGCGTGCCGATCACGCTGCGCTACCGCTACACGGCGCCGACCGTGCAGGACAATTCGACGCTCGCGGTCGAGATCAACGACCAGCTCGTGAAGTCGTACCGGCTCGGGCCGGCCCACGCGGAGGACGCGCACGGGCGCATGCAGTTGCCGCTGCTGTCGGTGCCGGAAGGGCGCGTGACGAGCGACGTCGACATTCCCGCGTTTCGCGTCGGCAGCGGCAACCAGCTGCAATTCCGCTTCACGCTCGATTCGCAGAAGACGGGCCTGTGCTCGAGCACGGCCACCGAGCCGCAGCGCGCGGCGATCGATCCGGATTCGACGATCGACTTCTCGCACTTCGTCCATTACGCGCAATTGCCGAACCTCGCGTTCTTCGCGAACAGCGGCTTTCCGTTCACGCGCTTCGCGGACCTGTCGCAGACGGCCGTCGTGCTGCCCGAGCGGCCCTCGCCGCAGGAGCTCGAGGCGTACCTGACGATGCTCGGCCACATGGGCGAATGGACCGGCTTCCCGGCGCTGCGCGTGCAGGTCGCGCGGCCCGGCGACGTCGCCGCGCTGTCGGGGCACAAGGATGTGCTCGTGATCGATGGCTCCCCGGCGTCGCCGCTGCTCGCGAACTGGCGTGCGTCGCTGCCGCTCGCGATCGGCGAGCCGGGCGGCGCGGGCGGCGGCGGCGCGACGCGCGTCGCGTTCACGGTGAAGGAGCGCTGGCGCAACGGCGTGGGCGTCGCCGACGGCGGCGCGCACATCGAACAGACGGGCCCGCTCGCCGCGCTCGCCGGTTTCGAGCTGCCGGGCAGCCGCGGCCGCAGCGTCGTCGCGCTGACGGCGACCGACCAGCCGCGCCTCGGCGATCTGCTCGACGTGTTCGAGAACGCGGGGCTCGTGGCGCAACTGCAGGGCGACCTCGCGCTGGTGCGGCCGGGGCAGGTCGACAGCCTGCGGGTCGGCGAGCCTTACGTGGTCGGCTTCGTGCCGTGGTATGCGCGCGTGTGGACGGAGGCGGCGCGGCATCCGGTCGTGCTCGGCGCGGTGGGCGTCGTCGCGGGGCTGCTGCTCGCGCTCGGCGTGTTCAGCGTGCTGCAGCGAATCGCCGCGCGTCGACGGGGGATGTAACGGATGGCGCGGGCAATGACGAAGCGACGGGCGACGCAGCCGGCGCGGCGTGTCGGCGCGACGCTCGCGCTGGCGGTGGCGGTGACGTGCGCGGCGGCCGGCATGGCCATGCACGCGCGGGCCGCGCCGGCCAGTGCAGCCGATGCCGCCGCCGCGGGATGCAGCGCCGCGTGGCCGCGCTGGGACGCGTTCAAGCGCGATTTCATCTCGGCCGACGGCCGCGTGATCGACGTCGGCTCGGCCGATTCGCGCACGGTATCGGAGGGGCAGGCGTATGGGCTGTTCTTCGCGCTGGTCGCGAACGACCGGCGCATGTTCGACACGATCCTCGCGTGGACCGAGAACAATCTCGCGCAGGGCGACCTGAGCGCACGCTTGCCGGCCTGGCTGTGGGGCCGCGCGCCCGACGGCGCATGGCGCGTGCTCGACGCGAACGCGGCGTCGGACGCCGACCTGTGGATCGCCTATGCGCTCGTCGAGGCCGGGCGGCTGTGGCGCGAGCGCAGCTATACGGCGCGCGGCGCGCTGCTCGCGAAGCGCGTGCTCGACGACGAGACGGCGACCGTGCCGGGCCTCGGCCTCACGCTGCTGCCGGGGCCGACCGGGTTCAAGCTGGCCAACGGCCAATGGCGCGTGAATCCGAGCTATTCGCCGCCGCAGGTGATTCGCGCGCTCGGCGCGCGGCTGCCCGACGACCGTCGCTGGGCCGCGCTCGCATCCAGCACCGCTCGCGTGCTGCTCGACACCGCGCCGAAGGGCTTCTCGCCCGACTGGGCGCTGTATCGCGCGGGCAAGGGGTTCGGGCCCGATCCGGACACGCACGCGGAGAGCGCGTACAACGCGATCCGCGTGTACCTGTGGGCCGGCATGCTCGACCGCGCCGATCCGCTCGCCGCGCCGCTGCTCGCGAAGTTCGCGCCGTTTGCCGACCATATCGCCGCGCATGGCGCGCCGCCGGAGAAGGTCGATACGACGACGGGCGTCGCGGGCCCGAACGACGGCAACGGCGGCTTCTCCGCGGCGGCCGTGCCGTTCCTCGACGCGCGCGGCCAGCACGCGCTCGCGGATGCGCAGGCGGCGCGCGTCGAGACGCTCGCGCGCCAGTCGGCGCCCGGCTATTACTCCAGCGTGCTGACGCTGTTCGGGCTCGGCTGGCGCGACGGCCGCTACCGGTTCGAAGCGGACGGCACGCTCGACACCCGTTGGGGAGGCCGTTCGTGCGCCGCCCGTTGAAGCGCGCCGCGCCGCACGTCGCGGGATTCGCGTGGCTCGCGTCGTCGGTGTGCGCGGCGGCGCCGGGCGCCGCGGCGGCGACCCCCGCGGCACCGGCGACCGCGGCTGCCGGCGATGCGCGGCGCGAGCTCGACACCGCGCGGATGTGGGGCATCAAGCATCGCGACGATCTCGCGCGCGATGCGCTGCGCAAGGGCCTGCTGATCGCGCCGGGAGACACCGAGCTGCTGGCCGAACAGGTGCGCGTGCTGCTGCGGCTCGGCGACGCGAAAGGCGCGCAGGCGTCGCTGGCGCGGCTGCAGGCGCAGTCGCCGAATGCGCCGGCCACGCGGCGGGTGGCCGACGAATACCGCGTCGCGACGAGCGCGCGCGGCGAGATGGCGCAGATCCGGCTGCTCGCGCGCAGCGGCCGCGCCGACGAGGCGGCCCGGCGGATCGTCGCGCTGTTTCCGAACGGCGCGCCGTCGGGTGCGCTCGGCGCCGAGTATTACCAGATCGTGTCGAATGCGCCGGGCGGGCGCGAGCCGGCGATCGCCGCGCTGCGCCGCGCGATCGCCGCCGATCCGCGCGACACGAGCGCGTCGATCGCGCTCGCGCGGCTGTTGAACCAGCGCGACGACACGCGCGCGGAAGCGAACCGGATCGCGTCGTCGCTCGCGACGCGCGCCGACGCGGACCATACGGAAGCGATGGCGCTGTGGCGGCGCGTGCTGCAGTCGGCCGGCAGCGATCCCGCGTATCTCGATGCGCTGCACGCGTATCTCGCGCTCGCGCCGGACGATACCGAATTCCGCGATCGCGCGGCCGGCCTCGATCGGCAGCGCGATGCGCAGCGCCGGCTCGAGCGCGATCCCGACTACATCGCGCAGCAGCGCGGGCTGCAGGCGCTGGCGCGCGGCGACCTGGCCGCCGCCGACCCGCTGCTCGCGCGCGCCGCGCGGGCGCGGGCGGACGACGCCGATGCGCTGGGCGGGCTCGGCCTGCTGCGCCTGCGCGAAGGGCGGCATGACGAAGCGCGCGCGCTGTTCGCACGGGCCGCGACGCGTGCGACCGACCAGCGCGGCAAATGGCAAGGCCTCGCGCGTACCGCGCAGTTCTGGGGGCTGCTCGCCCAGGGCCGCGAGGCGGCCAGTGCGGGCCGCCCGCGCGATGCCGAGCGCGCCGCGCGCGCGGCGCTCGCGATGCAGCCGGACAACCCGGACGCGAAGCTTCAGCTTGCCGATGCGCTGCTCGCGCAGCGCGACTGGGCGCAGGCGGAGCCATTGCTGCGCGGTTTGCTCGCCGCGCGCTCGCCGAGCGTGTCGGCCGTGCGCGACACGGCCACGCTGTATGAAAACACCGGCCGCGCGGACCGGATCGGCCCGTTGCTCGACGCGCTGCAAGGGCGTGTGACGGGCGCCGACGATCGGCGCGCGCTCGACGGCCTGCGCGGCGACCTGCTCGCGAAGGAAGCGCGCGCGCTGGCCGACAAGGGGGCACGCGGGCCGGCCGCGCAACGCTACGAGGCGGCCGTGCGCGCGACGCCCGACGCGCCGTGGACGCGCTTCGCGCTCGCGCGCCTTTATCGCGACATGGGGCTGCCGCAGCTCGGCCGCACGGTGATGGACGACGGGCTCGCGCTGAGCGATACGCCCGAGATGCGCTACGCGAACGCGCTGTATCGCAACTCGCTCGACGATGTCGCGGGCGCGCAGGCCGCACTGGCGCCGGTCGACGATGCGCACCGTTCGGACGGGATGCGTGCGCTCGCGCGCAAGCTCGATGCCGAAAATGCGCTCGCCGACGCGCGCGGCGCGCATGCACGCGGCGACCGCGCGGCATTCGCCGCCACGCTCGCGCACGCGCAGGCGAGCGCGCCGGACGATCCCGACATGCTCGCCGCGATCGGCGCGCAGTGGATCGACGCGGGCGAACCCGAGCGCGGCCTCGCGCCGCTCCACGACTGGATCGCCGCGCATCCGCGCGAAGCCGATGCGGACGTGCGCCTGCGCTACGGCGACCTGCTCGGCCGCGCGGGGCGCGACGACGCGCTCGCCGCGTGGCTCGACACGCTGCGCCGCGACCCGGCGCTGACGCCCGCGCAGACGGCGCGACTGGAGGACCAGTCGCTGCGGCTCGTGCTGCGGCAGACCGACGACGCGATCGCGCGACAGGACTATGCGCAGGCGCGCACGCTGCTCGATCGCGCGAGCCCGGCCGGCCGCGCGGACAAGCGCCATGCGCTCGAACTCGCCGATCTCGAACGCGCGCAGGGGCATTACGACGCGGCGCGCGAGGCGCTCGCGCCGGTCGTGGCGCGTACGCCCGACGATGCCGATACGCAGCTCGCGCTCGCCCGGATCGACGAGGACAGCGGCAACCGTGCGGCCGCCCGCGAGCGCGTGCAGGCGGTGCTGGCGCGCACGCCGGACGACGACGTCGACACGCAGTTGTCGGCCGTGCGGCGCCTGAACGCGCTGCGCCGGCCGGACGAAGCCGCGCAGGTGACCGGGCGGCTGCAGGCCGCATATCCGGCGCGCGCCGACGTGACGGTCGCGGCCGGCCGCGTGGCCGAGGCGCAGGGCCGCTACGACGACGCGGCGTCGCTGTACCGGCTGTCGCAGTCGCAGGAGCGCGCGACGGGGGTAGGCCCGGGCCGCGACGGGCTGACACCCGCGCAGGCCGCGTTCGCGGAGCTGGCGCAGCGGCGCAATCCCGAGATCGAGACCGGCTGGATACCCGCGTACAAATCGGGCGACGAAGGCATCTCGTCGTATCGCGCGCAGCAGGTGCCGATCTACATGCAGATGCCGGTCCGCTACGACGGGCACGTATTCGCGCAGATCGACACCGTGCATCTCGACCCGGGCACGCTCGATACGAGCGACCCGAACGCGTATTCGCTGAAGACGTTCGGCACGTACGCGGGGCTCAGGGCGCCGAACGGGCTGCCGCCGCCGTTCCAGCCGAATCCGCAGGCTGCCGCGCTGCTCGCGAATCCGTCGGGCTCGTTGCACCAGTCGGTGACGGGGGTCGCGCTCGGTGCCGGTTACCTGTCCGATGCATGGCGCTTCGATCTCGGCACGTCGCCGCTCGGCTTTCCGGTGCATTACCTCGTCGGCGGCGTGCGTTATCGCTTCGACGCGGGCCCGGCGAGTTTCTCCGTGAATGCGTCGCGCCGGCCGGAAACGAGCAGCGTGCTGTCGTACGCGGGGATGCGCGACCCGTGGACGGGCGCGGTGTGGGGCGGCGTGCGCCGCGACGGCGTGAACCTGCGCGCGTCGGTCGACGTCGGCCGCACGAACCTGTTCGCGGAACTCGGCGCGGGCGTGCTGTCCGGCCGCAACGTCGAACGCAATGCGGAAGTCACGCTGCGCACCGGCTTCACGGTGCCCGTGTACGAGCGCGCGACGATGAAGGTCAGCACCGGGCTCGTCGGCAATGCGTGGCACTACGCGCAGAACCTGCGTTACTACACGTACGGGCAGGGCGGTTACTACAGCCCGCAGCGCTACCTGTCGCTCGGCGTGCCGGTCGAATGGGCGGGGCGGCACGATGCGCTGTCGTGGGACCTGACCGTCACGGGCGGGATCTCGAACAGCTACGAGAAGGATTCGCTGTATTACCCGACGCTCTCCGGACAGCGGGCCGCGCAGGTGGCGGCCGGGTTCGTGTACGCGGGCAGTTCGACGCGCGGCGTGTCGTTCTCGTACGGCGTGAACGGCATCGTTGAATATCGCGTGAACCCGCACCTGAGCGTCGGCGCGCAGTTGCACATCGACCGGTCGCACGACTATGCGCCGAGCTCGGCGCTCGTCTACCTGCGCTATGCGTTCGATGCGCGCGCGCCGCGCAGCTGGCTCGTGACACCTACGCCCGTGCGGCTGTATTCGGATTACTAGGGGAACGCGTGACTACGGAATTCGATGCTACCCGCCTCGCGCCCGGCGCCACCGGCCTGGTCGATCGCGTGCGCGCGCTGTTGCGCATGGGGCCGGCGGGCGGCCGTGCCGGCGCATCGAGCCGGCTCGCGATCGACGGCCTGCCCGACGCCTGGACGCAACTGGACGCCGGCGGCCTTTACGCGATCTACGCGGCCGGCGGCACGCCGGGGTGCGACGCGCTCGTGTGGGAAAGCGCGCGGCAGGCGCGCACGCGCGACGTCACGATCGTGCTGGCGCGCGATCCGGCGAGCGTCGCCGCGCAGATGGCGTCGCTCGGCTTCGCGGGCGGTGCGCAGCCGGCCGGCTGGCCGCGCAACCTGAACGTGCTGGCGATGCCGCCGGCGGCCGAGCCTGCAGACGCCGGCGCCGATGCCGGCGTGGCCGGCGGCGCGTCGGGCCGCGCGGCGCCCGGCCCGTTCGCGCGGCTGACGGGCGGCTTGCGCGCGATGAAGCGCTACGGGCTGCATGCCCGGTCGCTGTATTTCGTCGAAGGCGCGCAGCGCTGGTTCAGCTGGGACGATCCGGTCGCGCTCGCGGAGGAAGCGCACGCGCTGGCCGGCTGGTGCCGCACCCGCCGGATCGCGCTCGTGCTGCTGCTCGACCCGGAAGCGGCCCGGGCAGGCGGCGACACGCGTGCCGACGATGCGCCGCTCGTGCGCGATGCGCAGCGCGCGCCGCGCAGCGCCTTCCACGGAATCTGCTCGGGTGTCGCGCAGTTGCAGCGCACGCACGGCGAATTGCTGTGGGTCGTCGATTTCTGGCGCGCGGGCGACACGCTCGCGGCCGGCGAGGTGCGGCCGCTGCGCTTCGCGCCGGGCGGCCGGTTGACCGCCAGCGTCGATGGCGGCGCGACCGAACCGGCGCACCGGATGAAGCTCGCGAGCGACGAGGATCGCGTGGTGGTCAGCCGCGCGGTGCTCGACGGCGCGAGCCGCGTGCCGGACGGCTGGGAGATCGTCGACGACAACGCGGCCGTCGTCGCCGCGTGCGCGAACGCACAGGCCGCGACCGCGGTGCTGGTGTTCCGCTCGCATGCGCAGCTCGAAGCGCTGTGCGCGGACGTGCATACGTTGCGCCGGCAGTGCGGCGGCGCGCTGAAGATCGCGGTCGTCGAGCGCGGCGAGGTGCTGCGCCAGCAGTTCGAGATGCTCGTGCTGAGCGTCGGCGCGAACCGCGTCGTCGCGCGCGACCTGCCCGTGTCGCGGATGCAGGCCGCCGTGCACGCGCTGCACGGCCAGCTCTACGCGCGGCCCGTCGCGGCCGACTATCGCGCGGCGCTCGCGGCCGCGCTCGGCGATTCGGTGCTCGGCTACCTGCCGGTCGGCGCGTTCTGCCAGCGGATTCGCGCGGTGCTCGATCGCGGCGCGGTGCTCGCGCTGCCGCATACGCTCGCGAAGCTCACGCTGCTGCCGGGCGTGTCGCACGTCGACGCGTTGCGGCATTGCCGGCCGCGTCGCGCGGGCGACGTCGTGACGGCCGATGCCGGGCACCTGTTCGTGTTCCTGTTCGCGTGCGAGCCGCTTGATGCCGAAGACGCGCTCGCGCGGATCTTCGACGTGCCGGTCGATACGCTGTCCGACCGCGTCGTGTGCCTCGGGCAGGGCAGCATCGACACCGAGCTCGACGCGCTGAAGGCCGAGAACCGGCGCGCGCCGATCGCCGATTACAGCGACCTGTTCGCGGCGGCGCGGCCGCCGGGCGCCGCGCGCGCAGCGGCCACGCCCGTCGCGCCCGGCGCGGCATTGCCCGACGCGAGCGAGGTGAGCGACGCGATCGATGCGATCGATA
Source organism: Burkholderia semiarida (assembly GCF_029268935.1). Classification (NCBI taxonomy): domain Bacteria; kingdom Pseudomonadati; phylum Pseudomonadota; class Betaproteobacteria; order Burkholderiales; family Burkholderiaceae; genus Burkholderia; species Burkholderia semiarida. The sequence goes on along the minus strand of NZ_JAHLCL010000007.1, from coordinate 1,070,075 downwards.
CCGTCGTCGCGCTCGACGCGATCGGCGTGCCGCAGGCGTCCGCGCCGGCTGCCGACGCCGCCGCGGCGCCGGACCCCGTCATTCCCGCCGTGCGTGCGCGCGGCGCCATTCGCAGCGCGATGCCGCTGCGCAAGCAGGAGGACGCATGATCGCCGAACTCGTCATCGGCTTCATCGTCGGTATCGTGATCGCGGTGCCGGTGTGGATCGTCGCGCAGCACCTCGGCATCGGCCGCGGCTTTCATGCACCGCGCGGCATCGACCGGCGCGACGCGGTGCCGTGCGAACTCGTGCCCGTCGCGCTGCGCGGCCGCCTGCTGCCCGGCGCGGGCGGAGACGGAGGCGATGAAGGCGACCAGCGCGGCACGCGCGACAGCAAGGCGGCACGATGAAGACGATCGCCCTCACATCGACGACGGGCGGCGCGGGCCGCACGACGCTCGCCGCCGCGCTCGCGGTGCTGCTCGCGCGCCGCGGCCGGCCGGTCGTCGCCGTCGAATTCGATGCACAGAACCTGATGGGCGCGGCGCTCGGCCTCGATACGCTGGCCGAACACGGTCTCGCGCACGGCCTGCTGGGCGGCGCCGAACCGTGGCACACGCATACGTGGGGCAACGCCGACGGCGTGCTGTTCGTGCCGTACGGGCAGGTCGACGCGGCCGGCGCGGCCGCGTGCGATGCGCGGCTCGTGGCCGATCCGGCGTGGCTCGCGCGCGCGCTCCACGAGATCGCGCTGCCGGCCGACGGCGTCGTGCTGATCGACACCGCCCGCTATCCGTCGCCGCAGGCCGAGCAGGCGATCCGATGCGCGGACCTGACGCTCGTCGTCGTGCCGCCGGAGCCGGTCGCCTGCGCGACGACGGCCGCGCGGCTCGGCGCGCTGCGGGCCGGCGGCGGCGACCTGCGGATCGTCGTGAACCGGCTGAACCCGGCGCGCGACATGCAGCGCGACGCGCTGGCGATGCTGCGCGCGGTCGCGGGGCCGGCGTCGATGCTCGAGCAGCGCATTCACGTCGACGCGGCCGTGCCCGAAGCGCTCGCGCGCGGCAGCTGGATCTTCGACGACGCGCCGTATTCGCAGGCGTCGCACGACCTGAACGGCGTCGCGAACTGGGTCGATACGTGGCTGAAGGCGGTCGTCGCCGGCCGCGCGGGAGCCATGCGATGAAGGCCGCGTTCGCGTCGCGACTGCGCGCGCTCGGCCGTCGAGCGGCCGACTGGTGCGCGCGCGGCATCGGGCTGCCGGCGCAACGCACGCGGCTGGACTGGTTCGTGCGGCTGTTCTTCCACGCGCCGCCGGCCGGGCGGCCCGATCATGTGCGCCGCTGGGTGCGCGTCGCGTTCCTGCAGCTCGCGCACGACTGGGGCGTGCTGCAGCCGCTCAGCGTGCGCGAATGGCTGTGGCGCGCGATCGTGCGCGCGCCGCGCGCGGCCGACGGCCGGCCCGCGCGCGATCCGCTCGCGTGGTTCGACAGGTTCGTGGTGCCCGTCTACGTGGCCGGGCGCGCGGTCGGCCGGCGCATCAACGCGATGCTCGAACGTCTGCCGTGGGCGCGCTGGGGCGGCTGGCTCGATGCGCGCGCGAACGGCGTCGGCCGGCGCCGCTGGCTCGCGCCGCTGCTGCTCGTGGCCGGCGCGGTGCTGTGGGCCGCGGCCGGGATGTCGCCGCTGATGCCCGGCGCGCAGTTCGCGTTCTTCGCGATCGTCGCGGTGCTCGCGCTCGCGCTGCGCCGCCTGCCGGGCCATCTGCCGACCCTCGCGCTCGCGTCGCTCGCGCTGCTCGCGGCCGTGCGCTACGTATGGTGGCGCACGACGCAGACGCTCGATTTCCGCAGCCCGATCGAGGCCGTCGCCGGCTACCTGCTGTATGGCGCCGAAGCCTATACGTGGATGATCCTGCTGCTCGGCTTCGTGCAGACCGCATGGCCGCTCGACCGGCCGATCGTGCCGCTGCCCGACGATCCGGACACCTGGCCGAGCGTCGACGTCTATATCCCGACCTACAACGAACCGCTGTCGGTCGTGAAGCCGACCGTGTTCGCCGCGCAGAGCATCGACTGGCCCGCCGCGAAGCTGCGCGTGTACCTGCTCGACGACGGCCGGCGCCCGGAATTCGCGGCATTCGCGGCCGAGGCCGGCATCGACTACCTGACGCGCGACGACAATCTCCACGCGAAGGCCGGCAACATCAACCGCGCGTTGCCGAAGACGCACGGCGAGTACATCGCGATCTTCGACTGCGATCACGTGCCGACGCGCTCGTTCCTGCAGACGACGATGGGCGTGTTCCTGCGCGACCCGAAGTGCGCGCTCGTGCAGACGCCGCACCATTTCTTCTCGCCCGATCCGTTCGAGCGCAACCTCGGCACGTTCCGCGAGGTGCCGAACGAGGGCAACCTGTTCTACGGCCTCGTGCAGTCGGGCAACGACCTGTGGAACGCGACGTTCTTCTGCGGATCGTGCGCGGTGCTCAAGCGCAGCGCGCTGGAGGAGGTCGGCGGCGTCGCGGTCGAAACCGTGACCGAGGATGCGCACACGGCGCTCAAGCTGCATCGGCGCGGCTATACGTCGGCGTACCTGCCGACCGTGCAGGCGGCCGGCCTCGCGACCGAAAGCCTCGCCGGCCACGTGAAGCAGCGCACGCGCTGGGCGCGCGGGATGGCGCAGATCTTCCGCATCGACAACCCGTTCCTCGGGCGCGGGCTCGGCTTCATCCAGCGGATCTGCTACGGCAACGCGATGCTGCACTTCTTCTACGGGATTCCGCGCCTGGTATTCCTGACGATCCCGCTCGCGTACCTGTTCTTCCACCTGTACTTCATCAACGCGTCGTCGCTCGCGCTCGCGAGCTACGTGATCCCGTACCTCGTGCTCGCGAACATCGCGAACTCGCGGATGCAGGGGCGCTACCGGCATTCGTTCTGGGCCGAGGTCTACGAATCGGTGCTCGCGTGGTACATCGCGCTGCCGACCACCGTCGCGTTCTTCAGCCCGAAGCACGGCAAGTTCAACGTGACCGACAAGGGCGGCAAGATCGACGAAGGCTACGTCGACTGGTCGACGTCGAAGCCGTATCTCGTGCTGTTCGCGCTGAACGTGCTCGCGATCGTCGCCGGCCTGTGGCGGCTCGTGGCCGACCAGGGCGACGAGGCGTCGACGATCCTGATCACGCTCGGCTGGACCGTGTACAACCTCGCGATGCTCGGCGCGGCGCTGGCCGTCGCGCGCGAGACGAAGCAGGTGCGCGTCACGCACCGGATCGCGATGCGCGTGCCGGCGATGCTGCTGCTCGCCGACGGCTCGACCGCCGCGTGCTTCACGAGCGACTACTCGACCGGCGGCCTCGGTCTTGAAGCCGTGCCGGGGCTGCCGCTCGCGGTCGGCGACACGCTGACGGTGTGCGTGACGCGCGGCGACCGCGCGTTTCCGTTCCCGGTGCGCGTGACCCGTGTGACGCCGACCCACGTCGGCGTGAGCTTCGAGGCGCTGACGCTCGAACAGGAGCGTCAGCTCGTGCAATGCACGTTCGGCCGTGCGGATGCGTGGCTCGACTGGCACGAGGGCGCGCGGCCCGACACGCCGCTCGGCGGGCTCAAGGAAGTGCTGCGGATCGGGCTGGACGGTTACGTACGAATGTGGAAGGGTGCGGCGCGCGGCGTGCAGGCCATGCTCGCGCCGAAACTCGATCGCGCGCGCGACTGACGCGGCGCGCATCATGGAGTGGGTTAGATGACGTTCTGGAATCTGTATTTCATCCTGAAGTTCGCGCTGTTCGCGACCGGGCGCCTGCAGCCGTTCTGGCTCGCGAACCTCGCGTTCGCGGTGGCGCTGGTGGCGAGCGCGCCGATCCGGTCGCGCGCATGGCGCATCGTCCGGCAGGTCGTGGCGATCGCGATCGCGGTGCCGCTGCTCGCGCGCGAGCTGCATGCGCCGCCGCTCGCCCGTCTCGCGGAGGCCGCGCGCGAAGTCAGCACGTTCCGGCTCGACTACTGGATGGAGCTGCTGCCGCGCCTGTTGCCGCCCGTGCTCGCGCTGACGATCGTCGGTGTACTGATCGTCTATTTCATCGTCAATCGCTGGCTGCGCGTCGCGACGTTCGTGGTGGCCGTGCTCGTTGTCATGCCGTTGTGGCAGGCCGGCAGCGGGCTGATGGCGCGCGTCGTCGCGCCGGCCCAGCCGCAGGCGAACGCGGCGGGCGCCACGCGCGTGGACGCACCCGAGGATCACAACGCGGCGCTCGCGACGTTCCGCGCGCAGGAATCGCAGCGCCAGGTCGCGTTCGGTCATCTCGGCAGCGACCCGGCCGCGCAGTTCGACGTGATCGTGCTGCACGTCTGTTCGCTGTCGTGGGACGACCTCGATGCGGCGAAGGTGCGCAACCATCCGATGCTGAGCCACTTCGACTACCTGTTCACGAACTTCAGCACGGCCGCGAGCTACAGCGGCCCGGCGGCGATCCGCGTGCTGCGCGCGAGTTGCGGGCAGGAGGCGCATGCGGACCTGTACAAACCCGCGCCGCAGCAGTGCCACCTGTTCTCGCAACTGGCCGGCGCCGGCTACACGGTGCAGTCGCTGCTGAACCACGACGGCCATTTCGACAACTTCCTGCAGGTGATCCACGACAACATCGGCGTGGCCGATGCGCCGATGATCTCGAACGCGGCCGCGCCCGTCGCGATGCATGCGTTCGACGGCTCGGGGATCAAGGACGACTATGCGACGCTCGCGAACTGGTACGCGCAGCGCGCGTCGGTGCCGGGGCCGGTCGCGCTGTACTACAACACGATCAGCCTGCACGACGGCAACCGCGTCGTCGGCAGCGCGCTGACGAGCATCGACTCGTATCCGCAGCGCGCGACGAAACTGATGACCGACTTCGACCGTCTCGCCGACCTGATCGCGCAATCGGGCCGCCGCGCGGTGATCGTGTTCGTGCCCGAGCACGGCGCCGCGTTGCGCGGCGACAAGAACCAGATCGCGGGGCTGCGCGAGATTCCGACGCCGCGCATCGTGCACGGGCCGGTCGGTGTGCGGCTCGTCGGCTTCGCCGGCAACCACGGCGCGACGACCGTGATCGAGCAGCCGACCAGCTTCCTCGCGCTCGCGCAGTTGCTGTCGAACCTCGTGTCGAACAGCCCGTTCAAGCCGGGCGCGACGCTTGCGCAATACGCGGCCGATTTGCCGCGCACGCGGATGATCGGCGAGAACGAGGGCACGGTGACGATGCAGACGGCCGCGGGTTACGCGGTGAAAACTCCGGATGGCGTATGGATCGACGAACAGTGACGATTACCGGCGAAGGCGACGACGATCGCCTGTCGCAACCGAACGACGTGATCGGCCTCGCGCGGCATCTGCCCGCGCTCGATCCCGAGCGCTACGTCGACGAGCAGGCGCGCCGCGCGTTCGACGCGTCGCTCGATCGCTGGCCGGTGCTCGCGAAGCTGATGGGGCTGAAGCGGTAAACGCGCGACGGCCAGCATGATGGCCGGCCGTCGTCGCCTTGTCGGGGCAGGCTGCCTACTGCGCTTTGCGTTCCGGCTGCCGCGTCCATTCGTTTTCTTCGCCCGGCACCTTGCCGAAGGTCTGATCGGCCCACGCGGCCCGCGCCGCGTCGATCTTCGCGCGTTCGCTCGACACGAAATTCCATTCGATGAATCGCTCGCCCGGCAGGTGCGCACCGCCGAGCAACATCACGCGTGCGCCGTTCGCGCTGGCGAGCGCCACGCTCGCGCCGGGTTCGAGCACGGCCATCGTCGCCGGGGCGAGCGGCGTGCCGTCGACGGTGAGGTCGCCGTCGACGAGATACACGCCGCGTTCTTCATGTTCCGCATCGAGCGTGAGCGTACCGCCCGACGCGAACTCCGCAACCGCATAGAGCGTCGGCGAGAATACGGCGACCGGCGACACGAGCCCGAACGCGGTGCCCGCGATCACGCGCACGGTCACGCCGTCGCGCGTGAACGACGGCAGCGTGTTGGCCGCATGGTGAACGAACGCGGGTGCGGTGTCTTCATGCTCGACCGGCAGCGCGACCCAGGTCTGGATTCCGTGCACCGGCTGCTCGCGCGGCCGATCCTCGTCGGGCGAGCGTTCCGAATGCACGATGCCGCGGCCGGCGGTCATCCAGTTCACGTCGCCCGGCACGATCTTCTGCCGGAAGCCAAGGCTGTCGTGATGCATCAGCGAGCCGTCGAACAGGTAGGTGACGGTCGCGAGCCCGATGTGCGGATGCGGGAGCACGTCGATGCCGTGGCCGGCCGGCAGCACGGCCGGGCCCATCTCGTCGAAGAAGATGAACGGGCCGACGAGGCGCGCGGCGCGCGCGGGCAGCACGCGGCGCACGACGAGGTTGCCGATGTCGCTTTCGCGCGGCGTGAGCAGGGTCTTGATCGAGGCGGACATGACGGGAATCTCGTGACGGGGGCGGGAATACTCAAGCGATCGCCGTGTCGATCGCGATCGGGTGCGTGAGGATCTTGTGCACCGGGCATGCATTCGCGATCTGCAGCAGGCGTTCGCGCTGTTCGTCGGTCAGCTCGCCGTCGAGCGTGATGCGGCGCACGATCGTGCTGCCCGCGCTGCCCGATTCGTGCGCGAGCTTCACGTGCACTTCGTCGAGCGGCCAGCCTTTTCGTTGCGCATACATCTTCAGCGTGATCGCGGTGCACGCGCCAAGGCTCGACAGCAGCAGCGCGACGGGCGTCGGCGCTGTATCGCCGCCGCCGAGCGACGCGGGTTCGTCGGCGCGCCACTGGTGGACGCCGTCGGTGAAGTGGACGAGGTAATCGACCGGGCCGATGCTCGCTTCGACGGTGAGTTCGCTCATTGCAATTCCAGGTGGGGAAAGGGGCCGGGCCGGCCGGGCATGCCGCGGGCCGGACGTTACGGTTCGAGCAGGCGCTGCAGCCGCAGCTCCTCGAAATCCAGCTCCGATTCTATGCGGTGCAGCACCGCGTCGTCGACCCGGCCGTCGCGATGCAGGTCGAGCAGCGCGTCGCGCGACACGCCGACCAGCTCCAGTTCGACGCGCAGCATCCGCGCGCGCACGTCGGCGGGCGCCGCGCCGTCGCGGTGTGCGCGCTCGTTGAACGCGACGCGGTTGCGGTATTCGGTCAGCAGCCGGTCCAGCGATGCACGTTCGAGGCCGGCGCCGCGTTGTTCGCGCGCATCGAGTTCGGCGAGCGCCGCGCCGAACGTGTGCGCGCGCACCGCGTGCTCGGACATCGTGCGGCGCGCGGCCGGGCGCAGCTTCAGCACGCGGATCAGCGGCGCGAGCGTGCCGCCCTGCACGACGAGCGTCGCGATGATCAGCAAGAACGTGCTGAACAGGATCAGGTCGCGGCCGGGGAAATTGGCCGGCAGCGCGATCGCGGCCGCGAGGCTCACGACGCCGCGCATGCCCGACCAGCCGAGCACGACCGCTTCGCGCCACGACCACGCCGCGTGGCCCGCGCGCCGCGCGCGCAGGCGGCCCGGCAGCCACATCGCGGCGAACACCCACATCATGCGCGCGCCGATCGCGGCGGCCGTCGCCGGCAGCGCGACCCGCAGGCCGGCCATCAGCACCGCGCCTTCGTGGTTCACGCCCGCGAGGATCGCGTGCAGCGCGAGGCCGATCAGGATGAACACGAGCGCGTCGAGCACGAACACGATCGCTTCCCACGTCGCCTTCGCCTTGATCCGCATGTCGGCGTCGAACACGCGATGCTGGCGCACGCCGAGCACGAGGCCGCAGGTGACGACCGACAGCACGCCCGAGCCGGCGACCGCTTCCGCGATTCCGTAGCTGCCCCATGCCATCGCGAAGGTCACGACGATGCCGAGCATCGGGTCGCGCAGGCGCGGCAGCACCCAGCACATCGCGTGGCCGCACGCGAGGCCGACCGCGATGCCGATCAGCGTGAGCGAGAAGAACAGGCCGGTGGCGCTCGCCGCCGTGATCGACACGGCGAGCGCGGCCGATACGGCCATCTGGTACAGCAGCAGGCCCGACGCGTCGTTGACGAGGCTTTCGCCTTCGAGCACCGCGACGAGCCGCGCGGGCAGCGGGTGGCGCTGCAGGATCGCCTTCGCGGCGACCGCGTCGGGCGGCGACACGATCGCGCCGAGCGTGAAGCACGCGGCCCACGGCAGTGCGGGATTCGCCGCATGCACGGCGAGCGCGACCGCGACGGTCGTGAAGGCCACGGCCCCGAGCGCGAGCGACGCGATCGATGCGAGCTCCTGCCGGAATTCCTTCCAGGCGGTGTAGAACCCGCTCGACATCAGGAGCGGCGGCAGCACGGCCGCGAGCAGCAGCGCCGGGTCCATGTCGGGCACGCGCTTGCCGGCGACGGCGACCGCGCAGCCGCCGAGCAGCAGCACGACGGCCGGCGGAATCGACACGCGTTCGGCGAGCCACGTGAGCGCGCCCGCGCCGCAGATCAACAGCAACAGGTAATGGAACAGCTCGACGTTGGTCATGCGCGGCCGGCGGCGAAGGGGTGGATCAAGAAGGCTTGCGGTCGTTCGCGGCGCCGCCCGGCAGCGCGCCGAACATGTGCTGGCTGCACCGCGCGTCGCGCCATGCGGTGTTCAGCCGATGGCCGGACAGCATCCGGCGCGCGACGGGCAGGATCTGTTCGCCGGCCAGCATGCCGAGCAGGCCGAGAAGCGCGATGATCGGCGGCGCGGGCGAATTCACGCCGATCGCGCCGTAGATGACGCCGGCGAGGATGCCGGCGAGCAGCGAGAGGACATACGGTTTCATGGGGTGCGCCTCGTGAGGGCCGAGCGGCGCCGGAGCGGCGCCGTCAAAGTCTTGAGAGCGTATCGGGTTTGCGTGAAGAAAAAAAGGGCGGGCGGCCCGGAACGGCCATCCATTCGGGAATCGGATCGATTCCATTCCTTGGGTGTTCGTGCCGCGCGTTTGCGGCTTAAATGTTCGGGTCCGGATGACGACGATCCGGCGCCGATGCATTCCGGGCTCCTCCCGTTGTCACGGTCGAGGCAGGCCCCCCTTTTTCCGTTCACAGGACCCATCCGCCATGAGCAACCCGAAGCTTGAAGTACTGACGCCGCAGAACAGCCAGCTGATCTTCATCGACCAGCAGCCGCAGATGGCCTTCGGCGTGCAGTCGATCGATCGGCAGACGCTGAAGAACAACGTCGTCGGGCTCGCGAAGGCCGCGAAGGTCTTCAACATCCCGACCACGATCACGACGGTCGAAAGCGAGAGCTTCTCGGGCCACACCTATCCCGAGCTGCTCGACGTGTTCCCGAACCAGAAGACGCTCGAACGCACGTCGATGAACTCGTGGGACGACCAGAAGGTGCGCGATGCGCTCGCCGCGAATGGCCGCAAGAAGGTGGTCGTGTCGGGCCTGTGGACCGAAGTCTGCAATACGACGTTCGCGCTGTGCGCGATGCTCGAAGGTGACTACGAGATCTATATGGTCGCCGATGCATCGGGCGGCACGTCGCAGGCCGCGCACGACATCGCGATGCAGCGCATGGTGCAGGCCGGCGTGGTGCCGGTCACGTGGCAGCAGGTGCTGCTCGAATGGCAGCGCGACTGGGCGCGCCGCGACAGCTACGACGCGGTGATGGCGATCGCGAAGGAGCATTCTGGCGCATACGGGATGGGCGTGGACTACGCGTACACGATGCTCCACAAGGCGCCGCAGCGCACCGCGACGCCGCACGAGTCGATTCCGCCGGTGCCGGCGAAGTAACGGGCCGCCGGCCGCGATCGCCGGACGGGATGCGGTGATTGCCGGCCGTCGGCCGTCGCGCGTTCAGGCGGCGGGCAGCGCCCACGGCGCGTGCGAGAAATGGTCGGCGAGGAAATCGAGCAGTACCGTCACGCGTGCGGCGCGCAGCATGCCGGGCGGCGTGACGAGGTTCACGTTGATGTCCGCGATCTTCCAGTCGCTCATCACTTCCTCGAGCTCGCCGCGCTGCAGTTCGTCCCATACCAGGAACTCGGGCTGCAGCGCGAGACCATGACCGCCGACGAGCGCGGGGAGGATCACGTCCGCGTTGTTCGTGCGAATGCGGCCGTGCACGTTCACACCGAAATCCTCGCCCGATGCCGGATGACGGAAGCGCCAGTGCTCGGGCGTCGGCAGGTTCGTGTACGTCAGGCATACGTGCTGTTCGATGTCGCGCGGATGCGTGGGACGGCCGCGCCGGTCGAGATACGCGGGCGACGCGACGAGCGGCCGGCGCACCGCGCAGAGGCGGCGTGAGCGCAGCGTCGAATCGCTGAGCTCGGCGATGCGGATCGCGACGTCGAAGCCGCCGGACACGATGTCGACGATGTGGTCGGTCAGCACGAGATCGATGTCGACGCGCGGATAGCGCTCGAGAAACGCGGGCAGCACCGGCGACAGGTGGCGCAGCCCGAACGACATCGGCGCATTCACGCGCACGAGGCCATGCGGCTCGAGCGCCTGCGCGGATGCTTCGTTTTCGATCAGTTCCGCATCGGCGAGCAGCCGGATCGCGCGGTCGCGCAGCAGTTCGCCGGTCGGCGTGAGCGACAGCCTGCGCGACGTGCGGTACAGCAGCATCGCGCCGAGGCGCTTTTCGAGGCGTGCGATCGCTTTCGATACGGTGGGTTGCGATACGCCGAGCGTTTCCGCGGCTTTTGCGAACGAACCGGTCTCCGCGACGCGCGCGAAGATGGCCCAGGCTTCGAGATCAGGAAGGTGTTGCATGGTCGGACGGGATGACGGGAAAGCGAAGGGGATGCGAGGGCGGCGAAGCATGCGGCCGATGCGATGCGGGTCATTCTAATCCGGCCGGGAGAAAAATCGTTATGGAATCTTATCTACTTTCACTGAGCGCCGGCGTGCTGATCGGCGTCGTGTACAGCGTGATCAGGGTGCGCTCGCCGGCACCGCCGCTGATCGCGCTGGTGGGCCTCGCCGGCATGCTGGTCGGCGCGCAGGCCATCGCGCCGGTTCGTCACTGGCTCGGCTTCTGACCGCATCGAGGACAAAATCATGAGCGCAACCGATACTCAACCCGATCTCATCCTGCACAACGGGCGCATCACGACGCTCGACCGCGCAAACCCCGTCGCGACGGCCGTCGCGATTGCCGCCGGCCGCTTCGTCGCCGTCGGCAGCGACGCGGACGTCATGCCGCTCGCGGGCCGCGCGACGAAGGTGGTCGATCTCGGCGGCCGCGGCGTGCTGCCGGGCCTGATCGACAACCACTGCCACGTGATTCGTGGCGGCCTGAACTACAACATGGAGCTGCGCTGGGACGGCGTGCCGTCGCTCGCGGTCGCGATGGAGATGCTCAAGCGCCAGGTCGCCGTGACGCCCGCGCCGCAGTGGGTGCGTGTGGTCGGCGGCTTCACCGAACATCAGTTCGTCGAGAAACGGTTGCCGACGATCGACGAACTCAATGCGGTCGCGCCCGACACGCCCGTGTTCATCCTGCACCTGTACGACCGCGCGCTGCTGAACGCGGCCGCGCTGCGCGTGGTCGGCTATACGAAGGACACGCCGGAGCCGCCGGGCGGCACGATCCTGCGCGATGCCGGGGGCAATCCGACCGGCCTGCTGCTCGCGAACCCGAACGCGACGATCCTCTACGCGACGCTCGCGAAGGGGCCGAAGCTGCCGTTCGAGTATCAGTACAACTCGACGCGCCATTTCATGCGCGAGTTGAACCGGCTCGGCGTGACGGGCGTGATCGACGCGGGCGGCGGCTCGCAGAATTATCCCGACGATTACGAAGTGATCCGCAAGCTGCACGACGCGGGCGAGATGACGATCCGGATCGCGTACAACCTGTTCACGCAGAAGCCGAACGCGGAGAAGGAAGACTTCGTGAACTGGACGAAGAGCGTCAAGTACCACGATGGCACCGACTACTTCCGCAATAACGGCGCGGGCGAGATGCTGGCGTTTTCCGCGGCCGACTTCGAGGACTTCCGCGTCGCGCGGCCGGATTTGCCCGCGCAGATGGAGGACGACCTCGAAGGCGTCGTGCGCGTGCTCGCGGAAAACCGCTGGCCGTGGCGCATGCACGCGACCTATGACGAAACGATCAGCCGCGCGCTGGACGTGTTCGAGAAGGTCAACGAAGACATCCCGCTCGACGGGCTGAACTGGTTCTTCGATCATGCGGAAACCATCTCCGAGAAATCGATGGACCGGATCGCCGCGCTCGGCGGCGGCATCGCGGTGCAGCACCGGATGGCGTATCAGGGCGAATACTTCGTCGAGCGTTACGGCGCGCAGGCCGCCGAGGCGACGCCGCCTGTCGCGAAGATGCTCGGCAAGGGGCTCAAGGTGTCGGCCGGCACCGACGCGACGCGCGTCGCATCGTACAACCCGTGGGTGTCGCTTGCATGGCTCGTGACGGGCAAGACGGTCGGCGGCATGCGCCTGTATCCGCAGCGCAACCTGCTCGATCGCGAAACCGCGCTGCGGATGTGGACCGAGTACGTGACGTGGTTCTCGAACGAGGAAGGCAAGAAAGGGCGCATCGCGGTGGGGCAGCTTGCCGACCTCGTGGTCCCGGATCGCGATTTCTTCGCGTGCGCGGAAGACGACATCGCCGGCACGACCGCGTTGCTGACGGTGGTCGACGGGAAGATCGTGTGGGGCGCGGGGCCGTTCGCGTCGCACGACGCGCCGATCCCGCCGGCGATGCCGGACTGGTCGCCGGTGCGCGAGTTCGGCGGCTATGGCGGCTGGGGCGCGACGCAGCGGGCCGGCGCGCCGTTGCAGCGTGCGGCGGCCGCCGCGATGTGCGGCTGCGCGAACGAATGCAACGTTCACCAGCATGCGCACGCGAGCGCATGGGCGAACGCATTGCCGACGTCGGACGCGAAGGGTTTCTGGGGCGCGTTCGGCTGTTCGTGCTGGGCGGTCTGATATGGCGGCCCCGATCCATCGCGGCGGCGCCGGCAACCCGGCATGGGTCCGCGCGCTGCTCGCGCAGCCGTGGGTGCCGCCGCTCGTGCGGCTCGCACTGGTGTCCGCTTACCTGCTCGGCGGCGTCGCGAAGGCGCTCGACTTTCACGGCGCGGTTGCGGAGCAGGCGCATTTCGGCCTGCGGCCGGCCGCGCTGTGGGCGGCGCTCGCGATCGCGGTCGAGATCGCCGGCTCGCTGTGCGTGGTATTTCGCCGTTTCACGTGGCTCGGCGCCGGCAGCCTCGGTATGCTGACGCTCGTCGCGATGGTCGTGGCGAACGATTTCTGGAACCGGACGGGCGCCGAGCGTTTCATGGCGCTCAACAGCTTTTTCGAGCATCTCGGGCTGATCGCGGCACTTGTGCTCGCGACGGTGCTCGACGATGCGCGGCAATCGGCCGATGATGGCCGTTCCATTCGATGACGATGCAACAACCAGGAAATCCATTGATGAAGTCCATTCGTTCCCTGCTGCTCGCCGCGATGTTCGCGGGCGGTCTTGCCGGCGCGCCGACGGCGTTCGCGAAACCGCCGGTGCCGCCGGCAGTCACACCCACGGTGGCCGTCGGTCCGCAGTACGACACGACGCACGTGTGCGTCGCCCCCGAAGACTTCGACCGCTTCACCGACAGCTTCGTCGCGACGTTCGGCGGCAAGAAGTCGAAGCAGGGCGTGTTCCAGGTCACGCCGACGCCGAGCCAGACGATGTCGCAGCTCGTGCTGACGCCGGTCGGCACGATCTCGGTGTTCGGCTTCAAGACGCCGATTCCGTATCCGTTCTGCGCGGAGCGCACCGGCTATCTCGTGACCGACATGGACGCGGCCGTGAAGTCGGCGCGCGAGCATGGCGCCGACGTGATCGTCGACACGTTCCCCGACCCGATCGGCCGCGACGCGATCATCGCTTGGGCGGGCGGCGTGAACATGCAGTTGTACTGGCACACGCAGGCGCCGCACTACGATGCATTGCAGACCATTCCCGAGAATCGCGTCTACGTGTCGCCGCAAAGCGTGCGCAAGTTCGTGCACGATTTCGTCAAGTTCTCGAAAGGCAAGGTGGTGTCCGACGACCCGAAGGCGCCGGGCATCGAAATCGGCCGGCCGGACGATACGTACCGCCGCATTCGCATCGAGTCGGGCTTCGGCAAGATGACCGTGCTGGTGACGGACGGCCACCTGCCGTACCCGTTCGGGCGCGAGATGACCGGCTACGAAGTGCCCGATCTCGCCGCGACGCTGAAGCAGGCCGAAGCCGCGGGCGTGACGGTGCTCGTGCCGCCGTTCAAGTCGGACGGGCGCGACGCGGCGCTCGTGCAGTTCCCGGGCGGCTACGTCGCCGAGATTCACGCGAGCGCGGCGCGATGAAGCACGAGGACACGATCCTTGCCGCGGTGGCCGGCTTCGTCGACACGCTGAGCTTCGTCGCGCTGTTCGGGCTGTTCACCGCGCACGTGACCGGCAACTTCGTGCTGATCGGCGCGGGCATCGCGGGCTTCGGTCAGGGCGTCGTGCTGAAGCTCAGCGTGTTTCCGGCGTTCGTGTGCGGCGTGATCGCGGCGAGCCTGATCGCGCGGTCGATGGCCGCGCGGCCCGCGTGGCAGGGCATGCGCGTGCTGCACACGGTGCAGGCCGTGCTGCTGCTCGGCTTCTGCGCGGCCGGCGTGTGGGCGACGCCGGTCACGCAGCCCGACAGCCTGCCGGCGCTGGTGGCCGGCATCGTTGGCACGTTCGCGATGGGCGTGCAGAACGCGCATCCGCGCGTGATCGCGCGTGCGGGCGGCGTGCCGAACACGGTGATGACCGGCAACGTCACGCAGGCGATCCTCGACGTCGTCGACATGCTGTCCGCCCGCACGGCCGACGGTGCGCGGGCAACGGCGCGCGCGCGCTTCGCGAAGATGCTGCCGGCGATCGTCGCGTTCGCGCTGGGTGCGGCGGGCGGTGCGCTCGGGTTCCGCTACGTCGGGTTTCTGGCGTTGCTCGCGCCCGTGGGTGCGCTGGCCGTGCTTGCGCTGTGTGCGTCGCGGGCGGCCGGTACGACCACCCCGGAGCGCGCATGATCGAGCGGAGGCGAACGAGGTCCTGCAGCCGACGCGTCGAGCGGGCCGCGCGGTTGTCGATCGTAGCCGGGCTGCTGTTCGCGGGCGCCGATGCGGTTGCGGAAACGGCAGCCGCGTCGACCTCGACTACGTCGTCGGCGCCGACCTGCACCGTCAAACGCCCGACCGTCCTGTTCAACCGCTGGCAGGAAGACTGGTCGGTGCTCGCGAATCCGTGCGTGCCGCGCAAGCCGCTCGACGGGTTGAAGTACCTCCCGCTCGGCAACGATCCGCAATCCTATCTGTCGCTCGGCGTGAACCTGCGCGAGCGGCTCGAGACCAACGACGCGCCGCTGTTCGGCATCGGCTCCGCGCAATCGGATACGTACGTGATCCAGCGCGTCGAAGTGCATGCCGATGCGCATCTCGGCCCGCACTGGCAGTTCTTCGTGCAATTGCAGGACGCACGCGCGTTCGGCAAGAACACGGCGTCGCCCGTCGACAGGAATCCGCTCGATCTCGAACAGGCATTCGCGACCTACACGGGCGCGCTCGGCGGCGGCACGGTCAAGTTTCGCGTCGGCCGGCAGGAGATGGCGTTCGACCTGCAGCGCTTCATCGCCGCGCGCGACGGCCCGAACGTGCGGCTCGCGTTCGATGCGGTGTGGGCCGATTACGAATACGGGAAGTGGCGCTTCATCGGCTATGCGACGCAGCCGGTGCAGAACCGCAACGCGTCCGATTTCGACGACGTGTCGAATCGCGATCTCACGTTCAGCGGCGTGCGCTTCGAGCGGCAATCGGTCGGGCCGGGCGACCTGTCCGGCTACTGGTCGCGCTACAACCGCCGCAATGCGCGGTTCCTCGATGCGAGCGGCCCCGAGCATCGCGATGTATGGGACGTTCGCTACGCGGGCACGCACGGGCGCTTCGACTGGGATCTCGAAACGATGCTGCAGACCGGCACGGTCGGCAACGCCACGATCGGCGCGTGGGCCGTCGGATCGATCGCCGGCTACAGGCTCGACGCGCCGTGGTCGCCGCGCATCGCGCTGCAGGTCGATGCGGCATCGGGCGACCGGCATTCGCGCGACGGCCGCGTCGGCACGTTCAACCCGCTGTTTCCGAACGGCTATTACTTCACGCTGGCCGGCTATACGAGTTACGCGAACCTGATCCACGTGAAGCCGTCCGTGACGCTGAAACCGGCGGCGAACCTGTCGCTGCTCGGCGCGCTGGGCTTCCAGTGGCGCGAGACGACCGGCGACGCCGTCTATCAGCAGCCGAACATCCCCGTGCCGGGCACGGCAGGCAAGGGCGGCCTGTGGACGGGCATGTACGTGCAGTTGCGCGCGGACTGGACGATCGCCGCGAACCTGATCGGCGCGGTCGAGGCCGTGCACTTCCAGGTCGGCGACGCGATCCGGCAGGCGGGCGGGCACAACGCGGATTACGTCGGTGTCGAGCTGAAGTACGGGTGGTGACGGCGGCGCGCGGCAACCCGCACGCGGCATGAAAAAGGGCAGCCCCGCGGGGCTGCCCTTCGTTCGTCCGGGGTCCGGGCCGGCCGTGCGACCGGCCCGTTCGCGGTGGACGCGATGCGATTACAGGTTCGGCGACAGCGCGAGCGCGTTCGTCAGGTCGCCCATCGGCTGCGCACCGTTCGCCTTCAGCGCGTCGTCGCGTTGCTGCAGGCCCGCGAGGCGCGGCAGCGAGAAGCGGCGCGTGATGAAGCGCAGGATCGAGCCCGTGTCGTACTGCGTATGATCGACGAAGCCCTTCTTCGCGAACGGCGACACGATCAGCGCCGGAATGCGCGTGCCCGGGCCCCAGCGGTCGGCGTTCGGCGGCGTCGCATGATCCCAGAAGCCGCCGTTTTCGTCGTACGTGACGACCACGACCATGTTCTTCCATTGCGGGCTGGCCTGCAGGTGCGCGATCACGTCGGCGATGTGCTGGTCGCCGGACGTGACGTCCGTGTAGCCCGGATGTTCGTTCAGGTTGCCTTGCGGCTTGTAGAACGTGACCTGCGGCAGCGTGCCCGCATCGATCGCCTTGATGAACTCGGCGCCGTTCGCACCGCCGTCGAGCAGGTGCTGCGCGCGGCTCGCGGTGCCCGGCGCCTGGTTCGCGAAGTAGTTGAACGGCTGGTGGTGCGGCTGGAAGTTCGGCGTCGACAGGTCGGCGCCGTAGATCACGTTCGACGTGCCGTTCTGGCTCGCCTGCAGCGCCTGGCCCCATGCGCCCGCATACCACGCCCACGACACGCCCGCGTTGGTCATCAGGTCGCCGATGTTGGTCGCCGTCTGCGGCGGCATCGTCGACGGATTGGCCGGGTCGGCGAGCAGCGGGTCGCCGCCCGCGGCCGCCTTGTTGCCGCTCGGCTGATACGCCGGCTGCATCGTATTGATGCCGTAGAAGTCGGGCGTGAGCGCGCCGTCGTTGACGAACTTCGGCGGGCCGCTCAGCGCGGAGGCCGGCGAGTTCGTCGCCACCTTCAGCGATTTGCCGTCGGCATTGAGCACGGCGATCTTGCCGGCCGCCGGGCTCTTGTCGGCGTTCGGGTAGTACGGTGCGCACGCGCAGATCAGGTACTGGTGGTTCAGGAACGAGCCGCCGAACGCGCCCATGAAGAAGTTGTCGGCCAGCACGTACTGCTGCGCGATCTTCCACAGCGGCAGCTTCGACGGATCGGCCGTGTAGTGGCCCATCGTCAGGCCGCCCGCGTCGGTCCATGCGGCGTACATGTCGTTCTTGCCGCCGTTGATCTGCATCTGGTCCTGGTAGAAGCGGTGCACGATGTCGCGCGTCGCGATGCTCATCGACTGGTTGAAGCCTTTCGGGTCGTCGATCGCGAACGGCGCGTTCGGCAGGTTCGCCGTCATCGCCTCGGTCACCGCCGGCGTGATGCCGGTCGCGGTCAGGCCGCCCCAGATCTTCGGCAGCGTCGCCATCGTCGAGCCGTCGCGATCCTTCTGCACCGAGTTCGCGGCCGTCGCGTTCTGCAGGCCGTTCGCGCCCGGGAAGTTGCCGTACAGGTTGTCGAAGCTGCGGTTTTCCGCGTAAATCACGACGACGTTCTTGACGGCCGACAGACCCTGCTGCGTGACGTCGTCGCCGCCGCAGGCGGTCAGGCCGAGCGCGGCCGCGAGGGCGATCGGCGTGTAGCGAATCCAGGCGTGCTTCTTCATGCGATGTTCTCTCTCATTCGTCGTTGGTCGCGTGTGGGAACCGGGGCGGGAGGGCCGGCGCGCGAACCTCGCGGTATCGCCCGGCTGCGCGCATTATCTGGAACCGATTTGACAGCAGGGTGTAGGGGCGCTTTCAATTGACTGTCGGTGGAACGTCATTGAACGGTCACGGAACTGACATAAGCTCCGGCCGATTGCCCACCGCTACCAGAACAACGACGATGCACACCCTTCTGAAATCCTGCGCGTCCGCGCGATCGCTGATCTCCGCCGCGGCGACGCTCGCGGTGGTCGGCGCGCTCGCGGCGTTCGCCGGTTGCGACGCGCGGCCCGGCACGACCGCATCGGCCGCGTCCGTCGTACCGGCGGCTCAGGCGGCCCCGGCCGCCCCGGCGGTCGCGCCGGCCACCCAGCCGCAGACGCGCGCGCAGGTGTTCGAGGGCGTGAAGCAGATGACGGCGCTCGGCAAGCAGTTGTTCTTCGATCCGTCGCTGTCCGGGTCCGGCAAGCTGGCCTGCGCGTCCTGCCACAGCGCCGAGCATGCGTTCGGGCCGCCGAATGCGCTGTCGGTGCAGCTCGGCGGCGACGACATGCACCGCACCGGCTTTCGCGCGGTGCCGTCGCTGAAGTACCTGCGCGGCATCCCGCCGTTCAGCGAGCACTTCCACGATTCGCCGGACGAAGGCGACGAAAGCGTCGACGCGGGTCCGACCGGCGGGCTGACCTGGGATGGCCGCGTCGATACGCGCGATGCGCAGGCGCGCATTCCGCTCACGTCGCCGTTCGAAATGAGCAGCTCGCCCGCGCGCGTGGCGAAGGCGGTGCGCGCCGCGCCGTATGCCGACGCATTCCGCAAGGCGTTCGGCGATCAGGTGCTCGGCGACGATCGCGCGACGTTCGATGCGGTGCTGCGCGCGCTCGACGCATTCCAGCAGCAGCCGGCGCTGTTCGATCCGTACACGAGCAAATACGACGCGTATCTGGCCGGCCACGCGCGGCTCACGCCCGCGGAGTTGCACGGGCTGCAGCTGTTCAACGACGAGAAGAAGGGCAACTGCGCGAGTTGCCACATCAGCCAGCGCACGCTCGAAGGCGGCCCGCCGCAGTTCAGCGATTTCGGGCTGATCGCGATCGCGGTGCCGCGCAACCGCGCGTTGCCTGTCAATCGCGACCCGCGCTTTTACGATCTCGGCGCGTGCGGGCCTGAGCGCACCGACCTGAAAGGGCGTGACGAATTCTGCGGGCTGTTCCGCACGCCGTCGCTGCGCAACGTCGCGCTGCGCAAGACGTTCTTCCACAACGGCGTGTATCACTCGCTCGAGGACGTGATGCGCTTCTACGTCGAACGCGACATCCATCCGGAGAAGTTCTATCCGGTCGTGCACGGCAAGGTGCAGATTTACGACGATTTGCCAAAGCGCTACTGGACGAACATCAACCGCGAGCCGCCGTTCGACCGCAAGCGCGGCGACCAGCCGGCGCTGAATGCGGCCGAGATCAAGGACGTGATCGCGTTCCTTGGCACGCTGACTGACGGATATCAGCAAACGGGCGCACCGGCCAAGCCCTAGAAGGCATTCATCGCAGCACGCATGCTATGCTCGCTCGCTGACGGGCGTGGCGCGTGCCGGAGCGCCGGCCGCCGGAAGGCCGGCATGCACCGCGCCGTTCGATCGAACATCCAAGGAGAAAAACATGTCGATGCGTGCATCCCTTTCCGTCGTCACGCGCGTGCTGGCCGGCGCCGCGTGCGCAGCCGCGATGCTGCCCGCCCATGCGCAGAACAACCTGAACTTCCTGAACGACACGCCGATCAGCTATTTCAGCAAGGCCGACCGCGCGTCGCTCTCGAAGGCGGTCGTGCAGGCGCGCGACGAAGGCAAGGACGGCGAAACCACGACGTGGCAGAGCAGCGGCCGCGGCACGCAGATCGACGCGAAGCTCACGCCGAGCACGACCGAGGCGGACGGCAAGACCTGCCGCGAAATCGCGACCGAAATCACGGCGAAGGGCCAGACGATGACGCTCAAGCCCGTCTACTGCAAGACGGCCGCGGGCAAGTGGCAGTTGCAGAAGCGCTGAGCACGCGCGTGACGAAGCGGGGCGGCGCGCCGCGCACGGTGTCATGCGGCGTCGTGATCCTCGATGCGGCCGGCCGCGTGTTCCTCGCGCACGCGACCGACACCACGCACTGGGACATCCCGAAGGGGCAGGGCGAGCCGGGCGAGACGCCGGCCGACGCCGCGCTGCGCGAACTGCTGGAGGAAACCGGCATCGAGCTGGACGCCGCGCGGCTGCTCGATCTCGGCCGCTTCGCGTACCGGCACGACAAGGACCTGCACCTGTTCGCGGTGCTGGCGGCCGAAGGCGAGATCGACCCCGCGCACTGCACGTGTACGTCGCTGTTTCCGAGCCGCCGCGACGGCTCGATGATTCCGGAGATGGATGCGTATCGCTGGACCGTGCCGGGCGACATCGATGCGTATGCGAGCCGCAGTCTCGCGCGGCTGTTTCGCACGAAGCTGTCGCTGGTGGAGCTGCATCGGCGGTTGTCGGGTGCGTGAACGGACGCTGCCGCGTTTCGCTTCGACTCACATGAAAAAACCGGCCCTGGAGCCGGTTTTTTCATGATCAGGCAACGGCGGTTTGCGAATCCGCATGCCGCCGCGCGGAACAGGCCGTCAAGCCGGCTTGCCCCAGCTGTCGCGCAACCCGACGATCCGGTTGAACACCGGCTTGCCCGGCTTCGAATCGACACGATCCGCAACGAAGTAGCCGTGGCGCTCGAACTGCACGCGCGTTTCCGGCGCGATGTCGCCGTTGCCCGGCTCGACGTACGCCTGCACGATCTTCTTCGAATCGGGGTTCAGCGCGTCGAGGAAGTTCGCGCCGCCCGCGTCCGGATGCGGCTCCTTGAACAGGCGGTCGTAGATCCGCACTTCGGCCGGCTGCGCGTGCTTCGCGCTGACCCAGTGGATGTTGCCCTTGACCTTGTAGTTGTTCGCGCCTTCCGTGCCCGACTTGCTGTCCGGGAAGTAGTTGCAGTGCACGGCCGTCACGTTGCCGTCGGCGTCCTTGTCGAAGCCCGTGCATTCGATCACGTAGCCGTAGCGCAGGCGTACCTTGTTGCCCGGGAACAGGCGGAAATAGCCCTTCGGCGGGTTCTCGACGAAATCCTCGCGCTCGATCCACAGTTCGCGCGAGATCGGGAACGTGCGCACGCCGCGGTCCGGATGATGCGGATGCACGGGCGCCGTGCAGGCTTCCTCGAGGTCTTCCGGATAGTTGTCGATCACGAGCTTCAGCGGATCGAGCACCGCGACTGTACGCGCGGCCTTGTCGTCGAGGTCGTCGCGCAGCGCGCCTTCGAAGACGCTCATGTCGATCCACGAATCGATCTTCGTCACGCCGATCCGCTCGCAGAACAGGTGAATGCTCTCGGGCGTGAAGCCGCGGCGGCGCACGCCGACGATCGTCGGCATGCGCGGGTCGTCCCAGCCGTCGACGTGGCCTTCGGTGACGAGCTGCAGCAGCTTGCGCTTGCTGGTGATCGCGTACGTGAGGTTCAGCCGCGAGAATTCGATCTGCTGCGGCAGCGGGCGCGTGAACACGCCGGCTTCCGCGAGTTCGTTCAGCACCCAGTCGTACAGCGGGCGGTGATCCTCGAATTCGAGCGTGCACAGCGAATGCGTGATGCCTTCGAGCGCATCCGAGATGCAGTGCGTGTAGTCGTACATCGGATACACGCACCATGCGTCGCCGGTGCGGTAGTGGTGCGCGTAGCGGATCCGGTAGATCACCGGGTCGCGCATGTTCATGTTCGGCGAAGCCATGTCGATCTTCGCGCGCAGCACGTGCTCGCCTTCCTTGAACTCGCCGGCCTTCATCCGGCGGAACAGGTCGAGGTTTTCCTCCGGCGTGCGCTCGCGGAACGGCGACGGCTTGCCGCCTTCGGTCAGCGAGCCGCGGTTCGCGCGCATCTCGTCGGCGCTCTGGCTGTCGACGTACGCCTTGCCACGCTTGATCAGCAGCTCGGCGAACTCGTACAGCTTGTCGTAGTAGTCGCTCGCGAAATACTGGTGATCGACCGCGTCCTTGCGCCAGTCGAAGCCGAGCCAGCGCACCGCGTCGACGATCGAGTCGACGTATTCGACGCTTTCCTTTTCCGGGTTCGTGTCGTCGAAGCGCAGGTGGCACACGCCGCCGTAGTCGCGCGCGACGCTGAAGTTCAGGCAGATGCTCTTCGCGTGACCGATGTGCAGATAGCCGTTCGGCTCGGGCGGGAAGCGCGTCTCGACGCGGCCGCCCCATTTGCCGGTGCGGTTGTCGTCGTCGATGATGTTGCGGATGAAATTGGAAGCCGCGGGGGCGTCGTTGCGTTCGGTGCTCATGCGGTTGGCGTCAGGGTTGTGTCGGCGCGTCGCGCCGGTTTAATCCTGTAATTCTACCTGACCGGGGTCCGTCCCGCGCGGCCCGCCGGTCGGCCGCGGTCCAGTCGCGATGCGTGTCGCAATATATCGAGTGTGTGTCGGCTGTAACACGACGTAAATCGGATTGCCCGCGCCGTTCGGCTTTTCCTATGATGGCTCTACCGATTCAACGCCGCCGGTCGCAATTTTGCGCGGTGGAAGGAAGCCAACAACCATGATGAAGAAGACCACTTTTCTCGTTCGTACCGCGGTAATCGTCGCGGCCCTGTCGCAACTCGGCGCATGCGCGATGACGCATACGCAGCGTAACGCCGGGATCGGCGCGGCCGCGGGCGGCGCGCTCGGCTACCTGATCACGGGCGGCCCGGTCGGCACGGTGGCCGGCGCGGCGGCAGGCGGCCTGGTCGGGGCCGGCGTACGCTGATCCACGCCGGCAGGCGCCCGCGATGCGGGCGCCCTGACCGCCGGCCGCGGTCGTGCGCCTGCCTGAACGCGTCACGACCCGCTCGAAGTTCAAGCACATCCCCCGGATTTTGACAGGCACCATCAGGGAGAGGCGGGTGTGCGACACTTCGTCGACGCTACTACATGACTCCATTCGTCGACGAATCCTTCCATGACCGACTCCGTCGTTTTCGTCTTGCCGGGTTACGCCAATTCGGGCTCGCTTCACTGGCAAAGCCGTTGGGAGCGCGCCGATCCGCGTTTCGTGCGGATTGCGATGCCGGACTGGAACCACGCGTTCCGCAATGGCTGGTGTCTCGCGCTCGATCGTGCGGTCGAAGCCGCGCGCGGGCCCGTGCTCATCGCCGCCCATAGTCTCGGCACCCTGACCACCGCATGGTGGGCGACCCGCTACGCGCGGCCGGCCGCGCTCGCGAAAGTGCGCGGCGCATTGCTGGTCGCGCTGCCCGATCCTGCCGGGCCGGCGTTTCCGGCCGACGCGCACGGCTTCGGCCCGGTGCCGCACGAGCGAGTGCCGTTTCCGACCTGCGTCGTCGCGAGCAGCGACGATCCGTACGGTTCGCTCGCGTTCGCACGCGGCTGCGCGTACGCGTGGGGCAGCGCCTTTCACGACCTCGGCCCGCGCGGCCACATCAACGCGGACAGCGGGCTCGGGGAATGGCCGGAAGCGCGCGGCTGGCTCGAGGCGCTGGGGACGACGGGCTGACTGCCGGTCGTGGTTCACCGAATCGGACACATTTTTTAACCAAGCGCGAATTTCATGCGATGCGTCGCGGCGCGACGTGCGCCTTGCTGCGCGTCCGATTGTCTTGGGCGCGACGCGCAACCGACTGCGTGTTGTGACCAACCCCATGACTTTCTGATCGGCCGGGCCGATAAAGTGACGGCCTGTTCAATTCGATTGGAAGGAGGGGCCATGTCGAGCGGCTCGAGGCGAGGCCGACGCGAAGCAACTGTTCGACTGGGCTCCGATGGGAACCGCGGTGCAGGTATCGTGAAGATCGTATCGGCAACGCGATTCGCGATCCCGTGTCTGGCGATGCTGATCGGTCTGCTCGCCGGTTTCGGCTGGCGCAGCGTCGCCGACTGGACCGACAGCCCCATACGGATCGATCCCGGCACCGACCTGCTCAGCGTGCTGCCCGACGAAGTGATGTCGCTGACCTATACGACCGCTGCGCTCACGCTGACCGCGCAGCGCTCACAGCCCGCGGCGCGGTTCGCGGTGCAGGTGACTTATGCGGATGGGCGTGCCCCCCGGCAATGCGTGGCGTCGGCGGATCTGGCCGCGCACCTCGAGTCCTTTTCGACGATCGTCGCGCAACGGCAGCTCGACCCGGCCGACCTCGCGCGCGGATTTCCGCAGCAGATCGGGCGGCTGGATATCCGTGATCGCATTGCGTCCGAGCCGCCGCCGCCGGTCGTCTTCCTGGCCGCGGCGGATTCGGACGCGGTCGCCATCGCCGTCGACGGTCTGTGGGCCGGGCACGGTGGCTACGCGGCAGTTGTGCGTTCGCCATCGCGCGCGGCGCTTGCGGCGCTGGCCGGCGGCTGCGATACGCTGGCCCGGCGCTGACCGGACGGCGGGCGCCCCCGTTCCGGCCCGCCGCCGCGCCGCTCAGATCGCCTGCTTCGCCTTCAACGCGGCGATCCGCACATCGTCGTAGCCGAGCATGTCGCGCAGCACGTCTTCCGTCTGCGCGCCGAGCAGCGGCGGGGCCGTGCGCGCGTCGGGCGGCGTCGCGCTCATCCGGATCGGGTTGCGCACGAGCTTCACGTCCGCGCCGCACGGATGCGGTAGCGACACCTGCATCCCGCGCGCGACCACCTGCTCGTTGTCGAACACCTCGCCGAGATCGTTGATCGGCCCGCACGGCACGCCGGCCGCTTCGAGCGCGCCGATCCAGTCGGCCTTGCCGCGCGCCTTCACCATCTCCGCGAGGATCGGCACCAGCGTGTCGCGATGGCGCACGCGCGACGGGTTCGTCGCGAAGCGCGCGTCGTCCGCCAGCTCGGGCCGCCCGCCCGCCTCGACGAACTTGCGGAACTGCCCGTCGTTGCCGACCGCGACGATGATCCAGCCGTCGCTCGTCTGGAACGTCTGGTACGGCACGATGTTCGGATGCGCGTTGCCCCAGCGCACCGGCGGCTTGCCGCTCGCGAGGAAGTTGGTGTTCATGTTCGCGAGCAGCGCGACCTGCACGTCGAGCAGCGCCATGTCGATGTACTGGCCTTCGCCCGTGCGGTCGCGGTGCGCGAGGGCGGCGAGCACGGCGATCGTCGAATAGAGGCCGGTCGCGAGATCGGCGATCGCGACGCCGGCCTTCTGCGGGCCGCCGCCCGGCTCGCCGTCGCGCTCGCCGGTGATGCTCATGAAGCCGCCGATCCCCTGCACGATGAAGTCGTAGCCGGCGCGATGCGCGTACGGGCCGGTCTGACCGAAGCCCGTGACCGAGCAGTAGACGAGATCGGGCTTCACCGCGCGAAGGGATTCATAGTCGAGCCCGTATTTCTTCAACTGGCCGACCTTGTAGTTCTCGAGCACGACGTCGCTCTGCGCGGCAAGCTCGCGCACGATCTGCTGGCCTTCCGGCGTCGCGATGTCGACCGTCACCGAGCGCTTGTTGCGGTTCGCCGCGAGGTAGTACGCGGCCTCGGCGGTATCCGCGCCGTCCGCGTCCTTCAGGTACGGCGGCCCCCAGTGGCGCGTGTCGTCGCCGGCGCCCGGGCGCTCGACCTTGATCACGTCCGCGCCGAAATCGGCAAGGGTCTGCGCGCACCACGGGCCCGCGAGCACGCGGGTCAGGTCCAGCACGCGGATATGGCTCAGGGCACCCATCGTCGAATCGTCTCCTTTCATGGCGGGCCTGCGTTGTCGGGCAAGGCCGATTGGCATGCCGAGCATCTTAAGGCGAATCGGCCGCGCGGGTGGCCTGGAGCCTGTTCCCGCTGATAACGTGCTCAGCGCAAGCCCGTTATCAGCGGGAACAGGCTCCGACCGGTCGTCCGGAGGGTCGAGCCGCCTCGCCGGCGCTTTGCCCGGAAGCCGGCCCCGATCCCGTATAATCGATCGTTTCCGAATCCATGCCGCCGCGCGCCCCGCCTGGGGCGCCGGCGTTTGAAGCCGTCTTTGCCAGACTGTCCCCGCACGCCATGAAAGCTGCCGAAATCCGCGAGAAATTCCTCAAATTCTTCGAATCGAAGGGCCACACGATCGTCCGCTCGTCGAGCCTCGTGCCCGGTAACGACCCCACGCTGATGTTCACGAACTCGGGCATGGTCCAGTTCAAGGACGTCTTCCTCGGCACGGACCCGCGCCCGTACTCGCGTGCCACCACGGCGCAGCGCAGCGTGCGCGCGGGCGGCAAGCACAACGACCTCGAGAACGTCGGCTACACGGCGCGCCACCACACGTTCTTCGAGATGCTCGGCAACTTCTCGTTCGGCGACTACTTCAAGCAGGACGCGATCAAGTTCGCGTGGGAGCTGCTGACCACGGTCTACCAGCTGCCGAAGGACAAGCTGTGGGTGACCGTCTACCAGGAAGACGACGAAGCCTACGACATCTGGGCGAAGGAGGTCGGCGTGCCGACCGAGCGGATCATCCGGATCGGCGACAACAAGGGCGCGCGCTACGCGTCTGACAACTTCTGGACGATGGGCGACACCGGCCCGTGCGGCCCGTGCACGGAAATCTTCTACGACCACGGCCCGGACGTGTGGGGCGGCCCGCCGGGGTCGCCCGAAGAAGACGGCGACCGCTACATCGAGATCTGGAACCTCGTGTTCATGCAGTTCAACCGCGACGCGCAGGGCAACATGACGCGCCTGCCGAAGCAGTCGGTCGACACCGGCATGGGCCTCGAGCGTCTCGCCGCGGTGCTGCAGCACGTGCACAGCAACTACGAGATCGACCTGTTCCAGAACCTGATCAAGGCCGCCGCGCGCGTGACCGAGATCAGCGACCTCACGAACAACTCGCTGAAGGTGATCGCCGATCACATCCGCGCGTGCTCGTTCCTGATCGTCGACGGCGTGATTCCCGGCAACGAAGGCCGCGGCTACGTGCTGCGCCGGATCGTGCGCCGCGCGATCCGCCACGGCTACAAGCTCGGCCGCAAGGGCGCGTTCTTCCACAAGCTGGTGGCCGATCTCGTCGCCGAGATGGGCACCGCCTATCCGGAGCTGAAGGAAGCCGAACAGCGCGTGACCGACGTGCTGCGTCAGGAAGAAGAGCGCTTCTTCGAGACGATCGAGCACGGCATGTCGATCCTCGAGGCCGCGCTTGCCGACGTCGACGCGAAGGGCGGCAAGGTGCTCGACGGCGAGCTCGCATTCAAGCTGCACGACACGTACGGCTTCCCGCTGGACCTGACGGCCGACGTGTGCCGCGAGCGCGGGATGACGGTGGACGAGCCGGCATTCGACGACGCGATGGCGCGTCAGCGCGAGCAGGCGCGCGCGGCCGGCAAGTTCAAGGCCACGCAGGGCCTCGAATACTCGGGCGCGAAGACCACGTTCCACGGTTACGAGGAAATCGCGTTCGACGACGCGAAGGTCGTCGCGCTGTACGTCGACGGTTCGGCCGTCAACGAAGTGAAGGCCGGCCAGGATGCGGTCGTCGTGCTCGACCACACGCCGTTCTACGCGGAATCGGGCGGCCAGGTCGGCGACCAGGGCGTGCTCGCGAACGCCGCGACGCGCTTCTCGGTGGCCGACACGCTGAAGGTGCAGGCCGACGTGATCGGCCATCATGGCACGCTGGAGCAGGGCACGCTCAAGGTCGGCGACGTGCTGCGCGCGGAAATCGACGCGCATCGCCGCGCGCGCACGCAGCGCAACCACTCGGCCACCCACCTGATGCACAAGGCGCTGCGCGAAGTGCTCGGCGCGCACGTGCAGCAGAAGGGTTCGCTCGTCGACGCGGAAAAGACCCGTTTCGACTTCGCGCACAACGCACCGATGACCGACGACGAAATCCGTCGCGTCGAGCAGATCGTCAACGACGAGATCCTGGCCAACGCGCCGGGCATCGTGCGCGTGATGCCGTACGACGAAGCGGTGAAGGGCGGCGCGATGGCGCTGTTCGGCGAGAAGTACGGCGATGAAGTGCGCGTGCTCGATCTCGGCTTCTCGCGCGAACTGTGCGGCGGCACGCACGTGCACCGCACCGGCGACATCGGCCTGTTCAAGATCGTGATGGAAGGCGGCGTCGCGGCCGGCATCCGCCGCGTCGAGGCGATCACCGGCGACAACGCGGTGCGCTACGTGCAGGAACTCGACGCGCGCGTGAACGAAGCGGCAGCGGCGCTGAAGGCGCAGCCGTCGGAACTCACGCAGCGCATCGCGCAGGTGCAGGAGCAGGTGAAGTCGCTCGAGAAGGAGCTGGGCGCGCTGAAGTCGAAGCTCGCGTCGAGCCAGGGCGACGAGCTCGCGCAGCAGGCCGTCGAAATCGGCGGCGTGTACGTGCTGGCCGCGACGCTCGACGGCGCCGATGCGAAGACGCTGCGCGAAACGGTCGACAAGCTCAAGGACAAGCTGAAGAGCGCGGCGATCGTGCTGGCGGCCGTCGAAGGCGGCAAGGTCAGCCTGATCGCGGGCGTCACGCCGGACGCGAGCAAGAAGGTCAAGGCCGGCGAGCTCGTGAACTTCGTCGCGCAGCAAGTGGGCGGCAAGGGCGGCGGCCGTCCGGACATGGCGCAGGCGGGCGGCACCGAGCCGGCGAACCTGCCGGGCGCGCTGGCCGGCGTGAAGGGCTGGATCGAGGAACGGCTCTGATCGTTGCACGACCGACGCGATGCGGTCGCAATGACGGCATCGCGTGAATCGAAAAACGACCCCATCGGCAGATGCCGGTCGGGTCGTTTTGTTTGTGCGGCTCATGCGCGTCGCTCGAGGCGGCGCGCGTGCGCACGGGTCACGCCGGCACGGTCGGGCTCGGCTGCGCCACGTCGCCGGGCCGCCACGCGGCGTCGGTGAGCGCATCGCGCAGCGCGGCGAGCGCCGCCGACGCATGACCGCGCCGCCACCCGAGCAGCGTGTCGATGCCTTCGAGTTCGGGAATCGTGTGCGCGGCGACGTTGCCCGTCTCGGGCTGCAGATCGAGCACCGAACGCGGCGCGACCGCGATGCCCGCGCCGGCCGCGACGCACGCGACGATCGCGTGATACGAGCCGAGCTCGAGCACGCGCGCCGGCTTCACGCCGTGCGCCGCATACCACTGCTCGACGTACTTGCGATACGCGCAGCCGCGCTCGAACGCGATCAGCGTCGGCAGGATCACGTCGCGCGGCGTACGCACCGGCGGATGGCCGCGCGGCGTGAGCAGCACGAGATCCTCACGGAAGATCGGCGCCGTCTCGAACGTGTCGGGCAGCGTGTCCGGCTCGGGCGGGCGCGCGAACAGCGCGGCGTCGATCTCGAAGTCGCGCACGCGGTCGATCAGGCACCCCGTCGTGCCCGTCACCAGTTCGAGCGACACGTCGGGCCATGCGTGGTGGTAGCGCGCGAGGATGGTCGGCAGCCGGCTCGCGGCCGTGCTTTCCATCGTGCCGAGCCGCAGCCGCCCGCGCGGCGTGTCCTCGCGCACCGCGTCGCGCGCCTCGTCGGCGAGCGCGAGCAGGCGCTCCGCATACGGCAGCAGCGTATGCCCGGCCGGCGTCAGCACGAGCCGGCGGCCGTCGCGCACGAACAGCGCCGCGCCGAGTTCCTCCTCCAGCTGCTTGATGCGCGTCGTGACGTTCGACTGCACGCGATTGAGCTTGGCCGCCGCGCGCGTCACGCCGTTCTCGCGCACGACCGCCCGGAAGATCGCCAGCGCCGACAGGTCCATGATTCTCTCCAGAGGATGAGTCGATTCTCAATTATTCATTTTTCGAGAACGTTTGGTCAAGCTAGGATGGATCCATTCCGATTTCCGATCGGCCGGCGCGCGACGTGCCGGCCCATGCCGCCATGTCCCGCTTCGATGCTTCGACCGCCGCCGCCCGCGCGTTTTCGTCCGACGAGGCCGACCGCCGCGCCCGCGCGGCCGCGCTCGCCTGCATGGTCGGCCTGGCCGTCGTGCTCGGTGTCGGCCGTTTCGCGTTCACGCCGCTGTTGCCGCTGATGCTCGCGGACGGCTCGATCGGGCTGAAGGCTGGCAGCTGGCTCGCATCGGCGAACTACGCGGGCTACTTCGCCGGCGCGGTCAGTTGCGCGGCGCTGCGCGTCGCGCCCGCGCGGATGGTGCGCTTCGGGCTCGCGGCGACCGTGCTGCTGACCGCCGCGATGGGCGTCGGCCACGGGTTGCCGGCGTGGCTCGTCGTGCGTTTCGTCGCGGGCGTCGTCAGCGCGTGGACGTTCGTGTTCATGTCGCAATGGGGGCTGCGGCGCCTGGCCGAGCTGCATGCGCCGGAATGGAGCGGGGTGATCTACGCGGGGCCGGGCGTCGGCATCGTGGCGACCGGGCTGATCGGCAGCGCGCTGGCCGGCCAGCGCGCGGCGGTGGGCTGGCTGGGCTTCGCGGCGTTGTCGGCCGTGCTGTCGGTCGCGATCTGGCGCACGTTCGGTGCGGCGCCGGATTCGACCGCGGCCCCGCGCGCGCAGGCCATGCCGCCGGCCGCCGCGTCACATGCGGCGCCTGGCGCACCCGCCGCCCCGGCGGCGCCGGCCGGCACGCGAAGCGGTCGCGCGGACGCCGCGTGGCTCGTCGTGCTGTACGGCGCGCCGGGCTTCGGCTACATCATCACCGCGACGTTCCTGCCGGTGATCGCGCGCGCCGCGCTGCCGGCCGGCTCGCCGTGGCCCGACCTGTTCTGGCCGATGTTCGGCGCGGCGCTGATCGTCGGCGCGATCACCGCCGCGCGGCTGCCCGGGCACTGGGACAACCGGCTGCTGCTGGCGGCCGGCTGCGCGACGCAGGCGCTCGGCATCGCGGCCGGGATCGTGTGGCCGAACGCGGCCGGTTTCTCGATCGGCAGCGCGCTGCTCGGCCTGCCGTTCACCGCGATCACGCTGTTCGCGATGCGCGAGGCGCGGCGCCTGCACGGCGAGCGCGCGGCCGGACTGATGGGCTACGCGACCGCGTCGTATGGCGTCGGGCAGATACTCGGGCCGCTCGTCGCGGCGCCGCTGGCCGCGCGCTTCGGGTCGTTTACGCCCGCGCTGTGGGTCGCGGCGGCCGCGCTGCTGGCGGGTGCGGCCGGTTTCGCGGCGACCGCCGCACGTGGGCGCCGGTCATCCTGACGCCAGCGGGGCCGGATCGTATCCGGCGCGGGCAAACTCGCTAGAATGAAGCCTTTCCCGCGCCGAGCGGGTGCCCGACGCGGCCTGCAGGCTACCGTCCGGCGCTCGCCATGCCCCATCGATGACCACCGCCGACTACCGTTTTTGCCCGCGCTGCGCGAGCCCGCTGACCGAGCGGCCCGATCCCGACCACGAAGGCGGCCGCATTCGCCAGGCCTGCCCCGACGATACCTGCGGCTACGTGCACTGGAACAACCCGCTGCCGGTCGTCGCCGCGATCGTCGAACTCGACGGCAAGATCCTGCTCGCGCGCAACGCGGCGTGGCCCGAGGGGATGTTCGCGCTGATCACCGGCTTCCTCGAAAACGGCGAGACGCCCGAGGACGGCATCGCGCGCGAGGTGTTCGAGGAAACCGCGCTGAAGGCCGAGCAGGTATCGCTCGTCGGCGTGTACGAATTCATCCGCAAGAACGAGCTGATCATCGCGTACCACGTGCGGGCGTCGGGCACGGTATCGCTGTCGCCTGAACTGCTCGAATACAAGCTCGTCGATCCGCCGCTGCTGCGCCCGTGGCGCGCCGGCACGGGCGTCGCGCTCGCCGACTGGATGCGCGCGCGCGGCCTCGATTTCGAATTCGTCGACCGGCCGGGGCAGTGACGGGCCGGCCTGCCCGCCGCGCGCCGTTCGCCGTGCCGCGCGCGATCGCGACGCGGCACGGCGTTGCTGGCCGGCGCGCCGCGTGCTTCGGCCGCCGCGCGTCGTTCCAGTCGTCCCCATCGTCCGCATCGTTCCCTTCGCTTCCATCGTCCTGAGCGCCATCGCCATGTCCGACAAGCCGCAGCCGCGTCCGCGCGACGCCTATCGCCACTTCCTGCCGATCACGACCCGCTGGATGGACAACGACGTCTACGGGCACGTGAACAACGTCGTCTACTACAGCTACTTCGACACCGTCGTGAACGAGTACCTGATCCGCGCGGGCGTACTCGACGTCGAGCACGGGCAGACGATCGGCCTGGTCGTCGAGACGCAGTGCAACTATTTCGCGCCGCTCGTGTTCCCGCAATCGGTCGATGCGGGCCTGCGCGTCGTGAAGCTCGGCACGTCGAGCGTGCGCTACGAAGTCGGGCTGTTCGCGCAAGGCGATGCGTCGCCCGCCGCGCAGGGGCATTTCGTGCACGTGTACGTCGATCGCGGCACGCGCCGCCCGGTGCCGCTGCCCGACGCGCTGCGCGCCGCGCTCGAACCGCTCGCCGCCTGACGACGCGCGGTGCACGAGTTCGTGCTCCAGGCCTTCAACGGCCTCAGCTACGGCTTGCTGCTGTTCATGCTGTCGGCCGGCCTCACGTTGATCTTCAGCGTGCAGGGCGTACTCAACTTCGCGCATGCGAGCTTCTACATGCTCGGTGCGTACGTCGGCTACGGCATCGCGGCCCATGCGGGCTTCTGGCCCGCGCTCGTGCTCGCGCCGCTGGCGGTCGGGCTGCTCGGCGCCGGCTGCGAGCGCGTGCTGCTGCGCCGCGTGCAGGCGCGCGGCCATACGAGCGAACTGCTGCTGACCTTCGGGCTCGCGTACCTGATCGGCGAGGGCGCGAAACTCGCGTGGGGCCTCGCGCCGCTGCCGGCGCCCGTGCCGCCGCTGTTCGACGGCGCGCCGGCGAACGTGTTCGGCCTCGCGCTGCCGCGTTACCGGCTGTTCATGATGGCGATGTCCGCGACGATGCTGATCGCGCTCGGCGTGTTGCTGCGCGCGTCGCGCCTCGGGCTCGTCGTGCGCGCGGCGCTCACGCATCGCGCCGCGGTCGAGGCGCTCGGCTACGACGTGCCGCGCGTGATGACGGCGCTGTTCGGCGCGGGCACCGCGCTCGCGGCGCTGGCCGGCGTGATCGGCGCGCCGCTCGCGGTGATCGAACCGGCGCTGGCCGAGACCGTCGGGTCGGTCGTGTTCGCGATCGTCGTGATCGGCGGGCTCGGCTCGCTCGGCGGCGCATTCGTCGCGTCGCTCGCGGTCGGCTTCGCGCAGACCTTCGCGGCCGCGAGCGACACGTCGCTGCGCGACCTCGCGCAATGGACGGGCCTCGCGTTGCCCGACAGCGTGGCCGCCGTGTCGATCGCGCAACTGGCGCCGCTCGTGCCGTACCTGCTGCTCGTCGCGGTACTGGTCGCGCGGCCGCGCGGGTTGTTCGGCGAGCGTGCCGATGCGTAGCCGCGCAGTGGCCGGATGCGCGCGCTGGGCGCTGTTCGCCGCCTGCTTCGCGCTGCCCGCGTGGCTGTGGCCGCACGGCGCGGTGCTCGGCTATCTCGCGCAGACGGCCGCGCTCGTCGTGCTCGCGCTGTCGTACAACCTGCAGCTCGGCACGACCGGGCTGCTGTCGTTCGGGCATGCGGCGTTCGCGGGTCTCGGCGCGTTCGCGGCCGCGCACTGGTTCAATCGCGTCGGCGGCCCGCTGCCGCTGTTGCCGCTCGTTGGCGGCGTGGCCGGCGCGGGCTTCGGGTGCGTCGCCGGGCTGCTGGCGACGCGCCGTTCCGGCACCGCGTTCGCGATGATCACGCTCGGGCTCGGCGAATGCGTCGCGGCGGCCGCATGGAGCGTGCCCGCGTGGTTCGGCGGGATCGGCGGCGTGCCGATCGACCGTGCGGGCGGCGCGCCGTGGGGCAACGGGTATTTCGGCGCGCCGGCGCACGCGTATGCGGTGATCGCCGCTTGGTGCGTCGTGTCGGCGTGGGCGATGCATGCGCTCACGCGCACGCCGCTCGCACGGCTCGCGAACGCGGTGCGCGACAACCCGGCGCGCGTCGCGGCGCTCGGCACCGATCCGCGTCGCGTGCGGCTCGCGATGGTTGTCTGCGCATCGTTCTTTGCGGGTATCGCCGGCACGCTGACGCTGATCGACGTCGAGATCGCGACGCCCGACAGCGTGTCGATGGCGCGCTCGGCGACCGTGCTGATCGCCGCGGTGATCGGCGGCACCGGCGCATTCTTCGGGCCGGCGGCCGGCGCGGCCGTGCTGACCGCGCTGAGTATCGGCGTCGCCGGCGTGTCGCGCGCGTGGGCGCTGTATCTCGGCGTGCTGTTCGTCGCGATCGTCGTGGCCGCGCCGGGCGGGATCGCGGGTATGGCACAGGCGCTCGCGCGGGTGCTGCGGCGCGGCGCGCCGGCGGTCGAGCGGTGGCGTGCGCTGTGCGGCGTCGCCGCGTGCGCGTTCTGGAGCGTCGCGATCGTCTGCGCGGCCGAGCTCGGTTATGCATGGCGCTTCGCGCAGGACGACGGCGCACGCCTCGCGTTCGGCGCATGGGGCATCGACGCCGATACGCCGGTCGGCTGGGCCGTCGCGGTTTCGGCTGCCGGCATCGGCACGCTGCTGTGGAGCTGGCGCGCGCGGCTCGGGCACGGCGCGGCGGTCGCCACGCGGGAGAACGCGCGATGAACGGCAACGCGATCGCGCTTCACGGCGTCGTGCAGCGCTTCGGCGCGCAGACCGTGCTCGACGGTGTCGATCTGAGCATCGCGGCCGGCGAGCGCCACGCGCTGATCGGGCCGAACGGCGCGGGCAAGTCGACGCTGTTCGGCGTGATCGCCGGCGCGACGCGGCCGACGCGCGGGCGCGTCGTGCTGCACGGTGTCGAGCTGCGGGGGCGCGGACCGGTCGTCGCGAGCCGCCTCGGCATCGGCCGCAGTTTCCAGCAGACGAGCGTATTCGCGCGCCTGAGCGTATTCGACAACCTGCGCTGCGCGGCGCTGCATGCGCCGGCCGAGCGGCGGCGCTGGTGGAACCGGCTGCGCGAATCGGCGTCGGTCGATCTCGCGGCCGCGCGCGTGCTGCACGATATCGGCCTCGACGCGCGGCGCGACACGCCGGCCGGCGAACTGAGCTATGCGGAGCAGCGCGCGCTCGATCTCGGAATCGCGCTTGCGAGCGGCGCGCGTACACTGCTGCTCGACGAGCCGACGGCCGGCATGAGCCGCGTGCAGGCGGCGCGGATGATCGCGTTGATCCGCGCGACGACGCAGGGCCGCACGGTGCTGATGATCGAGCACGACATGGACGCGGTGTTCGGTTTCGCCGAGCGCATCACGGTGCTCGTGCGCGGCGCGGTGGTCGCGACCGGCGCGCCCGACGCGATCCGCGCCGATGCGCGCGTGCGTGCCGCGTACCTGGGCGAGGGCGCGACATGAGCGCCGTGCTCGACATTCGCGGGCTGCGCGCGTGGTACGGGATGCAGCCCGTGCTCGACGGCGTCGATCTCGCGCTGGCGCCGGGCGAGACGCTCGCGCTGCTCGGCCGCAACGGCTCGGGTCGCTCGACGCTCGCGAAGGCCGTGATGGGGCTCGTGCGCACGGCCGGCTCGGTGCGCGTCGCCGGTGCCGAATGCGCGGGGACGCGCACCTTCGAGATCGCGCGGCGCGGCGTGGCTTACGTTGCCGAAAGCCGCGACGTGTTTCCATTGCTGAGCGTGCGCGACAACCTGCGGCTCGGTTTGCGCGGCGCGAGCGGCGCAGCCGAACGCACGGCGCTCGACCGCCTGTTCGAGCGTTTTCCGCTGCTGGCCGCGCGCGCGGACGTGAAAGCCGGGCGGCTGTCGGGCGGCGAGCAGCAGGTGCTCGCGCTGGTGCGCGCGCTTGCCGGCCGCCCGCGCGTGCTGATCGTCGACGAACCGGCCGAAGGGCTCGCGCCGCTCGCGGTCGGCGAGGTCGGCGCGTGCCTCGCCGCGCTGCAGGCTGACGGCGTCGCGATCGTGCTGATCGAGCAGCGGCTGCAGCTCGCACCGCGGCTCGCGCGGCGCGTCGCGGTGATGGGGCGGGGACGGATCGTCTACGACGGCGCGCTCGACGGGCTGGACGGCGAGGTCGTCCACGCATGGCTGAGCGCGGGCTGACGGCGCCCGGTCGATTGTTCGGCAAACTCCGCCAGTCAATTCGCGTCGAGCCGCTTTATCGCTGCGGTGCGGCAACGTAAATTGCCAGTCAGGCCGGTCGCCATCGCAACGCATCGATGCATCGACGCATCGTCGCGGCGACCGGCGCCATCCATCGAAGGTCTTCTGACTGAGGAATGAAATCATGAGCAAGCTGGCAGGCAAGGTCGCGATCGTCACGGGCGCATCGAAGGGCATCGGCGCGGCCATCGCGAAGGCACTGGCCGACGCAGGCGCGGCGGTCGTCGTCAACTACGCGAGCAGCAAGGCGGGCGCGGATGCGGTCGTGAGCGCGATCACCGAAGCGGGCGGCCGCGCGGTCGCGGTCGGCGGCGACGTGTCGAAGGCGGCCGACGTGCAACGCATCGTCGATACCGCGATCGACACGTATGGCCGTCTCGACGTGGTCGTCAACAATTCCGGCGTGTACGAATTCGCGCCGATCGAAGCGATCACCGAAGAACACTATCGCCGGCAGTTCGACACGAACGTGTTCGGCGTACTGCTGACGACGCAGGCGGCCGCCAAGCATCTCGGCGAAGGCGCGAGCATCATCAACATCAGCTCGGTCGTGACCAGCATCACGCCGCCGGCCAGCGCCGTATACAGCGGCACGAAGGGCGCGGTCGACGCGATCACCGGCGTGCTCGCGCTCGAGCTCGCGCCGCGCAAGATCCGCGTGAACGCGATCAACCCGGGGATGGTCGTGACCGAGGGCACGCACAGCGCGGGCATCATCGGCTCCGAGCTTGAAACGCAAGTGCTCGGCCAGACGCCGCTCGGCCGCCTCGGCGAGCCGAACGACATCGCGTCGGTCGCCGTGTTCCTCGCGTCGGACGATGCACGCTGGCTGACCGGCGAGCGCCTCGTCGCGAGCGGCGGGCTGCGCTGACCGGACCGTGCCGCCGCCCGGACCGCGGCGGTAGCGAAATCCCCGCACGCTGCGTCGAATCTGCTTCGGCAGATCGCGCGGCGTATCGTCCATTGCCACGCAGCCTTCGCATTCGCTGCACGAACGGCACGTCTGCGATCCCGGTAGAGCCCCCCCTCTGATCCCGTGTCGCGGCGCGGCATAAAACCGTCATGCCGCGCGCGCGGTGACGCTGCGCGCCGCGCGCCGCGCCGACCGAAACCATCCTCCCGAATGCTGCGCATACGCCTGTCACGCAAGGCTGACGGGCGCATCCCGCCGTGCGCGGTCGGCTCGTCGTATGCCGTTCGCATGCGTGCCGCGCACATTCCCCATTCAAGTTGCGAATGTTTGCATCGCAACAATCCATTTCATTCGCGG
Source organism: Burkholderia semiarida (assembly GCF_029268935.1). NCBI lineage: Bacteria > Pseudomonadati > Pseudomonadota > Betaproteobacteria > Burkholderiales > Burkholderiaceae > Burkholderia > Burkholderia semiarida. The sequence goes on along the minus strand of NZ_JAHLCL010000007.1, from coordinate 1,032,596 downwards.
CGATTGGAGCGGTATGGTGAACGCACGTTCGATATTCACCGACCGATGCCCATTCATCACGCGAAGACGCCATGAAAACGACTCACGATCGATCCGGCCGCGCGCCACGTGCGACCGCCGGCCGCGCGCCACGTGCGACCGCCGGCCGCGCGCCCGAAGGCGGCGGCGACCGACGCGACGCAGGCCTGCGCCTGCCGGCGAAGCTGGTGGGCCCGATCGTGCTCGGCACGCTGCTCAACGCGCTGAATTCGTCGATGATCGCGGTCGCGCTCGTGAGCATCCAGCAGGCGTTCGCGCCGGCCGACGCCGCGCACGCGCGCATCGATACGCTGTGGCTCGTGTCGGGGCTGTATCTGGCGACGGCCGCCGGCCAGCCGACGATGGGGCGCCTCGCCGATCGCTTCGGCGCGAAGCGGATCTTCTGCATCGGCCTTGCGATCGTGCTGTTCGCGTCGTCGCTCGCGCCGTTCGCGCCGACGCTCGGCTGGCTGGTCGCCTCGCGCGTCGCGCTCGGCATCGGCACGTCGGCCGCGTATCCGGCCGGCATGGCGATGATCCGCGCGTGGTCGCAGCGGCATGCGAACGGCGCGACGCCGACGGGCGGGCTCGGCGCGATCTCGATCGCGGCGCAGGTGGCCGTCGCGTTCGGCCCGCCGCTCGGCGGTGCGCTGGTGCAGTTCGCCGGCTGGCGCGCGATCTTCTGGATCAACGTGCCGATCGTGCTGGCCGCCTTCGTGTTCGCCTGGCTGTGGATCCCGGCCGACCCGGCCTATCGCGACGCACAGGCGCGCACCACGCTGCGCGCCACGCTGACGGAACTGGATCTGCCGGGCGTGGCGTTGTTCGTGCTGACGCTCGCGAGCCTGCTGCTGTTCCTGCAATCGGTGTCGCGCGAACCCGATTGGCTGCTGCTGGCCGCGACGCTCGTGCTGGCGCCGCTGTTGATCGGCCGCGAACGCCGGGCCGCGGCGCCGCTGATCGACATCCGGATGCTGGCCGACAACCGTCCGCTGCTCGGCACGTATCTGCGCTGCGTCGGCACCTATGCGGTGTTCTACGCGATCTTCTATGCGCTGCCGATGTGGCTGCAGGAGGCGAGGGGACTGTCGGCCGCCGACGCCGGCCTCGTGATGCTGCCGGTCGCCGGCATCGGCACGGTCACGACGATGCTCGCCACCCGCATCGTGCACCGCCACGGCGCGCGCCCCGTGCTCGTCATCGGTTCCGCGCTGCTCTGCATCGGCAGCGTCGTGATGAGCCAGCTGACGAGCAGCCTGCCGATCGCGGCGATCGTTGTGCTGTCGGTTGTGTTCGGTATTCCTAATGGTTTCAACAATCTCGGCAATCAGGCCACGCTCTACCAGAGCACGCCGCACGGCCGGATCGGTACGGCGTCCGGCCTGTACCGCACCGCGCAGTACGTCGGCGGCAGCCTGTCGTTCGCGCTCGTCGGTCTCGCGCTCGGCCATCCGGCGAGCGACCGCGGCCTGCGCGCGCTTGCCGTCGTCCTGGCGGTGATCAGCGTGCTGCTGTTGCTCAATGCCGTATCGAGCCGGCACCTCGACGCCGCCGTTTCTTCCGTTCCACAACAAAAGTGAGGGTGATACATGTCCATTCCGACGCTCAATCGCACCGCCGCGCTCGTCGCCATCGATCTGCAGAACGGCATCGTCGCGCTGCCGGTCACGCCTTATACCGGCGCGCAGGTCGTCGCGAAGACGGTCGGGCTGGCGGCGGCTTTCCGCGCGCGGGGGCTGCCCGTCATCTACGTGCACACGAGCTACCTGCCGGACGGCGGCGTGGCGCTGAAGGTGAAGACGGATGCGCCGTCGCAGCCGCCGAATCTCGATCCCGAATGGAGCGCGTTCGCGCCGGCGCTCGGCGTGTCGCCGTCCGACATCGTCGTGACGAAGCATCAGTGGGGCGCGTTCACCGGCACCGACCTGGACGTGCAGCTGCGTCGCCGCGGCATCACCGACGTCGTGCTGACCGGCATCGCGACCAACATCGGCGTGGAATCGACCGCGCGCCAGGCATACGAAAACAACTACAACGTCGTGATCGTGAGCGATGCGGTCAGCACGTCGTCGGCCGATGCGCAGACGTTCGCGCTGACCCAGATCTTCCCGAAGCTCGGGCAGGTCGCCGCGGCGGCGGACGTGGAGGCGGCACTCGAGCAGGCGCAGTCGCGCTGAAGCCGGCGATTCGTTCGGCGCGCTTTTTCACATACCAGTCGTTTACCGAGGAATGACGATGATCAAAACCGATGCATGGGTTCTCTACGCGGGCCCGGAACCGACCCGCCAGCAGCCGCCCGTCGCGGGCGAGCTGCGCCGCGAAACCTTCGAATTTTCCCCGCTCGAAGCCGACGAGGTGCTCGTCGAGCCGCTGTACGGATCGTGGGAAGCGAACCTCGACCATGCGCTGTCGCGCAATCCGGTCGACATCTGCCGCCAGCGCCGCGAGGACAAGATCGTGCTGGGCAACGGCGCGCTGGTGCGCGTCGTGGAGCGCGGACGCGCGGTCCACGCGCTGAAGGACGGCGAGATCTGCATGGTGATGCCGTTTGGCAAGCGCGACGAATACGGATTCGCCGAGCTCGTCTACGCGTACGACGCGCCCGGCACGATCGGCGTGATGGCGCAACGCACCAAGATGCGCGCCGACAACCTGGTGCCGGTGCCGACCGACAGCCGTCACTCGCTGCTGCAATGGGCGACCTACGGCCGCTACTTCACCGCGTGGGACAACTGGAAGGTCGCGTCGACGTGCTGGCGCTCGCAACTGCCGGACGTCGATCCGGCCGACTATCTGGTGTTCGGCTGGGGCGGCGGCACGACGCTGGCGGAGCTGCAGCTCGCGAAGCGCGAAGGCTTTCGCGTCGCGATGACGGCGAGCAACGACCGTCGCCTCGAGGATCTCGCGAAGCTCGGCATCACGCCGGTCGACCGGCGCAAGTTTCCGGATCTCGCGTACGACGAGGCGCGCTACCGGGCCGATCCGGACTACCAGGCACGCTACCGCGAGTCGGAGCGCGTCTTCGCCGAGACGATCGCCGAGCTGAGCGGCGGCCGCGGCGTCGCGATCTTCCTCGACAATCTCGGCGGCGCGCTGTATCGCGCGACGATGCGCGTGACGGGCCGCACCGGCATCGTCGCGACGGTCGGCTGGAAAACCGGAATGCGCCTGTGGAACCTGCGCGCGACGGAGTGCATCAACCGCCGCCTGCACATCCACACGCACGCGTGGCGCTACGACGACAGCATCACGATCCGCGACTTCCAGGAGTCGACCGGCTGGATCGGCCAGGAACCGACCGAAATCTTCGATTTCGACGACGTGCCGAAGCTTGCGTCCGATTACCTGAACGGAAAGATCGAGACGTATTTCCCGATCTATCGGATCAACGCGGTCTGAGCCGCCGGTCGCGCGCCATGCCTGCATCGTTGCATGATGATTAGTCATGCAAACGATGGTGGTGCATGGCGCGCCGTGCAACCTATCTGGCAGGAGAACGCCATGGCCTCTGTGGAAACCGGGGAGGTCGACGCCGGCACGGCGTCGGACACCTCCAGCCGCGCGCCGCTCGGCGGCATTCGCGTGATCGACGCCGCGACGCTGTTTGCCGGCCCGCTCGCGGCGACGATGCTCGCCGACTACGGCGCCGACGTGATCAAGGTGGAACACCCGACGGGCGATCCGGCGCGCAAGTACGGCGCGCGTCGCGACGACGTGCCGTTGTGGTGGAAGGTGGTCGCGCGCAACAAGCGGGCGGTCACGCTGAATCTCGGCACGGCCGACGGCCAGCGGATCTTTCGCGAGCTGGCCGCGCAGGCCGACGTGGTGGTCGAGAATTTCCGGCCCGGCACGCTGGAGCGCTGGGGGCTCGGCTACGACGTGTTGTCCGCGATCAATCCGCGGCTCGTGCTGGTGCGGGTGACGGGGTTTGGCCAGTTCGGCCCGTATGCGCGCCGCCCCGGTTTCGGCACGCTCGCGGAGGCGATGAGCGGGCTGGCGGCCGCCACCGGCGAGGCGGACGGGCCGCCGCTGCTGCCGTCGTTTCCGCTCGCGGACACGGTGGCGGGGCTCACCGCCGCGTTCGCGATCATGACGGCGCTGAAGGCGCGCGAACGCACCGGACGCGGACAGGTGGTCGATCTCGCGATCATCGAGACGATGCTCGCGGCGATGGGCGCGCAGGTCGCGAGCTACGACCAGACGGGGCGCGTGCCCGAGCGCGCCGGCAACCGCTCGCCGAACAACGCGCCGCGCGGCGTGTATCGCACGTCGGACGGCAAGTGGGTCGCGCTGTCGACGTCGGCGCACAGCATCGCCGAGCGCGTGATGCGGCTCGTCGGCCGCGCGGACCTGATCGACCAGCCGTGGTTCGCGAGCGGCGTCGAGCGCGCGAAGCATGCGGACGAGCTCGACGCGGCGGTCGGCGGCTGGATCGGGCAGCGCACGCGCGACGAGGTGATCGACGCGTTCGAGCGCGCGGAGGCGGCCGTCGCGCCGATCTACGACGTCGCCGACGTGCTGCGCGATCCGCAGTACGCGGCGCTCGGCTCGATCGTATCGGTGCCCGACGCCGAACTGGGCGCATTCCGCACGCACAACGTGCCGTTCCGGCTGTCCGACACCCCCGGCGCGATCCGCTGGGGCGGGCCGTCGCGCGGCGCGCACAACGATGAAGTATTCGGCGCATTGGGCCTGGAATCGCGGGACCTCGCCGACCTGACCGAACGAGGTGTGATTTGAAACCGAGTGCAACCTGCCGCAGTTACCTGTACGTGCCCGCGCACAAGACGCAGGTGGTCGAGAAGGCCTACGCGAGCGAGGCCGACGCGATCGTGCTGGATCTCGAGGACGCCGTGCCGGCGAGCCACAAGGTCGACGCCCGCAAGGCCGCCGCCGACATCCTGGCGGGCGGCCCGCCGAAGCCGACCTACGTACGCGTGAACCCGATCGGGACGCCGTGGTGCCGCGACGACGTCGAGGCGATCGCGTTGCCCGCATTGCAGGCGCTGCGTTTGCCGAAATGCGATTTCCCCGCGCATATCCAGGAAGTCGCGGGCTGGCTCGACGCGCTCGGCAGCGACGCCGGGATCCAGATCCTGATCGAATCCGCCTATGGGGTGGAAACCGCTTATCAGCTTGCGACCGCGTCGCCGCGGCTCGAACGGATCGGGCTCGGCGAAAGCGACCTGCGCGCCGACCTGCGGATCGGCGTCGACAACTTCACGCTCGAAGTGTGCCGCGCGCGCTGCGTGGTGGCGTCGCGCGCGGCGGGGCTGAACGGGCCGATCCAGACGGTCTATCACACGCTCGGCGATCTCGACGGCCTGAAGGAATCGACGTTGCGCGCGAAATCGATGGGATTCGTCGGCCGTTTCGCGATTCATCCGTCGCAACTGCCGGTCATCAACGCGGTGTTCACGCCGTCGGACGAGGAAATCCGCGCGGCCGAGCGCGTGCTGGAGGCGGTCGATGCGGCGGACGATCAATCGTCGGTGTTCGTGCTGCCCGATGGCCGCGTGGTGGCGCCGCCGCTGATCGCGAACGCGCGCGTGACGCTGGCGCTGGCGACCCACCTGCGGCGCGATGGAGTCGCGGCATGAGCGCGCCCGATACGCTTTCCGCACCGGCCGTCGCCGCCAGGCCCACGAATCCGGACGGCATCGTCGGCGTGCTCGGCCGCTTCGCGTCGGCGGTGCGCGTCGACGGGCTCGATCGCACGCTGCGCGTGGAGGCCGCCGCCCGCGTGCTCGACCTCGTCGGCAACAGCCTGATCGCGCACGACGAACCCGTCGCGCAGTCCGTGCTGCAGGTCGCGCGGCGCTGGGGCGGGCACGGCCGCGCGAGCGTGATCGGCGCGGCCGACCGGCTGCCGGCCGCGAGCGCCGCGCTCGTCAACGGCACGCTCGCGCATGCGATGGATTTCGACGACTCGCACATGCTGTCGGTGCTGCATCCGAGCGCGTCGGTGATTCCGGCCGCGCTCGCCGCCGCGCAGGCGAGCGGTGCATCGGGCGCAGCGCTGCTCGATGCGATCACGGTCGGCACCGAGATCTGCATCCGGCTCGGCGTGGCGGCCTACAACGAGCGGCTCGGCAATTCGGTGTTCTTCGAGCGCGGCCAGCACGCGACGTCGATCTGCGGGACAGTGGGCGCGGCCGCGGCCGCGGCGATGCTGCTCGGGCTCGACGCCGCGCGGATCGCCGCGGCGCTCGGGATTGCCGCGAGCATGGGCGCGGGCCTGCTCGAGGCGAACCGCACCGGCGGCTCCGTGAAGCGGATTCACTGCGGCTGGGCCGCGCATGCGGGCGTGAGCGCGGCGGAACTGGCGGATGCGGGCGTGACCGCGCCGCCGACCGCGCTCGAAGGCCGCTTCGGCTTCTTTCACGCATGGTGCGGCGAGCTGGCCGACGTCGACGCGGTGCTGCGCGGCCTCGGTGACGACTGGGAGACGAGCCGGATCATCTTCAAGCCGTATCCGTGCAACCACTTCACGCATCCGGGCATCGACGCGGCGCTGCAACTGAAGGCGCAGGGCGTGACGGCCGACGACGTGGTGTCGGCCGAACTGCGGGTCGCGACGTCGACGCTGCGCACGATCGGCGAGCCTGCCGAATTGAAGGCCAGCCCGCCGAACGGTTACGCGGCCGCGTTCTCGGGGCCGTACACGATCGCGGCCGCGCTGCTCGGCGGGGGCGGGCTCGGCGTCTGGTTCGACGATTTCGACGATGCGCTCGTGCGGGACCCCGCGCGCCGCGCGCTGGCCGCGAAGGTGCGCTGCGTCGCCGATCCGTGGTGCGACGCGCGGTTCCCGCACAGCCTGCCTGCCGTGCTGCGCGTGACGCTGCGCGACGGGCAGACGCGCGAGGCGCGCGTCGAGTCGAGCAAGGGCACCCGTTCGCGGCCGCTGACCGAACAGGAACTCGTCGCGAAGTTCGTGCTCGCCGCGAGTTCGACGATCGGCACGCCGCGTGCGCTCGAGCTGCGCGACGCGGTGCAGGCGCTCGTCGACGACACGCCGCTGGATGCGCTGGCGGCGTTGACGTCCGACGTGCATCCGAACCGGAAAGGAGGAGAGCCATCTTGAACGCACCACGCTGGAAGAAGCGGCCGCCGGGCTCGAACTGGGGCGATTTCGGCCCGGACGATCAGCAGGGACGGTTGAACTGGCTGACGCCGGACAAGGTGCGGCAGGGCGTCGCCGAGGTGCGCCAAGGCCTGTCGTTCTCGCTGAGCCTGCCGCTCGACGTGCCGCGCGGCGGCGGGCTGAACGCGCGCCGTCGGCCGCCCGCGATCTTGCCGGCGCTGCTCGGCGGCAAGCCGTACTTCGGTTATCGCGCCGACGAACAGGTGGCGAACGCCACGGACGTCGTCTGCGACGATTCGTTCTGCATGCATTCGCAGTTCTCGACGCAATGGGACGGTCTCGCGCACGTCGGCGGCGTATTCGACGCGGACGACGACGGCGTGCCCGAAATCGTGTTCTACAACGGCTTCCGGATGGGCGAGCATCTGCGGGTGCCGCAGGAGGGCGACGCCACCGGCGGCGCGCTCGCGCTCGGCATCGAGGTGATGGCGCGCACCGGCGTGCAGGGGCGTGGCGTGCTGATCGACCTGCGGCATCACTTCGGCGACGCCCGCACGAAAGTGGGCTACGCGCAACTGATGCGCGTGATGGAAGCGGACGACGTGCACGTCGAGCAGGGCGACATCGTCTGCATTCACACCGGTTTCGCCGATCTGCTGCTGAACGACGAGCACGGTTCGCCCGCGACCGTCGCGAGCGCCTGCGTGCTGGACAGCAGCGACGCCCGGCTGCTGCAGTGGATCGACGAGTCGCGGCTCGCGGCGCTCGTGGCCGACAACCACGCGATCGAGGAGCGGCCGCAGCATGCGCAGCCGCTCGCGCGGCCGGGGGCGCTGATGCCGCTGCACGAGCTGTGCCTGTTCAAGCTCGGCATCCACCTCGGCGAGCTGTGGCACCTGACGCCGCTCGCGAACTGGCTGCGCGCGCATCGGCGAAACCGGTTCCTGCTGACCGCGCCGCCGTTGCATATCCGGGGGCTGGTCGGTGCGCCGGTGAACCCGGTCGCGACCGTTTGACGCGCAGGCCGCGGGCGCCGGCGCGCGCCCGGCCAGCGGGAACCGTTTCCATGCGTCGATCCGGGATCGTCGATTGAGCCGATTATCGAAAAAATGACTGAAAATCGGGTCGTTCAGATCGAAAAATAGAATCAATGGCGCGGGGTATATAAAAAATATTGAAACGTCAAGATTGGACTATTCTCATTTATTGCACTAAATATCAGGGGATTTCCCCATTGCGATAATCGCGAACCGGGGATGGCGATTAACCCGTTTAGTGGATGGTCACAATCATGAATCTACGTTCGATCGACTTGAACCTGCTGGTCATACTGGATGCGCTGCTGACGGAGAAACAGGTGACGCGGGCCGGGCTGAAGGTCGGTCTGACCCAACCGGCCGTCAGCAATGCGCTGTCGCGCCTGCGGTATCTGTTCAAGGACGAGATCCTGGCGCGCAGCACGATCGGGATGGAATTGACGCCGCGCGCGCAGGCGTTGATCGCGCCGGTGCGGCAAATCATGCAACAAATCGAAGAATTATTTGAATCGGATTATCAATTCAACCCTTTTACGTCGGAGCGTCATTTTACGATCCGGATGTCGGATCTCACCGAACTGCTTTTGCTGCCCGCCTTGCTGCGGCGCATGCGCACGACGGCGCCGAATATCAGCCTCGATGTCGTGCACCCGAGCGCGGCGAAGACGGCCGAAGCGCTCGAAGCCGGGCGGCTCGACATGGCGATCAGCGCGGGCCTCGAGCATTCCGGCTCGCTGTCGTCGGAAACCGTGTTTCACGACCGGATGGTGTGCGTGCTGAGCCGCAACCATCCCGATGCGGACAAGCCGCTGACGCTCGAACGGTTCCTCGCGCTCGACTTCCTCAACGTGTCGATCAACCCGGTCGACCACAGCCTGATCGACAACCTGCTCGCGAACATGGGCTGTACGCGCCGCATCGTGCTCAACGTGCCGCACTGGCTCGTCGTGCCGAACATGCTCGATGCGCTGCCGTACGCCGTGATCATGTCGGAGCGGCACGCGCTGAGCCTCGGCGATCCGCGTCTCGTGATCCGCGAACTGCCGCTCGCGATGGAGCCCGTCACGTGGTCGCTGTACTGGCATCGCCGGTACGACGGCAGCAACGCGCACGGCTGGATGCGCCGCGCGATCCTCGCGGCCGCGGAATCCGTCGTGGACGACGTCACGGTGGACGCGTGCAGCGTGGGCTGAGCGCGATGTCGTGCGCCGCGGGCCGCTCGCGGTCAGCCGACGACGAGCAGCGGCGGCAGCGTCGCGACGTCGGGCTGCTCGTCGAGTCGCCACAGATAATCGAGTGCGGCCCGCATTCGCGCCGCGCTTCCGTGCCGCTGGCAATTCTTCGTGAACTTCGCTTCGTAGTCGGCGCGCTGCATCGGTTGCGTCGGTGAGCCCGGCAGATCGTCCACCTGCTTCGTATAGGTCGCGCCGTCGTCGCACACGGCCGTCACGCGATTCGGCGCATGCGCGGGATAGCGGGCCGTCAGCGCCGGGTCCGCGTCGACCGTGATTTTGCCGATCAGCGCGTGCAAGGCCGGGTCGCGCAACGCCGGGCCCGTATAGCTGCGGGTTGTGATGTCGCCGTCGAGCATCGCCCGCGCGACGATGTAGGGCAGGCTGTGGTCGGCGGTCTCGTGGGTCGACGGGGCCCATTTCTCCGGATCGCGGCCGGCCGTCACGTAGCCGACTTCGGTCGTGCGGACCTCGATGCGCCGAATGCGCCGCAGGTCGCCGACCTGCGCGGCGACCGCGAGCGCGGCCGGAATCGCCGTTTGCGTGAGCCCTTGCGCCGGATAGAACTTCACGAAGCACCGGCCGACCCGGAACGCGCCGCCGCGCCCGCCGAACGTGGCGATGTCGAGCGCGAACGGTCCGGACACCTGCGCGAAGAACCCGGCCGCTCCCTCGAATATCGGCGCGGGGCCGGTGAGGCCGGCGCCGGCGAGTTCGGTCGAAAACACCGCGTTGCGCGCCGCGTCGGCGTCGGCGAGCGCCTTCCAGTTGGACAACTGCTGCACCCGCGTCTGGTTCAGCGCGAGATGGCTGTTGATCGACAGGTTGACCGCCTGCACGAGTTGCGGCGCGTGCAGGCCCATCAGCTTGCCCGCCGCGAGCGCGACGGCCGGCAGACTGTAGCAGGTGTGATCCCAGCCGCGCGGGCTGACCGCGGCGGCGTCCATCAGCCGGCATGCGATCTCGTACGCGATCGCGATCGACAGGATCAGGTCGCGGCCGCTCGCGTGCCGCGCCTCGGCGACCGCGAGACACGCGGCGACGTTGTCGCTCGGATGGCCGGTTTCCTTGCCGGCATACGCATCGTTGAAATCGAAGTAGCGTAGCGCCGTGCCGGTCGCGAACGCGGCGAGATCGGCGCGCGTGCGGCGGTTCGTGCCGATCACGGTCGAGACGCCGCCGGGCGACGCGAGCGCCGCGTCGCGCGCGATCCGTACCGGCGCCTCATCGTGCGCGGCGATCGCGCAGCCCAGCGCGTCGATCAGATGCGCCTTGATCGTTTCGACGGTCGCCTCGTCGAGGTCGCGATACTGCAGCCCGGCTGCGTAGTCGGCGAGTTGCCGGGCGAGTTCCGGCTGGCCGGCGTTCTGCCTGTCGGCGGTCGCGGCGGCGCGGGCGCGAGCGAACGGCAGCGCGACGGCGGCGCCGGTCAGCGCGGAAAGAAAGTGGCGGCGATTCATGGTTCGGTCTCCGAATGTTTAAGGGGCGGGAAGGGGCGACGCTGTCAGAACGCCTTGCGCAGGCCGAGCGCGACGCCCGCGCTGCCGGAGCGGCCGGCCGCGAGCGAGTAGTGCAGAAAGTTGTAGTTGTCGTTGTCGAAATCGAGCGCGGCACGGTGCGCGTAGCCGGCCGCCAGGTACAGCGTCACCGTCTTCGACACGAAGTAGTTCAACTGCAGCGTGACCTGCTGCGGACTGACGGGCTGCGATGCCGGCGTTTGCGCATTCGCCGGATTCCGCGCGCGGATGTGTTCGTAATAGACGGCGCCGATCGCTTGCAGAAAATCGGTGATGCCATAGCGGACGCCGGCCCACCAGAACGTGAAGTTCGTCACGACCGACGGCGCGGCGATGTCGCTGTGCGCGTGCTCGACGCCGGCCAGCAGTTGCGCGCGCCCGAGCGGCACGAGCGCGGAAGCGGCGTAGCGGCGGAAGTGCGCGAAGCCGCCGGGCCGCGGTGTGTGGACGTCGTCGAACGCCGCGGCGAACGAGAACGCGCTGCCCGCGTAGTCGAAGCCCGCGCCGTACGCGGCGTTCGACTGGAACGCGCCCGCCGTGCCGCCGAACGCGTAGTGGGTTTCGAGCGTCAGCGCGCCGAGCTTCGCCAGATACTTGACGACGTTGTTCTCGCGATAATTGATGCCGACGATCGCGCCGTCCGGCTCGTACAGCGTCGAATAGGCGCCCGTCGGCGAATAGCGCTCCATGATGTCGAACAGCGTCGTGTACTGACGGCCGAGCCGCAGCGCGCCCCAGCGCTCGTGTTGCAGCGCGACCCACGCGGAGCGGTCGAAGCCGCCGGCGCCGGCGCCGTTGGTGAGGTTGATGCTGCTTTCGACGCGAAACGCCGCCTGCCAGCCGCCGCCGAGATCCTCGACGCCCTTCAGGCCCCAGCGCGATCCGCTCTTGCCGCCCGACGCCATCCGCGCGAGCGACGCGGACGACTTGCCGTCGGGCCCGGCCTGGTTGGTGAGAAATTCGGTGTAGACGTCGGCGACGCCGTACAGCGTGAGGCTGGTCTGCGCGCAGGCGCCGGCCGATACGAGGCCCAGTCCGCACAATGCGGACATTCGCTTGCCCATGGGGCTGTCTCCTTGTTTTGGGGTTGTTGTTCGTCATGGGCGCCGCGCGGGTCGGCCCGCGCGGCGCGGCGTCGCTATCCGGGGCGGAAGGCGAACGGCGCGTGCCGTGCCGGGCCGCTCGCGTGCGTTGCGCGGCGCACGCGGGCGACGCCTGGCGGCTGGGTCACGCGGTCGGGCGTGCGCATCGTCGGTCAGCGTGCGCGGGCCCGCACGGCCGCGTCGCGCGCGAGTACGCGCGTGGCCTGTGCGACGCCCGCCGCGTCGACCATCCGGCCGCCGATGCGCAGCGCGCCGCGGCCGTTGGCGCGCGCGTCGTCGTACGCGGCGAGCACGGCGCGCGCGTCGCGCACCGCGTCGTCGTCCGGCCGGAACGCGCGGTTCAGCGCATCGACCTGCAGCGGATGAATGCAGGTCGCGCCCGCATAGCCGAATGCCGCGGACGCGCGCGCGATGCGCTCGAACGCATCGAGGTCGCGCAGTTCGTCGAGGCCGTCGAGCAGGCCGAGCGGCAAAATGCCGGCCGCGCGCGCGGCGATGATCAGCAACTGCTTCGGCACGCGCAGCACGTCGGCGCCGGTGCCGCTTTCGCAGTTCAGCGCGAAGTCGGCGCCGCCGAGCATCATCGCGACGACGCGCGGCGACGCGCGCGCGATCCGCTCCATCGCCTGGAACGCACGCGGCGTCTCGATGATCGCGACGACGCGCGTGCCGCCGGGCGCGGCGCCGGCTTTATCCTCGAGCGTGGCCAGCAGTTCGTCGATCGCCTCGACGTGCGAGCCGCCGCGCACCTTCGGCAGCACGACGCCGTGCACGCCCGCCTGCACGGCCGCACGCAGGTCGGGCACCAGCAGGTCGAGCGGGCCGTTGGCGCGGACCAGCACGTCGTGGCCGGCGGCCCGCAGCCTCGGCACGGCGTCGGCGAGGCCGTCCCGCGCGTCGCGCTTGCACGCGAACGGGACGCTGTCTTCCAGGTCGAGGATCAGCGCATCGGCCGCGCTGGTCGCGGCCTTCTCGACGAAACGGGGGACGTGGGCAGGCACGTAGAGCAGCGAGCGCCAGACCGGTTGGGAGGTGGGATTCATCGTTGTTCTATAAAAATGAAAGTCACTTTTATTTTTGTGATCGATGGGGCCATTCGTCAAGATTATCGTTAACGCCTATATTTATGAGGAGTTGAAAGAAGTTGAACGAAGGAAGCGCTGCGGATTCATGTTGATGTCACGGCCATCCTGCGTATAATGAAAGTGACTTTCAATTTGTGTGAGCCCGGGCGCGCCGTTCGCGCCGCCCGGCACAGCGCGAGGCGGACATGAGCAAGGTGGAGACGACTAATCAGGCGGAAGGCGGCGTGGCCGCGGTCAATCGTGCGTTGACCGCGCTGCTGGCCTTCTCCGGCGCGCCCGGCGGGCTGATGCTCGCGCAGGTCAGCGACGCGACGGGGCTCAACATGAGCACGCTGCTGCGGATGTTCGAGTCCCTCGAACAATTCCGCTTCATCAAGCGCCTGCCCGACGGGCGCTACGTGTTGGGGCCGGCCGTGTTCCAGCTCGGCGTGATGTATCGCGAGTCGTTCCAGTTGCGCGAATACGTGATGCCGATCCTGTCGACGCTGTCGGCGCAGACCGGCGAGACCGCCGCGTTCTACGTGCGCGAAGGCGACCAGCGTGTCTGCCTGTTCCGCATCCAGGCGCAGCGCGCGGTGAGCACGCATCTGCGCGAAGGCGACCGCTTCGCGCTCGACGTCGGCGCGGCGGGGCGCGTGCTGCTCGCGTTTTCCGGCACGCGCGGCGGCGAGTACGAGAAGACGGCCGAGCAGGGCTATGCGGTGTCGATCGCCGAGCGCGATCCGGAGAGCGCGGCGATCGCGTGCCCGGCGTTCGGTGTCGGCCGCGTGCTGAGCGGCGCGATTTCGCTCGGCGTGCCGCGCTATCGCTTCAACAAGAAAGTGCTGGCCGATTACCTGCCGCATGTGCAGGCCGCCGCCGCGGAATTGACGCGTGCGCTCGGCGGCGATCTGCCCGCGACGGGTGCGGCGTTTCCCGCGACCGACCGGCTCGGCGTATTGCTCGAGTAGCGCCGGCGCGCGACGCGCGCATGCCTGACTGACCGACAACTACCAGGAGACATCATGTCCGTACCCGACCCGCAGGCCGCTCGCGCGGCCGGCGCGCATCGTCGCGCGTCCACCGGCCCGATCCATCCGAAATCGTTCGATGCCAACGCCACCGGGCCGCTGTCCGGCGTGCGCGTGGTCGATCTGTCGCGCCTGATGGCCGGCAACATGCTGAGCGTGCAGTTGGCCGACTTCGGCGCGGACGTCGTGAAGGTCGAAAGCGAGCGCGGCGATACGTTGCGCGCGGTCGGCGCCGGCGGCATCAGCACGAACTGGAAGGTGTACGGGCGCAACAAGCGCAGCGTGTGCGTCGATCTGCGCACGCCGGAGGGCGTCGACATCGTGCGCCGGCTGGTGCGCGACGCGGACGTGTTCGTCGAAAGCTTCAAGCCGGGCGTCGCGGAGCGGATGGGGCTCGGCCCCGACGACCTGCTCGCGATCCGCCCGGAACTCGTGATCGCGCGGATCTCCGGCTGGGGACAGACCGGGCCGTATCGCCACAAGCCGGGCTTCGGCACGCTCGCCGAAGGCTATGCGGGTTTCGCGGCGATCAACGGGTTCGCCGATCGCGAGCCGGTGCTGCCGCCGATGTTTCTCGCCGACATGACGGCCGGGATGTCCGGCGCGCTCGCCGTGCTGGTCGCGCTGCATGCGCGCGGCGCGCAGCGGGCGGCCGGGCAGGTGATCGACGTGTCGCTGTTCGAGCCGCTGCTGTCGATCCTCGGGCCGGCCGCGGCGAACTACGTGATGACCGGCGAGATCAAGCCGCGCACCGGCAGCCGCTCGACGAACACCGCGCCGCGCAACGCGTATCGCACGCGCGACGGCAAGTGGCTGTGCCTGTCGAGTTCGACGCAGGCGATGGCCGAGCGGCTGTTCCGCGCGATCGGGCGCGCCGATCTGATCGACGATCCGCGCTATGCGACCAACGTACTGCGCGTGCGGCACGCGCAAGCGCTCGATGCGATCGTCGGCGAATTCATCGCCGCGCGCGATCTCGACGCCAATCTCGCGTTCTTCGAGGAGGCGGGCGTGACGGTCGGGCCGATCCAGGACATCGCGCAGATCGTCGCCGATCGCTACGTGATCGAGCGCGAGGCGCTGGTCGAGCTGCCCGACGACGACGTCGGCAGCCTGCCGATGCACAACGTCACGCCGCGCCTGTCGGGTACGCCCGGCGCCTTCCGCCGGCCCGCGCCCGCGCTCGGCGAACACAACCGCGAAATCCTGCAGCCGCTGCTCGGCGAGCACGAATACGCACGGCTCGCCGCGCTGGGCGTGATCCGCTCGCAGTAAGCGGGCCGCGCACCGGCAGAGACCGGATGCACCGCATAGTGGAGGAGGCATCATGAATCCGCGTTGGACCCACCGACCGCCCGGTTCGAACTGGGGCGATTTCGGCCCGGACGACCAGAAGGGGCGCCTGAACTGGCTGACGCCGGACGCCGTGCTGCGCGGCGTCGCGGAAGTGCGCGAAGGCCGCGTGTTCTCGCTGAGCCTGCCGCTCGACGTGCCGCGCGGCGGCGGACTGAACGCGAGACGGCGCCCGCCGGCGATCATGCCGGCGCTGCTGGGCGACAAGCCGTACTTCGGCTACCGCGCCGACGAACAGGTTGCGAACGCAACGGATGTCGTCTGCGACGACGCGTTCTGCCTGCATTCGCAGTTCTCGACGCAATGGGATGCGCTGTCGCACGTCGGCTCGCTGTTCGATCCGGCCGGCGACGGCGAAAAGACCCGCGTGTTCTACAACGGCTACCGGATGGACGAGCATATCCGCGTGCCGGAAGCGGGCGCCGCGCAAGGCGGCGCGCACGCGCTCGGCATCGAGGTGATGGCGCGCACCGGCGTGCAGGGGCGCGGCGTGATGGTCGACCTGCGCCGCCACTTCGGCGACGCGCGGCGCAAGATCGGTTTCGACGACTGGATGGCGGTGCTGCGCGCGGACGGCGTGAGCGTCGAGCGCGGCGATATCGTCTGCTTGCACACGGGTTTCGCGGACCTTCTGCTCGCCGCCGACGCGCGCGGCGAGACCGGTGCGCCGCCAGCATGCTGCGTGCTGGACGGCGCCGACGAACGTCTGCTGAACTGGATCGACGCGTCGGGGCTCGCCGCGCTCGCGGCCGACAACCACGCGGTCGAGGAGCGCCCGCGCGACGCGCCGCCGCGCGCGCGGCCCGGCGCGCTGATGCCGCTGCACGAGCTGTGCCTGTTCAAGCTCGGCATCCATCTCGGCGAGCTGTGGCACCTGACGCCGCTGGCGGACTGGCTGCACGAACACCGTCGCAACCGCTTCCTGCTGACCGCGCCGCCGCTGCATCTGCGCGGGCTCGTCGGCTCGCCGGTCAATCCGGTCGCCACCGTGTGATTGCCTGCCGCGCGGCCCGCGCCGCGCGTTGATCGACGTCCCGCGCGGCGCGCGGGCGGACTACCGAGGACACGCCATGTCTGACTCTGTTGCGGCATCGCTCGCCGCGCGCATCGACCGCCTGCCCGCCACGGCGAGCATCTGGAAGCTCGTGCTGTTCCTGAGCGTGGGCGGCTTCTTCGAGGTCTACGACCTGTTCCAGATGACCTATCTGCCGCCCGGGCTGATTCGCGACGGCATCTTTCACACCGGCGCGCGCGGCGTGCTCGGCATGTCCGACCAGGGCGCGCTCGGCGCGGCGACGTTCATCGGGCTGTTCGTCGGCGAGATGTTCGTGTCGCGCCTGGCGGACCGCTACGGGCGTCGCGCGCTGTTTACCGGCGCGCTGCTGCTCTATACCGTTGCGAGCCTGGCGATGTGCGTGCAGTGGAGCGCGATCGGCGTGCTCGCGTGCCGCTTCGTCGCGGGCTGCGGCGTCGGCGCGGAGCTGATCACGATCGGCGCGTTCCTGACCGAGCTGGTGCCGAAGGCGGTGCGTGGCCGTGCATTTGCCGTCTGCTTCGCCGTCGGGTATCTGGCCATGCCGGTGCTCGCGTTCGTATCGTGGCTCTGGGTCCCGCGCGATCCGCTCGGCTGGTCGGGATGGCGCTGGGTCGTGCTGCTCGGCGGAAGTGGCGCGGTGGTCGTCTGGTGGCTGCAGGCGCGCCTGCCGGAGTCGCCGCGCTGGCTCGTCGGCGTGGGCCGGGAAGCCGAGGCCGAACGCATCGTGGCGCGACTCGAACGGATCGTCGCGCGCGAATCGGGGCGGCCGCTGCCGGCGGTCCGGCCGCCGGCCGCCGACGTGCAGCCGGCGCCACGCGCGCCGTCGATGTGGGATGCGCGGCACCGCGGCCGCACCGCGATGCTGATCGCGTTCAACGGCTTCCTGAGCATCGGCTTCTTCGGTTTCAGCCAATGGCTGCCGACGCTGCTCGCCGCGCAGGGCGCGACCGTCGCGAAAAGCCTCGGCTATGCATTCGTGATCGCGTTCGCGTATCCGGTGTCGCCGCTCGTCGCAGGCCTGCTCGCCGACCGGATCGAGCGCAAGTGGTTGATCGTCGCGTCGGCGTTCGGCGTCGCGCTGTTCGGCAGTGCGTTCGCGACGTCGGCGCAGGCGCCGTTCGTGATCGCGTTCGGCCTGCTCGTCACGCTGTCGAGCACGGTGCTCGCGAGCAACGGCACCGCGTACCAGTCGGAACTGTTTCCGACCGCGATCCGCGGGCGCGCGCTCGGCTTCGTGCATTCGATCGGCCGCCTGACCGGCGCGGCCAGCAGTTTCATCGTCGCGTTGCTGCTCGAGCGCGCGGGGGTGTCCGCGGTGTTCGCGCTGATCGGCGGCAGCATGCTGATCGTGATGCTGTCGATCGGCGCGTTCGGGCCGCGCACCAACAACCGGTCGCTCGACGATATCCCGGACGAGCAAGCTGACTCGGCCGTGGCGAACCGGCCGGCCGGCACGCTCGACGCGCTGCCGACGCGCCGTTCGTGACGGCCTGCGTGCGCTGGTGCGACGCCCGCTATGCGCTCATCGCCAGCGCGGTCGCGCCGACGTGCCACCGCAAGCATTCGACGACGAGCGCGTGATTGTCTTCGGAGCCGAGCCCCGCGATCGTCATCGCGCCGACGATGCCGGCGCCGACGAGCCGCAACGGCACGCCGCCGCCGTCGAGCGCGTAATCGTCGTCCGACAGGCCTTGCGAGCGCAGCGACCAGCCGGCACGCCGAAAGCACGCGCCGACCGCGAGCGAACTCTGGCCGAAACGCAGCACCGTGTTCTGCCGGCGGCGGATCGCATCGCCGTCGCGCGCGTCGCTGCCGTCGAGCGCGCAATAGAACAGCGGCGCGTGCCCGCCGACGATGCCGACCGCAATCGGCAGTCCGCGTCGCGTCGCGAGGTTGACCGCGATTTCTCCGATGCGGCGCGCGACGGCTGCATTGAAGTGCGGCAGCGCCGGGTTCGACGCATCGTCGTCGAAGGCGTGGGGTTCGAGGCGAAAGGGGGGCGTCACCATGGCGGCTCCGTCGCATTGCCGGCGCTGCACGCGCGTGCCGGGCGTTGCATCGTCACGGGCCGCGCGCGGGCCCGTCTTCCGTTCGGTGCTTCGGCGTTTCAGTGCTTCAACGATGGGGCGCCGCGTCCAGCATCCACTCATGCGCGGGATCGTTCTTGAACGCCCACGCACGGCTTGGGCCCGCCATCACGTTCAGGTAGTACAGGTTGTAGCCGTGAGGCGCCACCACCGGGTGATAGCCGCGCGGCACCATCACGACGTCGTGGTTCTCGACCGCGCAGGCTTCGTCGAGGCTGCGGTCGTCCGTGTACACGCGCTGGAACGCGAAACCCTGCGGCGGATCGATCCGGTGATAGTAGGTTTCCTCGAGCGAGGTTTCGTCGGGCGCGGCGTCGCGGTCGTGCTTGTGCGGCGGATAGCTGCTCGAATGGCTGGCCGGCGTGACGACTTCGACGACGAGCAGCCGGTCGGCGGCCGGGTTGTCGCCCATCAGGATGTCGCATACGTAGCGCGTGTTGGTGCCTTGCCCGCGCACCGAGCGGCGCATCCGCTCGCCGTCGAGGCGCAGCACGCGCTTGTCGCCGCTCGCGTAGGGCGCGGTGCACAGCGCGACTTCCGCATCGCGCGTCGCGACCAGCGTCACCGTCTTGCCGCCCGGCACGTACAGCGCGTCCGGCGACACGTCCTCGAACACGCTGTCGCGCCTGCCGAGCGCGTCGTGGGTTTCGCCGTCGACTTCGGCGCGCACCGTGCCCGTCAGCACGACGACGCACAGTTCGCGCGTGCCGGTGTCGAGCGTCTCGGTGTCGCCGGCCTTCAGGCGCAGCGCGCGAAAGCCGACGTGTTTCCAGCCGGCCGATTCGGGCGTGACGTTGCAGATTTCGCGGTCGGCGGATGCCTTGACCAGGAGGGGAGAAATCGTCATGAGATGGGTCTCCGCAATAGGGTGGGGCGCGACCGCCCAGGCGCTTGCGCGCGTGCTCAAGCGCTCAACCGGTCGACGATCGCGCGCAGCGCGTCGTAGCCCTTCTTCGCATACTGATAGCTCGGCGCGACGGCCGGATCCTGCTCGGCCTCGACGACGAGCCAGCCTTCGTAGCCGGCGTCCTTCAGCGTGCGCAGCGTCGCGTCGTAGTCGAGCGCGCCGTCGCCCGGCACCGTGAAGGTGCCGTTGATCACGCCGTTCAGGAAGCTCCAGCCGTCGTTGCGCGCCTGGTTGACGACTTGCGGTCGCACGTCCTTGCAATGCACGTGCGCCACGCGCGATACGTGCTTCTTCAGCAGCGCCACCGGGTCGGCCGCGCCGCCGAAATACGCATGGCCGGTGTCGAACAGCAGGAACACCTTCGCCGGATCGGTCAGCGCCATCAGCCGGTCGACGTCGGCCGGCGATTCGACGTACGCGCCCATGTGGTGATGGTAGGCGAGCTTGATGCCGTACGTGTCGAGCAGGTGCGCGCCGAACGCGTCGAGGCGCGCCGCATAGCGCCGCCACGCTTCGTCGTCGACGAAACGCGGCCGCTTCGCGACCGGCGTGTCGATGCTGCCCTGGATCGTGCCCGCGCATTCGCCGTACACGACGACCTTCACGTCGTTGAATTGCAGCTTCGTCATGTGCGCGCGGCAGCGCTCGATCTCCGCCGCCACCGCGTCGGCGTCCGTCATGCCCGGCGCGACTTCCGCGAGGAAGCCCGAATACCAGCCCGACACGCACACGAGCCCGAATTCGGCGAGCTTCGCCTTCAGTTCGGGGCCCGTCTTCGGAAACTTGTTGCCGAGCTCGAAGCCCGCATAGCCGATCTCGGCGCCTTCCTTCAGCGCCGTTTCGAGCGGCGTCTCGCCGCCGAGCGACGGCAGGTCGTCGTTCATCCACGACAGGGGATTGATACCGATACGAACGTTCCAGCTCATGACGTGCTTCCTTGGTTCGAATGTTGTTTTACCGGTGCGGCAGAGGCGCGGGGCAGGCGCGCTCAACGTCGCTGGCGCGTCTTCGCGTCGAGATACGCGCGGTGCGCCGCTTCGACGCCGGCGCGTCCGGATACCTGCGGCACCGCGACTTCCCACCACGCGCCGCCGTCGTCGGTCGTGCGATGGTGCGTGGTGTCGATCACGAGCACCTGGCTCTTCGTCGCCGCACGCGCGCGCTTCATTTCATCGCGCAATTCGCCGACGTCGCGCACGTGCACGGCTTCGGCGCCCATCGCGCGCGCATGCATCGCGAAGTCGATCGTCGAGCGCTCGCCGCCTTCGGGCACGCAGTCGTCGAGCATGTTGTTGAAGCTCGCGCCGCCGCAGTGGCGTTGCAGCCGCTCGATGCAGCCGTAGCCGCGGTTGTCGAGGATCACGACGATCAGCTTGCGGCCGAGCATCACCGACGTCGCGAGTTCCGCGTTGAGCATCATGTACGAGCCGTCGCCGACGATCACGATCACTTCGCGCTCGGGGCGCGCGAGCTTCGCGCCGAGGCCGCCCGCGACTTCGTAGCCCATGCACGAATACGCATAGTCCATGTGGTAGTTGCCCGGCACGCCGCTGCGCCACAGTTTGTGCAGTTCGGCCGGCAGCGTGCCGGCCGCGCAGACGACGAGATCGTCGCGCGCGCTGTCGCGCCCCGCGTCGGCCGCGGAGTCGCGCACCGCGCCGATCACTTCCGCGTCGTACGGCAGCGTGTCCTTCGGAATCCGTGTGGTCAGCTCGGTCACGCGCGCGTTCCATGCGGCGGCCTGGTCGCGGTTCGCGGCGGTCCACGCCGCATCGGCGCGCCAGCCGGCCAGCGCGGCCGATAGCTGCCCAAGGCCCGTGCGCGCATCGGCCACGAGTTGCCGGCCGCGCTTCTTGCCCGCGTCGAACGGCTGCACGTTCAGGCTCAGCAGCGTCGCGTCGCCGTAGAGCGCGTGCGAGCCGGTCGTGAAATCCTGCAGCCGCGTGCCGACCGCGAACACGACGTCGGCCTGCGCGGCCGCGCGGTTCGCGGCGGGCGAGCCCGTCACGCCGATCGAGCCGAGGTTCAGCGGATGATCCCACGCGAGGCTGCCCTTGCCGGCCTGCGATTCGGCGACGGGCACGCCGTGCGTGTCGGCGAACGCGCGCAGCGCGTCCCACGCCTGGCTGTACAGCACGCCGCCGCCGGCGACGATCAGCGGCTTCTTCGCGGCTTTCAGCACGTCGAGCGCGTCGGCGAGCTCGAGCGCGTCGGCCGGCGGCCGGCGCATCCGGATCACCGGCGGCGCGAAGAAATCCTCGGGCCAGTCGTACGCGAAGGTCTGCACGTCCTGCGGCAGCGCGAGACACACGGGCCCGCACTGCGCGGGATCGGTCATCACCTGGATCGCGCGCGGCAGCGCGACGAGCAGTTGCTCGGGCGACGTGATGCGATCGAAGTAGCGCGTGACGGGCCGGAAGCAGTCGTTCGCGCTGACGTCGCCCTGTTCGAAATCCTCGACCTGCTGCAGCACCGGGTCGGGCAGCCGCGACACGAACACGTCGCCGGGCAGCAACAGCAGCGGCAAGCGGCCGACGTGCGCGAGCGCGGCGGAGGTCAGCATGTTGGTCGCGCCGGGGCCGATGCTCGACGTCGCGGCCATCATTCGCTGGCGGAAATGCGCCTTCGCGAACGCGACGGCCGCGTTGGCCATCCCTTGCTCGTTGTGCGCGCGAAACGTCGGCAGCCGGTCCTTCTCCGCATGCAGCGCTTCGCCGAGACCGGCCACGTTGCCGTGGCCGAAGATCGCGAACACGCCGCCGCAATACGGCAGGATCTCGGTGCGCCCGTCGGGCTGGACGACTTCGGCGCGCAGGGCGGCCAGGTAGCGCACGAGTGCCTGGCTGACGGTCAGTCTTACGGTGGTGGTCATCGTCGATCGATAGAGAGGAGTCGGGTGGTCGTCACGAACACGGGGCATCAGGCCGCGGCGGCCCGCGCGGTGGCCCGGCGGCCGAGCCACGCGTCGACCAGTCGCGCGAAGTTGCCGGCCACTTCGTCGATCAGCGCCTGATCGTCGATCCGGCCCGCGAACCAGTTCAGCGACGCATCGGCCCACAGCGTGCGCCCGACCATGAAGCCCTTGACGATCGGGTTGGTCGCCGAGCGGAAGCTGTCGACCAGGTATTGCAGCGGCTGGTTCAGGCCGAGGATCACCGCGCCGCGGCAGTACGGGTCGCGCTCGGCGATCAGCGCGGCGAGCCGCGCCCAGCCGTCGGCGGTGAGCGGCGTGAGCTTCCACCATTCGGGCTTCACGCCGAGGTTGTAGAAGCGCGCGACCGTGCGCAGCACCGCGTCGTCCTCGGTGCCGGCCGGCGTGACCGCGCGCGGCGGAATCATTTCCAGCAGCAGCTCGTTGCCGCTCGCGCGCGTGGCTTCCCACAGTTCCAGCACGCGCTGCTCCTGCTCGACGCGCAGGTCGACGGGGTCGTCGGGGTGATAGTGAACGAGGCACTTCACGACCTGTTCGGTCGGCCAGTGCGTGAGCGACGAGCCGACCGAGCGCGTGTCGTCGAAACGCAGCGGCCGCGAGCCGGGCAGCTCGACCGGGCGGCCGACCCACCAGCCGCGCCCGGTGGCTGACGCGAGCGCGTCGCTGCCGTATGCGCCGCCGTCGATCAGCACGCCGACGTGGCCGGCGATCCCGCGATCGCGCTCGACCTGTTCGACCGCGCGCACGAGCAGGCGCTTCAACGTCTTGATCCGTGCTTCGTCCGCGCCGGCCTGCACTGCCAGCTCGTAGAACTGGCTGCGATGGTCGAACGCCATCACGCACAGGTCGTCCCAGTCGCGGCGCGGCACCGTCACGCGATGCAGGTGCGCGAGCGTGCGGTCGGCATCGACCGCCGGATTGCGGCCGCCGTCGAACCAGTGCGCGAGTTCGGCCGGCGTCGGCATCGCGGCCGAGCACGCGTGGCGCGACACGACGATCGCGCCGCACGCGTTCGCGATGCGCGTCGATTCGGCCCAGTCGCGCCCGCGCAGCAGCCCCGACAGCAGGCCCGACAGGAACGCGTCGCCCGCGCCGAGCACGTTGAGCACCTCGACCCGCTCGCCGAGAAAGGTCGGCGCATCGTCGATGCGCGCCGGGATGTCGCCTTCGATCACGCAGCAGCCGAGCGCGCCGCGCTTGACCACCAGCGTCGCGTTCGTGATCGCGCGCACCGCGTGCAACGACGCGATCAGGTCGTGCGGCACGCCGCCCGCGATCAGGAATTCCTCCTCGGTGCCGACCAGCAGGTCGAATTCGCCGAGCACCTGCTGCAACTGGCGCGTCACCTGCGCGTCCGGCACATAGCGGTTTTCGCCGGCGCCGCGCGCGGTCAGCCCCCACAGCACCGGCCGGTAGTCGATGTCGAGGATGCGCACGGCGCCGTGGCGGCGCGCATACGTCAACGCGGTCAGCGACGCCTCGCGCGTGCCCGGCGTCGACAGATGCGTGCCGGTGATCGCCAGCGCGCGGCAGCCGGCGATGAAGTCCTCGCTGATCTCGTCGGCGCGCACGGCCATGTCCGCGCAGTTCTCTCGCACGAACAGCAGCGGGAACGTGTCGCGATCCTTCAGCCCGAGCAGCACCAGCGCGGTCAGGCGCTCGCGGTCGGTCTGCAACTGGCTCGTGTCGCAGCCTTCGCGCTCGAGCGTCTCGCGCAGGAAGCGGCCCATCTGCTCGTCGCCGACGCGCGAAATCATCGCGGTCTTCAGGCCCAGCCGCGCGACGCCGAACGCGACGTTGCCCGACGAACCGCCGAGATACATCTGGAAGCTGCGCGCATCCTCGAGGCGGCTGCCGTACTGCTGGGCATAGAGATCCACGGCCACGCGGCCGAGGCAGGCGAGATCGATGGGGCGGTCACTCGGAAAGTTCAGGCTCATATCACGTGTCACGCTCGCGGCCGGCGTTCGGCGCTGCCGGCAGATTAGGGACCGATCCAGCGGCAGCTGTCCGCGGCACGTGCCGCACGACGCGAGGCTGCCTGCCGCCGGGAATCGGGCTACGGAACGGAGTCTAGACTTTTTGGAAATACAGTTCCCTAGGTGAAATCACGTAGAAATAAATTTCCAAATTTTCGAGGAAGTGATCTACAGTTTCATCCGGATGCTTCAGTCCCGATCGGACCAGATCGGACTCGGCCCGGCGGCGCGCAACGCGCCGTCTTCCGCCCCCGGAGATGAGGAGACAGATTGATCATGAAGACCAAGCTGATGGCCGTCGCGGCCGCCGCGATCCTGGCCGCGCCGCTCGCGCATGCCGAGAAGATCGGCGTGACGATGGCATCGTTCGACGACACGTTCCTGACCATCCTGCGCAACAGCATTGCCGATTCGGCGAAGAAGGACGGCGTGACCGTGCAGATCGAGGACGGCGGCAATGACGTCGGCAAGCAGTTGAGCCAGGTCCAGAACATGATCGCGCAGAAGGTCGACGCGATCATCGTGAACGCGGTCGATACCGACGCGACGCCGAAGATCACGAAGATGGTGACCGCCGCGAAGATCCCGCTCGTCTACGTGAACCGCAAGCCGGTCGATTTCGACAAGCTGCCGGCCGGCGTCGCGGTCGTCGCCTCCGACGAGAAGCAGTCGGGCACGCTGCAGGCGCGCCAGGTGTGCAAGCTGCTCGGCGGCAAGGGCGACATCCTCGTGCTGATGGGCGAGCTGTCCAACGAGTCGGCGCGCGCCCGCACCAAGGACATCGAGGACGTGATCGCGACGAAGGATTGCGCGGGCATGAAGATCGTCGACAAGCGCGAAGGCAAGTGGAGCCGCACGCAAGGCCAGGACATCACGATGAACTGGCTGAGCTCCGGGACGAAGTTCGACGCGATCGTGTCGAACAACGACGAAATGGCGATCGGCGCGATCAACGCGCTGAAGGCCGCGCGCAAGCTGACGCCGAAGACGGTCGTCGCCGGCATCGACGCGACGCCGGACGGCCTCGCGGCGATGAAGGCCGGCGAGCTGAAGGTGTCGGTCTACCAGAACGCGACCGGGCAGGGCGCGCAAGCGGTGGCCGCGGCGCTCAAGCTCGCGAAGAAGCAGCCGGTCGATCGCTACGTGAACGTGCCGTTCGAGCTCGTCACGCCGGAGAACATGAACCAGTACGCGAAGCACTGACCGGTTTTCCCGCTGAACTGCGCGGGCCCGGCGCGGCCGGGCTCGCGCGCGACTTTCGAGGAACGTCCATGTTTACAGCCAGGATCGCGCGCTCGATGGCCAGCGAAAGCGCGCCGGCCGCGTCGTCCGCCGCGCCGGGTTCGTCCGGTGCGCCCATGGCCGACTGCGTGCTCGAGGTGCGCGGCGTCGGCAAGTCCTTTCCCGGCGTCGTCGCGCTCGACGGCGTGCAGTTCCGCGTGCGCCGTGGCACCGTTCATGCGCTGATGGGCGAGAACGGCGCCGGCAAGTCCACGCTGATGAAGATCATCGCGGGCGTCTACACGCCCGACCAGGGCGAAATCCTGATCAACGGCGAGCCCGTCGTGCTGAACGGGCCGCTCGACGCGCTCGATCGCGGGATCGCGATGATCCATCAGGAGCTCAACCTGATGCCTTACATGACGGTCGCGGAGAACATCTGGATCCGCCGCGAACCGAAGAACCGCTTCGGCCTGATCGATCACGCCGAGCTGCGCCGCCGCACGGCCGAGCTGTTCGAGCGGCTGTCGATCGACATCGATCCGGAAACCGACGTGCGCACGCTGACGGTCGCGAGCCGCCAGATGGTCGAGATCGCGAAGGCCGTGTCGTTCGACTCGGACGTGCTGATCATGGACGAGCCGACCTCCGCACTGACCGACAGGGAAGTCACGCACCTGTTCCGGATCATTCGCCAGCTGCGCGAGCAGGGCAAGGGCATCGTCTACATCACGCACAAGATGAACGAGCTGTTCGAGATCGCCGACGAATTCTCGGTGTTCCGCGACGGCAAGTACATCGGCACGCACGCATCGAGCGACGTCACGCGCGACGACATCATCCGCATGATGGTCGGGCGCGAGATCACGCAGATGTTCCCGAAGGAAGACGTGCCGATCGGCGACGTCGTGCTGTCGGTGAAGGATCTCTGCGTCGACGGCGTGTTCCGCGACGTGAGCTTCGAGCTGCGCGCGGGCGAGATTCTCGGTGTCGCGGGCCTCGTCGGCTCCGGGCGCTCGAACGTCGCGGAGGCGCTGTTCGGCGTCGTGCCGGCCACGTCGGGCGAGATCCGCATCGACGGCAAGCCGGTGCGCATTTCGACGCCCGCGCAGGCGATGCGGCACGGAATGGCGTTCCTCACCGAGGACCGCAAGGACTCCGGCTGCTTCCTGAATCTCGACCTGCTCGCGAACATGGAAGCGGCGGTGCTCAGCCGTCGCTACGTGAAGTTCAACTTCGTGCAGCACGCGCAGTTGAAGCGCGACTGCGAGGAAATGAGCCGGATGCTGCGCGTGAAGTCGCCCGGGCTGCACGAGACCATCCAGAACCTGTCGGGCGGCAACCAGCAGAAGGTGCTGATCGGCCGGTGGCTGCTCACGCAGCCGCGCATCCTGATCCTCGACGAACCGACCCGCGGCATCGACGTCGGCGCGAAGGCCGAGATCCACCGGCTCGTCAGCGCGCTCGCCGGCAAGGGCGTCGCGGTGCTGATGATCTCGTCGGAGATGCCGGAAGTGCTGGGCATGAGCGATCGCGTGATGGTGATGCACGAAGGGCGCATGACCGGCATCGTCGATCGCAAGGACGCCGACCAGGTCCGCATCATGGATCTCGCGTCGCGCTGAGCCGAAACAAGATTGGAGACAACTGAAATGGGCAACCTGAACCCGGTCGCGGATGCGCAGACCATGACACTCAAGTCGCGGCATGCGAAGTGGCCGCCCGAACTGAGCATCTTCCTCGTGCTGGTCGGCATCAGCCTGTTCTTCGAGATCGTCGGCTGGGTCGTCGTCGGCCAGAGCTTCTTGTTCAATGCCGAGCGGCTCGAGATCATCGTGCTGCAGATGGCCGTGATCGGCATCATCGCGGTCGGCGTGAACCTCGTGATCATCACCAGCGGGATCGACCTGTCGTCGGGGTCGGTCGTCGCGGCCGCCGCCGTCGTGTCGGCGAGCCTCGCGCAGGTGTCCGACTTCCCGCGCGCGGTGTTTCCGCACCTCACCGACCTGCCGGTCATCTGGCCGGTGCTGGCCGGCGTGTGCGTCGGGCTGCTGGTCGGCCTGCTGAACGGCACGCTGATCGCGATGACGGGCATCCCGCCGTTCATCGCGACGCTCGGCACGATGGTCGCCGCGCGCGGCTTCGCGAAGTGGTTCACCAACGGGATGCCGGTGTCGATGCTGACCGACCCGTTCGCGGCGATCGGCGCGGGCGCCAATCCGGTGATCATCTTCGTCGTGATCGCCGCGATCTTCCACGTCGTGCTGCGCTATACGCGCTTCGGCAAGTACACCTATGCGATCGGCGCGAACCGCCACGCGGCCGTCGTGTCGGGCATCAACGTCACGCGTCACCTGATCTTCGTCTATGCGATCGCGGGCCTCCTGAGCGGCATCGCGGGCACCGTGACGGCCGCGCGCGCGATCTCCGGCCAGTCGGGCATGGGCGTGATGTACGAGCTCGATGCGATCGCGGCCGTCGTGATCGGCGGCACGTCGCTGTCGGGCGGCCTCGGCCGCGTGACGGGCACCGTGATCGGCGTGCTGATCCTCGGCGTGATGACGTCGGGCTTCACGTTCATCCGCATCGACGCGTATTACCAGGAGATGGTGAAGGGCGCGATCATCGTCGCGGCCGTGATCGCCGACCAGTACCGCAACAAGAAGTCGCGCCGCTGAGCGCGCGGGCCGCCCGCATTCGAGAGGGAAGCGACCGGCGCGGCATGGGCCGCGCCGCTGATGAACGAACCACCGGAGACAACTGCATGACCTTGCAAATCGGCGTGATCGGCTGCGGCGCGATCGGCCAGGACCACATTCGCAGACTGACCCGCACGCTGTCCGGCGCGCGCGTCGTGGCCGTCAACGACATCGATCCGCGGCAGGCGCGCGACGCGGTGACGAAATACGGGCTCGACGCCGAGATCTACGGCGACGGCCACGAAGTGATCGCGGCCGCCGACGTGCAGGCCGTGCTCGTCACGTCCTGGGGGCCGACGCACGAAGCGTTCGTGCTCGACGCGATCGCGCACGGCAAGCCGGTGTTCTGCGAGAAGCCGCTGGCCGTCACGGCCGACGGTTGCATGCGGATCGTCGAAGCCGAGCTCGCACACGGCAAGCGGCTCGTGCAGGTCGGCTTCATGCGGCCGTACGACGAAGGCTATCGCGCGTTGAAGCGCGTGATCGACAGCGGCGAAATCGGCGCGCCGCTGATGCTGCATTGCGCGCACCGCAACCAGTCGGTCGGCGAGCGCTACACGACCGACATGGCGATCACCGACACGCTGATCCACGAACTCGACGTGCTGCGCTGGCTGCTCGGCGAGGATTACACGAGCGCGCAGGTCGTCTATCCGAAGAAGACGCGCCATGCATCCGCGCATCTCGCCGATCCGCAGATCGTGCTGCTCGAAACCGCGAGCGGCGTGCGCATCGACGTCGAGATCTTCGTGAACTGCCAGTACGGCTACGACATCCAGTGCGAGGTGGTCGGCGAGCAGGGCATCGCGAAGCTGCCCGATCCGCCGGCCGTCGGGCTCAAGCATGCGGCGCGGCAGTCGGTCGAGATCATGACCGACTGGAAGGAGCGCTTCATCGCGTCGTACGACGTCGAGCTGCAGGCGTTCATCGACGGCGTGCGGCAGGGCGTGCTGACCGGGCCGTCCGCGTGGGACGGCTACGCGGCGGCGGTCGCGGCCGACGCGTGCGTGCGGGCGCAGAAGACCGGCGCGGTCGAGCCGATCGCGATGGCCGAGCGCCCCGCGTTCTATCGCGGCTGACCAGCGACCGCCCGCCGCTGACCTGCCGGACCGACCGAGATGACGATGAAGATAGGTTGCGCCCCGTGCTGCTGGGGTGTCGACGACGTGAAGAACCCGCATCTGCCGCCGTGGCGGCACGTGCTCGCCGAGGCCGCGCAGGCCGGTTATTCGGGCATCGAGCTCGGGCCCTATGGCTATATCCCGCTCGAGCTCGACGTGGTGAGCGCCGAGCTCGAGCGCCAGCGCCTGAGCATCACGGCCGGCACGATTTTCGACGATCTCGTGTCGCCGGAGAACCTGCCGAACCTGCTGCGCCAGACGCGCGACATCTGTGCGCTGATCACGCAGTTGCCGAAGCTGCCGACGCAGGACGGCCAGCACTACGCGGCGCCGTACCTGGTCGTGATGGACTGGGGCCACGAGGAGCGCGACTACGCGGCCGGCCACGGCGATCGCGCGCCGCGGCTGTCCGACACGCGCTGGGCGCGGATGGTCGACCATATCCGGCAGATCGCGACGATCGCGCGCGACGAGTTCGGCGTGCGCGCGGTGATTCATCCGCATGCGGGCGGCTACATCGAATTCGCGGACGAGATCGACCGGATCGTTGCCGACATTCCGGCCGAGACGGCGGGCCTCTGTCTCGATACCGGCCACCTGTATTACTCGGGCATGGACCCGGAAGCGTGGTTGCGCCGCCATGCGGCACGGCTCGACTACGTGCATTTCAAAGACATTGACGCGGCCGTATACGACGCGGTGATGGGCGAGCACATCGCGTTCTTCGCCGCCTGCGCGCGCGGCGTGATGTGCCCGATCGGCGCCGGCGTGCTCGACTACCGCGCGATCCGCGAGGCGCTCGACGCCATCGGCTACGCGGGCTATATCACGATCGAGCAGGAGCGCGACCCGCGCAACGTCGGCACGAGCCTGCGCGACGTCGCCGCGAGCCGCGCGTTTCTCGCGTCGGCCGGTTTTGCATGACCCATGAACACGCACCAGGAACATCACCATCATGATTGACGGACAGATTCTGCTTGGACATTCGATTCGCTGGGGCATGGTCGGCGGCGGGCTCGGCAGCCAGATCGGCTACAGCCACCGGTCGGCCGCACTGCGCGACGGCAGCTTCCAGCTGGTTGCCGGCGCATTCGATATCGATCCCGAACGCGGCCGCCAGTTCGGCGTGAAGCTCGGCGTCGCGGCCGAGCGCTGCTATCCCGATTACGCGACGATGTTCGACGCCGAGGCGCGTCGCCCCGACGGCATCCGCGCGGTGTCGATCGCGACGCCGAACAACACGCACTTCGAGATCTGCCGCGCCGCGCTGAACGCGGGGCTGCACGTGGTCTGCGAGAAGCCGCTGTGCTTCACGACCGAGGAGGCCGAGGCGCTGCAACGGCTGTCGGTCGAGAAGAACCGGATCGTCGGCGTCGCGTACGGTTATTCCGGATACCAGATGATCGAGCAGGCGCGCGAGATGATCGCGCGCGGCGACCTCGGCGAGATCCGCATTGTGCAGATGCAGTTCGCGCACGGCTTCCACAGCGAGGGCGTCGAGGCCGCGAGCGCGGCCGCGCGCTGGCGCGTGGATCCGAAGTTCGCGGGCCCGAGCTACGTGCTCGGCGACATCGGCACGCACCCGCTGTACATCTCGGAAGTGATGGCGCCCGAGCTGAAGATCCGGCGGCTGATGTGTTCGCGGCAGAGCTTCGTGAAGAGCCGCGCGCCGCTCGAGGACAACGCGTTCACGATCATGGAATACGACACCGGCGCGATCGGCTACGTGTGGTCGAGCGCGGTGAACGCCGGCTCGATGCACGGGCAGAAGGTGCGCGTGATCGGCTCGAAGGCGAGCGTCGAATGGTGGGACGAGCACCCGAACCAGTTGCGCTACGAAATCCAGGGGCAGCCTGCCCAGGTGCTCGATCGCGGAATGCCGTACCTGCATCCGCACGCATTGCGCGAAGATCGCATCGGCGCCGGGCATCCGGAAGGGCTGTTCGACGCATGGTCGAACCTGTACGCGCGCTTCGCGCTCGCGATGGACGCGGCCGATCGCGGCGACACGGCGGCATTGAAGACCATTCGCTTTCCGGACGTGCACGCGGGCGTCGAGGGCGTGCGCTGGGTCGAGAACTGCGTGCGTTCGGCCGATGCGGGCGGCGTGTGGATCGACTATCGTTGAAGCGGGCAAGGCCCGCTGCGCCGCGCTTCGCCGCGGCAGCCGGCCTCGGTACACACCCTGATCTTTACGCCGCCGCGCGCGCGTTGGACAATCGGTTCCAGTCTTGCCGTGGAGCGTACGTCAACAGACCCTGGTGATGATCGAGCGCGTGGGAGCGAGCACGCGGCACGGGCCGTGCCGCAAACGTGATTAAATTCGCCCTTCATGCATGTATCCAGTCGAGCCCCGGGCCGCGCCCGCCAGCCACGCGCGCGCATCGGGGCCGTCAACTTCGCGCTATCCGATGAGTTCATCCGAGAAACCTCCCGCCACCGTCGAGGCGTTCCTGCAGCACCTGACGCAGGAGTACGACGGCCTCAGCAATCGCCTGAAGGTGATCGCGCGCCACGTGGAAACGCATCGGGACCAGCTTGGGCTGGAAGGCATCCAGTCGCTCGCGGAGGCCTGCGGCGTCCAGCCGTCGGCCGTCGTGCGCTTCGCGAAGCACTTCGGCTTTTCCGGCTTCTCCGAGATGCAGCGGCTGTTCCGCGAAGGGCTCGCGCAGCAGATCGCGCCGGGGCGCGCATACAACCTGCGGCTGCGCGACGTGATCGAAGCCGGTTCGTCGAGCCTGCAGCCCGAACAGATCGCCGACGAATTCATCAAGGGCAGCATCGCCGGGATGCAGCAGTTGCGGCAGACGCTCGACTCGCAGGCGCTCGCGCGGGCCGTCGACCTGCTCGCCGATACGCAGGCGATCTGGATCGCCGGGTCGCGGCGCGCGTTTCCGATCGCCGTGTATCTGGACTATGCGCTGCAGCACACCGACAAGCGCATCGGGCTGTTCAGCGCGCTCGGCAGCATGCATCTCGGGCAGATCCGGTCGGTGCGCGAGGGCGACGTGATGATCGCGATCTCGTTCATGCCGTACGCGGACGAGACCGTGCAGGTCGCGCAGCAGGCCGCGCAGCGCGGCGCGCGGCTGATCGCGATCACCGACAGCCGGATGAGCCCGCTCGCGCGGGAGGCCGAGGTGACGCTGATGGTGCAGGACAGCGCGACGTTCGGGTTCCGCGCGCTGACCGCGACGATGGGCCTCGCGCAGAGCCTGTTCGTCGCGCTCGCGTACCGGCTCGAGCTGTCCTATATGCCGACCGCCGACGGCGCGCACGGCACGAAAGCCGGTTGATCTCGACGGGCTGCGCACCGCCCGCCGAACGGCTCGACGGGCTGCGCACCGGCCGGCTTACTTCGCGGTCGGCATTGCGAATTCGGCGCCCTTGCCGATGCTCGACGACCAGCGCTGCATCACCGACTTCTGGCGCGTGTAGAAGCGCACGCCTTCCTCGCCGTACGCGTGCATGTCGCCGAACAGGCTCTTCTTCCAGCCGCCGAAGCCGTGCCACGCCATCGGCACCGGGATCGGCACGTTGATGCCGACCATGCCGACCTGGATGCGCCGCGCGAATTCGCGCGCGATGCCGCCGTCGCTCGTGAAGCATGAAACGCCGTTGCCGAACTCGTGCGCGTTGATCAGGTCGACCGCTTCGCCGAAATCCTTCACGCGCACGCAGCCGAGCACCGGCCCGAAGATCTCTTCCTGGTAGATCCGCATGTCGGGGCGCACGTGATCGAACAGCGTGCCGCCGGTGAAGAAGCCGGCCTCGCGGCCCGGCACGCGCAGCCCGCGCCCGTCCACCACCAGTTGCGCGCCTTCGTTCACGCCCTGCTCGATATAGCCTTCGATGCGCTTGAGCGCTTCGCCGGTGACGATCGGGCCCATCTCGACTTCCGGCGACATCCCGTCGCCGATCACCAGCTTGCGTGCGCGTTCGGCGACCGCCGGCACGATCTTGTCGGCCACGTCGCCGACCAGCACCGCGATGCTGATCGCCATGCAGCGCTCGCCGGCCGAGCCGTACGCGGCGCCGATCAGCGCGTCGACGGCCTGCTCGATGTTCGCGTCGGGCATCACGACGAGGTGGTTCTTCGCGCCGCCGAGCGCCTGCACGCGCTTGCCCGACTGCACCGCGCGCTGCTGCACGTACGCCGCGATCGGCGTCGAGCCGACGAAGCTGACGGCCTGCACGTCCGGGTGGTCGAGCAGCGCATCGACCGCGTCCTTGCCGCCCTGCACGACGTTGAACACGCCGGCCGGCAGGCCCGCCTGCGTGAGCAGGTCGGCGATGAACAGCGCGGCCGACGGGTCGCGCTCGCTCGGCTTCAGTACGAACGTGTTGCCCGTCGCGATCGCGACCGGGAACATCCAGCACGGCACCATGCACGGGAAGTTGAACGGCGTGATGCCCGCGACGACGCCCAGCGGCTGGCGCATCGTCCAGTTGTCGATGCCGGTGCTGACCTGGTCGGTGAAGTCGCCCTTCAGCAGTTGCGGCACGCCGCATGCGAATTCGACGATGTCGATGCCGCGCGCGACTTCGCCTTGCGCGTCCGAGAACACCTTGCCGTGCTCGGCGGTGATGATCGCCGCGAGCGTGTCGCGGTGCTCGTTCATCAGTTGCAGGAAACGGTGCAGCACGCGTGCGCGGCGGATCGGCGGCGTGTCGGCCCAGGCCGGGAACGCGGCGTGGGCGGCGGCGACGGCCTGCCGCACTTCGCTGTCGTCGGCCAGCGCCACGCGACGCACCGCGCGACCGAGCGCCGGATTGAGGACGTCCTGGAAGCGGCCGCTGCGGCCGGCGACGGGCGCGCCGTCGATGTAGTGGCCGACGTCGGCGTCGGACGTATACGCGGGAACCGTGGTCATGCGTGTCTCCTGGGGATGAAGGCGAACAGCGCCCAGTCTAGGGAAACCGGCAGGGCGGGAGAAGTCCGCCAAACTTGATTCACTGTTCAGAATTCTGAATAATCGGCGGATGAATCAGCAAAATGTCCAGGCGCTCTGGCCGCATATCCATTCGCTGACGGTGCTGGCCGCGGCGGGCAGTTTCACGGCTGCCGCGCAGCGGCTCGGCATCAGCAAGGCCGCGATGAGCCAGCGCATCGCCGATCTCGAAAAGGCGGCCGGCGTGCCGCTCGTGCGCCGCACCACGCGCAGCGTGCGGCTCACCGATGCGGGCCAGACACTCGTCGACAGCACGCGCGACGCGTTCGAGTCGATCGGCCAGCATTTCGCGCGCGTGAAGGATCTCGCCGGCGAGCCGCGCGGGCTGCTGCGCGTGACGGTGCCGGTCGCGCTCGGGCGCCAGCAGGTCGTGCCGCACCTGCCCGATTTCCTGCGCCGGCATCCGGGCGTGCAGATCGAGCTCGACCTGTCGGATCGCCTGCACTCGCTGACGCAGGAAGGCTTCGATCTCGCGATTCGCCATACGACCACCGCGCCGCAGACCCACGTCGCGTGGAAGCTGTGCGACACGCGTTCGCTGCTGGTCGCGAGCCGCGACTATCTCGACGCGCGCGGCGCGCCGCGCCACCCGGGCGAGCTCGTCGATCACAGCTGCCTGTGCTACCTGCGCGAGAACGAGCCGGCCGCGTGGAGCTTCGAGCCGGACGGCCGCCGGCGCGAGCGCGTGAGCGTGCCGGTGCGCGGCAGTTTCGCGGCGAACAACAGCGAGGCGATGCGCGAGGCCGCGCTCGGCGGGCTCGGCATCGCGCTGCTGCCCGATTTCAGCGCGCGGCGCGATCTCGATGCCGGCCGCCTCGTCGCGCTGCTCGACGGCTGGCGGCCGTCGGGCGCGTTCGGCGACCATATTTTCGCGATCCGCCCGTACAGCCCCGTCGTGCCGAGCGCGGTGCGCGCGCTCGTGCGGCACCTGCGCGAACGGCTCGCGGGCGGTTTCTCCGGCGCATGAGCCGGATGCCGGCGGGCGCCGGGCCGTGGGCGCCCGGGCAGGCGCGGCGGCGCTGCGGTAAAATCGCGGCTTCCTCCCGCGCCAGGTGTGGCGCGTCATTCGAAGGTCGACAGCCGATGCAGATTCACAAGGAAGTGGACGCGCGCGGGCTCAATTGCCCGTTGCCGATCCTGCGTGCCAAGAAAGCGCTTGCCGATATGGAAAGCGGGCAGATCCTCAAGGTGCTCGCGACCGATCCGGGCTCGCAGCGCGATTTCGCCGCGTTCGCGAAGCAGACGGGCAACGAGATCGTCGAATCGACGACGCAGGACAAGACCTTCGTGTTCCTGATGCGCCGCCGCTGAAGGCGCGCATTCCCCATCCCGCCGCGGCAGGCTTCCGGCCGGCCGTGTCTTGCCGCTCCTTTCTGACAATTCTTAAACCTCGTCGCGCGACCGGCTGCGTATACTGAGCCGGCCGGTCGTCCGCTCCCAGCGGAGGCGCCGGCCACGGTACGTCGCACGGCGGGCTCGGGGGCCATGCCTGACGCTACCGTCGTACAACGGGGAGAGGACATGTCCTTCAGACCAGGGACCTTTGGAAGCCCGTCCGGAGCGGAAAGCATTGCGCCCGTGCGCACGTCGGAATTGAGCCGGATCGAGCTCGATCCGCAACAGGACCGCCACGCGCGTGCCGCGCTGGAGGCGTATGCGGATTCGGCCGCGGCCGAGATGCCGTGGCTGGCCGAGTGGCTAGACGAACGGCTGCGCGATGCCGCGCGGGACGACGGCTCGGGCCCGACCTACTGCGGCGCGACGATCGAGCGCGTGTTCGATCTGGCGCAGGCATGGGCGGCGGGCCAGCCCGACTACGCGGCCGGCGCGTGGGAGCGTGTGCGCGACCAGCTGCAGCGGATGCTTGCGCAACGGCCGCTGGCGGAGCCGCCGTCGCCGCGCGTGCCGACAGACGACTGTGCCGAGCCGGTGGCCGGCATCGCGGGCGCCGAATAGGCGTCCGGTTGCGCAACAGAAGGGATTATTCGAAGAAAGGGCGATAGTCCGCGCAATTTCTTGGCGAATTTCATACTACTATGATGAAATCGCCGGTTCGTCCGTGCCCCGTTTTTGAGATATTTAGCCGGGGTCGCCGGGGTGCGCAGGAGGCGCGAGCGGCGAACGACGGCTCGCCGGCCGGTATCCGGAACGCCGCGCGCATGCTGCGCGGCCGGGGCAGGCGCGGGAGCCGAATGGACGAACCGACTTCGATTTGCGGGGTGCTATGAGAATTGCTGTACTGGATGACGATCCGGCCCAGACGGATTTCGTCAGTCAAACGCTGACGGCCATCGGCCACACGTGCTACGCGTTCAAGGAAGGCAAGGCCCTGAAAAAGCGCCTGCAGCGCGAGACGTTCGATCTGCTGGTGCTCGACTGGAACGTGCCCGACATGTCCGGCGAGGAAGTGCTCAAGTGGGTGCGCGCCAACCAGACCGAGCACAGCCTGCCGATCATCTTCATGACGAGCCGCGACGACGAGGCGGGTATCACGCAGATCCTCAACGCCGGCGCCGACGATTACGTGGTCAAGCCCGTGTCGGGCCCGATCCTGCGCGCGCGCATCGGTTCGCTGCTGCGCCGCGCGTATCCGGTCAACGCCGAGGCGACCGTTCGCGAGTTCGACCAGTTCCGTTTCGATGTGAACCTGAAGCAGGCGTACGTCGGCGACAAGGCCGTGAGCCTCACGCAAAAGGAATTCGAGCTCGCGCTGCTGCTGTTCCAGCATCTCGACCGGCCGCTGTCGCGCGCGCACATTCTCGACCTCGTGTGGAAGCAGGCGACCGACATCCCGTCGCGCACGATGGATACGCACATTTCGATGCTGCGCACCAAGCTCGGCCTGCGGCCCGAAAACGGCTACCGTCTCGCGCCGATCTACGGGTACGGCTACCGGCTCGAACGGGTCGGCCAGGGGGAACCGGAGTGATCACGCGAATCGCGCCGCGCACGGCGAGCCTGCGTACGGCGGCGCTGCAAGCGGCCTGCGCGGCGGCGTTGGCGTTCGCCGTGCAGCCCGCCGTCGCGCAGCCGCCCGCCGCCGCGGGAAAGATGGTCGTCTATCGCACGCAGGCGGGCGACACGCTGTACGACGTCGCCGCGCGCTACCTGCAAGGCGCGGACGACTGGCAACTGCTCCAGCAGATCAACGGCGTGCCGGCGCCGAAGCACCTGCAGCCCGGCATCGCGCTGAAGCTGCCGGTCGCGCGGCTGCGCAAGGAAAAGCTCACCGCACGCGTGGTCGCGGTGCAGGGCACGGCCGAGCGCGCGTCCGGCGGCGCCTTCGCGCCGCTCGCGAACGATGCGACGCTCGCCGAAGGCGACCGCGTGCGCACGGGCGCGAACGGCTTCGTGACGATCGAGCTGAGCGACGGCACGCACATGAGCCTGCCGCCCGACAGCCAGCTCGACCTGAAGTCGTTGCGCCGCACGGTGCTGACCGGCACGCTCGATCGCGAGTTCGAGCTCACGCGCGGCTCGGTCGACAGCGAAGTCACCCACCTGAAGAAACGCGACGACCGCTTCCAGATCCGCTCGCCGTCGGTCGTGGCAGGCGTGCGCGGCACGCGCTTTCGCGTGAACTACGACGCGGCCGGCAATGCGACGACGCGCGTCGAAGTGCTCGACGGCACCGTCGGCGTCGCGGGCGGCCGGCGGCCGGCCGACGCGACCCTCGTGCATGCGAATTTCGGCAGCGTCGCGACGTCGTCCGGCGCGGTCGGCGCGCCCGTCGAACTGCTGGGCGCGCCAACGCTCGCGCATCCCGACAAGGTGCAGGACGAGCCCGACGTCGCCTTCGACGTCACGCCGCTCGCGCAGGCGCATGCGTATCGCGTGCAGCTCGCGCACGATGCGGGGCTGCTCGACCTGTTCCGCGAAACGCGTACCGATTCGCCGCGCGCGGTGTTCCGCGACGTGCCGAACGGGAATTACTTCGTGCGGATCGCCGCGATCGATGCGAACGGCCTCGAGGGGCGGCCGCGCACCTATGCGTTCGAACGCCGCGTGATGGGGCTCGACGCGAGCGCGTCGCAGGGCGCGGGCGGTTACGAGTTCCGCTGGTCGCCGAATGGCTCGGGCAAGAACGCGCGTTACCGCTTCGTGCTGTCGCGCTCGAAGGACCTGAGCGCGCCGGTCGTCGATCAGGTCGGCCTGCACGCGCGCCAGATCACCGTCGCGCACCTGCCGCCGGGCGACTATTTCTGGGCCGTGACCGTCGAGGATTTCGAAGGCGGCAGGTTCTACGAGAAGACCAGTCCGGTCAGCGCGTTCACGTTGTCGCGCTGACCCGCGGCGCATGAGACACGACTCCGTTTCTCCGCGGCGGCGCCTCGGCCGCCGCTTCCTGATCGAATGGATCGCGATCGGCTGCCTCGGGATCGCGGTGATCCTCGCATGCGCGCTCGGCCGCCTGTCGTCGAGCGTCGACGGGCTGATCTACGACCGGCTGCTGATGCTGCGCAGCCTGCCGCTGTCACCCGACGTGGTCGTCGTCGACATCGACAACCAGAGCGTATCCGCGCTCGGTCGCTGGCCGTGGCCGCGCGACGTGCACGCGCGGCTGCTCGACACGCTCGCGCGCGCACAGCCGGCCGCCGTCGTCTACGACGTGCTGTTTACCGAACCGTCGCCCGAGGATCGCGCGTTCGCGGACGCGATGAGCCGCGTGCCGACCTTTCTGCCGGTGCTGCTGAGCCCCGAGCAGGCGGACGGCGCGCGTTCCGTCGATCCGCCGGTCGCCGCGCTCGCCGCGCGCGCGACGGGGCTCGGCCATATCAATCTCGAAGTCGATCGCGACGGGATCGTTCGCAGCGTCGCGCTGTTCGAAAGCGACGGCCGCGTGCGCTGGCCGCAACTGATGGTGCCTGTGTACCGCGCGATCCAGGCCGGCCGGCTGCACCCGGTCGGCGGCGTGCCCGGCGCGAACGCGCACGACCTGTCGCGCGATGCGGCGGGCGAGGGCCGCTACCTGATTCCGTTCAGCCGCAACACGCCCGCGTATCCGACGCTGTCGTTCGACGACGTGCTCGAAGGGCGCGTGAAGCCCGACGCCCTGCGCGGCAAGATCGTCGTCGTCGGCGTGACCGCGTCCGGGCTGTACGATCGCTTCGCGACGCCGGTGTCCGGCGAGTTCGGTCCGCTCGCCGGCGTGTACATCCATGCGAACGTGCTCGACATGCTGGCGACCGGCAGCGCGATCTCGCCCGCGTCGCGCGCGGGATTGTTCATCGCGTCGCTGCTGCCGCTCGCCGTGTTGCTGGGCGGCTTCCTGATGCTGTCGCCGTGGCGCGCGCTGCTGCTGACGCTGAGCCTGGCCGCGCTCGCCGTGGTCGCGAGCGTGGCGCTGCTGTTCGAGGCGCGCATCTGGCTGACGCCGGCGCCGGCGATCTTCGGGCTGATCGCCGTCTACCCGATCTGGAACTGGCGGCGGCTGGAAATGACGATGTCGTATCTGCGTCGCGAGCTGCAGAAGCTCGCCGACGAGCCGCACCTGCTGCCCGAGGCGCCGCGCACGCGCAACGTCGGCGGCGACGTGCTCGAGCGGCAGATGGCGCTGATGGCGCAGGCCGCGCAGCGCGTGCAGGACATGAAGCGCTTCGTGTGGGACAGCCTCGACAGCATGCCCGAACCGATCTTCGTGACCGACCTCGCCGGTACCGTGCTGATCGCGAATCATGCGGCCAAACGCTACGGGTCGCGGCTCGCGCTGCCGCTGCCGGAAGGACGGCCGCTGCGCATCGCGCTCGGCGAGCTGACGTTCATGAAGACGGTCGACGGCAACGCGGAGCACGACGCGGCGATCCGCGAGCACTGGCCGGCCGCGCTCGACCCGACGCTCGAGGCCGAGCACGACGCGATGGCGCGCGGCATCGAGGTGCGCGACCGGGACGGGCTCGACCATCTGCTACGCTACGCCGCGTGCACGAACGCGCAAGGTCGCGTGACCGGCTGGATCGCCGGCCTCGTCGACGTGACCGAGCTGCACGCGGCCGAGCGGCAGCGCGAGGAAGCGCTGCACCTGCTGTCGCACGACATGCGTTCGCCGCAGTCGTCGATCCTCGCGCTGGTCGAGATCGAGCGCGACCGCGTCGAGAGCGATGCGATGCGCGGGCTGCTCGCGCGGATCGAGCGCTATGCGCACCGCGCGCTGTCGCTCGCCGACGAGTTCGTGCAACTGGCGCGCGCCGAGTCGCAGGCGTACCAGCTCGAGGTGACGAGCCTCGTCGACGTGCTGATCGATGCGAGCGACGAGGTGTGGCCGCAGGCGCAGGCGAAACACATCCGGATCGAGACCGACGTGGGCGCCGACATGTGCTGGGTGCGCGCGGACCGCTCGCTGATCACGCGCGCGTTCGTGAACCTGCTGAACAACGCGGTCAAATACAGTCCGTCCGACACGGTGATCACGTGTACGCTGACGGTCGAGCACGCAACGAAGCGGATGTTCTGTACGATTCGCGATCAGGGGTACGGCATCGCGCCGGAAGATCAGCGGCATCTGTTCGAGCGTTTCAAGCGGTTCCATGCCGGCGAGCGGCCCGAAATCTCGGGTTCCGGGCTCGGCATGGCGTTCGTGAAGACGGTCGTCACGCGCCATGGGGGCAGCGTGTCGGTCGACAGCGAAGTGGGTGTCGGCACCGCGGTGACGGTGTCGCTGCCCGCGATCGACGAGCCGTCCGCCTGACAGGGCCGGGCGCGACGGCAGGCATTTGGGGAAAGCCATGAGAAAGCAATGGGCGGCGGCCGCGCTGGCGGCGTCGCTGTTGGCGGGTTGCGCCGGCGTCACGAGCGGCGTGAGTGCGGTCGGGCAGTCGGATGCGTTCGCTTCCGGTGCGCACGGCTACGATTTCGTGCGGACGGCCGCGCAGGCGGGCGATGCCGAGTACCGGCAGATCGAGACGCTCGTGCGCGACGAGCTCGCGCGCCGCGGCTTCGATGCGCAGCCGCTCAAGGACGCGCGTTACCGGTTGTCGATCGCGTACGCGACCCAGCCGGCGGCGGTCGCGGCAAGCGCCGAGCGCTGCGGCGCGGCAAGCAGCGCATGCGTGACGGTCGACGGGCCCGCGCCGCTCGCGCTGCCGTTCATGGGCCGCGTGTACCGCCACGTGCTGACGCTGCGGTTCGTCGATGCGAAATCGGGCGCAGACGTCTATCGCGTGTCGGCGTCGCTGCGCGATCGCGATCCGGGCACGCAGCAGGCCGCGCCAGCGCTCGTGAAGAGTGCGCTGGCGAAGGTCCCATTCGGCGACGGCACCGGCTGGCTGGTCAAGACGAAAAAAGACGACGCGGGCGGCATGCCGGGCGTCGTCTCGGTGAAGCCGGCCGACGCGCGCTGAAGGCGCCGGCCGCAACGTGAGGGCGGGCCCGCCGGGGCAGGCCCTTGCCGCGTTCAGACGGCCGGTTGGCCGCCGTCGCGGGTGCGCAGGTACGTTTCGAACTCCGCGCCGACTTCCGGGTGGCGCAGCGCGAATTCGACCGTCGCCTTCAGGTAGCCGAGCTTGCTGCCGCAGTCGTAGCGCGTGCCCTGATACTTGTAGGCCAGCACCTGTTCGTCGGCGAGCAGTGCCTGGATCGCGTCGGTGAGTTGCAGTTCGCCGCCCGCGCCCGGTTTCAGCGCGCGCAGGTGCTCGAAGATCCGCGGCTTCAGGATGTAGCGTCCGACCACGCCGAGGTTCGACGGCGCGACTTCCGGCGCCGGCTTCTCGACGATCGCCGACATCTTGACGATCGACTCTTCCCATTCCTTGCCGTCGACGATCCCGTACGATTTCGTCTCCGACGGCGGGATCTCTTCGACGCCGATCACCGAGCTGTGATAGTGGTCGAACACGTCGACCATCTGCTTCATCACCGGCGGGTTGCCGTCGAGCAGGTCGTCCGCGAGGATCACCGCGAACGGATTGTCGGCGACCAGCTTTTCCGCGCACAGCACCGCGTGGCCGAGGCCGAGCGCTTCCGGCTGGCGCACGTAGAAGCAGTCGACATGGCTCGGCTTGATGCTGCGCACCAGCTCGAGCAGCTTTTCCTTGCCGCGCGCCTCGAGTTCGGCCTCGACTTCGTACGATTTGTCGAAGTGGTCCTCGATCGCGCGCTTGCTGCGCCCGGTCACGAAGATCATCTCGGTGATGCCGGCAGCGATCGCTTCCTCGACCGCGTACTGGATCAGCGGCTTGTCGACGACCGGCAGCATTTCCTTCGGGCTCGCCTTCGTTGCCGGCAGGAACCGCGTGCCGAGACCGGCCACGGGGAATACCGCCTTGGTGACTTTCAACATGATCGAACCTTTATTCCTGTAATCGACTTGTCAGACGGTCTATGTTCACGTCCGCATTATAGTGAACGCAAATGACCTTACCCTTTGTTACGCAGGCAACCGATCGAGCTGAGCACGCAGTTTTTCGAGCGTGCTCTGGAATTCCGCGACGCGTTTTTGCTCCTGTTCGACCACGGCCGGCGGCGCTTTCGCGACGAAAGCCTCGTTGCCGAGCTTCGCGTTGCACTTCGCGATCTCGCCCGTCAGGCGCGTGATTTCCTTCGCCAGGCGCTCGCGTTCGGCCGCGACGTCGATTTCCACCTTCAGCACCAGCTTGTTCGGGCCGCCGATCGCGATCGGCGCGCCGTGCGCCTGCTGGTCGAGCGACGCTTCGTCGGCCAGGATCTGCACTTCCGACAGGCGCGCGAGCGCCTGGACGTACGGCGCGAACGAGCGCAGGCGCTCGGCGTCGCCGGCGGCCAGCAGCGGCACCTTGGTGGCCGGCGACAGGTTCATCTCGCCGCGCAGGTTGCGGCACGCGTCGACGATCGCCTTCAGGTCGGCCGCCCACTGCTCGGACGCCTCGTCGATCTTCTGCAGGTTCGCGATGGGGTAGGCCTGCGTCATCAGCGACGCCTCGCCGTCGGCCTTGCCCTGCGGATAACGGCCGGCGAGCGGCGCGACCTTCTGCCAGAGCGCTTCCGTGATGAACGGGATGACCGGATGCGCGAGGCGCAGCACCGTTTCCAGCACGCGCAGCAGCGTGCGGCGCGTCGCGCGCTGCTGTTCCGGCGTGCCGTTCTGGATCTGCACCTTCGCGAGTTCGAGATACCAGTCGCAGTACTCGTCCCACACGAACTTGTAGATGCTGCTCGCGATGTTGTCGAAGCGGTAATCGGCGAAACCCTTCGCGATGTCGGCTTCGGTGCGCTGCAGCAGCGACACGATCCAGCGGTCCGCCGCGGAGAAATCGAGGTAGCCGCCGGGGCCGCAGTCGCCCGCGCCGCACACTTCGGGCTTGTCGGCGCCGCAGTCATGGCCTTCGCAGTTCATCAGCACGAAGCGCGTCGCGTTCCACAGCTTGTTGCAGAAGTTGCGATAGCCTTCGCAGCGCGCGAGGTCGAAGTTCACGTTGCGGCCGAGCGTCGCCATCGACGCCATCGTGAAGCGCAGCGCGTCGGTGCCGAACGCCGGAATGCCGTCCGGGAATTCCTTGCGCGTCTTCTTCTCGATCGTGGCGGCCTGCTTCGGGTTCATCAGGCCCGTCGTGCGTTTCGCGACCAGCGTGTCGAGATCGATGCCGTCGACGATGTCGATCGGGTCGAGCGTGTTGCCCTTGCTCTTCGACATCTTCTGGCCTTCCGCGTCGCGCACGAGGCCGTGCACGTACACGGTGTGGAACGGCACCTTGCCGGTGAAGTGCGTCGTCATCATCACCATCCGGGCGACCCAGAAGAAGATGATGTCGAAGCCGGTGACGAGCACCGACGACGGCAGGAAGTGCTGCAGTTCGGGCGTTTCGTTCGGCCAGCCGAGCGACGAGAACGGCACGAGCGCGGACGAGAACCACGTGTCGAGCACGTCCTCGTCGCGCTTGAGCGCGCCCGCATAGCCCTTCGCCGCGGCCTGCGCACGCGCTTGCTCCTCGTCGCGCGCGACGAACACCTCGCCGTTCTCGCCGTACCACGCGGGAATCTGGTGACCCCACCACAGCTGGCGCGAGATGCA
This sequence comes from Burkholderia semiarida, assembly GCF_029268935.1. Classification (NCBI taxonomy): domain Bacteria; kingdom Pseudomonadati; phylum Pseudomonadota; class Betaproteobacteria; order Burkholderiales; family Burkholderiaceae; genus Burkholderia; species Burkholderia semiarida. The sequence goes on along the minus strand of NZ_JAHLCL010000007.1, from coordinate 988,241 downwards.
CCAGTCCTGGATGTTTTCGAGCCACTGGTAGTAGGTGGTCGTCCAGTTTTCCGGCACGAACTTGATCTGGCCGCTGCGCACGACGTCGAGCGACGTTTCGGTGATCGACTTGCCCGGATTGAACGTGCCTTCCGGCGCCGGCTTCGTCATCGCGACGAACCACTGGTCGGTCAGCATCGGCTCGATCACGACGCCCGTGCGGTCGCCGCGCGGCACCATCAGCTTGTGCGGCTTCACCGAGTCGAGGAAGCCCTGCGCGTCGAGGTCGGCGACGATCGCCTTGCGCGCGTCGAAGCGATCGAGGCCGCGATACTGCTCGGGGCCGTTGTCGTTGATCTTCGCGTCCAGCGTCAGGATCTCGATCGGCGCGAGGTTGTGGCGCAGGCCGACCTGATAGTCGTTGAAGTCGTGCGCGGGCGTGACCTTCACGACGCCCGTGCCGAATTCGCGGTCGACGTAGTCGTCGGCGATCACCGGGATCTCGCGGCCCGTCAGCGGCAGCGTGACGAGCTTGCCGATCAGGTGCGCGTAGCGTTCGTCTTCCGGGTGGACCATCACAGCGACGTCGCCGAGCATCGTCTCGGGGCGTGTGGTCGCGACGGTCAGCGAGCCCGAACCGTCGGCGAGCGGGTAGCGGATGTGCCACAGGTGGCCGTTTTCTTCCTCGCTCACGACTTCGAGGTCCGACACGGCGGTGAGCAGCACCGGATCCCAGTTGACGAGGCGCTTGCCGCGATAGATCAGGCCCTGTTCATAGAGCGTGACGAACACGTCGCGCACGGCGGCCGACATCTTGTCGTCCATCGTGAAGTATTCGCGCGACCAGTCGGTCGACGCGCCGAGGCGGCGCACCTGGCCGGTGATCGTCGAGCCGGATTTCTGCTTCCATTCCCACACGCGCTCGACGAACTTCTCGCGGCCGAGGTCGTGGCGCGACACGCCCTGCGCGTCGAGCTGGCGCTCGACGACGATCTGGGTGGCGATCCCCGCGTGGTCGGTGCCGGGCACCCACAGCGTGTTCTCGCCGAGCATCCGGTGGTAGCGGGCGAGGCCGTCCATGATCGTCTGGTTGAACGCGTGGCCCATGTGCAGCGTGCCGGTGACGTTCGGCGGCGGCAACTGGATCGCGAAATCGGGGCGCGCCGGATCGAATGCCGGGGCGGCATAGCCGCGTTTTTCCCACTCGGGCCCCCATTGGGACTCGATGGTGTGGGGTTCGAAGCTCTTCGCCAGCGTGTTGTCGCTCATGGTGGAAATTTGCCGAAAAATGCGTGTTGGAGACTTGAACCCGACATTATAAATCGCCAGGCGTCGAGTGAGCCGTTCGCGGCCTGCGGTCAGTTCGTACGTGTCCAATTGCTGACGCGTGTTGCGAGCGCTAACTTGCGGGTCTGGCTGTGGATGTAAGTAGGGCCTTTTCGAGGTGCATGGGTGGAGTGACGCCAGCGGGCATGCGACGCTGTTCAATGGGCGCCAGCGCTACGACGCTTGTTATTTCAACGAGCCGGGGGCGAACTATCGCACTAGCCGCGCTTGTTTCTGGACGCTCAAATGAACGTTTTTCGGGCAGTCTGCGCCGTCGCGCTATGTTCGGCACTGTCTGCCGAAGCGGCCGATTCCGTCATGGCCGTGCGGCGCACCAATGCGGAGAATTACAAGGACAGGGCGTTGGCGGCCTGCCTGTCGATCGCTTACCGAGGATCGCCGGCAGGCAAGGATGCCGAAATGACCAAGAGTGCGTTCCTGGAATGGACTTATTACGATGACGAGAAGGGCGATCCGGCGGTCGAGCGCCTTGCTGAACACTATTTGCACCGCGATTACGGCAATCCCGTGGAAGGTTACGCCGGGGCCGAATTTGCTCTGCTGAAATGCCTGGACCTGTATCACGGCCCCGAGCTCGACGAACAAGTTCGCCGGTATGTCCGACATCCCGACTGGATCGGCGACAAACCCGCCAGGCGGCCCAGGAAATAACGCGGGTGACGGGCGCCGAAGCCGTCGCCGGCAGGAAAGTGGCATCGTCGGGACGCGATGCCACATCGGTCGGCCACGGCATTGCACGCGACGGACTTATAATGTCGGGTCCGCATTTTTCTCGCCCGTCAGCTGCCGCTCCATGCCCGATCTGCTCGCCAATCTGAACCCCGAACAACTCGCCGCCGTCACGTTGCCGAACGAACCGGCGCTGATCCTCGCAGGGGCGGGCAGCGGCAAGACCCGCGTGCTGATCACGCGCATCGCGTGGCTGATCCAGCAGGGCTACGCATCGCCGCCCACCGTGCTCGCCGTCACCTTCACGAACAAGGCCGCGCGCGAGATGATGGCGCGCCTGTCGGCGATGATGCCGATCGACACGCGCGGGATGTGGATCGGCACGTTCCACGGCCTGTGCAACCGGATGCTGCGCACGCACTGGCGCGACGCCGGCCTGCCGCAGACTTTCCAGATCCTCGACACGGCCGATCAGTTGTCCGCGATCAAGCGGTTGATGAAGGCGGCGAACGTCGACGACGAAAAGTACCCGCCGAAGAACGTCCAGTACTTCATCAACAACGCGAAGGAGCAGGGGCTGCGCCCGGACAAGGTCGACGCGACCGACAACTTCAACCGCAAGTTCGTCGAGCTGTACCAGGCGTACGACCAGCAGTGCCAGCGCGAAGGCGTCGTCGACTTCCCCGAGCTGCTGCTGCGCTGCTACGAACTGCTCGCGTACAACGCGCCGCTGCGCGCGCATTACCAGGCGCGCTTCCGGCACATCCTCGTCGACGAATTCCAGGACACCAACAAGCTGCAGTACGCGTGGCTCAAGATGCTGGCAGGCGGCGAGAACGCGATCTTCGCGGTCGGCGACGACGACCAGTCGATCTACGCGTTCCGCGGCGCGAACGTCGGCAACATGCGCGACTTCGAAGACGAGTTCCGCGTGCGCAACCTGATCAAGCTCGAGCAGAACTACCGGTCGCACGGCAACATTCTCGATGCGGCGAACCAGCTGATCTCGAACAACGCGCACCGCCTCGGCAAGAACCTGCGCACCGACGCCGGCCATGGCGAGCCCGTGCGCGTGTACGAAGCCAGCACCGATTCGCAGGAGGCCGGCTGGATCGTCGAGGAGATCCGTTCGCTGATCAATACCGGGATGGCGCGCAGCGAAGTGGCCGTCCTGTACCGCAGCAACGCGCAGTCGCGCTCGATCGAGCACACGCTGATGTCGTCCGGCATTCCGTACCGCGTGTACGGCGGCCTGCGCTTTTTCGAGCGGCAGGAAGTGAAGCACGCGCTCGCGTACCTGCGCCTGATCGACAACCCGAACGACGACACCGCATTCGCACGCGTCGTGAACTTCCCGACCCGCGGAATCGGCGCGCGCTCGGTCGAGCAACTGGCCGACGCGGCGCGCCTGTACGGCTGCTCGATGGCCGCCGCGATTCCGTACGTGACGGGCAAGGCCGGCACGAGCCTCGGCGGGTTCGCGAACCTGATCGCGAAGATGCGCGCCGACACGCAGCATATGAATCTGCCCGACACCGTCGAGCACATCGTGCGCGCGAGCGGTCTCGCCGATTTCTACCAGGGCGAGCGCGAAGGCCAGGATCGCCTCGAAAACTTGCAGGAACTCGTGAACGCGGCCACCGCGTTCATCGCCGAGGAAGGCTACGGGCTCGACACGCCGGCTCGCTCGATCCCGCTGCGCGCGGGCGCGATCGCGGCGCCCGAGTTGGGCACGGCGACCGACGATCCGGCGCTCGACGTGCTCGATGCGGCGTCGCCCGCCGACCCCGCCCAGAACCCCGACACGATGACGCCGCTCGCCGGCTTCCTGTCGCACGCGTCGCTGGAGGCCGGCGACAACCAGGCGCAGGCCGGACAGGACGCGGTGCAGCTGATGACCGTGCACGCGGCGAAGGGGCTCGAGTTCTCGGCCGTGTTCATCACGGGGCTCGAGGAAGGGCTGTTCCCGCACGAGAACAGCGTGCTCGAATCGGACGGCCTCGAGGAAGAGCGCCGGCTGATGTACGTCGCGATCACGCGCGCGAAGGAGCGGCTCTACCTGTCGTTCGCGCAAAGCCGGATGCTGCACGGCCAGACCCGCTACAACGTGCGCTCGCGCTTCTTCGACGAACTGCCGGAGCACGTGCTGAAGTGGCTCACGCCGAAGGTCGAGGCCGGCTCGCGCTGGGGCGGGCGCTCGGACAACGCCGGTTACGGGCGCGACTGGTTCGCGCGCCCCGGCGGCGGCAGTCGCGAGCAGATCGTCGATGCGGCCGTGTCCGCGCCGCTGCCCGCGTTCGCGGACAAGCAGCGCGCGGCCGACGCCGGCTTCCGGGTCGGCCAGCAGGTATTCCATACGAAGTTCGGCGAAGGCACGGTCACCGCGCTCGAAGGCAACGGCACCGATGCGAAGGCGCAGGTGAAGTTCAAGCGCCACGGCGAGAAGTGGCTCGCGCTCGCGGTCGCGAAACTGCAGGCGGTGGAATGATGGACGTCGACCTGGGTGTTGCGCCTGCCGCGCGTCCGCTCGGCATTCTGGCCGCGCTGCCGGAGGAACTCGGCGACCTGATCGCCGCGATGCGCGCCGACGGCGCGATGAAGACGGTCACGCTCGGCCGCCGCGATTATCACGTCGGCACCGTGCACGGCGCGGCCTGCGTCGTCACGCTCGCGCGGGTCGGCAAGGTCGCGGCCGCCGCGACGGTCAGCGCGCTGATCCACGTGTTCGGCGTGTCGGGCGTGGTGTTTACCGGCGTCGCGGGCGGCGTGTCGCGCGCGGTGCGCGTCGGCGACGTCGTCGTGGCCGATACGCTGCTGCAGCACGATCTCGATGCATCGCCGCTCTTTCCGCGCTACGAGGTGCCGCTGCTCGGCATCACGCGTTTCGCGACCGACGCGGCGCTGACGGCCCGCTTGCGGGCCGCGTGCGCGCTGTTCGTCGACGAAGAGGGCGCGCGGTTCGCCGAGCGCTTCGGGCTCGCCGGCGCGGCGCTGCACGCGGGGCTCGTCATCAGCGGCGACCGCTTCGTGTCGAGCGAGCGGGAAGTGCTCGCGCTGCGCGACGCGCTGCCGGACGCGCTCGCGGTCGAAATGGAAGGCGCGGCGATCGCGCAGGTGTGCGCCGAACACGACGTGCCGTTCGCGCTCGTGCGCACGATCTCCGATACGGCCGACGACCACGCGACGCAATCGTTCTCGCACTTCCTGTCGGCGATCGCGGGCAGCTACTCGTCCGGCATCCTCAAGCGTTTCCTGACGCTGCATGCGACGACGGCGGCCTGAAGCCGCCGTCGAACCCTTCTCCATTCGAATCGGCCGGCCGCGGCGCGTGTGCCGCGGCCGGCCGGTCGTCATGCCTGCTTGCGCCCGCTGCCTTCGAGGTTCGGCAGGAACACCGTCAGCACGCCGATCAGCGGCAGGAACGAGCACACCTTGTAGACGAACGGGATGCTCGTCGCGTCCGCGAGCTGGCCGAGCACGGCGGCACCCACGCCGCCCAGGCCGAACGCGAAGCCGAAGAACAGGCCCGCGACCATCCCGACCTTGCCGGGCATCAGCTCGGTCGCATAGACGAGGATCGCGGCGAACGCCGACGCCAGCACGACGCCGATGATCACGGTCAGCACGCTCGTCCAGAACAGGTTCGCGTACGGCAGCAGCATCGTGAACGGCGCGACGCCGAGGATCGACACCCAGATCACGTACTTGCGGCCGATCCGGTCGCCGACCGGGCCGCCGATCAGCGTGCCGGCCGCCACCGCCGCGAGGAACACGAACAGGTGGATCTGCGCGGCCTGCACCGACAGATGGAACTTGTCGATCAGGTAGAACGTGAAATAGCTGTTGATGCTCGCGAGGTAGAAGTACTTCGAGAACACGAGCAACACCAGCACGCCGATCGCCCCCATCACGCGGCCGCGCGACAGCGTCGGGTGGCCGGCCGACGCGGCCTTCTTCTTCATCGACGGATGCTTTTTGTACCAGTGGCCGATCTGCGTGAGCACGATCATCGCGACGAGCGCGGCCGCCGAGAACCACGCGATGCTGTGCTGGCCGTGCGGAATGATCACGAGCGCGGCGAGCAGCGGCCCGAGCGCGGAGCCTGCATTGCCGCCCACCTGGAACACCGACTGCGCGAGCCCGTGCCGGCCGCCCGACGCCATCCGCGCGACCCGCGACGATTCGGGATGGAACACCGACGAGCCGCAGCCGACGAGCGCGGCGGCCACGAGCAGCATCGGGAAATTCGACGCCGCCGACATCAGCAGCAGCCCCGCGAGCGTGAAGCCCATGCCGACCGGCAGCGAATACGGCTTCGGACGCTTGTCGGTATAGAGGCCGACGAGCGGTTGCAGCAAGGACGCGGTGATCTGGTAAGTGAGCGTGATCAGGCCGATCTGCGCGAACGACAGCGCGAACTGGCTCTTGAGCATCGGGTAGATCGCGAGGATCAACGACTGGATCATGTCGTTGAGCATGTGCGAGAAGCTGATCGCGCCGAGCACCGGGTAGACGGTGCGGGCAACGGGTGGTGCGGACGGCTGGGCGGCGGCTGCGCCGGCCCGGGAGTCGAGGCTGGTTTCCATGTGAACTGAACGAGTTGAGGTGGCAGGCGCGCTCTGTTGGGGATCGGCGCGTGGGTTGATTCGTTGATGCGTCAATGAAGTGTAATGTGGCGTATCAAGAATGTCAGGCCAAGTTTTATCGCGAATCGGACATTCGTCGGACGGATCGGCTGCTGCGTGCTTTTTTGGACGGGTATAACGCTGGCGGCGCGTCCGCCCTTCGGCGGGCCGCGCCGGGGCCCGGTGCGTGTTTTTCCGGACTCAAGAAACGGCGGTGGCGGCCGTAGAACGACCCAATGACAACACGCGCGCCGCGCCTGGCGCCGGCTACCCGCCGGGCGGGCGCAGGACGCGCGGGATGGCCTGCCATCGCGGGACAGCCGGACCGACCTTTCCGGCAGCGTGATCCATACGGGGATAGTTCGATGAAAGCAGCATCTTTGCATCCACAGCCCGGTGCGGCAGCCGCCGCATCCGACGTCGCCGCCGGTCGCGTCACGCGACGCGCGCGAGCGGCGCGCCGAGAGCGCCGGCCGTGGACCGTCAAGGCGACGTTGCGCGCCGCATTCGCGATCCTGCTGGCCGGTACGCTCGCGATCGGCGTGTTCTCGCTATGGCAGATCAGCCGGCTGAACGCGTCGATCGCGTCGGTCTACGAGCAGGGCCACGTCGCGAGCCGGGCGGCGGCGGAGGTGCGGGCCGAGGTGCTGCGCGCGAGCCGCGCGCAGAAGATGCTGCTGACCGCGACCACCGCGAAGGAGCGTGACGAACTCGGCGCCGAAGTGAGCGCGGGGCTCGCGTCGATCGGCCAGGCGCTCGGCACGCTGCAGCGCTATGCGGATCCGGCCGACGCTGGCGATTCGGCGCGGCTGCGCGCGTTCTCGACGGCGGTTGGCACGTGGAGCGCGCATCTGCGCGATTTCGTCACGCTGGTGCGCGCGCAGCCGCTCGACCTGTCGCAGATGAACTGGCAGGTCGGCACGCAGGACGTGTCGCTGCTGGTCGAAACCAGCAAGCTCGAAAAACTCGTCGCCGAACTCGTGAAGACGCGCGGCGAAAAGTCGAAGGCGACGCTCGATGCGTCCGCGACCATTTTTTCGTCGTCGTTCGCGATGATCGCGGCAATGACGGCCGCGCTGATCGTGCTGGCCGTCGCGATCGCCGAACGCGTCGTACGACGCCTCGCGTCGCAGCTCGGCGGCGAGCCCGCGCTCGCGAAGGAAATTGCCGCGGACATCGCGCGCGGCGACCTGACGCGGCCGATCACGCTCGGCCGGCACGATCGCGACAGCATGGTGCGCGCGCTGGCCGAGATGCAGACGGGGCTCGCGGCAACCGTGGGCGAGATCGCGGTGAGCGCCGAAGCCATCGCGGCCGCGTCCGGCGAGATCTCGACCGGCAACCTCGACCTGTCGCGGCGCACCGAGCAGCAGGCCGTCGCGCTCGAGCGCACCGCGGCCAGCATGGAGCAGCTCACGTCGACCGTGCGGCAGAACGCCGAGAACGCGCGGCAGGCGAGCACGCTCGCGGCCAATGCGTCGGCGGTGGCGGAGACGGGCGGGGAAGTCGTCGGGCGCGTGGTCGCGACGATGAGCGAGATCGACGACAGCGCGAAGAACATCCGCGACATCATCGGCACGATCGAGGGGATCGCGTTCCAGACCAACATTCTCGCGTTGAACGCGGCGGTCGAGGCCGCGCGCGCCGGCGAGCAGGGGCGCGGTTTCTCGGTGGTCGCCGGAGAGGTGCGGCTGCTCGCGCAGCGCTCGGCGACCGCGGCCAAGGAGATCCGGGAACTGATCGGCGCGTCGGTCGAGCGCGTGGCGAACGGTGCGGCGCTCGCGCACGACGCCGGCCGCACGATGGACGACGTGGTGCGTGCGGTCAAGCGCGTGACCGACATCATCGGCGAGATTTCGGCGGCGTCGGACGTGCAGAGCGCGGGGATCGACGAGATCGGCCGCGCGGTCACGCAGATGGACGCCGGCACCCAGCAGAACGCGGCGCTCGTCGAACAGGCGGCCGCGGCCGCGAACGCGCTCGACGAGCAGGCGCAGGCCTTGAAGGCGCTGGTCGGGCGCTTCCGCATCGCACACTGAGCGTGCGGCGCGCCCCGCCGATTACCGCTTCTTCTGCTTGTCCGGATCGATGATGACCGTGCAGGTCGTGCCCGCCGACAGCACCACGTCGGCCGGCACTTCGTCGATCTTGATGCGCACCGGCACGCGCTGCGCGAGACGCACCCAGTTGAAGGTCGGGTTCACGTCCGCGACGAGGTCGCGGCTTTGCGGGTTGTCGCGATCGTAGATGCCGCGCGAGATGCTCTCGACGTGGCCCTTCATCACGCCGCCGCTCATCAGCCGCATTTCGGCCGGCGCGCCGATCTTCACGCGCGGCAGCTTGGTTTCCTCGAAGTAGCCGTAGACCCAGAACGAGTGGCTGTCGACGATCGCGAGCTTCGCCTGGCCGGCCACCGCGTAGTTGCCCTTGAAGGTCTGCAGGTTCGTGATGTAGCCGTCGACCGGCGAGACGACGCGCGTGCGTTCGAGGTTGAGCTTCGCGGCGTCGAGCGCGGCGAGCGCCTGCTGGTACTGTGCTTCGGCGCTCGATGCGCTGTGCGCCGCGTTCTCGCGGTTTTCCTTCGATACCACGAGCGCATCGAGGTCCGCGCGGCGGGCCGCATCGTCGCGGCGCATCTGCAGTTCCGCGCGGCGGGCGGCCACCGCCGCCTGCGCCTGCTCGACCGCGATCTGGTAGTGCGACGGATCGATCTGCATGATCAGGTCGCCTTTCTTCACGAGCTGGTTGTCATGCACGGGCAGCTCGACGATCGCGCCCGACACGTCCGGCGCGACGTTGACGATCTCCGCGCGCACGCGCCCGTCGCGCGTCCACGGATCGTCCATGTAGTGCACCCACAGCGAGCGCCCGATCAGGATCGCGACGAGAAGGATGACGGCGGTCGCGACGAAGCCGAAGAGTTTTCTGAGCATCATGATGGTTCGGAATCAACGGTAAACGGCAAGACTCAGTCCGCCGCAAATGCAGACGAGAAGGCAGGCCCTGAACAGCGACGGGTGCCAGACGAGACGGTAGAGGCCCGTGTAGGCGAGCAGGCGGTCGACGGCCCAGGTCGCGATCGCGCCGAGGACGAACATCAGCACCACCGTGGGCATGTAGGCATCGAGAATGGCGATTTCACGCGGCATCATGACGAGGCTCCTGGTTGGGGACGCACGGGGCGGTTGCGGTTGAGCGGCTCGAGCGGCGATTCCGGGTCGAGCAGCGCGGTCCGCACGAAATGCAGATGGCTCAGGATGCGCTGCAGCCGGTGGCGCTCTTCACGCGACGGCTCGACCGCGTCGAGCGTTTGCCGGGTCGCGTCGATCGCCGCATTGGTCGCGGCGAGCGTCGCGTCGAAGCGCGCGGCGCTCGGCTTCGAGAACAGCGCCGACAGCGCCGTGCGCATCGTCTCGATCGCGCGACGCCACGGCATCGTGCTCGCATAGCGCGGGTCGGGCGGCAGCGCCGCAAGCTCGTGACGCAGGTCGATCGTCGCGTTGCCGGCTTCGAGCACCGCGAACATCCAGCGCAGTGCGTCGCGCTGCACGTCGGGCTGGTCGGCCGACAGCGTATGCGCCTGGTACATCAGGTCGCGCGCGCCGCTTTCGAAGCGCGTGCGCAGGCCCGCGAGCCGTGCGTGGCCTGCCGCGACGACCTGATGGCGCAGATCGGCGAACAGCCGTTTCTTGAGCCACGGCGCGGTCGGCGGGAACAGTACCGCGAACGCGATCGCCGACACCAGCATCGACAGCACCAGTGCGAGCGCATCGTTCATGAAGCTCGTCGGGTCGTAGTGCGTGACGTTGTCCGGGCCGGCGAGGAAACAGAAGAAGATCAGGTAGCCCATCCCGTAGCCCGCGAGCTTCGGCTTCAACGACATGTAGATGCCGATGGCGAGCAGCGGCGCGAGCGCGACGCACAGCAGCGGGAAGCCGTCGATGTGCGGGTAGATGCCGAACATCAGCAGGAAACCCGTGCAGACGGCGAGTGCCGTGCCCATGCCCATCTGCGCGGCCATCGCGGTCGGGCGCGGCGCCGACGACGCGAGCGCGCAGGCCGACGCCGCCGTCAGCGTCATCGTCACGCCGCTTGGCCAGGCGGTCTCGATCCAGAACCAGCCGAGCACGAGGATCACGATCGCGGTGCGAATCGCCGCGATCGCCGTCGCCGTCGCGTTGGTGCGCGGCTCGTAGCGTTCGATCCAGCGTTCGCGCTCGTGCGTCGCGCTCGACAGCGACGCGTAGGTCGCTGCGTACTCGCGCAGGTCGGTGATGAAGCGGTACAGCAGCTCGGCGGCCGTATCGAAGTCGAGCAGCGGAAACGCCGGCTGCGTTTCGAGCGTCGCGCGCGTCGCGCGGATGCGGCGCGGCAGCGCGTCGCGCCACGCGAGCAATTGTTCGGCCGTATGCGCCGCGTCGGTTGCCGTGCGCACGGGTTCGCCGGCGGGCGTCAGCAGCAGCGGCGCGATTTCGCGGAAGTACGGCTCGATCGCGTCGATCGCGGCCTGCGCGCCGGTCGCATGCAGCCGGTTCATCAACTGATGCAGCGCATGGAAACGGCTCGACGCGCTCATGAACTCGCTGTTCAGCCGCGCGAGGCGGCCGCTGCGCATCCGCGTGTCCGGATTCTCGAACACGGCCATGCTGCGCGCGGCCTCGAACCCGACCACGTCGGCGACGAAGCGCGTATGGATGGTTTCGATATGCGCACGGTCGAGCTGGCCCGAAAGCGTCGACGCGACGTAATCGACGAAGGTGCCGAAGCGCTTGCGTACCGTCGTGCGCATCTGCTCGCCCGTGTACTGCGGGAACACGAGTGCGCTGACGACGCCGGCCGACACGATCCCGACCATGATTTCGGCCACGCGCGTCAGCGCGCTCATGAACGCGCCGTCCGGGTGCTGCGACGCGGGCAGGCCGATCAGCGCGGTCGTGTAGCCGGCCAGCAGGAAGCCGTAGCTGCGGAAGTTGCGGTTGCGCGCGGCGCCCGCCGTGCACAGGGCGATCCACAGCGCGATCGCCAGCAGGAACAGTTGCGGCTGCTGCGGGAACAGCCCGACGAAGGTGAGCGTCGCGATCAGCCCGAAGATCGTGCCGGCGACCCGGTAGAAGCTCTTCGCGAGCACCGCGCCGCTTTGCGGCTGCATCACGATGAAGACGGTCGTCATCGCCGTTTTCGGCGCGGGCAGGTCGAGCCGCATCGACACGCCGGTCGCGATGAACGCGGCGAGCAGCGCCTTGAACAGGTAGAGCCACGCGGCGCCGTCGGTGCGGGCCCAGTCGCCGAACGCGGCGTACCAGGCCGCGAATGGGCCGCCGGCGGGCGTGGAAGCGGGGGAGGAGGCTGACATGGCGGCGCTCCGCGTTACCGTGCGTCCGGCGCGGCGGACGCGTCGGCGGTTGCGACCTGCGCGGGCCGGCCGACGCGGGCCGCGGGCTTCGTGCCCGATGCGGCGGCTGGCGCGGCGGCGCCGACGGCGGCTTCGTCCTTCGGCGGTGGGTCGCCCCGGCCATCCGTGCCCGTCTCGACCCCGCCGCCGAGCGCGGCCATCAGCTGCGCGTGCGCGGCGAGGCGTTCCGCGTCGATGCGGGCGGCCGTCTCCTGCGCGCGCAGCAGTTGCTGTTGCGCGACCAGCACGTTCACGTAATCGGTCAACCCGCGGCGGAAGCCTTCGCGCGACAGTTGATAGCTGCGATTGTTGGCCGCCACCGAGCGCGCGGCGTCCTTCTTCTGCGTATCGAGCGAGCGGATCCGCACGACCTGGTCGGCGATGTCCTTGAGCGCGCCGACGATCGTCTGGTTATAGCGCTCGACCGCCTGGTCGTAGCCGGCATTCGCGGCGCCGAGCTGCGCACGCAGCCGGCCGCCTTCGAAGATCGGCAGCGACAGCGCGGGGCCGGCCGTCCAGCCGCCATTCATCGCGCGCAGGAAGTCGGTGAACGGCGCGGTCACGCCGAAGCCGCCGACCGTCGCGAGCAGGTCGATGTTCGGGTAGAACGACGCCTTCGCGACGTCGATGCCGCGCGCCTGCGCGTCGACCGTCCAGCGCGCCGCGACGACGTCGGGGCGGCGGCCGAGCAGGTCGGCCGGCAGCGCCGACGGCAGGCCGGCCGGCGCATCGAGCGCGAGCTGCGGCCGCTTGATCGCGTCGCCGGCGCCCGGGCCCTTGCCGGCCAGCGCGGCGAGCTGGTGGCGCGCGAGCTGGATCGCTTCTTCATAGGTGTCGATCTGGCGCTCGTAGTCGGGCAGCGTCGATTCCGCCTGGCTGACTTCGAGCTGCGTGCCGATGCCGGCCTGCAGCCGCTTGCGCGCGAGATCGGCGAGCGAGCGCTGGCGTTCGAACGTTTCATGCGCGAGATCCAGCAGCGCGTAGTTCATCGACATGCCGACATACGCGCGCACCACGTTCACTTCAAGTTCGAGCTTCGCCGCCCGTGCGTCGGCGGCGGTCGCGTGCGCGGTGTCGAGCGCGCGTTCGGTTGCGTTCTTGTCCTTGCCCCACAGGTCGAGGTGGTACGACAGGCCGAGCGTGCCGGTATTGTTCCAGGTGTCGGCGTTCGCGAGCGGGCCCGGGCCGTAGTACACGTTGTCCGGCCAGTGCTCGCGCATCAGCGACAGATTGCCGTTGATCTGCGGTAGTTCGGCCGAACGGGCGACGCGCGCCATGGCCTGCGCTTCGCGCACGCGTGCCCTCGCCGCCGCCAGGGTGGGGTTGCCGGCCTGCGCGGCGGCGATCCATGCATCGAGCTGCGGATCCCGGTACGCGCGCCACCAGTCGGCGGCGGGCCAGCCCGCGTCGCGGTCCGCCGCGCGGATGGCCGCGCCGGCGTCGAGCGCGTTCGCTTCGATGCGCGTGGACTGGGTCCGGTTGTCGCCCATGCTCGCACAGCCGGCCATTATTAATGAGATTGCAAGAACCGCCAGTGCGAGCGTCCCTGTTTTTCCCCGAGACTGCACGATTTTCTCCCTTTCGGACATAGATGGGTCGGGGGGGATTATATTTTTCAGCGATTCCTGAATAAACCGGCAACGGCGAAACTCATTTTTACGAATCCTGGGATAATATTGGCTAGCGGATGTGCAACAATCCCTCCGCATTCAAACGGGTAGTGGGATGGATACGTTACAAAACATGCGGGTATTCGTCCGCGTGGTCGACGCGGGCAGCTTTACCGCGGCCGCCCAGCAGATGAATTCGACCACCGCCTACGCGTCGCGCGCGGTCTCGGATCTCGAGGCCCACCTGCGCACGCGTCTCCTGAACCGCACGACGCGCCGGATCGCACTGACCGAAGCCGGCGAGCGCTATCTGCAGCGCTGCGAACAGATCCTCGCTTACGTCGACCAGGCCGAAGCCGAGGCCGGCGACGCGCATGCGCGCCCGTCCGGCAAGCTGAAGGTCCATTGCTTCACGAGCCTCGGCCAGCACTACCTGGTGCCGGCCATCTCGCGCTACCGCACGCGCTATCCGGACGTGCACGTCGAGCTCACGCTCGCGCAGCGCATGCCTGACCTGCTGGACGAGGGGTACGACGTCGCGATCGTCGTCGGCCGCGATCTGCCCGATTCGGGGCTCGTGTCGCAGCGGCTCGGCGAAAGCTACAGCGTCGTCTGCGCATCGCCCGGCTACATCGAGTCGCACGGCGTGCCGCAGCGGCCGGCCGACCTCGCGCAGCACGTGTGCCTCGGAATGGTCGCGCCGGGCTTTCACTTCGATGAATGGGCGCTGGCGGGGCCGAACGGCGACGAAGTCGTGCCGATCAAGGCGCCGCCGTTTCGCGTGAACGTCGCCGAGGCGCTCGCGGTGGCCGTGCGGGAAGGGATGGGCGTTGGCGGGCTGCCGCTCTATTCGGCGATCGGCTGGCTGCGCAGCGGGCACATCGTGCGCGTGATGCCCGAGTACCGGTCGCACGTGATGAACATCTACGCGCTGTATCCGTCGCGGCAGTACCTCGACGCGAAAATCCGGACCTGGGTCGATTTCCTGCGCGACGAGCTGCCGGTCACGCTCGAAGCGGACGAAGCGGCGCTCGAACAGTACACGCATGCGACATGACAGCGCGGTGGGCCGCAATCTGACGAGATTTGTCCTTCACGCAACATTTTTTTACGAACGTGTGTCGGACAGTTTGATACTGTTGGAATTAACGAGATACATCACACCGGAGTAGCGATGGATACGCACCTGATGATCGGCCTTGGCGTCCTGCTGGGCGCGGTTGCCGCCGCGGCGGCGAGCCGCGACCTGCTGCGTGCGATGAAGGCGAAGGCGCAAATGAAGCCCGTGCCGGTCCGTGTGCGCGAGCCGCGCCGCCCCGGCCGCTGATCCCGCCGTCACGCTTCTGGTCTGGCAGGCCGCGCCACGCGGCGGGCCGGGCTCGGCGCTCAGCCGAGCTCGACGACCTTGTCCCACGCGAACGCGGGGTTTTCCCATTCGCCGGTGCGCCGGTGAAAGTAGCCGCGCGGATTGCATACCACGCGCGTGCCGCTGTCCGTCACGTAGTCGAATGACGTATGCGTGTGGCCGTGCAACCACAGATCCACGGGCGGTCGCACCAGGTCCGCCATATCCGTCACGAACCCCGCCGAAGCCAGATCGTCCGCATAGCGTTGTGCCAGCGAGCGCCGGTGCGGCGCATGATGGGTGACGACGATCGTCTTGCCCGCGAACGGCGCCGCCAGCTGCGCTTCCAGCCATGCGCGGCCTTGCCGGTGCAGCGCGATCGCGTCGGCCGGCGAGAAATCCCGGTCCGGTGCGTCCGGCGCACTCGCTGCCGCATGCAACGCCGCGTCGTGCGGCCAGGTTACCTGGATCAATCCCTTGAAATCGAGCATCACGCGCAGCGCGGCATCGATCGCGCGCGCGACGCTGGCTTCGTCGCGGCCGAACAGCGAGAAATCGGCCCAGAGCGTCGTGCCCAGCACGCGAAAGCGTTGCGCGGGATCGACGTAGACGCCGTTGTTCAAGTAGTGCACGTTGTCGAGCGCGTGCGCCGCGTCGCGCATCGCCGTTTCCAGCGCGCCGAATTCCCCGTCGTAGTACTCGTGATTGCCGGGCACGTAGATCACCGGCACCGCGGGGTCGAACGTCTCGGCGGCCCAGCGCAGGCCTTCCGCGTGATTGTGGATGTCGCCGGCCAGCACGACGAGATCCGCGTCGGCATGCGCGATCGCGTCGGGCAGGTTGCTTTCGAGATGCAGGTCGGACAGGACGCGGACTTTCACGGGATTGGCTCCGGAGTAGGCGGCTTCAGCGCAGGACCTTGCCGGGATTCATCAGGCCGCGCGGGTCGAGCGCGGTCTTCAGCGTGCGCATCAGCGCCGTTTCGACCGGCGACTTGTAGCGTTGCGCGTCGTCGATCTTCAACTGGCCGATGCCGTGCTCCGCGCTGATCGTGCCGTGGTGGCGGTGCACGTTGTCGTAGACGATCCGGTTGATCGGCGCCTGGAACGCGGCCAGGAACGCCTTCGCATCGCCGCCTTCGGGCATCTGCACGTTGTAGTGCAGGTTGCCGTCGCCGAGGTGGCCGAACGTGACCATCCGCGCGCCCGGCGCGGCCTGCTGGATCGCCGCGTCGGTCTCGTCGATGAAGCGCGCGATCGACGAGATCGGCACCGCGATGTCGTGCTTGATGTTGAGCCCTTCGTCGGCCTGCGCGAGCGGGATGTGCTCGCGCAGGTCCCAGAACGCACGCGATTGCGCGAGGTTCTCCGCGACCACCGCGTCGACCACGAGCCCGGCCTCGAACGCTTCTTCCATCAGCTTCTCGAACAGCGCGCGCGCATGTGCTTCGCTTTCGTTGTCGGACAGCTCCAGCAGCACCGTCTGCGCATGCGTTTGCGCGAACGGGTAGCGCAGTTGCGGATAGTGCTTGCCGACCAGCTGCATGCAGAAATCCGACATGAGCTCGAAGCCGGTCAGCAGCGGTCCGGCCGCGCGCTGCGCGAGCGCGAGGAAATCGAGCGCCGCGTGCGGCGATTCGAGCGCGGCCAGTGCCGTGACCTGCGCGGCCGGCAGCGGATGCAGCTTCATCACGGCCGCCGTGATGATCCCGAGCGTGCCTTCGGCGCCGATGAACAGGTCGCGCAGGTCGTAGCCCGTGTTGTCCTTGCGCAACCCGCGCAGCCCGTCCCAGATTTCGCCCTGGGGCGTCACGACCTCGAGCCCGAGGCACAGCTCGCGCGCGTTGCCGTAGCGCAGCACCGCGGTGCCGCCCGCATTGGTCGACAGGTTGCCGCCGATCGTGCAGCTGCCTTCCGCCGCGAGGCTCAGCGCGAACAGCCGGCCGCCCTCGCGGGCGCGCGCCTGCACGTCGGCGAGGATCACGCCGGCTTCGACGGTGATCGTGTTGTTGTGCGGATCGAGCGCGCGCACGCGGTTCAGGCGCGCGACGCTCAGCACGGCCTGGCTGCCGCTCGCATCGGGCGTCGCGCCGCCCGCGAGCCCCGTGTTGCCGCCCTGCGGCACGAGCGCGATGCCGTGCGCGTTGGCCAGCTTCACGAGTGCGGCGACTTCGGCCGTGTTCGCGGGCTTCAGCACCGCGCACGCCGCGCCCTTGTAGCGGCGGCGCCAGTCGGTGAGGAACGGTTCGGTATCGTGCGGATCGGTCAGCACGTGGTCGGCGCCGATCGCGTCGCGGCACGCGGAAACGAAAGCTTCGGAGGACATCATCACCTTGTCGCGGAAGGGTCAGGACGTGGCGCGCGGCTTTTTCGCCGCGCGCTTGAACGGCGCGACGTAAGCCAGCGCCGCGACGAAGAAGCCGACGGCAAGCGCGGTCTCGCACCAGCCCAGCGTCGCGGACAGCCCGCGATCGGACATGCCGCGCACGATGCCTTCGGCAAGATAGACGAGGATCAGCATGCTCGCCCACTGCATCGTATAGATGTTACGCCGCCAGACGCCGGGCAGCGCGAGCGCGAGCGGCACGGCCTTGAGCATCAGCGCGGAGCCGCCGGGGCGCAGCGGCGCTAGCCACAGCTCCCAGGCGAGCGACAGCGCGATCAGCGCGACGAGACACGCGGCGGCAGCCAGCGCGTAGTGCGGCCGGGCCGCGACGGCGGGGCGGGCGGGGGCGTTCATGCCGCCTCGGCGGCCTGGGCGCTGGAAAGGGCCGCGGCGGCGCGCGCGAGCCGTACGCCGAGCGCGGCCGCGAGCGCCTTCTCGTCCGCGGACAGTCCGCCGGGTGACGAGCGATCGTGCTGCGCGACGTGCGACGCGCCGTACGGCGTGCCGCCGGTACGGGTCGTGCTGAGGGCGGATTCGGTGTACGGGATCCCGACGATCATCATCCCGTGATGCAGCAGCGGCAGCATCATCGACAGCAGCGTCGATTCCTGGCCGCCGTGCAGGCTGCCCGTCGACGTGAACACGCTCGCGGGCTTGCCGGTCAGCGCGCCCGACAGCCATTGCGGCGTCGTGCCGTCGAGGAAATACTTGAGCGGCGCGGCCATGTTGCCGAAGCGGGTCGGCGAGCCGAGCGCGAGGCCCGCGCATTCCTCGAGGTCGCGCAGTTCCGCGTACGGCGGGCCGTCGGCCGGGATGTCGGGGGCGGTGGCTTCGCAGACGGCCGACACGGGCGGCACGGTGCGGATGCGCGCCTGCATGCCAGGCACGCTGTCGATGCCGTTCGCGATCGCGAGCGCGAGATCGCGCGTGGCGCCGTGGCGGCTGTAATAGAGGACGAGAATGTCTTTCATGGGCGACGGAGCCGCGTGCGGCCGCGCGCATGCCCGGTGCAGTCGGCCCCTGCTGGAATCGAGCAGCTATTATAGGGGCTGAAGCCGTCGCGCAGCGCGGCGGCGGCGCGCCGTGACGCGCGCGGCATCAAGAAGGAGAAGCCGTTTGCCGAAGTTGAGCGTTGATCTCGATACCATCAAGCGCCTCGCGCAGTTCGCGGCCCGGCGTAGCGCCGAGGATCGCATCCCGCAGGTGGCGGGCAGCCTGACCTTCACGACGCTGCTGGCGCTCGTGCCGCTGCTGACGGTCGCGTTCGCGTTGTTCACCGCGTTCCCGATGTTCGCGTCGTTCCAGATCTCGCTGCAGGGGTTCCTCGCCGATCACCTGATGCCCGCGCAGTTCAACATCCAGATCTTCAAGTACCTGAACCAGTTCGCATCGAAGGCCAAGGGGCTGACGACGGCCGGCCTGATCGTGCTCGTCGTCACGTCGGTGATGACGATGATGACGATCGAATCGGCGTTCAACCTGATCTGGCGCGTGCGCAAGCCGCGGCCGTTCGCGCAGCGCGTGCTCGCGTACTGGGCGCTGATCACGCTCGGGCCGTTGCTGTTCGGCGTGAGCCTGTCGATCTCGTCGTATCTGTTCACGCAATCGCTCGCGTTCACCGGCGCGGGGCCGTCCACGTCGATCGTCGAGTGGCTGCTCGCGCTCGCGTCGCTGCCGTTGACGGTGCTCGCGTTCACGCTGCTGTACGTGTACCTGCCGAACTGCACGGTCGCATGGCGCGATGCAGTGATCGGCGGGCTGTTCGCGGCCATCGCGTTCGAACTCGCGAAGCGCGGCTTCGGCTACTACGTCCGGCGCATTCCGACATATACGGCTGTCTACGGCGCGTTCGCGGCGCTGCCGGTGTTCCTGCTGTGGGTGTATTTGAGCTGGTTCATCGCGCTGCTCGGCGCGATGGTCGCGTCGGCGCTGCCGGCGATTCGGGTGGGCCAGTTCCACCGCATCCATTATCCGGGGAGCGACCTGCTCGACGCGCTCGAACTGCTCGCGCGGCTCGCCGAAGCGCGCGCGGCCGGCAAGCGCGGCTACACGGCGATGCGGCTCGCGACGATGCTGCGCTGCGACATGGAAACCGCGCAGCGCTTGCTGACGACGATGGAGGAGCGGGAATGGGTCGCGCGGCTCGAGGGCGGCGACGAGGCCACGCCGCGCTACATCCTGCTCGCGAACCCGGAGCAACTGACGCTCGCGCAACTGTTCGACGTGCTGGTGATCGACCGCGCGGAGTTGACCTACCAACTGGAGCGGCGCCGCAGCCACGTCGAAGGCGCGGCGCTGCTCGCGGTGCTGTCGAGCGACCGGTTCGACGTGACGCTCGCATCGCTGATCGCCGCGCACCGGCTCGCGGGCGGGCAGCCGGCCGGGAGCGCCGGCCCGGCGCCGCGCGTGGACGATCCGCACGCGCGGCCGCCGCGGCCTGCGTGAAGGCGGGGCGGGCGGCTACAGCGGGATCTTGCCGGTGCAGATATCCCTGAACATCACCCAGTCGCCCATCAGGCTGTAGATCGGGTGCCGGAACGTAGCCGGGCGGTTCTTCTCGAAGAAGAAGTGCCCGACCCACGCGAACCCGTAGCCGCACACGACCGCCGCCGGCAGCCACGGCCAGTGGCCGGTCGCGACCGCCATCGCGACGCAGCCGATTACGCCGAGCGAGCCGATGAAGTGCAGCCGCCGCGACGTCAGGTTCCGGTGCTCGTTCAGGTAATACGGGTAGAAGTCAGCGAAGCTGGCGAATTGCTCCGTATGCGTATGCGCCATGGCCGTCTCCTCGGGCCGCCGTTCACAAGGCCATTGTGCGGCGGGCGGCCGGCGTCCGCAAGCGGCGGCGGGCCGCCGCGCGGGCCCGTGCTTTCCTTTTGGCAGGCTTTCCGATAGGATCGAAAGAGATTTTGCATTCAAGCATGAGGGGACTACGATGCGCGTCAGCGATATTCTGAAAGTGAAGGGCAACACGCTGTTTACCGTGACGCCCGATAAGCCGCTGCGCGAAGCGGTCGATACGATGGCCGAACACGACATCGGTTCGCTCGTCGTGATGGAGTACGGCGATCTCGTCGGGATGCTGACGTTCCGCGAGATCATCCTGCGCCTGCGCGAAAATGGCGGCGCGATCGGCGACGTGCAGGTGCGCAAGGTGATGGACGAGCCGCTCACGTGCACGCCGGAAACGGACGTCAACGAAGTGCGCCGGATGATGCTCGAGCGTCACGCACGCTACATGCCGGTGCTCGACAAGAAGGTGCTGATGGGCGTCATTTCGTTCTACGACGTCGCGAAGACGGTCGTCGAGGCGCAGAGCTTCGAGAACCGGATGCTGAAGGCATACATCCGCGACTGGCCGGAATCGGAAGCCGAAGCGCACAAGCCGTGAATCGCGCCGCGCCCGGCACGTCGATGCATGGGCGCCGCCATCCGGCACGCGGCGGCGCAGGCATGGCCTGCGCCGTTTTTTTTTTCAACAACGACACGAGGCCCGCGCAGCTTCGCCCAGACGATGCGCGCGTATTCCGCATGAGCGATCACACGCAAGCCACTTCGGGGCGGCGCGACGAACGGCGCGCCCACGCATCGCAGTTCGACCTGCTGCGCGAGCGCCGCTTCGCGCCGTTCTTCACGACCCAGTTCCTCGGCGCGCTGAACGACAACGTCTTCAAGATCGGCTTCACGTCGCTCGTCACGTATCACACCGCACGGTTTTCCGGCGTCGATGCGAAGACGGCCGCATTCCTGATTTCCGCGATCTTCATTCTGCCGTTCGTGCTGTTCTCGGCCACCTCCGGCCAGATCGCCGACAAATACGACAAGGCGACTCTCACGCGTTTCGTGAAATCGTTCGAGATCGTGCTGATGTTGGTCGGCGCGGCCGGCTTCGTCACGCACAGCGCGACGCTGCTGTATCTGTGCACGTTCATGATGGGCATGCACTCGACGCTGTTCGGGC
The DNA here is from genome assembly GCF_029268935.1 of Burkholderia semiarida. Taxonomy (NCBI): domain Bacteria; kingdom Pseudomonadati; phylum Pseudomonadota; class Betaproteobacteria; order Burkholderiales; family Burkholderiaceae; genus Burkholderia; species Burkholderia semiarida. Next base: position 966,928 of record NZ_JAHLCL010000007.1, on the reverse strand, counting down.
CCGTCAAGTATTCGTACCTGCCGCAGCATCTCGGCGAACATGAGCTGGTCGGCGGCAACGGGCTCGTCGAGATGGGCACGTTCATCGCGATCCTGATCGGCACGATCATCGGCGGCGCGGCGGCCGGCATCGAAGGCAGCGGCGAACGCGTGCTCGCGGTGAGCGTCGTCGTCATCGCGCTGGCGGGGCGGCTCGTCGCGCAGCGCGTGCCGCCCACGCCCGCGCCGCAGCCCGACCTCGTGATCAACTGGAACCCGGTCAGCGAGACCTGGCGCAACCTGAAGCTCGCGCGCCAGAACCGCACGGTGTTCCTGAGCCTGCTCGGCATCTCGTGGCTGTGGTTCGTCGGCGCGACGTTCCTCACGTCGTTCTTCAATTTCGCGAAGGACGTGCTGTCCGCCAGCCCCGACGTCGTCACGATCCTGCTCGCGACCTTCTCCGTCGGCATCGGCCTCGGCTCGCTGCTGTGCGAGCGGCTGTCGCAGCGGCGCGTCGAGATCGGCCTCGTGCCGCTCGGCTCGATCGGCATCAGCGTGTTCGCCATCGAGTTGTATTTCGCGAGCCACGCGCTGCCGTCGCCCGGCCATCTGCTGTCGGTCGGCGAATTCCTGGCCGGTGCGCGCCACTGGCGGATTCTCGCCGACCTGTTCCTGCTCGCGATGTTCGGCGGCTTCTACAGCGTGCCGCTGTACGCGCTGATCCAGAGCCGCAGCGCGCCGACCCACCGCGCGCGGATCATCGCCGCGAACAACATCCTCAACGCGCTGTTCATGATCCTGTCGGCCGTGATGGCGATGGGGTTGACCAAGGCCGGCGTCGACATCCCGGGGCTGTTCCTCGTCACCGCGCTGCTGAACGTGGTCGTCGCGACGTATATCTACCTGCTCGTGCCCGAGTTCCTGCTGCGCTTCGTCGCGTGGGTGCTCGTGCATACGTTCTACCGGATCCGCCTCGTGCACGCGGAGCGGATTCCGGCGGAAGGCGCGGCGGTGCTCGTGTGCAATCACGTGAGCTACGTCGATGCGCTCGTGCTGGCCGCCGCGAGCCCCCGGCCGATTCGTTTCGTGATGGATCACCGGATCTTCAAGACGCGTTTCGCGAGCTGGGTATTCCGGCACGCGAAGGCGATCCCGATCGCGCCGCGCCACGAGGATGCCGCGATGCTCGCGCGTGCGTACGACCTGTGCGAGGCAGCACTGAAGGACGGCGAACTCGTGTGCATCTTCCCCGAGGGCAAGCTGACGAAGACGGGCGACATCAACACGTTTCACCACGGCATCACCGAGATCCTGAGCCGCACGCCGGCGCCGGTGATCCCGATGGCGCTGCGCGGGCTGTGGGGCAGCTATTTTTCGCGGCATGCCGATGCGCGGATGCCGCGGCCGATCAAGCGCGGCGTGATGAGCCGGCTGACGCTGGCGGTCGGCGAGCCGATCCCGGCGTCGATGGCGACGCCCGAAGCGCTGCAGGCGGCAGTGACCGAGCTGCGCGGCGCGCGGAAGTAGGCGGGGCGGCCGGGTGCGGGTTGCCGGTTGCCGCGCAGCGACGAGCGCGGCGAGCCGCACGGCCTGCCCGGCCCCGGTGCGGCCGAGCGACCGCAGGCCACGCCGCGGCCACGGCCTGCCCGGGTGATCTGAACGGTTCACACGGCCCGCGGGCCCGGGACGGCTGGCATAATAGCGGTTTACCTCTTTTTCGACCGGCAAACGATCGACCTGCCCGCGGCCCCGGCAGCGCATCGGTTTGCCCATTTCTCTTTGGGCGGTTCCATCATGTCCGGCAATACCCTCGGCACGCTTTTCACTGTCACGACCTTCGGCGAATCGCACGGTCCCGCGATCGGCTGCGTGATCGACGGCTGCCCGCCGGGGATGGGGTTGACCGAAGCCGACATCCAGGTCGAACTCGATCGCCGCAAGCCGGGCACGTCGCGGCACGTGACGCAACGGCAGGAGGCCGACGAGGTCGAGATCCTGTCGGGCGTGTTCGAAGGCGTGACGACCGGCACGCCGATCGCGCTGCTGATCCGCAACACCGACCAGCGCAGCAAGGATTACGGCAACATCGTCGAGACGTTCCGTCCCGGCCACGCCGACTACACCTACTGGCAGAAATACGGCATCCGCGACTACCGCGGCGGCGGCCGCTCGTCCGCGCGCCTGACCGCGCCGATCGTCGGCGCCGGCGCGGTCGCGAAGAAGTGGCTGCGCGAGCGCTTCGGGGTCGAGGTGCGCGGCTACATGAGCGCCCTCGGCGAGATCGACGTGCCGTTCGTCGACTGGTCGCATGTGCACGAGAACCCGTTCTTCTCGCCGAACGCGGCGGTCGTGCCGGAGCTCGAGGCGTACATGGATGCGCTGCGCAAGGACGGCGATTCGATCGGCGCGCGCATCGATGTCGTCGCGTCGGGCGTGCCGGTCGGCTGGGGCGAACCGGTATTCGACCGGCTCGATGCCGATATCGCGAAGGCGATGATGAGCATCAACGCGGTGAAGGGCGTCGAGATCGGCGCGGGCTTCGACAGCGTCGCGCAGCGCGGCTCGGTGCACGGCGACGAACTGACGCCGGCCGGCTTCGTCGGCAACCACGCGGGCGGCGTGCTCGGCGGGATTTCGACGGGGCAGGACATCACCGTGTCGATCGCGATCAAGCCGACGTCGAGCATTCGCACGCCGCGCCGCTCGATCACGAAGTCCGGCGAAGAGGCGACGGTCGAAACCTTTGGCCGCCACGATCCGTGCGTCGGCATTCGTGCGACGCCGATTGCCGAATCGATGCTCGCGCTGGTGCTGATCGACCATGCGCTGCGCCATCGTGCGCAGTGCGGCGACGTCGAGACGTCGACGCCGAAGATCGCCGGCAGCGCGACCTGATACGAAGCAGGTTGGGGCGCGGCGCGTGTCGCCTCGTCCGGCAAACGATGAATGCAAGCGGGGCGCTGCGTGATGCAGCGCCCCGTTTCGTTTGCGGCGGTATGCCGTGACCCACGCAAAACGCGCCGCTCGTGGCGGCGCGTTCCGGTCGTTACATGTTCGGGTAATTCGGCCCGCCGCCGCCTTCGGGCGTGACCCACACGATGTTCTGCGTCGGGTCCTTGATGTCGCAGGTCTTGCAGTGCACGCAGTTCTGCGCGTTGATCACGAGCCGATCGCCGCCGTCGTCGTTCTTCACGAACTCGTACACCGCCGCCGGGCAGAAACGCGCCTCCGGCCCCGCGTACGTGCGCAGGTTCACGTTCACCGGCACGCTCGCGTCCTTCAGCGTCAGGTGCGCCGGCTGGTTCTCCTCGTGGTTCGTGTTCGAGATGAACACCGACGAGAGGCGATCGAACGTCAGCTTGCCGTCCGGCTTCGGATAGTCGATCGGCTCGCATTGCGACGCCGGCTTCAGCATCTCGTGGTCCGCGTGCTGGTGATGCAGCGTCCACGGCACGTTGCCGCCCATTACCTTCTGCTCGATCCCGACCATCAGCGTGCCCAGATACAGGCCCTTGGCCATCCACTGCTTGAAGTTGCGCGCGCGGTACAGCTCCGTGTACAGCCACGATTGCTTGAACGCGTCCGGGTACGCGTTCAGCTCATCCGACTGACGCCCGGCCTGCACCGCGTCGAATGCCGCATCGGCCGCCAGCATCCCGGTCTTGATCGCCGCATGGCTGCCCTTGATCCGCGATGCGTTCAAAAAGCCCGCGTCGTCGCCGATCAGCGCGCCGCCCGGGAACACCGTCTTCGGCAGCGACAGCAGGCCACCGGCCGTGATCGCGCGCGCGCCGTACGACACGCGCTTGCCGCCTTCGAGGAACGCGCGGATCGACGGATGCGTCTTGTAGCGCTGGAATTCCTCGAACGGCGACAGGTACGGGTTCGTGTAGCCGAGGCCCACGACGAAGCCGACCACCACCTGGTTGTTGTCCATGTGATACAGGAACGAGCCGCCGTACGTATCGGACTTCAGCGGCCAGCCGGCCGTGTGGATCACGAGCCCCGGCTTGTGCTTGGCCGGATCGATTTCCCACAGTTCCTTGATGCCGATCCCGTACGCCTGCGGATCCGCGTTCGCGTCGAGCTTGAACTTCGCGATCAACTGGCGGCCGAGGTGGCCGCGGCAACCTTCGGCGAACAGCGTGTACTTCGCGTGCAGCTCCATGCCGAGCTGGAAGTTCTCGGTCGGCTCCCCGTCCTTGCCCACGCCCATGTTGCCGGTCGCGACGCCTTTGACCGAACCGTCGTCGTTGTAGAGGATCTCCGCGGCGGGGAAGCCAGGGAAGATTTCCACGCCCAGCGCCTCGGCCTGCTGGCCGAGCCAGCGCGTGACGTTGCCCAGCGAGATCACGTAGTTGCCGTGATTCTTGAAGTTGTCGGGCAGCGCCCAGTTCGGCGTCGTGACCGCGCTCTTCTCGGACAGGAACAGGAAACGGTCTTCCGTCACCTCGACGTCGAGCGGCGCGCCGCGTTCCTTCCAGTCGGGAAACAGCTCGGTGATCGCGCGCGGGTCCATCACCGCACCCGACAGGATGTGCGCGCCGATCTCGGAACCTTTCTCGAGCACGCACACGCCGATCTCGGCGCCTTTCTCGGCGGCCAGCTGCTTGAGCCGGATCGCCGCCGACAGCCCGGCGGGGCCGCCGCCGACGATCACGACGTCGTATTCCATCGATTCGCGCGGGCCGTATTGCTCGATGAGGCTTGCGGGGGTCATTGGCGTTCCTCTAACCGTTAGAATGCTTTTATTCGGGAGCGTATTGTCTGCGAAACGAAACGCTTGCCGCAACAACATGCAGGTAGATTAGCACGATCGTTCTATTTTTTGTGCTAGGGTAATGCCGCTCGGGCTGTGCCAGCCCGGGCTGGCGCAACGACATCGAAAGGGGATGTGCAAATGGGTCGATCGATCAATCTGGAAGGCAAGGTTGCGCTGGTCACGGGCGCGTCGAGCGGCCTCGGGCAGCGTTTTGCGCAGGTGCTGTCGCAGGCCGGCGCGAAGGTCGTGCTCGCGAGCCGCCGCGTCGAGCGCCTGAAGGAGCTGCGTGCGGAGATCGAGGCGGCGGGCGGTGCCGCGCACGTCGTGTCGCTCGACGTGACCGACGTCCAGAGCATCAAGGCGGCCGTCGCGCATGCGGAGACGGAAGCCGGCACGATCGACATCCTCGTGAACAATTCGGGCGTGTCGACGATGCAGAAGCTCGTCGACGTCACCCCGGCGGATTTCGAATTCGTGTTCGATACGAACACGCGCGGCGCGTTTTTCGTCGCGCAGGAAGTCGCGAAGCGGATGATCATGCGCGCGAACGGCGGCGGCAACGGCAAGCCGCCGTGCCGGATCATCAACATCGCGTCGGTGGCCGGGCTGCGCGTGTTTCCGCAGATCGGGCTGTACGCGATGAGCAAGGCGGCGGTCGTGCAGATGACGCGCGCGATGGCGCTGGAGTGGGGCCGCCACGGCATCAACGTGAACGCGATCTGTCCCGGCTATATCGATACCGAAATCAATCATTACCTGTGGGAAACCGAGCAGGGCCAGAAGCTGCAGTCGATGCTGCCGCGCCGGCGCGTCGGCAAGCCGCAGGATCTCGACGGGCTGTTGTTGCTGCTCGCGGCCGACGAGTCGCAGTTCATCAATGGCTCGATCATCTCCGCGGACGACGGCTTCGGCCTCGCGTGAGCGGATGACATTTCGCAACAAAGAAGACTGCAATGAGCGCAACAAGCGATTACTCTCCCGTTTTTGAGATGTCGATGCCGATCCGCTGGGGCGACATGGACGCGTTCGGCCATGTGAACAACACGGTCTATTTCCGCTACATGGAGCAGGCGCGGATCTCGTGGTTCGAGCAGCTCGGCATTGCGGGCGGCAACGGCGAGGGGCAGGGGCCCGTCATCGTCACCGCGTCGATGGAGTTCCTGAAGCAACTGCACTATCCGGGTGACGTGATCGCGAAGATGTCGGCTGCAAAGCCCGGCCGAAGCAGTTTCGACACCGGCTTCGAGCTCACGCGCGCGGACGATCCGCAGCATGTCTATGCACGCGGCAACGCGCGCTGCGTGTGGGTCGACTACGCGCTCGGCAAGTCGGTGCCGCTGCCGCCACTGCTGCGCGACACGATCGAGCGCGCGCTCGCGACGAAAGTCGGCTGAGCGCGGATACCGGCAGGCCTGCGCAAGGCCGCCGGTGGCGCGCCGTGCCCGATGTTTCCCCGGATCGGCCGCCGCGCGCGGCCGATCGTCATTCGCGCGTCGCGATGCTATGCAATGCGCGTTTACTGCCCGAGCAGGCGCTGCAGCAGTTCCGGCGTGTTGTTCGTCCCGTATTTGCGCATCAGCCGCGCGCGATAGATGTCGACCGTGCGTGAGCTGATGTCGAGCACGCGCCCGATCTGCTTGCTGGTCTTGCCGGTCGCGAGCTGGGCGGCGATCTCGCGCTCGCGCGGGGTCAGCTCCACCGCGACGCGGCGCGTCGCGCTCAAATCCTCGAAGGTCCAGACGCCCGCCGAGAGTGGCGCGGTGCGGTCGAGCGCGCGGCCCGTCACGTGGCACCAGAACAGCTCGCCGTCCGCGCGTTTCATGATTCTGTCATCCGAGTAGACGCCGTTCGCGACCATCACGCGGGCGATGCGCTCGCCGATGCGCTGGAATTCGTCCGTCGACGGGTAGAGCACCGCGTACGATTTCCCGATCAGGTCGGCCCGTGCGCAGCGGAAGATCGACGCGAGCGCGTCGTTGCAATCCTCGATCACCCGGTCGCGCGACAGCACGAGGCCGAGCGGCGCGAGGTGGAAGGCGGTCTGGTAATCGAGCTCGGGCATGGCGCAGGCAAGCGGAGGCAAATGCTTATGTATTTTTGCGTATTGTGCCGCATCGGCGTCACATCGTACCCTTTCAGGCATCTCGCGGCGGTGTGTCGCGACATAAAAACAGCGCGCTTCGACGCAGGCATCGCCGCGCATGCATAGAATGGTGCGGCGGGCTTGCGCCACGTGGCGCGTGAACCGGTTTTGCTGGTTTCCATAGAGGAAGGGACAACAGATGAACAAAGTCTATCCAAGCGCGGCTGCCGCGCTGGAGGGAATCGTCCGCGACGGACAGACCTTCGCGGTGGGCGGCTTCGGCCTGTGCGGCATTCCCGAGGCGCTGATCGCGGCGTTGCGCGATTCGGCCGTCAAGGGCATCACCTGCATCAGCAACAACGCGGGCGTCGACGGTTTCGGCCTTGGCCTGCTGCTGGAAACGCGCCAGATCAAGAAGATGATCTCGTCGTACGTCGGCGAGAACAAGGAGTTCGAGCGCCAGTATCTGGCCGGCGAGCTCGAGCTCGAATTCACGCCGCAGGGCACGCTCGCCGAAAAGCTGCGCGCGGGCGGCGCGGGCATTCCCGCGTTCTTCACGAATACCGGCTACGGCACCGTGATCGCGGAAGGCAAGGAAACGCGCCAGTTCGGCGATTGCCACTACGTGCTCGAGCCGTCGCTGACGGCCGACGTCGCGCTCGTCAAGGCGTGGAAGGCCGACAAGTCCGGCAACCTGATCTACCGCCGCACCGCGCGCAACTTCAACCCGATGTGCGCGATGGCCGGCAAGATCACCGTGGCCGAGGTCGAGGAGATCGTCGAGAACGGCGCGCTCGATCCGGACCACATCCATACGCCTGGCATCTTCGTGCAGCGCATCGTGCTGAACGCGACGCCTGAAAAACGCATCGAACAACGCGTCGTACGCGCGAAAGGAGACTGACATGGCCTGGAATCGTGACCAGATGGCCGCGCGCGCGGCGAAGGAACTGCAGGACGGCTTCTACGTGAACCTCGGCATCGGCCTGCCGACGCTCGTCGCGAACCACGTGCCGGAAGGCGTCGAGGTGTGGCTGCAGTCGGAGAACGGCCTGCTCGGCATCGGCCCGTCGCCGACCGAGGACGAAGTCGACGCCGATCTCATCAACGCCGGCAAGCAGACCGTCACGACGCTGCCGGGTTCGTCGATCTTCTCGTCGGCCGATTCGTTCGCGATGATCCGCGGCGGTCACATCAACCTCGCGATCCTCGGCGCGATGCAGGTCAGCAAGCAGGGCGATCTCGCGAACTGGATGATCCCGGGCAAGATGATCAAGGGGATGGGCGGCGCGATGGACCTCGTCGCGGGCGTGAAGCGCGTCGTCGTGCTGATGGAGCATGTCGCGAAGGGCGATCAGCACAAGATCCTCGACGAATGCAACCTGCCGCTCACGGGCGTCGGCGTGGTCGACCTGATCATCACCGATCTCGGCGTGATCGAGGTGACGCCGGCCGGGCTGAAGGTGCTCGAGCTCGCCGACGGCGTGAGCGTCGACGAGATCCAGGCGAAGACGGGCGCACCGCTCGACGTCAGTGCCGTGGCCTGACATTACCTCGTTGCGTCATCCTCGACGCCCCGCGTTCCCGACGGAACGCGGGGCGTTTTGTCATGACCGCATGTGTCACGCAATCGCGCCGCCGCCGTCGATCAGCACCGTCGAGCCGGTTGCATAAGGCGTTGCCGCCAGGTACACGATCGCATTCGCGACATCCTCCGGCTGACCGACCCTGCGTGCCGGCAGCCGCTGCGCGGCGCCCGCATACATCGCGTCGCGTGCGTCGGGAGCGAGGTTGTCCCATAGCGGCGTCGCGATCAGGCCCGGCGACACGGTATTCACACGCACCGGCGCGAGCTCCAGCGCCAGCCCGCGGGCGAGCGCCTCGAGCGCCGCGTTGATCGCGCCTTGCAGGACCGACGACGCGCTCGGCCGCACGCTGAGGTAGCCCGACACGAACGTCAGCGAACCGCCGGGCGCGATATCGATCGCGCGGGCGATGCGGTAGGCGCCCCAGAACTTGCTGTCCATCGCCGCCTGCGCGTCGTCAAGCGGCAGCGCGCGGACCGGTCCTGTGGCCGTCTTCGCGGCAGAAATCACGACGTGGTCGAACTGGCCGGCGCGGGCGCAGAATGCATCGACGTTCGCCGTATCTGTGATGTCGAGCGTTTCGGTTCGCACGTGCTCGCCCGGTATGGCGTCGATATCGAACCTGCCCGGATCGCGCGACGCGATCGTCACGCGCGCGCCGCGTTGCGCGAATGCCGTCGCGGTGGCGGCGCCGATGCCGGAGCTTCCTCCGACGACGAGTACTTTCTTTCCGTGGAGCGGATCATTCATGAAGGTCTTTCCTGGGTGATGAGTTGAACGGCATCCGGTCAGATCGTTTCGGTTTCGCGCAGCGTCGACGGGCTATGCAGCGCGAAGCGCGCAATGTCGTCCTTGCGCATGAAAGCGACACCCGGGTGTGATCGCGCGTAGTGCAGGAAGTCGTCCCACGCACGGACCATCTGCGGCGTGCCGCTGATCCGGTCGTGCGCACTGATCGACATCAGCCGCCGCCTGTGGCCGGCTTCCGCGTACAACTGGTCGAAATCGAGCTTGATTTGCTCGACGAACATCGTCGGCGAGTAGTTGCGGCCTTCGATCAGCAGGATGTCGTTGTTGCGCAGCGTGTACGGAACCACCGCGAAATCGCGACCATCGACGGTCTCGATGAACGGTTCGTCGCGACTGACGTCGTCGATGTGATACACGTAGCCGAGTTCCTGCAGCAGCGACAACGTATGCGGCCCGCGCCGCAGCCAGTTGCAGTTGTAGCCGGTCGGGCGCTGGCCGGTCACCGCTTCGACCATGTCGCGCGCTTCGGTCAGGAAGCGGCGCTCGTCGTCGCGGTTCATCGCGAATTGCGCGCGCCACGTCGGGCCGTGCGCGGCGGCTTCGTGGCCGCGCGACACGATCTCGCGCGCCAGTTCGGGGTGCCGGCGCGCGGCTTCCCCGATCATGTGCGACGTCACTTTCACGCCGTGTCGATCCCACAGGTCGAGCAGGCGCGGAATGCCTTCCCGGTAGCCATACGCGAACCAGGTGGCCGACGCGAGATCGATCGGCACCGACGGCGGAAACGCGACGGCCGGAAACGGGCTGTCCGCGCCGGTCGACGGTTGTCCGCCCGCCTCGAACTGCATCGAGATCGAGATCACGAGCCGCGCGCCGTCGGGCCAGAACGGCGTAGCGCCCGGCGCCGCGGGCGCCGGCGTCGGCGCGGCGGTGGCAGGCAGGGGCGTGCCTGCGGCCAGCGCGACGCCGGCAGCGAGCCCGGCGCCGGCCTGGGCCAGGAACGTGCGGCGCGGCAGGGGTGTCGCGGGCGTGTCGTTATCGTGAGTCATCGTCCTCTCCGTCAGCCGACGAGCCCGAGCTGACGCATCAGCGTCAGGTTGTCCTCGATGTGCCAGTTTTCCGCGATCCGGCCGTGATCGATCCGGTAGATATCGGTCGCGATGAAGTCGATTGCCTGTCCGCGCCCGGCCGTTCCGTTGAATGCGCCGGTGAAATGCCCGCGGAAATGCAGGTGCACGACGACCCGGTCGCCAGCCACGATCATCTGTTCGATGTCGCAGCGCAGGTCCGGGATCGCGCCGCGCATCGTGCCGGAGGCCGCGATCGGCCCCGCTATGCCTTGTTCGCGGCCGGGCGGCAGGGTTTGGTCGGTGAAGTCGTCGGCGAGCGCCGCGCGGGCGAGGGCGGGGTCGCCGGTATCCCAGAAGCTGCCGTAGCGGCGCGCGGCCAGGATTTGCGCGCGAGCCTGCGCGGCCGGCAAGCCTGCCGCGACGGTCAGGCTGTGCGGCGAGACGAGATCGGCGGCCTGGGACGCGGCGGGCCAGAGTGCCACGACGCAAGCGGCTGCCGCGAATGCGTGCGCGACGGGGCGGGCGGCCGAACGAAGGCGGATCGACATGATTTCGAGGGTCCTGTGAAGAGCGTCATGCGACGACGCGGAACAGGTATGGTAGGTTTCCGTTCTACATGCAAATACGGGCAAAAGGCGAATGGATTCTTCGAAAAAAGGAAAGATTGAAGCGAGGCTGGCACCATGACGCTCATCGACGATTTCCCGGCGCTCGATACCTTCGCGCGGATCGTGTCGGCCGGCAGCCTGTCGGCGGCGGCGCGCGAGCTCGACCTGTCGTTGTCCGTCGTCAGCAAGCGGCTCGCGCATCTCGAGTCGCGGCTCGGCGTGCGCCTGCTGCACCGGACGACGCGGCAGCAAACGCTCACCGACGACGGCGCGCAGTTTCACGCGCAGGTGCTGCGCATCCTGGCCGAGGTCGAGCATGCCGAAACGCTGATGCGCGATCGTCGCGGCACGGTCAGCGGCGTGCTGCGCGTGACGGCGCCCGGCGAGCTCGGCCGCCTGCGCATCGCGCCGCTCGTGGCGGCCTTTCAGCAGCGACATCCGCAATTGACCGTGCAGCTGGTGCTGACCGATGCGGTCGTCGATCTGCTCGCAGCCGACATCGACGTCGCCGTGCGAATCGGCAATCTTGCCGATTCGACGATGATCGCGCGCGAGCTGGCGCCGAATCATCGCGTGCTGTGCGCGTCACCGGGCTATCTCGCGGCGCACGGGCGGCCGGCTCATCCGGCCGAGCTCCGCGCGCACCGATGCATCGTGATGGGCGACCAGCCGCGTGCCGAATGGCGGTTCGACGGCGCGCAAGGCGGCGTGGCGGTCGAGGTCACGGCCGCGCTGCTGACGAACGACGGCGGCGCGGCGCGCACGCTGGCGCTCGAAGGCGCGGGCATTGCGTTGAAGTCGATCTGGGACGTCGGCGCCGATCTCGATGCCGGCCGGCTCGTGCGCGTGCTGCCGGCCTTCGAGGCGCCCGCGGCGCCGCTGCATGCCGTCTATCCCGGCGGCCGCCATGTTCCGTTGCGCGTGCGGACGTTCGTCGATTTCCTGCGCGAGCAGTTGCGCCACGCGTGGCGCCGCGACGCTTGAACCCGTCCCGGGCGGTGAGCCGGGCGCGTGGCGCCTCGTGATTCCGAAGCGGTTTACAATCGTTTGCATCGGGCGCCGCAAGCGTTGCCCTGCGCGTCGCCCCCGTTCGACAGGATGCCAACGATGCCAACGACCCCAGCGAATCCCGCGGTTCCCCGCCAGCGGCGCGTGCAGTGCGCGAGCGCGGCCGGCCTTCACCATGTCGCCTATACCGAGTGGGGCGATCCCGCGAATCCGCGCGTGCTCGTCTGCGTGCACGGCCTGACGCGGTCCGGGCGCGATTTCGACCGGCTTGCCGCTGCGCTGTCGGATACGTATCGCGTCGTCTGCCCCGACGTCGCCGGGCGTGGCCGGTCCGATCGGCTGGCCGATCCGCGGCTCTATGCGATTCCGCAGTACGTGGCCGACATGGTGACGCTGATTGCACGGCTCGACGTCGAATCGGTCGACTGGTTCGGCACGTCGATGGGCGGGCTGATCGGCATGGCGCTCGCCGGGCTGCCGGGTTCGCCGCTGCGCCGGATGATCGTCAACGACGTCGGCCCGCGCATCGAGCCCGATTCGCTGACGCGCATCGGCGAGTACCTCGGCGTGCAGCCGCGCTTTGCGACCGAGCAGGAGGGAATCGACTATCTGACGTCGCTGTCGCTGCCGTTCGGTGCGCTGAGCGCCGACGAGTGGCGCGAGATCAACGGGCCGCTGCTGCACGAATTGCCCGAAGGCGGCTGGACGATGCGCTACGACCCGCGCATCGCCGAGCCGTTCAAGGCGACGACACCCGAGCTGGCCGCGCTCGGCGAGGCCGCGCTGTGGCGCGCGATCGAGACGACGGACGCGACGCTGCTCGTCGTGCGCGGTGAGACGTCCGACCTGCTGTCGCGCGAGACGGCGGATGAAATGGTGCGTCGCGGCCGGCATGTGACGCAGGTCGAGATTCCGGGCGCGGGCCACGCGCCGGCGTTCGTCAGCGCCGACCAGATTGCGCTCGCGCGGCGGTTTTTCGTCGAAGGCGACGCATAAACGCGTCATAATATGCGGTTCGGCGGCACGTGGGCCGTGCCGCCGCCCGATTCCTTACCCATCACGACCGGAACATTTCATGGCAGTCATTCGTCACCACGTCGGGGCCCGTCTCTCCGAAACCGCGATCCACAACGGTACCGTGTATCTGGCCGGCCAGATCGCCGAAGACACCACGCAGGACATCCGCGGCCAGACGCGCGAAGTGCTCGGCCACATCGATCGCCTGCTCGCCGAAGCGAACAGCGACAAGGCGCATCTGCTGTCGGTGCAGATCTACATCTCGGATCTCGCGAACTTCGAAGGCATGAATGCGGAGTGGGACGCATGGGTCGCACCGGGCAACACGCCGCCGCGCGCGACCGTCGAGGCGAAGCTCGCCGATCCGGCGCTGCTCGTCGAGATCGTGGTCGTCGCCGCGCAGCGGAGCTGAGCGTTATCCGACGATGACCGTATTCCGGCAGGCCGTGCCATGACCGAATCCGTTTCCGCTTCTCCCGTCGCGGCGCCGTCGTTCGACGACGTGCTCGCGTTCGTGCGCGAGCGGGCCGGCGACGCGCGCCTGTCGTCGGGCGAGCTGCTCGCCGATCACTCGGCGGGCACGGCGGCGATCATGCGCACGCTGAACGTCGATCCGCACGCGATGCAGGCCGCCGCGCTGTTCGTGCTGACGCCGCACCTGAGCGACCCCGAGCGCGAGCTGACCGAGCGTTTCGGCGACGAGGTCGCGCGGCTCGTGGCCGACGTGCGCAAGCTGTTGCGGCTCGGTACCGTCAGCCTGCGCGCCGCGCAGAACGCGAAGCCCGACGCCGGGCGCGACGCGGCGGAGGAGCGGCGCACGCAGATCGAGGCGCTGCGCAAGATGCTGCTCGCCTTCGCGCAGGACATCCGCGTGGTGCTGATCCGGCTCGCGTCGCGGTTGCAGTCGCTGCGCTACTACGCGGCCGCGAAGCTCGATCCGCCGCCCGACGTCGCGCGCGAGACGCTCGAGATCTATGCGCCGCTCGCGAACCGTCTCGGTATCTGGCAACTGAAGTGGGAACTCGAGGATCTCGCGTTCCGCTTCGAGGATCCCGTCACCTACAAGCGGATCGCGAAGCTGCTCGACGAAAAGCGCATCGAGCGCGAGGCGTACGTCACGCAGGCGATCGCGCGGCTGCAGCACGAGCTCGCGCAGGCGCACATCCAGGCCGACGTGAGCGGCCGGCCGAAGCATATCTACAGCATCTGGCGCAAGATGCGCGGCAAGGAGCTCGATTTCTCCGAGCTGTACGACGTGCGCGCGTTTCGCGTGATCGTGCCCGACATCAAGGATTGCTACGCGGTGCTCGGCATCGTGCATCACCTGTGGCAGCCGGTGCCGAAGGAGTTCGACGACTACATCTCGCGGCCGAAGCCGAACGGCTACAAGTCGCTGCATACGGTCGTGATCGGCGACGACGGCCGCGCGTTCGAAGTGCAGATCCGCACGCAGGAGATGCATCGTTTCGCGGAGTACGGCGTCGCCGCGCACTGGCGCTACAAGGAGGCCGGCGCGCGCGGCTATGGCGGCCAGTTCTCGGCGAGCGACAAGTACGACGAGAAGATCGCGTGGCTGCGCCAGTTGCTCGCATGGAAGGACGACGTCGAGGACGGCGCCGAAGTGTCGGGCGACCAGGCGTGGGCGCAATTGCGCGAGACGTCGCTCGACGACGACCACATCTACGTGCTGACGCCGCAGGCGCGCGTGATCGCGCTGCCGCAGGGCGCGACGCCGGTCGATTTCGCGTACCACCTGCACAGCGAGCTCGGCCATCGCTGCCGTGGCGCGCGCGTCGACGGGGCGATGGTGCCGCTGAACACGCCGCTCGCCAACGGCCAGACGGTCGAGATCGTCGCGGTGAAGGAAGGCGGGCCGTCGCGCGACTGGCTGAACCTGCAGCTCGGTTACCTGAAGAGCTCGCGCGCGCGACAGAAGGTGCGTGCGTGGTTCAACTCGATCGAGCAGGAAGAAAACGTCGCGCACGGCCGCGCGCTCGTCGAAAAGACGCTGCAGCGCGAGGGCAAGACGTCGGTCAACCTGGACAACCTCGCCGCGAAGCTCGGCTTCAAGTCGCCCGAGGAACTGTTCTCGGTCGTCGGCAAGGAAGAGTTCAGCCTGCGCAACGTCGAGCACGCGCTGTCCGATGCGCCGCCGCCGGAACCGGCGCCCGAGGCGCCGGCCGATTTCGAGAAGCGCAGCAGCGGTGCGAGCGTCGCGCACGGCGCGTCGACCGGCGTGCTGGTGGTGGGCGTCGACGCGCTGCTGACGCAACTGGCGCGCTGCTGCCGTCCGGCGCCGCCCGATCCGATCAGCGGTTTCGTCACGCGCGGCAAGGGGATGTCGATCCACCGCACCGACTGCCCGACGTTTCGCCGGATGGTCGAACGCGCGCCGGAGCGCGTGCTGCAGACGACCTGGTCGGCCGACGTGCTGGGCGGGCGCGGCGCGTCCGTCTATCCGGTCGACCTGATGATCGAGGCGAGCGACCGGCAAGGGTTGCTGCGCGATATCTCCGAAGTGTTCGCGCGCGAAAAGATCAACGTCGTGGGCGTGAAGACCCAGAGCCGCCGCAATGCGGCGTTCATGCAGTTCACGGTCGAGGTATCGAATTCGGCGCAGGTGCAGCGCGCGTGCACGCTGCTCGGCGAGGTGCAGGGCGTCGTGCGGGCGGGGCGGAAGTCGTAATGGGGTTGGAACGGCGTCATTTTGCTGCGGCCGCATAAAACACTTGCCAAGCCGGCCGCCGCCCCATATAATCTTAGCTTCTCTAGGCTCGTAGCTCAGCTGGTTAGAGCACCACCTTGACATGGTGGGGGTCGTTGGTTCGAGTCCAATCGAGCCTACCAACGAATTGAGAATGCCCGGCCTCCGGGTGTTCGAAGCAGTACACAACTCAACGCGAACAAGGCGAATACGGTTATGACACCGCGAACGTTGACCGAAACCACTTCGGAGCGACGCTAGTCGAGGAACGTTTTCGCCCTTTCAGTTTGAGTGAAGTATCGAATGCGGCCCCTCGAAAGCGGGGCCGCATTTTTTTTGTCGCGAAATTTTCATGCGTGAGTTCGATCTCGCGTACCTGGTCTGCCGCCCACTGTCGGCATCACGGAGAGTGCTATGGTTTCGATACGCTTGCCTGACGGCTCAGTTCGACAATACGAGCATCCGGTGACAGTCGCCGAGGTTGCGGCCTCGATCGGTCCCGGTCTTGCGAAGGCTGCGCTTGGTGGCAAGCTCGATGGCGAGCTGGTGGACACGTCGACGGTAATCGACCGCGACGCGTCGCTCGCGATCGTCACCGACAAGGATGCCGACGGCCTCGACATCATCCGCCATTCGACCGCCCACTTGCTCGCGTATGCGGTGAAGGAACTGTATCCGGACGCGCAGGTGACGATCGGCCCGGTGATCGACAACGGTTTCTATTACGACTTCTCGTACAACCGCCCGTTTACGCCGGAAGATCTGGAAAAGATCGAAAAGCGCATGCAGGAACTCGCGAAGAAGGACGAGCCGGTCACGCGCCGTGTCGTGTCGCGCGACGAGGCCGCCGGTTACTTCCGCAGCATCGGCGAGAAGTACAAGGCCGAGATCATCGAGTCGATTCCGCAAAGCGACGAAATCAAGCTGTACTCGCACGGCGGCTTCACCGATCTGTGTCGCGGCCCGCACGTGCCGTCCACCGGCAAGCTGAAGGTCTTCAAGCTGATGAAGGTCGCCGGCGCGTACTGGCGCGGCGATTCGAAGAACGAGCAGCTGCAGCGGATCTACGGCACGGCCTGGACGAAGAAGGAAGACCAGGACCAGTACCTGCACATGCTCGAGGAAGCGGAAAAGCGCGACCACCGCAAGCTGGGCAAGCAGCTCGACCTGTTCCACATGCAGGAAGAGTCGCCGGGCATGGTGTTCTGGCATCCGAAGGGCTGGGCGCTGTGGCAGCAGGTCGAGCAGTACATGCGCCGCCGCGTCAACGAAGCCGGCTATCTCGAGATCAAGACGCCGATGATCATGGACCGCTCGCTGTGGGAAGCGTCGGGCCACTGGCAGAACTATCGCGAGAACATGTTCACGACGGAGTCGGAGAAGCGCGACTACGCGATCAAGCCGATGAACTGCCCGGGCCACGTCCAGGTGTTCAAGCACGGCCTGCGCTCGTACCGCGATCTCCCGCTGCGCTACGCGGAATTCGGCTCGTGCCACCGCAACGAGGCGTCGGGTGCGCTGCACGGCCTGATGCGCGTGCGCGGCTTCGTGCAGGACGATGCGCACATCTTCTGCACGGAAGACCAGTTCATCTCGGAATCGATCGCGTTCAACACGCTGGCCATGAGCGTGTACAAGGATTTCGGTTTCGATCACATCGACATCAAGCTGTCGCTGCGCCCCGATCAGCGTGCGGGCACGGACGAGACGTGGGATCGCGCCGAGCAGGGTCTGCGCGATGCACTGACCGCCTGTGGCCTCACGTGGGAAGAGTTGCCGGGCGAGGGTGCGTTCTACGGCCCGAAGATCGAGTACCACATCAAGGATGCGCTCGGCCGTTCGTGGCAGTGCGGCACGCTGCAGCTCGACATGGTGCTGCCGGAGCGCCTGGGCGCCGAGTACGTGGCGGAAGACAACAGCCGCCGCCGGCCGGTGATGCTGCACCGTGCGATCGTCGGTTCGATGGAGCGTTTCCTTGGCATTTTGATCGAGCACCATGCTGGTGCAATGCCGGTTTGGCTCGCGCCGTACCAGGCAATTGTGCTCAATATCGCCGAAAGTCAGGCCGAATATGCGCAGTCTCTGGCCCAATCGTTGCAAAAACAAGGGGTTAGAGTGGCGGCCGATTTGCGCAACGAGAAGATTAGCTATAAAATACGCGAGCACACGCTGGAAAAGGTGCCTTATCTCCTCGTCGTGGGCGATAAGGAGCGTGATGCGCAAACGGTAGCCGTGCGTGCCCGTGGCGGCGTCGACCTTGGCGTTATGCCGGTCGAAGCCTTCGTTGAGCGTCTGCAGGAAGACCTGCGCTCGTTCAAGTAACCGCCCTGGCAGCGCGGCTCGTTTTTTTAATTTTTAGAGGAAACGTAACATCGCTACTGATAAGTCGTCGCACCGCATCAACGGTGAAATCACTGCGCCGGAAGTGCGCCTGGTCGGGATCGAGAATGAACCGCTCGGTATCGTAAAACTCGCTGACGCTTTCCGTAAATCGGAAGAACTGGATGTTGACCTGGTGGAAATCGCGCCGCAAGCGGTGCCGCCGGTTTGCCGTCTGATGGATTACGGCAAGTTCAAGTACCAGGAATCGAAGAAGCAGCACGAAGCGAAGCTGAAGCAGAAGGTCATCCAGGTCAAGGAAGTCAAGTTCCGTCCGGGTACCGATGACGGGGATTACAACGTCAAGCTCCGCAATCTCGTGCGCTTCCTCGAAGAGGGCGACAAGACGAAGATCACGTTGCGTTTCCGCGGCCGCGAAATGGCTCACCAGGAAATCGGTATGCGGATGCTCGAGCGTCTGCGCACGGATCTCGACGAAGTCGGCCAGGTCGAGCAGATGCCGAAGATGGAAGGGCGCCAGATGATCATGGTGCTCTCGCCGAAGAAAAAGAAGTAACGGGCCCGCGCGCATCGCGCGCAGGTTCGACAGTGGTTCGGCGCGTTGCCCGGTCAGGGCGGCGCGCCAGCAACGACGGCGGCTGCGCAAGCGGTTCGCCGTACACAAGTGGACTGGGTTTCGAAGGGCGGGTCAAGGGCGCAAGCCAACCGCACACCCATCGCCATCTAATAAACTGGAGTTGTTCGTCATGCCTAAGATGAAGACCAAGAAGAGCGCTGCAAAGCGCTTCGTGGTGCGTCCGGGCGGTACCGTCAAGCGCGGTCAAGCCTTCAAGCGCCACATCCTGACCAAGAAAACCACGAAGAACAAGCGCCATCTGCGCGGCGCAACGGCAGTTCACGATTCCGATCTGAACTCCGTCCGCGCGATGCTCCCGTTCGCGTAACCCCTCAACTGATACTCCAAGGAGAGAAACATGCCTCGAGTCAAACGTGGGGTAACCGCACGGGCCCGCCACAAGAAGATCATCAACCTGGCCAAGGGTTATCGCGGCCGTCGCAATAACGTCTACCGCATCGCCAAGCAGGCGGTGATGCGCGCTGGTCAGTACGCGTACCGCGATCGCCGCAACAAGAAGCGTGTGTTCCGCGCACTGTGGATCACGCGTATCAACGCGGCAGTTCGCCAGCACGACATGACCTACAGCGTGTTCATCAACGGCCTGAAGAAGGCGTCGATCGAACTCGACCGTAAGGTGCTGGCCGACATGGCGGTGTTCGACAAGGCTGCTTTTGCTGCGATCGTCAAGCAGGTGAAAGCCGCCGTTGCAGCCTAATTGCGAAATTAGCACTGCGTGGTTAGTTGCAGCGAGGTTCCGGTAGTCTCGGCCGCTGCAGCGAAAACGGGGCTCTTCCGAGCCCCTTTTTTGTTTGGTGGGTAGATTTTCTCGCCAAGACCGAATGACGTTGGAAATGATGGGATCTATGGATCTGGACCAGATTGTCGCCGACGCGCAGCAGTCCTTCGAACAGGCTGCCGACATCACCACGCTCGAAAACGAGAAAGCTCGATTTCTCGGTAAATCGGGTGCGCTGACCGAGTTGCTCAAGGGCCTCGGCAAGCTCGATCCCGAAGCACGCAAGACCGAAGGCGCACGCATCAACGTCGCGAAGCAGCAGGTTGAAGCCGCGCTCACCGCCCGTCGCCAGGCACTGGCCGACGCGCTGATGAATCAGCGCCTCACCGCCGAAGCGATCGACGTGACGCTGCCGGGCCGCGGCGCCGGCACAGGCAGCCTGCACCCGGTGATGCGCACGTGGGAGCGGGTCGAACGGATTTTCGGCTCGATCGGTTTCGACGTGGCCGACGGCCCCGAAATCGAGACCGACTGGTACAACTTCACGGCGCTGAACAGCCCGGAGAACCATCCGGCGCGTTCGATGCAGGACACCTTCTACGTCGAAGGCAAGGATGCCGACGGCCGCCAGCTGCTGCTGCGCACGCACACGAGCCCGATGCAGGTGCGTTATGCGCGCATGAGCCGTCCGCCGATCAAGGTGATCGCGCCGGGCCGCACGTATCGCGTCGACAGCGATGCGACCCACTCGCCGATGTTCAATCAGGTCGAGGGGCTGTGGATCGACGAAAACATCAGCTTCGCCGATCTCAAGGGCGTCTATACCGACTTCCTGAAAAAATTCTTCGAGCGCGACGACATCCTCGTGCGCTTCCGTCCGTCGTATTTCCCGTTCACGGAACCGTCGGCCGAGATCGACATGATGTTCGAGCAAGGCAAGAACGCCGGCAAGTGGCTCGAAATTTCCGGCTCGGGCCAGGTGCATCCGACCGTGATCCGCAACATGGGCCTCGACCCCGAGCGCTACATCGGTTTCGCGTTCGGCAGCGGTCTCGAGCGCCTGACGATGCTGCGCTACGGCGTGCAGGATCTGCGGCTGTTCTTCGAGAACGATCTGCGTTTCCTGCGCCAGTTCGCGTAACGCTGCTCGCCGCGCCGACATGTGCCCGTGCATGCCCCCGCCGGACGTTTCCGAAGGGGCCCGGGCGCCGATCTAACCTGTTTCGAACGTAGACATCCATGCAATTCCCTGAATCCTGGTTGAGAACCTTTGTCGACCCGCAGCTGACGACCGACGAGCTGTCGCACGCGCTGACGATGGCGGGGCTCGAAGTCGAATCGCTGAGCAAGGCGGCGCCGCCGACGTCGAAGATCGTCGTCGGCTGCGTGCTCGAAGTCGTCAAGCATCCGGATGCGGACAAGCTCAATGTCTGCCAGGTCGACGCCGGCACCGGCGCGACGCTGAACATCGTCTGCGGCGCGCCGAACGTGGCGCCCGGCATCAAGGTGCCGGTCGCGCTGGTGGGCGCGGAACTGCCGCCGGCGGAAGAGGGCGGCAAGCCGTTCGCGATCAAGCTGTCGAAGCTGCGCGGCGTGGAGAGCCAGGGGATGCTGTGCTCGGCGCGCGAGCTGAAGCTGTCGGAAGACCACAGCGGGCTGCTGATCCTGCCGGAAGACACGCCGATCGGCCAGGACATCCGCGAGACCCTCAATCTCGACGACACGATCTTCGAAATCAAGCTGACGCCGAACAAGGCCGACTGCCTGTCGGTATTCGGCATCGCGCGCGAGACGGCCGCGATCACCGGCGCGCCGCTGACGCCGGTCGACATCCGCCAGGTGAACGTCGAGCTCGACGAAACGCTGCCGGTGCGCATCGCCGCGCCGGATCTGTGCGGCCGTTTTTCGGGCCGCGTGATCCGCGGCGTGAACGCGCGCGCGAAGACGCCGCAGTGGATGGTGGAGCGCCTCGAGCGTTCGGGCCAGCGCAGCGTGTCCGCGCTCGTCGACATTTCGAACTACGTGATGTTCGAGCTCGGCCGCCCGTCGCACGTGTTCGATCTCGACAAGATCCACGGCGGCATCGAGGTTCGCTGGGGCAAGCGCGGCGAATCGCTGAAGCTGCTCAACGGCAACACGGTCGAACTCGACGAAACGGTCGGCGTGATTGCGGACGACCGTCAGGTCGAAAGCCTGGCCGGCATCATGGGCGGCGACAGCACGGCCGTCACGCTCGATACGACCAACATCTACCTGGAAGCCGCGTTCTGGTGGCCGGACAGCATCCGCGGCCGCGCGCGCAAGTACAACTTCTCGACCGATGCGGCCCATCGCTTCGAGCGCGGCGTCGATTACGCGACGACCGTCGAACACGTCGAGCGCATCACGCAACTGATCCTCGAGATCTGCGGCGGCAAGGCCGGCCCGGTCGACGATCAGGCGGTGAACCTGCCGCAGCGCGCGCCGGTGAAGATGCGCGTGTCGCGCGCGAATCGCATCATCGGCGTGAAGATCGGCGCCGACGAGATCGCGAACATCTTCACGCGCCTCGGCCTGCCGTTCGAGCGTGAAGACGACGCGTTCCTCGTCACGCCGCCGTCGCACCGCTTCGACATCGAGATCGAGGAAGACCTGATCGAGGAAGTGGCGCGCATCTACGGCTTCGAGAAGATCCCCGCGCGGCCGCCGGTCGCGACGAGCGAAATGCGCGCGACCCACGAGACGCGGCGTTCGATCCACGACATCCGTCACGCGCTGGCCGCGCGCGACTACGCGGAAACCGTCAACTTCAGCTTCGTCGATGCGGAGTGGGAGCGCGATTTCGCGGGCAACGACAACCCGATTCGTCTGCTGAATCCGATCGCGAGCCAGCTTTCGGTGATGCGCACGACGCTGTTCGGCAGCCTGATCGCCGTGCTGCGCCACAACCTGAACCGGCGCGCCGATCGCGTGCGCGTGTTCGAGTCGGGCCGCGTGTTCGTCGCCGATCCGTCGGTGAAGGCCGGCGAGCTGGCGGTCGAGGGTCATGCGCAGCCGAAGCGCGTCGGTGCGCTTGCGTACGGTCCGGCACTCGACGAGCAGTGGGGCGTGGCGACCCGCGCGGTCGATTTCTTCGACGTGAAGGGCGATCTCGAAGCGCTGCTCGCGCCGGCGGTGGCACGCTTCGTGAAGGCCGAGCATCCGGCCCTTCATCCGGGCCGCAGCGCACGCATCGAGGTCGACGGCCGCGCGGTCGGCTGGATCGGCGAACTGCATCCGCGTCTGATGCAGAAGTACGAGCTGCCGCACGCGCCGGTGATGTTCGAGATCGACGCGGACGCGCTGATCGCACGTGCGCTGCCCGCGCCGACCGACGTGTCGAAATTCCCGCCGGTCCGTCGCGATATCGCCGTTGTCGTCGATCAGGCGGTCGAGGTACAGGCCCTTTTCGACGAAATGAAGAAGGCGCTTGCGGAAGACGCCTGCCGATTCGTTCAGAAGGTTGTACTCTTCGACGAATTTCGTGCAAAATCAAATACTTCCGGTGGCCTTGCCGCGAACGAGAAGAGCCTTGCCTTCCGCGTGACGCTGCAGGACGCGGCTGGCACGCTGCAGGACGAGGTCGTCGATCAGGCGATCCAGACGCTGGTCGAGCGGATGGCGCGTGCCGGTGCGCGTCTGCGCGGCTAGGGAGAGGGCCCGCCCGTTCGCGGGCGGCTTTTTTCCATCGTAAGTTTTGATTCAACGCGCTGTATGGCAGATATGAACGACATGACCTCGAGTGAATTCGAAGCCCTCCTGACGGCGCAACGCAGCGCGATGAACCGCGACGCTTCGGCGCCGGCGTCCACCGAGACGCCGACGCTGACGAAGGCGGAACTGGCGGAGCTGTTGTTCGACAGCGTCGGGCTGAACAAGCGTGAAGCGAAGGACATGGTCGAGGCGTTTTTCGAAGTGATCCGCGACGCGCTCGAAAACGGTGAAAGCGTCAAGCTGTCGGGGTTCGGCAATTTCCAGTTGCGCGACAAGCCGCAGCGTCCGGGCCGCAATCCGAAGACGGGCGAGGCGATTCCGATCGCGGCCCGCCGGGTGGTAACCTTCCACGCGAGCCAGAAACTGAAGGCGCTGGTCGAAAACGGCGCGGAGTAACACGCGCCGGCGCCCCTGCGCGGCCCCGCGCATCCCTTACCGACGGTTAACCGACGATGACCACCACGGTTGAGAAAGTCGTTTTGCCTCCGATTCCCGCGAAGCGCTACTTCACGATCGGCGAAGTCAGCGAGCTGTGCGGGGTCAAGCCACATGTGCTGCGTTACTGGGAACAGGAATTCACTCAGTTGCGGCCGGTGAAGCGGCGCGGCAACCGGCGGTATTACCAGCATCACGAGGTGCTGCTGATCCGGCGGATTCGCGAGTTGCTATACGAGCAGGGCTTCACGATCAACGGCGCGCGCAACCGGCTCGATTCGCCGGGCAGCGAGCGGGCCGCGGCGGAGCCGGTCGAATCCGACGCGCAGGCAAACGATGCGCGTGGGGCGGGCAAGCCCGGCGAAAACGTCGACGTCATCGCGTTGCGGCAGGCGTTGCTGGACGTGATCGACGGACTGAAACACGACTGAGTGCGCGCCGCGCAGGATGCATTGGAAAGCCCGGTTGGCGATCTGCCACCGGGCTTTTTTCATGCGGGCCGTGCTTGCTTGCGGATCAGCGCGACGCAAGCGGATTCTTCTGTCCGATGTCGACGACCAGCGTGCCGTCCGGCAGCATCCGCACCGAGCCCTGCGCGACCTGGCTGCGATAGTCGTACAGGTCGAACCGCATCGGCCCGGCCTCGGCCGAATTCCGGATCAGCGCGCGCACGTTCAGTTCGAGGACGTTGAACATCTTCATGTCGCCGCCTTCCATCCACATGTAGCTCGGCGCGTCGATCTGCGGCCGCTTCGGCGCGGGCGCGCCCGCCGCGCGCCGGAACGTGAGACGCAGTCCATCGCGCTCGACGGTGGCCTGGGCCAGCTTGCCGTTCAGCACGGGCGGCGGGAACACGGTGTACTGGTCGAGCACGAGCGTGTCGCCGCGCAGTTCCGCGCCGCGTCGCCGCAACGGCGTCAGCGATGCGAGCTCGATGCCGAGCGAGCGCAGCAGCGTGGCCTGCGGGATGCCGAGCACCGACACCTGCGACGGCGTGAAGGCGAGATGCCGGTCGTCGAGCACCGTCAGCGAGCCCTTCATGTCGGTCGGCAGCCAGACACCCGGTACGTGATTCCACAGCTTGATGCCGCCCTGGACGCGCAGGTCCTGGCCGTCCGCGCTCAGTTGCAGGTCGTTCAGCGAGCGCGGCGAATAGTCGAGCAGGTAGTCGTTGAACAGCGCCGACATCGCCTTCCACGACTCGACGACCGTGCCGCCGAGAATGCGGATGTCGTACTGGTTCGGGTCGTCGAGATCGACGGGTTCGCCCGGGCGCTTCGACACGAGTTCCACGTCGAGATCGTCGACATGAAAGCCGATGTCACCGGACAGGTTGAAATCGACGTTGCGCAGATGGATCGTCGGGTTGCGGTTCGACACGTACCGTTCGTTGAACGGCGTCGTCGACGTGCGTCGCATCGCGACCTTCTGCATGCCGGGCCGCGTCGCGTCCGCCGCGAGCGCGGACGCTTCCCAGTGCTGGCGCACGTCGCGCAGCGCATTCTGCTGCGCGGCGAGAAAACTGTCGTTCAGGCGCGCGGCCGCGTTGCCGAGCGCCGCGCCGCTGGCCGGGCCCGTATACGAAGGCATCCGGATCGTCATCGCGCCGCTTTCGTCGAAGTTGAAGTAGCCGGCCGATACCTGGTCGCGATAGTGATACAGGTCGAACACGAACGTCTGGTCGCGCTTCGACGGGTCGACCGGCGCGATCAGGATGTCTGCGTTCATCGGCATCGAGCGCATGAATTTCACGTCGCCGCCGCGGATGACCATCGCCTGCTGCGGCGCGTTCGCGGGCATCGCGAAGCCGGCATGCGTGCCGTCGTCGAGCTTCAGGTCGAGGCCGGCCGGCGTCACGCGCACGGCGGTGATCGTGAGTTTCAGGCGCGGCGGCGGCATCAGCTTGTCGACGGCCATCACGAGATCGTCGCCGGCGAGTTGCGCGATCGGTGTCTGCACCTTCAACAGGTCGGCCATTTTCACGTTGGCCGCGCGCATCACCGGCTGCGCGTCGAGGCCCGACACGCGTACGCCGGTCGGGTGGAACACGAGCTGGCTGCCGTTGCGGACCGCGAGCGTGCCGGTCAGCGAGAACGGTACCCAGCCGTCGCGCCGCATCTCGCCTTGCAGATGGATCACGCCGTCGCCGGCCGACACCGCGAGCTTGCGCAGCGGCGCGTTGCGATAGCCGAAGATGTAGGTGTTGAAGAGGGCGGTCAGCTTCGCGTTGTCGAGCGTGACCGTGCCTTCGTGCACGTCGATCTCGAAGCTGGTCGGATCGTCGAATACGATCGGCGCGCCGGCTTGCGTCGGCACGAGCGTGGCCGACAACTGGTGGATGAAGAAGCCGAGATTGTTGACGACGCGGAAATCGACGTCGCGCAGGAACGTCATCGCGCCGTTCTGGCCCGAGTCGCGCAGCGTGAACGGGCGCGGCTGCGTGAGGCTGATCGACGCGAGCGACGGCACGGTGCGCGCGAGCTGCCGTTCGCGCGCGAGGCGCTCGGCCTTGGCGCGTTCGATCTTCGTCGATGCGATGGATGTGTTGCTGTCGCGCTGCGCGGCGGATTCCGCGCAGCCGGCGCAGAGTAGTGCGAGCACCAGCGCGCCGCAGCCGAACAGGCGGGATGTCGTGTGCGACCGCGGGGCGGCCGTGCGTCGCCGGCCGGAAAACCAGTCGAAAATTGCCAAAGGCGAGCGATGGCCGCGCCGGACCGCATTCCGCATCGTCTGTCTCCATGTCTTGTCTTCATCGACGGCGGCGCGCCAGTGCCCGGCGAGAGCGTCGATGCCGTGCAGTGTGTCATAGCGCGCTAGAGCGGCGTCACCAAACAACCGCCGCCCCGGCGCGCCGCGCCGGCGGGCGGCCAGACAACGGATTCGCGCCGGGGGTACGGCCGGATCAAACGGTCGTTTGGTTTGTGCGGGCCGCCGGTGGCTATCGTTCGAAGCGATCCTGAAAACTCGCGGCCCGCGTTGGGCGGCACGGGTTTCGCCCGATGCAGAGGCGGCGCGGCCCCGGGCATCGACGGATACGATCGGCGACGGCGGCGGGGTAAGATCGGCATCAGTGGCGGGTTCGACATCACAACACGGCAGCCATCACGGGGAAGCGCCATGGACCTGAAGGAAGTCGACGTACTGGGTGCGGGGGTGGGCGATCACTGGTACTACGCGTCGAAGGCGAGCGCGATTCGCCGGTTCCTCGGCGCGTCAGGCACGAACCGGATACTCGACGTCGGGGCGGGCTCCGGGTTTTTCTCGAAGCATCTGCTCGAACGCACGCAGGCGACGGAAGCATGGTGTGTCGATACGAGCTATGCCGACGACAGCGACGGCGAGGCGGCCGGCAAGCCCATTCACTTTCGGCGCTCCGTCGATCGATTCGATGCCGATCTCGTGTTGCTGATGGACGTGCTCGAACATGTGGACGACGACGTCGGACTGCTGACGCAGTATGTGCAGGGCGCGCCTTCGGGCAGCCGGTTCCTGATCACGGTGCCCGCGTTCCAGTTCCTGTGGAGCGGCCACGACGATTTCCTCGAGCACAAGCGCAGGTATACGCTCGGTGGGCTGGAGAACGTGGTCCGGCGTGCAGGGCTCGACGTCGAGCACGGCGCCTATTATTTCGGCCTCACGTTTCCGCTCGCGGCCGCACTGCGGCTCGGCGAGCGGGCACGTTCGCATCCGCGCGAGCCCGCGTCGCAATTGCGTCGTCATCATCCGTTCGTCAACGGCTTGCTCAAGACGATCTGCCGCATCGAGTTGCCGATGTTCCGCTTCAATCGCGTTGCCGGCCTGACGGTCATCTGTGTCGCGCGCAAGCGGTGACGGCGACGGGGGCACCGCCGCAGGTCGCTTGCATGCGCGCCATCGAACCAAAAAATTTCACGGGAACACGCACAAAATGCATGCGACCCGTTCTAAATCGGGAAACTGTCTGTTATAATTTTTTTCTTTCGGGGCGTAGCGCAGCCTGGTAGCGTACCTGCATGGGGTGCAGGTGGTCGGAGGTTCAAATCCTCTCGCCCCGACCAGACAAGAACCCGCGTCAGCTCAGGCTGACGCGGGTTTTTTCTTGGCCGTCGCTTTTTTGCACATCGCAGCGCGGCCCCGGTAAAATGCAAGGTTGATCCACGGAAAGCGCCGTGATTTAGCGGAAGAGGATTCCCCGAACATGACTGATCTTCGTCTTACCATGCGGTTCGCTGCAGTGCTCGCCACCGGCGCGCTCGTCGCCGGTTGCGGTACGTCGTCGCCCACGAAAGTGGACTACAAGAGCGATTCGAAATCGAAGGAAGCGTCGCTCGCAGTGCCGCCCAACATGCTCGACGAGACGGCCGATCAGCGTTCGCTGCCGCCCCAGGGCGGCGCGACTTCCCTGTCCGCGCTCCAGCAGGTCCAGCAGGCCGCGCCTGCGCTGGACACCGTCGCGCCGGCCGTGGCCGGCATGCATATCCAGCGCGACGGCACGGAAAGCTGGCTCGTGATCGACGGCAAGCAGCCGGCCGCGATCTGGCCGCAGGTTCGCCGTTTCTGGCAGGAGCAGGGCTTCCTGCTCGTGGTCGACCAGCGCGACAAGGGCGTGATGGAAACCGACTGGAACGAAACCCATCCGCAGATCAACGACGGCCTGATCCGCAGCGTGATCTCGAAGGCGATGGGCAATTCGTACGTGACGGCCGAGCGCAACAAGTACCGCACGCGTCTCGATTCGGCGCCGAACGGCGGCACCTATGTGTTCATCAGCCAGAAGGGCATGCGCGAGGCGATCACCGGCGCGAACAATGATTCGAGCAAGTGGGAACCGAAGCCGAACGATCCGGCGCTCGAGACGGAATACCTGAAGCGGTTGATGGCTGTCCTCGCGCAGAACGAGCAGCGCGCGAAGAACGGCGAGGCTCCGATCGCGAACATCAAGGACAACGTGGTACCGAAGGACAAGAAGGCGGATACCGACGCGTCGTCGAAGGCTGCCGCGGCGATTGCGGCGCAGAACGTCTCGCGCACGTCGGCGCAAGGCAACGACGCGGCGGAAGCAGCCGTGCCGTCCGAAGTCACGCTCGGCGAGCCGTACGACCGGTCGTGGCTGCACGTCGGTCTCGCGCTCGATCGCGCGAACTTCACGGTCGACGATCGCGATCGCTCGAAGGGCCTGTATTTCGTGCGCTATGTCGATCCGAAGGATCTGAGCTCGGCCGAGCAGGGCTTCTGGAGCCAGCTGTTCCACGGCAAGAAGGAAAAGCAGGCGAAGCAGTATCGCGTCAACGTGAAGGCGCTCACGGCCGATCAGACGCGCGTCGCGGTCGTCGACGATTCGGGGGCGATCGACACGTCGTCGGCGGCTCGCCAGATCATGGGGTTGCTCGTGAATCAGCTCCGCTGATTCCGGCGTTTCCCGCACCCTTGGAAAGCCCGCCATTCGGCGGGCTTTTTTCATCGCCGCTCGCCAGCGCGGGCGCGCGTTCGGGTGGTTCGGCCCCGCCTCGTGACGTTACGTAACATCCGTCGCGTTACGACGACGGAACACGTGTCACATTGTCGCCGATATAAAAATTATCCTTATGAATCAAGGGGGTGAAGGTGGATTGGATGCTTGGCACGCAACCTGCTTTATATGTTCGAATCGTTAGAGCAGGGAGGATGGCGTCAGAGTCCGGAATGCGCCGCGAGCGCCTGAACAACGGTATCGACGCCTTTCAAATGCCGTCGCGACAAGCGTCGGTTAACAGATGACGATCCGCGCCAGCGTGCGGATCTCGATGGCCCCGTCGCCTATCCTCGTAGGGCGACGGTTTCGCCCGCGCTTCTCTGAAGCGCGGGCTATTTTTTTTGTGCCGTCGTCATGCCTTATCGGCGTCGCTGGTGCGCGATGCGCGTATTCTCGGACTTTTTGAATGAAGGAGGCGGGAATGGCGGAAATCGCAGTCGTGGCGCTGATCGTGGCGAAGCCGGGCGCCGAGGAAAAACTGCGCGTCGTGCTCGAGGGAATCGTCGAACCAACCCGCAACGAAGCGGGGGCGTTGCAGTATGACCTGCACCGGGATCTGAGGGAGCCCGCGCGATTCGTATTCGTCGAGCGTTGGGAGAGCGAGGAGGCGCTGGCCGCTCATGCGCGTTCCGCGCACATTCTCGCCTATCGCGAAGCGGCCGCGGACTGGATCGAGCGTTCCGAAATCCGCGTGCTGTCGAAACTCATCTGAGCCGGAGTGCGGCGGAGTGGGGCGACCGGACGTGTCCGGTCGCGGCGGCGCGTCAGTGTGACGCGCCGGGTACGTCGAGGATCAGGATGATCGTCCAGTCGGCGTCGCCGTCGTGGTGATACTGGCGCTCGGCAACGATGAACGGCTGCTGCTTGCCTTGCGGGCCGAGGAACAGCACGTCGCCCTCCATCGGCAGACACTCGATCGGCGGCAGCGCGAGGAACGCGTCGTCCGAGCCGCGGGGCATCAGTTGCTTGATCTTGCGAGTGGCGGCTTCGGTCCACTCGATGTCGAGTTGAATGTTGCTCATGCTGTCCTCCGCACCGGGGTGCGCACGGGTGGAAAATTTCGGTGCGCGACTTTAGCACAGCGCGCGGGCGCCGCAACCAAAAAAGCCGAACCCGGTTGCCCGGATTCGGCTTTTCGCTGGAGCGGTGCCGCCGAACTTACTGGCTGGCAGCGTCTGCAGCCTTCGCCTTCTTGGCGGCCTTCTTCGCTGCTGCCTTGTGATGCGCAGCCTTCTTGCCGTGGTGATGCTCTTCCTGCGCCGCCGGCTGAGCCGCTTCGGCCGCTTGTTGCTGTTGCAGCGCTTGGGCGCGCTGCTCGATCTCGGCGATCTTGGCCGGATCGGTGATGGTCTGGATCTGCGTGCTCTCTTGCGCATACGCTGCGCCAGTCAGCGCCGACATCGCTACCAGGATAGCCAGGGACGTCTTCTTCATTGCTTTACCTCCGCTAAGTGGTGATGAACCCGAGTGTTGCCGTTTTGTCTGGCGACTGCAATCGAGTGCGTGTCGAGTGTAACAAAAGTGACGGATCAATGTGCACCGGATCGTCGCACGATGCAAGGCCCCGTTGAAGTCGCGCAACACTCCGCGCAGTTCGTCACGCGTCGGCCATCGAGGGTGGAGCCGCGATTTTCGCGCCGATTTTCACGATGTCGTCAAAACCAGCCGAGCCAACGATATACGTGGAATTGCGCGATCCCGACCAGTTCGTGCAACGCCTGCTCGGCGTTGGCCACGTTGCGCCAGCGCGGCAGCCAGCCCGTTTGCGCGCGTCGGCGATTCGCATAAACAGGTTGCGGATCGATGCCGAAATGGCGGAAGTCGAGCAGGGCCCGGCGCATCTGGTACGACGACGTGACGAGAATGCGCGCGTCGTCACACTGTGGGCGTAGTATAGATGCAGTGAATTTCGCGTTTTCGTAGGTTGTGCGGCTGTTCGGTTCGAGCACGAGATCGGCCGGCGCCACGCCTTGCGCGACGAGCTGGCGCCCGTAGACGGCCGCCTCGGTGTCGCCGTGATGCTGCGGGTCGCCGCCCGACATCACCACGGTGCAGCGTTCGGCCTGTTGCCGGCACGTGCGGTAGAGCGCCGCAACCTTGCGGATGCGCGCGACGCCATCGGGCGGCGGCTGCAATCCGGTGTCGGTGCGGCGCGTGCCGGCGCCGATCAGGATCAGCGTGGTTCGCCCGTGCATGTCGGGATGTTCGACCGGCGTGACGCCGGCCTCGGTCCAGGCGATCAGCGGCGCCGCAAGCCAGCCCGTCGCCAGCAGCCAGAACAGCGCGACGGCGGCGATCGAAATGGTTCTACGCTGCTTGCGGCAGAGCATGAAACCGATGAAGAGAAGTACAAATGAATCGAACAGAATCAATTTGATTGGGGTATGGTGTCTTTTTATGGAGGACTGACGATCTGGCCCTGACGCGACGCCGGAGAACGTCGGCCTCCAGAATCGGTGGCGGTTGGGGCGGGCGGAGACCCCGCCCGGCGCGCCGCTTCGCATTGTCGCTGCACTTTAAGAAAGAATCGAGATGGCCACGTATTCCAACGAAGCGGTGCTCGACGCATTGAGACGAGTGCAGTACCGCCAGGTACCGTGGGCACGCCGCCCGGGCGTGTTCGAGTATCTCCGTTCGCTCGGGCTGATGGACACGGTCCGGCAGAAGACCGTTGCCCCCGCACCGGGCTTCCATGCACCGGTCGACATTGCCGTACTGACCGACAGCGGTCGAGCCGAATTCTCGCGCCTCGAGCGCGAAGAGAAATTACTTTCCTGGACGGATCGCCGCATGGACGACTACGCGTTGAGCGAAGCGAGCGCCGTGGCGATTCTCGAAAGCCGTCTGTAGCGGTATTCCATCCCGCCCCGTGCATCGCCACGCGGGCCCGCGACGCAAAAAAAGCCCGTATCGCGAAGATACGGGCGTACCGGATACTTTTGCTGCTGCCACGCTGTGCTCATGGCAACGATGTTGACCCGCCGCATGCGGCGCAGTTCCCGGATGCGGACATTTTCTTTCGCGAAATCTCGAAATCGGCAGGACGTCTACGGATGGCGTGGCACGCCGGGCGACTGAGAGCCGATCCGCGCCCGCGCGTTGCTGGCGATGTCGCCGCGCAAGTCGCCGCGCGGCACGGTTTGCCGGCTGGACGGGTTGCCTGACGGCGGCTGGCGGAGGGTATTGCGGTGATCCTGCTGGCGATGGGGCGGCTTCACGCGATCGTCGGCATGGGCCGGAGCGGCGAGCGCCACGGAAACGACAATGCCGCATGCAACGAGCAGTGACATTGTTTTCATGGCGGGGCTCCCTTCAAGCCGTCCGTGCGGCCTGTTGATATGTCGCTAAGGTAAGCGTGGGAGTGCAGGCTTGCTGTAAATATTGGTAAATAGATGTTTCGCGGCACGACAACGGTAATCGACTGCAATGCATGCGGCGCAACAAGATCGCGTCGCAGAAAGAAACCGGGCGGCCGAAGCCGCCCGATCGAGCATTCGTTACGCCATCTTGACGGGCGCGCGCCAGGATTCCGGATTGGTCCAGAAGGCGCCGCGCAACCGATCGCGGCTCGGCGGCGCGGGTGGCTTCGCCGCGCTTGCGCCGATGCGTCCACGCAGCGAAATCTGCCGGCCGCTCGTGCCGAGTCGCTTCACGATTTCGGCGAGCGTACCGTCCGCCTGCCATTCGTCGAAGCGGCGGCGGCAGGTCGGCGGGGACGGATAGCGGCCCGGCAGTTTGGACCAGCCTTCGCCCGTCGACAGCACCCACAGCACGGCGTTGACCACCGAACGAGCCTCCACGCGAGGACGGCCGCGCCGCTCACTCCGTGCGGGTTCCGAGCAAAACAGACCCTCGACCAGCGCCCATTCGTTATCTCTCAAATCGTCGAACAGCATCATGTCCTCACCTCAGCGAAGCTAACTCCGGTGCGCTGCCCTGCGCCGCGCACTCTTCAAGCACTCGATCGTCGAGTGCCGGGTGGGGGCGTCCGGTTGGCCGGCAGCGGTGTTTCTGCTCTTCCGTCCGACGAAACCTGCACCCTGTGCGCAAGGTAATGCACGAAGCGTGCCATGTCGGAGGTGAATCCCTCGAGAGCCGCTTGGCAGCGAGCTAACGGCTAAGTCAGCTAGGGGCGTATAAGACGCCAAAATAACCCGTGAGCAAATCGGGACAATCACCAATCTTGTGCAATTCGCCCATGTCACGTGCGTTTGCGAACGTATTGCACCGCAGCGAAACATGGGCGAGGGACGCCGGATTCGTCACCGAAGCCGGTTTCGCGCATTAAAATCGCGCATCGATATCGACGATTGATGAGGTCAGGGGATGAACGTTACGCTGCGCCAGCTTCGCGTGTTCATCGAAGTCGCGCGGCTCAAGAGCTTCAGCCGGGCGGGTGACGAGATCGGGCTCACGCAGTCCGCGGTCAGCCGCTGCGTGCGCGAGCTCGAGGCCGAACTCGGGCTGAAGCTGATCGACCGCACGACGCGGGACGTGCAACTGACCGATGTCGGGGCGAATCTGATCGCGAGCGTGTCGCGCCTGCTCGACGATCTCGACGATACGCTGCGCGAGATCCGCGAGATCGGCGAGCAGCGCCGCGGGCGCGTGATCGTCGCGGCAAGCCCGACGATCGCATGCAGGCTGATGCCGCGCGTGGTGGCGTCGTGCGAGCGGCAGTTCCCGTTCGTGACGCTCGGCCTGCGCGACGACGTACAGAGCGACGTGTTGCGCAAGGTGAAGTCGAGCGAAGTCGATTTCGGCGTCGTGATCGGGCCGCTGACGGTCGCCGATCTCGTCTGCGAACCGTTGATGACCGATTCGTTCTGCCTTGTCGCGCGCGCCGACCATCCGCTCGCGGCGCGGTCCGAGGTGCCGTGGGCGGCGCTGGACGGCGAGCGCCTCGTGCTGCTCGACCATGCGTCGGGCAGCCGGCCGCTGATCGATGCGGCGCTGGCCACGCATCGCGTCAACGCGACGGTCATGCAGGAACTCGGGCATTCGGCGACCGTGTTCGGGCTGGTCGAGGCCGGTGTCGGCGTGAGCGTGCAGCCATGGCTGTCGCTGCCGCTGCCCGCCGGCTCGACGCTCGTCGCGCGGCCGCTCACGCCGCGCACCGAACGCACCGTCGAGCTGGTGCGCCGCCGCGACCGGTCGTTGTCGCCCGCCGCGCAGGCGATCTGGGAGCTCGTGCGGCAGATGCCGGCGCGGGCCGAGGACCTCGAGTGATGCGCATCGGCGTGAGCCGGCCCGGCTTGCCGGCCGGTACACTACGTGGATCGTGTTCGTTGGCGGTGGTTCTCGATGACGCATTCCGCAGGTTTTTTCCCGGTGAACGATGAGCCTGCGGCGCGCGCCGCGGTGCACGCGCTGCGCCCGTCGCTGATCCGCGAAGTCGCGAACGCCGGCTTCGGCGTGCCGGACGTGCTGCCGTTCTGGTTCGGCGAATCCGATCGCGTGACGCCGGATTTCATCCGTGACGCCGCAGCGGCGGCGCTGCGCGAGGGCGCGACCTTCTACACGCACAATCTCGGCACGGCGCCGCTGCGCGACGCGATCGCGGCCTATGTCAGCGCGCGTCACGGCGCGACGGCGGCCGGCACGGTCGCCGTGACGAGCTCGGGCGTGAATGCGCTGATGCTGGCTGCGCAGATGCTCGTCGGGCCGGGCGAGCGTGTCGTCGCGGTCACGCCGTTGTGGCCGAATCTCGTCGAGATTCCGAAGATTCTCGGCGCGCGGGTCGACTGCGTGCCGCTCGATTACGGCGACGCGGGCTGGCAGCTCGACGTCGGCCGGTTGCTCGCGGCGCTGACGCCCGATACGCGGATGCTGTTGATCAATTCGCCGAACAACCCGACCGGCTGGACGATGTCGCGCGACGATCAGCAGGCCGTGCTCGCCCATTGCCGTCGTCACGGCATCTGGCTGGTCGCCGACGAGGTGTACGAGCGGCTTGCATTCGGCGAGGGCGGTGCGCCGTCGTTCCTCGATATCGCGTCGCGCGACGAGCGCGTCGTGGTCGTGAATTCCTTCTCGAAGGCATGGGCGATGACGGGCTGGCGGCTCGGATGGCTGGTTGCGCCGACGTCGGTGATGGGCGAGCTGTCGAAGCTCGTCGAATACAACACGTCGTGTGCGCCGGGTTTCGTGCAGGCCGCGGCCGTGGTCGCGTTGCGCGACGGCGAGCCGTTCGTGCGGTCGTTCGTCTCGGCGCTGCGCGACGCGCGCGACCATCTGGTCGCCGCGCTGCGGACGTTGCCGGGCGTCGAGGTGCCGCCGCCGCCGGGCGCGATGTACCTGTTCCTGCGGCTGCCGGGCGCGG
Organism: Burkholderia semiarida; assembly: GCF_029268935.1. NCBI lineage: Bacteria > Pseudomonadati > Pseudomonadota > Betaproteobacteria > Burkholderiales > Burkholderiaceae > Burkholderia > Burkholderia semiarida. The sequence continues at coordinate 931,687 of NZ_JAHLCL010000007.1, read as the reverse complement.
CCGACAGCCTGGCGTTCTGCACGACGCTGGTGCGCGAGGCAGGGCTCGGCCTTGCGCCCGGGCGCGCGTTCGGCCCCGAGGGGGAAGGGTTCGTGCGCTGGTGCTATGCGTGCGATCCGGCGCGACTCGACGCGGGCGTGGAGCGGCTGCGCCGGTTCCTGGCACGCGGCGCCGGCGCTCGCTGAAGCGGGGCCGGAGCGGGCATGCGGCCTGGGCGGCGGCCTGTTCCGCTCATCTTTACGCACCGGGCAATTTTGCGTAATATGGCGTTCAGTCACGCGGTTCCGTCGTTGAGCCGTGCTGTTCCGTCCGGTTTGGGCCTGGCCTGAAGTTGGTTCGCCGCCCCCGGTTCGTGCTCCCATCAATATGACCGATCAGAATCGGGCGAGCGCGTCTTCCGTTCCTTTCGTCTGTTTGTTGATCCGGTTCGTTTGACCACAGGGTCTGGCCTAGCTGCATGAATACCCAAGAGGCGAAGATCGTCCTCGAGACTGCTTTGATCTGTGCGCAGGAGCCGCTGAAGCTCGGCGATTTGCGCAAGCTCTTTGCCGACGGCGTGTCGGCTGACACGGTCCGCACGTTGCTCGAAGATCTGAAACAGGATTGGTCCGGTCGCGGTGTCGAACTGGTGGCGCTGGCGACCGGGTGGCGCTTTCAGAGCAAGCCGGCGATGCGTCATTATCTCGATCGGCTGCATCCCGAGAAGCCGCCGAAATATTCGCGCGCGGTACTCGAAACGCTCGCGATCATCGCGTACCGGCAGCCCGTCACGCGCGGCGACATCGAAGAGATTCGCGGCGTCACGGTCAATACGCAGGTGGTCAAGCAACTCGAGGATCGCGGCTGGATCGAGGTGATCGGTCATCGCGACGTGCCGGGGCGTCCGGCGCTGTATGCGACGACCAAGCAATTCCTCGACGATCTCGGCCTGAAGGCGCTCGACGACCTGCCGGCGCTCGAAGAGCCGGCCGCGAACATCGAGGCCGCGCTGCTCGCGCAGCAGGCCATGGATTTCGACGGCGACGTGCCGGTGACCGACGAGGCTGCGGCCGACGTGCCGCAGGCGCAGGCGGATGACGTGCCCGCCGGCGAGTCGGCCGAGGTGCCGGGCGATGCCGTGGCCGACGTCGCGTCGACGCAGGAATTCCCGAGTCGCGATACGCTCGATGCTGATCGTGGGCACGCGGAACGGACGGAACAGGTCGGCGCCGAAGCCGTGTCGACCGATGTGCAGCCCGAGCCGCAGCGTGCGGATTCGAGCGAGGAAGATCGCAAGCCGGCCGCCGAAGCGGCTGCCGGAGACGGAGCGGAAGCGGCCGGCGACACGCCCGGCGAGGCCGATCAGGCCGACGCCCCCCGCTCCCGTCCTGCGGACGACGAGACGCTGGACGACACGTCCGACAGTCTCGCGGATGCCGTACGAAGCGCCAGTGCGCCCATCGGCGCCGACGCGCTGCCGGACGACGAAGCAGAACCCGAACAGCGTCGCGCCTGATCGCGGCCAACTTCTTGCCGCGCCCGCGCCGGGCGCGAGACCTGACATTTTGAGGTTGTTTTGACAGATATCCACGATATTGAATCGTCCGCGCCTGCCGTGCAGGCAGCGCGTGCCGACGATGCGCCGGAGCAGGATGCTTCGGCCGCGGGTGGCGACGAGCGTCCCCGCCGCGGTCTGCGGCGCGGTCCGCGCAGCCTGATCGCGCGGCGTCGCGCGGCGGCCAAGTCGAAGGGCGCCGAAGGCGAGCAGCAGGGCGCCGAGGGCGCGGATGCGCAGCCGGCCGAGGCTGCCGATGCGCAGCCGGCGCGTGCGCCTCGCAAGGAAGGCGCGGCCAAGGGCACTCGCAAGCCGGCCGGCAAGCGCGAAGGCGCGGCCAAGGGCGGCCAGGGCCGTCGCGGGGCATCGAAGGCAGAAGGTGGCTTGGCGAAACCCGTTGAAGGCGATGCGTCCCAGGACGAACTGTTTGCGTACGTGACGTCGCCCGCCTTCGATGCGGACAACTCCGCGGGCGGTAGCGGCGTCCGTGCGCCGATGCTGCGGCGCGGGCGCAACCAGCCGGCGAACAAGCGCGTGCTGTCGCCGGACGACGACGCGCCGAAGCTCCACAAGGTGCTGGCGGAAGCAGGCATGGGTTCGCGTCGCGAAATGGAAGAGCTGATCGTCGCCGGCCGCGTGTCGGTGAACGGCGAGCCCGCGCACATCGGCCAGCGGATCATGCCGACCGACCAGGTGCGGATCAACGGCAAGCCGGTCAAGCGCAAGCTGCCGAACAAGCCGCCGCGCGTGCTGCTGTATCACAAGCCGACCGGCGAAATCGTCAGCCACGCGGATCCGGAAGGCCGTCCGTCGGTGTTCGACCGCCTGCCGCCGATGAAGACGGCGAAATGGCTTGCGGTGGGGCGCCTCGACTTCAATACCGAAGGTCTGCTGATGCTGACGACTTCCGGCGACCTCGCGAACCGCTTCATGCATCCGCGTTACAGCGTCGAGCGCGAGTACGCGGTGCGCGTCGTCGGCGAGCTGTCCGAAGGCATGCGGCAGAAGTTGCTGCACGGCGTCGAGCTCGACGACGGTCCGGCGAATTTCCTGCGTATCCGCGATGGCGGCGGCGAAGGCACGAATCATTGGTATCACGTCGCGCTGGCCGAAGGCCGCAATCGCGAAGTGCGCCGGATGTTCGAGGCGGTCGGCCTGATGGTGAGCCGGCTGATCCGTACGCGTCACGGCCCGATTCCGCTGCCGCGCGGCTTGAAGCGTGGTCGTTGGGAGGAGCTCGACGACGCGCAGGTGCGCAAGCTGATGGCGACCGTCGGCCTGAAGGCGCCGTCCGAGGAGAAGGGCAAGCGCGGCGCTGCCGGTCCGGCCGAGCGTCGCCAGCCCGATCCGATGCAGACGTCGATGGGCTTCATCAGCCGCGAGCCGGTGCTGACGACGCACGGGCAACTCGACCAGCCGCGTCGCGGCGGTGGCCGGCGCGGCGGCCCGGGGTTGCCGGGTCTGAGCGGCTACGGCAGCCTGCCGGTTGCGCCGTCGGGCTACGGCAATCGCACGGGCGGCGGCCGCGACGGCAACCGCATGGGGCGCGACGGCAACCGCGCCGGCGGCGGTCGCGATGTCGACGGCAATCGCGCGTCGTATGGCGCAGGTCCCAAGCGCGATGGCGGGGGCGGCAAGCGCGGCGGTGGCAAGGGCGGCGGCAATCGCAATCCGGGCGGCAATCGTGCCGACGGCGCAGGCAACGGCGGCCCGCGCGGCGGCCAGCGTCCGCAGCGCAGCCGCACGCGCAGCCGTTAAGTCGCTGTTGATTGGCGTCGTACGGCGGCGTAAAGCCGCCGGCTCGTCGGTCTGGCCGGCATCCGGCCGGTTGTGTCGACGCGACGCATTGTATTGACGGGGTTCGGCTGCATCGATGTCGCGTGCCGCGACAACGGCGATCACCGGTACGGCAGGGTGATATCGGTCGATCGGGCAGCCCGATTTCGCATTTTCGGTCCGTAAAGGCAGCCGACGCGCTGCTTTTACCGGCTGGCTTGGCGTTTGCGCCAAAAATCGCTATAATCGCGGAGTCGCTGGGCGTACGGATTCAATGTGCGGCTCAGGTGCGACCACCAGTAAGAAGATGGGCGTTCCGCCCATTTTTTTTTGCTGAAACGGTTAGGCATCTCGGGTAGCGCTTCCTGCGCCGGCTAAGGCGCGCGCCCGCGGGTGAATCGCGAGCGGCGGGCGCGAACACCTGAGAGGACACTGTGCAACTGACGGAACTGATAGAAACCACGGTCACCGGGCTCGGCTACGAGCTGGTGGATCTCGAGCGCACCGGGCGCGGCATGCTTTGCATCTATATCGATCAGCCTGCCGGCATCTCGCTCGAAGATTGCGAAAAGGTCACACGTCAGCTCCAGCACGTCTTGACGGTCGAAAACATCGATTACGAACGGCTCGAAGTCTCGTCCCCGGGGCTCGACCGCCCGTTGAAGAAGCTGGCCGACTTCGAGCGCTTCGCCGGCAGCGAAGCTTCCGTGACCTTGAAAAAGCCGCTGGACGGGCGCAAGACGTACCGGGGCATTCTGCACGCGCCGAATGGCGAAACGATCGGTTTGGAATTTGAGGGGAAGAAGGGCGAGGCAGCCATGCTGGATTTCACGCTGGCCGATATCGACAAAGCCCGCCTGATTCCGCAAGTTGACTTTAGGAGCCGCAAATAATGAGTCGCGAAGTGTTGATGCTGGTGGATGCGCTGGCGCGCGAGAAAAACGTCGACAAGGATGTGGTGCTGGGCGCCCTCGAGGCCGCGCTCGCTTCCGCTTCCAAGAAGCTGTTCGACGAAGGCGCCGAAATCCGCGTCCATATCGATCGCGAAAGCGGCGAGCACGAAACCTTCCGTCGCTGGCTCGTCGTGCCCGACGAGGCAGGCTTGCAGGAGCCGGATCGAGAGATCCTGCTGTTCGAGGCACGTGAGCAGAATCCCGACGTCGAAGTCGGCGAGTATGTCGAGGAACCCGTTCCGTCCATCGAATTCGGTCGCATCGGTGCGCAGGCCGCGAAGCAGGTGATCCTGCAGAAGGTGCGCGACGCCGAGCGCGAGCAGATCCTGAACGACTACCTCGAGCGCGGCGAAAAGATCATGACCGGCACGGTGAAGCGCCTCGACAAGGGCAACTTCATCGTCGAATCGGGCCGTGTCGAGGCGCTGCTGCGCCGCGATCAGCTGATCCCGAAGGAAAACCTGCGCGTGGGCGACCGCGTGCGTGCGTATATCGCGAAGGTCGACCGCACCGCGCGCGGCCCGCAGATCGAACTGTCGCGCACGGCGCCCGAATTCCTGATGAAGCTGTTCGAGATGGAAGTGCCGGAAATCGAGCAGGGCCTGCTCGAGATCAAGGCGGCTGCCCGCGACCCGGGCGTGCGCGCGAAGATCGGCGTCATCGCCTACGACAAGCGGATCGATCCGATCGGCACCTGCGTCGGCATCCGCGGCTCTCGCGTGCAGGCCGTACGCAACGAGCTCGGTGGCGAAAACATCGACATCGTGCTATGGTCGGAGGATCCCGCCCAGTTCGTGATCGGCGCGCTCGCGCCGGCAGCCGTCCAGTCGATCGTCGTCGATGAAGAAAAGCATTCGATGGACGTCGTCGTCGACGAGAACGAACTGGCTGTCGCGATCGGCCGCAGCGGTCAGAACGTTCGCCTTGCCGGCGAGCTCACCGGCTGGCAGATCAACATCATGACGCCGGACGAATCCGCGCTGAAGCAGGGCGAAGAACGCGACCGGCTGCGTGCACTGTTCATGGCGCGTCTCGACGTCGACGAAGAAGTTGCCGACATCCTGATCGACGAAGGCTTCACGAGCCTCGAAGAGATCGCGTACGTGCCGCTCAACGAAATGCTCGAAATCGAAGCGTTCGACGAGGACACCGTGCACGAACTGCGCAACCGCGCACGCGACGCGCTGTTGACGATGGCCATCGCGAACGAAGAAAAGGTCGAGAACGCGGCGCTGGATCTCAAGAGCCTCGACGGCATCACGCCGGAGTTGCTCGCGAAGCTGGCCGAACATGGCGTGCAGACGCGCGACGATCTCGCCGAGCTGGCTGTGGATGAACTGGTCGACATGACCGGGATGGAAGAGGATGCCGCTAAGGCGTTGATCATGAAAGCACGTGAACACTGGTTCCAGTGAGAAATGACCATGGCGCACTGATTTGATGGCGGCCGTATGGCCTGACCCGATGCTAACCGCAAGGAATCGGTCCTTGCACTAAGAGGAATGAATGGCGAGTAACAACGTAGCCCAATTTGCCGCGGAACTGAAAATGCCTGCTGGTGTGCTGCTCGAACAGCTGCAGGCAGCGGGCGTCCAGAAAGCGAGTGAAGACGATGCGCTGTCCGAAGCGGACAAGGCGCGTCTGCTCGATCATTTGCGCAAGTCGCACGGCGCAACCGACGGCGACAAGCGCAAGATCACGCTGACCCGCAAGCATACGTCGGAGATCAAGCAATCTGACGCGACGGGCAAGGCTCGCACCATTCAGGTCGAGGTTCGCAAGAAGCGTACGTTCGTCAAGCGCGACGACGTGGCCGACGGTGCGGAACAGGGTCAGGCGCAGGTTGCCGAAGCGGACGACGATGCGGAACTGAAGCGTCGCGAGGAAGAGGCGCGCCGCGAGGCCGAACTGCTCGAGAAGCAGGCGCAGGAGCTGCGCGAGCGTCAGGAACGCCTCGAACGCGAGGAAGCCGAGCGTCGCGCCCGCGAGGAAGCGGCCGAGGCCGAGCGCCGTCGCGCCGAGGAAGAAGCGGCGGCGAAGCGTGCAGCGGCGGAAGCCGCCGCGGCGCAGCAGGCGGCAGCCCGGCAGGCCGCCGCGGCCGAGCAGGAAACGGCGCCGACGCAGTCCGCGCAGGACGAAGCGCGTGCAGCCGCGGAACGTGCGGCGCAGCGCGAAGCGGCGAAGAAGGCCGAGGACGCTGCTCGCGAGGCGGCCGACAAGGCGCGCGCCGAGCAGGAAGAGATCAGCAAGCGCCGCGCGGCGGCCGAAGCCGAAGCACGCGCGATCCGCGAAATGATGAACACGCCGCGCAAGGCCGTGGTCAAGGCAGTCGAGCCGCCGAAGCCGGCGGAACCGGCGAAGCCGGCCGAAGCGAAGGGCACGCTGCACAAGCCGGCGAAGCCGGAAGGTGCGCAGGCGCGTCCGGCCGTGAAGAAGCCGGCCGGCGCCGCGGCACCGGCCGCGACGCAGGCGCCGGCAGGCGCGGGCGACCGCAACAAGAAGCCGGGCGCAGGCAAGGGCGGCTGGCAGGACGACGCAGCGAAGCGTCGCGGCATCAAGACGCGCGGCGATTCGAGCGGCGGCGTCGACCGCGGCTGGCGCGGCGGCCCGAAGGGTCGCGGCCGTCACCAGGACAGCGCATCGTCGTTCCAGGCGCCGACCGAACCGATCGTCCGTGAAGTGCACGTGCCGGAAACCGTGTCGGTTGCCGATCTCGCGCACAAGATGTCGATCAAGGCCTCCGAAGTCATCAAGGTGATGATGAAGATGGGCCAGATGGTCACGATCAACCAGGTGCTGGACCAGGAAACGGCGATGATCATCGTCGAGGAGCTGGGCCACCGCGCGGTCGCCGCGAAGCTGGACGATCCGGAAGCGCTGCTCGTCGAGGGCGAAACCGGTACCGATGCGGAGCAACTGCCGCGTCCGCCGGTCGTCACGGTGATGGGTCACGTCGACCACGGCAAGACCTCGCTGCTCGACCACATCCGCCGCGCGAAGGTTGCCGCGGGCGAAGCGGGCGGCATTACGCAGCACATCGGCGCTTACCACGTCGATACGCCGCGTGGCGTCATCACGTTCCTCGATACGCCGGGTCACGAAGCGTTCACGGCAATGCGTGCACGCGGCGCGAAGGCGACCGACATCGTGGTGCTGGTGGTGGCGGCCGACGACGGCGTGATGCCGCAGACGAAGGAAGCCATCGCCCACGCGAAGGCGGGTGGCGTGCCGATCGTCGTCGCGATCAACAAGATCGACAAGCCGGAAGCGAACCCCGATCGCGTCAAGCAGGAGCTGGTCGCGGAAGGCGTCGTGCCGGAAGAATACGGCGGCGATTCGCCGTTCGTGCCGGTGTCGGCCAAGACGGGCGCAGGTATCGACGATCTGCTCGAAAACGTGCTGCTGCAGGCCGAAGTGCTGGAACTGAAGGCACCGGTCGAAGCGCCGGCCAAGGGCATCGTGATCGAAGCGAAGCTCGACAAGGGTAAAGGCCCGGTCGCGACGATCCTCGTGCAGTCCGGTACGCTGAACCGCGGCGATATCGTGCTGGCGGGTACGGCCTACGGCCGCGTCCGTGCGATGCTCGACGAGAACGGCAAGCCGACGAAGGAAGCCGGCCCGTCGATCCCGGTCGAGATCCAGGGTCTGTCGGAAGTGCCAGGCGCGGGCGAGGAAGTGATCGTGCTGCCGGACGAGCGCAAGGCGCGTGAAATCGCGCTGTTCCGTCAGGGCAAGTTCCGCGACGTGAAGCTCGCGAAGCAGCAGGCCGCGAAGCTGGAAAGCATGCTCGAGCAGATGGGCGAAGGCGAAGTGCAGAACCTGCCGCTCATCATCAAGGCAGACGTGCAGGGTTCGCAGGAAGCGCTCGTGCAGTCGTTGCTCAAGCTGTCGACCGACGAAGTGCGCGTGCAGATCGTGCACAGCGCGGTCGGCGGCATCAGCGAAAACGACGTCAACCTCGCGACGGCATCGAAGGCGGTCATCATCGGCTTCAACACGCGTGCGGATGCACAGGCGCGCAAGCTGGCCGAGGCGAACGGCATCGATATCCGCTACTACAACATCATCTACGACGCAGTGGATGAGGTGAAGGCGGCGATGTCGGGCATGCTGGCGCCGGAGAAGCGCGAAGTGGTCACCGGCATGGTCGAGGTGCGCCAGGTCTTCAAGGTACCGAAGGTCGGCACGGTCGCAGGCTGTATGGTCACGGACGGTATCGTCAAGCGCTCGTCGTCGGTGCGCGTGCTGCGCAACAACGTCGTGATCTTCACGGGCGAACTCGAATCGCTGAAGCGCTTCAAGGACGATGTGAAGGAAGTGAAGCAAGGCTTCGAGTGCGGTATGTCGGTGAAGAACTTCAACGACATCATCGAAGGCGACCAGTTCGAAGTCTTCGAAGTGACCGAAGTCGCGCGTACGCTGTAATCGTCGCGTATCGGCTCATGGGCGGGGCAGGCTTGGGCCTGTCCCGCCCATTTTCATGGTGGCGTGCCGAAAATGGCCGCCGCTTCATCCTGATAAACGGATCACGGATCGATCATGTCCAGGAAACGTACTTCCCCCAATCGCAACGTTCAGATCGCCGATCAGATTCAGCGCGATCTGTCCGAACTCATCATGCGCGAGGTCAAAGATCCGCGCATCGGTATCGTGACCATCCAGAGCGTGGAACTCACGCCCGACTATGCGCACGCGAAGGTCTACTTCACGGCGCTCACCGGCGATCCGGACAAGACGCAGGAGGCGCTGAACCACGCGTCGGGCCACCTGCACAACCTGCTGTTCAAGCGCCTGCACATTCATACGGTGCCGACGCTGCATTTCCATTACGACCAGACGATCGAGAAGGCCGTCGAAATGTCGCGCCTGATCAAGGAAGCGAACTCGACGCGCGCGAAGGACGACGGCGAGGCCGATGCGCCTGCCAAGGACGATTGAGCTCGACCGGCCTATGACGAATGCAGCACCCCAACGTCCGCGCGTGCCCCGGCGCGTGCTGGACGGCGTTCTCCTGCTCGACAAGCCGGTCGGCCTGTCGAGCAACGATGCGCTGATTCGCGCAAAGCGCCTGCTTCTCGCGAAGAAAGCCGGTCACACCGGCACGCTCGATCCGCTGGCGTCGGGCCTGCTGCCGCTGTGCTTCGGCGAGGCGACCAAGTTCTCGCAGGATTTGCTCGACGCCGACAAGACCTATGAAGCGACGATGCGTCTCGGCCAGCGCACGGCCACCGGCGACGCGGAAGGCGACGTGATCGACACGCGGCCCGTCGAATGCGATCGTGCGGCGGTGGAAGCGGCGCTCGTGCGCTTCACCGGCGACATCGTGCAGGTGCCGCCGATGTATTCGGCGCTCAAGCGCGACGGCAAGCCGCTGTACGAATATGCGCGGGCCGGCCAGACGGTCGAGCGGGAAGGCCGCAACGTGACGATCCACGCGCTCGAACTGCTTGCGTGCGAGCTGCCCGACGTGACGTTTCGCGTGACCTGCAGCAAGGGCACGTATGTGCGCACGCTCGCGGAGGATATTGGCGAGGCGCTGGGTTGCGGCGCGCATCTGACGATGCTGCGTCGCACGGGCGTCGGCGCGCTGACGCTCGAGCATGCGGTGACGCTGGATGCGCTGTCGGACGCTGCCGAGGCGGCGCGCGATGCATGGCTGCAGCCGGTCGATGCGTTGCTGTCGACGTTCCCCGCCGTTCGGCTCGACGACGCGTGCGCGAAGCGGTTTCTGCACGGCCAGCGCCTGCCGCTGTCGGCATTGGAGCCGATCGACGCGGCCGAGGGCGAGCGCGTGCGCGTGTACGACGCAACGCGGTTGCTCGGCGTGGCACGCAAGGCGAATGGCGTGCTCGCACCGGAACGGCTCGTCGTGACGGCTCAATGACGCAGCAGCGCGCATGACTGCACGCGGCGGAATAAGAAAAGCCCGGTCGATTTCGACCGGGCTTTTTGTTTCGCGTGACCGCGCAGTGATGCGCTGCCGGGTAGTGCTCAGTGTGCCGCCGACGCCGCCGCACCGGCATCGCCGCCGCCCGCGCGTTCGGGCTTGGTGATCCAGATCAGCGCGATCAGCAGCACGAAGATCACCGCCGAGATGTAGAACAGGTCGTTCACGCCGAGCTGCGCGGCCTGTTGCGTGGCCATGTTGTTGATGAGCCCGTGCGCCTGGTTCTGCGACAGCCCGAGATTGCCCATCTGCGTGACGGCCTGGTTGAACGTCGGGTTGTACGGGTTCGCCTGCTCGACCAGTTGCGCGTGATGGAAGTTGTTGCGGTGGTCCCACGCGGTCTGGAAGATCGACGTGCCGATGCCGCCGCACATGATCCGCACGAAGTTCGACAGGCCGGACGCCGCGGGAATGCGGTGGCCGGGCAGGCCGGACAACGTGATCGACACGAGCGGGATGAAGAAGCCCGCCATCGCGATACCCTGCACGAGCGTCGGCAGCGTCAGCGACCATTCGTCGACGCCCGTCGTGTAGCGCGAACGCATCCAGAAGCACAGCGCGAACGTCAGGAACGACGCCGTCGAGATGAAGCGTGGATCGGTGCGCGGCAGATACTTCCCGGTAAGTGGCGACAACAGGATGGCGAACAGCCCGACCGGCGCCATCACGAGGCCGGCGTCGGTCGCGGTATAGCCGATTTGGGTCTGCAGCCACAGCGGTAGCAGCACGAGATTGCCGAAGTACAGGCCGTATCCGATCGACAGCGCGACTGTCCCGCCGGTGAAGTTCCGGATGCGGAACAGCGACAGGTCGACGACCGGGTGCTCGGCGGTCAGCTCCCAGATCACGAAGAACGCGAACGCGATGACGGCGGTCAGCGCGAGCACGATGATGGTCGTCGACGCGAACCAGTCGAGATCCTTGCCCTTGTCGAGCATGATCTGCAGCGAGCCGACCCAGACGACCAGCAGCGCGAGGCCCACGCCGTCGATCGGCGCGCGACGCACGGCCGACTCCCGATTGCGATAGATCATCCACGTCGCGGCGGCGGCGGCGACGCCGACCGGGATGTTGACGTAGAAGATCCACGGCCACGAATAGTTGTCCGAGATCCAGCCGCCGAGAATGGGGCCTGCGACGGGTGCGATCAGCGTCGTCATCGCCCATAGCGCGAGCGCCATCGGTGCCTTTGCGCGCGGATAGCTCGACAGCAGGAGCGCCTGCGACAGCGGAATCATCGGGCCCGCGACCGCGCCCTGGAGCACGCGCGACCCGAGCAGGAACGGCAGGTTCGGCGACAGCCCGCACATCCACGACGAGATGACGAACAGGATGATCGACGCGAGGAACAGGCGCACTTGCCCGAAACGGTCGGTCAGCCAGCCGGTCAGCGGCACCGAGATTGCGTTCGCGACCGCGAACGACGTGATGACCCACGTACCCTGGTCGGACGACACGCCGAGGTCGCCCGAGATGGTCGGGATCGCGACGTTCGCGATGGACGTGTCGAGCACGTTCATGAACACCGCGAGCGACACCGCGATCGTGCCGAGTATGAGTTGCCCGCCCTGCAGGGGCGGGTAGGAGGCGGGAGCCTGTGCCATGTCGGTTGCCTTTCCGAAGTCGGAACGGTTACATCATTTTCGCGGCGGTGCTCTGCTTCGCCGCGACCGGCGCCGATGCATTGCCGCCTGCGTTCTCGGCGATGATGCGCGCGATTTCGGCGTCGGCTTCGTCGCCGTATTTCGCGAACACGTTGGTCTCGTAGACGGTGTTCGGCGCGTTGACGAGCTGGTCGCCGCGTTCGTCCTTGATGTTGACGTCGACCTGCATCGACAGGCCGATGCGCAGCGGATGCTTGTCGAGATCCTTCGGGTCGAGCTCGATCCGCACCGGCAGGCGCTGCACGACCTTGATCCAGTTGCCGGTCGCATTCTGCGCCGGCAGCAGCGAGAACGCCGAGCCCGTGCCGGCCGAGAAGCCGACGACCTTGCCGTGGTACGTGACCGACGAGCCGTAGATGTCGGCCGTCATTTCGACCGGCTGGCCGATGCGCATGTGCTTCAACTGGACTTCCTTGAAGTTCGCGTCGACCCACACGGCATTGAGCGGCACCACCGACATCAGCGGGTTGCCGGGCGACACGCGCTGGCCGACCTGCACCGAGCGCTTCGCGACATAGCCGGTGACCGGCGCCGGCAGCACGTTGCGCGCGTTCGCGAGGTAGGCGTCGCGCACCTTCGCGGCGGCGGCCATCACGTTCGGGTGCGATGCGATCGTCGTGTTCGCGGTCAATGCGCGATTCGAGGCGAGCTGCTGCTGCGCGGCGTCGACCGATGCCTGCGCGGCCTTCACGGCGTCGCGGGCATGCGAGATTTCTTCCTGCGACACGGCGCCCGTCTGCGCGACGGCCAGGCGGCGGCGCAGGTCGTCCTGGGCCTTCGACAGGTCGGACTGGCGCAGCGCGACTTGCGCGCGGTACTGATCGTCGTTGACGAACAGGCCGCGCACCTGGCGCACGGTCTGCGCGAGGTTGGCTTCCGCCTGCTGCAGCGCGACCTGCGAATCGGCCGGGTCGAGCACGACGAGCGGATCGCCGGCCTTGACCGTTTGCGTGTCGTCCGCCTTCACGGCGATCACGGTGCCGGTGACCTGCGGCGTGATCTGCACGACGTTGCCGTTCACGTATGCGTCGTCGGTGTCTTCATGGAAGCGAGCGACGAGGAAGTAATAGAGGCCGTATGCGATGGCCGCGATCACGATGACCGCGACGAGCAGCGTCATCATTCGCTTGCGCTTGCCGTTATTCTGCGGCTGCGCGCTGGCGGCGTTTTGTTGGTCGCTCATGGCGATTTTCTCCGTCCGTTATTTCGAGTGTCTGCGTAGTGGTGGCGCCGGATCAGTTGGCGGCCTGTTTGGTCGGCGCGGCGGCATCGGGTGCGGCGAGCGGCGTGCCGGTCGCGTCGAACCCGCCGCCGAGCGCCTTGATCAGGGCGAGCTGCATGTCGCGCCGGCGCATCTTCAGGTTGGTCACCGTCTGCTCCGAGGCGAGGCGGTTGCTGTCCGCCGTCAGCACCTGCAGTTGCGGCGACAGGCCGGCCTTGTAGCGGATGACCGCGAGATCGTACGCGCGCGTCGACGCGTCGAGCGCACGTTGGGCGTCGCCCATCTGGCGATCGACCGCGCGGATCGACGCGACCTGCGTCGCGACGTCGTTCAGCGCGCTGATCAGCGTCTGGTTGTAGTTCGCGACCGACAGGTCGAAGTCGGCATAGCGGCCCTTGAGCTGGGCGCGCAGCGCGCCGGCATCGAAGATCGGCAGGTGGATCGCCGGCCCGAACTGCGCCTGGCGGCTCGCGAAATTCAGGAATTTGCCCCAGCCGAACGCATCGAAGCCGAAACCGGCCGCGAGGTTCACGTCGGGGAAGAACTCGGCCTTCGCCTCCTTCACGTCGTGCATCGCGGCTTCGACCTGCCAGCGCGCGGCGACGATGTCGGGGCGGCGCGACACGAGGTCGGCCGGCAGGTTGCCGGGCAGCGTGACGTCGCCGCTCGGGTTCATCACGGGCGCCGCGATCTGCAGCCCGCGATCCGGGCCCTTGCCGAGCAGCGCGGCGAGCTGGTAGCGCACCGTCGTGATCTGGCCGTCGAGGTCCGACAGCGAAGCCTGCGTCGTCGCGATGTTGCCGCGGGCCGTCTGGCGCTCGACGTTGGTGTCGAGGCCGGCCGATACGCGGCCGTCGGTGATCTTGCCGACCGTCTCGCGGTTGGTGATCTCGCGCTGCGCGATGTCGCGCAGCGCATAGAGCTGCGCGAGCGAGTTGTAGGTGCGCGCGACCGACGACGCGAGCGTGATGCGCGCCTGTTGCAGGTCGGCTTCGGCGGCCTTTTCCTGCGATACGGCCGTGTGCAGGCGTTCGCGGTTCTTGCCCCACAGGTCGAGTTCCCACGAGGCGCTCGCGAGCGCGTTGTTCTCGCTGTACCACTGGCCGCCGTACGGGGGCGGGAACAGCGCGTTCGACGAGTACAGCTCGCGCGTCCACGAATAGCTGGCTTCGGCCTTCGGCATCAGGTTCGAGCGCGACGACTCGATGTACGACGAAGCCTTCGCGATGCGCGCCTGCGCCTGCGCGATCGACGGGTTGCCCTGCAACGCTTCGTCGATCAGCTTCGGCAACTGCGGGTCGCCGAACTGGCTGGCCCAGTCGAGCGCGGGCCACTGGCCGCCCTGGGCCGGCAGGCTCTGGGCGGATTCGAATTGCGACGCGGGGGCAATCTGCTTGTCGCTCTTGATGCCGATGTAATTCGCGCAGCCCGCGAGCGCCAGCGCGGCGACCGCGGCGGCGACGGCGGCGCGGCACGACCCGGCGCGCACGGACAACGGGGAGGATTTCATCGCGCTAACCCCTGACTCGGAATGAATGATGGACACTGCAAGGATTTCCTTACATTAATCTGTCAAAAGTAATTGTTATGGCAACTATTACGTGACGCTACCGCCGGCCGTCTCGCAATAGTTGCTGAGAATGCGGCGCAGCATGCTCTTCAGGAACCCGACTTCTTCCGGCGTAAACCCGTCCAGCACCTGGTCGAGCACGCTGCGGAAAATGGGCGGCAGCCGTTCGGCCAGCGCACGGCCTTCGTCGGTGAGCTCGAGGCGCACGACGCGACGATCCTCGATGCTGCGCACACGCGACAGCAGGCCGCGTTTCTCGACCCGGTCGAGCAGGCGCGTGACCGCGCTGGCGTCGATCCCGTATTCGCGCGCGAGTTCGGCGGCCGTCGAGCACTTGCCGACCGCGATCATGAACAGCATGCTCGCCTGCGTGCCCGTGATGCCGAGTTCTTCCTGCGTGCGCTGCGTGACGAGGTTGGTCATCACCGACTTCACGCGGGACATCAGATAACCGACGCTATCGTTCATCTGATACGTAGACAGCGGCGAAACGGGCGGTGGGGTAGAAGAATCCGACATAAAACCCTGAAGCTGCAATAGTTGACTAGGCAGTAGTATAGGCACAATTGCTTGCCGCGGCAAATGTTAATCGAACGGCAAAACGCGTGCTGTGTCCCGCGAGAGTCCCTTGTCCGGGTAAGGTTTCTTCGCCGCACGGTGCCGGTGCGCCGGACCTTTGAGCAGTTCGGCAGCGCCGCGCGGCGCTCCCGTTTTGCTGCGTTGCAACGGGCGGGTCGGCTCTCGACACGCGCACGTGCTATAATTTGAGGCTTTCCAAGCTGCAACGCGCGCGCCCGTGAAAAACACGAGCGCGCGCGTTTGCGCGTTCAAACGATTTCCAGGTTTCTATGACCCGCGCCCTTCGCAATATCGCCATCATCGCCCACGTCGACCACGGCAAGACCACGCTCGTCGACCAACTGCTCCGCCAGTCCGGCACCTTCCGCGAGAACCAGCAGATTGCGGAGCGGGTGATGGACTCGAACGACATCGAAAAAGAGCGCGGGATCACGATTCTCGCGAAGAACTGCGCGGTCGAGTACGAAGGCACGCACATCAACATCGTCGACACGCCGGGGCACGCGGACTTCGGCGGCGAAGTCGAGCGCGTGCTGTCGATGGTCGACTCGGTGCTGCTGCTCGTCGACGCGGTCGAAGGCCCGATGCCGCAGACGCGCTTCGTCACGAAGAAGGCGCTCGCGCTCGGCCTGAAGCCGATCGTCGTCGTCAACAAGATCGATCGTCCGGGCGCGCGGATCGACTGGGTGATCAACCAGACCTTCGACCTGTTCGACAAGCTCGGCGCGACCGAAGAGCAGCTCGACTTCCCGATCGTCTACGCGTCGGGCCTGAACGGCTATGCGTCGCTCGATCCGGCCACGCGCGAAGGCGACATGCGCCCGCTGTTCGAAGCGATCCTCGCGCACGTGCCGGTTCGCCCGGCCGATCCGGAAGCCCCGCTGCAGCTCCAGATCACGTCGCTCGACTATTCGACGTACGTCGGCCGGATCGGTGTCGGCCGCATCACGCGCGGCCGCATCAAGCCGGGCCAGCCGGTCGTGATGCGCTTCGGCCCGGAAGGCGAGGTGCTGAACCGCAAGATCAACCAGGTGCTGTCGTTCAAGGGCCTGGAGCGCGTGCAGGTCGAGTCGGCCGAAGCGGGCGACATCGTGCTGATCAACGGCATTGAAGACGTCGGCATCGGCGCGACGATCTGCGCGGTCGACACGCCGGAAGCGCTGCCGATGATCACCGTCGACGAGCCGACGCTGACGATGAACTTCCTCGTCAACTCGTCGCCGCTCGCCGGCCGCGAAGGCAAGTTCGTGACGAGCCGCCAGATCCGCGACCGCCTGATGAAGGAACTGAACCACAACGTCGCGCTGCGCGTGAAGGATACCGGCGACGAAACGGTGTTCGAAGTGTCGGGCCGTGGCGAGCTGCATCTGACGATTCTCGTCGAAAACATGCGTCGCGAAGGCTACGAGCTGGCCGTGTCGCGTCCGCGCGTGGTGATGCAGGAGATCGACGGCGTGCGGCACGAGCCGTACGAGCTGCTGACGGTCGACGTCGAAGACGAACACCAGGGCGGCGTGATGGAAGAGCTTGGCCGCCGCAAGGGCGAAATGCTGGACATGGCGTCGGACGGCCGCGGCCGTACGCGTCTGGAATACAAGATCTCGGCACGCGGCCTGATCGGCTTCCAGAGCGAATTCCTGACGCTCACGCGCGGCACGGGCCTGATGAGCCACATCTTCGACTCGTACGCGCCGGTCAAGGAAGGCTCGGTGTTCGAGCGCCGCAACGGCGTGCTGATCTCGCAGGACGACGGCGCAGCGGTCGCCTACGCACTGTGGAAGCTGCAGGATCGCGGCCGCATGTTCGTGAAGCCGGGCGACGCGCTGTATGAGGGCATGATCATCGGCATCCACAGCCGCGACAACGACCTCGTCGTGAACCCGATCAAGGGCAAGCAGCTGACCAACGTGCGTGCGTCGGGTACCGACGAAGCCGTGCGTCTCGTGCCGCCGGTCCAGATGTCGCTGGAATACGCGGTCGAATTCATCGACGACGACGAACTGGTCGAAGTGACGCCGCAGTCGATCCGCCTGCGCAAGCGCTTCCTGAAGGAGCACGAGCGTCGCCGCGCGAGCCGCGAAGGCGCGGTCGACTGAGCATCGACCGTTCCCGAGCACGACGAAAAGGCTGCCTTCGGGCAGCCTTTTTCGCATCCGCGCATCGTGCAGCCGGATTGCCTGCAAAACACTGTTCCCGCGGGCCGCCGCAATCCGGCAAAACCCCGTCGCGCGGTGCTTTCACGCACATTTCGCCGCGAACTCCGGTATCGGTTCTGTGATATGCTGCGCGCACGCAAGTTTTAGGTCCTTCCAAGCAAGACTTGATTCGCAATCCGCTAAACGGTCAGGCCGTGTCGCGGAAGGTTGAGTAACCCGCTATTTCTCGAGAAGCTCGAAGAAAGGTGAGCGTAAAATGTCAGATGTAATGAAGCAGTTTCAGCTGAACTCCTATCTGTTCGGCGGCAATGCTTCGTACGTTGAAGAACTGTACGATGCATACCTCAACAATCCGGCGTCGGTGCCGGAGAACTGGCGAGAGTATTTCGACGCGCTGCAGAACGTGCCTGCAACGGACGGCTCGAACGCCAATGACGTCGCTCACTTCCCGATCGTCGAATCGTTCGCCGAGCGTGCGAAGGCCAATGCCTTCATCCCGCGCGAAAGCACCAGCAACCTCGCGACCGCACGCAAGCAGGTGCACGTCCAGTCGCTGATCAGCGCCTACCGCTTCCTCGGCTCGCAATGGGCCAATCTCGATCCGCTGAAGCGCCGCGAACGTCCCGCCATCCCCGAGCTCGAACCGGCTTTCTACGACTTCTCCGAGGGCGATCTCGACCAGACGTACAGCGCAAGCAACCTGTACTTCGGTTTCGACCAGGCGTCGCTGCGCGACATCGTCAAGGGTCTGCGCGACACGTACTGCGGCACGATCGGCGCCGAGTACATGTACATCAGCGATCCGGAACAGAAGCGCTGGTGGCAGGAGCGCCTGGAGTCGACCCGCGCGACGCCGTCGTTCTCGGCCGACAAGAAGAAGCACATCCTGAATCGCCTGACGGCCGCCGAAGGCCTCGAGCGCTACCTGCACACCAAGTACGTCGGCCAGAAGCGCTTCTCGCTCGAAGGCGGCGAAAGCTTCATCGCGGCGATGGACGAAGTCGTCCAGCACGCGGGCAAGAGCGGCGTGCAGGAAATCATCATCGGCATGGCGCACCGCGGCCGTCTGAACGTGCTGGTCAACACGCTGGGCAAGATGCCGGCCGACCTGTTCGCCGAATTCGAAGGCAAGCACGTCGACGACCTGCCGGCCGGCGACGTGAAGTACCACAAGGGCTTCTCGTCGGACGTGTCGACGGAAGGCGGCCCGGTCCACCTGTCGCTCGCGTTCAACCCGTCGCACCTCGAAATCGTGAACCCGGTGGTCGAAGGTTCCGCGAAGGCGCGGATGGACCGCCGCGGCGACGAGGACGGCCTGCAAGTGCTGCCGGTGCAGATCCACGGTGACGCGGCCTTCGCCGGCCAGGGCGTCGTGATGGAAACGCTGAACCTCGCGCAGACGCGCGGTTACGGCACGCACGGCACGCTGCACATCGTCATCAACAACCAGATCGGCTTCACGACGTCCGACCCGCGCGACGCGCGCTCGACGCTGTACTGTACCGACGTCGTCAAGATGATCGAAGCGCCGGTGCTGCACGTGAACGGCGACGATCCGGAAGCCGTCGTGCTCGCGATCCAGATCGCGATCGACTACCGGATGCAGTTCCACAAGGATGTCGTGATCGACATCGTCTGCTTCCGCAAGCTGGGTCACAACGAGCAGGACACGCCGGCCGTTACGCAGCCGCTGATGTACAAGAAGATCGCGCAGCACCCGGGCACCCGTGCGCTGTACGCCGAGAAGCTCGTGCAGCAGGGCGTGATCACCGCCGAAGACGCCGACAACTACGTGAAGGCGTACCGCAAGGCGATGGACGACGGCCACCATACCGTCGACCCGGTCCTGTCGAACTACAAGAGCAAGTACGCGGTCGACTGGGTGCCGTTCCTGAACCGCAAGTGGACGGACGCAGCCGACACGGCCGTGCCGCTCGCCGAACTGAAGCGCCTGGGCGAACGCATCACGACGGTCCCGGAAAACTTCAAGGTTCACCCGCTCGTCGAGCGCGTGATCAACGACCGCCGCAACATGGCGCGCGGCGACCAGCCGCTCGACTGGGGCATGGCCGAGCATCTCGCATTCGCGTCGCTCGTCGCATCGGGCTACTCGGTGCGCCTGACGGGCCAGGACTCGGGCCGCGGCACGTTCACGCACCGTCACGCGGTGCTGCACGACCAGAACCGCGAGCGCTGGAACGACGGCACGTACGTGCCGCTGCAGAACATCGCCGAAGGCCAGGCGAAGTTCACGGTGATCGACTCGGTGCTGTCGGAAGAAGCGGTGCTGGGCTTCGAATACGGTTACTCGACCGCCGAGCCGAACACGCTCGTGCTGTGGGAAGCGCAGTTCGGCGACTTCGTCAACGGCGCGCAGGTCGTGATCGACCAGTTCATCTCGTCGGGCGAAGTGAAGTGGGGCCGCGTGTCGGGTCTCACGATGCTGCTGCCGCACGGCTACGAAGGCCAGGGTCCGGAACACTCGTCCACGCGTATCGAGCGTTTCCTGCAGCTGTGTGCCGATCACAACATGCAGGTCGTCCAGCCGACGACGCCGGCGCAGATTTTCCATCTGCTGCGCCGCCAGATGATCCGCCTGTTCCGCAAGCCGCTGATCGTCGCGACGCCGAAGTCGCTGCTGCGCCACAAGGAAGCGGTGTCGGACCTGTCGGAACTCGCGAAGGGCTCGTTCCAGCCGGTGCTGGGCGAAATCGACGGCGGCATCGACGCGAAGAAGGTCAAGCGCGTGCTGGTGTGCTCGGGCCGCGTGTACTACGACCTCGTCGCGCACCGCCGCGAAGCGAAGGCGAACGACGTCGCGATCATCCGTATCGAGCAGCTGTATCCGTTCGCGCACAAGCAGTTCGAAGCCGAAATGAAGAAGTACGAGAACGCGACTGAAGTGGTCTGGGTGCAGGACGAGCCGCAGAACCAGGGCCCCTGGTTCTACGTCGAGCACCACCTGAAGGAAGGCATGAAGGAAGGGCAGAAGCTGGCGTACAGCGGCCGTCCGGCTTCGGCCTCGCCGGCGGTTGGCTACTACGCGAAGCACTACGAGCAGCAGAAGGCCCTGATCGAAGGTGCATTCGGCCGCCTGAAGAGCGCATCGATCGCGAAATAACCGACGTCAAGCGAAACGGGAAGGCGCACGGCGCTTTCCCGTTCCTTTTGGCCCGCCGGCGCGTGGCGCGCCGCACCGGCCGAAGGAATCGCACGAACCTCGTCATACCCCAGATTAAGCATCCAGGAAAATCACATGGCTATCGTAGAAGTCAAAGTCCCCCAGCTGTCGGAGTCGGTGTCGGAAGCCACCATGCTGCAGTGGAAGAAAAAGCCGGGCGAAGCAGTCGCGCAGGACGAAATCCTGATCGAACTCGAGACCGACAAGGTCGTCCTCGAAGTGCCGGCGCCGGCGGCGGGCGTGCTCGCGCAAGTGCTGCAGAACGACGGTGACACGGTGGTCGCCGATCAGGTGATCGCGACGATCGACACCGAAGCGAAGGCAGGTGCCGCCGAAGCCGCGGCAGGCGCCGCCGAAGTCAAGCCGGCGGCCGCGCCCGCCGCGGCCGCACCGGCTGCGCAACCGGCTGCCGCCACCGCATCGAGCTCGGCGGCCGCGTCGCCGGCCGCGGCCAAGCTGCTGGCCGAGAAGGGCCTGTCGACGGGCGACGTCGCGGGTTCGGGCCGCGACGGCCGCGTCACGAAGGGCGACGCGCTGGCGGCAGGCAGCGCACCGAAGGCTGCTCCGGCCGCCGCACCGGCGAAGACCGCCGCCGCGAAGCCGTCGCTGCCGGAAGTGAAGGTGCCGGCGTCGGCAGCGACCTGGCTGAACGACCGTCCGGAACAGCGCGTGCCGATGTCGCGCCTGCGTGCGCGTATCGCCGAGCGTCTGCTCGAGTCGCAGCAGACCAACGCGATCCTGACGACGTTCAACGAAGTGAACATGGCTCCGGTCATGGAGCTGCGTAACAAGTACAAGGACAAGTTCGAGAAGGAACATGGCGTGAAGCTCGGCTTCATGTCGTTCTTCGTGAAGGCGGCCGTCCATGCACTGAAGAAGTTCCCGCTGGTGAACGCGTCGATCGATGGCAACGACATCGTCTACCACGGCTACTTCGACATCGGTATCGCGGTCGGTTCGCCGCGCGGCCTGGTCGTGCCGATCCTGCGCAACGCGGATCAGCTGAGCCTCGCCGAGATCGAGAAGAAGATCGCCGAATTCGGCCAGAAGGCGAAGGACGGCAAGCTGTCGATCGAGGAAATGACGGGCGGTACGTTCTCGATCTCGAACGGCGGTGTGTTCGGCTCGATGCTGTCGACCCCGATCATCAACCCGCCGCAGTCGGCCATCCTCGGCGTGCACGCGACGAAGGAGCGCCCGGTCGTCGAAAACGGCCAGATCGTGATCCGCCCGATCAACTACCTCGCGCTGTCGTACGACCACCGCATCATCGACGGCCGCGAAGCCGTGCTGTCGCTCGTCGCGATGAAGGACGCGCTGGAAGATCCGGCACGCCTGCTGCTCGACCTGTAAGCCGAGTCTCACTGCATCGACCCGTTCTGCACGTTCGCGCCCACGCGCGAACGTGCAGGCGTACAAGTAGAAAGGATTGTCATGTCCAAGGAATTTGACGTCGTCGTGATCGGCGCCGGCCCTGGCGGCTACATCGCCGCGATTCGCGCCGCGCAGCTCGGCAAGACCGTTGCCTGTATCGAGAAATGGAAGAACCCGGCCGGCGCGCTGAAGCTCGGCGGCACCTGCCTGAACGTCGGCTGCATTCCGTCGAAGGCGCTGCTGGCTTCGTCGGAAGAGTTCGAGAACACGTCGCATCACCTGGCCGACCACGGCATCACCGTCGACGGCGTGAAGATCGACGTCGCGAAGATGCTCGGCCGCAAGGATGCGATCGTCGAGAAGATGACGAGCGGGATCGAGTTCCTGTTCAAGAAGAACAAGATCACCTGGCTGAAGGGCCATGGCAAGTTCACCGGCAAGACCGATGCCGGCGTGCAGATCGAAGTGAGCGGCGAGGGCGAAGCCGAAGTCGTCACCGCGAAGAACGTGATCATCGCGACGGGCTCGAAGGCGCGTCATCTGCCGGGCATTCCGGTCGACAACAAGATCGTGTCGGACAACGAAGGCGCGTTGACGTTCGACTCGGTGCCGAAGAAGCTCGCCGTGATCGGCGCAGGCGTGATCGGCCTCGAGCTCGGCTCGGTGTGGCGCCGCCTGGGCGCCGACGTGACGGTGCTCGAAGCGCTGCCGGCATTCCTCGGCGCAGCCGACGAAGCGCTCGCGAAGGAAGCGGCCAAGCTGTTCAAGAAGCAGGGCCTCGACATCCATCTCGGCGTGAAGATCGGTGACGTGAAGACGACCGCGAACGGTGTGTCGATCGCCTACACGGACAAGGACGGCAATGCGCAGACGCTCGACGCCGACCGCCTGATCGTGTCGGTCGGCCGCGTGCCGAACACCGACAACCTCGGCCTCGAGGCCATCGGCCTGAAGGCGAACGAGCGCGGCTTCATCGATGTGGACGACCACTGCCGTACGGCCGTGCCGAACGTCTACGCGATCGGCGACGTGGTGCGCGGCCCGATGCTCGCGCACAAGGCGGAAGACGAAGGCGTGCTGGTCGCGGAAGTGATCGACGGCCAGAAGCCGCACATCGACTACAACTGCATTCCGTGGGTGATCTACACGTACCCGGAAATCGCATGGGTCGGCAAGACGGAGCAGCAACTGAAGGCGGAAGGCCGCGAGATCAAGACGGGCAAGTTCCCGTTCTCGATCAACGGCCGCGCGCTCGGCATGAACGCGCCGGACGGCTTCGTGAAGATGATCGCGGATGCGAAGACCGACGAACTGCTCGGCGTGCACGTGATCGCCGCGAACGCGTCGGACCTGATCGCGGAAGCCGTGGTGGCGATGGAATTCAAGGCGGCGTCGGAAGACATCGCCCGCATCTGCCATCCGCACCCGTCGATGTCGGAAGTGATGCGCGAAGCGGCGCTCGCCGTCGACAAGCGCTCGCTGAACAGCTGAGCACGGCGTAGCGCCTGCCGGCCGTCGGCCGGCGCAGCCGTCTCATGACGAAGGCGGGCGGGGTTTCCCGCTCGCCTTCGTCCTTTCCGGTTTGCCCGATGAACGTCACCGAATACTACACGCGCGAGCTGACCACGCGCGGCTATCAGTCCGATCCCGCTCAGCGCGCGGCCGTCGATCGCCTGCAGCGCTGTTTCGACGCATGGGTCGAGTACAAGGCGCGCCGCTCGAACGCGTTCAAGAAGCTGATCAATCATCCGGATCTCCCGCGCGGCGTCTATATGTGGGGTGGTGTCGGCCGCGGCAAGAGCTTCCTGATGGACAGCTTCTACGCGGTGGTGCCCGTGCAGCGCAAGACGCGCCTGCATTTCCACGAATTCATGCGCGAAGTGCACCGCGAGCTCGAGGAGCTGAAAGGGCAGGCCGATCCGCTCGACGAACTCGCACGACGCATCGCGAAGCGCTACCGGCTGATCTGCTTCGACGAGTTCCACGTGTCGGACATCGCCGACGCGATGATCCTGTACCGGCTGCTCGATCGCCTGTTCAACAACGGCGTGCAGTTCGTGATGACGTCCAATTACGATCCCGACGACCTGTATCCGGACGGCCTGCATCGCGACCGCATGCTGCCGGCGATCGCGCTGATCAAGGAGAAGCTCGACGTGCTCAACGTCGATGCGGGCGTCGACTATCGCCAGCGCACGCTCGCGCAGGTGAAGATGTATCACACGCCGCTCGGCGCGGACGCCGATCGCGAATTGCGCCATGCATTCGGCAAGCTCGCGGCCGTGCCCGACGAGAGCCCGATCCTGCATATCGAGAAGCGTGAGCTCAAGGCGCTGCGCAAGGCGGACGGCGTCGTGTGGTTCGATTTCGCGACGTTGTGCGGCGGCCCGCGTTCGCAGAACGATTACCTCGAACTGGCGAGCCGCTTCCATGCGATCGTGCTGTCCGAGGTGCCGCAGATGTCGCCGCGGATGGCGTCCGAAGCGCGCCGCTTCACGTGGCTCATCGACGTGCTGTACGATCACAAGGTCAAGCTGCTGATGTCCGCGGCGGTGCCGGCGGAGGCGTTGTACGTCGAAGGCCCGATGGCCAACGAATTCGCGCGTACGGTCTCGCGCATCGTCGAGATGCAGTCGAAGGAGTATCTCGAAACGCCGCGCCGTATCGTCGATACGTCGTTGACCTGAACCGGTTGCCGGTCGGGAAAGTGGCGGGGTTTAAACATCAATTTCGGTTAAATTTCGTCAATCTTCGGGTATTTTCGGATTTGTCTTATATTCATCGTTGAGGTGAGCCGATATTGTGGTGTCATGGTTATTAAGGCTGGAGATGTCCATGACACCGTATCGCGATTTGACCGACCACGAATGGCGCTGCGTCGCGCCGCTTCTGCCCGAAATGCAGCCGCGCACCGAGTTGCGCGGCCGGCCGTTAGCCAATACGCGCGCCGTGCTGAACGGTGTGCTGTGGGTGATCTACAGCGGCGCAACGTGGTCGGCCATGCCGCGCCGTTACCCGTCGTATCAAACATGTCATCGCCGCTTCAAGGTATGGCACGAAACGGGCACGTTGATGAACGTGATGCGCGAGCTCTATGGCGACGCCGGCATGAATCTTTGCAATGAACTGTCCGCGCGGATGCGCAAGCACACGCAATCGAAGGCGGCGCAGGCGCGCAGCAACGCGGCGCCCGCATATCGCGCACCGGGCAGCTATGCACCGGATACGATGAAGCACGCAGCGTGATGGCCATCGGTTTCCGTTGTGCGCGCACCAAAAGCAATCGGCCTAGCGACGTCGTCGCAGGCCGATTTTTTATTGAGTCGTGCTAATCGCGCGTTCGGGCGCGTACCGCGTTATTGCTGGCGAACCCAGGTTTGTGACCGGCCCAGCAGCGACACGCCGATGTAGCCGCGCACCACGAGCTTCTGGCCGCCGTCTTCAAGCGTCATCTTGCACTTGTAGACCTTGCCGTTCTCCGGGTCGAGGATGTTGCCGCCGTCCCAGTGGTCGCCGTCCTTCTTCATCGCCTTGATGATCGTCATGCCCTTGATGAGCTGATCCTTGCGCTCGTCCGTGCACGCGGTGCAGCGGCGATCGGGTGTATCGTTCGCGCCGAGTCCCTTGACGACCTTGCCCGTCAGCGAGCCGTCGCCGTCCTCGGCGATCTGTACCAGTGCCTTCGGTTGATGGGTGTTGTCGTCGATCGTCTGCCACATGCCGATCGGGCTGTCGGCCTGCGCGAACGTGGGCGCTGCGCACGCGAGCAGGGCGCCGGCGATGGCGATTGCACGCAACGGGCGGGTCAGGTGAATCATTGTCTTCCTCCTTGTTTTGCATGTCTGTTCGATTCGCTCGCACGACCGTCTGCATGGGGCGGGCATGTTGCGAGCTTCGCCAGAATACGTGAAACAGCACGCTACGTTTGATAGAGGGGACTCTAATCGAAACAGCCGGCATGGCGCCGGCCGTTTCGTGGTTTGGGTGACCGATCAGTTGAGCTGATACGAGAACGCGGCGTTGATGCGCGGGCTGCGTGACGCGCTTTCGACCGGCGCATCGCCCACCGGTTTCGCGACGTTCAGATCGAGGCTGTAGTAGCGGCTGTCCGTGAGCCGCACGCCGACGGCGACCGACGACATGCGGTTCGGCGATGGCGTGCCCGCGTGCAGATACACGCGGGCCATGTCGTACGCGATGTACGGCGTGATCGATTTCAGATACGTCCAGCCCGGCGTGAAGCCGCGGTTGACTTCCAGCGACATCCCCCAGCCCGAGTCGCCCGACGTTTCGCCCGGCTGGTAACCGAGCGCGTAACGGGTCGAGCCGAACGAGATCTGTTCGGACGTCGGCAGCGAGTCGGGACTGTATTGCCCGGTCAGCGAAACCGACGTGCCGATCCGGAACGGCCATTCGTTCGTCTGCGTGAACGTCGCGCCGGTGCGAACGAAAGTCAGCGAGATCGGGCTGTCCACCGAGGTCGTCGTCGTGCCGACGGTAATGTCCTGCGCTTTCGATGCGCCGAGGATATTGAAGCCCTTCGCGACGTTGACGCTCAGCTTCTGCACCTGTTTCGGCTGGACACTCGTGTAGTCGAGCTGCATCTGCAGCACGCGGACTTGCGAGCGCGTGTCGATGCTGTTGCCGTTGATCTTGCTCTGGTAACGATCTTCGTTGTGCGACGCATAGCCAGACACGGTGCCGAGCAGGCTGCGCTGGTTGTTCAGCAAGATCGGATAGGAAGCCGAAAGACCGAGTTTCTCGTTCTTGACCGTGCGCTCGACTGACGACGGCAGGCCGGGGTTGTCGGTCGGCTTGCCGCGATACGTGCTCGCATCGAGACGCGTGATCAGGCCGCTGCTGCCGACCGGCAGCGCGCCGCTGAACGCGAAGTAGGTCTGCTTGTCGCGTCCCGGCGGTGCGAGCGCCGAGATGCTCAACTGCTCGCCGAACCGCGTAAGGCCGTTTTCGGTCGCGGTGATGAGGCCCTGGACGCCCGGGTGGTTGAAGTCGACCCCCGTGCTGACGTTGAATGGCTTGCGATCGACTGCGAGCTCGAGCGTCGTCGCGCCGTCGGTGGTTTGCGGCGGCGGGACGTTCGCTTTCACCGTGAGGCCGGGCAGCAGGCCGAACGTGTTCACGTAGCGCTCGAACGTGGCCCGGCGCAGCGGACGATCGGCCGTGATGTGCGCGGCAATCGCGCGAATCTTCGGTTCCATCGCGCCGGGTTTGCCGGTGACCTTGACGTCCGACACATAGCCTTCGACCACCGTGATGCGCACGACGCCGTTCTCGAACGTCTGCGCGGGAACGAACGCGAACGACAGCGCGTAGCCGCGTTCCTGATACAGCTTCGTCACACCGTTGGCGGTTTCGATCAGCTCGCCGATCGTGATGTCCTTGCCGACGAGCGGCGTGAAGCGGCGCGTGATTTCCTCGAACGGTATCGACTTCACACCTTCGACCTGGAACGTCTTCGGCGTCAGGTGCCGCGACAGCAGCTCCTGCAATTGCGGGGCCTGCGGCGCGACCTGAACGGTGACGTTCGGGCCCGTCTTCGGTGCGTTGATCTGGGGGAGGGAGTCGAGCGGGTTACCGCCGACGCGCGTTTGTGCCTGTGCCGTGCCTGCTGCCGCGATGGCGAGCAGCATCATCCATCTGTCGAGTCTGGATTTCATTGTTCTTCCTCGTAGGCCTTGCTTTTCGTCTTCTTTGTAATGCCGGCACGCGACACCAGGGTGTCGCGCGCCGCGTGCCGCTATGCCGGGCGTGTTGGTACGGCCGCGTCAGTCGCTCCGGCTGCGATGACGCGACCGTCCTCCTTACTTGCCGACGCTACCCAGCGTACCCAGCAACCCCGTGACCGGCGCCAGCAGGCCCGTCGAACCGCTGCCGGACGATGCCGTACCCGACACGCTGCCGACCAGCGACGTGACCGGCGCGAGCGGGCTCGAGCCCCCGGACCCTGCCGCACTGCCCACTGCTCCGGTGACAGTATTCAGCAAACCGGTGACGGGCGCGAGAGGGTTTGCACTGCCTGCGCCACCCGTTGCGCCGCCGAGCGTGCCGGTGACCGTCGAGACGAGGCCCGTGACCGGTGCGAGCGGGCTGCTGCCCGAGCCGCCCGTTGCGCCGCCGAGCGCGCCCGTGAGTGAGCCGAGCGGCGTCGAGCCGAGACCCGACAACAGGCCGCCGAGCGGGTTCGTCGAACCGGAACCCGATGACGAGCCGTTCTGGACGGTTGCCGTCGAGCCACCGACGAGGCTCGTGATCAGGCCGGGAATCGGTGCCGCGCCGTTCGGGCCGTTCGGATTGACGAGGCCGCCGGCGTTGGTCACGGTATTGCCGACCGCGGTCACGAGCTGGCCGACGTCGCCGACGAGCGGCTGGCTCGACGTTGCGCCGACCTGCTTGCCGGCCGAGCTGATGGCGCCGCCGATCTGGCCGAGCAGGCCCGACACGGGTTGGCCGAGGCCGGTCGTCGTGCCGACCTGCTGCGTGACCTGGCCGGCGGTGATCACGAGCGGCGTGATCGCCGAGCTGATCGGCTGCGTGACCTGCTGCACGGCGCCCGACGACAGCGTCGAGCCGATCGTCGTGCCGGCGGCCGTCAGGCCGTTGGCGACCGTGTCCAGCACGGTGCCGACCGGCGTCGTGACCGGTGCGAGTGGTGCCAGCGGGCCCGTGCCCAGCGCCTTGACCGTCGAGCTCAGGCCGGACACCGTGTTGCTGGTCGCACCGACGACGTTGCCGAGACCGGCCACCGTGGTGCCGACCGGGTCCTTCGTCGAGCCGATCTGCCCGAGCCCGTTGCTCACCGCGTCGGCTGCCGCGCCGACGATCGTGCCGGTGCTCGCCAGTGTGCTGCCGACGCCCTTCGTCACGCCGTCGCCGAGGCCCGGCAGGCTGATGTTGCCGACCGTGCTGCCGAGGTCGCTGGCCGTCTGGCCGACCGTGCTGATGACGCCCTTGGTGCCGGTCGACGAGCCGCTGGTGCCGCTCGTGCCCGGCGTGCCGCTCGTGCTCGGGTTGTTGTTGTCGTTGCTGCTGGTCGGCGGCGAGCTGACGCCGCCGCCGCCGCAGGCGGCCAGCAGGCACGCCGCGGCAAAGGCGGTGAGGGGCACGCGCCACTGGCGCAGGGCGGCGGTCGTGATGGAACGTTGCTGGGACATGATGGACTCCTCGCTGTCTTTTCGATGAATGGATGTCGGATTACTTGCCGTGCGTGCCGCCGAGCAGGCCGCCGATCAGCGACGTGACGGGCGCAAGCAGATTCGACGACGAACCCGAGTTCGTGACGGCACCCGTGCCGCCGCTCAGTGCCGGTGCGCTGACCGTGCTGGTGACAGCGGGGACCGGGGCGGCAATCGGATTACCGCCGCCCGCTACGCTGCCGAGTGCGCCGGTAACCGCGGAGACGAGGCCCGTAACCGGGGCGAGCGGGCCACCGCTGCCGCCTGTTGCGCCGCCGAGCGCGCCTGTCACGGTGGAGACCAGACCGGTAACCGGCGCGAGCGGACCACCGCTGCCGCCTGCTGCGCCACCCAGTGCACCGGTGACCGTCGAGACAAGGCCCGTGACCGGCGCGAGCGGACCACCGCTGCCGCCCGCTGCGCCGCCCAGTGCACCGGTGACCGTGGACACGAGACCCGTGACCGGCGCAAGCGGGCCGCCGCTGCCGCCTGCTGCACCACCCAGTGCACCGGTGACCGTGGAGACGAGACCCGTGACCGGCGCGAGCGGGCCGCTGCCGCCACCCGTTGCGCCGCCGAGTGCGCCGGTGACCGTCGAGACGATGCCGGTGAGCGGAGCGAGCGGGTTGGTCACGCCGCCGGTGCCGCCCGTGAGCAGGCCGCCGACCGCCTTCACGGTGTTGCCGGTCGACGAGACGGTGTTGCCGAGGCCCGTGGTGACCGGGTTGCCGCCCGTCGATGCGAGCAGGGCGCCGGCCTGGTTCAGGCCGTTGCCGACCGTGCCGAGCAGCGTGTTGACCGGTGCGCCGAGGCCGGTTGCCGAACCGATCGTCTGGGTCGTCTGGCCGACCATCGTCGTGATCGGCGTGATGGCCGAGCTAACCGTTTGCGTGACTTGCTGGATCGGGCCGGTCGACAGCGCGTTGGTGAGCGTGGTGCCGCCGTTCGACACGGCGCCGCCGAGCGTCGAGACGAGGCCGCCGACGGCGCCCGTGACGGGCGCGAGCGGCGACAGCGGGCCGCTGCCGAGGCTCGTGACCAGGTTGCCCGTTTGCGTGACTGCGCCGCCGAGCTGATTGACCACGCCGCCGGTGCTGGCAACCGTGGTGCCGACCGGATCCTTCGTCGCGCCGAACTGGCCGAGACCGCTGCCGAGGCCGTTGCCCAGGGCGGTGACCGCGCCGCCGACGCTTTGTACGATGCCGCCCGCGGATTGCGTGGTGGCCGGATTGACGCCCGGCAGCGTCTGGCTGCCGATGACGGAGCCGAGGCCGGAGACGGTGCCGCCGGCATTCGTGATGATGTTGCCGGTGCTTGCGAGGACATTTCCCACTGGATTCGCCGACACACCCGAGGTGCCGGACGTACCGCTCGTGCCCGAAGTTCCGCTGGTGCCCGACGTTCCGCTCGTACCCGAGGTCCCGCTAGTGCCGGACGTGCCGCTCGTGCCCGAGGTGCCGCTGGTGCCGGACGTACCGCTCGTGCCCGACGTGCCGCTCGAGCCATTGCCGCCCGACGTGGAGATCGTATCGCCGCCGCCCGAGCTCGAGCCGCCGCCGAGGCCCTGGCTGATGGAGCCGGAGCCGCCGCATGCGGAGAGGGAAAGCATGGCTGCAACGGTGGCCGCGATCAGAGTCGTCCGGAACACGCCATGAGGGATAACCTTAATGTCCATTTCGTCCTCGCATTAAAAGTGTGTTGTGAACTGCGTTGTGTTGAGTGGTGCGAGGACTACTCTGCAACTGTCGTGCCATTTCGATGCCCGACGGTTCGGCAACAGGTTTTAAACGAGGCAATTCCTTGTCGGCAAAGGAAGTTCCGGAAATTGAAAGATTGTTGAATCTGTTTAAGTGCAGAGGAATGAGAACGGTTTCGCCCGTTTCGTAACGTAACGTCACAACAATGGCGTTACGCGTGGGGCGTAACGCGGGGCCCACACGGGCTTGGTGGACGCGGCAATTGTTTTACTGGTGGATTAGGTGTGCACATCTAACCTATCGTAAATCCTATGTGTAAGTCGTACCGAAACGCCGTACAAATACGTCGTGCTCCTGGTCATTTTTTTCCGGCAGAGTGGTTAAAAGAGGTTGGAATTCAAATAGGATCGGATATAGAATCCGGAGCAGATGTAAGGGTATGTACGGTTCGGTACACTACGTTCGAGGAGGAGCGCTATCGCGAATGTTAACTTGCATCAAATCGTGAGCAATGCCCTTCGGGGCGACCTATAAAGAAAGCGCACCCGGTTGTCGTTACAGCAGATGTGACGAACGGTCCGGGGCAAACGGCCAGATATGCGGGGACGTATACGTATAAAAGGCCAGAAAACGTAAATACAGGCACGAGGAATAAAATGAAAGCAATCATCAAGCGTTTCCTTAAGGAAGAAGACGGGGTTACCGCGATCGAGTATGGGCTGATCGCGGGTCTTATCGCTGTCGCGATCGTCGCCGGGGTGACGAACATCGGCAGCAGTCTCGGCAACATGTTCACCAATCTCGGCACGTGCGTGTCGTCTCCTTCGTCTACGAACTGTTCCGCCTCCGCGATTCGGGCAACTCCGACAACCACGGCGGGCTAAGCCGACTTCTTCTTTTCCGGAAGTCGTCGTGGCGCAGTAGCGGGCGGACTACCTCGGTAATCCGCCCGCCCTTGCATCTGCTGCGGATCGTGGTGCGATGGGACATCTCATTTTTAGCGGGGTATTTCTGACCTGGGCCGGCTCGGTCGTGGTCAGCGATATTCGTTTCCGCCGTATTTCGAACACCCTTGTCGTGGCCGGATTAATCGGCGGGGTCGGCGCTGCATGCGTGGCCGCGAGTCCATTTGGCATTTCCGTGCATCAGGCAGTGGTCGGCATGCTGATCGGCCTGATCGGATTGATGCCGTTTTTCCTTCTGCGCGTCATGGGCGCAGCAGACGTCAAAATTTTCGCCGTGCTCGGCATCTGGTGCGGTGCGCATGCGCTGCTTTGGCTCTGGGTGGCTGCCAGTCTGGCTGCAGGGCTGCACGCGCTCGTGCTGATGCTGTTGTCGCGCACGTCGCTCGGAGGCTTGTGGCGGCAGCGCGCGCCAGTGCTGGCAGTTGGCGGGTATCGCGCGACGCCTTATGCCGCATGCCTCGCGGTGCCGGCTGCCGCCTGGTTGGTCTATCTGGTCGCAATCGGGGGCGTGCGATGAAACGACAGAACGCATGCCGGAGATGGCGACGGCAACGTGGAGCGACAGCGGTGGAGTTTGCAATCGTGTTTCCGCTGTTCTTCGTGATTTTCTACGCGATTCTGAGTTTCGGGATGATTTTCCTTATTCAGCAGAGCTTGACGCTGGCTGCAAGCGAGGGCGCGCGTGCTGGGTTGGCTTATGCACCGGACCTCTCGACGCGCGTCGCGAACGCCAAGACGACCACGCAGAACGTTCTAGGTTGGCTGAACAGCAGTCCGCCCAACGTGGTGGCGCAGCAGTGCAACTACAACGGAACGCCTACGCCGTTGCTGTACTGCCTGACGGTCACGGTGAGCTATACGCCTGATAGCTGGATGACGATCATGCCGTTCCTCGGGACGATCATGACCAAACCACTGACGGGTACGGCAGTGGTGCAAATTCCGCAGTCGATGCTGTGAGTTGGGCATCATGATGCGATAGATCTGTCACGTGCAAATCGCGCGACAAGAAGAAACTGATTGGATTCAATCCGGCATCCATACGACAACATGGCCAACAACATAACGAAGATCATCGCGGGGCTGCTGATTGCGATCGCCGTTCTGCTCGGAATCTATGCATGGGTGCTTGGACGCAGCGTGTCAAGTCCCACGCCGGCACAGCCGATGGTGGCGGCCACGGCGGTGCCGATCGTCATTGCAACGCGTGCTTTGTCCGGTGGACAGCCGATCCCGGCCGATGCGCTGAAGATCCAGGCGACGGCGCCGGCACCGGCAGGCGCCTTCAGCGACCCCGCTGCGCTGGCTGGCCGCGTGCCGATTCGCGACATTCCGGCCTCGACCCCGGTCGTTGCGGATGCACTCGTGTCGGGGCTTGCCGAGGACGTGCAGCCCGGCGAGCGCGCGGTTGCGGTTCGGGTCGACGAAACGAACGCGGTCGGCAACCGCCTGCGGCCCGGAAATTTCGTCGACGTGTTCCTGAACCTGAAACGCGAAGTCGGCAGCACGATGCTTGACGGCGAGGTTTCGCAGACACAGGCGCGGCTTCTGTTGTCGAAGGTCAGGGTGCTGTCGTTCGGCGATGCGACCGCCGAGCGCGACAGCGGCAACAACAACGGTGGTAATGGGCAACCGACCGGCGCCCGCATCGCGGTGCTCGCGGTGCCGACCGCGCAGGTCGATGCGCTGACGCTCGGCGAGGCGACCGGCCGCCTGACCTTGGCATTGCGCAACCCGCGTGACGACGATCTTGCGCTGCAGACGGTCGCAGTACGTACGGATAACAAGCTGTCGCCGTCGGCGCTGGCCGCAGCAGGCGTCTCGCTGCAGCAACTGTCAGGCACACCGAGAACGCCCGTAGCCAGTACGAACCTGCCTCCGTTGCCGTCGCACCTGCCGCCGCCTGTACGGCCGAGCGGGGGGGGCGGCATCGAAGTGATTCGCGGCGGCCGGTCGGAAACGGTTGCTTATTGAACCAGGTCGACGGCCATCGATACCAGCGACGACAAGCAAAAGGCCGCGCGCCGGTCTACCAAACGATGAAAAACACACTGATTGCATTCGCGATTGCCATTTGGATCATGACCTTCGCCTCGTTCGCAAGCGCGAGCGCTACGATCGAACTCGCCGTCGGCGCACAACGGCAAATTTCGGCGGGTCGCACCCTCCAGCGCGTCGCAGTCGGTGATCCGGCAATTGCCGACGTGCTGATCATGAAGGGTAGCCGCTCCGGTTCCGTGCTGCTCACTGCGAAGGCTCCCGGCGCAACCAACGTGATGCTGTGGGAGCGCGGGAACGATGAACCAAGGATCTGGAACGTCGCGGTGGTCGACGCGGCCGCGCAAGCCGTGCTCGACGGCGCTACGCCGCGCGTGAATGCATACGGCGGCACGGCCGTGCTGCAAGGCTCGGCCGCGTCGCTCGAGGCACATGCGCGTGCGGCCGCGGTCGGCAAGAACATGAGCGGCAAGGGCGCCGTGATCGACCGCTCGACGGTGCCCGGCAAGAGCGTCGTGCAAGTCGATGTGCGGGTCGTCGAATTCAGCCGTTCGGTGCTCAAGCAGGTCGGGTTCAATTTCTTCAAGCAAAGCAACGGCTTTTCGTTCGGATCGTTCTCGCCGGGTGGCGTGCAATCTTATAGCGGCGGGTCGGGCCCGGGGACCGGGGGATACGTTCCCACGCTCGGATCGCCAGTCGCGTCCGCATTCAACCTGGTCGTGAACGCGGCCGGACGCGGCATCTTTGCCGACCTGTCTCTACTGGAGGCGAACAATCTCGCGCGCGTGTTGGCCGAGCCGACACTGGTCGCGCTGTCCGGGCAGAGCGCGAGCTTCCTCGCGGGAGGCGAGATTCCGGTGCCATCGCCGCAGGGGCTCGGTTCGACGGCGATCCAGTGGAAGCAATACGGCGTCGGGCTCTCGTTGACGCCGACGGTCTTGAGTCCGAGCCGGATCGCGCTGAAGGTCGCGCCCGAATCGAGTCAGCTCGACTTCGTGAACAGCGTGACGATCAGCGGCGTCGCAGTGCCCGGCATTACGACGCGCCGCGCGGATACGACCGTCGAACTGGGCGACGGCGAGAGCTTCGTGATTGGCGGGCTGATCGATCGCCAGACGATGTCGAACGTGAGCAAGGTGCCGTTGCTCGGCGATCTGCCGATCATCGGGTCCTTCTTCAAGAATCTGAGCTATCAGCAGAACGACAAGGAACTGCTGATCATCGTGACGCCGCATCTCGTTGCGCCGATTGCCAAGGGTGCAGTGTTGCCCGCGACGCCCGGCGAGTTGTCCGAGCAGCGCGACGGGCCGGTCTGGAAATCGTATCTGGGCGGAGTTGCGTCGCCCGACGCTGCTCCCGGATTTTCGAAATGAGTGGAATGTCTCGCGGCTTGCGATGCAACGCCACGCCTTGTGTAATCGGGGGTGTTCGACATGAATGCGCGAATTCAATCCTTGTGTGAACCCGCCGTGACCGACTATTTCGTTTGTGCGTCGCAGCATGAGGCACATGTCCGCTGGCTGGCCGATACGCTCGTATCGGCCGGCGCGGTCGAGGCCGCATCTCTCGATCCGGGTGTGCTGGCGCAACGCATTACGGGCCTCAATCCGACGCTCGTTTTTATCGATTTCTCCGACGGCAGCGCGGCGGCGAGCATTGCCGCGGCTGCGATTCGCGCCACGCATCCGGGGCTGCCCATTGTCGCGCTGGGTTCGCTCGCACAGCCGGAGAGCACGCTGGCTGCATTGCGCGCCGGCGTCCGCGATTTCATCGACGTGTCGGCTCCGGCGGAAGATGCTTTGCGCACCACGCGCGGGTTGCTGGAGAACGTCGGCGAGCCGGCGAGCCGCCACGGCAAGCTCGTTGCATTGCTCGGCGCGCGTGCGGGCATGGGGGTGAGCACGCTCGCGGCGAATCTGGCCGTATGGTTGCAGAAGCGCTCGGTGAGCCCGGACGGGAGCGGCGTGCCGAACGGCGGGACGCCGGCCGGTCGCCAGACCGCGCTCGTCGACCTCGGGTTACCAGCGGGTGATGGCGCGTTGTTCCTGAATACGCGCTGTGAATTCCATTTCATCGATGCGGTTCACAACCTGCGCCGCATCGACAGGACCTTCGTGAATACTGCGCTGACCCGGCATGAGAGCGGCGTTGCGTTGACGACGCTGCCGGCGGATCTTGGCGCGCTGCGCGACGTGTCGTACGCGTCGTGCGCCGGTTTGCTGAACCGGTTTCGCGCATTCTTCGATCAGCAGATCGTCGACCTCGGCGGTTTTTCGAATCGCGAATTCGTTGCACAAATCACGAGCTCCGCCGACGAAGCATGGCTCGTCTGCGATCAGGGCGTCGCGTCGATCGTATCGGCGGCCGATTTGCTCACCGGGCTGCGCGATGCGGGTGTCGAGACCGATCGCATGCGGCTCGTCGTCAACCAGTACGACCCCGCGCTCGATCTGACGCCCGGGCAGATCGCGGAGCGGCTAGGGCTGTCGCTGGCCGGCACGTTGCCGTCGCGCCGCGTCGCGATCGGTCATGCGGCAAACCAGGGGCGACTCATCGTCGATATGGCGGAGCGCGATCCGTACGTGCGCGCGCTCGAGTCGCTCGCCGCGCGGCTGCCGGGCGTGTCGATTCGTCCGGCGGCACCCGGTCCGGCGTCTGGATTGTCCGCGCTGAAGCGTTTCATTCAACCCTTGTCCAAGCGGTCGTAAGCGATGGCACACGACATTCAATTTGCCGACGGCGCAGCGCCGTTCTCCCAGACTCAGCAGTTCCACGACATCAAGAATGCCGCGCACGAACACTTGCTGACGCGCATCGAAGAATTGGGCGCCGAGTTCGGCAGATGGTCCCGCCAGGCGATCAACCAGTTCGTCGATCTCGAGATCGACAGCTTCGTGCGCCTGCGCCGCATTCCGCTCAATGAAAACGAGGTACGGACGATCGCGGAGGCGCTGACGAAGGAACTCGCGGGTTTCGGCCCGATCGAGGATTTGCTGGCGGACCCGGCGGTCGAGGACATCCTGATCAACGGCTACAACGACGTGTATGTGTCGCGTCACGGGATTCTTGCCAAGCTGCCGGTGCGTTTCACCGATAACGCGCACCTGTTGCGCATCGTGCGGCGGATACTCGCGCCGATCGGTCGCCGGCTCGACGAGTCGAATCCGATGGTCGATGCACGGCTGCCCGACGGCGGCCGCGTGAACGTCGTGATCGAGCCCCTGTCGATCGATGGTCCGGTCGTGTCGATCCGAAAATTCCGCAAGGATCCGCTGAAGCCGTCCGACCTGCTTGGTAACGGGACATTCAACGAAGAGATCAACACGTTGCTTCAGGCGGCGGTCGAGGCGCGCTGCAACATTCTCGTGTCGGGCGGTACGAGTTCCGGTAAAACCTCGCTGCTCAACGCGCTCGCGTTCCATATTCCGGAAATCGAGCGTGTCGTGACGATCGAGGATACGGCCGAGTTGTCGCTGAACCACCCGCACGTCGTGCGGCTCGAGAGCCGTCCGGGCGGGTTCGACGGCACCGGTATCGTGTCGATTCGCGACTTGCTGCGCAATACGTTGCGGATGCGTCCGGACCGGATCATCGTCGGCGAAGTACGCGGCGGCGAGGTGCTTGAAATGCTGCAGGCCATGAACACAGGCCACGACGGCTCGATGGGCACGGTGCACGCGAGTTCTCCACGCGAGTGTCTGTACCGTCTCGAGATGCTTGCCGGTTTTGCAGGTTTCCAGGGCACCGAGTCGAGCCTGCGTCGGCAGATCGCGAACGCCATCGACTTCATCGTGCAGATAGGACGCCTGTCGAACGGGCGGAGACGGATTCTGTCGATCACCGAAGTGACCGGGCTGTCCGACAACATCATCGCGACCCAGGAGCTTTACCGCTATGAAGCGCGGGTGACGCCGGAGGGCGAGGAAGTCGATCACTGGGAAACCCTGGGCATTCATCCGCATTCACCGAAGCTTGCGCGCTTCCGTCAGACGCTGACGAGCGGTGGGTTCGGCGATGCCGGATTCGGTGGCGGCGGCTTTGGCGGTGGCGGGTTCGGCCGCGGCGGCGGGGGCTTCAATGTATAGCGGGATGGTATGGGCGCTGGCGCTCGCGATGCTGTGTGTCGCGGCTGCGATGATGCTGTGGCATCACGCGCAGACCCGGCGCGTACGGACCGACGCGAAGCGTTTCATCGACAGCCGGCTCGAGCCTGGCGCACGTGTCGACGCACCGGCGAAGCGTGCGCCGGCGGCTGGTGCAGTGCGTGCCGTACAGCAGCCGGGGGCGGCACGGAAGGTATCGTCGGATGCCTTTTGGGCGCACTGGTATGCGACCGCATCCGAATATCTGTCCAACCTTGCAAGTCGTGCGGGGATAGACGATGCGCGCGGCAAGGCGGTCGTCGCGCTGGCCGTGCTCGTTGCGGCTGCAGTCATTGCCGGCAGTCACGGCGGCATGCTGGCGTGTTGCGCGGCGATTATTTGCGGTAGCGCGATACTCGGTGTCTGGCTCGCGTCGCGGATCCAGCGGCGACGGCTGAAGATCGTCCGGCAGATCCCGTCGTTCCTCGATGGGATCGTGCGTCTCGTGACACTGGGCAACAGCGTACCGGCTGCTTTCCAGTCGTCACTGTTGACGACCGAGGAGCCGCTGCGCGGCTGTCTCGACGTCGTGTCGCGGATGCTGCGCGGCGGTATCGAGATCGACCGCGCCATGATGCACATCGCGAAGATCTACCGGACCGAAGAGTTTGAGCTCGTCGGGTCGGTGTTGCGTTTGTCGGTCAAATATGGCGGTCGTGCGGATGTGATGCTCGAGCGGATGGCCGTATTCATGCGCGATCTCGAGCAGGCCGAGCGTGAATTGACCGCGATGTCGTCGGAGACGCGGCTGTCCGCGTTCGTCCTCGTCATGCTGCCGATCGCAATCGGGAGCTTTGTCGTGATGACCAATCCGAAGTACCTGTACGGGATGTGGGGCGATCCGAGCGGGCGGTCGCTGCTCATGATCGCGTTCCTGGCTCAAGTGGTCGGCAGCATATGGTTGTATCGAATGGCTCGGCTCAGGTGACGCTATGACAGCAACTCAGATCGGGGCGATTGCGTTGGCCGTGGGCGCGCTCGGGGTGCTGCTCCTCGGGATGGCCGTGACGTTACGTGCGAATGCCGCGGCGCGGGCGGAACGAGCATTGGTCGATGCGCTGGATCGGCGAATGGCTGCACTGGAGGCGGCGAAAGCGCGGCCCGCGCAGGATGGCGATGCGCAGGCGAAAGCCAACGCGCGTCGCGGGCGGCGCGTCGAACGTTGGCTGGATCGCCTGTCGGCGGCAGGCATGCGCTGGCTGGACACCGGATTCGGCAAATATGCCGTCGCGGAAGAGGATCGTCGCCTGCTGGAGCAGTGCGGGTATGTCGATGCACGCACGCGTGGGCTGTTTCTGAGCGCGCGGGTGGCATGCGGGATCGTGTTGCCGCTGCTGTTCGCGATTTTCGCGAGCGGGCGCATGAAAGGCAGCATCTGGATGGTCGGCATGTGCGCTGCCTTCGGGCTCGGCTTCATGCTGCCGAAACTCTACGTGCAGCGCCGCGCCGCGTCGCGGCGACAGAGCGTCGTCGACGAATTGCCGCTACTCGTCGACATGTTGCGCTTGCTGCAAGGCGTCGGCCTGTCGCTCGATCAAAGCCTGCAGGTCGTGACGAACGATTTTCGGGGGATGCTGCCGGTCTTGTCGTCGGAGGTGGGAATCGCGCAGCGTCAGTTCGCCGCGGGCCGTACGCGCGAGCAGTCGCTGCAGCGGCTGTCCAGTGGATTCGACAACGAGGATTTGCGCGCGATCGTGCGATTGATGATTCAGGTCGACAAGCATGGCGGTGCGGTGCAGGAACCGCTCAAGCAGTTCGGCGATCGTTTGCGCGAGACGCGTCGTGCGATGCTGCGCGAACGGATCGGCAGATTGACGGTAAAGATGACGGGCGTGATGGTGCTGACGCTGTTGCCGGCCTTGCTGATCGTGACGGCGGGACCGGGCATGCTGGCGGTGATGCGCGCGTTGTCGTCGCAGCATTGAAGGATGGAAGGACAGACGATGAAGCGAATCGGCGAAGCGGTAACCCGGGCGGGCATGCTGGCGGCGGCGCTGCTGCTCGGTGCATGCGCGACCAAGGAAAGCGGGTATGGCGTCGGCGCGCAGACCGAGCGTGCGGCACTGATGCAAGCAGCAGATCAGAAGCAGTCCGTGCCCGATACGCCGGGGATGTATCTCGGTCTGATTCAGCGCATGCAAGCGCAGGGACTCTATTACGCGTCGCTCGCGCACATCGATGCATATGACAAGACATACGGTGTCATGCCGGAATCGATCCTGTTGCGTGCGGACGCGCTGCGGATGACCGACCAGCCGGCCGCAAGTGCCGCTGTGTATGGACAATTGCTGAAGACGCCGCTTGCGGCACGCGGCTATCGCGGGCTGGGGTTGCTTGCGGGCGCCGCAGGCGATTTCGACCGTGCCGTGCAGGCGCTGACGCAAGCGTCGGAGCTCGCCCCGACGGATCCGTCGCTACTGTCCGACCTTGCTTATGCGAAGTTGCGCAGCGGCGACGTCGTCGGCGCGCGAGTGCCGCTGATGAAAGCTGCCGAACTCGATCAGCGCAATCCAAAAATCGTCAGCAACCTTGTGCTGTATCTGTTTGCGGCAGGACGTGCGCAGGATGCGCAACGGCTGATGAACCAGCAGCATCTGCCGCCGGAAATTCGCAAGGACATCAATGGTGATGCCGCGAAGATTGCCGCGGCAGTGCGTGCGCAGCAGCGCGCGATCGCGACGCCACCGGTGGTGTCGCGGCCCGGCGCGACGACGGCGATCACGCCGATGGCGAACAACTTCGGTTACGACCAGACTGTGCCGCTGCTGCAACGGTTTGCGCAATGAACAGCTATCGGGGAACGATATGAACGACAACGCACACAATCGAAGCGCACGCGCGGGGCGGATGGCGGCGCTGGCCGCTATCGTCTGCATCGTAACGGGTTCTGCTGCCGCATACGGTCAAGACGCCGTGACACTGGGTGCGTCCGAGGTCGGCCGCTCGACCAAAGACTGGCTTGCGATGCAACGCGACAACCGCGCGGCGGCCCCGACGCAACCCGTATTCGGCGACGTCGCGTCGCTTGCGTACCAGCGCTATCTGGATTCGTTCAAGAACAAGATTCCGGATTCGATGAGTTCGCAGCTCGGCGCAGTGGGTGGCATGTCGGGCGGCGGGCAGGGCGCGCAATAAGCGGGATGACCATGCGCGCAGATCAATCGCACGCGGGGCGGCGGGTGAGCGCCGGCAGTCCCGGCGGAAGTCGCCAGCGCGGTGGCGTCGCGATCGTGGCGACGATCTGGACGCTGGCCGCGATCATTATCCTGGGGGCGATCGACGTCGGTCATTTCTATGCCGAAAGACGCCGGATGCAAGCGGCGGCCGATCTGGCCGCGTTGTCGGCGGTCTCTCAGGTCACGACCGACTCGACTTGTCAGGCGGCGAGGACCGCAGCCAGTCAAATCGCGAACCCCGCGACGAATGCATTGCCGGCGGGTTCGAAAGTTTCCGTGTCGTGCGGCATCTGGACCGCGCCCCAGGGCAGTGGCAGCGCGCAGTTCACACCGGTGTCGGGTGACCCGATCAGCGGAAACCAGTGCGCGGGTCTGTCGGCCGGAGCGGTCAATGGCCAGTCGATCAACGCCGTTTGCGTCACGGTGACCGAGCCGGTCGACGGGGTTTTTCGCGGTGGCGTCACGATTGGCGGATCTGCCATTGCCAAGAGCGTACCCACCGACACTTTTACGCTGACCACGTCGCTTGCAGCGTTGAACGGTGGATTGGCCAACCAATTGCTCAA
The DNA here is from genome assembly GCF_029268935.1 of Burkholderia semiarida. Classification (NCBI taxonomy): domain Bacteria; kingdom Pseudomonadati; phylum Pseudomonadota; class Betaproteobacteria; order Burkholderiales; family Burkholderiaceae; genus Burkholderia; species Burkholderia semiarida. The sequence continues at coordinate 889,994 of NZ_JAHLCL010000007.1, read as the reverse complement.
GGCGCTGACCCGATCGAACGACAATGCGCTGAATCTTCAACTGGTCGACTATCAGGGGCTCGCACAAGTCAACTTGAAGCTGGCCGGCATTCTGGCCAATCTCCCGGTCGGCACCAGTACGGGCGTGCTGAACGGCACCGTGACGCTCGGTCAACTGGCCAATGCCGCGGTGCAGGCAGCGACGCAGCAAGGCGTGGCGGCGGCGAACCTGAAGGTGCTGAACGCACTGGTCATCGCCCTTTGTCCGGGCGGAGCCTGCGGCGGCCCGCAGATCGCGCTCGGTCAACTCGTTTCCGCCGCGACCGCGACGGGAAGCTCCGCCGTCAACGCCAGCGTCAATGCGCTCGGCTTGCTGTCGACGGCGTTGCAGATCGCGAACGGCACGAATTCCGTCGACATTCCGAGCGTCACGGTTCAGACGCCTACGGTGCTGTCACCGCTGCTGAACGTGACCGTCTCGGGTTCAGTCAAGTTGGGGGCCAATCCGCCGTCCACTGCGAGCGGTCAGCCCGGGCCATCGAATTGCGGAACATCCGATTGCACAACGAACACGTCGACCGCACAGGGCAACGTGTTCCTCAATACGTCGATCTCGCTGCTGTCGAGCTGCCCTACTGGCGGGTTGGTCTTTCCGGGTGGCAGTTGCCCGTCGGGTAGCGCGACGCCGCTTGCCGCCGTTCAATTGCCGATTACGGCATACGTGGCGCCCGCCACGGCCGGCTTGGCGTCTGTCAGTTGTTCTGCGAACGGTACGAAAAGCGCGACAGTGAACGTACAGACCGGCGTCGTCGCCGTCTATGTCGGTGGTTCTTCAAGTACGAAGATCAATCTCTCTGCGCCGTCGGGTTATTCGCCCGACAGCAGCGCGGCTCCGATTCAACTGGTGTCCGTCAATCTAAGCAGCCTGCTCAATCTGCTGAACCTTGGCGGGTTATCGTCCACGCTGGCGGTCTTGGTCAAGACCCTGACGCTCGGCATCGTCGACCTGAACGCAATTTCGGTCAACATCGGCCTGCGGCCCGGGCAAATGACGACAGTGCCCGTCGCTAACCAAAGTCCGACGCAGTTGCTGTTCTCGTATCCCGGGCCGCAGTCGTCCGCTGCGCCGAATCCGCCGGCGCCGTACACATTGGGCGTCGGAACGGACCAGTTTCTGCCGCCCGCAGTGACAGGCATCACGAATAATGGTCTGACCGTGTCGTTGACGCTGGGTGACAGTGGACTGCTTGCGGCGTTGAAGGCAGTTGGCATCGATCTGAGCGGAGTACTGAGTCAGGTGTTGAGTAAGCTGCTAGGTCCGCTTCTGAGCGCGCTCGGGAACACACTCGTTCCGCTGCTCCTGCAACCGATCGATTCGCTCCTGACTTCCGTCACGGGGCTCCTTGGCCTGAGCCTGGGGAATGCCTATGTCACCAACACACCGGATTCGATCAAATGCGGCGATCCCATGCTGGTTCAATGAACACCTGAACGTGCCGTTACCGAAGCAGGCGGTATGGCCGCCTGCATCCGGCTACTGGTCCGCCGCGCCACGCAACCCGTCAATTACTGAAGCCGCACCCGAAACATGAGAACCACGCCCGCAATCGAAGAGCTCGACCTGTACGTCTGGGAAGGCAAGGCGGACATCGTCGACCGTGTCGCCCGATGCATGGCGAGCTTCGACGTCGAAGTGATCCGTGCCGACAACGCGACGGTCTCGCCCGAGCGCGCCGCGTTGCGGCGGTCGCTGGCGATCATCAGCGTGACGATGATCGAAGGCGGCGCGGCATTCCTGCGCGACTGGCAGGCCAACATCGGCATGCCGGTGGTCTGGGTCGGCGCCGCGCGCGACCACGACGCGTCGCAGTATCCGCCCGAGTATTCGCACATCCTGCCGCTCGACTTCACGTGCGCCGAACTGCGCGGCATGATCGGCAAGCTCGTCACGCAACTGCGCGCGCACGCAGCCGAAACGTTGCAGCCGTCGGAACTCGTCGCGCACTCCGAATCGATGCAGGCACTGCTGCACGAAGTCGATACGTTCGCCGACTGCGACACCAACGTGCTGCTGCACGGCGAAACCGGCGTCGGCAAGGAGCGCATCGCGCAACTGCTGCACGAAAAGCATTCACGCTACCGGCACGGCGAATTCGTGCCGGTGAACTGCGGCGCGATTCCCGACGGCCTGTTCGAATCGCTGTTCTTCGGCCATGCGAAAGGATCGTTCACCGGCGCGGTTGTTGCGCATAAAGGCTATTTCGAGCAGGCGGCCGGCGGCACGCTGTTCCTCGACGAAGTCGGCGATCTGCCGCTGTACCAGCAGGTCAAGCTGCTGCGCGTGCTCGAGGACGGCGCCGTGCTGCGCGTCGGCGCGACGGCGCCGGTCAAGGTCGATTTCCGCTTGGTCGCGGCGAGCAACAAGAAACTGCCGCAGCTCGTGAAGGACGGTCTGTTCCGCGCCGATCTGTACTACCGGCTCGCGGTGATCGAGCTGAGCATTCCGTCGCTGGAGGAGCGTGGTGCAGTGGACAAGATCGCGCTGTTCAAGTCGTTCGTCGCGCAGGTCGTGGGCGCGGAGCGGCTCGCCGAATTGTCCGATCTGCCGTACTGGCTCACGGATTCGGTCGCGGACAGCTACTTCCCCGGCAACGTGCGCGAACTGCGCAACCTCGCCGAGCGCGTCGGCGTGACGGTGCGGCAGACGGGCGGCTGGGATGCCGCGCGGCTGCAGCGGCTGATCGCGCACGCACGCAGTTCGGCCCAGCCGGTGCCGGCGGAGAGCGCGGCCGAGGTGTTCGTCGATCGCAGCAAGTGGGACATGAACGAGCGCAATCGCGTGATCGCGGCGCTCGACGCAAATGGTTGGCGGCGTCAGGACACGGCCCAGCAGCTCGGCATCAGCCGCAAGGTGTTGTGGGAAAAAATGCGCAAATACCAGATCTTCGACGAAGAGCCCGAGACCCGCGAAAGCGAGTAATTAATGAGATAAAATCGCGGTGAATTACAACGACTCGGGCGGGAATAAAACTTCATGAGCCATATGACGGGGTTGGGGCGGGTGAGCATGGTGCTCGCGATGGTGGGAGGCATGCACGGCGCGTTCGCGCAAGGGCTGGCAGGCAGCGATTCGTCGGCGGTGCAGCCGGCGTCGGCGCCGGTGGCCGCGATTCCGGTGATCGACTCGCAGGCTCAGACGTCGGTGCAGCCGCAGGCCGGCGAGACGACTGGGCCGAGCACGGTCGACGACTTGCAGCGGCAGATCCAGGCGCATTCGCTGACGGAAATGCGCACGAGCTACAACGGCAGCTATGGCGCGAGCCTGCTGTTCAACGTCAAGGACGGTGCGTACTTCGTCGCGTTGTTCCAGCAGAAGGCGTTCTGGCGCGTGATCAAGACTTACGACGAAACACGGGCGGAAGCGATCTACCGCGATTTCTCGCGCCAGGCCGAGCGGCTGGCCGTCGACGAACTGCGGGCGGCGAAGCTGGAATCGCAGAAGGCGCAGATGGACAAGCAGATCGAAGTCGCGCAGAACCGCGCGCGGCGCCTGCAGGCGGACATCTCGATCGCCCGGCAGCAGCAGGCGGCGGTGGCGGATCGCCAGAAGAGCGTGCGGAGCGAAACGGCGGCGCTGCAGGCGCAACAGGCCCAGCTCCAGTCGCAACTGCGGGCGTTGCAGCAGCAGGTGCGTTCGCTGCAGCGCGAGGCCAACGCGGGCCTGCCGACGACGGCACGCTGAACGCGGTAGCGGCGGTGCGGCGACGTGCCGCGCCGGTCGTACAAGTGAAAAGGGCAAGCCGGTTGGCTTGCCCTTTTTGTTTTACTGGCCGTCCGGCACGATTCGCCGGCGGCGCGTCACGATGACCGGCCCGTTGCCGCCACGGGAATCCGACGGTGCGGCGTTGCCGGATGCGTCGCCGGTATCGCGCGGCGCGCCGTAGCTTTCGCGCGGTTCACGCGGCGCGCCATAGCCTTCGCGCGGCTCACGCGAGCCGTAACCCTCGCGCGGTTCGCGCGAACCGTAGCCTTCACGCGGCTCGCGGGAGCCGTAGCCGCCGTCGCCGCGCGATTCGCGCGGGCCGCCGTGCGAGCCGTACGGGCTGTGACCGCCGCCTTCACGGCCGCCGGGGCGACCGCCGGTGCGCGGGCCGCGGGGGCCGCCGCCCGGGCGCGAGCCGCCCGTGTCGAGCTGGATCGTGGAAATCGCACGCTTGTAGATGCCTTGCAGACCCACGGGGGTGCGCAGCATCACCAGATACTGGTCGAACGACTCGATACACCCCGTCAGACGAATGCCGTTGACGAGATAGATTTCAACACGCTTACGTTCCTTGCGCGCCGAATTGATGAAGTCGTTTTGCGGATGGGATTCTGCGGGATTGGCCATTGAGGTGCGGCAGGAGCCTGCGTCAGAGAATATGTTGTGCGTGTGTGTGGCGTGTTCGTCCACATGGTGTTTGGCGGAATTCTACCTTGTTCGATAGGGAAGCGCGCAGTCGTGATTGTGTCGAACCGTAACCCACTATAGACGTTCCCGCGCATTTTCGCGATTCGGCCGAACGGCGAAAGCCGTTCGGTTACGTCGCGTTACGACTCTCGCCGCCCCGTATCACCTTGGCGCGCACACCGCGCTTACATTGGTCGCGCGAGCCGGGCGGGCCGGCTTATCAGGGATGCGGAGCATGAACAAGACGCAAGTGGCAGGGGTGATCGGGAGCATGGCGTTGCTCGTTTCGGGCAGTGCAATGGCGGGCCATGTGGACCTGTCGGTCGGCATCGGCGTACCGGTCGCGCCGGTCTATGTCGAGCCGGCGCCGGTCTATGTGGCGCCGCAACCCGCCGTCGTCGCCTATCCGGGCTATGGGTACGGCTATTACGGCGATGACGACGACGATCGCTACCGCAAGTGGCGCAAGCACTACTACAAGCACCGGCATCGGCACCACGACGACGATGACGACTGAGCCCGAAACCGGCCGGCCAGCGCGCGTCAGAACGCGTAGTCGGGGTTTTTCGGGTCGAATGCGGTGTCGTCGAGCGGCGCCGGCGCGATTTTCTCGATGACGATCCGCTCGAAGATTCTGCCGTCGTTGTCATAGGACTCGACGGTCCGGAAATAGGGTGCGTGCAGATCGAGCCCCAGCACTTCCTTTTTCGCATAGAACTGCGGCCGGCCGGTCGGCGTTTCGTAGGTGAGCGCGACGACGCGCACGCCGCCGATCGTCCTGGCTTCGACATCCGTCGGGCGCTGCACGCCGGCTTCCAGGTATTTCTTCCCTTCGGCCAGGTACAGGTTCGCGATGAATTCGGTGCCGAGGTCCTTCACCTGATGATTCGACTGGGCGCGCGCCAGCGCGCCGTCGATCGCCGTCCATAGCGGAATCTTGCCGAGCAGGCCGCCGAGGTGGCCATACATCTCGTCCTTGCGCTGGGTCGTATCGTAGATCGTCTCCTGTCCGGCATGCGCGCCGCCCGGCAGCCATTTCGCATACACGCGCAGCGGTTCGCGGGTCGTCTTCACGAGCATGCGGTCGGGCGTGTCGGACCATTTTCCGCCGATGCGCTCCTGGCGCACCATCGTGAACTGGTAGGACGGATAGCCGTTCGGGCCGTTGCGGATGTAAAGCGGCACGGCGAGCGGGTCCAGCGCCTTGAAGAGCGCCGTGAGCGTCGCGTCGTCGAGTTGCGCGAGCGTGCCTCGCTGGGCCGCCGCGCGCAGCCAGCGCGCCTGTTGCGCGAGCGGCTCGTGCGTGACCTTCGCGAGGTCTGCCGGCAGCGCGACTTCCTGTGCCGCGCTCGCGGCGCCTGCCGTCTCCTGTGCATGCAGTCCTGCCTGTGCGAGCGACAGCACGCCCGCGATGGCTGCCGCCGCGGCATGCCGCGCGCGGCGTTTCATTCCTTCGTTCATCGACGGCGTCTCCCGGAGCGATGGATCGTTCAGCTCTGCTTCGCGGCATTGAGTTTGGCGAGTTCCTCGTCGCGCAGCGCGCGGCGCAGGATCTTGCCGACGTTCGTCTGCGGCAGTGCGTCGCGGAACTCGACGAATTTCGGCATCTTGTAGCCGGTCAGGTTCTTGCGGCAGTGGGCGAGCACGTCCTCGGTCGTCAGCGACGGGTCGCGGCGCACGACGAACACCTTGATCCGCTCGCCCTGTACCGCGTCCGGAATGCCGATCGCCGCGGCCTCGCTGATGCCGGGATGCATCACGAGCACTTCCTCGATCTCGTTCGGATACACGTTGAAGCCCGACACGAGGATCATGTCCTTCTTGCGGTCGATCAGGCGGATGAAGCCGCGCTCGTCCATCACGCCGATGTCGCCGGTGGCGAGCCAGCCGTCGGCATCCAGCACCTTGGCCGTCTCGTCGGGGCGCTGCCAGTAGCCGCGCATCACCTGCGGGCCGTGCACGCACAGCTCGCCGGGCTCGCCGATGGCGGCCCAGGTGCCGTCCTCGCGGCGAAAGCGCACGAGGGTCGACGGCGCGGGCAGGCCGATGGAACCGCTGAACGCGGCCATGTCGTTCAGGTCCACGGGGTTCATCGTGACGATCGGCGAGCATTCGGTGAGGCCGTAGCCTTCGACCACCGGCCGGCCCGTCACTTGCTGGAAGCGCTCCGCGACCGCGCGCTGCATCGCCATCCCGCCCGCCATCGCGAGCTTGAGCTTCGAGAAGTCGCGCTTGCGGAATTCCTCGTTGTCGAGGAACGCGTTGTACAGCGTGTTGATGCCGGTGATTCCCGTGAACGTTTCATGGCGGATGATCTTCATCACCATCTTCATGTCGCGCGGGTTCGCGATCAGGATGTTGCGTCCGCCGAGCCCCATGAAGATGAACGCGTTCACCGTCAGCGAATAGATGTGATAGAGCGGCAGCGGCGTGAGCACGGTTTCGATCTCGCCCGACACCTGGTCGGCGATCCAGGCCTTCGCCTGCAGCAGGTTCGCGATCAGGTTGCCGTGCGTGAGCATCGCGCCTTTCGCGACGCCGGTCGTGCCGCCCGTGTACTGCAGGAACGCGAGATCGTCGCGCGTGGTCGGCACCGGCTGCGGCTTGCCGCGCGCGCCGAGCGCGAGGGCGGAGCGCAGCCGGATCGCCTGCGGCAGGTGGTAGGCCGGCACGAGCTTCTTCACGTGCTTCAGCACGAAATTGATCAGGCGTCCTTTCGCGTTGAAGCCGTCGGCGAGCAGGTCGCCGAGCGCGGTGACGACGATGTGCTTCACCTGCGTTTCGGGCAGCGCGTCCTGCAGCGTGCGCGCGAAGTTCTCGAACACGACGATCGTCTGCGCACCGCTGTCCTTCAACTGGTGCGCGAGCTCGCGCACGGTATAGAGCGGATTCACGTTGACGACGATCGCACCGGCCTTCAGCGCGCCGAACAGCGCGACCGGATACTGGAACGTGTTCGGCAGCATGATCGCGACGCGGTCGCCGGGCTTCACGCCGAGGCTTTGCAGATACGACGCGAACGCGTCGACCTTCCGCGCGAGCGTGCGGTAGGTCATCGACGCGCCGGCGCTCACGTAGGCGACGCGCTCGGCGAAGCGGGTCGTGCATTCGTCGAAGAACTGCACGAGCGACGCGTATTGCGTGACGTCGATCTCGTGCGGGACGCCGGGCGGGTACGACGCGTACCAGATGCCGTCGGTGTTCGGCGGAAGCTGGGCCGAGGTGGGTGCTGCGGAAGATGACATGACGTGTCTCCGGTCTTGGCTCTCGGCGAGGGCCGCGCGTCAGCGCGTGCCCATGCCCCGTGCTTCGCGGCCGGCCGGCGCGGGCGTCTCGACGCCGCGCCTGACCGCGCGTATCAATCAAATCGCGAACAGGCAGCCGCGCGTTGGCCTCGCGCGCTCAGTTCGTGGAATGCAGCGTGGCCGTCTCGGCGGTCGTCGCCGCGCACGACTGCGGCAGCCCGAACGCTTCGCTTGCGCCCGCGTCGTCGAGCACGGCCGCGAAGATCGACAGTTGCGCGCTGTCGGGCATCGGCGCCTTCAGTGCGGCGACGATCAGCGACGACAGCCGCGCGATCATCTGCACGTCGTTCATCGTGCGGCCTTGCGAGAATTCGTCGATCAGGCTTTCCGTTTCGGCGCCCGCGAGCGCGCCGGACAGCGCGCCGATCGCGAAGTGCAGCCGCCAGCCGAGCTCGGTGCGCGGCAGGTGCGGCAGCGCGCGCTGGAAGGCGTCGAAGAAGCGGCCCGCGACGCTCGCGTAGTGCGCGGTCAGGAAGTTGCGCACGAACGGCGAAGGGTCGGTGTATGCGCGGCCGATCAGCCGCAGGAACCCGGGCCCGCCGCGTTCGGGGTTGCGCGACGCCTTCAGCGCCGGAATGAACATCGCGCCGAGCACGTGCTCGCAGGTGATGTGCGCACCGAGCTGCGCGTCGAAGCGGTCGAGGATGCCGAGGCGTTCCTGGTTCAACTGATCGAGCCGGCGCGACAGCATCGCGTGAATCAGCGCCTCCTTGCTGCCGAAGTGGTAGTTGACCGCGGCGAGATTGACCGCCGCGCGCGACGTGATCTGCCGCATCGACATCGCCTCGAAGCCATGTTCGATGAACAGATCCTCGGCCGCATCGAGAATGCGGGCCTTCGTCCCGCCGGTCTGCCGCGTGCCGGATGACCGTGCCCCGGACGGCCGTCCCGAAGATGGCCGCCCCTCCTGACTTACTGCCATGTTCCGCCTCCCATGCCGGTTTCCCGGCCGCGAACAGGTGATTTTGATTGTTCGATTCAAACAGTCGTTTTTATTAAGATAAAAAAACGCGGGTGGAGGGGGCAAGCGCGGAATCTGGACCAATTCCTCTAGTTCGATGTGCAGGTGCGGAAAGCGCGGCATCCGCTCGCGGCCGGGCGGGGCGCGAGCGATGATGCGGTGCCGCAACATGCGGGTTCACGCGACCGTGCTACGCGTATTGACCGATTGCGTCATGTCGATGCCGCGCCGTTCGCGGCTGAACAGGATCAGCACCGCGATCGCGACGGCGACGATGCCGGCCACGAGCGCCAGCGCGAAGCCGTAATTGTTGTCGTTCGACACGGCGAGCGACGCCTGCATCGTCGCGTTGCCCGACGCGAGCAGGTTGCCGAGCTGGTAGACGACGCCGGGGAAGGTCGCGCGGATTTCGTCGGGCGAGATCTCGTTCAGGTGAACCGGTATCACGCCCCACGCGCCCTGTACCGAGATCTGCATCAGGAACGCGCCGGCGGCGAGCGCGATCGCGCCGCTCGAGAACGCCCACAGCGGCAGCACGGGCAGCGCGATCAGCGCGGCGATGAAGATCGCGCGGCGCCGGCCGATCCGCTCCGAGATCGCGCCGAACGCCAGGCCGCCGACGATCGCGCCGACGTTCAGCACGATCGTGATCCATGACACGGTATGCGGATCGAAGTGATGCTGTTCGCGCAGGAAGGTCGGATAGAGATCCTGCGTGCCGTGCGAGAAGAAGTTGAATGCGGTCATCAGCACGATCGCGTAGAGCGTGAGTTTCCAGTTCTGCTTCAGCGTGGCGCCGAGGCTCGGGCGCGCTCGCTTCTCCATCTGTTTCCACGCCGGCGATTCGGGCACGTGCGCGCGCACGTACAGCACGAGCAGCGCGGGCAGCACGCCGACCATGAACATCCCGCGCCAGCCGATGTATTGGTAGAACAGGCCGAACACGACCGACGCGAGCAGATAGCCGCTCGGATAGCCGGCCTGCAGCAGCCCGGACACGACGCCGCGCGCGTGGGTCGGCACGGTTTCCATGGTCAGTGCGGACCCGACGCCCCATTCGCCGCCCATCGCAATGCCGAACAGCGCGCGCAGCACGAGCAGCGCGGTCAGGCTCGGCGCGAAACCCGACGCAAGTTCGAGCAGCGAATAGCACGCGATGTTGACCATCAGCGTCGGGCGGCGACCGAAGCGATCGGCGAGCCGGCCGAAGATCAGCGCGCCGAGCGGGCGCATCGCGAGCGTGAGCGTGAGCGCGAACGCGACGGCGGGGATCGTCGATGCGAATTCAGCGGCAATGTCCTTCAGCACGAAAACCATCAGGAAAAAATCGAACGCATCGAGCGTCCAGCCAAGGTAGGCGGCGATCGTGACGTTGCGTTGCTCGCGGGTCCAGCTCATGTCCGGGTCTCCTCGTTGGCTTGCGCGCTCGCGACAGGCATGCGGATGCCGGCCCGCTCGCGCGCGGTGCGGGCGCACTGATCGAGTGTAGGCTTGCGCACCGCGCGACGTGGGGCGCGATACGCCCGAATCGGGAATAATCCCTACGAAATGCACTGTTTCGGAAACGGAAACGGCACCGCGCGAGGCACGCGTCAGGTGCCTGTATCATTCCGGAAGGCTTTTTGTATCAGTTCTGTAATGCATTCGATGCGCATCGTCACCGAATCAGGAGTCCGGATGAACGACCATTCCGCCGCCCCGTTGCCCGTGCTCGAAACCGCGCGGCTGTGGCTGCGTCCACGTGTGCTGGCCGATCTCGATGCATGCCTCGAGATGGATCGCGATCCCGAGGTCACGCGGCATATCGCGGGCCCGTGGCACGACCCCGTCGAGCATCGCCGCTTCGTCACGCACCGGATCACGCGCGATTATCCGCCGGGCCTCGGTTACTGGTCGATCTTCGAGAAGGCCGCGCCCGAGGTGTTCGTCGGCTGGATCCTGCTGATTCCCGACTACAAGGACGGCTCGCGCGACGTCGAGATCGGCTGGCGGCTCGTGCGGGCGACGTGGGGGCGCGGCATCGCGAGCGAGGCCGCGACGGCCGTCGTGCGGCACGCGTTCGATACCTTGCGCCTGCCGCGCGTGATCGCCGATATCGCGGAGGCCAACGGCGGCTCGCTGAACGTGGCGCGCAAGCTCGGCATGCGGCGTGTGAGCGTCGTGCACGATGGCATTCCTTACATTCGTCATCGCCTCGAACGCGACGATTTGCGCGCGTAGCGCGGCGTCGCGCACGTGGCGGATGTCGGAGATCGTCAACCGGATGCGTATCGCGGTCGTGACGGATTAACGGCTCGCGCGATCACGCGTAAGGCGCTGACGGGGCTCGAGGACGATCCGCCCCGACGCCGACTCGCCGCAGCCCGATCATTTCGCGGCGCTCGACGCACCGCCCGCGCCGCGCGTCGGCGCCGTCTATTGCGAAAGCGCGGCGCCGACGCTGGCGCCGGTGCGCTCGATCATGCCGGCCACTTCCGCGGCCGTCGGCGCATAGGCGCCCGCATGCTCGCAGACGACGGCCGCGCAAGCGGCCGCGTAGCGCAGATGCTCGGCGGCCGACGCGTCGGGCCGGGCGAGCTGGCTCGCGAGCCAGCCGCCGATGCTCGCGTCGCCACAGCCGACCGTGTCGGCGACCTCGGTCGGGAACGCGGGCTGGAACAGCACGGTATCGCGATGCAGCAGTTGCATGCCGGCTGCGCCGCGCGTGACGAGCATCGTCGCGTCGGGCGCCCATGCACGCAGTTGCGCGAGCGCGGCCGCTTCGTCGAGTTCGGGAAAGAGCCCGCGCAGGTCCTCGTCGGATACCTTGATCCAGTCGGCGAGCGCGCTCAGCCGGCGCAGCGTGTCGCGGTACGACGGCGCGGCCATCGGCGCGCGGAAGTTCGGATCGAACGAGATCCGCTTGCCGGCCGCCCGCGCGGCCTGCGCGACTTCGATCAGGCGCGACGCGAGCGGCTCGCGCACCACGCCGAGCGAGCCGACGTGCACGATGTCGGCCGCGTCGAAGGCGCCGGCCGGCAAGTCGGCCGGATCGAACGCGAGATCGGCGCTGTTTTCGCCGATGAAGAAATAGTGGGGCGGCTGCTTCGACACGACCATCGCGAGCAGCGGTGCGCGGTCGACCTGCCGGATGAAGCGCATGTCGAGCCCCGCGTCGGCGCTCTTGCGCATCAGCTCGTCGCCGAAGGTATCGCGGCTGACCGTGCCGGCAAAGGCGGTCGGCGCGCCGAGCCGCGCGCCGACGCGCGCGACGTTCCAGCACGAGCCGCCGGCGATGCTGCGCCAGTGCTGCGCGTCGTCGCGGATGAAGTCGGTCAGCGCTTCGCCGAACACGATCAGGCGGGGAAACGTCGTCGTCATGGGGAAACCTTGTGCCGCGGCATCGCACGCGGCCGTACAGCGGTTGATCTGAACAGGCGGGCAGTGCCGGCCGTCGCGCGCGCAGACGCGGCCCGGCACCGCCCGGCCTCGCGGGCGGGCGGGCGCGGGCGCCGCGATCAGCGCGGGGAGCTCCAGCCCTTGTAGGTCTTCACGTTGTCGCGCGTGACGAGTGTCGGCTCGATCAGGATCATCGGATTGGCCGGCTTCTGGCCGTTCATGATCCCGTAGCCGACGTTGACGGCCTGCTGCGCCATCGCCCACGGATCCTGGCTCGACGACGCCTGCACGAGCGTGTTCGACTTCAGCGCCACCTCGATGTCGGGTGCGCCGTCGACCGACGTGATCACGATGTTCGGGCGGTTCAGCTGCTTCGCCGCGAGATCGGTGCCGATCGCCTGCGGGTCGTTGATCGTGAATACGCCGTCGAGCTTCGGAAAGCGCGTCAGGTAGCCCTGCATCGCATTCATCCCGCCTTCGCGCGAGCCCTTGCCGTCCTGGTCGCTCGACAGCAGCTTGATGCCCGGGTTCTTCGCGAGCACGGTCTTGCAGCCGTTCACGCGGTCGATCACGGCCGACACCTGCGGGCCGTTCTCGATGATCACGTTGCCCTTGCCGTTCAGCTTCTTCGCGAGGTAGTCGCACGCGAGTTCGCCGGCCTTCACGTTGTTGGTCTGCACGGTCGCGTTCGCGCCGGCCGCCGCGACGTCCACCGCGACGACCGTGATGCCGGCCGCCTGCGCCTTCTTCACCGCCGGCTCGATCGCCTTCGGGTCGGTCGCGTTGAGCAGGATCATGTCGACGTGCGCGGAGATGAAGTTGTCGATCTGCGTGAACTGCTTGTTCAGGTCGTAGTCGGCCGATACGGCCGTGACTTTCGCATTCGGGTTGAGCTGCTTCGCGCGCGCTTCGGCGCCTTTCACGATCGTGACGAAGTACGGATTGCCGAGCGACCCGACCGTGACGCCGATTGATTTCAGCGGCTTGTCGGCTGCCTGGGCGGCGGTGGCGCCGAAGGCGAGTGCGCAGGCGACGGCGGTCAGGGCGGCGGTGTGCTTGAACATGTCGTTGTGTCTCCGAGAGGTCTGTTGGCGAACGGACGCAGGAGGACCTGCCTGCGCCGCGATGGTGGAACGGTAAGGAATGCGCGGTGAGGCAAGCGTGTCAGGTACGGGCCGAGTCGCGCTGGCGATAGCGGTCGAGTGCGACCGCGCCGATGATCACCAGCCCCTTGATGATGTACTGCCAGATGTCGGACACGCCGAGCAGCACGAGGCCGTTGGTCAGCACCGCGATGATCAGCGCGCCGATCAGCGTGCCGACGATCGAACCGACGCCGCCGACGAAGCTCGTGCCGCCGAGGATCACCGCGGCGATCGCATCGAGCTCGTACGACTGGCCGAGCTGCAGGCCGTTGGCCGCATACAGGCGCGCGGCCGACATCACCGCGCCGAGGCCGGCGAGCAGGCCCGACGCCGCATACACGAACATCTGGATCGCCCGCACGTTGATGCCCGACAGGCGCGCGGCTTCCGGGTTGCCGCCGACCGAATAGATGCGCATCCCGAGCACCGTGCGGCGCAGGATGAACCACGAGATCGCGATCACTGCGCACGCGATCACGACGAGCCACGGCACGCCGAGGATCGAGCCGTTGCCGATGAACGCGAACGGCAGTTGCGGATTGAACACGGTCGTGTCGTTGCCGATCAGGCGCGCGACGCCGCGTACGGCCGTCATCGCGCCGAGCGTGACGATGAACGGCGGCAGGCGCAGGAACGAGATCAGCCCGCCGTTGATCGCGCCGAACACGAGGCCTACGGCGAGCGCGAACGGCACGCCGAGCCAGCCCCAACCGGGAATGGTCGACGCGATGAGCGCCGCGACGGCCGCGGCGGCGAGCACCGAGCCGACCGACAGGTCGATGCCGCCCGTCAGGATCACGAACGTCATGCCGGCGGCGAGCACGATGTTGATCGACGCCTGCTGCGTGACGATCGACAGGTTCTGCCACGTGAAGAAGCCGTCGGTCAGGAAGCCGAAGCCGACGCACAGGACCAGCAGCACCGGCAGCATGCCGGCCGTGCGGATCAGCGATTGCATGCGGGCGCGATGATCGGCGCCGCGCATCAGGGGCGTGCGGTTGGCGACCGGTTGGGCGGTCGCGGAAGCGAGGTTCCGCTGCTTGGTCGGGTTGATCATTTCGGTAGCCTGAAGGTAAGAGTGAAATGAAAAGGGCGGCTCAGTGCGCGTCGGCCAGTTCGGCCTGCGAGCCGGTGGCGAGCGCGATGATCGCTTCCTGCGTGATCGGCGTATGCGTGTGTCCGCCGAGTTCGCCCGCGATCTCGCCTTCGCGCATCACGAGCACGCGATCGGCGACGCCGATGATTTCCGGCAGCTCGCTGGAGATCACGATCACGCCCACGCCAGCGCGGGCCAGTTCGTTGATGATCCGGTAGATCTCGGATTTCGCGCCGATGTCCACGCCGCGTGTCGGTTCGTCGAGGATCAGCACGCGCGGCTTCGTCTCGAGCAGGCGCGACAGCAGCACTTTCTGCTGGTTGCCGCCCGACAGCGCGCCGACGTTGACGTTCGCGTGCGGGACGCGGATCGACAGCGATGCGATGGCGTCGCGCGCACGTTCGGCGCCGCGCGCGAGGTCGAGCGCGCCGAGCCGGGCATCGCGGTTGCACACCGAGATGTTGATGTTGTCGCGCACGCTCATGTCGAGGAACAGGCCCTGGCGCTTGCGGTCTTCCGTCAGGTAGACGAGGCCCGCGTCGATCGCGTCGCGCGGCGAGTGCGCGCCGAACGTGCGCTCGCCGAGCTTCACGTCGCCGCGCACGCGCGGCTCGGCCCCGAAGATCAGCCGCGCGAGCTCGGTGCGGCCCGCGCCGACGAGCCCCGCGATGCCGAGCACCTCGCCTGCGTGCAAGTCGAGGCTGCAGCCGCGCACGCGCGCGCCGTCGGCGATGTCGCGGACCGACAGCAGCAGGTGGCCGGGATCGTACGGTGCGTGTTCCTTCTTGTAGAAACCGGAGATGTCGCGGCCGACCATCATCCCGACGAGCCGGTCGGCCGACAGCGCCGCGCGCTCCAGCGTGCCGACGTACGTGCCGTCGCGCAGCACCGACACGCGATCGGACAGCTCGTAGATCTCCGCCATCCGGTGGCTGATGTAGATGATCGCGAGACCTTCCTCGCGCAACTGGCGGATCAGTCGGAACAGGTGTTCGGTTTCGCGCGACGACAACGGCGTGGTCGGCTCGTCCATCACGAGGATCCGGGCGCGGGTGTGCACGGCGCGCGCGATTTCGACGAGCTGCTGTTCGGCGATCGACAGCGTGTCGACGAGCGTGTCGGGCCCGAACGGCGCGCCCAGGCGCGCGAGCACGTCCTGGCAGCCGCGCGCCATCGCCGCGCGGTCGATCGTGCCCCAGCGCCGGTTGCCGCGGCGCAGTTCGCGGCCGACGTAGATGTTTTCCGCGACGGTCAGGTTCGGCGACAGGCACAGCTCCTGGTAGATCACCGCGACGCCGGCATCGCGCGCGGCGAGCGGGCCGTCGATGTCGATGCGTTTGCCGTCGATCAGGATCTCGCCGCCGGCGTCGGCGCGGTATGCGCCCGACAGGATCTTCATCAGCGTCGACTTGCCTGCGCCGTTCTCGCCCATCAGCGAATGGATCTCGCCCGGATAGACGGTCAGGCTGACGTTGTCGAGCGCGCGTACGGCCGGGAACGTCTTGCTGATCCCGCGCATTTCGAGCAGCGGACGGGGCGACTCAGATCGCGACATGGTTGACCTCCTGCGAGTCGGTGCGGGCGCCCTTGAGGATGCCGGCCCGCGGGGAGAAGTTGAAAAACATCGGCAGCGTGGCGGCGCCGATCGCGCCGGCGTCGGCGCCGAACGTGCCGCGTACGAGCACCGGCGTGCCGCGCGCCTCGGGCGCGGTGGCCACGAGCGCAGCGCGCAGGCGGGTCGTGACCGCGTCGAGCAGGCCCGCGTCGGTGTCGGCATCGATCACGACCACCGGTGCGTCGATCACGCACAGGACCGCGCGCAACGCCGGCGCGAGCGCGTCGACGCAGTCGTCGATCCATTCGTCGACGGCCGGCAGGCCGCGGGCGATGCATGCTTCGAGATCGGCGCGGTTCTCGACCGTCTCGCCGTGATGGCGCAGGTGGCGCACGAGCGCATGCAGCGATGCGCGCGCGAGCAGGATGTCCCACGGGCCGCGCGGCGGCGGCGCGGAGGCCAGCCGGCTCGGCGGCACCGGAATCACCGCGATGTCGCCCGCATTGCCGGTCACGCCGCGCAGGCAGTCGCCGTCGATCGCGATGCCGCCGCCGATCGCCGGCCCGATGAACAGGTAGACGAAGTCGTCGCACTGCCGGCCGTACCCGTAGAACAGTTCGGCGATCGCGGCCGCGTTGCCGTCGTTTTCGCCGAACACGGGCAGAGACAGCGTGCGGCCGAGGTCGGCCGCGAAATCGACGTCTTCCCAGGCGTGAAACGTGTCCGGCGCGAGACCGAGCTCGCGCATCCACGCGCCGAGGTTGTACGGCTGCGCGACGCCGACGCCGGTCAGGCGCGCGCGTTCATGGTCGGGGAGCAGGGCCTGCATCGCGTCGATGTCGCGACGCACGATTTCGAGCACGTCGGCGGGCGGGGGCAGCAGCGTGTCGTGCGAGCGGCGGCCGAGCACGTCGCCGGCGAAGTTGACGAGCGCCGTCTCGATGCGCATGCGGTCGAGATGGACGCCAATGCCGAACGCGCCGCGCGGATCGAGACGGATCAGCGAAGCGGGTTGGCCGCGCTGGCCTTCGGTGCGGCCGGCGAATTGGATCAGCTTCGCGTCGGCGAGCGATGCGATGATGCTGCCAACCGCCGTACCCGTCATGCTCGCGAGACGGGCGAGATCGGCCTTCGATGCGCTGCCCGCGCGGCGCAGCGTCTTCAGCAGCAGGCGCTCGTTGTAACGGCGCACGTTGGCCGAATTGCTTCCCTGGCCGAAGTGCGGGCTTCTCATGGCGTCTCCTTCCATGGCGCGCCGTGCGGCGGCGCATTAAATAAATCACGTTGATTTATTTAACCGCGTGAGCGGCGACCTGTCAGCCTAGGGAAATCCCGGTTGCGGCGGGGGAAGGCGCGCCGGGCAGGGCACGCGCGGCTCGCCGCGAGGCCGGGAATTTCGGATTTGTCTGGTGAATGTGGGGCCGGCCGCGCGTCGCGATTGTCGCTCGGGCCTGCATGCGCGGGCTTGCAAGCGCAGCCTTTTGAGTCCTCGCGCAAAGCGCGCAGGCGCTTTGCTTCCTGGGCTTGAAATGAAAAAGGCCGGCTAGAAGCCGACCTTTTTAAAAAAACAGATGGTGCCCAGGAGAGGACTCGAACCTCCACGATGTTGCCACCGCTAGGACCTGAACCTAGTGCGTCTACCAATTCCGCCACCTGGGCACGTTTCGCTTGCTGCGATGCGAAAGACCGAAATTATAGCGTGCTGATTGAGCCTGTCAACATAATTTCATTCGGGACGGTAAAAATAATGCGCCACGAGCCCGTCACGCGCCGACCGGTTCCGCACGCTTCGCGGCGAAATTCCAGCGCTGCGCCTGGCTCGTATCGACGCGGGCGGGTAGCAGTCCAGCCGCCAGGAACGTATCGGCGATCTTCTGCTGTTCGCCGAAGTTTTGCGTGGTCACCGCGCGGACGAGGTAGCTGCGTCGCGCATTCGCCCGCGCGATCGTCGCGGCATCGAGCCCCCAGATCGGTGCGAGCGTGTTCGCGGCCTCCTGCGGATGGTCGCGCAGCCACGCGCCGGCCAGCGACAGTTGGTCGAACAGAATCTGGACGACGTCGGGGCGCGCGGCGGCAAAGCTGCTCGATGCAAGGTAATAGCGCTGGTACGACGCGAGTCCGTTGCCGTCGGCCAGGATCCGTACGTCGGGATTCCGGTCGACCGACGCGACATAGGGGTCCCACGTGATCCATGCGTCCACGCTGCCGCGCTCGAACGCGGCGCGGCCGTCCGCGGGCGTCAGGTAATGGATCGCCACCTCGGCGGGCGCGAGCTTCGCGCGTGCGAGCGCGGCAAGCAGCAGGTAGTGGCTGCCGGCCGCCTTGGTGACCGCGATACGCCGGCCCTTGAGATCGGCGAGCGTGCGCAGCGCGCTGTCCTGCTTGACGACGATCGCCTGCGCTTTCGGCGAAGGCGCCTCCTGCGCGACGTACACGAAACGCGCATGCGCGGCCTGTGCGAAGACCGGGACCGTATCGGCCACATCGGCACTGAAGTCGACGGCGCCGACGTTGAGCGCTTCGGTCAGCGGCAATCCGCTCGCGAATTCATGCCATGACACGCGCAGGCCGAGCGGCGTCAGCGCCTGCTCAAGCGTGCCGCGCGTCTTGAGCAGCGTGATCAGCGTCGACGACTTCTGGTAGCCGATGCGCAATGTGCCCGGCGCATTCTCGGCGTGCGCGCGGACGCCGGCGGCAGCGAGGCCTGCGGCCAGCATTGCGCGTGCGAATGCGCGGCGGTTCATCGACGTCATGAAGGGTTCCTCGTTGGATGCGTTGAAAGCGAGGCGGCTAACGTAACAACGGGAGAGGGTGATTGATAACCGATAAATTCTGCTATCGATCGGAGCGGCCGACATAAGGGCCGAAGACAGGCGCTTTGCTTCCTGGGCTTGAAATGAAAAAGGCCGGCTTAGAAGCCGACCTTTTCGAAAACAGATGGTGCCCAGGAGAGGGCTCGGTCACCCATGCGCGACCCCGGCTGCGCTTGCAAGCGCAGCCTTTCGAGTCCTCGTGCAAAGCGCGCAGGCGCTTTGCTTCCTGGGCTTGAAATGAAAAAAGGCCGGCTAGAAGCCGACCTTTTTAAAAAACAGATGGTGCCCAGGAGAGGACTCGAACCTCCACGATGTTGCCACCGCTAGGACCTGAACCTAGTGCGTCTACCAATTCCGCCACCTGGGCACGTTTCGCTTGCTGCGATGCGAAAGACCGCAATTATAGCTGGTCCCGAGTGGCTGTCAACACAATTTCATCGGAGCTCCCAAAATATTCAGTCGCGCTCGATCGCCCGCTCGCACCTCCTAAAACGTTGCGCGGCGAGGTTCCGGTGCCCGTGGCCCC
The DNA here is from genome assembly GCF_029268935.1 of Burkholderia semiarida. NCBI lineage: Bacteria > Pseudomonadati > Pseudomonadota > Betaproteobacteria > Burkholderiales > Burkholderiaceae > Burkholderia > Burkholderia semiarida. The sequence continues at coordinate 870,786 of NZ_JAHLCL010000007.1, read as the reverse complement.
GTATCGACGCGATCCATGGCTCGGACCGGCAATTCGGACCACGAACTGTCGCATGTCGCGCTGCAGGCGATTCGCGTCGCGGGGATGTCGCTGCCGGCCGCGGCCCTCTCGAACAAAGGCGAGTTCAAGATCCAGAACGACGATCGCTTTTCCCGTGCATTCCACTGGATCTTCGCGGTCGTGATCCCGTGCACGATGGTGGCCGGATGCTCGCTGCTCTTCATTACCAGCCGGATGTCTGGCGTTTCGTGTCGACACGCAACGGGTTGCTCGCGTGCCGCCTGAGCCGGTGAAAGGGAGGGCTGGCGCGCGACCGCGTAGGTACGGCCGGCCGCGTCCGCCGGGCAAACGAAAAAAGGTCGGCTTTCGCTGACCTTTTTGAATGCAGGAAGCACTTTTCTTCCTGGGCTTGAAATGAAAAAAGGCCGGCTAGAAGCCGACCTTTTTAAAAAACAGATGGTGCCCAGGAGAGGACTCGAACCTCCACGATGTTGCCACCGCTAGGACCTGAACCTAGTGCGTCTACCAATTCCGCCACCTGGGCACGTTTTGCAGTAGCTGCTTGCTGCAAAGAAGCGAAATTATAGCGCCCCAATTATCCCTGTCAACACTTTTTTGCGATGCACCGCAAACCGGCCGCCGCCGCGCCTGCGCGCGGCATTCCCGACATTTGGCGACACGGGCGGGTGATAGAATGACCCGCCGCCGTCAATATAGAACTGTCAGACGGACACCTCTATGTTGATGCCGTGCACCATCAGTCAACGCAACGAGAACAATCATCGACAAACCCTTGAGCAAATATCCGTACCCCATTCCGAGCCGTGAAGAAATTCTCGGCGTGCTGCGTACGAGCGACGCGCCGCTAGCCGCCAACGACATCGCCGAAGCCCTGTCGATCAAGCGTCAGGAGCGCGAGGGGTTCTTCCGGCGGGTCGCCGCGATGGAGCGCGATGGCCAGATCCGCCTCGACAAGCGCGGCCACTACCAGTTGACCCATCCGTCGAATTTCGTCGCGGGGCGTGTGCAGGGGCATCGCGACGGCTACGGGTTCGTGATCCGCGACGACGGCCAGGACGACCTCTTCCTCCCGAACGGCGAAATGCAGAAGGTGATGCACAACGATCGCGTCCTCGCGCGGATCGTCGGCTACGATCGCCGCGGCCGCCCGGAAGGGCATGTCGTCGAAGTCACCGAGCGCGCGAACAAGCGCGTGATCGGCCGCCTGCTGAACGAGAACGGTGCGCTGATCGTCGCGCCGGAAGACAAGCGTATCGGCCACGATATCCTGATCACGCAGAACGTGAAGAAGGCGAAGGTCGGGCAGGTCGTCGTCGTCGAGCTGACCGATTTCCCGAGCCGCCATTCGCAGGCGCTCGGCCGTGTCGTCGAGGTGCTCGGCGATATCGACGATCCGGGCATGGAAATCGAGATCGCGGTGCGCAAGTACGGCGTGCCGCACGAATTCAGCCAGCCGGCGCTCGACGAAGCCGCCGCGCTGCCCGACAAGGTGCGTCCGGCCGACCTGCGTTTCCGCGTCGACTTGCGCGACGTGCCGCTCGTGACGATCGACGGCGAGGATGCGCGCGACTTCGACGATGCCGTCTATTGCGAGCCGGTGAAGGTCGGCCGCGGCGACGGCTACCGGCTGATCGTCGCGATCGCCGACGTGTCGCACTACGTCCAGCCGGGCAGCGGCCTCGATGCCGACGCGCTCGAGCGCAGCACGTCGGTCTACTTCCCGCGCCGCGTGATCCCGATGCTGCCGGAGAAGCTGTCGAACGGGCTCTGTTCGCTGAACCCGCAGGTCGACCGCTGCGTGCTCGCATGCGACATGGTGATCACCGCGCGCGGCGAGATCAAGGCATACCAGTTCTATCCGGCCGTGATCCATTCGGCGGCGCGCCTCACATACACCGAAGTCGCCGCCGTGCTGTCGAACACGAAGGGGCCGGAGGCCGCGCGCCGCGCGGATCTGCTGCCGCACCTGCAGGATCTGTACGGCGTCTACAAGTCGCTGTTCGCCGCACGTCAAAAGCGCGGCGCGATCGATTTCGACACGACCGAGACCTACATCGTCTGCAACTCGCAAGGCAAGATCGAGCAGATCGTGCCGCGCCAGCGCAACGACGCGCACAAGCTGATCGAGGAATGCATGCTGGCCGCGAACGTCTGCGCGGCCGATTTCCTGAAGCGCAACAAGCATCCGGGCCTGTACCGCGTGCACGCGGGGCCGACGCCGGAGAAGCTCGAGAACCTGCGCGCGTTCCTGCGCGGCATGGGCCTGTCGCTCGGCGGCGGCGACAAGCCGCACGCGAGCGACTACGCGGCGCTGATGGCGCAGATCCGCGACCGGCCGGACGCGCAGATGCTGCAGCCGATGCTGCTGCGCTCGATGCAGCAGGCCGTCTACAGCCCGGACAACATCGGCCACTTCGGTCTCGCATACGAGGCGTACGCGCACTTCACGAGCCCGATCCGCCGCTACCCGGACCTGCTCACGCATCGCGCGATCTACGCGATCCTGTCCGGCAAGAAGTACGTGCCGAAGGCGCCTGAAGGCTTCGAGCTGAACACCGCGCTGTCGCCGCGCGCCCGCGCGATGCAGCAGGCCGACGACGAGGCGCGCGGCCGCTCGCGTTCGAACACGGCGATCTGGGAGGAGCTCGGCCTGCACTGCTCGGCGAACGAGCGCCGTGCGGACGAGGCGTCGCGCGACGTCGAGGCGTGGCTCAAGTGCTACTTCATGCGCGACAAGCTCGGCGAGGAGTACGGCGGGATGGTGAACGGCGTGACGTCGTTCGGCATCTTCGTGCAGCTCGACACGCTGTTCATCGAAGGGCTCGTGCACGTGACGGAGCTCGGCTCCGACTACTTCCAGTACGACGAGATCAAGAACGAGCTGCGCGGCGAACGCACGGGTATCCGTTATCGCCTGTCGGACCGCGTGCGCGTGCAGGTGAGCCGCGTCGATCTCGACGCGCGCAAGATCGATTTCCGCCTCGTGCGCGATACGCCGGTGAAGGCGCCGCGTCCGTCGCCCGCACCTGCTGCCGGCGTCGATCGCAACGGCAGCGGCCCGCGCGTGCGTGCGCTGCCGCCGGTGGAGGACACCGTGCCGCGTGGCAAGAAGGCCGCGAGCGCGCCGAGCGTCGCGGTGAAGGAAGCGCGCGCCGCACGTGGCGCCGCGAAGAAGAAGGGCGGCGGTGGCGGCGGCGCGCCGGCGAAGCCGACCGCGAAGAAGGCCCGCGCCCGCAAGAAGTACTGAGCGTTCGGGGCGGCGTGTGCGCACGCCCTGCAGTATCGAGAGACGCCGCGTTATCGGCCATCGGCCGGCCACGCGGCGCTTTCCTTTTCCATGGATCGCGGCTGCGCGCATCGCGCGGCCGCCTGTTTGATCGAAGGTTGTTCCAGTCATGTCACGTCTGAAGGTTCTTTACGGTTTTCATGCGGTGACCGCACGTTTGCGGCACGATGCATCGACGGTGGCGGAGGTGCTGTACGACCAGACGCGCCGCGACCGCCGCATGCAGGAGTTCCTGCACGCCGCGAAGGAAGCGGGCGTGCGGCTGATCGCAGCCGACGAAACGCGCCTGTGGGGTCTCGCGCATACCGAGCGCCACCAGGGCGTCGTCGCACGCGTCGAGGACATGCCGCTCGCGCAGAACCTGTCCGAGCTGCTCGACGGCATCAACGGGCCTGCGCTGCTGCTCGTGCTCGACGGCGTCACCGATCCGCACAATCTCGGCGCCTGCCTGCGGGTCGCCGATTCGGCCGGCGCGCACGCGGTCATCGCGCCGCGCGATCGCGCGGTCGGCCTGAACGCGACTGCCGCCAAGGTGGCGAGCGGTGCAGCCGATACCGTGCCCTACATCACCGTGACGAACCTCGCCCGTGCGCTGCGCGAGCTGAAGGAAGCCGGCGTGTGGATCATCGGGACGTCGGACGAGGCGCCGGCGACGCTCTACGAAACGAAGCTCGACGGCCCGGTCGCGCTCGTGATGGGCGCGGAAGGCGAAGGCATGCGCCGGCTCACGCGCGACACCTGCGACGAAGTGATGAGCATCCCGATGGCCGGCAGCGTGGAAAGCCTGAACGTGTCGGTCGCGAGCGGCGTTTGCCTGTACGAAGCCGTGCGCCAGCGGCGCGTGAAGGGCTGAGCCCCGGGTCCGCCCGTCCCGCGCGCGATGCGCGGGCGTCGAATCACCCAAGCGACGCGTGCCCCGATGCAAGGCGGCACGCGGCTACCCGGAACCCGCGACCGATGACCCTGTTTCGTGCCGGCATCTCCTGCGCCGTGCTCGGCCTGCTGGCGGCCTGCACGTCGCCGTCGCTCGTCGAGCGCGGCACCTACTACGCCGACACGAGCCTGCACGCGCGCGGCGCCGATTCGCGGATTCGCTTTCTCGTGATGCACTACACCGAAAGCGACGAGACGAAATCCTTGCGCACGTTGACCGGCGATTCGGTCAGCGTGCACTACGTCGTTCCGCCGCGGCCGCCCACCGAGCGCGGGATGCCCGTCGTCCACCAACTCGTTCCGGAAGCGCGGCGTGCATGGCACGCGGGCGTCAGCGAGTGGCAGGGCACGACCGAGCTGAACGCGGTGTCGATCGGCATCGAGAACGTGAACCGCGGCCCGCTCGACCCGCAGCAGCGCACCTGGCAGCCGTATCCACCCGAACAGGTCGACGCGCTGATCCGCCTGTCGAAGGACATCGTCGCGCGCTACGGGATTGCGCCGACGCGCGTGGTCGGGCACAGCGACATCGCGCCGCAACGCAAGATCGATCCCGGGCCGCTGTTCCCGTGGCATGCGCTCGCGCAAGCAGGCATCGGCGCGTGGCCGGACGACGCCACCGTTGCCGCGCGGCTCGGCGGCCGCGACCCGCACGCGCCGGTCGACGTGCGCGAACTGCAGCTCAAGCTCGCGCGCTACGGCTACGACGTGCCGACCGACGGCGTGCTCGACACGCGCACGCGGCGCGTGTTCGCGGCGTTCCAGATGCATTTCCGGCCGTCCGACTACGCGGGCGACCCGGACGCGGAAAGCGACGCGATCGCGCAGGCGCTGCTCGACAAGTACTTCCCCGGCGCGCAAACGGCGGTTCCCGCTCCGGTGGCCGACACGCGCTGAATGCGCGGCGCATTGCACGCCGAAAAACGCGGGGGCGTCCGCCGACTCCGGTAAACTGGCGGTTTTCAGCAATCCCGCAGCATTACCACGCCATGACTCAAGACGAACTCAAACGCCTCGTCGGCCAGGCCGCCGCCGATTACGTGATCCAGAACGTGCCGGAAGGCGCCGTGATCGGTGTCGGCACCGGCTCGACCGCCAACTGCTTCATCGACGCGCTCGCGGCCGTCAAGTCGCGCTATCGCGGCGCCGTGTCGAGCTCGGTCGCCACGACCGAACGCCTGAAATCGCACGGCATCAAGGTGTTCGACCTGAACGAGATCGACTCGCTGCAGGTGTACGTCGACGGCGCCGACGAGATCGACGCCGGCGGCGCGATGATCAAGGGCGGCGGCGGCGCGCTGACGCGTGAGAAGATCGTCGCGTCGGTGGCCGACACGTTCGTCTGCATTGCGGACGCGAGCAAGCGCGTGCCGGTGCTCGGCGCGTTCCCGCTGCCGATCGAGGTCGTACCGATGGCGCGCACGGCGATCGGCCGGCGCGTGACCGCGCTCGGCGGCGTGCCCGTGCTGCGCGTGACGAAGGACGGCGCACCCTACATCACCGACAACGGCAACGAGATCATCGACGTGAAGGGCCTGCAGATCGCCGATCCGCGCGGTTTCGAGGCACAGGTGAACGCATGGCCGGGCGTCGTGACGGTCGGCCTGTTCGCGGAGCGCGGCGCGAATCTGTGCTTGCTCGGCACGGAAAACGGCGTTGAAACGATCGCTTATCCGGCTGGCTGAAACTGAATGAGAAGCAGTCCGTAACGGCGCGGTATCGGTCGTCACGGATTGCATAGTTAAATCTTGTGGAAACCGGGGTCCGGCAGGCGCGGCGCGCTTCCCGGGCTTTTTTTTTAGCCGTATAAATCACCTCGTTCAAAAGAGGGATAACCCTGTCAGGTGTTTACCAGATAGCGAAATATCGTCGAACTCATCAACTTATAGATCATAAGAACAGAGTAGTAACCAGGGCCGGCGGAACTGCGGAGCAGGTGTTCGCAAATCGACGCACGGGGAGGTGTCATGGAGCAGGGCAAAGACCGGTCACTGGTCGCCAAAGTGATGGATGGGCTTGTCGCGGGTATCGTCGAGGACAAGTACGGCGGCATCTTGCCGCCGCAGGACGTGCTGTCGAAAGAGTTCGACGTGAGCCGCACGGTGATGCGGGAGGCGTTGTCGATGTTGCTTGCGCGCGACATGCTCGACGTGCGTCCGAAAGTCGGGACGCGCGTGCGGCCGATGCGCGACTGGCGGATGATCGACGAAGACGTCGTGAGCTGGCGATTTCGGGCAAAGCCCGATCCGCAGTTCATGCGCGACGTCATCGAATTCCGGATGCTGATCGAACCACGCGCGACCGCGCAGGCGGCCGTGCGTGCGACGGCCGCCGACATCGCGGGCATTCGCGAAGCGTTCGATGCGTTCAAGGTGCTGCAGCCGGGCGATTCCGGCTACGACACGGCGGACGAGTTGCTGCATACGCGGATCGTCCAGGCAAGCGGCAACCAGTTCTTCCAGCAGATGGCGGCGATCGTGCGCGGGGCGGTGCGTCTCGTGAATCCGCGCGTCGTGCAGAAGGAAGGCGCGCACGACATCGCGGTGAAGGCGCATGCGCGCGTCGTCGACGCGATCGAGCGGCGCGACCCGCGAGAAGCCGAAGCAGCGTCCCTCGCGCTGATCGATTTCAGCGCGGACGAGATTTCGCGCGATTTCTCGGTCGACGTGCCGGTGCGGGCCTGACGGCGCGCGTGTCGTCCATCCGTGTGCCGCGGGGCCGTTTATCATGACGGCCGGCCGGCAGCGTGCCGGCAACCGCCATACGACCGACACGGAAGATCAGGATGAACGACAACGACCATCGCCCGGTGCGCTTCGGCATCGTCGGCGCAGGCAGCATCGCGCGCCGCTTCGCGCAAAGCCTCGCGCACGTGCCGGGCGCCACGCTCGCCGGCGCCTGGGCCCGCCGCGCCGACGCAACGGCCGCCTTCTGCGAGACATGCGGCGGCACGCCTGCCGCGAGCCTCGACGCGCTCCTCGCGAGCGATATCGACGCGGTCTACATCGCGACGCTCCATGACAGTCATGCGCAGTACACGCTGGCCGCACTGGCTGCCGGCAAGGCGGTGCTGTGCGAGAAACCCGCCGCGCTGAACGCCGCGCAACTCGACACGGTGCTGCACGCGGCGCGCGCTGCCGGGCGGCTCTTCATGGAGGCGATGAAGCCGCCATTCTTTCCGCTGTACCGTCAGTTGCGTGCGCACCTGCGTGACGATCCGATCGGCGAGATCCGGCTCGTGCGGGCGGGCTGCGCATCGTCGTCGGTGCCGGAGGCGCATTCCGTCTATCGGCTCGATCGCGCGGGCGGCGCGCTGCTCGACATCGGCATCTACGAGGCGTTCCTTGCCGTCGACTGGCTCGGCGCGGCGCGCGACGTGCAGACGCTCGGACGCGTCGGCGCGACGGGCGTCGACCTGTTCGCGAGCCTGAACAGCGTGCATGAGAACGGCGGGATCGCACAGCTCTTTTGCGGTCTCGACGTGATGGGGCGCGGCGACGCGCTGATCGCCGCGGCGGGCGGCCACGTGACGATACACGAGAAGTGGTGGAACCCCGCGCGTGCGACGATCCGCTACGCGGACGGGCGCACCGTCGAGCTCGATGCGCCGGTCGACGGCGGCGGGCTGAACTACGAAACCGAGCACTTCTGCGATCTGCTGCGTGCGGGCGAGACCGAAAGCCCGATCATGACGCACGACCATTCGCGGCGGATGATCGCGATGACGGATGCGGCGCGCGCCGTGCTCGGCGTGCGCTATTCGGGCGAATAGACGGGAAGACGGGAAAGCGGGCGTCGGGCCGGCGAGCGCCGGCCCGGTGCAACCGCGTGGCTCAGTGCCGCGACGGCAGCGACAGGCGCTTTTCGTACCAGCGCTGCACCCATTCGAGGATCTGGCACAGGATCCAGTACACGGCCGCGGCGGCGAGATAGAGCGGCAGCGGCTGATAGGTCGCGGCGATCACTTCCTGCGCGCTGCGCAGCAGTTCGGTCACGGTGATCACGGACACGAGCGACGTGTCCTTGATCAGGCTGATCAGGCTGTTCGACAGGCTCGGCACCGCGATGCGCAGCGCCTGCGGGCCGATCACGTAGCGCAGCGTCTGCCCCCACGACAGCCCCAGGCTGTACGCGGCGAGCCACTGGCCGCGCGCGATCCCGTTGATCGCGCCGCGCATGCTTTCCGACATGTAGGCCGCGACGTTCGCGGAGAGCGCGATGACGCCGGCCGGCGTCGGATCGAGCGAGATGCCGAGGCTCGGCAACCCGTAATAGATGACGAAGATCTGCACGAGCAGCGGCGTGCCGCGCATCAGGCTCACGTACGCGCGCGCCAGCCACGCGAGCGCGTTGACCCAGATGCGCTCGAAGCCGTCGAGCGCTTCGCTCTGCCGGATGCCCATCATCGCGAGCACGACGGCGCCAAGCAGGCCGAACACCATCGACAGCACGGCGAACTTGACGGTCAGCACGGCACCCTGGGCGAGCACCGGCAGCGATTGGACGAGCAGGGACGTTGTCGACATGGAATACGAAGCGAATGCGTGCGCGAAAGCGCAATCATAAACCGGACCGATAAAACAAAGGGCGGCATCGTTGCGGATGCCGCCCTTTCCGGCCCGCCGTCAGGCGGGAAATGCAGGCGTGCTTACTTGAGCGGTTTCGTCACGTCGATGCCGAACCACTTGTCGGAGATCTTCGTGAACGTGCCGTCGGCTTCGAGTTGCGCCATCGCGTCGTCGATCGCCTTCTGGAACTTCGGGTTGCCCTTCTTGAACGGGATGCCCGACGGGTTCGCCGAACCGACGTTCGCGCCCGGGCGCAGCGGCAGCTGCGAATTCTTCGTCAGGTACGCGAGCATCAGGCGGTCGTTGAGCGCCGCGTCGAGGCGCCCGGCCGCGAGATCGCGCAGGTACTCGGGCGCGCCCGGGTACGTCTTCACGTCGATGCCCGGCACCGATTTCGCCATGTCCATGTAGTTCGTGCCGAGCGCGACGCCGAGCTTCTTGCCCTTCAGGTCTTCCAGCGACTTGAACGCGCGCGTGTCGTCCTTGCGCTGGATCAGCTGCGCGGACGAGTACGTGTATGCGGGCGAGAAGTCGAGCGTTTCCTTGCGCTTGTCGGTGATGCCGACCTGGTTGACGATCACGTCGAACTTGCCGGCCTGCAGGCCCGCGATGATGCCGCTCCATTCGGTCGTCACGAATTCGGCCTTCACGCCGAGCTTCGCCGCGACGGCCTTCGCGATGTCGACGTCGAAGCCGACGAGGTCGCCTTGCGGGCTCTTCGAGTTGAACGGCGGGAACGTGCCTTCGAGGCCGACGCGCAGCGTGCCGCGTTGTTTGACCTGGTCGAGGAGGTCGGCCGCATGCGCGGTTGCCGCGGCGAACGACATGCCGATCGCGCCGGCAACCAGCAGCTTCTTCAACAGCGGAAATTTCATCGTGTGTGTCCTTGCCCTGGTGGGGTCAATGGTTTTCGTCATACGGCGATGATAGCAAAAATGCTATCGATAGCTAAATATACTTTGCTTATGGCTATATTACGCGCCGCGTTCGCTGGCGATCGCCTTCACGCATTCCGACACGAGCGCCGGGCCGCGATAAATGAAGCCGGTATAGAGCTGGACGAGCGCCGCGCCGGCCGCCAGCTTCGCACGGGCATCCTCGCCCGAGAAAATGCCGCCGACGCCGATGATCGGCACGTCGTTGCCGACTTCCGCATGCAGCTTGCGGATCACTTCGTTCGATGCGTCGAACACCGGGCGGCCCGACAGGCCGCCGGCTTCGTCCGCATGCGGCAGGCCCTGGACGGCCGCGCGCGACAGCGTCGTATTGGTGGCGATGACCGCTTCGATCTTGTGGCGCAGCAGCGTGTCGCCGATTTCCTTGACCTGTTCGTCGTCGAGATCGGGCGCGATCTTCAGTGCGAGCGGAACGAGCTTGCCGTGCAGGTCGGCGAGGCGCTGCTGCTTGTCCTTCAGCGCGGCGAGCAGCGCGTCGAGCTCGCCCGCGCCCTGCAACTGGCGCAGGTTCTTCGTGTTCGGCGACGAGATGTTGATCGTCACGTAGCTCGCGAACGGATACACGCGCTCGAGGCAGTACAGGTAATCCTCGGCCGCGCGCTCGATCGGCGTGTCGGCGTTCTTGCCGATGTTCAGGCCGAGGACGCCGCGATAGCGGGCGGCCTGGACGTTCTTCACGAACTGGTCGACGCCGTGGTTGTTGAAGCCCATCCGGTTGATCAGCGCTTCCGCCTGCGGCAGCCGGAACATCCGCGGGCGCGGATTGCCGGGCTGCGGGCGCGGCGTGACCGTGCCGACCTCGATGAAGCCGAAGCCGAGCGCCGCGAGGCCGTCGATGGCCGCGCCGTCCTTGTCGAGGCCGGCCGCGAGGCCGACCGGGTTGCGGAACGTGAGCCCCATCACGGTACGCGGCGCGTCGGGCACGCGCGCCGACAGCGCGCAGGCGAGGCCCGTACGGCCGGCCGCGCCGAGCGCGCGCAGCGTAAGGTGGTGAGCGTCTTCCGCATCCATCTTGAACAGGGATGCGCGGGCCAGCGGGTAGAGGGAACTGAACACGGGAATGGGGCGGACGGCCGGAATGAATGACAACCCGCTATTTTACCGGGAGTTGCGCGGCACGGGCGCGCTTCGCTTCGTAGCCGCCGCGACGCGCGTCAGCTCGACCCGGAATGCCCGCCCGGCAACGGCGCGCGCGCGAGCGCCGCGTCGACGGGCGGCAGGTCGACCCGTTCCGGATCGAGCGTCTTCCAGCGGCCGTCGATCAGCCCTTCGAGCGGATGGAAGTTCGCCTTGTAGGCCATCTTCGGGCTCTCGCGGATCCAGTAGCCGAGGTACACGTAGGGCAGCCCGAGGCTCTTCGCCTGCTCGATCTGCCACAGGATGTTGTAGGTGCCGTAGCTCGTGTGCCGGTCGTCGGGCTCGAAGAACGTATAGACCGACGACAGGCCGTCGCCGAGGATGTCGATCATGCTGACCATCCGCAGCTTGCCGGGTTCGCCGCCCGGCGCGTCGAGGTCGCGGAATTCGACGAGGCGCGAGTTGATCCGGCTTTGCAGCAGGAACTGTTCGTACTGGTCGCGGCTGTCGCGGTCCATGCCGCCGCCCGCATGGCGCGCGGACTGGTAGCGCATGTAGAGCGCGTAGTGTTCTTCGTCGTAGTGCAGCGGCGACACCGTCGCGACCAGCGCGCGATGCCGTTTCCACATCCGGCGCTGCGTGCGCGTCGGCGCGAACGCGGCGACCGGCACGCGCACCGGCACGCATGCGCGGCAGCCGTCGCAGTACGGGCGGTACGTGAACACGCCCGAGCGGCGGAAGCCGGCCTTCACGAGCTCGGTGTAGATGTCGGAATTGATCAGGTGGCTCGGCGTCGCGACTTGCGAGCGCGCGATGCGGCCGTCCAGATAACTGCACGGATAGGGCGCCGTTGCATAGAATTGCAGCGCCGAAAGCGGTGAAAGCGGCAGCTCAGTCGGATGAGTCATGGGCAGCTCTCGATGCAGGGAAGGAGTGCCGCGCTAGCGCTCGGTCCCGGTGGGCGCCGCCGTTTCGGCGGGGCTCGTCAGCGCGGCGAGCACGCGCTTGTCGAAGTGCCACGGAATCGGCGGTTCGGCTACCGCGCGGCGCACGTGAGCGACAAAGGCCTTGCGTGCGATCTCGCGGCCGCCGAGCGACGCTAGATGCGACGTATTCTGCTGGCAGTCTATCATTTCCAGCCCGTGCTCGCGAAGGTGCGCGACGAGCGCGGCCAGCGCGATTTTCGACGCGTCGGTCACGTCCGCATACATCGACTCGCCGAAAAACATCCGGCCGAACGACACGCCGTACAGGCCGCCGACGCGGCGCCCGTCGTGCCACGTCTCGATGCTGTGCGCGTTGCCGGAGCGGTAGAGCGACGTATAGGCGTCGATGATCTCGGCGGTGATCCAGGTGCCGCGCTGCCCGCGGCGCGGCGCCTGCGCGCAGGCGCGCATCACGCCGGGAAAGTCGTGATCGACGCGCACTTCCCATTGAGGCTCGCGCAGCACGCGCTTGAGCGTCTTGCGCAGCGAAGGCGACACCTTGAATTCGGCCGGCACGAGGATCATGCGCGGGTCGGGGCTCCACCACAGCACCGGCTGGCCGTCCGAGTACCACGGGAAGATGCCGCGCAGGTAGGCGTCGATGAGGCGCGACGGCAGCAGGTCGGCGCTCGCGGCGAGCAGCCCGGGCGCACCCGTCGCGGGGCCGAGCGCGCGCTCGATGGGCGGGAACGGATCGTCCGGGCCGAGCCAGGGAACCATGGGGCGCGGCTCAGCCGTTGCGCAGCGAGCGGAAGATATCGCCGGTGTGCACGCCGTAGTCGCCGGCGGCGCGATCGGCGAAGAAGAACCGCAGGGTCTGGCTGACGGTCGGGAACGCGATCTCGTCCCACGGGATGTCCGCTTCGTCGAACAGTTTCACCTCGAGGCTTTCCTCGCCGGCTTCGAAGCCCGGGTCGGTGAGTCGTGCGAGGTAGAACAGGTGGACCTGGTGCACGTGCGGCACGTTGAGCAGCGTGAACAGGTTCTGCACCTCGACGCGCGCGCCGGCCTCCTCGAGGGTTTCGCGCGCGGCGGCTTCCGCGGTCGTTTCGCCCATTTCCATGAAACCGGCCGGCAGCGTCCAGAATCCGTAGCGCGGTTCGATCGCGCGGCGGCACAGCAGGATCTGGTCGCCCCAGACCGGCACCGTGCCGACGACGTTGCGCGGATTCTGATAGTGGATCGTGCCGCAGTGATCGCAGACGAAGCGCTCACGATTGTCGCCCGGAGGAATGCGCGCGAGGACTTCGTGACCGCAGACGGAGCAGAATTTCATGTCGAGTGGAAGGGACGAGGTGATGCGAGTGTATCACCGGGCCGCGGCATTCTTGAACGCCTGCGCATGCGGCGGCGTGTCGTGCGAAACGGCGGGTGCGCAAGCGAAGGGCGCGCGGCGCCCGGACGCGCAAAAACAAAAAGCCCGACGCGAGGCCGGGCTTTCTGCGAAATTCTGGACGGTTGGTTGCGGGGGTAGGATTTGAACCTACGACCTTCGGGTTATGAGCCCGACGAGCTGCCAGACTGCTCCACCCCGCGTCCGTCGAAGAATTGAATTATAGGGGCTATCCCGAATGCGTGCAAGTGTTTTGTGACAATCGCATGGCGAGCGCTGGTGGGGCCGGTACGGGCAGGCACGTGCGCTAGAATCGAGCGGTTTGTGTCGTCATCCCGGCAGCGGCCCGGCGCGATCGCATCGGCGCCGTTGCGGCTCTCCTTACTGCATCGACGGATTCATGGACATCGCTCACGATCTGCAATCGATCGGCGCGCAGGAACAGGCGCTCGTGTTTCCCCATTTCGACCCGGCTCGCGCATGGGCGCTCGGCAACCGGATGCATGCGCTCGCGACGTCGCGCGGTCATGCGATCGCGATCGACATCGTCACGTTCGGCCAGCCGCTGTTTTACGCGGCGCTCGCCGGAGCCACGCCTGACAACGCCGACTGGGTGCGCCGCAAGCGCAACGTCGTCGCGCATTTTCGCCGCAGCTCGTACGCGATCGGCCTGCGCATGCAGCAGGCCGGCGCGACGCTCGCGGACAAGCACGGATTGCCGGTCGCCGAGTATGCGTCGCACGGCGGCTCGTTTCCGCTGACCGTCGCCGGCGCCGGCGTGATCGGCTCGATCACCGCGTCCGGGCTGCCGCAGCGCGCGGATCACGAGTTCGTCGTCGAGGCGCTGTGCGCCGAGCTCGGCCACGACTACGCGGTACTGGCCCTCGCAAGGAGCTGAGCGATGCAATTGCCCGGCTACGCATGGCTCGCGATCGCGATCGTCGCGGAAGTGATCGGCACGTCCGCGCTGCGCGCGGCGGACGGTTTCACGCGCTTGTGGCCGTCGGTGCTCGTCGTCGCCGGTTACGGCGTTGCGTTCTACTGCCTGTCGCTCACGTTGCGCACGATGCCGGTCGGCATCATCTATGCAGTCTGGTCGGGCGCCGGCATCGTGCTGATCACGCTCGTCGCGATGCTGCTCTATCGTCAGGTGCCGGACGTGCCGGCGGTGATCGGCCTCGGGCTGATCATCGCGGGTGTCGTGGTGCTGAACCTGTTCTCGAAGATGCAGGCGCACTGAGCGTGCGACTGCCGTTTGCCGGACGACCTTCATGACCGACTCCACTTCCGCCGCCGTTTCCGCCGAATCCGCCCAGCCCGACGTGCGCGCGTATGTCGCGAACCGCATCGGCTTTCTCGAACTGAACCGGCCGAAGGCGCTGAACGCGCTGTCGGTCGGCATGATCCGGCTGATGCAGCAGGCGCTCGACGCGTGGCGCGACGATCCCGACGTCGTCGCGGTCGTCGTGCACAGCCCGCATCCGCGCGCGTTCTGCGCGGGCGGCGACGTGCGCTTCTTCCACGACGCGTGGCAGCGCGGCGACCGCGACGCGGTCGACACGTTCTTCATCGAGGAATACACGCTGAACCATGCGATCTTCACGTATCCGAAGCCGTACATCGCGCTGATGCACGGTGTCGTGATGGGCGGCGGCATGGGGATCTCGCAGGCGGCGCGGCACACGGGCGGCCTGCGCGTCGTGACCGATTCGACGAAGATGGCGATGCCCGAAACGCGCATCGGCCTGTTCCCGGACGTCGGGATGAGCTGGTTTCTCGCGCGTACGCCCGGCGCGATCGGCCGCTATCTCGCGGTGACGGGCGCGACGCTCGACGCGGCCGGCGCGCTGTACGCGCAACTCGCCGACGTCTATCTGCCCGATGCCGCGCTGCCGGCGCTGCTCGACACGCTGCGCGGCGCGCGCATCGACAGCGGCGCGCAGGCCGTCGCGTGCGTGACCGACGCGGCTGCCGCGCACAAGGTCGTGCCGACGCCCGACACGTCGGCGCTTGCCGATGCGCGCGCCGGGATCGACCGGCATTTCGCGCAACCCGACCTCGACGCGATCCTCGCGTCGCTCGACGCCGAGCCCGATTGCGCGGCGGTGGACGGGTGGGTCGAGAAGGCGACCCATGCGATGCGCGAGCAGTTGTCGCCGCTGTCGATGGCCGTGTCGCTCCAAGTCGTCGAACGCGCGCGCGGCGCGACGATGGCCGATTGCCTGCGGCGCGATCTCGACCTCACGCGCTCGACCTTCGCGCACGGCGACGTGATCGAAGGCGTGCGCGCGCTGATCGTCGACAAGGATCATCAGCCGGTGTGGCGCTTCAAGTCGGCCGCCGACGTCGCGCGCGCCGACGTGCTCGCGATGTTCGACAGTCCGTGGACGCCCGACACGCATCCGCTGCGCAAGCTGAAGGACTGACGCCGATCGGGCTGGCCCGCGCGGCCGACCGGCGCGCGACACGGAAACGCAAAGGCCGCGTGCAGATGCACGCGGCCTTTTTCATGGAAGTCGGCTGGTCGCGAAGGACGCGTCGCGCGCGCCGGCGTTATTCGTCGCCCGCGTCGTCCGACATGAACGCGCGCATGAACACGAGCGCGCCGAAGCCCCACACCGCATTCGCCGCGAAGCCGGCCGCGAGCACGGGCAGCATGTTGCCCGACGGCCAGATGCCGCGCAGCGGATCGATCGCGAACACGCGGGCGGCCGTCAGCACGATACCGCCGAACACCAGCGCGCCGATCCACGATGCTTCGCGCTCGGGCGAGACGCGCAACAGCCACGCCATCGGAATCGCGCAGCACGCGCTGATCAGTGCGTTCGCGACAAATTCAGGAATGCCGAGCGGCGCGAACGGTTGTGTCGAGAAACCGGTTGCGGCGATCAGGTCGGCCGTGTGGAGAAGGGCGAGCGTGGCCTCGCGGAAGAACAGGGCGGCCAGGAAGCCGGACAGGAAGGGCAGGATGACTTTCTGCATCGATGAGTGCACCGCAGGCGCGCACGGCCGGGGCCGGGCGCGCGGAGTTATTCGGATAGGTGCGCCATTATAGGGCCCGGCCGCGGCGATATTCGCTCCAGCGTCGTGCTAATCACGAAAGCGGAAAACCTAAGCTCAAAAAAATCGTTCCAAAGCCTGGTACCGATCCCTAGACTGATTTCCCAGAAACAGCCGTGCGATCGCGTCCTCGTCCGCTGCACGGCGTGACCGGCGAGCCATCCCGATTCGAATGCACACCATGCATGCGTCGCTCATCCGCGACGCGAGCAGGGCGATGTTTTTTTCAAATTTCGGCAGTGACAGTCAAGCAGGAGCAGCAGATGAATGTGTTCTGGTTTATCCCCACGCATGGCGACAGCCGCTATCTCGGCACGGCCGAAGGCGCGCGCGCCGCGGACTACGATTACTTCAAGCAGGTCGCCGTGGCGGCGGACACGCTCGGCTACGACGGCGTGCTGCTGCCGACCGGCCGCTCCTGCGAGGATGCGTGGGTCGTCGCGTCGAGCCTGATTCCCGCGACGCAGCGCCTGAAGTTCCTGGTCGCCGTGCGCCCCGGCATCGCTTCGCCGGGGCTCGCCGCGCGGATGGCCGCGACGTTCGACCGCCTGTCGGGCGGCCGCCTGCTGATCAACGTCGTCACGGGCGGCGATGCGGCCGAGCTGGAAGGCGATGGCCTCTTCGCCGATCACGACACGCGCTACGAGATTACCGACGATTTCCTGAACATCTGGCGCGGGCTGCTTGCCGCGTCGCACGACAACGGCGGGTTCGACTACATCGGCAAGCACCTGCAGTCGAAAGGCGGCAAGGCGCTTTACCCGCCCGTGCAGCGCCCGCATCCGCCGCTGTGGTTCGGCGGCTCGTCGCCGGCCGCTCACGCGATCGCCGCCGATCACATCGATACCTACCTGACCTGGGGCGAGCCGCCCGAGGCCGTCGCGAAGAAGATCGCCGACATCCGTGCACGTGCCGACGCGCGCGGCCGCAAGATCAAGTTCGGCATCCGCCTGCACGTGATCGTGCGCGAGACCGAGGACGAAGCATGGCGTGACGCCGAGCGGCTGATCAGCCGGCTCGACGACGACACGATCGCACGTGCGCAGAAGGCGTTCGCGAACATGGATTCGGAAGGCCAGCGCCGGATGGCCGCGCTGCACGGCGGCAAGCGAGGCGGCCGCGAGGCGCTCGAGGTCTATCCGAACCTGTGGGCCGGCGTGGGGCTCGTGCGCGGCGGCGCCGGCACGGCGCTCGTCGGCAATCCCGAGCAGGTCGCGGAACGCATGCGCGAATACGCGGAGCTCGGCATCGAGACGTTCATCCTGTCCGGCTATCCGCACCTCGAGGAGTCGTATCGCTTCGCCGAGCTCGTGTTCCCGCTGATCAAGGGCAAGGGCGTGGAGAGAGCGGCCGGCCCGCTGTCGGGGCCGTTCGGCGAGATCGTCGGCAACAACTATCTGCCGAAGACGAGCCAGAGCTGAGCGACGGAGGCCTGCGATGACAACGAAAACCTCGACGACGGGCGTCGCCGTGGCCGCCCGCGCGTGGCGCGGCGTCGCGCCGTGGCTCGTGCCGCTCGCGTTGCTGGTGGTATGGGAAGTCGGTGCGCGCACCGGCTGGCTGTCGACCCGCGTGCTGCCCGAGCCGGTGGCGGTCGTGCGCGCGGCGTGGTCGCTCGTGACGTCGGGCGAAATGTGGGCGAACGTGAAAGTGAGTACGTGGCGCGCGCTGTTCGGCTTCGCGATCGGCGGCGGCGTCGGCCTCGCGCTGGGGCTCGCGACCGGGCTGTCGAAAGCGGCCGAGGTCGCGCTCGACTCGACGATCCAGATGATCCGCAACATTCCGGCGCTCGCGATGATTCCGCTCGTGATCCTGTGGTTCGGCATCGACGAGAAGGCGAAACTGTTCCTCGTCGCGCTCGGCGTGTTCTTCCCCGTCTACATCAATACGTATCACGGGATCCGCTCGGTCGACGCGAACCTGATCGAGATGGCGAAGAGCTACGGCGTGCGCGGCTTCGCGCTGTACCGCGACGTGATCCTGCCCGGCGCGTTGCCGTCGATCCTCGTCGGCGTGCGTTTCGCGCTCGGGCTGATGTGGGTGATGCTGATCGTCGCGGAAACGATCTCCGCGCAGTCGGGCATCGGCTACATGACGATGAACGCGCGTGAATTCCTGCAAACCGACGTGGTGGTGGTCGGCATCCTGCTGTACGCGGTGCTCGGCAAGCTGGCCGATGTGCTGGCGAAATCGATCGAGCGCGTGACGCTGCGCTGGCACCCCGCCTATCAATCAGGAGCAAAGGCATGAATGCGACGACTTCGGCGGCCGCCTACGGCCCGCTCGCCGGCGCAGACCTCGAGGCCGAGCTCGCGCAGGCCCGCGTCGCGGATGGCGACGCGCGCGATGCGGCGATCCTCGAACGCGACGGCAGCGCATCGGTCGTGCCGCTGGCACGGCGGCGCCCGGGCAGCCCGGCTCCCGACGACGCGGTCACGCTGTCGGGCGTCAGCAAGCGCTTCGGCGCCCGCACGGTGCTCGACAACGTCGAGCTCGGCATTGCGCGCGGCAGCTTCGTCGCGATCGTCGGCCGCAGCGGCTGCGGGAAATCGACGCTGCTGCGTCTCGTCGCGGGGCTCGAGCAACCGAGCAGCGGCGCGCTCGTGACGCGCGGCGAGGGCGGCGGCGCGCTCGATACGCGGATCATGTACCAGGATGCGCGCCTGCTGCCGTGGAAGACCGTGCTGCAGAACGTGATGCTGGGGCTCGGCCGCGGCGCGCGCGACCAGGCCCGCGCGGTGCTCGACGAAGTCGGGCTGCTGGAACGCGCGAACGACTGGCCCGCGCAACTGTCGGGCGGCCAGCGGCAGCGCGTCGCACTGGCACGCGCTCTCGTGCACCGGCCACAACTGCTGCTGCTCGACGAGCCGCTCGGCGCGCTGGACGCGCTTACCCGCATCGAGATGCATGCGCTGATCGAGCGCCTGTGGCGCGAACACCGGTTCACCGCGCTGCTCGTCACGCACGACGTGCAGGAGGCCGTCGCGCTCGGCGACCGCATCCTGTTGATCGAGCAGGGGCGGGTGGCGCTCGACCAGTCGGTGCCGCTCGACCGGCCGCGCGCCCGCGCGTCGGCCGCCTTCGCGGCGCTGGAGGACCGCGTGCTGAAACGCGTGCTCGCCGGCGGCCCCGGCGCGGGCGAGCACGACGCGGCGCATGAAGCAGACAAGGTTCGACCGGTCGGGCAGATCCGCTGGGCCGTTTAATTCCGGGCGGCTTCGGCCGCCCGTTCTGAGACTTTTTTCTTCGGAGCGATCATCCCGATGAGCATCACTGCAATCAACGTACGTAACCAGTTCAAGGGCAAGGTCAAGGAGATCATCCGCGGTTCCGTGGTCTCCGAAGTCGACGTCGAGACGCCGTTCGGCATCGTCACGTCGGTGATCACCACCCGTTCGGTGGACGAACTCGAACTGAAGGTCGGCGCCGAAGTCGTCGCGCTCGTGAAGTCGACGGAAGTCTCGATCGCGCGTCTCTGAGCGCGCGGGTCGCGCCTCGGTGCGGCGCCGCCGGGCAGCGTGCCCGCCGGCGCCGCATTGCATTTCGCGCGGCGCGTTTGCCACGGTATTCGGCTTCCGGGCGAAGTGCTAGGATGGAACGACACCGATGCCGGAGGCCAACGCATGACCCCCATCCTTTCCCCCGAAGCCATCGAGGCGCTGAAATGGATCGACCAGTTCGGCGACAGCCGGCCGGTTCCCGCCGCGTTCGACGACGTCGTCTACGCGTTGCTGAATGACGGGCTGATCTATCAGGCGACGGCCGACCGGGTCGATCTGACGGCCGATGGCCGGTCGTTTTTGTCCGACGAATACGATTGAGCGCGCGGCGCCGGCCGCGCGGGCGGCTTGGCGCGGCATCACCACGGAGCGTGCGATGGAACCGAGAGGGAGCGACCTCGGCGATTTCAGCGAGCCGTACCGCGGCTTCGAGATCGAGGTGAAGACCGAGCAGGTCTGGGACGGCGAGCGGGCGCACTATCGCGTGCTGCAGGGCGATGCCGTGCGGATCGACTGGCGGCTGGTCAAGATCGACGGGATGCTGCTCACCGAACGGCGCGTGATCGAGCGCGTGTTCGACGAGGCGCGCCGCGCGGTCGATGCTGAATTGGGCGGCCGGTAGTGCGCGTGTCGGGCGGGCAGGGCCGGTCTTGCGGTAAAATGTCGGGTTGTTCCGTGCCGTCTGGCCTGTACCCGAATTCCATGTCCGTTCCACCCTCGCTTCCTCCCCGCCGCGTATCCGTCGCGCCGATGCTCGACTGGACCGACCGCCATTGCAGGTCGTTCCACCGCACGCTGACGCGCAATACGTGGCTGTATACGGAGATGATCACGACGGGCGCGCTGCTGTTCGGCGACGCCCAGCGGCATCTTGCGTTCACGCCGAGCGAATCGCCGGTCGCGCTGCAATTGGGCGGCAGCGAGCGGGACGATCTCGCGCGCGCGGCGAAGCTCGGCGAGCAGTGGGGCTACGACGAGATCAACCTGAACTGCGGGTGCCCGTCCGAGCGCGTGCAGCGCGGTGCGTTCGGTGCGTGCCTGATGAACGAGCCGCCGCTCGTCGCCGACTGCGTGAAGGCGATGCGCGATGCAGTGTCGGTGCCGGTGACGGTCAAGCACCGGATCGGCGTCGACGCGGTCGAGGACTACGCGTTCGTGCGCGACTTCGTCGGCACGGTGGCCGAGGCCGGGTGCGAAACGTTCGTCGTGCATGCGCGCAACGCGATCCTGAAAGGGCTGTCGCCGAAGGAGAATCGCGAGATCCCGCCGCTCAAGTACGACTATGCGTATCGGTTGAAGCGCGATTTTCCGTCGCTGGAGATCGTGATCAACGGCGGCATCACGACGCTCGATGAGGTTGCGCGGCATCTCGAGCACGTCGATGGCGTGATGCTCGGCCGCGAGGCCTATCACAACCCGTACGTGCTGGCGGAGGTCGATGCGCGCTTCTACGGAGCGACCTCGGCGGTGCCGACGCGCGAAGAGGCCGAGGCGCAATTGATCGCGTATTGCGCGGCCGAGCTGAAGCGCGGCACCTACCTCGGCGCGATCGTGCGGCACGCGCTCGGGCTGTATCGCGGCATGCCGGGCGCGCGCGGCTGGCGTCGCGTGCTGTCCGACAACAAGAAGCTCGCACGCGGCGATCTGGCCGTGTTCGACGAGGCGCGTGCGCATCTGAACGCGGCCGAAGAAATTTTTGAAAAAAATGCTTTGCAAGATTCAAAAGACTTCGTATAATCTTGTTCTTCGCTGCTGAAACAAAACAGCGAAACGAAGCAAGCAGTATCAGTGGTGGCTGTAGCTCAGTTGGTAGAGTCCAGGATTGTGATTCCTGTCGTCGTGGGTTCGAGTCCCATCAGCCACCCCAACAAATTCAAGCAAAAAGCCCGGTTCGTTGAACCGGGCTTTTTGCTTTTCGGCGTTCGGATAGAGCCTCGGCGTGTCTTGCCCGCGGCGTCTTTAACGAAACGGCATCCCGTATTCAACGAAGCGACCGCGATACCATGTCGGCGCTCGTGCGCTTCGAAAGTGCGGTTGCGTAAATCGAGTCGCCCCGACGATATGGCTTCGATGCCGAATATGAGATCGTGGGCGAGACGGGCAGGTATTGAAATCGGGCGCGTGATCGTGCGTGGTATCGACCGATAGCACAGCTTGACTCGCATCGCCGACGGGGATGACGGAGATGGCGACGAGGCCCCGGGCCCGTTTCGTATCGCGCTTCCGTGTCGTTGCGCTGACAACGTTCGTACCCGTTTGCCCACGACGTTTTTCTTTCCCGCCTAAGGTTCCCGCGCGCCGTGCCGTTATCTTCTCTGGACAGCCCTCGTGCCTCGAATGCTGATCCGTTTTCTTGCCTGCTCGCGCCAAACGCGAGCAGGCTTTTTTCGTTTACGGCTGCGCATAACCGGCTGATTGGCGGAATCGAACAGGGGCTTGGCGCAAACCGACAAAGTGCAACAGTCTTGCATGCGTGTAATGTAGGACCTTCCTCGTGCCCTCATGCTTTGCAGGGCCGTTCGATCCCGATGACCGATGAAGGTGTCGGGATTTTTTTTGCCCGCACGCCGAGGTCCCGACAACGCGCCGCATGAAATGCATCCCGCAAAGCACGGTATATTTTGCGATGACGCATGCCGATCACGAAAACCAGCACAAGGAGTTGCCGCCGATGCCGGGCACCCGGACCACACTGCGCGTCGCGACGGCGCACGACGCGAACCACATTGCTCGCCTGCACACGCTGAGCTGGCAAACCGCCTATAGCCATATCCTTCCGGCCGCCTATCTGACCGACGAGGTGCCGACTGAGCACGCGGTTCGCTGGCGCAAGTATTTCGATCGCGACGAGAGCGAGTGGGGCTTCGTGCTGATCGCCGAGTCGCACGGCGAGCCGGTCGGCTTCGTCAGCGCCGAGCGCCCCGTCGATCCGGCGCTTGGCGTGCTGCTCGACTGCCTGCACGTTCATCCCTCGCATCACGGCGGCGGCACGGGCAAGCGCATCATCGAAGCCGTTCGCGCGTGGGCCAGGTCGATCGGCGTGGGCAAGGTCCATCTGCAGGTGCTGGAGGGCAACGTGCGCGCGATCGGGTTCTACGAACACAACGGCTGGCGATTGGCCGGCGTCGAAACGTGTCGCCTCGGCCAAACGGAAGTCATTGACCGGATTTACGCGATCGAGGCTTGAACGCTTGCGGCTTCGGCGCGGGCGGCGGCACCCGGCCGCCATGGCATCGCGCGAGGGGAAAGCCGAACGGACATTGCTATCATTCGCCGCAATACCGCACAAGCAAATCGGCTTCGGTCTCGTGGATTTCGACGGGCAAGGTCGTCGCACCGGCATAGGCCAGATAGCGCGCGCGATGCTGGCCGTTACGGAACGACGCGACGCCGATTTTCGACAGGCCGGGAATACCGAGTAGCGTTCGCGTTCTCGTCTCGCGAAACGTGATGAACGGCATGTCCGGGATCCTGCTGCGGTTCGGATCGAGGAATTCGCGGATGCCGGCGGCTTTGCCAGGGGCCCAGTACTGAACCGACGGCAGTACGTAGTCGGTGGTGTCGCGGTCGGCGCAGGCCAGCAATTTCTTCAGGTCGACCGTCACGACCCGATGCCGCGAGTCGTCGGACGAGAATACTCGCTTGAGCTGCGTGTAGGTATAGGGGGCGTGTCCGGGAAGCTGGACGATCCAGACATCTACGCCGCTTTGTTTTGCGTGAGCGAGCGTCATTATTTCCTCTGGTGGCGCGCGGTCGTTGTGATCCGAGTTTAGCAGCGCGACGACGGCCGCGGAGCAGGTCGACAACGGAAATAGCAAGGCGGGGCAACTTCCGGTGCCATCGGAAGGGCAAAAGGAATGAGAGCGGTCATATGGCTGCGGTCGATATCGACAGGTTGCGAGAATATCGTGATGCTGCCGGTGAAAATGAAGCGCTGCGCTAAATTCACGCAAGATTCACATTGTGCCGCGAAGCCCGTCGGGTGCCGGGCGTCATAAAAATAGAGAGGGCGGATTGAGCGGAGAAGCCATGTCGTCGAAACTCGAGATCGAATATCTCGATTACTGTTTCACAGCAACGCTCGACATCACGGCGTCGGGCCGTACCGCCGTTGTCGACAGGCAACTCGAATCCGCGGTGCGAAGCAGGACGCTCGCGTGGATCGTGTTCGATCGCTTTCTGGAGCGCAATGATTTCGCCGATGCGGAAGACGCGCGCGCCAATATCATCGACTGGCTGGAGCGACTTGCCGATCCGAAGCCCGTCGCATCGACCGCGATTGCGAAGGCGAGCGCGGTGGCGACCGGCGCGGTGGCGGCAGATTCGTCGACGGCCGAAATCGTTGGCGACGCCGCTATCGAGATCGTCGGCGATGCCGCTGTCGAGATCGTCAGCAATCTCGACTGGATCGATATGGTTACCGACTGGTTTTTCAGCGGCTCGTTGTAGTGACGAACTCGGGTTTTCGTGACGCAGATCATTGCGTGCGTGAAATTCCTCGCGAAAAAATGAAGCGAAAATCACTTCGCGTCAAAAAATAGAATAATCCTGCTTTGACAATACCGGCGACTTACCGGAAACTGCGCTCGGTGCTGAAAAATTGAATTGAATTAAGACGGGATAAACCGCTGGATGGGAAGGCGAACGCTGTCGGCCGGCTCTTCGTCAGCGAAGTCCACAAGCAATGCGTCGCGCTTGAACCATGAAGGTATTCGTCGGCACGCGAGCATGCCGGTTATCGTCACATTGTCACCAAAGGGTGAGTTGCCGCACAGACCGTCGCGTGACCCGCGATCACAATTTGACCGGTTGACCGTTCTTCCCCGGCCCGGTCAACCGTTTCCCCGCTCGCTCGCGCAGGAGCGGGGGCTTTTTGCCCCCCGACGCCGGAAGGCTGCGTCGGCGGAACCGGACAGGCGTCCGGCGGGCTGCGCGACGGCATTCGTTCGCGTCCCCACATCCGTTCGCCTGATCCGTACGAATCGCTTTCCTCGTGCCTGAGCGAACCCTCAGGCCCATCGCCGGTTTTTGCCGGCGATGCCTTGATCCCGGCGGCGGGCAACATCGCTGCCGGGATGTTTTTTGCGTCGGATGGCGTGACGTCACATCGCGCGCCACGGGCATGGCGCTTCGCTCACCCCGCCTGTTCGACGCTGGTTTCCCATCCGTCGTAGTTTCCGCCGAGCGCGCGTACCTCGCGATTGAGCGCGATCGTATGGCGCGTGATGTCGGCGAGCGCCATCGTGCCTTCGTGCGAAAACCGCACGGCCGACTTGCCGTCTTCGGTCGGCGCGACCGATTCGACCGGATAGCCTTTCGCTTCGGCCCAGTCCGCGAACTGGTGCGCGTCGCTCGGGTCGGGGAAGTACGCCCAGTGCATCACGCGCCGGCTCACGTCGGGGACATCGCCTTGCTGCCGCAGCGCATCCAGCGTGCGCATGTCGCGCATGATCTGCCAGTCGTCGTCGGTCGGGTAGAGCGTCTGCCAGTAAGTGGCCTTGTCCGGGTCGTCCTGATGCGCGTACTGAAGTGCATAGGTCGTCTGGTCGGCCAGCGAATCGACGATCTCCGCGGCTGCCTCCTCGTCGAACGGCACGTAGAAAAGAAAATCCCGGTTGCCGTCGACGGTGATGCGGCCGACCTGCACGCCGCCTTTTGCGATGATCGCCGCGTCGAGCAGATCCTCGATCTTCGCGAGATCGGCGAATTCGTCGCCGGTCGGCAGGCCTTCGGGCGACGGGCGCGCGAACGGGACGCGCACGCTCAGCAGCGACGTGCGCGGATCGCCTTCGGCGATTTCCGCAAAGCCATGGTTGAAGCTGATGAAAGCCTGATGGTCGCCCATTCTGGCAGGGAAGGTTCCCCAGGCGTCGCTCATGTGTTTCTCCCGTACACGATTGTCTGTTGACGGTTGCAAAGCGTCCCAATGTATCATCGAAAATCGCGTTGGCCGGGCAAGCGCGCATGATCGCCGGCACGTGCGGGCCATGGTCGCGAGATCCGGTTGTCAGCAGCTTGCCGCTTGCCGCGTGCAGGCGGCAGGCCGCAAAAATTCAAAGGAGATGCCGATGTCTACGTTTGCGGTGAATGGTGTGCGGATCGATCCGCTCAGCGCGCGCGTGACGCACGTGCGCTGGGCGGCCGTGAACCCGGCCGATCGCTCGTGGGCGGAGACGCCGCGCGAAGCCCCGGTGGCGGACGTGGCGCGTGCGCTTGCGTCCGGTAACGATGTCCGCGCGATCTTCTCGGCATCGGATACCACCGCGATCGGGCCCAGGCTGAAACGCGTGCTGTATCGCGATGCGTCGGAAGGCATCGAGCTCGACATCGATGCAACGAGCGAGTCGCGCACGTTGCGCGATCTGCCGCAGATCTGACTGCGGGCCGTTACCCCAAACGAATCGAGCGAGCGCGTCCATGACCCTGTCCAGATTTTCCATCGTCCCGTCGGCATTCGCGCTGTGTCTGGCGCTTGCCGCCTGCCAGACCGCGTCCGGGCCGGCGCCCGTGCAACCGTCGCCGGAGACCGCGTCGACGACCGATCCTGCCTCGTCGTCGGCGGCCGCGCCGGATCGCGGCATGGGCCTCGCGCCTCGGTTGGCGGAGCAGACTCACCGGGCCACCGGTCAATGCACGACCAGCGGTACCGTCAACGTATGCAATTGACCGATGTCGGCGCCGCGGCGCGTGATCCGCGCCATCGGTATCGGAATCCTCACATGCCGGCCGCGTCGATGGGCCGGCGGCCGTCGGCACGAGCGGGCGTGCAATGATCGACGAGCAGAAACCAACGGATTCCGGCCGGCGCGTCGATCCCGACGCGGAAACGTTCATCGGCGCGTTGCCGGTCACGCTGGCAGTCGACAGCCGAAGCCTGAAAAGCAGGGCGATCGTGTGTGCGGGGCTGGCCGCGGCGAGCCTGTGCGGTTACGTGGCCGCGCCGGCGCTCTGGCCGGTGGCGGCGCTGGCCGCGTTGCTTGGGCTGGCTAGTGCGGCGTTGTTCGTGTCGTCGCGGCGCAAGCTCGCGCTGCAGATCGACGAGACGGGCTTCCGGCTGATCGGCGCCGCGCGCGAAAAACCCGTCACGCCGTGGCGGGACGTCACCGAATTCCGGATCGTCAGCGTCGCCGGGAATCATTACATCGGCTACCAGTTCTCCGCGCATTCGTCGCGCACGAAGGTGCCGGGTGGCGTGATGCTGCCGATCGCCCGGTTTGCCGATTTTCCGCTCGGCGCGGTGGCCGGGTTGCTTGAAGCCTGCCGTCGTCAGTTCGGCCTGCCGGACGAGCAGGCCGAGCGAACGGGCCGATGACGCCCGAAGCCGCGTTGTCCCGCGCCCCTGTCACACGAGCAAACAAAAAAATCCCGGGCGCCATGTCGATTTTCGCCGGAGTCGTCCGTCGTAGCATCGGAGGCGTGCGCAACGCGCGTCCGTCCCGATTTTCGATACGACAACCGACTGAAGGAGCGACACCATGCCCACGTCCGTCAAGCCGATCCCGGAAGGGATGCGCACGCTGACCCCGCATCTGATCTGTGCGGGCGCGACCGCAGCCATCGATTTCTACAAGCGCGCATTCGACGCGACCGAACGATTCCGCCTCGCGATGCCCGACGGCCGGCTCGCGCATGCGTGCCTCGCGATCGGGGATTCGACGCTGATGCTGGTGGATGAAATGCCCGAGCACGGTGCGCTGGGGCCGAAGGCGCTGAAAGGCACGCCCGTCTGCCTGCATCTGTACGTGCCGGACACCGATGCGGCGATCGCGAAGGCGGTGGCAGCCGGCGCGACGGTCACGATTCCGGCCGCGGACATGTTCTGGGGCGATCGTTACGGGCAGGTCGAGGATCCGTTCGGGCATCGCTGGTCGCTGGCGACGCATCAGCGCGATCTGACACCCGAGCAGATCGCGGATGCCATGGCCAGCGCGCCGCCTTGCGGCAGTTGAACCGGCCCGCGTCGAACGACCGTGGGCGAGCGCGCTGCGCGGCGGCGCGATCTCGCCGCGGCCCGCGTGGCGCGTTCGCGGTCATGCGCCGGCCGTCTTGCCGTGCTGCTTGTGTTCGTACATCCGGCGATCGGCCGATGCCAGCAGGTCGGCGACGGTGCGATGGTGTGCGGGATCGTAGGCAACGTGCCCGACGCTGAACCGGATCGCGTAGCCGCGTGCGTCGGCGGCGTTGCGCTGCGCGAGCGCCTGCGTGACGCGCTCGACGGGCTCGGCGACGTCGGCCGGATCGGTGGCGCTCAACAGCACGACGAACTCGTCGCCGCCGAGCCGTGCGATGACGTCGCTGTCGCGCAGCGCGCCCGTCAACGTTTCGGCGAACGCCTTGAGCGCGCGGTCGCCTTCGGCATGGCCGAAGCGATCGTTGATCGCCTTGAAATCGTTCAGGTCGAAGAACAGCAGCACGGCATGACGGCCGACGCGATCGCACAGCCTCAGCACGTGGCGGGCGAGAAGCTCGAAGCCGCGCCGGTTCGTCAGTTGCGTGAGTTCGTCGGTGGTCGCGAAATGCAGCGCGGCGATCTCGCGCTCGGTCATGTGGGCGAGATCGCCCAGCAGCGCGAGTTCGTCGGGTTCGAGCGAGCGGGGCCGCGTGTCGATCAGGCACAACGTGCCGATGGGCGCGCCGTCCGGTGCGGCGAGCGGCCGGCCGGCGTAGAAGCGGATGCCGGGCGCGCCGGTGACGAGCGGATTGTCGTGGAATCGGTCGTCGTTCAGCGCGTCCTGGATCACCATCGTATCGGGCGCGAGCAGTGCGTGTGCGCAGAACGACACGTCGCGCGGCGTCTGCGCGGCGTCGAGGCCCGGATGACTTTTGAACCACTGGCGGTTCTCGTCGACGAGGCTGACGAGGGCGATCGGGACGTCGAACAGCCGCCGCGCGAGGCGCGTCAGGCGATCGAAACGCTCTTCGGGCGGCGTATCGAGGATCGAGAGCGAATGAAGCGTATCGAGCCGGGCCGCCTCGTCGGCCGATTTCGGTGCGATTTGCATGGGCCTTGCCTCTTGTCCCGGCCGTCGGGCCGGTGATGGGTCGTACGCGGAACAGTATCGCGCATTCGTCGATGCATCGCCACGCTGCATGTTCCGCCGCGGCGGTGACCGGGTTCGTGAGATTCGGTGACGATGCCGTGAAAGGCGCGTGTCACCGGCCCGGGTTTCGTCCCGCTGCGGAATCGGACACGCAATAACCTCAAGGCGCGCGTCGCCGCGCCGTAAACAGGACAAGTCCAATCGTTCATCCCATCGCACCATGGTTCGAATCCTGTACGCGGGCTATCTCGCGTTCGCGCTGTATTTCCTTTACCCGCTGGTTCAGAACACACTGACATTCAGCACCGATTGCGTGCGCAGTGCGCTGCCGATGGGCGCCCACGGCTTGTCGGCGAATTCGGCGAGCGGTGCGGACGGACATGCGAATCGCTGTGCGTCGAGCGCGCATGCCGGCGTCGCGACCGGCCGGGCGCCGGAGATCCATTGAGCATGGCGGCATCGCGCGTGACGGGCGCTTCGCGCGGCGGTGCACTGGCCATTCGGCCGAATTGAACATCGCGCCGCGCTGGTCGATCATCTGCACCATGGTGGCGGGAAGGCGAGCGGACGAGCGCCGACGGGCGAAAGGGCGTGCGGCGCGTCAGTAACTGGAGCGGTACGGCGTGCCCTGATCGAAGCGGCTTTGCCAGTGGGTGAGGTAGCGCGACGCGAGTTGCGGGTTGTTCCAGACCACGACGACGTTCTCGGAATTGCGGCTGGCCGCCGACGCACTGTAGTTGAACGAGCCTGTTTCGACGTGCTCGGCGTCGATCACGAGGTACTTGTCGTGATGGATCGCATAGGCGTCGATCGTGCGGGTCGGGATGCCCGCGTTGACGAGCAGGTTCAGTGCCTGCTTGCTGCTCTTCGCGCGGTTGCCCTTGTCGTCGACGACCACCGCGACATTGACGCCGCGGCGCTTGGCGGCAAGCAGCGCGCGCGCGACGGGCGGCGACGTGAACGAGTAGGCGGCGACCCGGATCGAACTGCGCGCCGCCCCGATCGCTTTCAGCACGAGCGCCTCGGCGCCGCCGTCGGGCGAGAAGGCCGATTCGACGACCTGCGTCGCGGGGGCTTCATGAGTCGGAGCCGGCAACCATCGCGACACGAGATCGATCGCCTGCTGAAGCAGCGATTCGCTTTGCGTCTTGCCGAAGGCGGCGAAGGGTGTGGCGAGCAGGGAAGCGGCGAGACAGGCGGCAGCGAGGCGATTGCGCGACAACATGTTGGACAGCGAATGATTTCGAGACAGCGGGCCGTGAGTGTAACGCACGCGTGACGGCCCGGTCACGTGCGGATGCGAAGCGACGGGCCACGCGATGATCGGTAGGGGTGGAGAAGGGTGACGCAAAGTTGCGTTGTTCGGTCCGTGTGCGATCGGCGATCAACGGACAGGAGTAGGCCCGACGATTGTGTGCGTTTTGCGTGTACCGTTGCCGAGCACGCGCGTGCGAGCAATGCGCGCGCCCGGTCGGACGGGCGCCCAATCAATGCGGCCCGCGGCTCAGGCGTACGTCTGGCGGGCATGCCGCTCGGGCATCCGCACGCAACGCATCGTCAATCCGCCGCTGCACGCGCCCCGGCTTCGTCGGACGCGATCCAGCCGGGCCCGGGCTCGGGCTGCACGTCGCGAGCGTCGAGCGGTTCGCCGCAGGCCGAGCACACGGTGACCGCGTGCATCAGCTGCCCGCAGGCCCGGTGGCGCAATTGCACCGGCGGACCGTGGCCATCGTCCTTCCAGCGATCGCCCCACGCCATCAGCGCGAGCAGGGCCGGGTAGAGGTCGAGGCCCTTTTCCGTCAGCCGGTATTCGAAGCGCGGCGGGCGTTCCTGATACGCGCGCTTGACCAGCACGCCTTCGTCGACGAGCCGCGCGAGCCGTTCGGCCAGCACGTGGCGCGTCAGGCCGAGCTGGGCCTGGAACGCATCGAAGCGGCGGCAGCCGAGGAAGGCGTTGCGCAGGATCAGCATGGTCCAGCGGTCGCCCAGCACGGCGAGCGTGCGGGCGACCGAACAGTTCAGCGTGCCGACGTCATCCCATTTCATCGTCGAGTCTCTTGCCTCTTGCGGCGGTCTTGCGGCGGTTCAGCGAAATAGCGGGTTCGATTATAGAACCCGCCTTCGGTCGCAACGGGCGCAGCCGCGTTGACAACGGCCGGCGTCGTTGACAATAATGAGTTCCAATTTAGAACTTACTCGCGCGGCGACGCGCTTTCAACCCGGAGACAACCCGATGAATCCGCTTTCCTTGTCTGGCCTCGATCTGCTGCGTGCCGCCGTGTCGGGCGACGCGCCCCTCGCGTCGATTTCCGAGACGATCCCGATGCGTCCGCTCGACGTCGAGCTCGGTTACGTGAAGTTCTCGGCGCGGGCGGACGGCCGGCACCTGAATCCGCTGGGCGGCGTGCACGGCGGGTTCGCCGCGACGGTGCTCGATTCGGTCACCGGGTGCGCGGTGCATTCGATGCTCGATGCGGGTGTCGGTTACGGCACCGTCGATCTGCACGTGAAGATGCTGCGGCCCGTGCCGCGCGACGTCGATCTGATCGCGGAAGGGCGGGTGATTCACCTGTCGCGTTCGCTGGGCGTCGCGGAGGGCACGCTGAAGACGCCGGACGACAAGATCGTCGCGCATGCGTCGGCGACCTGCTTCATCCAGCGGCCGCAGTAACCTGGGGCGGCCTCACGCTTGACGGAGCGGGCGAAGGAGCGCAGGAGCGTGCCGGGCGGCACCGCAGGCCGCTTGTAAGCATGTGCCGCGCCGGTCTGAAGCAGTCGCTCCAATGTGATAGCGTTCCTGCTTTCCACCGACGCGACAGGAACAGCATGGAATACCGCACACTCGGCGATTCGGGTATCGAGGTCAGCCTGATCGGTCTGGGCACGATGACGTGGGGCGAGCAGAATTCGGAGCGCGACGCGCACGAGCAGATCGACTACGCGCTCGGGCAGGGCGTGACGCTGATCGACGCCGCGGAGATGTATCCGGTGCCGCCGAAGCCCGACACCCAAGGCCGCACCGAACAATACATCGGCACCTGGATCGCGCGGCATCGCGCGCAGCGCGATCGCATCGTGCTCGCGACGAAGATTGCGGGGCCGGCGCGGCAGCCGCACAATCCACGCCATATTCGCGGCGAGGGCAACCAGTTCGACCGCAAGAACCTGACCGAAGCGCTCGACGGCAGCCTCAAGCGCCTGCAGACCGACTACGTCGATCTCTACCAGTTGCATTGGCCCGATCGCAGCACGACCACGTTCGGCCGGCCCGCGTATCCGTGGGTCGACGACGCGTACACGGTGCCGATCGAGGAAACGCTCGGCGTGCTCGCGGAATTCGTGAAGGCCGGCAAGGTGCGCGCGATCGGCGTGTCGAACGAAACGCCGTGGGGTGTCGCGCAGTTCCTGCGCGCGGCCGAAAGGCTCGGGCTGCCGCGCATCGCCAGCATCCAGAATCCGTACAGCCTGCTGAACCGCACGTTCGAGAACGGGCTGTCGGAGTTTACGCATCGCGACGGCGTCGGTCTGCTCGCGTATTCGCCGCTCGCGTTCGGCTGGCTGTCCGGCAAGTACGAGAACGGCGCGCGTCCGGCCGGCGCACGCATCACGCTGTTCGAGCGTTTCCAGCGCTACAGCAAGCCGCAGGCCGTCGAGGCGACGTCGCGCTATGTCGCGCTCGCGCGACGTCACGGGCTGTCGCCCGCGCAACTGGCGCTCGCGTTCGTCAACAGCCGCCCGTTCGTGCGCAGCAACCTGGTCGGCGCGACGTCGCTCGAGCAGTTGAAGGAGAACATCGGCAGCATCGACGTGACGCTGTCCGACGAGATCCTCGCCGAGATCGACGCGTTGCACGAACGGCAGCCGAATCCGGCGCCGTAAGCGGCGCGCGGCCCGCGCGGCAGCGATGCCGCGACGGGCCGCATCGGGCGGTTTCGACGGCGCCGCGCCGCGCCGTCGTTGCTCGCGTCAGCGCATCTTCAGCCGCGTGCGTGCGACGAACAGCGCGGCGAGGCTCAGCAGCGCACATCCGATCAGATAGAGCGCCGGCGACAGCCGGTTGCCGGTCGCGCTGATCAGCCAGGTGATGACGAACGGCGCGAAGCCGCCGAACAGCGTGACGCCGGTGTTGTAGCTGACCGCGAGCCCGGTGGCGCGCGTCTGCGACGGGAACAGTTCGGCCATCAGTGCCGGCAGCGCGCCGCAGTACATCGCCTTCAGCGCGCCGATCCAGACCAGTGCGGCGAGCATCGTCGCGAACGACGCGTGGCGCGTGAGCCATGCGAACGTCGGCCACACGGTCACGAGCATCAGCACGGCCGCGACCGCCATCATGCGGATCCGCCCGGTGCGGTCGGACAGATGGCCGACGACCGGCGTGACGAGCGTGAGCACGAAGCCGGTCGCGAGCGTCGCCGCGAAGCCGGTCGATGCCGGCAGCCCGAGCTGCTTGATCGCATAGGTCGGCATGTACAGGATCATGTAGTTGATCGCGGTCGAGATCACGAGCACGCCGATCGACAGCAGCAGCCGCACCTTCTGGCCCGCGAACAGCTCGCGCACCGGCGCCTCGGAGCGTGCCTGCGTCTTGAATTCGACGCCTTCGTCGACGTAGCGGCGGATGTACAGCCCGACCGGGCCGATCGCCAGCCCGAACAGGAACGGCACGCGCCAGCCCCAGCTTTCGAGTTGCGCGGAGGTCAGCGTGGCCGTCAGCAGCGCGCCGAAGCCCGACGCGAGCAACGTCGCGAGGCCCTGGCTCGCGAACTGCCAGCTCGACATGAAGCCGCGCCGCTGCGGCGCGTGCTCGACGAGAAATGCGGTCGAACTCGCGAATTCGCCGCCGGCGGAAAAGCCCTGCATCAGCCGCGACAGCATGATCCCGAGCGGCGCGAGAATGCCGATCGATGCGTAGGTCGGCATCAGCGCGATCAGCAGCGTGCCGGCCATCATCATCGCGATCGACAGCAGCAGCGACGCCTTGCGGCCCGCGCGATCCGCGTACGCGCCGAGCACGAAGCCGCCGATCGGCCGGATCAGGTAGGACAGCCCGAACGTGCCGAGCGTCAGCATCAGCGACGTCGCTTCGCTCGTGGCCGGGAAGAACAGCTTGGCGATCGTCACCGCGAAGAAGCCGTAGACGATCAGGTCGAACCATTCGAGCGCGTTGCCGATCGACGCCGCGAAGATGATGCGCCGGATTTGCGCGGCGCTGGGGCGCGCGGCGTCCTGTGAGGTCAGGGTGGTCGTATTCATCGTGTGTGCAGGTCCCGTGAAAGGGGCGAAGCGCGTTACAGGGCGGCGCCGGCCGCGGCGGATGCCGCGCGGCGAACGGGCGGCGCGTTCTCGCCGAGATCCCAGAAGAGGCCGGCCATCATCTGCAGCCCCTCGCTGACGACGCTCGCGAGCAGGTGCTCGTCGGGCGCGTGCTGCGAGCACGCCGGGTACGAGTGCGGCACCCACAGCGTCGGCAGCCCGAGCGTGTCGGCAAACACCTCGTTCGGCAGCGTGCCGCCGAGATTCGGCAGGATCGCGGGCTTCTTGCCGGTGGTGCGCGCGAGCGACGCGACGGCCCAGCGGACCCACGGATCGTCCGGCGGCACGCGCGTCGCCGGTGCGCCGCGTTCGACGTCGATCTCGATGTCGGCGAAGCCGTGCGCATCGAGATGCGCGCGCAGGTGTGCTTGCACCGCTTCCCAGTCGGTGCCGACGACGAAGCGCAACTGGCAGTGCGCGTACGCGGCGGGCGGGATCGCGTTGACGGGATGCTCCGGATTGCCGGCCTTGAACGCGAGGATCTCGAACGTGTTCCAGCCGAACACGCGCTCGGCCGCGGACAGGCCGGGCTCGCCCCAGTCGGCGTCGAGCGCCGGGTCGCCGGGGCCGCCGCCGACGGAAAGATCGGCGAGCGCGTCGCGCACCGCGGCCGGGATCGGCGGCGGGCGCAACCCGTCGACGCGAATCGCGCCGCGCGCGTCGACGAGGCTCGCGAGCGCATGCGCGAGCACGATCGCCGGGTTGCGCAGCAGTCCGCCCCAGTTGCCCGAGTGATGCGCGCCGTCGCGGGCGCGCAGGCTCAGCTTGAAGTTGACCGAGCCGCGCGAGCCAAGAAATACCGTCGGGCGCGCGGCGGCAATGCGCGGGCCGTCGGACGCAATCAGCACGTCGGCCGCGAGCGCGTCGCGCTCCTGGTGGCACAGCGCGTCGAGGCCCGGAGACCCGGTTTCCTCGCCCATCTCGATCAGCAGCTTCGCATTGAAGCCGAGCCGGCCGCCGCGTGCTTCGAGCACGCTCGCCAGCGCGGCCAGGTTGATCGTGTGCTGGCCCTTGTTGTCGGCGCTGCCGCGGCCGTACCAGCGGTCGCCGTCGGCCGTCAGCGTCCACGGCGACAGCGGCGCGCGCCACTGCGCGTCGTAGCCGCGCACGACGTCGCCGTGGCCGTAGATCAGCACGGTCGGCAGCGCGTCGTCTTCGTGGCGCGACGCGAGCAGGAACGGCCCGCCGCCAGCGACGGGGTTGTCGACGATCCGCGACGTGAAGCCGAGGCGTGCAGCCTCGGGCGCGATTTCGTCGGTCAGATAGGCGCGCAGCGCGGCTTCGCTGCCGCTTTCCTGGCTTTCGGTGCGCAGGCCGACGCGGCGGCTCAGGGTCGTGAAGAACGCACCGGATTCGAACTGGTTCAGCGCGTGCTGGATGGCGGCGGTACGGCTCAAGTCGGGTCTCCTCGGTCGGGTTCGCCGTGCGCGGGCGCGCAGGCAGCGTGAAGTGCGATCGATTCTAGAAAGCCGGTTTTTTTGTCACAATGATCGAATTTCGAACCTTTCTTTGCCGAAAAGGCAAAGCAGCGCGGCCGGATGCGGCGCGGAGACAGAACGATGGCGGCTTTCCTGCATGGCCTGGCATTGCGATATTTCGTCGAGGTGGCGCGTACCGGGTCGATCAGCGACGCGTCCGCGCGGCTGCACGTGGCCGTATCGGCAATCAGCCGCCAGATCGCGAAGCTGGAGAGCGGGCTCGGCGCGCCGCTGTTCGAGCGGCGGCCGCGCGGGATGGCGTTGTCGGAGGCGGGAGAGCGGTTGCTGGCGTTCGCGCAGCGCAGCCTGCTGGAGGCCGAGCACGTGATGAAGGACATCGGCGGGCTCGACGCGCTGCACGGCAGCCTGCTGAAGATCGCGTGCTCGGAAGGGTTCGCGATCGATTTCCTGCCCGGCGTGCTCGCGAGCTTCAAGGCGCGCCACCCGGGCGTCGATTTCATCGTGTGGGTCGTGTCGCCGGCGGACGCGACCCGGCGCGTGCGCGACGGCGATGCGGACATCGCATTGACCTTCAGCCTCGCGCCGGAGAAGGGCGTGCGCGTCGACCACACCGAGCGCGCGCCGGTCTTTGCGCTGGTCCGGCACGATCATCCGCTCGCGGCGCGCGACGCGGTGTCGCTTGCCGATGTCGCCCGGTACGCGCACGTGCTGCCCGAGGCCGGCACGACGGTGCGGCAGCTGATCGACATCGCGTGCGCGCTCGACGGGCTGCTGCTCGAGCCCGAGCTGACGAGCAACAATACCGCGGCGATGTACGGCTACGCGCGGCGCACGGGCGCGGTGATGTTCACGGGGCTGTTGTCGGTGCGCGGCCGCTCCGAGGCGGACGGCTTCGTCGTCGTGCCCGTGACCAATCCGCAACTGCGCGAACGCAGCATCCAGGTGCAGACGATGGCGGGGCGCGATCTGCCCGCGTCGGTGCGCGCGTTCCGCGACCATCTGATCGACGCGATGCAGGCCGCTTCGTCGCCGCCGACCGCCGCGCGAGGCCCGGGACGCCGGCCCGTGAGATAATCGTCAATCCGCCTTCCGCGCCCATGCGGCTTCTCGAGCCGCATCGCCCCTGTTCGACGCCAAATTGAAGAACCTGATTGTCACCCTCGATCGCGCCGGCGAGTTCGACGAGATCATCGACGTGCGCACGCCGCTCGAGTTCGCCGAGGACCATATCCCCGGCGCGCTGAACGCGCCCGTGCTCGGCAACGAGGAGCGCGTGCTCGTCGGCACGATGTACCGGCAGGTGTCGCCGTACGAGGCGACGCGCGTCGGCGCGGCAATGGTGGCGCGCAACATCGCGCGCCATCTCGACACGACGTTCGCGGACCGTCCGCGCAACTGGCGGCCGCTGATCTACTGCTGGCGCGGCGGCAAGCGTTCGGGCTCGATGACGACCTGGTTCAACCTGATCGGCTGGAAGGCGCGCCAGCTCGACGGCGGCTACAAGGCGTACCGCCGGTCGGTGTGCGCGACGCTCGATTCGCTGCCTACACGCTTTCGCTACATCGCGCTCGTCGGCCATACGGGCTGCGGCAAGACGCGCCTGCTGAACGCGCTGGGCGACGTGGGCGCGCAGACGCTCGATCTGGAAGCGCTCGCGTGTCATCGCGGCTCGCTGCTCGGCGCGCTGCCGGGCAAGCCGCAGCCGGCGCAGAAGGGCTTCGATTCGGGGCTCGTCGAGGCGCTCGGACGCTTCGACCCCCAATGGCCGGTGTTCGTCGAGTCGGAAAGCCGCAGGATCGGGCTCGTGCAGTTGCCGATCGCGCTGATCGAGGCATTTCACGCGGGGCCGTGGGTTCAGGTCGAAGCCGCCCACGACGAGCGGATCGCGTTCCTTCTCGACGATTACGCCCATCTGTTCGACGCGCCGGACGCGTTCAAGGCGCAGCTTCATCGGCTGATCGGCCTGCACAGCCGCGAAGCGGTGACGCGCTGGAAGGGGCTGATCGATGCCGGCGCGCGAGCCGAATTGTTCACGGAACTGATCGACAGGCATTACGATCCCGCCTATGCGCGCACTTACCGCGCGACGTACAACAAGCCGAACCGGGTGCTGACGTTCACGTTCCGGCCCAACGCGGCCGACGTGCACGATCAGGCGCGCACGCTGCTGGCCGAACTCGCGCAAGCCGGGCTGCCCGCATCGGCCGCATTTGCGGCCGGCACGACATCCGAAATCGATAAAAACCACTCGACGACCATCACACGATGACGACCACACGCACCCAACCCAACCCGGCCCTCGGCTGGATGACCTTCCTGCTGATCGCGGTCGCGGGACTGTTCTACGTAAAATGGTTTCCGTACTACAACAAGGCGTTCGTTGCCGCCGAGCACCATTCGATCGGCCAGTCGATCCTGATGGGCACGTCGGCGGCCGCGCCCGAGCCGTCGCTGAAGGCGGCGCTCGACTACGCGTGGGCATACGGCAAGGCGATCTGGCAGGCGATGGTGCTGGGCCTGCTGCTCGGCTCGGCCGTGCAGGCGCTGCTGCCCGCGCACTGGGTGGCGCGCGTGCTCGGTCGCACGGGTTTCGGCAGCGTCGCCGCGGGCGGGCTGCTGTCGCTGCCCGGGATGATGTGCACGTGCTGCGCGGCGCCGGTCGTCGCGGGCCTGCGTGCGCGTCATGCGTCGCCGGGCGGCGCGGTCGCGTTCTGGCTCGGCAACACGGTGCTGAACCCGGCGGCGCTGGTGTTCATGGGCTTCGTGCTCGGCTGGCACTGGAGCGCGCTGCGCCTCGTGCTCGGCATCGCGATGGTGTTCGGGATCGGCTATCTGCTGAATCGCGTCGCACGTCCCGAAGACCGCAGCATCGACGATGCGCAGCTTGCCGCGCTGGCGGCCGAACAGGCCGCGGCCGGCAATCCGTTCGTCCGCTGGATGAAGCTGCTCGCACGCATGGCCGTGCGGCTCGTGCCCGAATACATCGTGCTCGTGCTGCTGCTCGGCGCCGCGCGCGCGTGGCTGTTTCCGCATATCGGCCCGGACATCGGCAATCAGCTCGGCTGGATCGTCGCATTCGCGGTCGCGGGCATGTTGTTCGTGATTCCGACGGCCGGCGAGGTGCCGATCATCCAGGCCATGCTGTCGCTCGGCATGGGCGTCGGTCCGGCCGCCGCGCTGCTGATGACGCTGCCGCCGATCAGCGTGCCGTCGCTCGCGATGCTCGCGCGTTCGTTCAAGCCGTACATGCTGGCGATCGTCGCGACGCTCGTCGTCGTATTCGGGATCGTGAGCGGCTTGCTCGCGATCGCGTTCGGGTTCTGACGCGCGCAACGGCGCGCCCGTCGCGCGCCATCGTCGTATTCACCCGGCGCCGCCGCTTCATGCGTGCGGCGCCCTTTACAAGAAGCAAACAGGAAAACGCATGACCCAACCGAAGATTCATCCTCGACTCGAAAAGGCGCTGACGCGCGGCGATCTCGCGATTCGTCAGGCCAATTCCGCGCGGGCGACGGCCGTGCTGCACGCACTCGGCACGATGATCATCGAGGCCTCCGCCACGATCGGTGTCGAGGCCAGTATCGACATTCCGCAGGGCGATCGCATTTACGATCCCGTCAACGGCCTGTGGCCGCAGAAGATGCTGGTGTCGTTCGACGGCCCGGTGGACGAAGCCGACAAGGAAGAGCTGCGCACGGTGTATCTGGTGGCCGACGATCCGGGCACGCAGTTCCGCGTGGAATGGCATCGCGCGGACGGCAAGCTCGGCCGCCACGAAGGCGGCCCGCTCGCGACCGTCGCGTTCCTGACCGACGTCGAAATTCCGTGGAGCGACGACGACGAGTAACGTCGTCGCATTTGGCCGGCGGCCGGTGCGTGGTGCCCGACGCGCCGGCCGTCAGCGCATCATCCGCCGCCGGAACAGCCACGCGGACAGCAGGAATCCGCCGACCGCGTAGCCGGCGAGCACCGCGACGTGCAGCGCGATGTCGGTCGCCGGCCGGCCGAGCATCGCAGGCCGGATCAGCTCGACCGCATTCGCAAGCGGCAGCGCCTGCGCCGCATGCCGCGCGATCGGTGGCAACTGCGTGATCGGGAAGAACACGCCCGACAGCAGCAGCATCGGCGTCAGCACGAGCGTCTGATAGAACATGAAGAAATCGTAGGATGGCGCGAGCGCCGTGACGATCATCGCGATGCTGGCGAACGCGAGACCGGCCAGCGCGATCACCGGCAGCACCGCGAGCATCGACGGAAAGCGTGCATAGCCGAGCACGCCCGCGACGAGCATGATCGCGCCCCCCGACAGCATCGCCTTGCTGGCCGCCCACACGATTTCGCCGAGCACGATGTCGCCGAGCGCGAGCGGCGTATGCATGATCGCTTCCCACGTGCGCTGCACGTGCATCCGCGAGAAACCCGAATACATCGACTCGAAGCTCGCGGACATCATCACGCTCGAGCCGACCGTGCCGGCCGCGAGGAATGCGATATACGACACGCCGTCGACATGGCCGAGCATCAGGCCGAGCCCGAAACCCAGCCCGAACAGATAGATCATCGGATCGGCAAGATTGCCGAACATCGACGCGAGCGCGAGCTTGCGCCACACGAGGTAGTTGCGTCGCCAGACGGCGACCCAGTTGCCTGCATTGGCCGGCATCGCGATCGCGAAGCGTGATTCGCGCGGCGGGGCCGACGGCGTGGTGGCGGAATAGTTGCGGACGTCCATGGTCGTTCAGTCCTGCATCTCGCGGCCGGTGAGCCGCAGGAACACATCTTCCAGATTGGCGGGGCGATGCAGATAGCGCAATCCTGTGCGGCCCTTGAGGCGCGCGCCGAGCGGTTCGGGATCGGTCACATAGCAGAACAGCGTCTCGCCGCTGATCTCGGTGCGCTTCGCGAAGGCCGACAACTCGTCGCGCAGCGCGGCCGGATCGGGCCCGTAGATCTCGATCACGTCGCAACCGATCTCCGATGCGATCAGGGCATGCGGCGCGCCTTCGGCGATCTTGCGGCCTTGCTCGATCACGCACAGCCGATCGCACAGACGCTCGGCTTCTTCCATGAAATGCGTGGTGATCAGGATCGTCTTGTCGCGCGCGAGCAGCGAACGCAGCCGCTCCCACATCAGATGCCGCGCCTGCGGATCGAGGCCCGTCGTCGGCTCGTCGAGCACGAGCACGTCGGGATCGTTGACGAGCGCGCGGGCGAGCGTGAGGCGACGCTTCATGCCGCCCGACAACTCGCCCACCTTCGCATCGGCCTTGTTCTCGAGCTTCGCGAATTCGAGCAGCGGCGGCACGAGCGCGCGTGCCGCCTGCGCCGACATCCCGAAATAGCGGCTGAACACGAGCAGGTTTTCCCGGACCGTGAAGTCCGGATCGAGATTGTCGAACTGCGGGACGACGCCGACGCGCTGGCGTGCATGTCGGGCACGCGATGGAACCGGTTCGCCGCACAGCGAAATGGTGCCGGCATCGGGATGCGCGAGGCCGAGCAGCATCTTCAGCGTCGTGGTCTTGCCGGCGCCGTTCGGGCCGAGCAGGCCATAGCATTCGCCGGCCTTCACGTGGAAGGACAGGCCGTTGACGACGAGCTTGTCGCCATAGCGTTTTTCGACGTTGCGGAAATCGATCGGTGCGACGGACATGGGCGCTTGTCGTTGTAAGCGGGCGTGTGCTGCTGCCCCGTGCGTGGCCGGTTTCCGAACGGATCGCACGAATCCGTGTCACACGGGCGTGACCGAAGCGCACGATGCCGGCGCGACGCGGCTCGCTGGTGTACGAATGGGCCATTCTAGTGCATCGGCTGCGTCGCTTCAGGGCACGCCCGCCCGGTGCGATGCATGTGCGCACCGATCATGCACCGCATCATCGCGCACGCGCGACGCGGGGCGAATCAGCGTTTTCCATCCCTTGCGTCCTGAATTGCGGCGCACCATGATGAATGCGTCGGCTCGTTGTCGCGATAGGGAGGCTTCATGGCTAGCTACAACAAGATTTTGCTGTGTTACGACGGCACGCTCGAAGGGCGCAAGGCACTACGCTGCGGAGCCAATCTCGCAATGGACCTGAAGGCGGAAACGCATTTGCTGTCGGTCGTCGACATGCGTTCGAGCATTGCGCAAAGCGCCGGCTTGCTGACCGATGTCGCATGCGGCCGCTTCGAGGAAACCGCGCGCGAAATCCTGCAGGAAGGCGTGAACTGGCTGCGCGAGCGCGGTGTGCAAGCCGAGGGCCATTTCGCCTTCGGTTATCCGATCGACGAAATCGCGAATCTCGCGTCGGAGCTGAAGGTCGACCTCGTCGTCGTCGGCCACCGGTGCCGCAGCGGATTGTCGAGATGGTGGATGGGCTCGGGCAATACGCAACTGCTCGATCGCGTGAACTGCAGCATTCTGGTGGCGTGTTCGTCGGCGGAAGAGCAGAAGGCCGAAATCGCGCGCGAGCGCGAGGCGGCCATGGCGACCGGCCAATGATCTAAAGACTGGATGACGACCTGACTGGCGATGCATGCCGGTCAGGCATCGCGCTGGATCGGCGGAGCGGGCGTCCAGCGCGGCCTGCTATGCATGCAGGTCGATCCCGGACAATTTCCACGAGAACAGCCCGAAGCGGTGAAAGATCGCCGCATAGCGCGTGCCGTCGGCGCCGCGCTGATACGTGACGACGAATTCATCGATATTTCGGTAGCCCGCGCTGGTTTGTTGCTGGCGCGGCGCTTGCGTTGCTTCGCTCGGGCTGGCCGGTGCGGCCGGCGCGGGGGCCGGCGACGATGCCGCCGAAGCGGCCGCGGTGCCGCCCGGTACGCCGTTACTTGCCGGCGCCGGATGGGCGGGTGGCGCGGCAGGCGTGTTGCCGGGCGCATTGCCCGCCGGCGGCTGATTCGACCAGTCAGGCGGACGCTCGCCCGGATTGCCGCGCGGCGGCAATCCACTCATCAGCGCGGCGACGCCTTCCGGGGTCGCGTACGCATCGACGAGCGGGCCGATCAGCGCGGACCCGATCAACGCGCCGATCACCGCGAACGGATTGTCCTTTTTTACGGCGTCGACGCGGCGCATCAATTCTTCCGTGACCTGCTGCTTCAGGCTGATGCGCAGCGACGGAAAGTCCACATATTCGCTGATCGCCTGCGCGTCGCGCGCATCGATCGCCGATTTCAGGCGGCCGAGCGCGACATACGGCGACGCGTACCCATAGCCGAGCGCCGCAATAACAGCGACGACGAGCGCGACGATCAACAGGGGCTTGAGTCGCCATGCACGGCGCGACGAACCAGTCACGTTGCCTCCGGTGCGGGAAGGTTCCGCAATCAGAGACCGCCCGGCGTGGCCGATCGTTCCTCCGCGATGCAGCGATCGATCATCCGGCAAACGGCGTCGATCGTGCCCACCATGATCAGGCGCGAACGACCGTGATAGACGCGCACCGGCGCGCGACGCGCGGGTTCCGCGTGATTCAGGCCAGCGTTCAGCGATACGCGCGCGAACGCGGGGAGCGCTGACGGCAGCAGGGACGCCTGCCGTTCGACTGCGACTTCTTCTTGCACGGGCGCCGCCGCGGACAGCGGAGCGCAGGGCGTGCGGCCGCGCAGATGACGCAGGCGACCGAATTGACGGAAAGGCAGCAGGCGGGCAAGGCGTTCCATGATGTTCTCCTAGCGAGACGGAATGTCAGAGTTCGCCCGAGCGGATCAGCCCGACGGCGATGCCTTCCAGCGCGAAATCCGCGCTGCCGGCCTTGACGAAGATGTTTTCGTAATCCGGGTTCTCCGCGATCAGCTCGAGGCCGCCGGGCCGGCGCATCAGGCGCTTGACCGTGACGTCGTCGCCCAGGCGCGCGACGATGATCTGGCCGTCCTTCGCTTCCGTGCGCTTCTGCACGGCGAGGAGGTCGCCGTCGAGAATGCCGGCGTCGCGCATCGACAGCCCGCGTACCTTCAGCAGGTAGTCGGGCTTGCTGGTGAACAGCGCGGGATCGCACGCGTAGTGCTGCGAGATGTGCTCCTGCGCAAGGATCGGGCTACCGGCCGCGACGCGGCCGACGAGCGGCAGCGACAGTTGCATCAGGCCGGCGTGCGGCAGCGTGAACTGATGCGGGGCGTCGTCGATGCCGAGCAGCCGGATGCCGCGCGATGCGCCCGCGGCCAGCTCGATCACGCCCTTGCGCGCCAGCGCACGCAGGTGCTCCTCGGCCGCATTCGGCGAGCTGAAGCCCAGTTCGGCCGCGATCTCGGCACGGGTGGGCGGGAATCCGGAGCGCTCGATCGCGCGGCGGATCAAGTCGAACACTTGCTGCTGACGGGCGGTGAGTTTGGTCATGGCTCAACTGTATG
This sequence comes from Burkholderia semiarida, assembly GCF_029268935.1. NCBI lineage: Bacteria > Pseudomonadati > Pseudomonadota > Betaproteobacteria > Burkholderiales > Burkholderiaceae > Burkholderia > Burkholderia semiarida. The sequence goes on along the minus strand of NZ_JAHLCL010000007.1, from coordinate 826,933 downwards.
GATAGACAGTGAGCTGTATTTTTATACAGTACTTCGTGAATTTCAAGTGTTACTTGAGGTTCGACGCGATTGCGTCGATTCCGGCGTGATTTCGCGACGCCCGGACGCCGGTTTGTCCGCCGCAACCGTCCGTCCCGTATGCGTTAGCACTTTTGAGTATTAAAAAATGAGGAAGGATTATTTTTAATCATGTAACCCGTTCGATAGACTGGCCCGACATCGCAATACCGACAACACTGGAGAACCAAGGATGGGCAAGCGCAACACGGGGCTGGTGGGCGGAGTGGGCCGCCTGATCGCAACATTCGCGCTGGGCGCGGCGGCGGCGCTGGGCGTCGCGACGCATGCGCAGGCCGATACGACTTTCCTGAATGTGTCGTACGACCCGACGCGCGAGCTGTATCAGGATTTCAACCAGGCGTTCGGCAAGGAGTGGAAGGCGAAGACGGGCGAAACCGTCAACTTCAAGCAGTCGCACGGCGGTTCGGGTGCGCAGGCGCGCTCGGTGCTCGACGGCCTGCAGGCCGACGTCGTCACGCTGGCGCTGGCGTACGACATCGACGCGCTCGCGAACAAGGGGCTCGTGAACAAGGATTGGCAGAAGCGCCTGCCCGACAACGCGTCGCCGTACACGTCGACGATCGTGTTCCTCGTGCGCAAGGGCAATCCGAAGGGGATCAAGGACTGGGACGACCTGACCAAGCCGGGCATCTCGATCGTCACGCCGAACCCGAAGACGTCGGGCGGCGCGCGCTGGAACTACCTGGCCGCATGGGCGTACGCGCTGCACAAGCCGGGCGGCAACGAGCAGACGGCGAAGGAATTCGTCACGAAGCTCTACAAGAACGCGGGCGTGCTCGATTCCGGCGCGCGGGGCGCGACGACGAGCTTCGTGCAGCGCGGGATCGGCGACGTGCTGATCGCATGGGAGAACGAGGCGTTCCTGTCGGTCAAGGAATTCGGCACCGACAAGTTCGAGATCGTCGTGCCGTCGGTGAGCATCCTGGCCGAGCCGCCTGTCGCGGTGGTCGACAAGGTGGTCGACAAGAAGGGCACGCGCAAGCTGGCGGAGGCGTACCTGAATTACCTGTACAGCCCGCAGGGCCAGGAAATCGCGGCGCGCAACTACTACCGGCCGCGCTCGAAGAACGTGCCGGCTGAACTGACCAGGCAGTTCCCGAAGCTGAAGCTGTACACGGTCGACGACACGTTCGGCGGCTGGACGAATGCACAGAAGACGCATTTCGCGGACGGCGGCGTGTTCGATTCGATCTACAAGCCGCAGTAACGCACGCAGTCACACCATAACGACCAAGCGGCGCGCCACGACAGCGCGCCGCATCCCCGACGGGCCGCCGGCGCGATGCACTGCGCCGGCGTTTGCGTCGGACCCGTGAGCAGCATCGACCCAGCAAGCGCATCCGATGACGACGTATACCTTTCGCAAGCCGAGCGCGCTGCCCGGCTTCGGCGTGACACTCGGCATCACGGTGGCCTATTTGAGCCTCGTGGTGCTGATTCCGCTCGCCGCCACGTTCCTGAAGACCGCGACGCTGTCGTGGGACCAGTTCGTCACCGCCGTCACGTCGCCGCGCGTGCTCGCGTCGTACCGGCTGACGTTCTCGGCCGCGCTCGGCGGCGCGCTGATCAACGCCGTGTTCGGCTTTCTCGTCGCGTGGGTGCTGGTGCGCTACACGTTCCCGTTCAAGCGCCTCGTCGATGCGGTCGTCGACCTGCCGTTCGCGCTGCCGACCTCGGTGGCCGGCATCTCGCTCGCGGCCGTCTACGCGACCAACGGCTGGGTCGGCCAGTATCTCGCGCCGCTCGGCATCAAGATCGCGTTCACGCCGGCCGGCGTGCTGGTCGCGCTGACCTTCATCGGGCTGCCGTTCGTCGTGCGCACCGTGCAGCCGGTGCTCGAGGATTTCGAGCGGGAGCAGGAAGAAGCCGCCGCGTGCCTCGGCGCGTCGCGCTGGCTGACCTTCCGCCGCGTCGTGCTGCCGGCCGTGCTGCCGGCGCTGCTCACCGGTTTCGCGCTCGCGTTCGCGCGCGCGCTCGGCGAATACGGATCGGTGATCTTCATCGCCGGCAACGTGCCGATGAAATCCGAGATCACGTCGCTCCTGATCATCACGAAGCTCGAACAGTACGACTACGCGGGCGCGACCGCGCTGGCGGTCGTGATGCTGGTGGTGTCGTTCCTGATGCTGCTGCTGATCAACACGCTGCAGTGGTATCTGCAGCGCAGGACGAGCAAGGGCGCGAGCGGTCCGGCGCCCGCCACCGTCAACGCCGTCGCGGCAGGAGGCCAGCAATGAGCCAGGAGGCCACCGTCGTGCTGAAAACCCCGTCGTCCGCCGTGCGCGCCACGAAGCGGCTCGACCCCGTCAGCGAGTCGCGCGTCGTGCGCTGGCTGCTCACGGGCATCGCGCTCGCGTTCCTCGCGTTCTTCCTCGTCGTGCCGCTCGCCGCGGTGTTCGTCGAGGCGCTGCGCAAGGGCGTCGGCTTCTATCTCGAATCGCTGGCCGATCCCGATGCGTGGTCGGCGATCAAGCTGACACTGACCGTCGCCGTGATCGCGGTACCGCTGAACCTCGTGTTCGGCGTGTGCGCATCGTGGGCGATCGCGAAGTTCGAATTCCGCGGCAAGGCGCTGCTGACGACGCTGATCGACCTGCCGTTCTCGGTGTCGCCGGTGATCTCCGGCCTCGTGTACGTGCTGCTGTTCGGCGCGCAGGGCTGGTTCGGGCCGTGGCTGCAGGATCACGACGTGCAGATCATCTTCGCGGTGCCGGGCATCGTGCTCGCGACGATCTTCGTCACGTTCCCGTTCGTCGCGCGCGAGCTGATTCCGCTGATGCAGGCGCAAGGCACCGACGAGGAAGAAGCGGCGCGCGTGCTCGGTGCATCGGGCTGGCAGATCTTCCGCCGCGTGACGCTGCCGAACGTGAAATGGGGCCTGCTGTACGGCGTGATCCTGTGCAATGCGCGCGCGATGGGCGAGTTCGGCGCGGTGTCGGTCGTGTCCGGCCACATCCGCGGCGTGACCGACACGATGCCGCTGCACGTGGAGATCCTGTACAACGAATACAACTTCGCGGCGGCGTTCGCGGTGGCGTCGGTGCTGGCGCTGCTCGCGCTCGTCACGCTCGCGCTGAAGCTGATCGCCGAGCGTCATCTCGCCGCCGAACTGGCCGACGCCGTTCCCGCACATGCCGGCCCTGTCGGCGCCGTTTCGTCGAAATCGTAAAGAGGCAACCAGAATGGGTATCACCGTCCGTAACCTTCAGAAGCGCTTCGGCGATTTCACGGCGCTCGACAACGTATCGCTCGACTTCCCGCCCGGCGAACTGGTCGCGCTGCTCGGGCCGTCCGGCTGCGGCAAGACCACGCTGCTGCGCGTGATCGCGGGCCTCGAGCACGCGGACGCCGGCCAGGTCGTGCTGCAGGGGCTCGACGTCGCGTCGGTCGGCGCGCGCGACCGCCAGGTCGGCTTCGTGTTCCAGCACTACGCGCTGTTCCGCCACATGACCGTGTTCGAGAACGTCGCGTTCGGGCTGCGCGTGAAGCCGCGCCGCGAGCGGCCGTCGGAAGCCGCGATTCGCGAGAAGGTGCACGAGTTGCTCAAGCTCGTGCAGCTCGACTGGCTCGCGCAGCGTTACCCGTCCGAGCTGTCGGGCGGCCAGCGCCAGCGCATCGCGCTCGCCCGCGCGCTCGCGGTCGAGCCGAAGGTGCTGCTGCTCGACGAACCGTTCGGCGCGCTCGACGCGAAGGTCCGCAAGGAACTGCGCGGCTGGCTGCGTCGCCTGCACGACGACTTGCACATCTCGACGATCTTCGTCACACACGATCAGGAGGAGGCGCTCGAGGTGGCCGATCGCATCGTCGTGCTGAACCGCGGCCACGTCGAGCAGGTCGGCAGCCCGCAGGACGTCTACGATCATCCGCAAAGCGCGTTCGTGTACGAGTTTCTCGGCGCGGCGAACCGGCTGCCGGGCACGGTCGCCGGGCGCGGCTTCGTCGCCGACGGCGCGGCTGCGCCGATCGAGGTCGACGCCGATTTCGCGGGCCCCGCGAATGCGTACGTGCGGCCGCACGATCTGCAGCTGTGGCCGGCGGGCGAAGGGCACCGCGACGGCATCGCGGTGGACGTGCGGCGCGTGATTCCGCTCGGCGGTTCGGTGCGCGTGGAGCTGGAGGCACGCGCGGGCGGCGCGCTCGAGGCGGAACTCGACCGCGACGCCTGGCGGGCGCTCTCGCTGCAGGTCGGCGACGGCGCGACGGCCGTGCCGCGTGCCGTGCGGGTATTTCCCGCGCGTTGACGAGGCAATGTGGGGCAAAGGGCGGGATTCGCTCCGATTCGACAATCAAACAACGACAGCCTAAGAGGCATACCCATGAATTTTCAGCAATTGCGGTTCGTGCGCGAAGCGGTGCGCCAGAACATGAACCTGACCGAAGTCGCGAACGTGCTGTACACGTCGCAGTCGGGCGTGTCGAAACAGATCAAGGATCTGGAGGATGAACTGGGCGTCGACATCTTCATTCGGCGCGGCAAGCGGCTGACGGGGCTCACGGAGCCCGGCAAGGCCGTGCACCAGCTGATCGAGCGAATGCTGCTCGACGCCGAGAACCTGCGGCGCGTCGCGCGCCAGTTCGCCGATCAGGACAGCGGCCACCTCGTCGTCGCGACGACGCACACGCAGGCGCGCTACGCGCTGCCGAAGGTGATCCGGCAGTTCACCGAGGTGTTTCCGAAGGTGCATCTCGCGCTGCGCCAGGGCAGCCCGCAGCAGATCGCGCAGATGATCCTGAACGGCGAGGCCGATCTCGGCATCTCGACCGAGGCGCTCGACCGCTATCCGGACATCGTCACGTTCCCGTGCTATTCGTGGCACCACACGGTCGTCGTGCCGAAAGGCCACCCGCTCGTCGGCCGCGAGAACCTGACGCTCGAGGAAATCGCCGAGTACCCGATCATCACGTACGACCAGGATTTCACGGGCCGCTCGCACATCGACCAGGCATTCACGCAGGCGGGCGCCGTACCCGACGTCGTGCTGACCGCGATCGACGCGGACGTGATCAAGACCTACGTCGAGCTCGGGATGGGGATCGGCGTGGTCGCGGCGATGGCCTACGATCCGCAGCGCGACACGGGGCTCGTCGCGCTCGATACGCAGCACCTGTTCGAGGCGAGCACGACACGGGTCGGGCTGCGCAAGGGCGCATTCCTGCGCGCGTATGCGTACCGGCTGATCGAAATGTTCGCGCCGCACCTGAACGAAGCGGAAATCGCCGGGCTGTTGCGCGAAGCCGTTTGACCATTGCGCGTCGCGCGCCGTCCGGGCGGATGCCGCGGATGCCGCGCGACACGCTTACCTTGCCGTCCGACGCACCGGGCGGCGGCAGGGGGAGGCGCCGTCACGATCGAAGCCTCGGCCGAGGTTTTCGATCCGATGCTTCACGCCAGACGGCGATCGATACACGTTCCCACGCCAACGGAAAAACAGGAACGACCTGCCGAACCTCGGCGCGGCACACGAACCGGCAGTTTCCCCATTCACGCAACAGCGCCGTCCGACTCGCCGCTTCCGTCATGGTCGGCGACAGGTCGCGACGACGAATGCCCGCGCGCCGCGCGTCGATATCGTCGGCGCAAAGCGCGTTGTCCACGACGAACCGCGCCATCGTCGGCCGCCGCCCGCGAAGCGAGCGCTTCGGCGAGCAGCCGTCGCGAGTGTCGCATTTGCGCGTCGCGAAGCCCGCTCGCGCGCTCCGAATAAACCCTTAAATATTGATCAGACAGGTTGCGCGCCGAAGCGAATCGGTACAGCATAGCCTTCACTCCGCCGGCGTTCCGCCGGCGGTGGCGCGTCGACGACAGCACGCGCCAGGCAGTCGGCCGTCTGCCTCGCTTCCATTCCGTGGTACCGACAGCAGCATCGATGGCCATTGCCCGGGTAGTGTGGCGCAAACGTTTGCTCACATTAAAACAACAATCCGGCCTTCGGGCCGTCGCCAGGAGATGTGTATGAATGTCCGCTTTCGCCGTCGCTTCCTGACCGCCGCGCTCGCCGCCGTCGCGGTGGCCGCGGCACCGGTTGTCCACGCGCAGTCCGCGGCCAAGCCGAAGGTCGCGCTCGTGATGAAGTCGCTCGCCAACGAGTTCTTCCTGACCATGGAAACGGGCGCGAAGGAATACCAGAAACACAACGCGAACCAGTTCGACCTGATCACGAACGGCATCAAGGACGAGACCGACACCGCGAACCAGATCCGCATCGTCGAGCAGATGATCGTGTCGAAGGTCGACGCGATCGTGCTCGCGCCGGCCGATTCGAAGGCGCTCGTACCGGTCGTGAAGAAGGCCGTCGACGCCGGCATCGTCGTCGTGAACATCGACAACCGGCTCGATCCCGACGTGCTGAAGTCGAAGAACCTGAACGTGCCGTTCGTCGGCCCGGACAACCGCAAGGGCGCGCGCAAGATCGGCGATTACCTCGCGAAGCGGCTGAAGGCGGGCGACCAGGTCGGCATCGTCGAAGGCGTGTCGACGACCACCAACGCGCAGCAGCGCACGGCCGGCTTCCAGGACGCGATGAAGGCGGGCGGGATGAAGGTCGTGTCGGTGCAGTCGGGCGAATGGGAGATCGACAAGGGCAATGCGGTGGCCGCCGCGATGCTCAACGAATACCCGAACCTGAAGGCGCTGCTGTGCGGCAACGACAACATGGCGATCGGCGCCGTGTCGGCCGTGCGCGCGGCCGGCAAGCAGGGCAAGGTGCTCGTGGTCGGCTACGACAACATCAACGCGATCAAGCCGATGCTGAAGGACGGCCGCGTGCTCGCGACCGCCGACCAGTACGCGGCGAAGCAGGCCGTGTTCGGCATCGACACGGCGCTCAAGGCCATTGCCGAGCATCGCAAGCAGGCCGAGATGTCCGGCGTGGTCGAGACGCCGGTGGATCTCGTGACGAAGTAACGCCGCACCGGTCCGGCCGCCGGCCTCAAGAATCCGGCGCGGCGGCCGTTATCCGGTGTGAGCGCGATCACGGCCACTGCATGCACATGCACTTGTGAGCGTCATACCCGCGCGCCGCGTGCGCGCGGCCGCAATCAGGATCGCGATGGAACCGACCTTCCAACCCTCCCGTTCAGCCCACCCCGTGCTGTCCGTCTCCGGCATCGGAAAGACCTATGCCGAACCCGTGCTCGCCGACGTCACGCTGACGCTCGATGCAGGCCAGGCGCTCGCGCTGACCGGCGAGAACGGCGCGGGCAAGAGCACGCTGTCGAAGATCATCGGCGGGCTCGTCGACCCGACCACCGGTACGATGCAGCTCGGCGGCGAGGCCTATGCGCCGGCGAGCCGCACGCAGGCCGAGGCGCTCGGCGTGCGCATGGTGATGCAGGAGCTGAATCTGCTGCCGACGCTGACCGTCGCCGAAAACCTGTTTCTGAACCGACTGCCGCGCCGCTTCGGCATCATCGATCGCGCGCGGCTGCGCGACGACGCGCGCGCGGCGATGGCGCAGGTCGGGCTCGACGCGGTCGACCCCGATACGCCGGTCGGCGCGCTCGGCATCGGCCACCAGCAGATGGTGGAGATCGCCCGCAACCTGATCGGCGACTGCCGCGTGCTGATTCTCGACGAGCCGACCGCGATGCTGACCGCGCGCGAAGTCGAGCTGCTGTTCGAGCAGATCGACCGGCTGAAGGCGCGCGGCGTCGCGATCGTCTACATCTCGCACCGGCTCGAAGAGCTCGCGCGCGTCGCCGAGCGCGTCGCGGTGCTGCGCGACGGCCGGCTCGTGCATGCGGGCGACATGGCGGCGACGACGTCCGACGGGCTCGTCACGCTGATGGTCGGGCGCGAGATCGGCGAACACATCGATCTCGGCGAGCGCCGGTTCGGCGCGCCGCGGCTCGCGGTATCGGGCCTCACGCGCGGGACGGCCGTGCGCGACGTGTCGCTGGAGGTGCGCGCGGGCGAGATCTTCGGCATCTCCGGGCTGATCGGCGCAGGGCGCACCGAGCTGCTGCGGCTGATCTACGGCGCCGATACGCCGGACGCCGGGACGATCGCGGTCGGCCAGCCGCTGAAGCCGGCGCGGATCGCGTCGCCCGTCGAGGCGGTGAAGCTGGGCATCGCGCTGATCACCGAGGATCGCAAGGGGGAAGGGCTGCTGCTGTCGCAGTCGATCACCGCGAACGTTTCGCTCGGCCAGCTCGACCGGCTCGCGCGCGGCGGCATCGTCGATTCCGCACGCGAAACGGCGCTCGCCGAGCAGCAGATCGAGGCGCTGCGGATCCGCACGCACGGCGCGGCGCAGGCGGTCGGCGAGCTGTCGGGCGGCAACCAGCAGAAGGTCGTGATCGGCCGCTGGCTCGCGCGCGACATGGGTGTGCTGCTGTTCGACGAGCCGACGCGCGGGATCGACGTCGGCGCCAAATTCGAGATCTACACTTTGATGGGCGCGCTCGCGCGCGAAGGCCGCGCGCTCGTGGTCGTATCGAGCGACCTGCGCGAGCTGATGCTGATCTGCGACCGGATCGGCGTGATGTCGGCCGGGCGCATGACCGCCGTGTTCGAGCGCGGCAACTGGACCCAGGATGCGCTGCTGGCCGCGGCATTCGCCGGCTTCGGCCGCGAGACGCCGGCCGCCGCCATGCAGCATCCGGACGCGGAGCAGGCGCGCGGCGCCGCTTCGGGCACTTCGACGACAGGACGACAGCAATGACCCAGCCTCCCGTATCCCCGACCGATGCAGGCGCGCAGCAGGACGTGACCGGGCGCCGCGCGCGCACGCTGTCCGGCACGCGGCTCGGCCTGTCGAACTATCTCGGGCTCGCCGGCGCGCTGGCCGCGATGATCGCGCTGTTCTCGGCGCTGAGCTCGCATTTCCTGACCTACGACACGTTCAGCACGATCGCGAACCAGATTCCCGATCTCGTCGTGATGTCGGTCGGGATGACCTTCGTGCTGATCATCGCCGGGATCGACCTGTCGGTCGGCTCGGTGCTCGCGCTCGCCGCGTCGATGGTCAGCGTCGCCGCGCTGAAGTGGCAGTGGGGGCCGCTGCCGGCCGCGCTGATCGGGATCGCGGTCGCGACCGCGACGGGCGCGCTGACCGGCGCGGTCACGGTCGGCTGGCGGATTCCGTCGTTCATCGTGTCGCTCGGCGTGCTGGAGGCCGCGCGCGGCCTCGCGTACCAGCTGACGAATTCGCGCACCGCGTATATCGGCGACGCGTTCGATTTCCTGTCGAACCCGATCGCGCTGGGCATCTCGCCGGCGTTCCTGATCGCGGTCGCGGTGATGATCGCCGCCCAGTTCGTGCTCACGCGCACCGTGTTCGGGCGCTATCTGGTCGGGATCGGCACGAACGAGGAAGCGGTCCGACTTGCAGGGGTTAACCCGCGGCCGTATAAAATCCTCGTATTCGCACTGATGGGCGCGCTCGCGGGGCTCGCGTCGCTGTTCCAGATTTCGCGGCTCGAGGCGGCCGATCCGAACGCGGGCGCGGGCCTCGAACTGCAGGTCATCGCCGCCGTCGTGATCGGCGGCACGAGCCTGATGGGCGGGCGCGGCTCGGTGATCAGCACGTTCTTCGGCGTGTTGATCATTTCCGTGCTGGCCGCGGGGCTGGCGCAGATCGGTGCGAACGAGCCGACCAAACGGATCATCACGGGCGCGGTGATCGTCGTGGCGGTCGTGCTCGATACGTATCGCAGCCGGCGTACGCGCGTGCGGTAAAAAGACAGACAGAACAGACCAGAGAGAAACGGGAAATGGCGACGATCAAGGATGTGGCGGCCATGGCGGGCGTGTCATTTACGACCGTCTCGCACGTGGTGAACAATTCGCGGCCGGTGTCCGCGGATGTGCGTGCGAAGGTCGAGGGCGCGATCCGCGAGCTGAATTACGTGCCGTCGGCCGTGGCGCGCTCGCTGAAGGCGCGGGCGACGGCGACGATCGGCCTCGTCGTGCCGAACAGCACGAATCCGTACTTCGCCGAGCTGGCGCGCGGCATCGAGGATCAGTGCGCGGCCAACGGCTATTGCGTGTTCTTCTGCAATTCGGACGACGATCCCGTGAAGCAGCGCAACTACCTGCGCGTGCTGCAGGAAAAGCGCATCGACGGGCTGATCGTCGCGTCGGCGGGCGAGGACGCGGTGCTCGCGCAGACGCTCGCCGATATCCATGCGCCGCTCGTCGTCGTCGATCGCAACATCGAGGGGCTCGCGGCCGATCTCGTGCAGATCGACCACGAGCGCGGCGCGTACCTGGCGACGCGCCACCTGCTTGAGCTCGGGCACGCGAAGATCGGCTGCATCACCGGGCCGACCGACACCGCCGTCAGCGCGATGCGCGTGCACGGCTTCATCCGCGCGATGGCCGAGCGCGGGGTCGACATCGTGCCGGGCGCGATCGCGGAAAGCGATTTTTCGTGCCTGGGCGGCTATCACGCGGCGTCGCGGCTATTCGAATCGGTGCGGCCGAGCGCGATCTTCGCGGGCAACGACCTGATGGGCGTCGGCGCGCTGCGCGCGGCGGCCGAGCGCGGGCTGCGCGTGCCCGACGACTGCTCGATCATCGGCTTCGACGACATCGAATTTTCCCGCTACACGTATCCGGCGCTGTCGACGGTCGGCCAGTCGGTGCGCGCGCTCGGCGAAATGGCCGCGCAGACGCTAATCGAACGGATCGGCGGCGGTTCCACGGCCGTGCCAAGCCGTCGCCGCGTCGTGTCGCCGCGCCTCGTGCTGCGCGAATCGACGGCGGTCTATCGCGAGCCGGCCGCGCCGGGCGCTCGCGCATGACGGCGAGCGTAACGGGCGCCGGCCGCGTGACGGTGGTCGGCAGCCTCAACATGGATCTCGTCGTGCGGGCGCCTCGGCTGCCGCTGCCGGGGGAAACGCTCGCCGGACATGCGTTCGCGCAGGCGGCGGGCGGCAAGGGCGGCAACCAGGCCGTCGCCGCCGCCCGGCTCGGCGCGCAGGTCGCGATGATCGGCTGCGTCGGCGCGGATGCGCACGGCGCCGCGCTGCGCGCGGGCCTCGAGGCCGAGGGAATCGACTGCGCGGGGCTCGCGACGAGCGCGTCGGCGTCGACCGGCGTCGCGCTGATCGTCGTCGACGACGGAAGCCAGAACGCGATCGTGATCGTCGCGGGCGGCAACGGCGAGGTCACGACCGATACGATCGCGCGGCACGAGGCCGCGCTGGCGGCGGCCGACGTGCTGATCTGCCAGCTGGAGACGCCGCCGGACGCGGTGTTCGCGGCGCTGTCGGCCGGGCGCCGCCTCGGCCGCACGGTGGTGCTCAATCCGGCGCCGGCCGTCGCGCCGCTGCCGGACGGCTGGCTGCCGCTCGTCGATTACCTGATCCCGAACGAGGTCGAGGCGGCCGCGCTGACCGGGCTGCCGGTGCGCGATCCGGCGCAGGCCGAAACCGCCGCGCGGGCGCTCCAGGCCGGTGGCGCGCGCAACGTGCTGATCACGCTCGGCGCGCGCGGCGTGCTTGCGCTGACGGCCGACGGCGCCGCGCGCCACTATCCGGCGCCCGTCGTGCAGGCCATCGACACGACGGCGGCCGGCGACACCTTCATCGGCGGCTTTTCCGCACGGCTCGCGGCCGGCGCGGACGTCGACACGGCCATCCGCTTCGCGCAACGCGCGGCGGCGGTGTCGGTCACGCGCGCGGGCGCGCAGCCGTCGATTCCGACGCGCGCCGAATTGGCCGACTAGGGCCGGATCCCCGGTTTTCCGGTTCCATCGCGCTGCCGGTCCGTCGCATGAGACGGCTGGCGGCGGCCCCGCAATGCTTGGCGTTTCCACTGGCCTTTGGCGATTCCCCATCCCGACCCGAATTCCGTCATTTATTCAGACTTATGAAATAAACAGACGAATAATTCGAAATAAACACGCTAAAACCATCAAGTTATGCGTCGTGCGGTCGTAAATGCACCAAGTGAAGCAATGCTTCGAGCCAACGGGCCAGGCCCGTTCAAGACGACGCAACACAGGATGGATGATGGTGTTCAGGAACCTGACGATTCGAGCGCGCATCGGTTTCACGATGGCGTTTCTGGCGGTACTGCTGGCGGTGACCGGCGTGCTCGGTCTGCACGGGATGACGCGTTCGAACGATTCGACGCGCGAGATTTTCACGAACCAGATGCCGAGCGCGGTCGACGTGGCGATGGCGGAAATGTTCGCCGCGCGCGAGCGCCTCGCGCTCGACCGTGCCGCGCTGCTGGTCGGCACGCCCGACTCGGCGGCGGCCATCGAGCGCAGCCGCGCGATGCGGGCGCAATCGGACGCCTGGTGGCAGAAGTACCTTGCGCTGCCGCGCGACGCCGACGAGGACCGGCTCGCACAGGACGTCGTCGCCCGGCGCAAGGTGCTGCAGAGCAGTTGCGACGCGTTCGCGAGCGCGGTCGCGGCCGGCGACCACGAGCGGATCGGCGACGGCGCCAAGCAGCTTCAGGCGCGCTATACCGAGCTGGCCGCGGCCGGTGAAGCGCTGCGCGGCTTCCAGTTCACCAATGCGCAAGCGCGCTTCGATCAGGCCGAATCGGTGTTCGAGACGATGCGCGTGCTGTCGATCGTCGTGCTGCTGGTCGGTATCGGCGCCGCGGTGCTGTCGTGGCTGACGCTGAGCCGCGCGATCGGCCGCCCGATCGCCGATGCGCTGTCGCATTTCGACGCGATCGCCGCGGGCGACCTGCGCCGGCCGATCGTCGTGGACCGGCGCGACGAGATGGGCCAGTTGCTGGCAGGCCTCGCGAGGATGCAGCGCGGGCTCGTCGACACGGTGCGCACCATGCGCGGCGGCAGCGAGTCGATCGCGACCGCGGCCCGCCAGATCGCGGCCGGCAACATCGACCTGTCGTCGCGTACCGAGGAACAGGCTGCTGCGCTGCAGGAAACCGCGTCCAGCATGGAGCAACTGACGGGCACCGTGAAGCAGAATGCGGACAATGCGCGTCAGGCAAGCTCGCTGGCCGCGAATGCGTCCGAAATTGCGAACAAGGGCAACACGGTGGTCGGCCAGGTGGTCGGCACGATGGGTGAGATCAACGACAGCTCGGCGAAAATCGCGGACATCATCGCGATCATCGAGGGAATCGCGTTCCAGACCAACATTCTGGCGCTGAATGCGGCCGTCGAAGCCGCGCGGGCGGGCGAGGAAGGCCGCGGCTTCGCGGTCGTCGCGGGCGAAGTGCGCAGCCTCGCGCAGCGCTCGTCGAGCGCGGCGAAGGAAATCAAGGCGCTGATCGACGCGTCGGTGGAGCGTATCCGGACGGGCTCGACGCTGGTCGACGAGGCGGGGCGCACGATGAGCGACGTGATCGGCGCGGTCCAGCGCGTGACGGACATCATGGGCGAGATCGCGGCGGCGTCCGAGGAACAGAGTGGCGGGATCGACCAGGTGGCGCGCGCGGTCGCGCAGATGGACGAGGTCACGCAGCAGAATGCCGCGCTCGTCGAGGAAGCCGCGGCCGCCGCGCAGTCGCTCGAGGAGCAGGCGGCCCGCCTGCGCGAAACGGCGGCGGTATTCCAGCTCGACGACGAGGCGGCACGTGCGGGCACCGTCGTTGCCGTTGCCGCACGTCATGCAACGCGTGCGCCTTCCGCGCCGACCGCTGCGCCCGCACCGGCTGCCGCGCGCGTCGAGCGCGAGGCCGCGCCGAAACGCGCGAGCGCCGCGATGCCGGCGCGCAAGCCCGCCGCCGTGTCGGCCGCCCCCGCACCCGCGCCGGCCGCCGCGACCGCCGGCGGCGACGACTGGGAGACGTTCTGATTCGCGTGCGCCGCGTATCTATCCCCATTTGGTGACGACGCCCGCGATCCGCGGGCGTTGCCGTTTCTGCGGCGGACGAAATGTGACGGTGCGGACGAGTCGATCGCGCATCGGCAGGTGTGCCGAGCGTCGCGCACCGAGAGATTCGCCGGAATGCGCTGCGTGCGCGTCATGTTCCCGCGTTCGTCGTACGGGTATGTCCGTAAGGGACTGCGAAAAAAATTTGTAACGGTTCGCGCGGCGTGTCATCGCACGCGGCCGCTCGAACGTAAAGGGATGAAGGGAGGAGGTGGCGACGTCGGCGGTGTCCAACGCACGAGACGTTTCGGTGTTCGACGAGACGCGGCGGATGCAGTTTCTGCGGCTCGGGAGATCGATTGTAAAACGACGAAATGCGTTGTCCAAGCGGTGTTGTCGAGAATGACGAACTTCATACGAAGAGTTCGTGAAAAAAAATAAGAAAGGGTTTAGGATGAATTCGAACGCGCTTGCTTCTGCGCAGTCATACGAAGGCAGGCACGTCTTCAGACTCAGGCGAGGGAGGTAGCATGGATATTTACAGCAGCTTCGCGAACCGCTTCGAAAAAACGCGAGAGGAAGAGCTCTCGCTGGAGGAGTATCTCGCGCTCTGCAAGAACGATCCATCCGCGTACGCGACGGCTGGTGAACGCATGCTGGAAGCAATCGGGGAACCTGAACAGATCGATACCCGCAACGACCCGCGCCTGTCGCGGATCTTCGCGAACAAGGTCATCAAGGTGTATCCGGCATTCCGTGAGTTCTACGGAATGGAGGAGGTGATCGAGCAGGTGGTCGCGTACTTCCGCCACGCTGCGCAAGGTCTTGAAGAGAAGAAGCAGATCCTCTATCTGCTGGGCCCGGTGGGCGGCGGCAAGTCGTCGATCGCCGAGCGCCTGAAGCAACTGATGGAGCGCGTGCCGTTCTATGCGCTGAAGGGCTCGCCCGTCAACGAGTCGCCGCTCGGGCTGTTCGACTACGACGAGGATGGTCCGATCCTCGAGGAACAGTACGGCATTCCGCGCCGCTACCTGAAAAGCATCCTGAGTCCGTGGGCCGTCAAGCGCCTGCACGAATACAACGGCGACATCCGCCAGTTCCGCGTGGTGCGCCGCTATCCGTCGATCCTGCGGCAGGTCGGCATCGCGAAGACCGAGCCGGGCGACGAGAACAACCAGGACATCTCGTCGCTGGTCGGCAAGGTCGACATCCGCAAGCTTGAGCAATACGCGCAGGACGATGCCGACGCGTACAGCTACTCGGGCGGCCTGTGCCTCGCGAACCAGGGTCTGCTCGAATTCGTCGAAATGTTCAAGGCGCCGATCAAGGTGCTGCACCCGCTGCTGACCGCGACGCAGGAAGGCAACTTCAAGGGTACCGAAGGTTTCGGCGCGATTCCGTTCGACGGTGTGATTCTTGCGCACTCGAACGAGTCGGAGTGGAAGGCTTTCCGCAACAACCGCAACAACGAGGCACTGCTCGACCGGATCTTCGTCGTGAAGGTGCCGTACTGTCTGCGCGTGTCGGAAGAGATCAAGATCTACGAGAAGCTGATCCGCAATTCGTCGCTGGCCGAGGCCGTATGCGCGCCGGGCACGCTGAAGATGATGTCGCAGTTCTCGGTGCTGTCGCGCCTGCACGAGCCGGAAAACTCGAGCCTGTTCTCGAAGATGCAGGTGTACGACGGCGAGAATCTGAAGGACACCGATCCGAAGGCGAAGTCGTACCAGGAGTATCGCGATTACGCGGGCGTGGACGAAGGGATGACCGGCGTGTCGACACGCTTCGCGTTCAAGATCCTGTCGCGCGTGTTCAACTTCGACACGAGCGAGGTCGCGGCGAACCCGGTGCATTTGATGTACGTGCTCGAACAGCAGATCGAACGCGAGCAGTTCCCGCCGGAAACCGAGCAGAAGTACCTGTCGTTCGTGAAGGACGTGCTCGCGTCGCGCTATGCGGAGTTCATCGGCAAGGAGATCCAGACGGCGTATCTCGAGTCGTATTCGGAGTACGGCCAGAACATCTTCGACCGCTACGTCACGTATGCGGACTTCTGGATCCAGGACCAGGAATTCCGCGATCACGACACGGGCGAGAGCTTCGATCGCGCCGCGCTGAATGCGGAGCTGGAGAAGATCGAGAAGCCGGCCGGGATCAGCAATCCGAAGGATTTCCGCAACGAGATCGTGAACTTCGTGCTGCGCGCACGGGCGGCGAACGCTGGCAAGAACCCCGTGTGGACGAGCTACGAGAAGTTGCGGGTCGTGATCGAGAAGAAGATGTTCTCGAATACCGAGGAACTGTTGCCGGTCATTTCGTTCAACGCGAAGGGCTCGGCGGAGGAGCAGCGCAAGCATGAGGACTTTGTGAACCGGATGGTCGCGAAGGGCTATACGCCGAAGCAGGTGAGGCTGCTTTGTGACTGGTACCTGCGCGTGCGCAAGTCGTCATGACACGCGCGGTATCGCGCCCGTACGGCGAGTCCGTACGGGCACTTTCAGAGGCGCCACCCGCATGACGGCAGACGGCATGCGCGGCGAGTGCCCCGGCAGATCGACTTTCGAGCGGGAGACCGGGAGTGCTTCATCAAATCATCGACCGCAGGCTGGCCGGCAAGAACAAGAGCATCGCCAATCGCGAACGCTTCCTGCGTCGCGTCAAGAACTACATTCGTCGCGCCGTGTCCGACGCGGTGCGCGACCGTAGCATCAAGGATATCCAGAGCACGCAGAGCATCACGATCCCGCGCAAGGACATCGCGGAGCCGAATTTCCGGCACGCGCCGGGCGGGCGTCGTGAATACGTGCACCCCGGCAACGAGGACTACGTGCGCGGCGACAAGATCCCGCGTCCGCAAGGCGGCTCGGGGGGCGGCGGCAGTCAGGCGAGCAACGAGGGCGAAGGGCAGGACGACTTCGTGTTCGAGCTGTCGCGCGACGAGTTCATGCAGTACTTCTTCGACGATCTCGAACTGCCGCGCCTCGTGAAGACGCACCTGCTGACGGTGCCGAGCTGGAAGAACGTGCGCGCGGGCTGGTCGGCGGAAGGCACGCCGAACAACATCGACGTCGTGCGTTCGCTGCGCAGCGCGCTCGGCCGGCGCATCGCGCTCGGCTCGCCGCTCGTCAACGAGTTGCGCGAGCTCGAGGCGCAGCTCGAAGCGCTGAAGAGCGACCCCGAAGACCGCCGCGCGGAAATCGCGACGCTCGAAGCCGAGATCCATCACCTGAAAGGGCGCATCTGGCGGATTCCGTTCATCGACCCTTTCGACCTGCGCTACATCAACCGCGTGAAGCAGCCGCAGCCGTCGAGCCAGGCCGTGATGTTCTGCCTGATGGACGTGTCGGGCTCGATGGACGAGCAGCGCAAGGATCTTGCAAAGCGCTTCTTCATCCTGCTTTACCTGTTCCTCAAGCGCAACTACGAGCGCATCGAAGTGGTGTTCATCCGCCACCATACGCGCGCCGAGGAGGTCGACGAGGACACCTTCTTCCATTCGACCGAAAGCGGCGGCACGGTGGTGTCGAGCGCGCTCGAACTGATGCGTAAGGTAATGGACGAGCGCTACTCGCCGACCGAGTGGAACATCTACGGCGCGCAGGCGTCCGACGGCGACAACTGGACTGACGATTCGCCCAAGTGTCGCAAAATCCTGGAAGAGGATATCCTCACCAAGACGCGTTACTTCGCGTATATCCAGGTCGCGCCGGAAGAGCAGAACCTGTGGCTGGAATACGCGCAACTGGCCCTGTCGCAACCGCATCTCGCGATGAAAAAAGTGGAATCGGCTGCGGACATTTACCCGGTGTTTCGCGAATTGTTCGAAAAGCAGGTGGAAATGTCATGACGAGCCGCCATCTGCACAACGAGTCGCGCGGCTACGAGCCGCGCCCTTCCGGCGACGACACGGCCGGCCCTGCCGCATCGCAGCAACCCGGGCAGGCCGAGCCGCCGCCGGCCGCCGACTTGCCCGGTTCCGGGCAAAAGGAAGCGCGTATGAACGTTGCCGAACGCAAGCCGCTGCCGTGCCCGTCCGACTGGACGTTCGAATTGCTCGAGGAATACGACACGCACATCTCGCAGGTCGCCGAACAATACGAGCTCGACATCTACCCGATCCAGCTCGAACTGATCAGCGCCGAGCAGATGATGGACGCGTATGCGTCGGTCGGGATGCCCGTCAACTACCGTCACTGGTCGTTCGGCAAGCACTTTCTCGCGACCGAGAAGAGCTACCGCCGCGGGCAGATGGGCCTGGCCTACGAAATCGTCATCAATTCGAACCCGTGCATCGCGTATCTGATGGAAGAGAACACGATGACGATGCAGGCGCTCGTCATCGCGCATGCGGCGTACGGGCACAATTCGTTCTTCAAGGGCAACTACCTGTTCAGGCTGTGGACGGACGCGCACGCGATCATCGACTATCTCGTGTACGCGAAGAATTACGTCGCGGAATGCGAGGAGCGCTACGGCCTCGATCGCGTCGAGGAACTGCTCGACTCGTGCCATGCGCTGATGAACTACGGCGTCGACCGCTACAAGCGGCCGCAGAAGCCGTCGCTGTCGAAGGAAGCGGCGCTGCGGCGCGAGCGCGAGGCGTACCTGCAGTCGCAGGTCAACGAACTGTGGCGCACGCTGCCGGGCAAGAAGCCCGAACTGACGGAGGAGCAGGAAGACCGCTATCCGCCCGAGCCGCAGGAGAACCTGCTGTATTTCGCCGAGAAGAATGCGCCGCTGCTCGAACCGTGGGAGCGGGAGGTGATCCGTATCGTGCGCAAGATCGGCCAGTATTTCTATCCGCAGCGGCAGACGCAGGTGATGAACGAAGGCTGGGCGACGTTCTGGCACTACACGCTGCTCAATACGCTGTACAACCAGGGGAAGCTGGAAGACGGCTTCATGATGGAGTTCCTGCACTCGCACAGCAACGTGGTCTATCAGCCGCCCGTCACGAAGCCGTACTACAGCGGGATCAACCCGTATGCGCTCGGCTTCTCGATGATGAGCGACATTCGCAGGATCTGCGAAGCGCCGACGGAAGAGGACTACAAGTGGTTTCCGGAGATCGCGGGCACGCCGTGGCTGCCGGCGATGCACTACGCGATGCGCAACTTCAAGGACGAGAGCTTCATCGCGCAGTACCTGTCGCCGAACCTGATCCGCGAGATGCGGCTGTTCTCGGTGCTCGACGACGACATGCGCGATTCGCTCGAGGTATCGGCGATCCACGACGATTCCGGCTATCAGTACGTGCGGCAGGCGTTGTCGCGGCAGTACGACATCCATCACCGCGAGCCGAACATCCAGGTATGGGCCGTCAACACGCGCGGCGACCGCAGCCTCACGCTGCGCCACTTCATGACCGACAACCGCCACCTGTCGAACGACAGCGACGAAGTGCTCAAGCACATGGCGCGGCTCTGGCAGTTCGACGTGTACCTGGAAAGCGTCGACGAGGCCGGCACCGTGCGCAAGCGCTACGAGTGCCGCTACGTGCCGCCGGAGGTTCGCGTGTGATCGTCGCGGTCGAGCATGTTTGCATCCGACGCCAGCCTGCCGGCTGGCGTTTTCATATGACGAACGGGTGGCGGGAGAAAAATTTTCTACATCCGGACGAACCCGCAAAGCCTGTTACTTTACATTTCGCTAAAATCCCGTAGCGCCGTGCGCCGGAACCGGTGCCACGCGCGACCGCACGCGGCGGCCCCGGCCGTCTCGCCCAGAAAGTACTAAAAGGAACAGACCAACCCATGGACGTCCAGACCGACCAAGCTGCGCTGTCCGCGCATGACACCCGGCGGCGCGTGTTCGCCATCGTCGGCGCCTCATCGGGCAACCTCGTCGAGTGGTTCGACTTCTACATCTACTCATTCTGTGCGCTGTACTTCGCGCCGGCATTCTTCCCGAGCGGCAACACGACGACGCAGCTGCTGAACACGGCCGGCGTGTTCGCGGCCGGCTTCCTGATGCGTCCGATCGGCGGCTGGCTGTTCGGCCGCATCGCCGACCGTCATGGCCGGCGCGCGGCGATGATGATCTCGGTGCTGATGATGTGCGGCGGCTCGCTCGTGATCGCGGTGCTGCCGACCTATGCGCAGATCGGCGCGCTCGCGCCGGCGCTGCTGCTGGTCGCACGGCTGTTCCAGGGCCTGTCGGTGGGCGGCGAGTACGGGACGAGTGCGACCTACATGAGTGAAGTGGCGCTCAAGGGCCGTCGCGGCTTCTTCGCGTCGTTCCAGTACGTGACGCTGATCGGCGGCCAGCTGTGCGCGCTGCTGGTGCTCGTGATCCTGCAGCAGACGCTGTCGGCCGGCGAGCTGAAGGCATGGGGCTGGCGCATTCCGTTCGTGGTCGGCGCGGCGGCCGCGCTGATTTCGCTGTACCTGCGCAAGTCGCTCGACGAGACGTCGACGAGCGCGTCGCGCGACAAGAAGGACGCGGGCACGATCCGCGGCGTGTGGCAGCACAAGGGAGCGTTCTTCACGGTGGTCGGCTTCACGGCCGGCGGCTCGCTGATCTTCTACACGTTCACGACGTACATGCAGAAGTACCTCGTGAACACGGCCGGCATGCACGCGAAGACGGCCAGCAACGTGATGACCGTCGCGCTGCTCGTCTACATGCTGATGCAGCCGGTGTTCGGCGCGCTGTCGGACAAGATCGGCCGCCGCACGTCGATGATCCTGTTCGGCTCGTTCGCGGTGATCGGCACGGTGCCGCTGATGCATGCGCTGAAGGACGTGACGAGCCCGGTGGCCGCCTTCGTGCTGGTGACGGTCGCGCTGGCGATCGTCAGTTTCTACACGTCGATCAGCGGCCTCATCAAGGCCGAGATGTTCCCGCCGGAAGTGCGCGCGATGGGCGTCGGCCTGTCGTATGCGGTGGCGAACGCGATCTTCGGCGGCTCGGCCGAGTACGTCGCGCTGTGGTTCAAGTCGATCGGCAGCGAGGAAACCTTCTACTGGTACGTGACCGTGCTGTGCGCGATCTCGCTGATCGTGTCGTGGCGGATGCGCGATCCGAGCAAGGAAGGGTACCTGCGTCACGAGCCGTGATCGATTGCGCCGTGCGCGCATGTGCATCGTGACGAACGTCCCGCCAGCCGGCGGGACGTTTTCGTTGGTGCGCGCGATTCTGCCGGGGCGACGCACGGTCGGGATCCGGTGCCGGGGCCTGGACAGGCGCGGGCATGAGCGTACGCCGTCATATCGATATGGAAATCGATTCGTTGCCTGTTGCGGGCGATTTCCTTACTCTGAACCCGTAGTTCGTGTGACACCTCCTTGACTGGGATTCGCGCCCGCTGCTTGCAGCGGGCGTTTTTTTGTGCGGCGGCAATGTGTTCTCGTAGCTCGCGCGTCTCATCACGAAACCCGCAGAGCAAAGCACCATTTGTTGGTTCGGATTCGCCGCACGCGCTGATACGTTAGCGGCTTCGCGACGACACACTTCGCCGCGATGTTTTTCGAACCGTGCCGCCGCGCGATCCGCGGCGGCCTCATAACAAATCAGGTCGTGCTCATGAAAATCAACACGCTCGCTACGTGGCTCGTCGGGGTCGCGCTCATTACCGCAGGCACCGTCGCGCATGCGGACCGTCTCGACGACATCAGGAAGGCCGGTGTGCTGCGCGTCGCGACGTTCGACAGCAACCCGCCGTTCGGTTATGTCGACGCGAAAAGCAACCACATCGTCGGTCTCGACGTCGATTACGCGAAGGCGCTTGCCGACAAGCTCGGCGTGAAGCTGCAACTGCAGCCGACCAACCCCGCGAACCGCATTCCGTTCCTGACCTCCGGCAAGGTCGACCTCGTGCTCGCGAATTTCACGATCACCGACGAGCGCGCGAAGCAAGTCGACTTCAGCATCCCGTATTTCTCGTCGGGCCAGCAGTTTCTCGCGAAGAAGGGCGTGCTGAAATCGGCCGACCAGCTGAACGGCCTGCGCGTCGGCGCGGACAAGGGCACGACCAACGAAATCACGCTGCGCGAGAAATTCCCGAAGGCGACGATCGTCGCATACGACGACACGCCGTTCGCATTCGCCGCGCTGCGCGCCGGCAACGTGCAGGCGATCACGCAGGACGGCCCGAAGCTGATCGGCCTGCTCGCGAACGTGCCTGACAAGCAGAACTACGAGATCCCGGCGTTCACGATCTCGAACGACTACATGGGCGTCGGCGTGCCGAAGGGCGAGACGCGCCTGCTCGGCTTCGTCAACGACACGCTGAAGGGGCTCGAGGCGAGCGGCCGCGCCACGCAGATCTACGACGCATGGTTCGGGCCGACGACGAAGACGCCGCTCACGCGCATTTTCCGGATCGGCGACAAGACCTGACCGCTTCCGCACGCACGCCGCGACCGGCCGGAAGATCGGCCGCGCGGCGTTGTTCGCATACCTCCGATCGCGCGCTTCGTGCGCGCTTCCCAGCATGCTCGGGTTGGCTCCCAAATATCTGTCCTGGCTCTGGCAGGGCTTCCTGCTGACACTCGGCCTCGCGGCCGCGTCGGCCGTCGCCGCGACCGTCGGCGGGCTGCTGCTCGCCGTGATGCGGCATGCGCGCGGCAGGGCGCCGCGTGCGGCCGCCACCGCGTACGTGATTGCATTTCGCAACACGCCGTTGCTGGTGCAGTTGCTGTTCTGGTATTTCGGTGTCGCGTCGTTGCTGCCCGATACGTGGACGGCGTGGCTCAATGCGCGCCATGCCGCGAGCGTGGGCCCGTTCACGCTCGCGTGGCCGTCGTTCGAATTCGTGGCCGGGTGGGTCGGGTTGAGCGCCTATACGGCTGCCTTCGTCGCCGAGGAATGCGAAGCCGGCCTGCGCGGCGTGCGGCGTGCGCAACACGATGCGGCGGCCGCGCTCGGCCTCACGCCGATGCAGTCGCTGCGCTACGTGGTGCTGCCGCAGGCCGTGCGCATCGCGTTGCCGCCGTTGTTCGGCCAATACATGAATCTCGTGAAGAACTCGTCGCTCGCGATGGCGATCGGCGTCGCCGAGTTGTCGTATGCGTCGCGGCAGGTCGAGACCGAGACGTTCAAGACGTTCGCCGCATTCGGCGTCGCGACGCTGCTGTACGTCGCGGCGGTGGCCGCGATCGAGGCCGGCGCGTATGCGGCCACGCAATGGCGCGACCGGCTCGGAGCGGGGCGCTGACGATGGATCTTTCGCTGCTTTTCTCGAATCTGCCGTACCTGCTCGTCGGCGCGTTTCCGGACGGCCCGCTCGGCGGCGCCGCGCTGTCGCTGGTGCTGGCGCTCGCGTCCGCGATCGCGTCGGCCGCGCTCGGCGTGGTGCTCGGCGTCGCGATGGCGCTTGTACGCGGCCCGGCGCGCGTGCTGCTGCTCGCGTTCATCGGCTTCTTTCGCGCGATTCCGGTGCTGATGCTGATCTTCTGGACGTATTTCCTGATGCCGGTGCTGCTGCACATGGATGTGCCGGGGCTCGCGACGGTCGTGTGCGCGCTGGCGCTGATCGGTGGCGCGTATCTCGCGCATGCCGTGCATGCGGGGATCGTCGCGGCCGGCGACGGGCAATGGCAGGCCGGCCTGTCGCTCGGGCTCACGCGCTGGCAGACGGTGCGCTACGTGCTGTTGCCACAGGCGATCCGGATCATGACGCCGTCGTTCGTCAACCAGTGGGTCGCGCTCGTGAAGGACACGTCGCTCGCGTATATCGTCGGCGTGCCGGAACTGTCGTTCGTTGCAACGCAGGTGAACAACCGGCTGATGGTGTATCCGGCGCCGATCTTCCTGTTCGTCGCGGTCATCTATCTGGTGCTGTGCACGTCGCTCGACGGCGCGGCGCGGTGGTTGCTGTCGTGGCGGCCGCGGGGGCGGCGTGTCGAGAGCACGGCGGTTGAACGGATCAAATCCCTCCGATGATGTAATCCCGATACGCGGTTGCAAGGGAGCCGATTACTGGTCGCATGCCGATTCGAGTGATCCTGCTCCCGTTCCACGAATGCGATAGTCGAGGAAACACCGGACGGCAGTGCCAGAAACCGGTGAGCGAACGACAGGCGCGCGTCGGTGTGTCGGCCGGTCCTCGGTGGCGAGCAAATAGAAACTCACCGTGAACATTGCGATGAACGCGAGGCCCAGCCCGATCGACACAATGGTGGGGGGCAGCGATCGCGGAAACTCCTGTGGTAAGTGCGCCGATGCGGAAATGCATCGCCGGAGGTGCCGTATCTGGCCGCGCCGAGGAAGCTGATATGTGGCTGAAAGAAGGCTAATTTCAGGTCATGCGCCGATTCGCCCTCGCAATTCTGTCAGGGATTTTTGAGATGATGGGTGAGGTAATATTCGCGCGAATTGCCGTAGCCAATACCGTCAATATTTGCGACTAACCGAATTCACTGTTCAGTCTGCACGGTTGGGGCCGCCGATCGGCGCGTTCGTCGCTAATACGACTGTGAAGAGATCACCGGCTCGTCGCTTCTCGGCAACGCTTGACACTTGTTGACGCTGTTCGATTAGATTCCGTGCGATGTTCGACGGCCGTGAGAGCGGATCGGACGAATCGCGAGTAGACCAGGATCATGAACAAAAACCATTATCGGCTGGTATTCAGCCGCGTGCGGGGTATGTTGGTTGCGGTGGAAGAAACCGCAAGTGCATCGGGTAACGCTGGGCGGGGCGAAATCGGTTTCGCCATTCGTTCGCCGCACACATTCGCAAGATGCGCGCTTCGTCAGGTAGCACTCGCTGCACTGGTTGCAGTCGGCGTGGTGCCGATATGGGCCAATGCCCAGGTTGTTGCGGGCGGTGCGCATGCGCCATCGGTAATCCAGACACAGAACGGACTTCAACAGGTGAACATCAACCGTCCCGGCTCGTCGGGCGTGTCGATGAACACGTACAACCAGTTCGACGTACCCAAGCCCGGGATTATTCTCAATAACTCCCCGATCAACGTCCAGACTCAATTGGGCGGCGTTATCGGCGGCAATCCTAATTACCGCGCTGGCGACGCCGCGCGTCTGATCGTCAACCAGGTCAACAGCAACAACCCGAGCTTTATTCGCGGCAAGGTCGAGATTGGAGGCGCAGCCGCGCAGCTCGTGATCGCGAACCAGGCCGGCTTGGTCGTGGATGGAGGCGGCTTCCTGAATACGAGCCGAGCCACGCTGACAACAGGCAATCCGAACTTCGGGCCGGACGGTTCGCTCACGGGCTTCAACGTGAACCAGGGTCTGATTACCGTGGCCGGCGCGGGTCTCGATACCGCCAATGTCGATCAGGTGGATTTGTTGGCGCGCGCCGTACAGATCAACGCGAAGGCTTACGCGAAGACGCTGAATGTCGTCGCCGGATCGAATCAGGTCGACTACACCACCCTGAACGCCACGCCGATCGCCGGCAACGGCGCAGCACCCAGCATCGCGATCGATGTCAGCCAGCTCGGCGGTATGTACGCCAATAGGGTGTTTTTGGTGTCTTCAGAGAGGGGCGTCGGTGTTGCCAATGCGGGCGACATCGCCGCGCAAGCGGGGGATCTGACGCTGCTCGCGAACGGTCGTCTCGTGCTGTCGGGGCAGACCAATGCGGCCGGCAATATGTCGCTGTCGGCCGCGGGTGGTATCCAGAACAGTGGGGTCACCTACGGCAAACAGTCGGTCACGGTCGACACCGGCGCGGACCTGACTAACAGCGGTGCGTTGACCGCCCAACAGAACCTGACCGCCAACGTCGGCAGCCTCAACTCGACGGGCACATTCGGCGCAGGCATCAACGCCGACAGCACGGTCGGCACGAGTGGCGATCTGAGCGTGACGAGCACAGGACAGCTAACCGCGACGGGGACTAACAGCGCGGGCGGCAACGCGACGTTCATCGGTAGCGGTGTGGATCTGTCGCACAGCGCGACGGCCGCCAACGGCAACCTGATGGTGAGCGCCACGGCAGGCGACGCGAATCTGGCGGGCTCGACCGTCACCGCGAAAGGTGCAGTGAATGCCAATGCGGCTGGCACGATCATCAACGATCGGGGCAACCTGTCCAGCGGCGCGGGCATGACGCTCGGCGGCGGCAACCTGTCGAATCAGGGCGGCCGCGCCTATTCGCAAGGCCCGCTGTCCGTGCAGATGGCCGGCACCGTGTCGAACCAAAACGGCATGCTGAGTTCGCAAAGCACGGTCGACGTTCTCGGGAGTGCGATCCAGAACAATGCCGGGCTGATTCAGAGCGCGGGCAAGCAAACGATTGCGGGCGCATCGATCGACAATAGCGCCGGTCGGCTGATTTCCCTGAACGCGGACGGCCTGTCGGTGACGGCAACGGGCGCACTCACGAACGCGGCCGGCGCGAATGTGAGCGGCGATCCGGGCGGCGTCATCGGCGGCAAGGGCGACGTGACCGTACAGGGGAACACGGTCACGAACAGCGGCTCGGTGTCGGCCGACGCGAACCTGCACGTGATCGGCCAGAGCGTCGACAACGGCAACGGTATCCTGCACGCCGGGCAGACTGCGACAGTCGAAGCCGGCACTCATTTTGCGAATGCGAACGGCCGGGTTGAGGGCCAAAGCGCCGTGTTGAACGGCACGACGCTGGACAACTCCCAAGGCACGATCAATGCGGAGACAGTCTCGCTGAACGGTTCGACGCTGCTGAACCACGGCGGTACGGTCACGCAGACCGGCACTGGCCCGATGACGGTCGCGATTACCGACACGCTGGACAATTCGAACAACGGTCTGATTCAGACGCGCAGCACGGATCTGTCGCTCACGCCTGCTACGCTGATCAACGACAACGGCGGCACGATCACGCACGTCGGCACGGGTGCGCTGACGGTCGGCAACGCTTCAGGCACGGTCAACAACCAAGCGGGGGCCATCGCCAGCAACGGCCGCACGGTCTTGCAGGGCAAGACGATCGACAACTCGGCCGGTTCAGCGTCCGGCCAAACGGGCCTGAGCGTCAATGCGGCCGACTCGATCACGAATACGAGCGGCAAGCTCACGTCGAACGCCAACGTCGACGTAAACGCCGGCGGCGCACTGATCAACGACGGCGGCGAACTCGGTTCGAAGACGGCGACCACGACAATTCATGGTGCGTCGCTGTCGAACCTCGGCGGCAAAATCGCGTCGCCCGTGCTGGCGGCAACCGTCGCCGGCCTGATTGACAACAGTCAGAACGGCGACATCGAAGCCAATCGGCTTGCATTGACAGCCGCGAACCTGAAAAACGAGGGCGGCCGCATCTCGCAATGGCAGAACGGGCCGACCACGCTCGCCATTTCCGGCACGCTTGATAATTCGAATGGCGGTGTCATCCAGACCAACAGTGCGGATCTGACGCTCACACCAGCCGTTCTCGACAACTCGAAAGGCACCCTCACGCACGGCGGCACCGGCACGCTGACGCTCATGCCCGGTAACGGCGCGGGGGCCTTGAACAACAGTGGCGGCACGATCGGCACCAACGGCCAAGCCATCTTGAAGGCCGGCAGTCTGGACAATGGTAGCGGCGTCATCGCTGCGAAGCTGGGTCTGTCTGCGATGATTGCCGGAGCAATGAACAACGCTCAGGGCCTGATGCGCTCGAACGCGCACCTGTCGATGATCAGCGGCGGCGCGTTGTCGAACCGGCAAGGGCACATCGAGGCGGGCCAAGCGGGTGACGCCAGCACGCTGTCGATTCAGGCCGCGTCGATCGACAACACCGACGGTGCGGTGCACGACTTCGGTAGCGGCGCGATGAACGTGCGGGGCGGCAGCCAGATCGTGAACAGCCACGCGGGCGGCGTCGCCGGCATGGGGCAGATGACAGGGCAAGGCGATGTGACGATCGGCGCGGCCTCGATCTCGAACACGCAGGGCGGCCAGTTGATGGGCGCGAACCTGCTGGTTCAAGGCGATACGCTGGACAACACCGGAGGCCAGATCGGCAATGTTGCGAATGCAGCGGGCGACGTGAACGTAAACACGACAGGCGCGATCTCGAACACCGGTGGTTCGATCGGCTCGACACGCGACCTGACGGTGGCGGCTTCGACGTTGTTCGGCGGTGGCACATACAGCGCGGCGCACGACGCGACGATCAACCTGCAAGGCGATTTCACGACCACACCGCAAACGCAGTTCAACATCGGTCACGACCTGACCTTCGCGTTGCCGGGCACGTTCACGAACAACGCGAACCTGCAATCGGTCAACAATCTGACGCTCAACGCCGGCAACATCGTCAACACGGGCGCGATCACGGCCGGTAGCTTGCTCAGGACGCATTC
Source organism: Burkholderia semiarida (assembly GCF_029268935.1). Taxonomy (NCBI): domain Bacteria; kingdom Pseudomonadati; phylum Pseudomonadota; class Betaproteobacteria; order Burkholderiales; family Burkholderiaceae; genus Burkholderia; species Burkholderia semiarida. Next base: position 798,861 of record NZ_JAHLCL010000007.1, on the reverse strand, counting down.
GGGCGACCTGACGAACTATGGCGCGATGGTGGGCGGCAGCGTCGCCATCCAGGCTAGCGGTACCGTGTCGAACCTCGGCCCTGTCGCGTTGATCGGCGCATCGGACACGTCGGGCCTGCTGGAAATCCTCGCACACGACATCGAGAACCGCGACGACACGACGCTGGGCGATTCGATGCCGACCACGACGATCTTCGGGCTCGGCAAAGTGGCTTTGGCGGGCGGCAAGGACGCGAACGGCAACTACACGAACGCGGCGTTGATCAACAATTCGTCGGCAGCGATCCAGTCGGGTAGCTCGATGGAACTGCACGCCGACAAGGTTACGAACACGCGGCGCGTGATGCAGACCTCGGGCAACACGAGTCAGGTCGATCCCGCGCTGCTGCAACAGCTCGGCATCAGCATGTCAGGGTGCGCTGCTTACTTCATGGCAGCCTGTAGCGGTCAGGACGTTCACTGGGTCAACATCTTTCACGACCCCAACGATCCCAGCTACGATCCCGCGCCGATCATCGCCGCGCTCAAATTGCAGCCGGGTGGTGTGTTCACCGTTCCGCCGGACGGCGGCCAGTGGAACAGCGGGTATCAGTACACGACCTACGAGGGCAAGGCGACCGCCAACACCGTGACGAAGCTGAGCCCGGGCGCGCAGATCGCGTCGGGCGGTGATCTCGACGCGTCGACGGTCAAGACGTTCCAGAACTACTGGAGCAGCGTGACGGCGGCCGGCGACATCAAGCAGCCCGTGAGTCTCGACATGGACGGCTGGGGCGCAACGAGCCAGCAAGCGCCGGGCGTGACGGTCACGTATTCCGGGTACTACCACTACAACAACTACGACAACACCGAACACAACTGGACCTTGCCGTTCGGCGACAAGCCGTTCGTCGGCGGCCCGGGTGGATACACGCAGGCGGCGCCGGCCGACGTGCGGCAATACAGCTTGCCCGACTATCGCTCGACGTGGGGCGCGAACGGCGCGATCTCGGGCAATGGCGTGAGCGTGAACAACACGGCGGCCAATGCGACCATTCCGTCGCTCGGCCTGCTGCCCGGTCAGGCCGTGCCGGGACTGACGATCGGCACGGTGAGCGGTAACGCGAGCGGCACGCAATCCGGAGCCGCCGCGATCAAGGGTGGTACGCCCACCTGGGTCGATCCGGTGATCGCAAGCGCGACCGCTGTGAGCGTGTTGAACAACCTGACGATTCCGCAGGGCGGCCTGTACCGGCCCAATCCGGCTCCGAATCCGACGTACCTGATCGAGACGAACCCCGCGTTCACGCGGATGAACAATTTCCTGTCGAGCGACTATTACCTTCAGCAGATCGGCGTGAATCCGCTGACGACCGAAAAGCGGCTCGGAGACGGGTTCTACGAGCAGCAGCTCGTGCGCAACCAGGTAACGCAACTGACGGGCAAGGCGGTATTGGGGCCGTATACGGACCTTCAGGGCATGTATCAGTCGCTGATGGCCGCGGGCGCTGAATTGTCGAAGTCGCTGAACCTGCCGCTCGGCATGAGCCTGTCGGCGCAGCAGGTGGCCGCGCTCACGAGCAACGTGATCATCATGCAGACCGAGACGGTCGGCGGTCAACAAGTGCTCGTGCCGGTCGTGTATCTGGCGAAGGCCGATCAGCAAAATGCGAACGGTCCGCTGATCACGGCCGGCAATATCGATTTGAAGAACACGCAGGTCTTCACGAACAGCGGCACCGTGAAGGCGGATACGACGCTCGCGCTTCAGGGCAAGCAGATCGACAACGCATTCGGTGCGCTGCAAAGCGGCGGGCTGATGTCGCTCGATACGACAGGCAACGTGGATCTCACGTCGGCCAACGTGAAGGCCGGCAGCCTCGAACTGAACGCAGGCAACAAGCTGATTCTGGATACCGCGACGCAGACGACGCACCAGGTCAGCCGCGACGGCGCGAAGAGCGACAAGACGGCGCTCGGGCCGGCCGCGAACCTGAACGTGGTCGGCGACGCGTCGATCAAGACCGGCGGCGACTTCCAGCAGAACGCGGGCAACCTGAACGTCGGCGGGAATCTGAACGCCAATATTGGCGGGAACTGGAACCTCGGCGCGCAGCAGACCGGCGAGCACAAGGTCGTGCAGCGAGCGAACGGCGTGTCGGATACGGACCTCAACAGCGCGACCGGCAGCACCGTAAACGTCGGTGGCAAGTCGGCCATCGGTGTGGGCGGCGACCTGACGGCGCAGGGTGCGCAACTCAACTTCGGTCAGGGCGGCACGGTCGCGGCCAAGGGCAACGTGACCTTTGGCGCGGCGAGCACCACGTCGACCATCAACGCCAACAGTTCGGGCGACCAAGGCAATCGCAGCTATGCGGAAACCCGGCATGGGGCGGACCAGGCGCTGACGGGCACGACCGTCAAGGGCGGCGATACGCTCAACGTGGTGTCGGGCAAGGACATCAATGTCATCGGCAGCACGATCGACCTGAACAAGGGCGATGCGAACTTGCTGGCGGCCGGCGATGTGAATGTCGGGGCCGCGACCGAAACGCATGTGTACAACTCGCACGAGACGCATAGCCGTAGCGGCGTCGTGAGCGGCACGAAAATCGCCAGCAGCCAGGACGCGACCAGCACTGTCGCGAACGGCAGCCTGATTTCGGCGGACGGTGTGTCAATTGGTAGCGGCAAGGACATCAACGTTCAGGGTAGTACGGTCGTCGGTACACACGACGTGACGCTGAACGCGGCGCACGACGTGAACATCACGACGTCGCAGGACACCAGCCAATCATCAACCACCTATCAGGAGCAGCACTCGGGCCTGATGTCGGGCGGCGGCCTGTCGTTCTCGGTCGGCAACAGCAAGCTTGCGCAGCAGAATCAATCGTCGAGCGTGACGAACAACGCCAGTACGGTCGGCTCGGTCGACGGCAATCTGTCCGTCAACGCGGGCAATACGCTGCATGTGCAAGGCAGCGATCTGGTTGCAGGCAAGGACGTGACCGGGAAGGCGGCGAACATCGTCGTCGATTCGGCCACCGACACCACGCATCAGGCGCAACAGCAGCAGACGAGCAAGAGCGGGTTGACGGTCGGCCTGTCGGGCTCGGTAGGCGATGCGATCAACAACGCGATCGGCGAGACGCAGGCCGCGCGCGAATCGGCGAAGGACAGCAACGGCCGCGCATCGGCACTGCATAGCATCGCGGCGGCCGGAGACGTGGCATTCGGCGGCATGGGCGGCGCAGCGCTGTTGAACGGCGCAAAGGGGCCACAGGCCCCGAGCATCGGCGTGCAGGTCAGCGTCGGTTCGAGCCATAGTTCGATGCAGTCGTCCGAAGACCAGAGGATTCAGCGCGGCTCCAGCATTAACGCGGGCGGCAATGCGAAGCTGATCGCGACGGGCAACGGTACGCCGAAGGACGGCAACATCACGATCGCGGGTTCGAACGTGAACGCGGCCAACGTTGCGTTGATCGCGAATAACCAGGTCAATCTCGTCAACACGACCGATACGGACAAGACACAGAGTTCGAACTCGTCGTCGGGGTCGAGCGTCGGCGTATCGATCGGCACGAACGGCATCGGCGTGTCCGCGTCGATGCAGCGTGCGCATGGCGACGGCAATTCGGACGCGGCGATCCAGAACAACACGCATATCAACGCGAGCCAGACCGCAACCATCGTGAGCGGCGGCGACACGAACGTGATCGGCGCGAACGTGAACGCGAACAAGGTTGTGGCTGACGTGGGCGGTAACCTTAACGTGGCGAGCGTTCAGGATACGACCGTGAGCGCCGCGCATCAATCGAGCGCGGGCGGCGGTTTCACGATCAGCCAGACCGGCGGCGGAGCGAGTTTCAGTGCGCAGAATGGCCATGCAGACGGCAACTATGCGGGCGTGAACGAGCAGGCGGGCATCCAGGCCGGTGCTGGCGGGTTCGACGTGGCCGTGAAGGGCAATACCGACCTGAAGGGCGCGTATATCGCCAGCACGGCCGACGCGTCGAAGAACAACCTGACGACTGGCACGCTCACGACGAGCGACATCGAGAACCACTCGCACTACAGCGCGAACAGCGCGGGCTTCAGCGCGGGCGCGTCGGTCGGGTCGAGCAACAAGGCAGTCGGCCCGTCGTCGGTATCGGGCTCGGGCGGCGTCACGCCGATGGTGTTCCAGAACGACAGCGGCGACCAGAGCGCGACGACGAAGAGCGCGGTGAGCGCCGGCACGATCAACATCACGAAGCCGGGTGAGCAGACGCAGGATGTCGCGAATCTGAACCGCGACGCGACGAACTTGAACGGGACCGTTTCGAAGACGCCCGACGTTCAGAAAACGCTGTCGCAGCAGGCCGATACGATGAATGCGGCGCAGGCGGCCGGGCAGACGGTGTCGCAGGCGATCGGTGCGTATGCTGACGGCAAGCGCAAGGACGCGATCGACGCTGCCAAGGCCGCCTACGAGCGCGGCGACCTCGTTGCGATGCAGTCGTACATTGACCAGGCGAAGAGCTGGGATGAGGGCGGGGCGTCACGCGCGGAATTGCAGATGGGCGGTGGTGCGCTGATCGGCGGGCTCGGCGGCGGCAGCGCGCTCACGGCGATAGGTGGTGCAGCGGGGGCCGGCACGTCATCACTGCTGGCGAACCAGGCTGAGAGGATCAGCAAATCGGTCGGTGATACGACCGGCTCGTCGTTGGTCGGCAGCATCGCTGCGAACGTGGCGGCAACGGTGGGTGGTGCACTAGTCGGCGGCAGCGCCGGAGCGGCCGCCGCATCGAACGTCGAGCTTTACAATGCCAGCGAAGACAAGAACCGAGGCGAGGATCAGAAGGAAATCGCGGAGCTTAAGAAGGCGCTGGATAAAGAGCGCGCGATGATCGGTCAAGTCAATCTGACGCAACGCCAAGAGGACGGACTGACAACTGTGCCGGCCACTGCTGTGGCGGGTGTGTTCGCTGGCGGTAAGGCAACAGGAGGCGCGAAGGCTACCGCGCTACTGCCGGCCGCTAAGCCCGGTATCGTAGTGGCAAATGCGATGAACCCCACCGAGGTATCGCAAGCAAATGACATTGTTGCAATGCAGGGGGGGAAATTTGTCGGTGCACCAACCAACAACTATCCAGGCATTGATGGCTGGATAGACGGAGTTCCTGCAAGCCTGAAGAGTGTGACCGGGAATGGAATGAATGCTGTTCAGAGAAATATCGTAACCGGTGCAAATCAAATGAAAAATGCCGGTGAAGTTGGAAACATCTATGTCGACGCAACAAAAGCTGGTGTCAACATTCAAGATGTGACGAAGTGGGTTCAACCCGGAACCCCGGTCTCCAATATTTTGAATGAGGGGATGGTTAACAATATCGTCATTAAAACCCTCAATGGCTGGGTTAATTTGACCAGATCTGCAATCACCACTCCCCCGGGAGGAAGCAAATGAACAGCTCTTTGGTGGATATGAAAGAACGTCCGTCGGGCGAGCGAATGGCGAAATGCATTGAAATGCTATTTCTCGAACTCGGAAGCTCGTGCCCGATCATTGACTCGAGAAATTATGGGGGAGGCAATGAGGCGCTATACGTGCGAGGAGGGCGGGAGGACGAATGGTGCTGGGTCAATATAATTGAGTGGCCGCCGGGGCAAAGTATTTCTGATGGGTATCCGTACTCCTGTTCTATAGAAAGCCGCGGTGACGATTTATTTTCTGCGATTGTTGTATCGGCAATTGCATCGATGTTTGGTGGTCAAGTTTATGATGATGCTGGGTATTTGTATCCCGGACGAGAATTCTCGCCTAATGAATTTAGGAGGGAGTTGTTGTTGAAAATTCATCAAAAACCGCTTTGAATATAGATTGTCTCGAAAAATGAAAAATATGAAGCGGTGTTGGGTTTGCTTGCTTTCTGTCTTCATTTCGTGTGTCGCGGAGGCACAACAAGCGCCGACGCCGCCTGATCAGGCCGCCGCCCGCGCGAATGCCGAGCAGAATCAACAGGTGCAACAGCGCCGTGATGCCCAGCAGCGCGAAGCCACCGTGCAAGCGCCGGGCGTGCGCTCCGATGTGCCGCGTCCAGAATCTTACCCCGTACTGCCGACTGAGACGTCGTGTTTCCGAATCGATCGTTTTACGCTCGACGTGCCCGACTCGTTACCGGTCGCCGCGAAGATGCAGGGCGCATCCGCCTTGCCGATGGATCGCTTCGCCTTTGCGCGCGACTGGCTTGCGCACTACGCCGGCCAATGCGTCGGCAAGCAAGGCGTCGACCTGATCGTCAAGGGACTCTCGCAGGCCATCCTCGCACGCGGTTACATCACGACCCGCGTACTCGTGCCCGAGCAGGATTTGTCCACCGGCACATTGAAGCTTGCGCTGATTCCGGGCGTGATCCGCCACGTGCGTTTCGAGGACGAGAAGCTACGCGGAACGTGGAAGACCGCATTCCCGACGCGCGACGGCGACGTGTTGAACCTGCGCGACATCGAACAAGGGCTTGAGCAGATGAAGCGCGTCTCAAGCCAGGATGTGTCGATGCGGATCGCACCGGGCGATACGCCTGGCGAAAGCGATGTCGTACTCGACGTGAAGCGCGGCAAGCCATGGACCGTCGTCGCCTCCATCGACAATTCCGGCACGCGTGCGACGGGCAAACTGCAAGGCAACGTATCGCTTGGCATCGACAACCCGCTGGGCCTGAACGACATCTTCAACGTCGGCTTCAACCAGGATCTGGAATTCGGCGACAAGCGCTTCGGCTCGCACGGATGGAACGCGTTCTATTCGATCCCCTGGGGCTACTGGACCGGCACGCTCTCCGCCTACACCAACACGTACTTTCAACCACTTGCGGCCGTGAATCAGACGTTCGTTGCGAGCGGCAACATGAAGACGATCGATTTCAGGCTCAATCGTGTGCTGACGCGCAGCCGGAACGATGTGTTCGGCGCACAGGTTCGCCTGACGCGCCGTTTCGGCGACAGCTATATCGAAGGCACGACGATACCGTCGTCGCACCAGAACGCGACCTTTCTCGAACTCGGGTTGACTGACCGGCACTATTTCGGCTCGTCGCAGTTCGACGGCTCGCTTGCCTATCGTCAGGGCTTGGGCTGGCTCGGCTCGACCGATAGCATGTTCGCGGCAGAGGGAGGGCAGACGTACCGATTCAAGATGATCGTGCTCGATGCGAATCTGTCGACACCGTTTGCGATTGGGGCGCAGCCGTTCAAATACGTGACGACCTTTCATGGTCAGTACACCGGCAACACGGTTTCATACCTCGATAGCGTCACGATCGGCAGTCGTTATACCGTGCGGGGATTCGACGGTGAAACGCTGCTGGCGGCATCACGCGGGTTCTACTGGCGCAACGAATTGCAGGTACCCATCGCGCAGACCGGGGCATCGGCCTATGCAGGTCTCGACTACGGTCGGGTCTGGGGACCGGAGCCGGTTGCCTTGGTCGGCACGCAGCTCGCCGGTGCAGTGATTGGCTTCAAGGGCAGTGTCGCGACTCGGTTCGGCGGATACGGCTACGATCTCTTCGCGGGTACGCCTGTCTACAAGCCGTCGGGTTTTCCGACCGCGCGAGTGACGCTCGGTTTTCAGGTGACTGCTCAGTTCTGAAGACAATGAGCCAAGGTACTTCTCCGACACGTACACGTCGCAAGCCCGACGTTGCATATGCCCGTCTGGTCGAGATTGCCGCCGAACGGGGGCATACGCTTCTAACGCTCGAATGGCGAGGGCTGAAGTCCTACTATGAATTCCGCTGCGAATCGGGCCATGACTTCACGCGCATAGGCACTGTCGCGATGCGCGGCACGATAACCTGCCTCCAGTGCGAACAAGTGCGCGTGCAGCACCGCTTTCAGGAACTATTGAGTGAACGCGGTCTTGTTTGCCATGAAGGAACCTATCTCGGTCAAACGGCGCGGCAACATTTCACCTGTCGTTCTGGACACGAATGGACGACCGAGGCTCGCAAGATTCTAGACGGCCACGGGTGTCCGCGATGCGCAAAAATCGAGTTGGCCGCGTGTCTCCTACATTCCGATGGCTTGGAACGTCTTCATGAGGCGGCGGCGGAGCGCGGCGGTCGTTGTCTGACTGACACGTATATCGGTATCGCCGCGCATTACGAATGGGAGTGTGCCGAGGGCCATCGATGGACAGCCGTAGCTCACAGAATCGTCGACGGCGGATGGTGCCCGCACTGTGCTCGAATCAGGCATGGAGAACAGCAACGCGATCCGAACGGGCTCCAGCGATTGCAGGCCGCAGCGGCACTACGCGGTGGACAGCTTCTCTCGACGGAGTATCACGTGACAAATTCGAAGTACCGATTCCGATGCGCACGTGGACATGAATGGACGACGTGGGGGCATTTGGTGCTCGGCGGGGCATGGTGTCGGCATTGCGCCAATCTCGCGAAACGCCGAACGATAGAGGACATGCAGGCAATTGCCGCGGAGCGCGGTGGTCGATGCTTGAGTACCGAATATCACGGCAATCGAGTCAAATTGACGTGGCAATGCGCACACGGACATGTTTGGGACTCGATGCCGAACACGGTGGTCAATCGCGGTGCGTGGTGCCCGAACTGTTTTCGGTTGCGAATCACTCGGGATCCGGTATTGCGCCGGCGCTATGACCACGAGGGGATGTAGTGCGAGCCGCCTTCGGTATCAGGCGCAAGTCTGCTTTTACCCCGCGCCAAAACATCGGCTCAAGCCCGTGACCAGCGGACGGTGTAGAGAAGAGTGGCGGAGCACTTGACCGTACGCTCTTCCGCAACCACCAGGATCGTGTGCCCCCGAATCAGCTTCGCTCCGCCGAGTAGTGCGTATCGAAAACCGCACGCAGCGTCGACGGACCGGTCGCGAAATCGCCCCACAGCGGCCCGTCGTTCTGCGCGAACGCGAACGGCGTCGTCTTGATCGACGCAAGCCGGAAGCGCCATTGCGCGGCTTCCTGGCGGAACGCGGTGAGCTGCATGTCGGACAGCCCCGTCTGCGCGTTCGCGAGCGTGACGAGCGGATCGACCGGATCGTTCGCGACCCGCACCTCGAAATGCAGGTGCGGGCCGGTGGCTGCGCCCGTCATCCCGACCGACCCGATGCGCTGGCCCTGCTTCACCGTTTCGCCGACCTTCAGCCCGCGCGCGTACGCGGACAGGTGCGCGTAGTAGGTCGAATAGCCATCCGCATGGTCGACGATCACGTAGCGGCCATAGCCGCCCGGATCGGTGCCGACGAACGACACGACGCCATCGGCCGCCGCGTCGACCGGCGTGCCGCTCGGCGCGGCGAGATCGACGCCCGTATGGAACGCCATCGCCTGCGACAGCGGATGGATGCGCTCGCCGAAGAACGAGCTGATGCGCGTCCACTTGACCGGCATCGTGAACGCCGCGGCTTCGAGCGGCGAGCCGTCGAGCGTGTAGTACGCACCGTGTTCGGCGCCCGGCGCGTGGAACCAGATCGCGCCGAACGTGCGGCCGGCGACGCGCAGCTCGAGCGCGGTCAGGCGCGGCGTGCCGTCGTGCGTGTCGAACGCGAGGCGGTAATAGTCGCCGCGCTGCGCACTCGCGCGCATCGCGACCTTGCCGGTGACGAGATCGCCCAGCTGGATGCGCACTTCGGGCGGCACGTCGAGACGATTCAGCGTATCGGACAGCGTGAGCTCGATGTCGCCCGCGCGCATCCCTTGCCGGTGATCGGGCGACGCGAACTGGAACAGGCTCGCGTAGCCGAGCATGTCGTTGCGATGCGCGCTGAGCGGCGCGAACAGGCCCGGCTGCGGGCTGCGATCGTTGCGCTCGAGGTAGTCGTTGCGCTCGCCGAGCGTGCGTGCAAGCTCGCTCGTCACGAAATGCTGCGCGGTGGGAAACGGCGTATCGGACAGCACGCGCTGCGGCAGCGCGGCCGTGCCCGAGTCGACGGCGCCGGGCAGTTGCGATACGGCAGGCAGCGCGGCGGCGAGCCCGAAGGCGGCGAGGGCGCCGAGCACGGCGGCCGGCACGAGCGCGCGCACGAGGCGCTGCGCGCGGCCGGGCGCGAAAGCATCAGGGGTTGCGGCAGGCTTGACCAAAGGTGTCCACATCCAGGAAAGCGGTTCAAAGAGGTGTGGGCAGGAGCCGTCGGCGGTCCATGCGTCAGGGGGGCGACATGGCGGGCGACGGGCGTGCAACAAAACAGGCCCCGCCAGGGGCCTGTATCGTTCCCGTTCGACCCAACTCGCGGGGCGGGCCCCGCTTCGAACGGCGGCGTGCATGCCGGGTCGAACCCGGTTATCACGAAGACGCTAAAGAAAGATGACAGCGTCAGTCTACCGATGTTCCGCGAAACGTTAAAAATTTTAAAGAGGGTCAGCTCATTCGTTTCGCAGTGCGGTAAGTCGGGTTAAATCAGCATTTGTTACGACGATTTTCGTTAGTCCGGCAATTTTTGCGCGCGCCGGCGCAGCGCGGCCGACGTGCGGACGGCGTCGAAACCGGCGTCGAGCATCGCCTCGGCGTCGTTCCACAGGTTGCCGCGCAGCCGGTTGGTCCAGATCATCGACGCGAACACGCCTTCGAGCAGCGACACCAGATAGACGGCAGCCAGATGCACGTCGAGATCGGCGGCGATTTCGCCGGCCGCGATCGCGCGACGCAGCAGCGCCTTCGTGATCCGCAGCATCTGCAGCTCGAGCAGCATGCGGCGCCGCTGCAGCGCGCCGTTTTCCTCGCTCTGCTCGCACTTCGTATAGAGGATCACGAGCACGCGCTGCATGGGGCCCGGCTCGCCGCATTCCTGCAGGTAGTGCGACGCGGCGCGCCGCAGCGTCGCGAGCGGCGGCAGGCCGTCGCCGGCGTCGAAACCTTCCGACGTGCGCGCGAACGCGCGGTCGCACATCGCCAGACAGACTTCCATCTTGTTGCGGTAATGGCCGTAGACGGCGCCCCGCGACATCCCGGCGGCCTCGGCGAGGTCCGCCATCGCGGTTTGCGCGACGCCTCGCTCGAGCAGCACGAGCTCGGCGGCGTCGAGGATCCGGTGCTTGATGGCGAGCGATTCTTCCCGGGTCTTGCGGGCCATGTCGTGAAATTCCTTACAGTTCGCTGTCGTTTTATTGAGACAGTGTGTCGGTCAGATTGAAGGAGCCTGTATTTAATCAGACATGACTGATTATAATCGGCCACCCTGAGCCGCCGCATTGTATCGGCGGCGAACGTTCCGAGGTCAGAACATGAATAACAAACGCACCCTGTGGCGCCGCACGCGGCTGGCGCCGTTCGCGCTCGCGGCCCTGCTGGCGGTGGGTGGATGCGGAAAGGGCGACGAGGACGCCGCGCCGGAGGCCGCGAAGCAGGCCGCCGTCGTGACGGTGCGCCCGACGGCGGTGCCGATGACCGTCGAACTGCCGGGCCGGCTGGACGCATACCGGCAGGCGGAAGTCCGCGCGCGGGTCGCAGGCATCGTCACCGCGCGCACCTACGAGGAAGGCCAGGAAGTGAAGCAGGGCGCGGTGCTGTTCCGCATCGATCCCGCACCGCTGAAGGCCGCCCGCGACGCCGCGCAGGGCGCGCTCGCGAAGGCGCAGGCCGCCGCGCTCGCGGCGACCGACAAGCGCCGCCGTTACGACGATCTCGTGCGCGATCGCGCGGTGAGCGAGCGCGACCACACCGAGGCCGTCGCGGCCGATACGCAGGCGAAGGCCGAGGTCGCTTCGGCGAAGGCGGAACTCGCACGCGCGCAACTGCAGCTCGACTACGCGACCGTCACCGCGCCGATCGCGGGCCGCGCACGGCGCGCACTCGTGACCGAGGGCGCGCTCGTCGGCCAGGACCAGGCGACGCCGCTGACGACCGTCGAGCAGCTCGATCCGATCTACGTGAACTTCTCGCAGCCGGCCGCCGACGTGGACGCATTGCGTCGCGCGGTGAAGAGCGGGCGCGCGACGGGCATCGCGCAGCACGACATCGCGGTGACGCTGCTGCGCGCGGACGGCACCGCGTATCCGCTGAAGGGCAAGCTGCTGTTCAGCGATCTCGCGGTCGATCCGACCACCGACACCGTCGCGATGCGCGCGCTGTTCCCGAATCCGGAGCGCGAGCTGCTGCCCGGCGCATATGTGCGGATCGCGCTCGACACGGCGGTCGACCAGCGGGCGATCCTCGTGCCGCGCGACGCGCTGCTGCGTACCGCCGACCGTACGTCGGTGCGTGTGGTGGGCGCGAACGGCAAGGTCAAGGACGTCGAGGTCACGGCCGACCAGATGAGCGGCCACGACTGGCGCATCACGCGCGGCCTCGCGGGCGGCGAGCGCGTGATCGTCGACGACGCCGCGCAGTTCGCGCCGGATACCACCGTCAAGCCCGTCGAAAAGGCGCCGCGGTCGAAGGCGGCGCCGGCAGCGGCCGCTTCGCGGGCGGCCGCCCGTCAAACCTGACCGGTTCAAACCAACATGGCACGTTTCTTCATCGATCGCCCCGTCTTCGCGTGGGTGATCGCCATCTTCATCATGCTGGGCGGCCTGTTCGCGATCCGCGCGCTGCCCGTGGCGCAGTACCCGGACATCGCGCCGCCCGTCGTCAGCATCTATGCGGCGTACCCGGGCGCGTCCGCGCAGGTCGTCGAGGAATCGGTGACCGCGCTGATCGAGCGCGAAATGAACGGCGCGCCGGGATTGCTGTATACGTCCGCGACGAGCAGCGCCGGGGCGGCGTCGCTGTACCTGACGTTCAAGCAGGGCGTGAACGCCGATCTCGCGGCCGTCGAAGTGCAGAACCGGCTGAAGACGGTCGATGCGCGCCTGCCCGAGCCCGTGCGCCGCGACGGCATCCAGGTCGAGAAGGCCGCCGACAACATCCAGCTCGTCGTGTCGCTGACGTCCGACGACGGCCGGATGACCGACGTGCAGCTCGGCGAATACGCGTCGGCGAACGTCGTGCAGGCGCTGCGCCGCGTCGAGGGTGTCGGCAAGGTGCAGTTCTGGGGCGCCGAATATGCGATGCGGATCTGGCCCGACCCGGTGAAGCTGGCCGGGCACGGCCTCACCGCGTCGGACATCGCGTCGGCCGTGCGCGCGCACAACGCGCGCGTGACGATCGGCGACATCGGCCGCAGCGCGGTGCCGGACAGCGCGCCGATCGCGGCGACCGTGTTCGCGGACGCGCCGCTGAAGACGCCGGCCGATTTCGGCGCGATCGCGCTGCGCGCGCGGCCGGACGGCTCCGCGCTGTTCCTGCGCGACGTCGCGCGCATCGAATTCGGCGGCAACGACTACAACTATCCGTCGTACGTGAACGGCAAGGTCGCGACCGGGATGGGCATCAAGCTCGCGCCGGGCTCGAACGCGGTGTCCACCGAGAAGCGCGTGCGCGCGACGATGGACGAGCTGTCGAAGTACTTTCCGCCGGGCGTGAAATACCAGATCCCGTACGAGACGTCGTCGTTCGTGCGCGTGTCGATGAACAAGGTCGTCACGACGCTGATCGAGGCCGGCGTGCTGGTGTTCCTGGTGATGTTCCTGTTCATGCAGAACCTGCGCGCGACGCTGATTCCGACGCTCGTCGTGCCGGTCGCGCTCGCGGGCACGTTCGGCGTGATGTACGCGGCCGGCTTCTCGATCAACGTGCTGACGATGTTCGGGATGGTGCTCGCGATCGGCATTCTCGTCGACGACGCGATCGTCGTCGTCGAGAACGTCGAGCGGCTGATGGTCGAGGAAGGGCTCGGGCCGTACGACGCGACCGTCAAGGCGATGCGGCAGATCAGCGGCGCGATTGTCGGGATCACCGTGGTGCTCACGTCGGTGTTCGTGCCGATGGCGTTCTTCGGCGGCGCGGTGGGCAACATCTATCGGCAGTTCGCGCTGTCGCTCGCGGTGTCGATCGGCTTCTCGGCCTTCCTCGCGCTGTCGCTGACGCCCGCGCTGTGCGCGACGCTGCTCAAGCCGGTGTCCGGCGACCATCACGAGAAGCGCGGCTTCTTCGGCGGGTTCAACCGCTTCGTCGCGCGGGCGACGCAGCGCTACGCGGCGCGGGTCGGCGCGATGCTGAAGAAGCCGGTACGCTGGCTCGTCGTGTACGGCGCGCTGACCGCGGCCGCCGCGCTGATGCTCACGCAACTGCCGACCGCGTTCCTGCCGGACGAGGATCAGGGCAACTTCATGGTGATGGTGATCCGCCCGCAAGGCACGCCGCTCGCGGAAACGATGCAGAGCGTGCGCGAAGTCGAGTCGGCCATCCGCCGCGACGAGCCGGCCGCCTATACCTATGCGCTCGGCGGCTTCAACCTCTACGGCGAAGGGCCGAACGGCGGGATGATCTTCGTCACGCTGAAGAACTGGAAGGCGCGCAAGGCCGCGCGCGATCACGTGCAAGCGATCGTCGCGCGCATCAACGAACGCTTCGCGGGCACGCCGAACACGACGGTGTTCGCGATGAACTCGCCGGCGCTGCCCGATCTCGGCTCGTCGAGCGGCTTCGACTTCCGGCTGCAGAACCGCGGCGGGCTCGACTACGCGACGTTCAGCGCCGCGCGCGAGCAACTGCTCGCGGCGGGCGGCAAGGATCGTGCGCTCACCGATCTGATGTTCGCGGGCACGCAGGACGCGCCGCAACTGAAGCTCGACATCGATCGCGCGAAGGCGTCCGCGCTCGGCGTGTCGATGGACGAGATCAACACGACGCTCGCGGTGATGTTCGGCTCCGACTATATCGGCGACTTCATGCACGGCACGCAGGTGCGGCGCGTGATGGTGCAGGCCGACGGGCGGCACCGGCTCGATCCGGACGACGTGAAGAAGCTGCGCGTGCGCAACGCGCGCGGCGAGATGGTGCCGCTCGCGGCGTTCACGACGCTGCACTGGACGCTCGGGCCGCCGCAGCTCACGCGCTACAACGGCTATCCGTCGTTCACGATCAACGGCTCGGCCGCGGCCGGCCACAGCAGCGGCGAGGCGATGAGCGCGATCGAGCGGATCGCCGCGAAACTGCCGGCCGGCATCGGCTATGCGTGGTCGGGGCAGTCGTTCGAGGAGCGGCTGTCGGGCGCGCAGGCGCCGATGCTGTTCGCGCTGTCGGTGCTGGTCGTGTTCCTCGCGCTCGCGGCGCTCTACGAGAGCTGGTCGATTCCGTTCGCGGTGATGCTGGTCGTGCCGCTCGGCGTGATCGGCGCGGTGCTCGGCGTCACGCTGCGCGCGATGCCGAACGACATCTATTTCAAGGTGGGGCTGATCGCGACGATCGGGCTGTCCGCGAAGAACGCGATCCTGATCGTCGAAGTCGCGAAGGATCTCGTCGCGCAGCGCATGTCGCTCGTCGACGCGGCGCTCGAGGCCGCGCGCCTGCGGCTGCGGCCGATCGTGATGACGTCGCTCGCGTTCGGCGTCGGCGTGCTGCCGCTCGCGTTCGCATCGGGCGCCGCGTCCGGCGCGCAGACGGCGATCGGCACCGGCGTGCTCGGCGGCGTGATCACGGCGACCGTGCTCGCGGTGTTTCTCGTCCCGCTGTTTTTCGTGATCGTCGGCCGCCTGTTCGACGTCGGCCCGCGCCGGCGCGGCGGCGCGCAGCCGACGACGATGGAGGGTTCGCAACCATGATGTTCGCGCTGAATGCACGCGCCGCGCGGCGGCTTCCGGCGGCGCTCGCCGCCGCGCTCGCGCTCGCCGGGTGCTCGCTCGCGCCGCGTTACGAACGCCCGGCGGCGCCGGTGCCGGCGACCTATGCGCCGGTCGACGGCAATACGACACCGGCCGGCGCGTCGGCCGCGGCGCAGGATGCGGCGCTGCTCGACGACTGGCATGCGTATTTCACCGATCCGGCGCTGCAGGCGTGGATCGACGCGGCGCTCGCGAACAATCGCGACCTGCGGATCGCGGCCGGCCGGCTCGAGGAAGCGCGCGCGCTGTACGGCGTGCAGCGTGCTGACCTGATGCCGTCGGTTGATGCGAATCTCGGCTATGAACGCGCGCGCCAGTACGATCCGGTCGTGCGCGAAAGCGCGATCAGCGGGCTGTACCGCGCGGGCGTCGGCGTCAGCGCATACGAGCTCGACCTGTTCGGCCGCGTGCGCAACCTGTCCGACGCGGCGCTCGCCGAATATTTCGCGACGGCCGACGCGCAGCGTACGGTCCGCATCGGCGTGATCGCCGAAGTGGCGGGCGCGTACGTTTCCGAACGATCGTTGCACGAGCAACTGGCGCTCGCTCAGCGCACGCTCGATGCGCGCGAGCGGATGGCCGCGCTCACGCAACGCCGCTATGCGGCCGGCACGAGCGACGCGATCGAGCTGCGCTCGGCCGAGATGCTGGTGGCGTCCGCGCGCGCGTCGCAGGCCGCGCTGCGGCGCGAGCATGCGCAGGCCGTACGGGCGCTGCAATTGCTGGCGGGCGACTTCGCGCGCAGCGTGCCCGGCGACGCGACCGCACTCGACGCGCTGTCGATCGCGCCCGTGGCGCCCGGTGCGCCGAGCGCATTGCTCGAACGGCGGCCGGACATCCGGCAGGCCGAGGCACGGCTGAAGGCCGCGAACGCGAACATCGGCGCGGCGCGCGCGGCGTTCTTCCCGCGCATCGCGCTGACGACGGACTACGGCTCGGTGAGCGACGCGTTCTCGAGCCTGTTCGCGGCTGGCACGAGCGTGTGGACGTTCGCGCCGCGCATCACGCTGCCGATTTTCGCGGGCGGCCGCAATCGCGCGAACCTCGACGTCGCCAACGCACGCAAGGACATCGCCGTTGCCGAATACGAGAAGGCGGTGCAGACCGCGTTTCGCGAAGTGGCCGATGCGTTCGCCGCGCGCGACTGGATCGACCGGCAGCTCGCCGCGCAGCAGGATGTATATGAGGCGGACGGCGCGCGGCTGAAGCTGGCGGAGCGTCGCTACGCGGGCGGCGTCGCGACTTATCTCGAACTGCTCGACGCCCAGCGCAGCACGTACGAGTCGGGGCAGGAACAGATCCGGCTCAGGCAGCTCAGGCTCGCGAACGCGATCGCGCTGTACCGTGCGCTCGGCGGCGGCTGGGCGCCGGCAACGGCGGAGGCCGCGGCTTCCGCGTGACGTGCGATTCGTCGCCCGACGCCGCGGCGTGTCGGGCGACTTCACGGCGGCCACGCGCTTCGACGTTCGGCCGCCGCTTCGACAGGGCGTACCGCCCGCCGTGCCGCCGATCGTCGTCGGCGCTTCCTTTCACCGTTCGGCGGACCGTCTCCGCGCTTTTCATTTCGCCCAATCCGGCATGCCAGCCGCGTTCCAGCGGCCGCGCGTGCATGCGGTTTCACGATCGGCAATTGACGATCGAATTAATCAATGCATTGGAATTAATGGCGGCGACAAAGTGTCGCGGTAAAACGTTTGTATGCTTTTCGCAATCGTTTGCGCGATAAATCCATATCGATGGAGTGCCGTCGTTAATTTCCTGTCAGTTGAAAATGGCGCGATATTCGCGTTGCAATATGACAACGGTGGCGGCTTTGGACAATGTTTTGTCTTTTGAATGGCGCTCCCATGCAAACCAATGCAGGCAAGGGCTGGTGGCGCGACAGCGATTATCGGCAAGAAATTCCCTTAATCTTCAACCAGTTCCGAAAAATAAAAAAGGACTGCGGATGAAAATTCGATAATTGAAAATGGAAAGGAAAGAATGCGGGTTTAGAGGGGTAAATCGAACATTGTCAGGCGGATTTGACAATGATTTACAGAAATCTTTCATGGTTATCTCGATAATGCCGCCTCGTGACGGACGGGAGCCACCACACGCTGCCGTTTGCGTCCGCCACGTCATCCATTCCATTTGCACTCCTTACGGGAAACTTCATGAAAAAACCCATCCTGACCGCTGTCGCACTCGCGGCCCTGTCCACCTCGGCCTTCGCGGCGGGCACCGGCACGATCAACTTCACCGGCGAGATCGTCGCGGGCGCATGCGGCATCGACTCGGGCTCGGTCAACCAGACCGTGAACCTCGGCAAGGTGCCGACCAACGTGTTCAAGCAGGCCGGCGACAAGTCCACGCCGACCAACTTCGACATCAAGCTGACCGATTGCGACACCAGCGTCGCGAAGAACGCGTACTTCACGTTCACGGGTACGTCGAGCGCCGGCCAGCCGAAGCTGCTCGCCACGATCGGTTCGGCAACCAATGTCGGCATCCGCCTGCAGGCCGCGTCGGGCGAGTACCTCGACAACGGCGCCGAACAGAAGGCGCCGACGGTGCTGCAGAACGGCACGAACATCGCGCGCTTCGCGGCGATGTACGAAGCGACGGCAGCCGGCGTGACGCCGGGTACCGCGGACGGCGTCGCGAACTTCACGGTCCGCTACCAGTAAGCGTCCGTACCGGAGGAGGGAGGCGTGCATCCCTTCCTCCGTCATCTTTCCCCCGTTTTCCTTCTCCCTGGACTCCCGGTAGCGCCGCGTGCGAATCAGACATTCCTTCCTTTGCGTCTCCGTGCTGGTCGTCGGCAGCCAGAGCCAGGCGACGGAATTCAATTCGTCGTTCCTCGACATCGGCGGTACGAACAACGTCGACCTGTCGCAGTTCTCGCAGCCCGACTTCACGTTGCCGGGCGAATACATGCTCGACGTGCAGGTCAACGACCTGTTCTACGGGCTGCAATCGATCGAGTTCATCGCGCTCGACGCATCAGGCGCGGGCAAGCCGTGCCTGCGGCCGGAGCTCGTCGCGCAGTTCGGGCTGAAGCCGTCGCTCGTGAAGGATCTGCCGCGCTTCCAGGGTGGGCGTTGCGTCGACCTCGGCGCGATCGAGGGCGCGACCGTGCGTTACCTGAAAAGCGACGGGCGGCTCAAGATCACGATTCCGCAGGCGGCGCTCGAGTTCACCGATTCGACCTACCTGCCGCCGGCGCGCTGGTCCGAAGGCATTCCGGGTGCGATGCTCGACTATCGCGTGATCGCGAACACGAACCGCAACTTCGGCTCGGGCGGCGGCCAGACGAATTCGATCCAGGCGTACGGGACGGTCGGCGCGAACTGGGATGCGTGGCGCTTTCGCGGCGACTACCAGGCGCAATCGAACGTAGGGAATACCGCGTACGCGGACCGCACGTTCCGCTTCAGCCGGCTGTATGCCTTTCGCGCGCTGCCGTCGATCGAATCGACGGTGACGTTCGGCGACGACTACCTGAGCTCCGACATTTTCGACACGTTCGCGCTGACGGGTGCGTCGATCCGCAGCGACGACCGCATGCTGCCGCCGTCGCTGCGCGGCTATGCGCCGCTGATCTCGGGCGTCGCGCGCACCAACGCGACCGTGACGGTGTCGCAGGCCGGCCGCGTGCTGTACGTGACGCGCGTGTCGCCGGGCGCGTTCGCGCTGCAGAACATCAATACGAGCGTGCAGGGCACGCTCGACGTGGCGGTCGAGGAAGAGGACGGCAGCGTGCAGCGCTTCCAGGTGACGACGGCCGCCGTGCCGTTCCTCGCGCGCACCGGGCAGTTGCGCTACAAGGCCGCGGTCGGCAAGCCGCGCCTGTTCGGCGGCGCCGGCATCGCGCCGTTCTTCGGCTTCGGCGAGATCGCGTACGGGCTGCCGTTCGACATCACCGCCTATGGCGGTTTCATCGCCGCGTCGGGCTACACGTCGGTCGCGCTCGGCGTCGGCCGCGATTTCGGCGCGTTCGGCGCGGTGTCGGCCGACGTCACGCATGCTCGGGCGCGCCTGTGGTGGAACGGCGCGACACGCAACGGCAACTCGTATCGCGTCAACTATTCGAAGCACTTCGACGGGCTCGATGCCGACGTGCGCTTTTTCGGCTACCGCTTCTCCGAGCGCGAGTACACGAACTTCGCGCAATTCTCGGGCGATCCGACCGCGTACGGCCTCGCCAACAGCAAGCAGCGCTATTCGGCGACGCTGTCGAAGCGCTTCGGCGACACGTCGACCTATTTCTCGTACGACCAGACGACCTACTGGGCGCGCGCATCCGAGCAGCGGGTCGGCCTGACGCTCACGCGTGCGTTCTCGATCGGCACGCTGCGCAACCTGAACGTCAGCGTGTCGGCATTTCGCACGCAGAGCGCGGGCGCGAGCGGCAATCAGTTCTCGGTCACCGCGACGCTGCCGATCGGCGGCCGCCACACCGTCACGTCGAACCTGACGACGGGCAGCGGCAGCACCAGCGTGAACGCCGGCTACATCTACGACGATCCGGCCGGCCGCACGTATCAGGTCAATGCGGGCGAGACCGACGGGCGTGCATCGGCGAACGCGAGCTTCCGCCAGCGCACGTCGGCGTACCAGCTCACCGCGCAGGCATCGACGCTCGCCAATGCGTATGCGGCCGCGTCGCTCGAGGTCGACGGCTCGTTCGTCGCGACGCAGTACGGCGTGTCCGCGCACGCGAACGGCAATGCGGGCGATACGCGGCTGCTGGTGTCGACCGACGGCGTGCCCGACGTGCCGCTGTCGGGCACGCTTGCGCATACCGATTCGCGCGGCTACGCGGTGCTCGACGGCATCTCGCCGTACAACGTGTACGACGCGACCGTCAACGTCGAGAAGCTGCCGCTCGAAGTGCAGGTGACGAACCCGATCCAGCGCATGGTGCTGACCGACGGCGCGATCGGCTTCGTCGAATTCTCCACCGCGCGCGGCAGCAATCTGTACCTGACGCTGACCGACCCGGCCGGCAAGCCGCTGCCGTTCGGCGCGTCGGTGCAGGACGCGGCGAACGGCAAGGAACTCGGCATCGTCGGCGAGGGCGGTGCGGCGTTCCTGACCCAGGTTCAGCCGAAATCCACGCTGGCGGTGCGGGCGGGCGAACGGACGCTCTGCACGATCGACGCACTGCCGAGCCAGCTCCAACTCGAAGGCACGCCGATTCCGGTGACGTGCCGGACGTCCGGCGAGTCGCATGCGGCGGCCGCGCGCGTCGAACGATGATTTCACGGATCCAGCGATGAACAATTCCTTTGCCCTTTCTTTCCCGCGGCGCGCGCTGTGCGCGCTCGCGACCGCCGGCGCGCTGCTCGCGGGCGCCGCCCATGCGGCGATCGTGCCCGATCGCACGCGCGTGATCTTCAACGAAGGCGAACAGGCCGCGATCGTGACGATCACCAACAAGAGCACGACGTATCCGTATCTCGTGCAGTCGTGGCTGGAGGACGCGAAGGGCAACAGGGTCACGTCGCCGCTGATGGTCGTGCCGCCGCTGCAGCGCATCGAGGCGAACGAGCGCAACGTGCTGCGAATCGCGAAGCTGCCGGGCGCCGAGCTGCCGGCCGATCGCGAAACGGTGTTCTATCTGAACATCCGCGAAGTGCCGCCGAAGACCGACACGCCGAACACGCTGCAGATCGCGCTGCATACGCAGATGAAGCTGTTCTACCGGCCGAAGGCCGTGCAGCCCGCCCGCGACGAGGACTGGACGCTGCCGATGACGCTGCGCGTCGACGCGGCCGCGCACAGGCTGGTGTTCGACAACCCGACGCCGTACCACGTGACGGTCGTCGACGTGAGCGCGGGCGCGCAGAAGACGCCGGTGCCGATCGACCCGGTGATGGTGAGCCCGATGAGCACGGCCGACGTGCCGTTCAAGGCGGCGACGCCGTCGACGCTGTTCGTCACGCATATCGACGATTACGGTGGCCAGGTGGCGGTCGAATATGCGTGCGACGCGGGTGTGTGCAAGAGCGTGAAGCGATGAGCGGGGGCATGCGTCAACGGGTGTCGCCGGCGGCATGGTTGCGCTGGGTCGTCCTCGCGCTGCTGGTCGCGGCGGTGCAGCCGGCGTGGGCGCTGCGCTGCCTGACCAACAGCGGCGCGACTTCGTTGACCGAGCCGATCGGCGGCGTGGCGTCGTACCCGACCGATGCGCCGGACGGCTATGTGATCTGGGTGTCGCCGGTGCGCACGACGTCGGGGTATTGCTACAAGGATCTGGGTGACGCCGGCAGCCTGAAGGTCGTCGACAACATTTACTTCTACGCGAATCCGAATCGCACGGACCCTGCCGCATGGGGGCTCGAGATCGGCATCCGCTACAAGGGCGTCGATTATTTCGACAAGACCAGCAATCGCGGCGGCGGGGTGTTTACCGGGTATGCGGTGCCGCCGTGCAGCCGGTACGACTTCGATCGGGGCCGTTGCCAGCGCACGAACATCAGCATCGACTACCAGGTCGTCGTGCGCAAGAAGGGCAACTGGATCCAGCCGCCGAGCGATATCTATACGGTGTTCCAGTTCGACGGCGAGTTCGGACTGAATGCGTTCGGCACGAGCTTCCAGTACCGCCTGAGCGGCCTGCGCAACCTCAAGCCGACGCCGTGCTTCGTCGACGTGCTCGTGACGCCCGAACCGGGCATCGTCAATTTCGGACAGGTGCAGGCGGCGGGTAGCGGCTTCCTGCCGGCGGTGCCGCGCAAGCGGTTCTCGTTGTCGTTGACCAAGAAGTGCAACGTCGCGGTGCGGGTGGACGGGTATTTCGAAACGAGTTTTCCGGTCCAGAACGGTTTGCTGGTGCCGGCGAAGGACAGCAATTTCGGGATCGGCATCGAGGACAGCCAGGGCAGGGCCATTCCGTTCAACCAGCAGTTCACGCTGGCTCAGTTCGCGTCCAACGTGATGAATCAGAGCGTGTTGATGGACGCGGTGCTGAAGTCGTTCGGTCCGCCGAAGATCGGACGATTCGACGCGACGGCGACGATTCGGTTGTTTATCTACTGACGGCGGACGGCGGCGGGCACGGCCGAAGCGGCGGCACGCGGATCAAGGGAAACGGCGGCGTGTCGGCGTTTTTTCAAACTCGCCGCCAGATGGTGCGGCCGGATGCGTCCCATCCGTCAAAACATGGATTCCGTCGATTGTTCAGACAAATCCCGACAACCGGAAGGGTCATCCTGTAATCGGATTGAGAATGATTTGCGTTTACGTTAAATTGCGCTATCTCGGAATTTGACGGAGCAGATCGATGGCGATGGCGGAAGTGCTCGACCGACCGGCGGCGGCAGCGGCGAACCCGTTCCTCGGCAGTTATCCGGACCTGCCGCCGCGCGCCGCGCCGCGTGCGCGCCGGGCGGCCGAGCCCCGTGCGCAGGGCGCGCTGCTCGACGTGCTGATCTCGCATCGCGCGATGCTCGTCAACGTCGCGCGCGGCTTCGTCGGCTGCGCGAGCCGCGCGGAGGACGTCGTGCACGACGTGTTCGTGAAGCTCGTCGAATTCCCGAACCAGGACGCGGTGCGTCAGCCGGTCGCGTACGTGACGCGGATGGTGCGCAATGCGTCGATCGACGCGTGCCGTCGGCAAAGCCTCGAAAACATCTATCACACGGAAGAGGACGACGGCTTCGACGTGCCGTCGCCCGAGCCGACGCCGGAAGCCGCGCTGATGACGCGCGACACGCTGCGGCGCGTGTGGGCCGCGCTCGACGACCTGCCGGCGCGCAGCCGGGCCGCATTCGAGATGGTGCGGCTGCGCGAGGAGACGCTGCAGACCGCGGCGCGCGCGCTGAACGTGTCGCAGACGCTCGTGCATTTCATGGTGCGCGACGCGGAGCGCCACTGCGCGGAATGCCTTGACGCGTGCCATCGCGGCGTCGCCTGCCCGGTGTTCCTGGGCGGCCGCGCGCGGCGGCGGTAAAAAAACGCGCCGGCCAACCGTCTATCAGACAGGAGCGGCCCAATTCGCCGCTCCGCCTCCTTCAACCGCCCAGCGATTTCCGATCATGACGCAAGCCCCGACGCCTTCCGCCGACACCGACGATCTCGTCTATACGGTCGTCATCAACGACGAAGAACAGTATTCGATCTGGCCGACGTTCCGGCCCGTGCCGGCCGGCTGGCGCGAAGTGGGCGTGAGCGGCCCGAAGGCTGACTGTCTCGCGCACATCGAGACCGTCTGGACCGACATGCGCCCCGCGAGCCTGCGCCGCGCGATGGACGGCGAGCGCGCGACGCGCGCGTCGTGACCCGTTGCGCCGCATGCGCGGCGCGCCACCTGAAGAGGACGTTGCATGACCCTGCTTTCGTTGCCGACGCTCGACGACCTGCGTATCGAGCCGGGACTGCCCACCGTCGTGTCGCCGCGCGGCAACGACGGGATGTCGATCGACGAGGTCGCGCCGCTCGCGCGCGAGATCGCGGCCGACACGCTCGAGAGGGCGGGCGGCGTGCTGTTCACGGGCTTTCGCGTGCCGTCGATCGACGCATTCCAGCAATTCGCGGCCTCGTTCGGCGATCCGCTGATCGGCTATGAATACGCGTCGACGCCGCGCAGCCAGGTCGAGGGCGCGGTCTACACGTCGACCGAATACCCGCCGCACCGCGCGATTCCGCTGCACAACGAGCAGTCGTACACGCGCGAATGGCCGCTGCGCATCTGGTTC
The DNA here is from genome assembly GCF_029268935.1 of Burkholderia semiarida. NCBI lineage: Bacteria > Pseudomonadati > Pseudomonadota > Betaproteobacteria > Burkholderiales > Burkholderiaceae > Burkholderia > Burkholderia semiarida. The sequence continues at coordinate 774,540 of NZ_JAHLCL010000007.1, read as the reverse complement.
CACTGCGCGCTCGCCGCGCCGAAGGGCGGGGCGACGCCGATCGCGGACAGCCGCGCCGTGTATCGCGCGCTCGATCCCGCGCTCGTCGCGCGCTTCGAGAAGCGCGAGCTGCTGTACGTGCGCAATTTCGGGCAGGGCCTCGACCTGCCGTGGCAGCAGTCGTTCGGCACCGACGAGCCGGCCGAGGTCGAGCGGATGTGCGCGGCGCGCGGGATCGAATGCGCATGGCGCACCGACGACGACGGCGAATTGCTGCTGCGCACACGCGAACGCTGTCAGGCCGTCGCGCGTCATCCGCGCACGGGCGATCGCGTATGGTTCAACCAGGCGAACCTGTTTCACCTGTCGGCGCTCGACGACGACATGCAGGAAGCGCTCGTCGACGCGGTCGGGCTGGAGAACGTGCCGCGCAACGTGTATTACGGCGACGGCGAACCGCTCGAGGCCGACGTGCTCGCGCAGATCCGCGGCGTGCTCGACCAGCAGCGCATCGTGTTCCCGTGGCGCACCGGCGACGTGCTGATGCTCGACAACATGCTGACCGCGCATGCGCGCGACCCGTTCGAGGGGCCGCGCAAGGTCGTCGTCGCGATGGCGCAGAGTTATACGGTCCCGCGCGACCGAACGGAGGATTGATGACGCGTAGTACCGCCGCGCTTGCCGCGCGCGGGCTGTCGGTGGGATATCGCGACCATGTCGTGATCGACGGGCTGGACCTGTCGATCGCGGCCGGCCGCGTAACCGCGCTGTGCGGACCGAACGGCTGCGGCAAGAGCACGCTGCTGCGCACGCTGGCGGGCCTGCAGCCCGCGCGTGCCGGCCATGTCGAAGTGAACGGCCGGCCGCTCGCGTCGTTTCGCCGCCGCGCGCTCGCGCGCGAGCTGACGATGCTCGCGCAGTTCAACCAGATTCCGTCGGGCCTCACGGTGCGCGAGCTCGTCGCGTACGGGCGCTATGCGTACGGCGGCTTCCTGCGCGGCCTGTCGCGGGCCGATCATGCGGCGATCGACGAGGCGCTCGACACGAGCGGCCTCGCGGGCGACGCGGAGCGCGACGTCGGCGCGCTGTCGGGCGGCGAACGCCAGCGCGCGTGGATCGCGATGGCGCTCGCGCAGCAGGCGCCGATCGTGCTGCTCGACGAACCGACGACCTACCTCGACATCCATCACCAGCTCGACATCCTCGATGCGCTGCGTGCGCTGAACCGCGCGCGCGGGCTGACGATCGTGTGGGTGCTGCACGACCTGAACCAGGCGGCCGCGTACAGCGACGAGATCGTGCTGATGCGCGCGGGTCGCCTCGTCGCGCAGGGCACACCCGACGCGATGCTCGATCCGGCGCGGCTGCGTGCGGCGTTCGGCGTCGAGATGCTGAAGCTCGCGCATCCGCAGACGGGCGCGCCGATGTGCGTGCCGGCCTACGGGCCGTCGACCGACGGCGCGCCGCAGGCGGCCGGCGTTTTCGACCGGGATCTCGCGGTATGACGACGTTCGCGATGCGCAAGCGCCTCGCGGCGACGGGCAAGCGGGCGACCGCAGGGCGGGCCGGCGCGATTGCGCTCGGCCTCGTCGTGCTGATCGCGCTGCTCGCCGCGCTACGGATCGCCCCCGATCTGCGCGTGTGGTGGGACGCGGCGCCCGGCAGCGATGCCGCCGCGCTCGCGCACGTGTTCCTGTTCGACCTGAATCTGCCGCGCGTCGCGGCCGCGCTCGTCGCGGGCGGCTGCCTCGGCATCGCCGGCGCGTTGTTTCAATCGCTCACGCGCAATCCGCTCGCGTCGCCCGACCTGCTCGGCGTGACGGGCGGCGCCCAGCTCGGCCTGCTCGCGGCGATGCTGGTGCCGGCGTTGGCCGGTGTCGCGTCGGTGCCGCTGCTGTTCGTCTGCGGGCTCGCTGCCGCCGCGTGCGCAATCGTCGCGGCGGGCGGCTGGCGCGCGACGCCGTTGCGGCTCGTGCTCGCGGGCAGCGTGTGCATGCTGCTGTTTGCCGCGCTGTCGACGCTCGTGCTTGCGTTCTTCGAGCAGAACATCGCGGGCGCCGCGCTGTGGACCAACGGCAGCCTGTACCAGCCGGGCGCGACGGGCCTCGCGCTCGCCGCGCGCTGGCTCGTCGTGCCGCTCGCCGCGCTGCCGTTCGTGATCCGGCCGCTGAATCCGCTCACGCTCGGCGACGACGCGGCGGCCGCGGCCGGCGTGCGCGTCGATGCGACGCGGCTCGCCGCGACGATCGTCGCGGTCGCGTTCACGAGCGTGGCCGTCAGCATCGCGGGCCCGCTGTCGTACGTCGGCCTCGTCGCGCCGAATCTGCTGCGCCAGGTCCGCGGCGCGCGTGCGGCGCGGCTCGGCGTGCTGGTGCCGCTGTCGGCGCTCGCCGGCGGCGCGCTCGTGCTCGTCACCGACAGCGCGGTGCTCGCGTCGGGCCTCGACGCAACGCTGTCGACCGGCGTCGCGATCGCGCTGGTCGGCACGCCGCTGATGCTCGCGATGATCCGGCGCGGCGCCGCGTGGTCGGGCGTGCTGCACGCGGATGCCGAACGCGCGGCGGGCGGCGGCGCGACGCGGCTCGTCGGCTGGCTCGAACGGCTCGGCTGGCCGCTGCGCACCGCGCTGTTCGTCGTGGCGGGCGTACTGGCGGTCTTCGTCGGCGTGTCGGCCGGCCCCGAGTGGCTGTCGCCCGCGCGCTGGTCGGCCGCGCTGTCCGGTCACGATGCGCTCGCGCGCATGCTGATCGACCTGCGCATGCCGCGCCTGCTGTGCGCGCTGCTCGCCGGCGCGTTGCTGGCCGTCAGCGGCGTCGCGATGCAGAGCGTCGTACGCAATCCGCTCGCGGGCCCCGAAGTGCTCGGCGTCACGCAGGGCGCGGGGCTCGTCACGCTGTTCGCGCTGTCGACGTGGCCGCTGATGGGCCATGTGACGCTTGCCGCCGCCGCGCTGGTCGGCGGCGGGCTGTCGCTCGCGATTACGCTCGCGCTGAATCACCGGCATCGCTACGCGCCGCTCGCGGTTGCGCTGACCGGCATCGTGATCGGCGCATTGTGGACCACGCTCGCGCAATGGCTGATCACGCAGGAAAGCGTGCAGCCCGCGCGCTTCGTCGTGTGGCTCGTCGGCGGCACGTATGGCCGCAGTTGGGGCGAGGTGTCGATGCTGCTGCCGTGGTGCGTGCTCGCGGTGCCGGTGTTCGCGTGGCTCGCGAAGCCGCTCGACATGCTCGCGCTCGGCGACGATCAGGCGGCCGCGCTCGGCCTGCCGGTGGCCGCGCTGCGGCCGCTCGCGCTGACGATCGCGACGCTCGCCGCGTGCGCGGCCGTCGCGGCGGTCGGGCCGGTCGGCTTCATCGGGCTGATGGCGCCGCACGTCGCGACGATGCTCGGCGCGCGCCGGCATCGCACACGGCTGTGGCTCGCGGCGGCGTGCGGTGCGCTGATCCTCGGCGTCGCGGATCTCGCGGCGCGCACGGTCGTCGCGCCGCGCGAAGTGCCGGCCGGCGTGCTGACCGCGCTGATCGGCGCGCCGTACCTGCTCGGGCTGCTGATTCTCGAGGGGCGCCGCGCCCGGCGCGCGGGGCGATGACGCCCGCGCTCGACGGTGCGCGCGCCACGCGCTTTTCGGTGTTCGCGCCGCAACCGTTCGCCGAACATCTCGACGTCGTCTGGCTCGGCATGCCCGACGATGCACACGTGCATGCGCCGGGCCGTATCGTCGTGCCCGTCGCCGAATTGCCCGCGCATCGCGACGCCGTGCTCGCCGCGATGGTCGACCATTACGGCGGTGATCCCGCGCAGCATGCGCGCGCGCTGATGTCGCAATGGAGCAAATACTATTTCGGCCGCGCGGCGCCGGCCGGCGTCGTCGCCGCGCTGACGCTCGGCCGGCCGCTCGACATGACGCCCGAGCGCACGTTCGTCGCGCTCGACGACGGGATGCCGGCCGCGCTGTATTTCGCGAACGATGCGCTCGGCGCGCCGTGCGACGAACCGGAGCCGCGCTATGCGGGGCTCATCGCGCATCTCGGCGCGGTGATCGAGCGGCTCGCGGCGATGGGCCGCGTCACGCCGCGCGTGCTGTGGAGCAACGCGGGCAATCTGCTCGATTATCTGCTCGATACGTATCGTTCGCTGCCGTGCGCGGTGGATCCCGTCCGCGATGCGGACTGGCTGTTCGGTTCGACCTGCGTGCGCGGCGAACCGAATCCGCTGCGCCAGCCCGTGCGCGATGCGGTGCCGCGCTCGCCGCTGCTGCCGACGCCGTTTCGCGCGCGCCGCGTGTGCTGCCTGCGCTACGAAATTCCTGGAGAAACGCAACTGTGTGGAAGCTGCCCCCTGCTACTGACGATGGACGACGCGGCGCTGGCCGAGCAGGACGCGTGCCGGTGACGCACGCCGGCCGCCGTCACGCGCTCGGCACGCTCGCGGCGGCACTCGGCGCCGCATGCTGCGGCGCGTTTTCCGCATCGGCCGCTGCGGCTTCCGTCGCCGGCGATGCACGTGGTACACAGGGCGCCGTGTCGCTGGCCGGCAATCCCGTCGTGTCGCAGGCCAGCACGAAGATGCCCGTGCGGCCGCAGCGCGTGGTCGCGCTCGACTTCATGTTCGCGGAAAGCGTGATCGCGCTCGACCTCGTGCCGGTCGGGATGGCCGATACCGCGTTCTACCCGGGCTGGCTCGGCTATCGCAGCGAGCAGCTCGCGCACGTGACCGACATCGGCTCGCGGCAGGAGCCGGGGCTCGAGGCGATCGCGGCGGTCAAGCCGGACCTGATCATCGGCGTCGGTTTCCGGCATGCGCCGATCTTCGATGCGCTCGACCGGATCGCACCGACGATCCTGTTCCAGTTCAGCCCGAACGTGTCCGAAGGCGGCGTGCCCGTCACGCAGCTCGACTGGATGCGCCAGATCTTCCGGACGATCGGTGCGGTCACGGGCCGCGACGCGCGCGCGCAGGCGGTCGAAGCGCAACTCGATGCCGGCATCGCGCGCAATGCGGCGCGGCTCGCGGCCGCGGGCCGCCACGGCGAGCGCGTCGCGCTGCTGCAGGATCTCGGCCTGCCCGACCGTTACTGGGCCTATACGGGCAACAGCACGTCGGCGGGCCTCGCGCGCGCGCTCGGGCTCGATCCGTGGCCGAAGAAGCCGACGCGGGAAGGCACGCTGTACGTGACGTCGGCCGATCTGCTGCGGCAGCGCGACCTGGCCGTGCTGTTCGTGACCGCGTCGGGGGTGGACGTGCCACTGTCGGCGAAACTCGATTCGCCGGTGTGGCGTTTCGTGCCCGCGCTGAAGGCGCACCGGATCGCGCTGATCGAGCGCAACATCTGGGGGTTCGGCGGCCCGATGTCGGCGCTGAAGCTGGCCGACGTGATGACCGATACGATGCTGAAGCTGCCGGCCGTGCGTTGAGCGCGCGGCGCGCGTCGAGCCGCGGACGATGCTGCGTTTGACGGGCAGGGCGTTGCGACCGACCTCACGACGCGCGGTTGCCACCTTTCCTTTTCACCGCGCGTCAGCAACGTTCCCCGCTGAAACGACAATCGCCGACACACTGCCAATGAATGCAGCGTGCCGGCGATTTTTCTCGTCGACGGTCGTGTCGGGTTACGCGCTCAGCGCATCGACGCCATCCTGCGCACGCAGGCGCGCCGGCTGCGTATCGCTGACGATGCGCCCGTTGTCGAGCTTCAGCAGACGGTCGGCGAGATCGAAGTAGCGGTCGTCGTGCGTGATCACGATCACGGCCTTGCCGCGCGCACGCAGCTCGGGCAGCAGTTGTTCGTAGAACACGGCCTTGAACGACGGGTCCTGGTCGGCCGCCCATTCGTCGAACAGGTAGAACGGGCGATCCTCCAGATACGCGACGACGAGCGCGAGCCGCTTGCGCTGCCCGGTCGACAGCGCGCGCGTCGAGAACGCGCCGTCGACGACCTTCACCTTGTGGTCGAGCGCGAGTTTCGCGACGAGCGCGTTGGCCCGCGCATCGGCCTGCGCGCGCGACGGGTCGTCGGGGTCGACGATGCCGAGCAGCGCATCGAACAGGTGAAAATCGTTGAACACCGCGCTGAAGCGCTGCCGGTAGGCCGCGCGCTCGCGCCAGCCGATCGTGCGGCCGTCGACCTCGATCGTGCCTTGCTCGGGCTCGTAGAGCCCCGTCAGCACCTTCGCGAGCGTCGTCTTGCCGCTGCCGTTGCCGCCGACGATGAACACGAGCTCGCCCGGCTCGATCGTCAGGTCGATCGGCCCGATGCTGAACATCCGTTCGTCGCGTTCGTGGAAATACGCATGCGTGACGCCGCGCAGCGTGACGGCGCCGGCCGGCGGTACGTCGGGCGCATCGGCCGCGGGCGGCACCGTGCGCAGCGCGCCGAATTCGGCCATCACGCCTTCGATCCGCGTGAGCGACACGCGCGCCGCGTTGACGGTCGGCAAGTTGTTCAGCAGGCCGTCGAGCGGCACGAGCATGAACAGGAACACGACGACGTAGCCGGCGGCGGCGGCCGGGTCGGCATGCACGCCGAGCTGCGGCCAGAACGACGCGACGCCGAGAAACACGTAGAACAGGAAGATGATCCAGCCGACCCCGACCGCATACGCGCTGAACGCGCGGCGGCGGTGGTCGCGCACCTCGCCGATGGCGGCGCCGAGCTGGCCGTCGACGAACTGGCGGGCGCGTGCATCGTGCAGCTTCAGCTCCTTCGCGCCGGAAAACAGCGAGCCGAGATAGCCGAACAGCCGGTCCTGCGCCTGGCCGGCGGCTTCGAGCGCCGCGATCGCGCGGCGGTCGCCGGTGTGATAGCCGAGCGAGCCGGCGATGATCGCGGCCAGCGCCAGCAGGCACACGGGCCAGGACAGCCACGCCAGATAGCCGAGGCAGCCGAACACGATCGAGCCGTGCATGACCAGGTTCGGCAGCGCGAAGAACAGCATCGACACGTTGGTCGCGTCGTCGGTCAGCACCGACTGCACGGGCGCCGCGCCGATGCGCTCGATGTCGCGCAGTTCGGCCGCGCCGACGCGCCGCGCCAGATGCACGCGCAGCCGCGCCATCGTGTCCTGGGACAGGCGGGCGAACAGCGTACCCGACACGATCCGCGTGACGAGCGCGATCACCGCGCACAGCGCGAAACGCCACGCCAGCGCCGCGTCGGCGGCGCCCGGTTGCGACAGCGCGCGGTTCAGCGTCGCGACGAGCAGCACGCTCGCGACGCCGTTCAGCACGCACGCGGTGAGCGCCAGCGTGAGCGACACGCGGCTTTCGCGCAGCAGCGCGAGGATCAGGCGCGCCGCGGGGCGGCCGGGGGAAGCGTCGAGGGACGGCGGGGAAGAAGGCTCGTGGGCGGCTGTCATCGGCAACGTCGGTAAAGGGAGGGCAGGCAATAACGCGAAAACGGCAAATCTGACGCGAAAGCGGCGGGCGGGGCGAGCCCCGTTGCGGCTTTCCTCCCTGATAGACGAACGGGCCGCGCAAATATTTAGTCCCATCGTCAAAAAAAGCGGTCGCACGCACTTTGCGCGCAAAACGGTAAAAAATCGGCTGCGTCGTTCGTCACACCAGTGAAGCCGCCCCTCGCGGCCCCGAGACTTGGCCGAAGCGGCCGGACCGAAGGACTTCACGCACATGACGAGTTTCCCGACTGCGCTGCATCACCGAATCCGCGAACTGGCGCGCCTCGCGCCCGACGCACCCGCCATCGCGGTGCCTTTCCAGAACGACCTGCGCCTGTCGCGCGGTGCGCTCGACGCACGTGCATCGCAACTCGCCCGGCAACTGCGCGCGGCCGGCGTCGGCGCCGAAGTGCGGGTCGGCGTGTGCGTCGAGCGTTCCGGCGAACTGTTCGTCGCGCTGCTGGCCGTGCTGAAGGCCGGCGGCGTGTTCGTGCCGCTCGATCCGCGCCATCCGGCCGCGCGCCTCGACTGGATCGTGCAGGATGCGCAACTGCGGCACGGCATCGTCGACGCCGCCGGCCGCGCGGCGCTCGGCACGCCGTTCGAACACGCGTTCGACGTGACGGCCGAAGCGTCGGGCGTCGCGCAGGTTCACGCGTTCGACGACGATGCCGTGGCCGTGCATCCGCGTTCGGCCGCGTACATGATCTATACGTCGGGCTCGACCGGCACGCCGAAGGCGGTGGTCGTCGAGCACGGGCCGCTTGCCGCGCACTGCGACGCGCTCGCGGCCGCGCTGCCGATCGAGGCGGGCGACCGTCTGCTGCATTTCGCGTCGGTCAACTTCGACGCCGCGCACGAATGCTGGCTCGCGCCGCTCGCGGTCGGCGCCGGCATCGTCGTGGCGCCGCCGCAACCGTTCGCGCCGGACGCCGCGCATGCGCTGATGGTGCGCGAAGCGGTCAACGTCGCCGCATTTCCGCCTGCGTACCTGCGCGAGTTCGCAGCCGTCGCCGCGCGCGACGGCGTGCCGCCGGCCTTGCGCGTGCTCGCGTTCGGCGGGGAAGCGCTGCCGCAGCAGGCATTCGAATTCGTGCGCCGCACGTTCCCGGCCGTGCGCCTGATCAACGGTTACGGGCCGACCGAAGCCGTGATTTCGCCGATGCTGTGGCCGGTGGAGCCGGGCGAGACGCCGGTGCTGGCCGCCGACGACGCGTATGCGTCGCTGCCGATCGGCCGCGCGATCGGCCCGCGCGTCGCGCGCATCGACGGCGCCGACGGCGACGGGGTGGGCGAACTGCTGCTCGGCGGCGTGTGCGTCGCTCGCGGTTATCACGGTCGCCCGGCGCTCACGGCCGAACGTTTCATTCCCGATGCGGACGGTGAGCCCGGCGCGCGCGTCTATCGCACCGGTGACCTCGCACGGCTGCGCGACGACGGCGCGTTCGACTATCTCGGCCGCCTCGACGATCAGGTCCAGGTGCGCGGCGTGCGCGTGGAGCCGGCGGAAATCGCCGCATGCCTGCGCTCGCACCCGGCCGTGGCCGACGCGGCCGTGCTGGCCGAAACCGCCAGCGGGCCGACGCGGCTGATCGCGTGCGTCGCGCTGCGCGCGGCGGCCGACGATGCCGCATTGAAGGCGCACGTGGCCGCGCAATTGCCGGCCGCGTGGCAGCCGCACCGGTTCGTGCGTTGCGATGCGCTGCCGTACACGCTGAACGGCAAGCTCGACCGTGCCGCGCTGCGCGAGCGGATTGCCGCCCAGCGGGTTGCCACCGCGCGCGACACGACGCAAGCCGCGGGCGATGCGCCGCGCACGCCGACCGAACAGCAGATCGCGGGCCTCTGGCAGACGCTGCTGGGCCTCGACGTCACGCCATCGCGCGCCGATCGCTTCTTCGCGCTCGGCGCCGATTCGCTCGCCGCGATGCAGTTGCAGGCCGCGATCCGTGCCGCCATCCGCGTGAACCTTCGGCTCGACACGCTGTTCGCCGATCCGGCGCTTGCCGAACTGGCCGAAACAGTCGATCGCGCGGAGCGCGAGACCGGCGAACCGCTGGCCACGATTGCCGCGCGCCGCACGCCGGCCGATGCGGCCGTATCGGGCGCGCCATACGTCGATCGCGCGGCATCGCTTGCCCAGCAACGCTTCTGGGTGCTCGCGCAGACGCGCGACGCGAGCGCCGCGTATCACATCGCCGCGCACTGGACGATCGACGGGGCGCTCGACCGCGACGCGCTGCAGCGCGCGCTCGATCACGTGATCGGCCGTCACGAAGCATGGCGCACGACGCTGGTCGACAACGACGACGGCGTCGTGATGCAGCGGATTCATGCGCATCTGCCGGTGTCGATCGCCGCCGTCGATCTGCGCGACCGGCCGCCGGCCGCCCGCGACGCGCAAGCCGCGCGTCTCGCCGAGCGCGACGCGGCCGCGCCGTTCGACCTCGCGCGCGGCCCGCTGCTGCGCGCGACGCTCGTCGTGCTCGCCGACGACCGTCACCGGCTGCTGCTGACCGCGCATCACGCGATCACCGACGGCTGGAGCTCGCGCTGCGCGTTCGACGAACTGTCGGCTGCGTATCGCGCCTATGCCGAAGGCCGCGAACCGTCGCTGCCTGCGTTGCCGATCCAGTACGCCGACTACGCGGACTGGCAGCGCGACATGCTGGCCGGCGGCGAGGGCGAGCGTCAGCTCGACTACTGGCGCGGCGCGTTGCGCGACGTGCCGGGCCCGCTCGCGCTGCCGGTCGATCGCCAGCCGGGCGCCGTGCGTACGTTGCACGGCGCGCGCGTGTCGGTGCGCCTGCCCGATGCGGTCGCGGCCGACGTGCGGCAACTCGCACGCGACGCGCACGCAACCGTCTTCACGGTGCTGCTGGCCGCGCTCGACGCATGGCTGTCGCGCGTGACCGGCGAAACGGACGTCGTCGTCGCGGTGCCGGTCGCGCATCGCCAGCGCCCCGAAACGCGTGCGTTGCTGGGCCTTTTCCTGAATACGGTCGCGCTGCGCGTGCGCGTGGCGCCGACGCTGCCGTTCCGCGCGCTCGTCGATGCGGCGCGTACCGCGGCGCTCGATGCGGTCGCGCATCAGGACGTTCCGTTCGAGCGCGTCGTCGATGCGGTGAAGCCGCCCGTCAAGCGCGGCGACGAATGGCTGCGCGTGAAGTTCGCGCAGCAGTTCGACGCGCGGCACGACAGCGTGCTGCCGGGCGCGATCGCGGTCGCGACGCCGGGGCCGGATCTCGCCGCGCGCTTCGACTTCGCGCTGGATTTCACCGACGACGCGAACGGGATCGAGCTGGTCGCGGCGTATGCGACCGACTGCATCGATGCGGATACCGCGCGCGCGTGGCTCGACAGCTATGCGGCGCTCGTCGCGTCCGCCGCGCATGAACCGCACGCCACGACGGCCGCGCTGCCGTGCGATGCGTCGGCTGCGTCGCGTCAGCCGCGCGACGGCCGTGCGCTGCGCGTCGAACATGCCGACATCGTCGCCGCGTTCGCACGGCAGGCGGCCGCGTATCCGCATCGCGTCGCGCTTTCCGACGCATCGGCATCGCTGACGTTCGCCGAACTCGACGACGCGTCGAACCGCATCGCACGCGCGCTGGCGCAACGCGGCGTGACCGCCGAAGCGGCGGTCGTCGTCTGCATCGAGCGTTCGGCGCGTTTCGTCGTCGGCCTGCTCGGTGCGCTGAAAGCCGGCGCGCTGGCCGTGCTGCTCGACCCCGCGCAGCCGGCCGCCCGCCTCGCCGCGGCCGCGGCCGACTGCGGCGCGCGCTGGGCGCTCGTCGCGCAGCCGGCCGCGTGGCCGGCCGGCATCGACGCGCAGCCGCTCGACGTCGACGCGCTCGCGCAGGACGCGACGCTCGCCCATGCGGCCGGCGTGCGCGTCGCGCCGCACCCGGAGCAGGGTGCGTACCTGATCTATACGTCGGGCTCGACCGGCACGCCGAAGGGCGTCGTCGTCTCGCACGGCGCGCTGGCCGATTACGTGCAGGGGATGCTCGACGAACTCGCGTTCGCGCCCGACGCATCGTTCGCGATGGTCTCGACGGTCGCGGCCGATCTCGGCCACACGACGCTGTTCGGCGCATTGTGCGCGGGCCGCACGCTGCACCTGCTGCCGGCCGCGTGCGCATTCGATCCGGACCTGTTCGCCAACGAAATGCGCCGCCGTGAAGTGGGCGTGCTGAAGATCGTGCCGAGCCATCTGCAAGCGCTGCTCGACGCGCGCGTGCCGGCCGACGTGCTGCCGCGCCACGCGCTCGTGACGGGCGGCGAAACGCTCACGTGGGCGCTCGTCGCGCGGCTGGCCGCGCTCGCGCCGGCCTGCCGCGTGATCAACCATTACGGGCCGACCGAAGCGACGGTCGGCGCGATCGTGTGCGATACGGCGTCGATCGCCGCCGACGCGCGCGATCCCGCGAGCGGTGTGCCGCTCGGGCTGCCGCTGCCGAATGCGCGCGCGCTGGTGCTCGACGCGTTCGGCGCGTGCGTGCCGGCCGGTGCGACGGGCGAACTGTACCTCGGTGGGCCGGGCGTCGCGCGCGGCTACCTCGGGCGCCCCGCGCAAACCGCCGAGCGCTTCGTGCCCGATCCGTTCACGCCCGGCGCGCGGCTGTATCGCACGGGCGACCGCGTGCGGTTGCGCGCGGACGGCCGCCTTGCGTTCCTGGGCCGCATCGACGATCAGGTGAAGATTCGCGGCTACCGCGTCGAGCCGAGCGAGGTGAGCGCGGCCGTGCGCGCGGCCGGCCCGATCGCGCAGGCCGAAACGCTCGCGATCGAGCACGATGGCCGCCTGCGGCTCGCGACGTTCGTCGTGATGCGCGACGGCGCGGCGTTCGACGAAGCCGCGGTGCGCGCAGCACTCGCCGCGACGCTGCCCGACTACATGGTGCCCGCGCAGTTCGTCGCGCTCGCACGCCTGCCGGTGACGGCGAACGGCAAGATCGATCGCGCGGCATTGCGCGAACGGGCGGCGGTGCCGGTCGCGGCCGCGCCGGGCGATGCGCCGCAGGGTGCGGTCGAGACGGTGCTTGCCGACGTCTGGCAGGCCGTGCTGAAAGCGCCGAAGGTCGGCCGCGACGACAATTTCTTCGAGCTCGGCGGCGATTCGATCCTCGTGTTGCAGGTGATCGCCCGGGCGCGCAAGCGCGGCGTGCGCTTCACGCCGAAGCAACTGTTCGACGGGCCGACCGTCGCCGAACTCGCACGCGTCGCGAAAACGGACGACGCGGCCGGCGCCGCTCAACCTGTGGGCGCGGCGGCAGCGACCACGGCTGTCACGCCGGCTGCCACGCCGATCCTGACGCCCGCGCAACAACGCTTCTTCGCGCTCGATATTCCGCACCGCGGCCACTGGAACCAGTCGGTGTCGTTCGACGTGCGCGGTGCGTTCGACGCAGACGCATTCGCACGCGCCTTCGACGCGTTGCTCACCCATCACGACGCATTCCGCCAGCGCTTCGCACGCGGCGCCGACGGCACGTGGCACGCGAGCGACGCGGCGAAGCCGTACGACGCGCTGCCGTTCGTCGAAGTCGCCGCACGCGACGACGCCGACGCGCTGGCCCGCTTCGACGCGCTGCAACGCCGTCTCGATCTCGGCCGCGGGCCGCTCGCATGCGCGTGCGCGGCACGGCTGCCGGACGGTTCGACGCGACTCTATCTGGCGATTCACCACGCGATCGTCGACGGCGTGTCGTGGCGCATCCTGCTTGACGACCTCGACACCGCCTACCGCGCGGCATGCGAACGCACGCCGGTTCGCCTGTCGCAGCCGGGCCTGCGTGCGGACGCCTGGGCGGCACGGCTCGCCCGCGCGGCAACGGAACCGGCGTCGCTGTTCTCGGGCGAAACCATCTATTGGGCTGGCATGGCGCAGGGCGACGACATCGTGCCCGATCACCCCGACGCAGTAGCGACGAACGCCGATGCGGCCGTCGTCGTGCAGACGATCGACCCGGCATTGACCCGCGCCGCGCTGACCGACGCGCACGCGGCCTATCGCACGCAGACGATCGAACTGCTCGGTGCGGCGCTCGCATTGGCGCTGGCCGGCGCGCGCGGCGCCGCGTCGTGCCGGATCGAACTCGAAGGGCACGGCCGCGAAGCGCTGTTCGACGACGCGGACGCCAGCCGCACGATCGGCTGGCTGACGAGCCATTACCCGGTGACGCTGCCGGTCGCAGCAACGGCCCGCGACACGCTGTGCGCGGTCAAGGATACGTTGCGCGCGGTGCCACACAAGGGGCTCGGCTTCGGCGTGCTCGCGCACTACGGCGATGCGGCCACGCGCACGGCGCTGGCCGCCGTGCCGCGCCCGCGCGTCACGTTCAACTATCTCGGCCAGTTCGACGCGCCGCGCGATGCGACGCTCGTCCCGCGTTTCGGCGGCACCGGCGTCGAGCGCGATCCGAACGGGCCGCTCGGCAATACGCTCGCGATCCATGCGTACCTCGACACGGACGGCGACGGCGCGCGCACGCTGAAGGTGCACTGGGTCTACGGTGCGCCGCAATTCGAACGCGCGACGATCGACGCGTTCGCCGCACGCTTCGCAACCGCGCTGCGCGAACTCGTCGAGGCATGCGCTTCACGCATCGCGCATCGCGGCGCCGGCGCGACGCCGGGCGATTTCCCGCTCGCGCAGGCCGCCGGCCTCACGCAGGCCGCGATCGAACGCGCACCGCTCGACTGGCGCGCGATCGACGACGTGTATCCGCTGTCGCCGATGCAGCAGGGCATCCTGTTCCATGCGCTGTTCGCGCCCGGCCACGCGAGCTACGTGAACCAGCTCGTCGCGACCGCGACCGCGCTGGACGCCGACCGGCTCGCGGCCGCGTTCGACGCGTCCGTCGCGCGTCACGACATCCTGCGCACGAGCGTGATGCCGGACGAAGCCGCGCCGCTGCAATGCGTGCATCGTCACGCGCGCATGCCGGTCGAGCAGCTCGACTGGCGTACGCGCGGCGACACGCTCGACGCCGATTTCGATGCATGGCTCGCGGCCGACCGCACGCGCGGCTTCGACTGGCGCGAGCCGCCGCTGATGCGGCTCACGCTGATCCGCGTGACGGACGACGCGTGGCGCGTCGTCTGGACGCGCCACCACGTGCTGCTCGACGGCTGGAGCACCGCGCGGCTGCTCGCCGACGTGCTGCGCGACTATCGCGACCCGGATGCCGTGTCGCCGTTCGCGAGCCGCCCGGCGCTGCGCTATCGCGACTTCATCGCATGGCTCGGCACGCGCGAGCGCGACGCCGACGAACGCTTCTGGACCGAACGCCTCGCGCGCCTCGACGCACCGACGCTGATCGCGGAACGCACGGCCGATCGCGCGGAGGCCGAGATGGCCACGTGGCGCGCGACGCTCGACGCCGACACGACGGCGCGCGTCGCGCAGACGGCCCGCGCGCTGAAGCTGACCGTCAACACGCTGGTGCAGGGCGCGTGGGCGCTCGCGCTGCAGCGGATGACGCACCAGCCGGCCGTCGCGTTCGGCGCGACCGTCGCCGGCCGTCCCGATGCGCTCGCGGACGTCGATTCGGTGCTCGGTCTCTTCATCAACACGCTGCCGGTCATCACCGCGCCGGCGCCGCAGCAACGCGCGGCCGACTGGCTGCAAACGCTGCAACGCGAGAACGCGGCGGCCGCCGAACACGCGCACACGCCGCTTGCCGACATCCAGCGCTGGGCGCGCGGGTCGGGCGGCGCGCTGTTCGACACGCTGGTCGTGTTCGAGAACTATCCGGTGGACGACACGGCGCGTGTTGCCGATCCGCGCGCGCTGGCGCTGAGCGACGTACGCAGCATCGAAGCGACCGATTTCGCACTGACGCTCGTGATCGAAAGCGGCGCCGAACTGACGATCGACTACGGCTACGACACCGCCCGCATCGACGCACGTCAGGTCGAGACCTGGCATCGCGCGTTCGCCTGCGCGCTCGACGCGCTGGCCCGTACGCCCGACGCGCTGCTCGGCACGCTGTCGATCGCCGACGATGCGACCCGCGACGCGCTGGCCCGCGCGCACGACACCGCACATGTCTGGCCGATCGAACGACGCCAGCCGCTACACCTGCAATTCGCCGACGCGGCACGGGCGACGCCCGACGCGATCGCGCTCGAATACGCGGACGCTCAAGGCCGCGTGCAGCGCGCGACCTATCGCGAACTCGACGCCGCCACGTCGCGCATCGCCGCCGCGCTGCGCCGGCGCGGCGTGCGGCCGGACACGCCGGTCGCGCTGTGCGTCGAGCGCTCGTTCGACATGGTGATGGCGCTCGTCGGCGTGCTGAAGGCCGGCGCCGCGTACCTGCCGGTCGATCCCGACTATCCGGCCGAGCGCATTGCGTACCTGCTGCGCGACGCGCGGCCGGCCGTCGCGATCACGCAGGCGCATCTGCGCGAGCAGGTCGAGGCCGCGCTGGGCGAGGGCGCCGATACGCGACTGCTGACGGTCGCCGACCTGCTGGCCGACGAGGCCGGCGATATCGGTGGCGAAACCGCCGCGGTCGACGACGCGCAGCTCGCGTACCTGATCTACACGTCCGGCTCGACCGGCAAGCCGAAGGGCGCCGGCAACACGCATGGCGCGCTCGCGAACCGGATCGCGTGGATGCAGCACGCATACCGGCTGACGCGCGACGACGTCGTGCTGCACAAGACGCCGTTCGGCTTCGACGTGTCGGTGTGGGAATTCGTGTGGCCGCTCGCGATCGGCGCGACGCTCGCGATCGCCGCGCCGGGCGACCACCGCGATCCGGCGCGTCTGGCCGCGGCGATCCACGCGCACGGCGTGACGGTGCTGCATTTCGTGCCGTCGATGCTCGCCGCGTTCGCCGCGCATCTCGACGATTTCTCGGCCGCCGCGCAATGCGACAGCGTGCGTCTGATCGTCGCGAGCGGGGAGGCGCTGGCGCCCGAACTCGTCGCGAAGATGGCGCGCCTGTTGCCGAACGCGACGCTCGTGAACCTGTACGGGCCGACCGAGGCCGCGATCGACGTGTCGCACTGGACCTGCGGCCCCGACGACGCGCAAGCGGTCGCGGTGCCGATCGGCCATCCGATCGCGAACCTGCAACTGCACGTGCTCGATGCCGCGTGGCAGCCGGTGCCGGCCGGCGCGACCGGCGAACTGTATCTCGCGGGCGCGGGCCTCGCGCGCGGCTATCTCGGCCGGCCGGCGCTGACCGCCGAGCGCTTCGTGCCCGATCCGTTCGTGCCGGGCGCGCGCATGTACCGCACCGGCGACCTCGCGCGCCGGCGCGCGGACGGCGCGCTCGACTACCTCGGCCGGGTCGACACGCAGGTGAAGCTGCGCGGCCAGCGGATCGAGCCGGGCGAGATCGAGGCGCTGCTGCGCGCGGCGCCGGGCGTGAACGATGCGGTCGTGATCGTGCGCGACGAGCAACTGATCGGCTATGTCGCGCGCGGCGACGCGGGCGCGCTCGACCGTGCGGCGCTGCTCGACGCGCTGCGCGCGCAACTGCCGGCGTACATGGTGCCGTCGCAGTTGATCGAGCTCGACGCATTGCCCGTCACGCCGAACGGCAAGTGCGACCGCCATGCGCTGCCGGCGCCGGTGCGCGAAGCGGCCGAAGCCGTCGAACTCGCGACCGATACCGAGCGCGCGCTCGCGGCGATTTGGCAGCGCGTGTTGCGCGTGGACGCGATCGGCCGCGACGGCGATTTCTTCCTGCTCGGCGGCCACTCGCTGCTCGCGACGCAGGCTCACGCGCAGGCGAACCTGCACTGGGGGCTCGCGCTGCCGCTGCGCACGCTGTTCGACACGCGCACGCTCGCGCGCTGCGCGCAAGCGATCGACGCGGCCTGCGCGGCGCGCGGCGAGACCGATGCGGCGAGCGCGATCGACGCGCTGCTCGGCGAACTGGAAACCCAATAAGGACGACGGATGACGAAGGTTCAACCCGACTGGCTCGCGCTCGCGACGCGTTTCGCGCAACTGCCCGACGCGCAGCGCGCGGTCTTCATCGACAAGCTCGGCGCGGCCGGCATCGATTTCCGCGTGCTGCCGATTCCGCCGCGCACGCCGCGCAGCGACCGCGTGCCGGCGTCGTTCGCGCAGACGCGGCTATGGCTGCATGCGCGGCTGATCGATGCGCCGGACGCGTACCACATCACCGAGCGCCTGGCGCTCACGGGCCCGCTCGACGGGCATGCGCTGCGTCTCGCGTGCGATGCGCTGATCGCGCGCCATGAGGCGCTGCGCACGACTTTCGACGAAGCGCAGGACGGCGTCGCGCAAACGATCCACGCGCCGCTGCGCTGCCCGTGGCGCGAAACCGATCTCGAAGCGCTGCCGGACGCGCAGCGCGTGCCGCGCGCCGAAGCCGTCGCGGCGGCCGACGAAGCCGAACCGTTCGACCTCGGTACCGCGCCGCTCGTGCGTGCGCACCTGGTGCGCTTCGACGCGACGCATCACTGGCTCGCGCTCACCGTGCATCACATCGTGTCGGACGGCTGGTCGTCGGGCGTGATGCTGGAAGAGCTCGCGGCGTTCTATCGCGCGTATGCGTCGGGCGAGCCGGTGCCGCTCGCGCCGCTGCCGATCCAGTACGCCGACTACGCGCTGTGGCAGCGCCGCTGGCTCGATGCCGGCGAGCGCGACCGCCAGCTCGCGTTCTGGCGCGAGCGGCTCGATCCGCAGCGCGGCGTGCTGACGCTGCCGGGCGCGGCCGCACGGCCGGCCCGCCGCAGTGCGCGCGGCGCGCGTCACGTGTTTTCGCTCGACGCGCGCATCGGTGCGCAGTTGCGCGCGTTCGCGGCCGCGTCGGGCGCGACGCCGTTCGCGGTGCTGCTCGCCGCGCTCGACGCGCTGCTGGCGCGTGCGACCGGCGACGCGCGGATCTGCGTCGGCGTGCCGGCCGCGAACCGCGAGCGCGCGGAAGTCGCCGGCCTGATCGGCTTCTTCGTCAATACGCTGGCAATCGACGTCGACGTGCCCGCGCACGGCGATTTCTCGTCGCTGGTCGCGCGTACGCAGCGCGCGCTCGTCGACGCGCAGATGCACCAGGACGTGCCGTTCGAGCAGGTGGTCGACGCGCTTGGCGTGCCGCGCAGCGCGAGTCACCATCCGCTGTTCCAGGTGATGGCCGCGTATGGCGAACGCCGCGCGCTGCCGCCGCTCGGCGCGGCGTCGGCCGCGTTGCTGCCGTCGGGCACGCCGTCCGCGAAATTCGACCTGACGCTATCCGTCGAAGCGACGCCGGACGGCACGTTCGACGCGGCCTTCATCTACGCGCTCGACCTGTTCGACGCGGACGCGATCGCACGGCTGGCCGCGCGCTTCGTCACGCTGCTGACCGATGCGCTCGCGCGCCCCGACATGCCGATCGGCGATCTCGACTGGCTGCCCGCCGACGAACGCGCGCAGCTTTTCGCATGGAACGCGCCGGCCGGCGCGACCGATGCCGAGCCTTTCGTGCCGGTGCACGTGCGCATCACCGCGCATGCGCACGCGCGGCCCGACGCACGCGGTGTCGCCGATATCGATCGCGCATTGACGCGCGGCGAAGTCGATGCGCGTGCCGCGCGCCTGGCGCGCCATCTGGTGGCGGCCGGCGTGCGGCCCGAGATGCGCGTGGGCGTCGCGCTGCAGCGCTCAGTCGATCTGCTCGTCGCGCTGATCGCGGTGCTGAAGTCGGGCGCCGCGTTCGTGCCGCTCGACCCGGCGCACCCGCGCGAGCGGCTCGCGCAGATCGTCGGCGATGCGAACATCGCGCACGTGCTGACCGACGCCGCGAGCGCCGCGTCGCTGCCCGAATTGCCGGAATTGCGCATCTGGCGCGCGGACGAAATCGATGCGCTCGACGAAGCCGCGCACGTCGCGCTGCCGGACGTGCTGCCCGGCCACGCGGCGTATGCAATCTACACGTCGGGCTCGACCGGCAAGCCGAAGGGCGTGATCGTCGACCATGCGTCGTTCGCGCGGCACTGCGCGGCGATCGCCGAGCGCTACGGCGCGGGCGAGCACGACGTGTTCCTGCTGTTCCAGTCGGTCAATTTCGACGGCGCGCACGAAGGCTGGTTTTCGCAATACATGTCGGGCGCCGCCGTGTCGGTGACGGCCGACGTGTTGTGGCCGCCCGCGCAGACCTGCGCGATGATGATCCGCGACGGCGTGACGATGACCTACGTGCCGCCGGGCTGCGCCGCCCAGCTTGCCGAATGGGCGCTCGCGCACGGCGCGCCGCCGACGCTGCGTTCGCTGACCGTCGGCGGCGAGGCGACGTCGCGCGAGGCGTTCGCGATGCTGCGCCGCGCGCTGCCGAACGTGCGCGTGGTCAACGGCTACGGCCCGACCGAAACGGTCATCACGCCGACGCTGTGGATGTTCCGTCCCGGCGACGATCTCGCGAAGCTCGGCGACGCCGCGTATCTGCCGATCGGCACGCTGGTCGGCGCGCGCACCGCGCACGTGCTCGACGCGCGACTGCATCCGCTGCCGGTCGGCGTGATCGGCGAACTGTATCTGGGCGGCGAGGGGATCGGCGTCGCACGCGGCTACCTCGACCGTCCGGCGCTGACGGCCGAGCGTTTCGTGCCCGATCCGTACGGCGCGCCGGGCGCGCGGCTGTACCGTACCGGCGACCTCGTGCGGCGCCGCGCGGACGGCGTGTTCGACTTCATCGGCCGCGTCGACCACCAGGTGAAGCTGCGCGGCCTGCGCATCGAACTCGGCGAAATCGAGGCGCAGCTCGCCGCGCACGACGCGGTGCGCGAAGCCTGTGCGGTCGTGCACGGGCAGGGCGCGCTCGCGCAGCTCGTCGCGTACGTCGAGCTGACCGCCGAGGCGCGGGCGGCCGCGCAGCCGGTCGAAGCCGCGGCGCTCGACGCGCATCTGCGCCGCACGCTGCCCGACTATATGGTGCCCGCGCAACTGATCGTGCTCGACGCGCTGCCGCGCAACGCGAACAGCAAGGTCGACCGTGCACGGCTGCCGGCGCCCGTGCGTGTCGAACGCGCGTACGAGGCGCCGCGCGACGGCGACGAAGCCGCGCTCGCGGCGATCTGGTGCGACGTGTTGAACCTGGAACGCGTCGGTCGCGGCGATCATTTCTTCGATCTCGGCGGCCATTCGCTCGCGGCCGTGCGCGTGGCGACGCGCGTGGCCGAACGGCTCGGCCGCGACGTGCCGGTGCGCGCGCTGTTCGAGGCGCCCGTGCTTGCCCAGTACGCGCTGCAGGTGGCCGACGCGCCGCGCGCCGCGCAGTCGGGCGCCACGGCGCCGGGTATCGCCGTGGCCAAACCGGACGCGCATGGCGTGTGGCCGCTGTCGCCCGCGCAGCTCGGCCTGTGGTTCCTGTGGCGCGCGCAGCCGGACAGCGCCGCATACAACATTCCGGTCGCGCTGCGCGTGCGCGGCCCGCTCGACGTCGATGCGCTGCGCGCGGCGTTCTCGGATGCGGCGGCCGTGCATCCGGCGCTGCGCGCGCGGCTCGTCGCCCGCGACGGCGCGCTGCCGGGTCAGCGGATCGACGCGGACGTGGCCGTCGCGCTGCCGGTGATCGACCTGTCGGCCCGAGCCGATGCGCTGGCCCGCGCGGCCGCGCTGACCGACGAGGATGCGCTCGCGCCGTTCGATCTCTTGGCCGACGCGCCGCTGTGGCGCGCTCGTGTGCTGCGGCTCGGTGCGAACGACCACGTGCTGTCGGTGACGATCCATCACATCGTGTCGGATGGCGAATCGATCGAGCTGTGGCTCGACGCGGTGCGTGCCCGCTATGTCGCCCGCGTGCAGGGCAGCGGCGCGCCGGCCGACCAAGCCGCCCGACCGGCCCTCCCGCTCGTGCTGCCCGCGCCGTGCCATCCGGCGCGCGTCGCGTACTGGCGCGACGCGCTCGCGGATCTGCCGTCGCGCGTGTTGCCGCAGCGCGCCGATGCGCCGGCCGTGCCGCAATGGCGCGCGGCCCGTATCGCGTTCGAATTCGACGCGCAACTGATTCGCGCGGCGCGCGACGCCGCATCGGCCTCGCACGCGACGCTGCCGATGCTGCTGCACGCGGCGCTCAACACCGCGCTGTTCCGTGCGACGGGCGCGGCCGACCAGCCGGTCGGCGTGCTCGCGTCGACGCGCGAGCTCACGGGCGACGCGGCCCGCGCCGCGCTCGGCCTGTTCATCAACTCGGTCGTCGTTCGTACGCGGATCGACCCGTCGGCGCGCCGCGCGGACGTGCTCGCGCAAGTGCGCGACACGGCGCTCGCCGCGTATGCGCATGCCGACGTGCCGTTCGCCGACGTCGTGGCCGCGCTGCGTGCGCCGCGCGCCGCGCAGGCCAATCCGCTGTTCCAGGTGATGTTCAACTATCTGCGCCCGACCGGCGCCGCCGCACGCGACTGGGCCGGCCTGTCGCTGGCCGGATTCAACGAGACGCGCCATCGCGTCGTGTTCACGCTGGAGCTGGACGTCGTCGAGCATCCGGACGGCCGCGTGAGCGCCGCGTTCTCATATGCGGACGAACTGCTCGCGCGCGATTTCGTCGACGCGCTCGTCGAGCTGTATCACGACGAGGTCGCGCGTTTCGCCGGCGCGTCGGAAGCGGCGCTCGGCGCACCCGAGGCGCGCGCAGCCGTGCACGGTGCGTTCGGCACCCACGCTCACGCGGCAGCGCCGGTCGATGCAACGCCGTCGCATGCCGCCGCCGCGCTCGCCGCGCTGTGGTCCGACACGTTCGCGACGGCCGCGCCCGAGCCCGATGCCGACCTGTTCGAAGCCGGCGCGACGTCGTTCGACGTCGTGCGCTTCGTCGACGCGGCCGGCCGCGCCGGTCACGCGCTGACGGTCGCCGACGTGTTCGCGGCGCCGACGCTCGCGGCGCTCGCCGCGCGGCTCGACGCGCGAGCGGAAACGGGACAGGAGGCGCGCCATGCTGGCTGAAGTGCGTCCGGACGGATTCACGATGCTCGATACCTACCGGCTCGCGTTCGCGGACGGCCTGTTCGCCGTGCGCGACGGCGCGGAGATCCGTGTCGCGCACGGCGACGGCATCGGCGCGCAGTTGCTGCGCGCGCAGCTCGGTGACGACGGCGCGCTGCGCCTCGTCGCGTACAACCATCGCGCGGCGCCGGCCGACCAGCGGCGGGCGCTGCTGGCCGCCCTGGCCGCGGTGTTTTCGGACAGCGCGCGCCACGCGGCGGTCCGGCTCGACCCGGCTGCCTGGCCGGCCGTCGCGCTCGATGCGTTGCGCGCGAGCGGCGTCCTCGCCGACGGCGGCCGCTGCCTGCGCGACGGCTGGGCGCAACAGGCCGACCTGTGGCGCGTCGGCCCGGCTCTGCCGTGCGCGACGCTGCCGACGATCACCGACGGCCGGCGTCATCCGCGCCGGCCGCCCGCACCGCGCGGCGACGTCTATGCGCGCGACCTGCCGGCGCTCGGCGTGCGCTTCACGCTGCGCGGCTGGCAGCCGGCCGAGGACGCCGAACGGCTCGCGCGCTGGTTCACGGAGCCGCGCGTGCGCGACGGCTGGCCGGGGGCCCAGCCTGACCAATGCGGTGCGCAAGGCCCGCAGGAAGCCGATCCGCACGTGACGCCGCTCGTCGGCTGTTTCGACGGCGAGCCGTTCGCGTATTTCGAGGCGTTCTGGCTGAAGGAGGACGCGCTCGCGCCGCACGTCGCGGCGCGCGACTACGACCGCGGGCTGCGGATGCTGGTCGGGGAGTCGCGCTGGCGCGGCGCGCACCGCGTGGCCGGCTGGCTGCCGTCCGTCGTGCATTACCTGTTTCTCGACGACCTGCGTACCGAAGCGGTCGGCTGTGCCGTTCCGGCCGGCCACACGCGGGTTGCCGACCATCTCGCGCGGCATGGCTTCGCGCGGCAGCGCCGTCTCGCGCTGGCCGACGCGCAGCCGCTGTGGATGCGCACGCTGCGCGAGACGTTCTTCTCCGGCCGTCACGTCTGACGGGCCGGATTCACCGACAAGGGAGCTGAGACATGCAGAGAGAAACCGTATTCGACCTGATCGGCGTCGGCTTCGGGCCGTCGAATCTGGCGCTGGCCGTGCGCCTCGCGGAGCGCGGCGGCGCGCACACGCTCGCCCATTGCTTCATCGAGCGCCAGCCGGAATTCGGCTGGCATCGCGGGATGCTGCTCGACGACTGCCGGATGCAGATTTCGTTTCTGAAGGATCTCGTGACGATGCGCGATCCGAAGAGCCGCTACACGTTCATCAACTATCTGTTCGAACGCGGCCGCCTGAACGAATTCATCAACCTGAAGAATTTCTACCCGACCCGCGTCGAATTCCACGATTACCTGAGCTGGGTCGCCGATGCGTTCGACGACCGCGTCCATTACAGCGAGACGGTGCTGGGGATCGAACCGGTGCGCGGCGACGGCGCGAAGATCGACGCGCTGCGCGTGCTGTCGCGCGACGCGGCCGGCCACGAGCGCCAGCGCGTCACGCGCGCGCTGTCGGTCGGCGTCGGCGGCACGCCGGCGATTCCGGATGCATTCGCCGCGCTCGGCCGCGACCGCGTGATCCATTCGTCGTCGTACCTGGCCGACATCGACCGGCTCGTCGCGTCGCCCGACGGCGAACGCCGCCGCGTCGCGGTGATCGGCGCGGGGCAGAGCGCGGCCGAGGTGTTCATCGACCTCGCGCGCCGCTTCCCGCACGTCGACGCGAGTCTCGTGATGCGCGCCGGCGCGTTGAAGCCGGCCGACGACAGCCCGTTCGTCAACGAAATTTTCAGCCCCGAATTCACCGACGTCGTCTATGCGCAGCCGCACGACGCGCGTCGTGCGCTGCTCGAGCGCTATCGCGACACGAACTACGCGGTGGTCGACCGGCCGCTGATCGAGCAGATCTACGAAATGCTGTACCTGCAGCGCATCGACGGCACGCCGCGCCATGCGCTGCTCGCGAACAGCGCGATCGAGGCCGCGGTGCGCGCCGCCGACGGCCGCATCGAGCTGACGCTGCGCGACCGGATGAGCGGCGCCACGCGCGTCGAGCGTTTCGATGCGCTCGTGCTCGCGACCGGCTATCGCCGCGACACGCATTCGGCGCTGCTCGAAGGGCTCGCGCCGCATCTGGGCGATGCGCTCACGCGCGGCGACGTGACGCGCGACTACCTGCTCGCGACGCCCGAGCACTTCGCGCCGCGCATCTACCTGCAAGGCTGCTGCGAAGACAGCCACGGCCTGTCCGACACGTTGCTGTCGGTACTGGCGCGCCGCGCGGACGAAATCTGCGCGTCGCTCGAAGACGGGATCGCGCTCGCCGAGGACGACGGCGCGGCCCGGGCAACGCAAGAAAAACGACCGAACAACGGGGTGAGCGCGGGCCGGATGGCTTTCGCTCTTTGACAAAGGCGCGGTCGGAGACCGCACGAAAAAGTGGAGCAGAAGAAGATGGAGTGGGCAACAGGCACGCGTTTGCGTGCGATCGCAGCCGCGGCAAGCGTGGCGTTCGGTACGGCGGCAGGGCACGCATACGCCCAGACGGCGCCGGCCGTGAACGCGGGCGCC
This sequence comes from Burkholderia semiarida, assembly GCF_029268935.1. Classification (NCBI taxonomy): domain Bacteria; kingdom Pseudomonadati; phylum Pseudomonadota; class Betaproteobacteria; order Burkholderiales; family Burkholderiaceae; genus Burkholderia; species Burkholderia semiarida. The sequence goes on along the minus strand of NZ_JAHLCL010000007.1, from coordinate 749,661 downwards.
GCGGCGTCGGCCAGCAGTGCGCAAAACGGCGCGACGGCGAATGAGTCGACCAGCGCGCAAAACGGCACGCTGCCGGCGATCACCGTCAACGCGGCCTCGGCAGGTGACGGCACGGTCGGGCTCGTCGCGAAGCGCAGCACGACCGGCACCAAGACCGACACGCCGCTCAACGAGATCCCGCAGACGATCAACGTCGTCACCGCGCAGCAGATCGAGATGACCGGCGCCACCGACGTGAACGCGGCGCTGCGCTACGTGCCGGGCTTCTCGTCGTACGGCTCGGACAACCGCTCCGACTGGTACGCGGCGCTGCGCGGCTTCACGCCGACCGCCTACGTGAACGGGCTGCAGGTGCCGAACACGATCAACCTCGCGAGCTGGCGCGTCGATCCGTACATGATCGACAGCATCAGCGTGCTGCGCGGGCCGACCTCGGTGCTGTACGGCGCGGGCGATCCGGGCGCGATCATCGACGTGCACACCAAGCTCGCCGACGGCGAGCGCGTGCGCGAAGCGGGCGTGCAGATCGGCAACTACGCGCGCAAGCAGTTCATGATCGACGTCGGCGACAAGCTCGATCCGGACGGCAAGTATGCGTACCGGTTCGTCGGCGTCGCGCGCGACGGCAACGCGCTGACGGGCCCGAACAACGACCAGCGCGTCGCGCTCGCGCCGTCGTTCCGCTGGCGCCCGGACGCGGATACGTCGCTGACGCTGTCCGCGACCTACCTGCAGGACTGGGGCGACATCTCGTCGAACTTCCTGCCCGCGCAGGGTACGGTGCTGCCGAATCCGAACGGGCAGCTCGACAAGGACGTCTACGGCGGCGACCCGAATTTCAACTACTACCGCAAGAAGCAGTGGTCGGTCGGCTACCAGTTCGAGCGCAACCTGACGCCGGCCTGGACGTTCCGCCAGAATACGCGGCTGATGCACCTGTCGCTCGACAACGGTTCGGTGTTCGGCAACGGCTTCGTCGACGGCAGCACGACCGACGTGTCGCGCTGGGCCGGCGTGTTCCAGATGAACTACAGCCGCTTCGACATCGACAACAACCTCGAGGGCCGTTTCGCCACGGGCCCGCTCCAGCACACGCTGCTGCTCGGCTTCCAGTACAACCGGCAGACCGCGACCGACAGCGAATGGCTGGCCGCCGCGCCGCCGCTGAACATCTACAACCCGGTGTACCAGCCCGTCACGACGGCGGTGTTCACGCCCGACGCGACGATCCGCACCAACACGTACACGACGCTGAACACGTTCGGCCTGTACGCGCAGGATCAGATCAAGTGGAACCGCTGGACGCTGACGCTCGGCGGCCGCGAGGACTGGGTCAACCTGCGGCAGGACGACCGCGCGGCCGGCACGTCGACGAAGGCCGATGTGACGGCATTCACGGGCCGCGTCGGCCTCACGTACCAGGGCGATTACGGGCTGTCGCCGTACGTCAGCTACGCGACGTCGTTCAATCCGCTGATCGGCGTGAACCTGGTCGGCGGCGGGCTGCCGCAGCCGACGCGCGGCAAGCAGATCGAAGCCGGCCTGCGCTGGCAGCCGCCCGGCAAGAACCTGATGCTGAACGCGGCGATCTACCAGATCAACCAGACCAACGTGCTCACGTCGGCGCTGCCGAGCCAGGACCCGACCGGCACGAAGTCGGTGCAGACGGGCGAGGTACGCTCGCGCGGGATCGAGCTGAGCGCGACCGGCAAGGTCACGCGCAACCTGTCGGTGATCGCGTCGTACGTCTATCAGGACGTGAAGAACGTGCAGGCCAACGACGTCTCGCTGAACAACTGGCCGGTCGATATCCCGCGGCCGCGCCAGATGGCGTCGCTGTGGACCGACTGGACGTGGCACACGGGGCCGCTCGCGGGCTTCGGCCTCGGCGGCGGCATTCGCTACCAGAGCGCGTCGGCCGGTGCGGCCGACAACTCGCTGACGGTATCGAGCGTCACGCTGTTCGACGCGGGCCTGCATTACGACATGCGTAACTGGCGCTTCGCCGTGAACGGGACGAACCTGTTCAACCGCCATTACATCAGCGGTTGCCAGTCGAACAACGTCTGCATTTTCGGGACCGACCGCACGGTTATCGCGACCGCGAAATACAACTGGTGACGTCGCGCGCCGCGGCTCGCCGGCCGGCCTTCGTGGCCGGCGCGGGCGGCCGCGGCGCCTTCGTCCGCTTTTCCACGACGCATCCATGCCGAAGAAAAATCTCGTCTACATCCAGTCGCTGCGCAACGGCGCGGCCGATCGTGCCGGCCAGCCGGTCGCTTATCGGGGCGGCACGCGCTACATGAAGGCGCCGCTCGAATTCCTCGTCGAGCGCCTGAACGATTCGCCGCTCGGCGAACGCTACACGCTCCAGGGCGTGATCGTCGACGACGACGAAGGCTCGCCCGCCGACCGCGCGAAAGTGGCCGACTACGGTTTCGCGCGCACCCCGGGCCGCCCGTGGATCCTGCCGGAAGGCCTGACGGTGCAGGGCAGACCGGTCGACGAACTGTTCTGCACGATTGCGTCGACGTACCGGCGGCTGCCGCGCGACGCGCGCGAGCGCGTGGCCGGCAAACAGGCGTTCGAGCGCCGCCTGCTCGAACGCCTGCTCGAACTCGAAGCGGACATCGTCGTGCTCGACGGGCTGCTCGTGATCCTCGACGAACTCGTGCGGCCGGGCGCGCGCTTTCACCGGCGCATCGCGAACATCCACCCGGGCATCACGGCCGACGATTCGCAGTACCAGCGGCGCGGCGCGTGGGCGACGCTCGACGCGCTGCACGGCGCGCGCGGCGAACGCGTCGACTGGGCCACGGGCGCCACGTCGGCGGTCGAACCCGTGACGATGACGGGTGCGTCGTTCCACTACGTCGACAACGGTATCGATTCCGGCGAGGTGATCTGCGACGTGCTCGACACGCCGATCGCGCCGGACGACACGATTCTCGAACTGCGCTGGAACAACTTCCAGCGCAGCCTGTTTCCGGCGCTCGAGCGCGGGCTGCACGTCCTCGCCGACCGCCACGACGCGGGAGCATTGTGATGCAAGACACGCTGACGAAACCGGCCGGCGCCGCCGACGCGGTCGAAGGTGAAGCGGCCGCCGCGCTCGACGGCGCCGCGCACGGGCAGGCGGGGGCCGTCGTCGAGCATGCGCTCGACGCATGGCGGCCCAACGACGCGCCCGACGCGCTGCTCGCGACGTTCGTCGCGCTGTTCAACACCGACACGCGGTACGACGCGGCGACGATCTCGGTGCCGCGCGGCGGCGCCGATGCGGCGGCCGTGGCGGCGTACGTCGCGCGTGCGGTGCGCGAGGGCGTGATCGACGGCGCGCAAGTCGCGGGCGACACGCTGCGGCTCACCGTGTCGCGCACGACGTTCTGGCAGAATCCGCGGCCGTGGCTGAAGGCGAGCGCGTCGGGCGGGATGCCGCTGCGCTACGCGATCACGAACGGCCATCGGCATCCGGTGCGGCCGCCGTCGCCCGCCGGCGAGATCTATGCGCGCCACATGCCGCAGGTCGGGATGACGTTCAGCCTGCGCACCGTCGACATCGATGCACACGCGGACCTGTTCAGCGGCTGGATGAACCTCGACCGTGTCGCGCATTTCTGGGACCAGCGCGGCACGCGCGACGAGCATGCGGCGTATCTCGCCGAACGGCTGGCCGACCCGCACATGCACCCGATGATCGGCTATTTCGACGACACGCCGTTCGGCTATTTCGAGTTCTACTGGGCGAAGGAGGACCGCCTCGCGCCGTTCTACGACGCGCACGACTACGATCGCGGGCTGCACCTGCTGATCGGCGATTCGCGTTTCCAGAGCGCGGGCAAGCTGCATGCGTGGTGGAGCGGGGTGCTGCACTACATGTTCGTCGACGAGCCGCGTACGCAGCGGCTCGTCGGCGAGCCGCGCGTGGATCACGTGCGGCATATCGCGTACATGCACCGGCTGGGGTTCTACACGCTGAAGGAATTCGATTTCCCGCACAAGCGCGCGGCGCTCACCGTGATCGAGCGCGATACGTTTTTTGACACTTTCCGGTTGCCTTGACGGGGCCGGGCACGCGGCGTCGCTGCGACGGTGCGCGCAGCCTTGCGATGCGCATGCATCGGCCGTCCGGTATATGGACCGCGCGGCCTGCGTCATGAAGAATGGGTCACTTCTCTCATCGACGACAGGCCGCCAGCATGAATCAGACATCCTCGACAACGTGGGACGCAACCGCGAGTTCGCCACCCGCCAAATTGACATATGCCGACATATGTCTAGAATGGGCGCATCGTACTTCCACGGAGTGGCTCATGCGCACCGTTTCCATTTTCAAGAACGCCCGTAACCAGGCAATCCGCATCCCGAAGGACATGGAGTTCGAGGGTGTCACGGAACTCGAGATCCGCCGCGAGGGCGATACGCTGCTGTTAAGGCCGGTACGTCCCACGTGGCTGTCGTTCGCGAACGAACCGCTGGCCGATGCCGATTTCCTTGCCGAACGCCCGGCCGTCATCGAGTCCGGTCGCTTCGATCTGTCCGGCGACGCCGACGCCCCGACGGAGTCCAACCGGTGACCACGCTCTACATGCTCGATACGAACATCTGTTCGTTCATCATGCGCGAGCGGCCACCCGTCGTGCTGTCGCGGTTGCAGTCGTGCGTCAACGCGCAGCACCGGATCGTCGTGTCGGCCGTTACCTACGCCGAGATGCGCTTCGGCGCGGTTGGCAAACGAGCGTCCCCGAAGCATGCGGAACTCGTGACGGCCTTCGTTTCCCGGCTGGATGGCGTGCTGTCGTGGGATTCCGCGGCGGTGGACGCCACGGCCGCGATTCGCGCGGCGCTCGCCGTACGCGGCACGCCGATCGGCGCAAACGATGCGTCGATCGCCGGGCATGCGATCGCGGCCGGTGCAGTGCTCGTCACGCACAACGGCCGCGAATTCGGCCGTGTCGCGGGGTTGTCGCTGGAGGATTGGGCGGCATGAATACGTCGGGCTGCAAGTGCGATGCCGTCGCCGCTGCTTGGCGCATCATGCGTGCGGCGCAGGCGAATCGACGAGAAACGCGCGGCGGAACGCGTCGAGATACCGTTCGGCGTCGTCGCTGAATTCGCCTGGCAGCAGCGCGAACGCGCGAGCGAGCAGATCCTGGCGGAGTGCCGCATAGGTTGCTTCGTCGGACAGCAATGCGCGGATGGCGTCGCGCGTTTGCGGCAGGGCGATGCGTTTCGCATCCCGCGCGAGCAACCCGGCTGCGGCAAGACCGGGCTGGAACGCATGTGTCTCGAGCAGATCGGCCGCCGCGTCCCAGATGCGCTCGCGATTCCCGGCGTCATGATAGTGGCGCAGCAGAAACAGCAGGTCGTACGCGTCGCTGTTCTGGCGCGCGCGCCGATCTTTCCACGCGAGCAGCTTGAGCAGCGCGAGGGCGGGCAAACGGGCGACCGGCACCACGGTCCGCGCGTCGATCGATACCGGCTGCGCCGTGTCGACCGCTTCCTGGAAGCCGAGCACGTTCAGGACGAATTCACCGGCCGGCGGCCACGCGATCTCGCCCGGCGGCGCTTCGAGCGGCCCGAACGGCACGAGATCGAGCTCGGTGCGAAAGCCCGGCATGCCGCTTTCGAACAGCAGTTTCTGCTGTTGTTTCGGTGCTCGCGTGAATCGCCCGGTCGCGACGAGCGCATCGACGAGCTGCGCGTGGAACGGCCAGCTCACCGCGCATACGGCAACGTCGACGTCCCGCGTCGCGCGCGCCGGCCGGATGCCGTGGACATGCCACATCAGAATGTCGCGCGCGGTTGCGCCGGCCACGACGAAGGCCGCGTCGAGTTGCGCGCAGGTCGTGCCGACCGCTCGCAGCAGCGCGACCGCCGCCGGTTCGAGCGGCCGGCTCGCCTCGACTTCAAGCGGGCGGGTGGGTGAGGTATCGGTCATGGATCCGTTCGGCGGCAGCAAGGTTGCGGCTGTCCCCGGACGAGACGAGATCCGCATAGATCAGGAGCGGCGGCACGAGCGGCACATCCTGCTCGCCCCAGTCGAGCGCCGGCGAGCGCGGCCAGAACGCTTCGAGCAGCTCGACGTCGCCGTGCTCGTCCGGGCGCAGGCGCGCCTGCAGCAGCAGGCGGTTCGGCACGGCGCCGTGCGTATAGACGGTGATCGCCGCCGGCTTCAGGTCGTGCGTCAGCAGATCCGCCGCCGCTTCGCCGCCGAGCCGCGCATCGAAGGCGGCGAAATCGAAGCCGCGCCACCAGTCGGGTGCGATCGCGGCAAACCGCCGGGCCGGCAGTTTCGGGCGCAGGCGGCTCGGGTACAGCGCGACCCATTCCTGCAGGAAGCGCGGCCAGTCCGGCATCAGCCTTTCGCCGTTGCGCCGCTGCGCGACGAGGCCGCGCGCGATCAAGTCGTCCATCGCGAGATTGACCGTGCCGAGCGCGACGCCCGACGCGGCGGCGATCGCCCGGTACGGCTGTGCGACGAGGCCCGGCTGCGTCGCGAGCGCGAACATCACGGCGAGCCCCTTCGGCGTGGTCGCGCGCGACGCCTGACGGCGCGGCGTACGCGCAGGTTTCGGTCGGCCGGCGATCATCAGGGTGGCCTCCGGCTGGATCAGGCTCGCATTGCCGGCGGTATCGAGAAACGGGATGTCGTGCTCGGTCAGGCGGGCGGCCAGTTCGGCAGAAAAATAAGGTGCGACCAGCATCAGCGGCCGCTCGCCCGGCACCGGTGGGCCGCCGCGGCGACGCAGCGCCGCGAGCGCTGCTTGCAGCGATTCGACGCCGACGCTCACGGCTGCCGGCATCTCGAAGGTCTGCCCGGCGATGTCGAAGCGAATCATGGCGTCGGCGCGCGCCTGGTACGCCTGCGGCACGCGCACGGGCCGCGCGGCGAAGCGCCGGGTCGCGCGTCCGAACGCGGCACAAGCCTCGTCGAGCACATGCTGTTCCGAGATGGGGAGGGGGACGTTCGCGGGCATCACGGAGAATCGCTTGTTCACTGTTTTGTCAGCGTACACAAAAAATGTACAACCGTCAAAAAATGAACAAATCATTTCAACCCGTTGATGTAAAGAGATTATTCCGGGATGTTGGGCGACTGCCAACGATAACCTCCGTGTGAAAATCGAGCCGGAACACCCCGTGTCGGGCATGCCTGTCGCTAGCGGCAGTCGTTCGTATGGGATAGCCCATACGGGCGGCCGCGCTTTGCCCCGCGTCCTGCGATCGACCGACAATCAACGGTTGCCACCGCGACGACTTTCTGTCTGTCCGGTTGCTGCTCAACGAACTATCCTTGCCTGCACGTTCCCCACTGGACAACAGGAGACGACACCGTGACGCACAGCGTGATCCCCGCAGGCCTTGCCGACGAAATGATCGAGATCCGGCATCGCATCCACGCCCACCCCGAACTGGGTTTCGAGGAATTCGCGACGAGCGATCTCGTCGCGGAGCAACTTCAATCATGGGGCTACACCGTGCATCGCGGGCTCGGCGGCACTGGCGTCGTCGCGCAGTTGAAAGTGGGCGACGGCCAGCAGCGCCTCGGGCTGCGCGCCGACATGGACGCGCTGCCGATCCACGAAACGACGGGCCTGCCGTACCAGAGCACGATCGCGGGCAAGATGCACGCGTGCGGCCACGACGGCCACACGGCGATGTTGCTCGCGGCCGCGAAGCACCTCGCGCGCGAACGCCGCTTCTCGGGCACGCTGAATCTGATTTTCCAGCCGGCCGAGGAAGGGCTCGGCGGCGCGAAGAAGATGCTCGACGACGGGCTGTTCGAGCAATTTCCCTGTGACGCGATCTTCGCGATGCACAACATGCCGGGCTTCCCGACCGGCACGTTCGGTTTCCTGCCGGGGCCGTTCATGGCGTCGTCGGATACGGTCGTCATCGACGTGCAGGGCCGCGGCGGACACGGCGCGGTGCCGCACCGGGCGATCGATCCCGTCGTCGTGTGCGCGCAGATCGTGCTGGCGCTGCAGACGATCGTGTCGCGCAATGTGTCGCCACTCGACATGGCGATCGTCACGGTCGGCGCGATCCATGCGGGCGACGCGCCGAACGTGATTCCCGATCGCGCGCAGATGCGCCTGTCGGTGCGTGCGCTGAAGCCCGACGTGCGCGACCTGCTGGAGACGCGCATCAAGGAGGTCGTGCATGCGCAGGCAGCCGTGTTCGGCGCGACCGCGACGATCGACTACCAGCGCCGCTACCCCGTGCTCGTCAACGATATGGAGATGACGGCGTTCGCGCGCGGCGTCGCGCGTGAATGGGTCGGCGAAGCCAATCTGATCGACGGAATGGTGCCGCTCACCGGCAGCGAGGATTTCGCGTTCCTGCTCGAGAAGCGGCCGGGCTGCTACCTGATCATCGGCAACGGCGACGGGGAGGGCGGCTGCATGGTGCACAACCCCGGCTATGACTTCAACGACGCGGCGTTGCCGACCGGTGCGTCGTACTGGGTGAAGTTGGCCGAGGCGTTTCTGGTGTGACGGACGAGGCTAGACAGCGTGGGTCTCCTGAGCAGGCAGAGCACCATCACCGTGATCTGAGCGGCACCATCGAAGCGCTGCGCGCGGCAAAAAAACGGGGCGAACTTGCGTCGTTCGCGACGGGTATTTTCGCTACCCCGCTCGATCTCACGTTGTGTTTTACCGTGAAACGGATGACGCGATCGATGTGATTCGGCTCCTGCATCAGCGAATGGACATCGAACGGCATCCGTAGCCGCGCCCGTCGAATGCCGTAGTCGCTACAAAGCGACGCTCAAAGCCGACAGGATGCCGCCTCGATGCAGGCGCGGCATTGATCCGTTCAGAGCACGTCCCCGCTGAACAACGCCACGACCGCATCCGGATTCGACGGCCAGTACATGTGCATGTACGTCGCGACGATGGCGCCGCTGCGATAGACGGCTTCGCCGCCGCCCGGCGTGCCGTCGGGGCGCGTGGCGTTCGCAATCGGCACCAGCGGCGTCGCGAGCCGCGAGTAGTGAAACGTATGCCCGCGCATCGGCCCCATGCGCGTATCGAGCTGCTGCATGCCGAGCGCCGCGAACCGGCGTTGCATCGTCGCGTGGCCCGGCAGCACGCCGAGCATCGGCGTCGTCGACCCATCCACATCGGTCAGCGATTCGCACAGATACACCATCCCCCCGCATTCCGCGACGATCGGCCGGCCGGCGGCCGCATGCGCGCGAATCGTCCGTGCGGTCGCGGCATTCCCGGCAAGCGTCGCCGCATGCAGTTCCGGATAGCCGCCCGGCAAAAACAGCGCGTCGCAATCGTCGGGCACGGGTTCGTCGGCGAGCGGCGAGAAGAATCGCAGCTCGGCACCGAGTGCGTCGAGCAACGCGAGATTCGCCGGATAGATGAACGAAAACGCCGCATCGCGCGCCACCGCGATCCGCTTGCCGGCCAGCGCACGCGGCAGCGGCGCGGCCACGTCCGGTTCCGCGAATGTGACGGCAGGCGGCAACTCGGCGAGCGCGGTTTGCGCGAGCACGTCGGCCGCGCGGTCGAGCCGCGCATCGAGATCGTCGATATCGGCCGGCTGATGCAGGCCGAGATGCCGCTCCGGCAGCGCGATGCCCGCGTCGGCCGGCACGTATCCGAGCCAGCGCAGGTCGCCGGGCAACGCTTGTTGCAGCAACTCCGCATGCCGCGCCGAGCCGACGCGGTTGGCCAGCACGCCGTGAAACGGCAACCCCGGCCGGAACCGCGCGAGCCCGAAGGCGATCGCCGCGAACGTCTGCGCCATCGCCTTCGCCGAAATCACCGCGACGACCGGCACGCCGAACGCGGCCGCGAGATCGGCGCTGCTCGGCGTGCCGTCGAACAAGCCCATCACGCCTTCGATCAGGATCAGGTCCGCGTCGCGCGCGGCTTCGGCGAGCAGCGCGCGGCAGCCGGCCTCGCCGACCATGCCGAGATCGAGCGCATGCACGCTCGCGCCGCTCGCGCGTTCGAGCAGCATCGGATCGAGAAAATCGGGCCCGGTCTTGAACACGCGCACGCGGCGGCCGAGCCGGCGGTGCAGCCGCGCGAGGGCGGCCGTCACCGACGTCTTGCCCTGGCCCGACGCGGGCGCGCTGACGAACAGCGCGGGGCAGGCCGGCATGCTCAGAACTCCACGCCGCGCTGCGCCTTCACGCCTTGCTCCTTGTACGGATGCTTGACGAGTCGCATTTCGGTGACGAGATCGGCCGCATCGATCAGCGCATCGGGCGCGTGCCGCCCGGTGACGACGACGTGCACCGACTCCGGTCGAGCCGTGAGCGTCGCGAGCACTTCGTCGAGCGGCAGGTATTCGTACTTCAGCACGGTGTTCAGCTCGTCGAGGATCACCATCCGGTAGTCGCCGCTTTCGATCATCCGGCGCGCCTCGTCCCAGCCTTTGCGCGCGGTCGCGATGTCGGCGTCGCGGTTTTGCGTGTTCCACGTATAGCCGTCGCCCATCGTCACGAAATCGCATTGCGCGACCGCACCGAGGAAGTCGCGCTCGGACGTGTGCAGCGCCCCCTTGATGAACTGCACGACGCCGAGCCGCATGCCGTGGCCGAGCACGCGCACGGCCATCCCGAACGCGGCCGTGCTCTTGCCCTTGCCGTTGCCGGTGTGGACGATCAGCAGGCCTTTCTCCTGCGTGGCGGCGGCCTGCTTCTTCTCGTGGCCGGCGCGGCGGCGTTCGGCCATCCGCTGATGGGATTCGGAATCGGTCTTCATCGGGAATCGTCCTGTCGAAAGCGAAACAATGGGTTCAAAGCGGGCCGGCGAGCGCGACCGTCACGCCGTCCCGGATGGATTTGGGGCCGAGCAGCCGGCCATGCGGCGCCGCGAGCCGCGCGCACGGCTCGGCCACGCCCGCGACGCCGAAGCGCGCCAGCACTGCGTCGGAAGGACCGCTCGCGGCCAGTTCCGGACGGCTCGCGAGTTGCGCCGCATCGAACGCGACGAGCGGCCAGCCACGGCGCGCGCACAGCGTGCGCAGCGCACGGGCGCGCGCCTTGTCGGCGAGCGTCGCGACGAGCGCCGGTTCGGCGCCCGGATGGCGCGCGAGCGCGGCGCGGATCGCGGCATCGAGTTGCGCGGGCGTGACACCTGCGCGGAAGCCGACGCCGAGCGCGACGCGCATCATGCGCGGCCGCCGAACGCCGCACGCACCGCCGGATCGTCGGCGAGCGCGGCTACACGGCCGATCACGACGATCGCCGGCGAACCGATGCCGGTTTCGCCGATGCGCGCGACGAGCGTATCGAGCGTCGCGAGTACGTGGCGCTGTTCGGCGCGCGTGGCGTTCTCGATCGCCGCGCACGGCGTGTCGCCGGGCAGGCCGCCGTCGCGCAGCGCCGCGGCGATCGCGTCGAGCCGGCGGATGCCCATGTAGATCACGATCGTCATGCGGGTGGCCGCGAGCGCGCGCCAGTCGGGCTCGTCGGCGCCCGCGCCGTGGCCCGTGACGAAGATCACGCCTTGCGCGTCGCCGCGGTGCGTGACCGGGATGCCGAGCGCGGCCGGCGCGGCGATGCCGGCCGTGATGCCGTTGACGACTTCCACCGGAAAACCTGCCGCGCCGAGCGCGATCAGTTCCTCGCCACCGCGGCCGAACACGAACGGATCGCCGCCCTTGAGCCGTGCGACGCTGCGGCCCGCGCGCAGGTGCGCGAGCATCGCGGCGACGATCGTCTCCTGCGGCGTCGACGCATGGCCGCCACGCTTGCCGACGTGCTCGATCGACGCATCGGCGCGCGCATGGCGCAACACGTCGGGGTTCACGAGATCGTCGACGAGCAGCACGTCGGCCGCGCCGATCACGCGTACGGCCCTGAGCGTGAGCAGGTCGGCGTCACCGGGGCCGGCGCCGACGAGCCAGGCGCGGCTCATCGCGCGCGGCACGGCGCGCACCGTGTCGAAACAGTGGAACAGGGCAGGCGGGCGGCGCATCGGCGGCCGGCGGGCAGGCAGTGCATGGCGGATCGGGGCGAAACCCGCGCGAACGCGGGTGGAATGCGCACCCGATCCGTTCCCCGCGGATCGGGCGTTCGGCGAGCAGTGCGCTCGCCCCTTGCGTCGGCCGGTATCCGGGCTGGCCGCTTGCCAGGCCGCAGCCTTCCCGCCCGGCTGAAGGGCAGTGGCATCGCGGGCGGCCTGGGCGCACGCGCGGCTGAGCGCGTTGCGCGGGCGGCGTACCGTTGCGGGGACAGCACAGGCCGGGCGGATCTTCGCCTCCTGTTTCCCGTTTAACTGCATGCACGGAATGCGCATGCGAGCACCGAACGCGGCGCATACGATAGCACACGCGTGCGCCGCGCGAGCGGCCCCGGCGCGCCCGCGGCGCGGGGCGGCGGCACCATGCACGCGGTCAGAACTTGTACGTCGCCGTCAGCGTGAACGTGCGTGGCGCGCCGGGCATGATCTGCGCGACGCTCGTCGCATTCGCGTAGTAGTCGCGATCGGTCAGGTTGACGGCCGCCAGCGTCACCTCCAGGTCGCGCGTGCGATATCCGGCCTTGCCGTCCCAGCGCACGTAGGCGGGCAGTTCGAGCAGGTTGTCGCGATCGGCGTAGCGCGCACCTTCGTACACGAGCCCGAGTTCGGCGAAAAACCCGCGCAGCGGCGCATGACCGACGAACAGGCTGCCGTTCGACGCCGACACGCCCGCCGACCGCTTGCCCGCGTACTTCGGTTCGGCGTCGACCACCCGCGCGTGTTGCCAGCCGATGCCGCCGCGGACGAACCAGTCGCCCGTGAGCCGGCCGGCGACGCCCAGTTCCATACCGCGATTGCGCTCGAGGCCGGTGAGATCGAAGAATCCCGGCCGAACCGGGTCGGCGACGCGGCGGTTGTACAGATCGAGCTGAAACAGCGCGAGCGTCGTGCTCAGCGCGCCGTCGCGCCAGTCGCTTTTCACGCCGATCTCGTATTGACGCGTGTATTGCGGGCCGAGATCGTTGGCGTTGCCGCGCGCGCCGGGCGTGATGCCGATCAGGTCGCCGCCGACCGGCGCGAAGTTCTTGCTGTACGACGCATACAGGCTGTGCGCGCTCACCGGCGACCACACGACGCCGAGCCGCGGGCTCCACGCCGTCGTCGTGCGCCGTGCATGCAGATCGTTCAGCGCGTTGGTCGAATCGACGTCGAAGCGTTCTCCCCGCACGCCACCGAGGAGCTTCCATGCTCGCCCGAAGTCGATGCGATCCTGCGCGAAGATCGCGTAATCGCTGACACGGTGGCGATTCATCGCATACGGACGCGGCGTCGAGCCGGCCAGGGCGAGACGATCCGGTCCGGTGATCGGGACCGGCGCCGCGTCGGCCTGCCAGAGCGTCGGGGCGCGTTTCTGCCAGCCGTATTCGATGCCGAACAGCAGGTGATGCACGCCCGGGCCGGTCGCGACCTTGCCGCCCAGTTCGACGCCGGTCTGCACGTTCAGATGCGTCATGTCCTGAAGGTAGCGCGCCCGTTGCACGCGCCGGTAGTCGCGCGGCTTCGTGACGTAGCTTTGCGTGACGTAGGTGTTGTCGAAAGTGCTGCGCAGATCCAGCACGCCCAGCGTATGGCGCAGTTCCCAGCCGCCATCGAACGCGTGCGTGAAGACCGAGCGCCAGTTCATGTTTTCGTCGCGGATGGTGTCGCGGCCCGCCGCGCCGAAGAAGGTCGCGCGCGGCGCGGACGGCAGCGCGTACGCGAGCGGCTTGCCGGCTGCATCGACCGCGGCGACCGACGCCGGCATGCCGCGATCGGGCACGCGCCGGTACGTGTCGTATTCGAACTGCAGCAGCCAGCTTCGCCGCGCGTCCTGCCATTTGATCGACGGCGCGACGTACTGGCGCGTGCCGTCGACGTGGTCGCGGAAGCTGCCCGCGTGTTCGCGTCCGGCATTGAGCCGCACGCTCCATGCGCCCGACAGCATCCGGTTGAGATCGACCGACGCGCCGAGTCGTCCATAACTGCCGGTCGCCGCCGACACATGTCCGAAGTTTTCCGGCAGCGGCTGCTTGGTGATCCGGTTGATGACGCCGCCGCCGCTGCCGCGCCCGTACAGCGCCGCCGCCGGCCCCTTCAGCACTTCGACGCGTTCGATGTTGCCGAGACTGCGCACGTATTGCGCGTCGTCGCGCATGCCGTCGAGCAGCAGGTCGCCCGCGGCGGAAAAGCCGCGAATGCGGAACGAATCGAAGCGCGTGTCCGACGTATTGGACACACCCGGCACGCCGGCCAGCGCGTCGGCCAGCGTGCGGCCGCCATAGGACAGCGTTTCCTCGACCGGCACGCTGTCGATCGTTTGCGGGACGTCGCGCGGATCGGTCGCGGTGCGCGTCGCCGTACTCACGCTTTCGGCGCGCGGATCGTTCGGATGACGGCGGCTGCGCACCTCGAGCGCGGGCAGTTCGTCGTCGAACTCGGCCGCCGGGGCAGGAAAGGAGGCAACGCCGGCGATCGAGCACAGCGACAGGGCGAGCACAGGAAAGCGCCGCCCGGATATCTGTCGTTTCGACATGAAAATTTAAGGATGACTGAGTGATTGCCTCACATTGCCGTTGCGCGGTGGTTGCGTTGTTATCGGGTGAAGTTTATCTCGCTTAGTTGAAAACGACAATCATTCGCGTTCGCTGCGCACCGCTCGCCTTGACGCTCCCGGCCCCGCCGCCTACACTCGCACGCGTTTTGGTGCTCGCGCGCGCCGCTCCGGCGCACGCAGTTAAACGGGAAACAGGGAGCCTGCCTGCACCGCAGTCGAGCCAACCTGTGCTGCCCCCGCAACGGTAAGCGAACGCGTCGCGCGCAAGCGCCACGCAGCGCCGCTTCGCCGCATGCCCTGCGCATGCGGACGACCGCCACTGGATGCCGCGCATCCGGGAAGGCGAAGCGGCGTGTTCGTCAGCCCGGATACCGGCCTAAACATTGGGGTTCAGCGCCGCGGGGAGGCGGCGCATCGTCCACGGCCGCAGCAGGTCCGACGCCCGGTGTTTCCCGCTGTCACCTCCGATCCGCCGGCGCGCGAACGCGCCCGGCCGGCACGGCGAACGGCGCGACGCGGGCGGGGCAGGCAGCAGCCGTGTTGGCATTCACGATGTCGACCGTTCGCAAGGAAGCACCATGCCCGATTCGTTGTTCCGCCCGTCCCGCGGCTGTCCGGCCGGACTGCGCGGCGACCTTCGCGCGTACCGTCCCGTGAATGGCCGCGCCGCCACCGACGCGACGAGCCCGTCCTGATTCCCTCTTCGACACCGGACCTACCATGACCCTACGCAAGCTGCCCGTCACGATCGTCACGGGCTTTCTCGGCAGCGGCAAGACGACGCTGATGCGCCACATCCTGCAGCACGCCGAAGGCCGCCGCATCGCGGTGATCGTCAACGAATTCGGCGAACTCGGCATCGACGGCGAAATCCTCAAGGGCTGCGGCATCGGCTGCGACGAGGCCGACGGCGCGCAGGGCGAAGCAGCGGGCCAGCTGTACGAACTCGCGAACGGCTGCCTGTGCTGCACCGTGCAGGAAGAGTTCTATCCGGTGATGGAAGCGCTCGTCGAGCGCCGCGCGGACATCGATCACGTGCTGATCGAGACGTCGGGCCTCGCGCTGCCGAAGCCGCTCGTGCAGGCGTTCAACTGGCCGACGATCCGCAACAGCTTCACGGTCGACGCGGTCGTGACCGTCGTCGACGGGCCGGCCGCCGCGAGCGGCCAGTTCGCGGAAAACCCGCAGGCCGTCGACGCGCAGCGCCGCGCCGATCCGAACCTCGACCACGAATCGCCGCTGCACGAACTCTTTGCCGATCAACTGTCGTCCGCCGATCTCGTGATCGTGAACAAGGCCGACCTCGTCGGCGACGCCGAATTCGCGCGGATCGAAACCGCGATCCGCGAAGAAATTCCGCCGCAGGTGAAGATCGTGCGTGCGACGCGCGGCGAGCTCGATCTCGCGATGCTGCTCGGCCTCGAATCGGCGTCGGAGGAAACGATCCACCTGCGTCACGACCATCACGGCTCGGCCGACGACGGCGATCACGATCACCATCACGACGATTTCGATTCGGTCGTGGTGTCGGGCGACGCCGGCACGCGCGAAGCGACGATCGCCGCGCTGCAGCGTGTGGTCGAAGCGCACACGATCTATCGCGCGAAAGGCTTCGCCGCGCTGCCCGGCGCGCCGATGCGGCTCGTGATCCAGGGCGTCGGGCGCCGTTTCGACAGCTATTTCGACCGCCGCTGGCAGGACGGCGAAACGCGTGCGAGCCGCTTCGTGCTGATCGGCGAGGATCTCGACGCGGCCGAGCTGCAACGCGCGTTCGACGCCGCGTGCGCGGCCGAGCCGCAACAGGCGTAACGCACGATGCATCTGCTGCGCACCACGCCGGGCGGCTTCGTCGACGATACGCAGGGCGTCGTCCGGATCGACCAGCAGCCGGCCGACATCGTGATCCTGAGTTCGGCCGACACGACGCTGTCGCTGCTCGCGAGCGTCGTGCCGCACTTGCCCGAAGGATTTCCGAGCGTGCGGCTCGCGAACGTCACGTTCCTGCGGCAGCCGGCGTCGGTCGATTTCTACGTCGACGACGTGCTGCGTCACGCGAAGACGGTCGTGATCGATCATCTCGGCGGCGAAGCATACTGGCCGTACGGGATCGAGCAGGCCGTGTCGCTCGCGTCGAAGCGCGGGCAGCAACTCGCGATGTTCTCGGGCGACCTGCAGGAGGACCCGAACCTCGTCGCGAAGAGCACGGTCAGGCCCGACCTGTGCCGGCTGTGGTGGCGCTATCTGCGCGAGGGCGGCGTGCACAACGCCGACGCGCTGCTGCGCAGCATCGCGTTTCACACGCTCGGGTTCGGCGACGAGCCCGAACCGCCGCGCCCGCTGCCGGCCGCCGCGCTGTATCACCCGGCGCGCGACCCGGCGAGCGTCGACGACTGGCGCGCGCGCTGGACGCCGGGCGCACCCGTGGTCGCGATCCTGTTCTATCGCGCGCACTGGCAGGCCGCGAACACGGCCGTGTTCGACGCGCTGGCCGATGCGCTCGTGCACGAACGGCTCAATCCGCTGCCGATCGCCGTCACGTCGCTGAAGGACGCGGTGAGCCGCGAGGTCATCACGCAGCTGTGCGACACGCATGGCGTCGCGCTCGTGCTGAATACCACCGCGTTCGCGGCCGGCGCGATCGACAGCCCCGAACACGACGTGCTCGCGGGCGACGCGCCGGTGCTGCAGGTGATCCTGTCCGGCGGCAATCGCGACGCGTGGCTCGCCGACAGCCAGGGCCTGCACGCCCGCGACATCGCGATGCACATCGCGCTGCCCGAGGTCGACGGGCGCATCGTCACGCGCGCTGTGAGCTTCAAGGGGCTCGCGTATCGTTGCCCGCATACCGAGGTCGACGTCGTGCGCTACCAGCCGGATGCCGAGCGGATCGCGTTCGTCGCGGCGCTCGCGCGCGGCTGGTGCCGGCTGCGCACGCTGGATAACGCCGACAAGCGCATCGCGCTGATTCTCGCGAACTATCCGCAAAGCGAAGGGCGGATCGGCAACGGCGTCGGGCTCGACACGCCGGCCTCCGCGCTGCGCGTGCTCGCGGCGCTGCGCGACGCGGGCTATACCGTGGCCGACCTGCCGCCCGACGGCGACGCGCTGATTGCGCGGCTCACCGAGGGCGTCACCAACGATCCCGCCGTGCGTACGCTGCGTCCCGCATTTCAGAGTTACGCGCTGGCCGACTACGTCGCGCGGTTCGCGCGGCTGCCGGCCGCCGTGCGCGATGCGCTGAACGAACGGTGGGGGCCGCCCGAAGCCGATCCGACGCTGCGGCAACAGCGTTTCACGATCGCCGGCTGGCGCGCGGGCAACGTGTTCGTCGGCATCCAGCCGTCGCGCTCGCGCGACGAGAACGACTACGCGAGCTACCACGATGCCGACCTCGTGCCGCCGCACGCGTATCTCGCGTTCTATTTCTGGCTGCGCGATGCGTATCGCGTCGACGCCGTCATCCATCTCGGCAAGCACGGCAATCTCGAATGGCTGCCGGGCAAGAGCGTCGCGCTGTCCGACGCGTGCTGGCCCGACCTGACGCTCGGGCCGCTGCCGCACCTGTATCCGTTCATCGTCAACGATCCGGGCGAGGGCAGCCAGGCGAAGCGCCGCGCGCAGGCCGTGATCGTCGATCACCTGATGCCGCCGCTCACGCGCGCGGAAAACTACGGGCCGCTGCAGGATCTCGAACGGCAGGTCGACGAATACTACGAAGCGCTGATGGTCGATGCGCGGCGCGCGAAGCTGCTGCGCAAGACGATCCTCGCGACGATCGCCGAGCATCGTCTGCACGACGAGCTGAGCGTGTCGCCGCCGCGCGATGCGGGCGACGAGGATGCGCTGCTCACGCGGGTCGACGCGTGGCTGTGCGAATTGAAGGAAGCGCAGATTCGCGACGGGCTGCACGTGTTCGGCGCGTCGCCGGTCGAGCGCCAGCGGCGCGACACGCTGCTCGCGCTCGCACGTTTTCCGGTCGGCGACGGCAAGGGCGAACGGGCCGGGCTGATCGGCGCGCTCGCGCGCGATCTTGCGCTCGGCGACGCGTTCGATCCGCTCGCGGCCGACTGGGCCGCGCCGTGGACGGGGCCGCGGCCGGCCATCCTGCAAACGCTCGACGCGTCGCCGTGGCGGCATGCGGGCGATACGCGCGAGCGGCTCGAACGGCTCGCGCAGCACTGGCTGGCCACTGTGTGCGGAACCGCTTCGGAGAATTCCGGTATCGACGTGCCGCCGCCCGGCGAATGGCCGCATACGCTCGCGGTGATCGAGCGCGTGCGGTCGACGCTGTTGCCCGCACTCGAC
Organism: Burkholderia semiarida; assembly: GCF_029268935.1. Lineage (NCBI taxonomy): Bacteria > Pseudomonadati > Pseudomonadota > Betaproteobacteria > Burkholderiales > Burkholderiaceae > Burkholderia > Burkholderia semiarida. The sequence continues at coordinate 730,827 of NZ_JAHLCL010000007.1, read as the reverse complement.
GCGTGCGGCCGCGAGGAAATGCGTCAACTGCTGCGCGGGCTCGACGGGCGCTTCGTGCCGCCGGGGCCGAGCGGCTCGCCGTCGCGCGGCCGCCCCGACGTGCTGCCCACGGGCCGCAACTTCTACTCGGTCGATACGCGCGCGGTGCCGACGCAAGCCGCGTGGTCGCTCGGGCTGAAATCCGCGCAGCAACTGATCGAACGCCATCTGCAGGATCACGGCGACTATCCGCGCGCGATCGGGCTGTCGGTGTGGGGGACGGCCACGATGCGCACCGGCGGCGACGACATCGCGCAGGCGTTCGCGCTGATCGGCGTGCGGCCGAAATGGGCGCACGGCAGCCACCGCGTGACCGACTTCGAGATCCTGCCGATCGAGATCTTCGATCGGCCGCGCATCGACGTGACGCTGCGCGTGTCGGGCTTCTTCCGCGACGCGTTTCCGAACCTGATGCATCTGTTCGACGCGGCCGTGCAGGCGGTTGCCGCGCTCGACGAGCCGGAGGAGTTGAACCCGATCCGCGCGCGCATCGAGCGCGAACGCGAGAAGTGGGTCGCGCAGGGCGTGGCGCCCGACGACGCGCGGCGCCGCGCCGGCTGGCGCGTGTTCGGCGCGCGGCCGGGCAGTTACGGCGCGGGCCTGCAGGACCTGATCGACCAGCGCCGCTGGCAGACCGACGCCGATCTCGCCGATGCCTACCGTCAATGGGGCGGCCACGCGTACGCGCAGAACAGCGCGGGCGACGCGGCGGCCGACGTGTTCGGCGAGCGGCTCGCGACGATCGACGTCGTCGTGCAGAACCAGGACAGCCGCGAGCACGACATCCTCGATTCGAACGACTACTACCAGTTCCAGGGCGGGATGACGGCGGCCGTGCGCCATCTGTCGGGGCAGCAGCCGAGCATCTATCACGGCGACCATGCGAACCCGGTCGCGCCGAAGATGCGCACGCTGCGCGAGGAAATCGCGCGCGTGATCCGCTCGCGCGTCGTCAACCCGAAATGGCTCGACGGCGTAAAGCGTCACGGCTACAAGGGCGCGGCCGAGCTGGCCGCGACCGTCGACTACCTGTACGGCTATGACGCGACCGCGCGCGTGCTGTCCGATCACCAGTACGCACTCGTCGCCGACGCGTACCTGTTCGACGACGCCACCCGCGCGTTCCTCGAACGGCACAACCCGAAGGCGCTGCACGGCATCTGCGAACGCTTCGTCGAAGCGATGCAGCGCGGGCTGTGGCAGCAGCCGGGCCCTTATCGCGAGCGGATCGAAGCGGTCTGGCTCGCCAGCGAACAACGCCAGGAAGGAGGACGGCGATGACCGATCCGACGATGCACCGCGCCCGCGCGGTTTTTCCGTTCGCGGCGCTCGTCGCGCAGGACGCATTGCAGCAGGCGCTGTTGCTCGCCGCGATCGACCCGTCGCTCGGCGGCGTGCTCGTCAGCGGCCCGCGCGGCACCGCGAAATCGACGGCCGCGCGCGGCCTCGCGGAGCTGTTGCCGGAAGGGCAGTTCGTCACGCTGCCGCTGTCGGCGAGCGACGAGCAGGTGACGGGCACGCTCGATCTCGCGCATGCGCTCGCCGAAAACGGCGTGCGCTTCCGGCCGGGCCTGCTGGCTCGCGCGCACCTCGGCGTGCTGTACGTCGACGAAGTGAACCTGCTTGCCGACGGGCTCGTCGATACGCTGCTCGACGTCGCCGCGAGCGGCGTGAACATCGTCGAGCGCGATGGCGTGTCGCACGCGCACGACGCGCGATTCGTGCTGGTCGGCACGATGAATCCCGAGGAGGGCGAGCTACGCCCGCAGTTGCTCGACCGCTTCGGGCTGATGGTCGAACTCGAGAACTGCTTCGACGCTGGGCAGCGCGAGCGGATCGTGAAGGCGCGTCTTGCATTCGATCTCGATCCGGACGCGTTTCGCGCGCGTCATGCGGCTGCCCAGCGCGCACTCGCGGACCGGATTCACGCGGCGCGCGCGCGGCTGCCGGCGCTGGATTTCGACGACGCGGTTCATGCACGCGTCAGCGCGCTGTGCATCGATGCGGCCGTCGACGGGTTGCGCGCCGATCTCGTGATGCTGCGCGCCGCGCGCGCGCTGGCCGCGCTGGAGCAGGCCGACGCGGTGACGGTGTCGCACGTGGAGTGCGTGGCCGAAGCCGTCCTGCGGCATCGGCGCCATGCGGAGCCGCCGCATCAGTCGTCGCGCCAGTCGTCGCAACACGGCGGCGAACGCGACGATCGTTCGCCGCCGGATACGCGCCAGCGGCCCGGCGACCGATCGGGCGAAACACAGGCCGGCGCGTCGGCATCGCAGGGCGACTGGGGCTACCTGCCGCCCGAACCGGCCGGGCTGCGCGACGTGAAAGGCGTGGTGCCGCTGCCGCTAAAAAAACGCTGAGCCATCGAGCCGGCGCCGCCGCGAACGCGATTCGCGGTCCTCGATGGCAATCAGGCGCAGCGGCGCGCGTGCCGGGTACGTTGCGTGCCGGCACGGCCGTCGCGTGGCCGGCGACGCTCGCCGCGAAACGCGGGAGCCCGCTGCATCGCGACCATCTGCGCTTCGCGAAACGCGCGGGCACGCCGCACGCGCTGCATTGCTTCGTGCTGGATTGTTCGGCGTCGATGCTGTCGCACGAGCGGCTCGCGCTCGCGAAGGGGCTGATCGTCGCGTATTTCGATCAGGCCGCGCGTGAGCGTGCCGAAACCGCGCTGGTCTGCTTCGGCGGCAACGGCGCCGCGCGGCGCTTCGGCCCGGCCGTGCCGCGCTGGTGGAATGCGCGCTGGCTCGAGCCGGTCAACGGCGGCGGCGGCACGCCGCTGGCGGACGGCATCGCGGCCGCCGCGCAGTTGCTCGCCCGCGCGGCGCGCCGCGAGCCGGCCAGGCAGCGCTGGCTGTGGGTGCTGTCCGACGGGCGCACGCGCGAGATGCCGGCGAGACCCGCGGCAGCCGATCACGTCGTGTTCGTCGACTTCGACGATGCGGCCGTGCGGATCGGGCAGGGCCCACGGCTTGCCGCGGCGTGGGGCGCGCAGTGGGTGACGGCCGACGCGCTTCGCACGGATCTCGCGGGCTGATGGCCGCCCGGCGGTGCGCTATGATCACCGCTTCTGCTCCCTGGAAACTCCCGCCATGCAAGTATTGGTCGATGCCGACGCGTGTCCCGCCGTCATCAAGGACATGCTGTTTCGCGCCGCGCGTCGTGCCGAAATCTGCGTGACGCTGGTCGCGAACCAGTTTCTGCGCACGCCGCCGTCGCCGTTCATCAAGGCCGTGCAGGTGCCGGCCGGCTTCGACGTGGCCGATGCGCGCATCGTCGAGTTGGCGGAAGCCGGCGACCTCGTGATCACGGCCGACATCCCGCTGGCCGCCGCGGTGCTCGACAAGGGCGCGCATGCGCTCGACCCGCGCGGCAACTGGTTCAGCCGCGAAAACATCGAGGAGCGCCTGTCGACGCGCGCGATGATGGACCAGTTGCGCAGCGCGGGCATCGACACGGGCGGGCCGGCGCCATTCAGCGCACGCGACGGCAAGGCATTTGCATCGCAGCTCGACCGTTTTCTGGCGCGGCACGGCAAGCCGTAACGACACGTCGGCGCCCCCGCCGGGATGCAGGTTTGCGCCGACGCTGCTATCGTGTGGCGCGAACCCCCAGCACAGGAGCGCACGCGTGTCACCGACCCAACTTCTCGTTCCGACGTACACCCAGATGCTGCGCGCGCAGTCCGCGTGGCTCGACAAGGCCGTCGCGCACCGGCAAGCCGCGGGCGAGGAAACCGACGCGGCGATGACGCTGAGGCTGGCGCCCGACATGTATCCGCTCGCCGCCCAGGTGCGTTTCTCGTGTTTCCAGGCGATGGAGCCGGTCCACCGGCTGCGTGGCGAGCCGCTGCCGGCTGCCTTGCTGGCGCTGCGCGAGGCCGGCTGGAACGCCGATGCGCAACCGGGCTCGCCGGCCGACGCGCAGGCGATCATCGCCGGCACGCTCGCCTTTCTCGGGGAACTCGCGCCCGATGCGCTCGACGGCGGCGCGGCGCTGCCGATCTCGCTCGAGCTGCCGAACGGGACCGCGTTCGACATGACGGGCGAACAGTACGCGCGCGACTGGGCGCTGCCGCAGTTCTACTTTCACGCGATCGCCGCGTACGCGATCCTGCGCCATCACGGCGTCGAGCTCGGCAAGGCCGATTACGTGCCGCACATGCTCGCGTACGTGCGGCCGGGCACGATTCCGCAAGGCTGAGCGGGCCATCCCGGGGCGGCCGCGAAGCGACATGACGCGCGCACTGTTCATCTGTAGCCGCAACCGGCTGCGCAGCCCGACGGCCGAAGCGGTATTCGCCGCGTGGCCGGGCATCGAAACCGATTCCGCGGGCCTCGCGCCCGATGCGGACGCGAGGCTCACCGCCGAGCAGCTCGACTGGGCGGACATCGTGTTCGTGATGGAGCGCGCACACAAGGCGCGACTGTCCGCGCAATTCGGCGCGCATCTGAAGCACCGGAAGATCGTCTGCCTCGACATCCCCGACCGCTACGCGTTCATGCAGCCCGAACTCGTCGCGCTACTCGAACGCAAGGCCGGCCCGTTCCTGCGCGCGTAATCGCCGCGGTCGGTACCCGAGCCCGAGCCGGCGTCGAGCTCGGCGAAGCGGCTCGCTCGTGCACTCTGAAAAACAGTCGAGCCGCGGCAGTTCGATGATCTCGCGCGTCGGTACGCTCGCCCGAGCGTGTCGAGCCGGTCGACGGTGAATCACATGCAGCGCGCGATCTCGTTGCTCGCGCACGGCGTCAGGTTCGCCGGCACGTCGGCCAGGCCACCAACACGTGACGCAGCTTCGTCAGGCCGCCGAACCGCACCACGTAGTCGAGTGCGAGCCCCTCCGGCCGCGTTTCCTCCGCAAGCTCCCGCTGCGCGGCTTCGAGCGGCGTGTCGTGCGCCGCCCGGCGGCGACGGCATGCAGCCCGCAGCGCCGACGTGACCGGCCGTTCGTGACCGTTCCATGCGCCGCGGTCGCGCCCACGGACGACAGTTCACGCGTGCGTGTAAATCCCGCTGCGCGCGGGTTTCGCCCGGCGCGAATGGCGGCGCTTGTCAACGGCACGCCGGTGATGACGCGACGGCGCGGTGACGTGCCGGCGCGCGGGCGCGGGCCGGGCGGCCGGCCGCGCAGCATGCGGCGCCGCGCCCGGCATCCCGGTTTGTCCTTCGCCGAAGTGGAAAGTCTGGTTCTGCGCGTGCGCGACGCCCAGCGACGACACCAGCACGAGGGCCGCCAGCCACAACCGTTTCATGAATGTTCTGCCTTGTATGGATAGGGATGAAGGTTGCCCGCCAGCTTAGCGAAGCGCAGGGCGCCACCGCAACCGGCGCGCGTTCGGTGTCATCCCCACTTGCACGCGACGGCGTGATCCGGACGGCAAGCGGGTCCATCCGGGCTTGACAACATAATTCGTGAGTGTGAATATAAATTCACACACAAGAATTATTCATCGAATCCGGACTGGCCGAGCGCAAGCGCCGGCCCACCGGAACCGGCAGTCCGATCGACCGGAACCAGGAGCGAGACGCATGGCGGAACACGAGCAGCAGGGCGCGCTGGCGGGATTGCGCATCATCGATCTGTCGCGGGTGTTGGGCGGCCCGTACGCGACCCAGATCCTCGCCGACCACGGCGCGGAGGTGATCAAGGTCGAACCGCCTTCCGGCGACGAGACGCGTACGTGGGGCCCGCCGTTCGACGGCGACACAGCGTCGTACTTCCTCGGCGTGAACCGCAACAAGCTCGGCATCGCGCTCGACCTGACGCAGCCGGCCGATCGCGAGCGGCTGCTCGGGCTGCTCGAACACGCGGACGCGCTGGTCGAGAACTTCAAGATCGGCACGATGGAGCGCTGGGGGCTCGGTTTCGATGCGCTGCACGCGCGGTTTCCGCGCCTCGTTTATTGTCGCGTGTCGGGTTTCGGCGCGGATGGTCCGCTCGGCGGGCTGCCGGGCTATGACGCGGCGGTGCAGGCGCTCGCGGGGCTGATGAGCGTCAACGGCGAAGCCGGCGGCGCACCGTTGCGCGTCGGCGTGCCGATCGTCGATCTCGTCACGGGGCTGAACGCGGCGCTCGGCGTGCTGATGGCGCTGCGCGAGCGCGATGCGAGCGGGCGCGGCCAATTCGTCGAATCGACGCTGTTCGACTGCGCGCTGTCGATCCTCCATCCGCATACGCCGAACTTCTTCCATTCGGGCCAGGCGCCCGTGCGCACCGGCAACGCGCATCCGAACATCACGCCGTATGACAGGTTTCCGACGGCGGGCGCCGACATTTTCCTGGCGGTCGGCAACAACGGGCAGTTCGCCGCGCTGTGCGACGTGCTCGGCACGCGCGACTGGCTCGACGATCCGCGCTTCGCGGACAACCGCGCGCGCAGCCGTAACCGGGCCGCGCTGCGCACGCTGCTCGAAACGGCGCTGGCCGCGCACGACGGCGCGACGCTCGCCGAGCGACTGATGCACCGCGGCGTGCCGTGCGCGCCCGTGCTCGGGCTCGACGCGGCGCTCGACCACCCGCATGTCGCGCATCGGCAGATGAAGGTCGAGCTGGGCCGGCATCGCGGCATCGCGTCGCCGATCAAGCTCGGCCGCACGCCGGCCACGTACCGGCGGCCGCCGCCCGCGCTGAACGAACATGCGGCACAGGTGTTTGCGGATGACAACGGCAACGACGACAACCGCCGGACGTGACCGGCCTGGCCGCCGTCGGCCGTGCCGCCTTGCGGCGCACGGCCGCGCGCGCCGGCACACCAACAATTCGGACATCACGCCGGCCCGCGCATCGACACGCACCGACACGCGCACCGGCTGAAGAGGAGACGCATCATGCTCGCATGGATCGGCGCGATCGCCATCGTCGCGCTGTTCGGCCTGATCATCACGAAGCGGCTGTCGCCGCTCGTCGCGCTGATCGTCGTGCCGGTGGCCGCGTCGCTCGCGGCCGGCTTCGGATTGCAGACCGGCAAGTTCGTCGTGCACGGCGTACAGAACATCGGCCCGATCGCCGGGATGTTCGTTTTTGCGATTCTATTTTTCGGTATCCTCACCGATGCGGGGATGCTCGATCCGATCATCGCCGGCGTGCTGCGCGTGATCGGCTGCCATCCGCCGCGCATCGTGATGGGCTCGGCGCTGCTCGCGCTGCTGATCCATCTCGACGGCTCGGGCGCCGTCACGTTTCTCGTCACGCTGCCCGCGATGATGCCGCTCTATACGCGGCTCGGGATGGATCGTCGCATCCTCGCGTGCGTCGCGTCGATGGCGGCCGGCGTCAATTTCCTGCCGTGGGTCGGGCCGATGCTGCGCGCGTCGGCCGCGCTGCACATTCCCGGCTCGGCGATCTTCATGCCGATGATTCCGGTGCAGATGGTCGGGCTCGTGTTCGTATTCGGCACCGCGTACGTGCTCGGCGTGCGCGAGGCGAAGCGGCTCGGGCTCGACCGCGCCGGCGCGGCCGCGCTCGCGATCGCACCGCGCGAGCTGACCGACGCCGAGCGCGCGTTGCGCCGGCCGGGCCGCTTCGGAATCAACGTCGCGCTGACGCTGGTCGTGCTCGTCACGCTGGTGTCGGGCATCGTCGACCCGATGGTGATGTTCATGCTCGGCACGGTCGCCGCGCTCGTGATCAACTATCCGGACGTGCACGCGCAGCGCGAGCGGATCGACGCGCATGCGAAGGCCGCGCTGATGATGGCGAGCGTGCTGCTCGCGGCCGGCGCGTTCACCGGCATCATGTCCGGCACCGGGATGCTGAAGGCGATGGCCGAGGTCGTCGTCGCGCACGTGCCGGTCGAGCACGCGCGCCACATGCCGTTCGTGCTCGGGCTGCTGTCGATGCCGCTCAGCCTGCTGTTCGATCCCGATTCGTTCTACTTCGGCGTGCTGCCGGTGCTCGCGGAGAGCGGCAAGCTGCTCGGCGTGCCACCGATCCAGATGGCGCAGGCCGCGCTGCTCGGCCAGATGACGACGGGTTTTCCGGTGAGCCCGCTCACGCCCGCGACGTTCCTGATCGTCGGTCTGACCGGCGTCGAGCTCGCCGAGCACCAGAAATTCACGATTCCGTTCCTGTTCGCCGCCACCGTGCTGATGGTCTTCGCCGCGGTCGCGACGGGCGTGTTTCCATTGTGAGCGGCGCGGCCGTTCACGCTTGCCGGGAGAGCAGTCCATGCAGTTCGACCTGACCGACGACCAGCGCGCGATCGAAAGCGCGATCGAGAAAATCTGCGCGCGCTTCGGCGACGACTACTGGCTCGAACGCGATCGCGCGGGCGGGTTTCCGGCCGATTTCCACGCGGCGCTCGCCGAGGCCGGCTGGCTCGGCATCGCGATGGATCCGGCCTACGGCGGCGCCGGCCTCGGGATGACCGAGGCGGCGCTGATGATGCGCACGATCAGCGCGTCGGGCGCCGGGCTGTCCGGCGCGTCGGCCGTCCACATGAACATCTTCGGGCTGAATCCGGTGCAGGTGTTCGGCAACGATGCGCAGAAGGCGCGCTTCCTGCCGCCGCTGATCGCCGGGCGCGACAAGGCATGCTTCGCGGTGACCGAACCCGACGCCGGGCTCGACACCACGCACCTGAGCACGCAGGCGCGCCGCGACGGCGATCACTACGTGCTGAGCGGGCGCAAGATCTGGATCTCGACCGCGCAGGTCGCGAACAAGATGCTGATCATCGCGCGCACGACGCCGCTCGACCAGGTCGCGAAACCGACCGACGGGCTGAGCCTGTTCTATACCGACCTCGACCGCTCGCGCGTCGAGGTGCGCGAAATCGAGAAGATGGGCCGCAAGGCGGTCGATTCGAACATGCTGTTCATCGACAATCTGCGCGTGCCGCGCGACGACCTGATCGGCAACGAAGGTGACGGCTTCCGCTACCTGCTGCACGGGCTGAACCCCGAACGGATCCTGATCGCCGCCGAGGCGATCGGGCTCGGGCAGGCCGCGCTGCGCCGCGCGACGCAGTATGCGTGCGAGCGCGTGGTGTTCGGCCGGCCGATCGGGCAGAACCAGTCGATCCAGCATCCGCTCGCGCAGGCATGGATGCAGCTCGAGGCCGCGTGGCTGATGGTGATGAAGGCCGCGACACGCTACGACGCAGGCCAGTCGTGCGGCGCGGAGGCGAACGCGGCGAAATACCTCGGCGCGGAAGCGGCGTTCCAGGCGTGCCAGACGGCGATCGCGACGCACGGCGGGATGGGGTACGCGAAGGAATACCATGTCGAGCGCTACCTGCGCGAGTGTATGATTCCGAGGCTCGCGCCCGTGAGTCCGCAACTGATCCTGTGCTACATCGCGGAGAAAGTGCTCGGGCTGCCGAAGTCGTACTGACCGTACCGACCCGGCGGCCCGCCCGGCGCGCGGGTTCCCGTTCCGAATCAAGCGCTCGTCATGGACGTCAAACTCGTTGCCCGCACGCTCGACCTGTTCGAGCTGTTCGCCGCCGAACGGCGGCCGCTGCCGCTCACCGAACTCGCGCGCCTGCTCAACGTGCCGGCGTCGAGCTGCCTCGCGATGGCGCGCACGCTCGTGAGCCGCGGCTATCTGTACGAAGTGCGCAAGCGCGGCGGCTACTATCCGACGCGGCGCCTGCAGACGGTCGCCGCCGCGATCGACGCGACCGATCCGGTCGTCGACATCGTGCATCCGCACCTCGTCGCGCTGCGCGACGCGAGCCGCGAAACGGCCGTGCTCGGCAAGATCCAGGGCGCGTCGGTCACGTACCTCGACGTCGTCGAATCGGAGCAGGCGATCCGCTATACGCGCCAGCCGGGCGAACTGCGGCCGCTGCATGCGAATTCGATCGGCAAGGCGATCTTCGCGGAACTCGCCGCCGATGCGCAGCAGGCACTCGGCGCGCAACTGCCGTTCGAACGCTTCACCGACGCGACGGTGGCCAACCTGCCGACGCTCGTCGCGCAGACCGCGCGGTTTCGCGAACTCGGGTGGGCGGAGAACTTCGGCGAAAGCGCGCCCGAACTGTCGGCGATCGCGGTCGCGCTGACGCTCGACGGCGACTGGTACGGGCTGTCGATCGTTGGGCCCACCGAGCGGATCCGCCAGCATCGCGACACGCATGCGGCGCTGCTCGTCGACGCGAAGGCGCGGCTGCTGGCCGAGCACGCGCGCGGGTAGGGCGCCGGCTGCGGGCCGTCGCCGGCGTGCGGCCCTGCCACGCCGAAAACGGCCCGCCGCGCGTCACGCGCGAGCGCGCCGCACCGTCACGACTTCACCCACACGCCGCCCGCGCTCGGGTTGTCGCCCTGCGTCCACCATTTCGCGCAATACTTCGCGCCCTGATACGTCACGCACGTGCCGCCCTGGTACGCGGTCGTCGCCGACCACGCAGGCGTGCCGCCGCCGATCGGTTTCCACACGGCGGCCTGGCCGGGCACGTCGCCCTGCGTCCACCACTGCGCCTGATACGTCGTGCCCTGGTAGGTGACCGTCGCGCCGGCCGTATAGACCTGGCCGGCCGCCCACGGTGCGCCCGGCTGAGGCGTGCCGCCGTCCGAGCCGCCGCCGTAGTTCGGGTCCTGCGTGACGCCCGCGCCCCACTTGCCGTCGAGCTTCCTGAAGATCGCCGCGAACGCGTACGGCTGCTGCGCGACGCCCGAGCAGGTCGGCGACGCATACGTGCCGCCGGACGGGCACGCCTGATCGCGGCCGACCGACCAGTTGCCGAAGAAGCCATAGCCGTTCGCGACCGCCGCGTTCAGCACGGTCTGCGCATTCGCGAGCGTGAAGGTTTCGCCCTGCACGTCGTTCACGCCGATCATCGGCGTGACGCCGACCATCTGCCACAGCTGCGCGTTGGTCTTCGGCTGGCCGGCGGACTTGAACGCCGTATCGAGCTGCGAATACAGCGCCTGCGCGGCGCTGATCGCCGCGGCGCCCATGTCGATGTTCGCGGGGCCGTAATCCATTGCCATCACGTTGACCGCATCGAACGTGGTCTTGTTCGCGATGGCCGCGTTGACGACGTTCACGCCGTCCTGCGTGAGCCCGGTCGGCATCGTCGGCAGCGTCAGCGTCACGTGCAGCGGCTTGCCCTTCGCCGCGTAGTCGGCCTGCAGTTGCGCGACCGCCTGGAAGTTGCGCGCCACCGCCGCCGTATCCTGCTGCGACGCACCCTCGATGTCGAAATCGACATGCGTGAGGCCGTACGTATCGATCACCGTCTGGTATGCAGTCTTCAGCGCGGGAACCGTCGAGCACGCCTGCATCAGCGGCGTGCCGTTCGCGCCGCCGAACGACACGGCGACTTCGCCGCCTTTCGCGCGGTAGCTCGCGATCGACGTGGACAGCGCGGTCAGCAGGCCGCCGCTCGCGCCGTTGCCGATCGGCTGCACGCCGCCCCACGACGGCACGCAGCCGTTGCCCGCGACCACGAACGCGAGCGTGAACTGCTGGATGCCCTGGCGTACGCCGATCTGGTCGACCAGCGGTGTCGGATAAAGCGTCACGTCGACATACGGTGCATAGACGCCGGCACCGTGCGACACGCTCGCCATCGCGAGCAGACAACCCGCGGCGAACGCACGCGGAACGAAACGCGGCAACACATTGTTGTTCATTCTGTGTTCTCCAAGTGGAAGAGGGATACGCTGGCCTGCGTATCGCCGCCGGCGGGCAACGCAGGTGTCCCACCGGCGGCGTGCCTATCTTGGAGGATTCGCGTCGAATAGGGAATTTAGGTGTTCTTCTTTTTGCTATTCGATTTCCGATACGTAACGAACTTGCCGATTCGTTCGCGTTTCGAAACGCGGGGCGGGCACTTTTTCCGACCGGTCGCGCGACGCAGTGCGCATGGACCGGTTCCAGCGAACCGGCGACGCGCCGGCATGCCGATCGCCGGCGCGCGTGCATGCGCATTCACGCGAGCGTCGCCCCGGATGCGGTACGCGCCACGCCGCGCGCAGCCGCGTTCACCGATACCAGCGCGGCGTATAGACCCATTCGCGCGTGTTGCCGATCGCGAAACGCCGTGTCGTCGACGAGCCGACGATCACCATCGTGCGCATGTCGACCTGCTCGCCGCGCAGCGCGCCGAGCGTCGTCGTCGAGAGCGTCGCGCCCGGCCGGCCGATGTCGCGGCCGAGCACGACCACCGTATCGGCCGCGCGATGCGCGCGCACGATATCGAGCGCACGGTCGAGCTGCCACGGCCGCGCGCGCGAGATCGGGTTGTAGAACGCCATCACGAGATCGGCTTGCGCCGCGTGCCGCAGGCGCGTCTCGATCACGTCCCACGGCTTCAGGTTGTCCGACAGCGAGATCGCGCAGAAATCGTGGCCGAGCGGCGCGCCGGCCTGCGCGGCCGTCGCGAGCGACGCGGAGATGCCGGGCTCCACGCGCAAGTCGACCGCGGCCCATTGCGGGTCGCGTGCTTCGTCGAGCGCTTCGAGCACGGCCGCGGCCATCGCGAACACGCCGGGGTCGCCCGACGACACGACCGCGACGCGGCGGCCCTCGGCCGCGAGTTCGAACGCATGGCGCGCGCGCTGCATTTCCTCGCGATTGTCGGTGCCGTGCACGCGCTGGTCCGCCCGAAACGGGCCGGCCATGTTCACGTAGGTCGTGTAGCCGAGGATGTCGGTCGCGTCCGCGAGCGCCGCGCGCGCGGCCGGCGTGAGCCATGCTGCGCCGCCCGGGCCGAGGCCGAGCACCGTCAGGCGGCCGCGTGCGCGGCCGAGCGTGGCCGGATCGACCGGCTGCGATGCGACCGCGCACGCGAGACCGTTCGATGCGTCATGCAACGTATGCGTGACGCGCAATGCGCGGCCGAGCAGCGTGGCGGCGTCCGCGGGCGCGTCGCGGTCACGATCGCCACCGCTATCGACGAAACGCAGCGGCACGTCGAGCGTGCTCGCCGCTTCTTCCAGTGCGGCGTCGCCGATCGCCGACGCCGGCGCGACGATGGCCGCGAGCGCCAGCCGCGCGAGGCCTTGCGCGTCGAGCGCGGCTTCGATACGCACGGCGAGCGCTTGCGCTGCATGCACGGCATCCGCCGCCACGCCGACCACCACGCTGCGCGGATGAATCACGAGTTCGTCGCGCGCGCCGCGCCACGCATCGGGCGTCACGCGAATCGCATGCGCGGCCGCGGCATCGCGCGGCAACGCGACCCCGTCGAGCCACGGCGCGGCGCCGTCGATGCGCGTCGACGCGCCCGCGAGCAGGTCGGACACGAAGCGCTTGCCTTGCGCGAGGTCGGCGAGCGCATAGCCTTCCGGCGGATTGAGCACGCATGCGCCGAAGCGCAGTTCGCCGCTCGTCGTGATCGCCGGCGCGACGCCGACGCATGCGGCGATTTCACGCGCGATCACGTTGACGCCCATCAGCCCGCCGAGCAGCGGCACGACGGCCGAGCCGTCCTCCGCGACCGCGAGCACCGGCGGCTCGACGCCCTTGTCGGCGAGCGCGGGCGCGAGGCAGCGGATCACGATGCCGGCCGCGCACAACGCGACGATCGGCAAGCCGCGTGCATAGAGTTCGCGCAGGTGCGCGCCGAGTTCGTCGAACGACACGTCGGCGTCGACGCGCGAGGCAAGCCCGTGCACGCGGGCGCCCGGGTAACGCGCCTGGATACGCCGTGCGGTATCGAGCGCGCCCGCGCCGAGAATCACGATCGCGGGCGGCGTCGTCATCCTTGCCATTTTTCCCCCGGCACGACGAGCAGCGAGAAATACGGCGACGCCATCGGATCGACCTCGTCGAGCGGCACGATGCGCTGGTTCGCCATCGTCGCGCGCTCGACGTACAGCGCGCGCTTCGCGAGCCCGAGTTCGTCGAGCACGCGCCGCACCTTGTCGAAATTGCGGCCGAGCTTCATCACGACGGCCGCGTCGGCCCGCGCGAGCCGCTCGCGCAGTTCGTGCTCGGGCAGCACGCCCGACAGCACCGACAGGCTCTGGTTGCGATAGACGAGCGGCTGGCCGAGCACGGCCGTGCCGCCGAGCATCGCGCACACGCCGGGGATCACCTCGGTGTCGTAGCGCGGCGCGAGGCGGTCGTGCAGATACATGTACGAGCCGTAGAAGAACGGGTCGCCTTCGCAGATCACCGCGACGTCGCGGCCCGCATCGAGGTGCGCGGCGACGATCTCGGCCGCGGTGTCGTAGAAATCGGCGATCACCGTCTCGTAGCACAGCGGCGGCGGCAGCGCCTCGGTCGTCACCGGGTAGACGAGCGGCAGTTGCGTCTGCCCGTCGAGCAGGTGCGCCTCGACGATGCCGTACGCGTTGCCTTTCTTGCCTTTAGCGACGAAATACGCGACCACCGGCGCCGCCTGCAGCACGCGCAGCGCCTTGATCGTCATCAGTTCGGGGTCGCCCGGGCCGACGCCGACCCCGAACAGCCGTCCGCGCGCCGTCGTCATTCGACCTCCGTTGCAAGCGCATTGACCGCGGCGGCGGCCATCGCGCTGCCGCCGCGCCGGCCGAGCAGCGCGACGTACGGCACGCCGCGGCTGTCGGCGTCGAGCATCGCCTTCGATTCGGCCGCGCCGATGAAACCGACCGGGAAGCCGAGGATCAGCGCGGGGCGTGGCGCGCCGGCGTCGATCATGTCGAGCAGATGAAACAGCGCGGTCGGCGCATTGCCGATCACGACGACGCTGCCCGCGAGATGCGGGCGCCACAGTTCGAGCGCCGCGGCCGAACGCGTGTTGCCCAGTTGCCGCGCGAGATCGGGCACCTCCGGCTCGCCGAGCGTGCAGATCACGCGATTGGCCGCGGGCAGCCGTGCGCGCGTGATGCCTTCGGCGACCATCCTCGCGTCGCACAGGATCGGCGCGCCGGCCGCGAGTGCGGTACGGCCGGCCGTGCCGGCGCCGGCGGAAAAACGCAGGTCGTACACGATGTCGACCATCCCGCACGCATGGATCACGCGCACCGCGAGTTTCTCGAGATCGGGCGGGATCTGCGACAGGTCGGCCTCGGCGCGGATCGTCGCGAACGACTGGCGGTAGATTTCCTGCCCGTCGCGAATGTAGTCAAGCATCGGTGGTGTCCTGGGTGTGCCGCGCGTCCATGAGTCGGACCGCGGCCTGGTCAATCGTCAGATGGCGCGCGAGCGGGGCGCCGAGGCCCGCGGTCGCGTCGCGCCGGTAAAGGTCGTAGTGCGCGGGCGCCACCGCGACGAGCGTATGCGCGGCGGGGTGCGGCAGCGCGCAGTGGCGTTCGCAACCGGTCAGATGCACGTCGAGCGGATGGCCGAGACGCGTGGCGAGCGCGCGCGCGTCGAGTTTCGTGTCGGCGTGCGCTTTCGCGCAGCCGGCGCTGCCGGTGCACGCGACGAGCGCCGCCAGCGGTTCGGACGACGCGCACACGAGGCCGAGCGACGCGAGTGCTTCGCGCATCGCGGCCGCACGCGCGTTCGGGACGCCGTGCATGAACACGCCTTGCCACGGCGTCATCGACAGCGT
Organism: Burkholderia semiarida; assembly: GCF_029268935.1. Lineage (NCBI taxonomy): Bacteria > Pseudomonadati > Pseudomonadota > Betaproteobacteria > Burkholderiales > Burkholderiaceae > Burkholderia > Burkholderia semiarida. Next base: position 715,357 of record NZ_JAHLCL010000007.1, on the reverse strand, counting down.
GCCGTCGCCGTCGGCTTCGGCCAGCGCCGCGAGCCGTTCCAGTTGCGCCGCGTCGAGCCGGCCGAGCGCGAATTGCGCGCCGATGCTGCAGCGCGCCGCGTCGCGCGACGGGCGGGCGCCGAAGCGCAACGCGGGGTCGGTGCGCGTGCGCCGCCAGTCGGCAAGCGCCGGATCGGCCGCGAGCGGGAAGGGCAGGTCGTGCTGCGCGCGTTCGAGCAGCGTGCGTTCGTCGCACGTCTCCAGCAACGCGCGCATCCGCGTGACCTCGGCCGGCGCGAGATCGAGGAACGCGCGCAGCAGCGCGCGAACCAGCGCGACGGCCTGATCGGGCGATACGTCGACCGAAGCCGGCCGGTCGCCGCGCGCAACCGGCGGACAGCCGGCCAGCCCCGCCGCGACACGCATCGCACCGTCGCCGCGACGCCACGCCGCCAGCCAGATGTCGTGCGGATGATCGAGCGCCGCGACCGTTTCGCCGCCGTCGAGCTGGATCGAGAATTTCGGCGACAGTTCGCCGCGGCGCGGCTCGCTCGCCAGCATGTCGAGCAGCGACTCGGCGAGCGCGCGGCTATCGACGAGCGCGGCCGGGTCGTGCCCGGCGAGCGGGCTCACCATCACGTTGCGGACGTCGTCGCTCGCCGCGAGCGCGGCTGCATCGACGGTGGCGTTGTCGGCGCTTGCGCGGGGGCCGAGCCCCGCGTCGAGCAGCGCGTGCGCCAGCGCATCGGCCGCGCCGTCGCGAATGCCGCGCAGCTGGAGATTCGCGCGATTGGTCGCGTCGATCGCACCGGAGCCGTACAGGCGCGCGGCGGCGGCGATCGCGCGCGCCTGGCGCGCGTCGAGCCGCCCGCCCGGCAGCTTGATCCGGCACAGCCCGCCGTCGACGGCCGCGACCACGCGCACGAGCCCCGGGCAAGCCGACGGGCGCACGGCGGGCGACGCAGGAATCGAATCGGGAGCGGAATTCAACGGGATACCGGGACAGTGTGGCGCCGCGGCCAACGCATCGGTACACCCCGCCCGACGCCGACTGGCACGCACGCACTTTCTGGCCGGCAGGTCTCCTGGCTGACAGGTCGGCGCCGGCTCCCGGCCTTCCCGGTGAAACCAGTGGCATGAGGGGGAGATCGGCTCGCTGTCTACAGTTGCGGGGGCAGCCACAGCGGCGCTCGAGGCGCCCTGTGTTCCCTCTTCGGCCCCGAGGGGCACCGGCGAACGAACGGCCGTAGGATACCCGATTTCGGCCGCGATTCGCGACCGGCCGGCCGCTCGCGGCGGGCGAAGCGGGCAACGATCGGGCGCTGGCGGGCCGGCGGATGAAACGCCGGGTGGAACACGGTACCATGCCGTTTTTCGCAATGCGGACGGCTGCACCGGCGCTTTCACGGCCGCGCGGCGACACGATGGAATCGAACGATGGGGAAGGGTGCATGACGGCGTGGCTGACGGTAGTGGGCATCGGCGACGACGGTTACGCGGGGCTCGGACGCCACGCGCGGCGCGCGCTGCTCGACGCGACGCATGTGGTCGGCGCGAAACGGCATCTCGACATGCTGCCCGCCCGGCTGCGGGCCGCGCGCGAAGCTTGGCCGTCGCCGTTCGACCTGTCGGGGCTGCTCGCGCGCCGCGGCGCGCCCGTATGCGTGCTCGCGAGCGGCGACCCGATGCTGTTCGGCGTCGGCGCGACGCTCGCCCGCCAGCTTTCTCCCGACGAATGGCGCGTGCTGCCCGCGCCGTCGTCGCTGTCGCTCGCCGCCGCGCGCCTCGGCTGGGCGCTGCAGGACGTCGGCGCGGTGTCGCTCGTCGGGCGTCCGCTCGCGACGCTGGCGCGCCACCTGCTGCCGGGCCGGCGCCTGTTCGTGCTGAGCGCCGACGGCCGCACGCCGGCCGCCGTCGCGGCCGAACTCGCCGCACGCGGCTTCGGGCCGACGCGCGTCAGCGTGTTCGAGCATCTGGGCGGGCCGCTCGAGCGCCGTATCGACGGCCTCGCGCAGGACTGGAACGTCGACGAAACCGCCGCGCTCAATCTCGTCGCGCTGGACTGCCAGGCGGGGCCCGATGCGCCGCGCCGCGCGCTCACGCCCGGCCTGCCCGACGACGCATACCGCCACGACGGCCAGCTCACCAAGCGCGACCTGCGCGCGATGACGCTAGGTCGTCTTGCGCCGGCCCCCGGCGAACTGTTGTGGGACGTCGGCGCCGGCAGCGGGTCGATCGGCATCGAATGGATGCGCGCGCATCCATCCTGCCAGGCGATCGCGATCGAAGCGCATGCGGAGCGGCAGCGCTTCATCGAACACAACCGCGATACGCTCGGCGTGCCGGGCCTGCAACTCGTCGCGGGCCGCGCGCCCGCTGCGCTCGCGGGGCTCGCCGCGCCCGACGCGATCTTCATCGGCGGCGGCGCAACGGCGCCGGGTGTGCTCGACGCGTGCTGGGCGTCGCTGAAACCCGGCGGGCGGCTGGTCGCGAACGCGGTCACGCTGCAGGGCGAGATCGCGCTCGCCGCGTGGCGCGATGCGCATGGCGGCACGCTCACGCGCGTGTCGCTCGCGCATGCCGAGCCGCTCGGCCGCTTCGACACGTGGCGGCAGCCGCTGCCCGTCACGCTGTACGACGTGCGCAAGCCCGACGCGACAGACGCGGCCGGCTCGTCGCATATGTCGAACACGTCGAACCCAATGGACGCGTGATGCGCGACGAAACCCCCGAACAGCCCGCGCCGCTACGCTTCGGCTACACGACCGGCAGCTGCGCGACCGCGACGTCGCTCGCGGCCGCGCGGCTGTTGCTCGCGGGTCACGCGGACGACGCGGTCGAGATCGTGCTGCCGAAGGGGCAGCGCGTGATGATGCGGCTCGAATTCTGCCGCGCCACGGCCGAGGGCGCCGAAGCCGGCACGATCAAGGATGCCGGCGACGATCCGGACGTCACGCACGGCGCGCTGATCTTCGCGCGTGTCGCGCTCGCGGCCGCGCCTGGCGTGCGCTTTCATGCCGGGCCGGGCGTCGGCACGGTCACGCGTGCGGGGCTGACGCTGCCGGTCGGCGAACCGGCGATCAACCCGGTGCCGCGCCAGATGATGACCACGCACCTCGAAGCGCTCGCCGCCGAACACGGCTACGCGGGCGGCTTCGACGTGACGATCGGCGTGGAAGGCGGCGAGGCGCTCGCGCTGAAGACGATGAACCCGCGCCTGGGCATCGTCGGCGGGCTGTCGATCCTCGGCACGACCGGCATCGTGCGGCCGTTCTCGTGTTCGGCCTATATCGCGTCGATTCATCAGGGCATCGACGTCGCACGGGCGAACGGCATCGCGCACATCGCCGCCTGCACGGGCAACGCGAGCGAGGACGCGATGCGCGCGCACTACCGTCTGCCCGACATGGCGCTCATCGAAATGGGCGATTTCGCGGGCGCGGTGCTCAAGCACCTGCGGCGCGCGCCGGTCGCGCGCCTGTCGATGTGCGGCGGCTTCGGCAAGCTCAGCAAGCTCGCGGCCGGCCATCTCGACCTGCACAGCCGCCATTCGAGCATCGATCTGCCGCTGCTCGCGCAGTGGGCGGCCGAGGCCGGCGCGAGCGATGCGCTGCAGGCCGCGATGCGCGCCGCGAACACGAGCCAGGAAGCGTTGAAACTCGCGCAGGCCGACGGCGTGCCGCTCGGCGATCTCGTCTGCGCGCATGCGTTGCGGGTGGCGCGCGACATCGTGCCGCCGTCGGTCTCGGTCGAGATGTTCGCGATCGACCGGCAGGGCCGTTTCGTCGGGGAGGCGCGATGAGCCCGCGCATCCTGCTGCTCGGCGGCACCGGCGATGCGCTGAAGATCGCGCGCACGCTCGGCCCGCATCATGTCTACAGTCTCGCCGGTCTCGGCAAGACGCCAGACGATCTGCGCTGCGACGTGCGCGTCGGCGGTTTCGGCGGCGCGGCCGGGCTCACCGCGTATCTTCGCGACGCCGGCATCGGTCTCGTGATCGACGCAACGCATCCGTATGCCGCGCAAATCAGCGCGAACGCCGCGGCGGCGACGCGCGCCGCGGGCGTGCCGCTCTGGGCGCTGCGACGCGCGCCGTGGACGCCGCAACCGGGCGACGACTGGCGGATGGTCGACGACTGGGCCGGCATCGAGGCCGCGCTCGCGCCGTTCAGGCGCCCGCTGTTCACGCTCGGCCGCGAGCCGCTCGCGCATCTCGACGCGATCCCGCCGCACCAGTTCTGGCTCGTGCGCTGCCTAGACGCGCACCCCGGCAACGCCCGCGCGCAGGTCGTCGCCGCGCGTGGGCCGTTCACGCCCGAAGGCGAGCGCGCGCTGTTCGCGCTGGCCGGCATCGACGTCGTCGTCAGCAAGAACAGCGGCGGCGCGGCCACCGAGGCCAAGCTCGACGTCGCGCGCGAACGCAGGCTGCCGGTCGTGATGCTGCGCCGGCCGCCGCTGCCCGATGCCGACCGCGCGTTCGACTCGGTCACGGCGCTCGTCGACGCACTCGATCCGGCCGCGCGCGCGTGACGCAACGCAGCGGCTCATCCCACGAATTGACGGAGAAATTTCGATGACGGTGTATTTCATCGGCGCGGGCCCCGGCGACCCGGAGCTGATCACGGTAAAGGGCCAGCGCCTCGTGCGCACGTGCCCGGTGATCCTGTATGCGGGCTCGCTCGTGCCGGCCGCCGTGCTCGACGGTCATCGCGCGGAGCAGGTCGTCAACACGGCCGAACTCGATCTCGACGCGATCGTCGCGCTGCTTGCCGCCGCGCACGCGAAAGGGCAGGACGTCGCGCGCGTGCATTCGGGCGACCCCTCGTTGTACGGCGCGATCGGCGAGCAGATCCGCCGCCTGAAAGCGCTCGGGATTCCATACGAAATCGTGCCGGGCGTGACGGCCACGGCCGCATGCGCGGCCACGCTCGGCGTCGAACTGACGCTACCCGGCGTCGCGCAGACGGTGATCCTCACGCGCTTCGCGGGCAAGACGACGATGCCGGAGGGCGAAGCGCTCGGCGCGCTCGCCGCGCATCGCGCGACGCTCGCGATCCATCTCGGCGTGCGCCATCTCGCGCGCATCGTCGACGAAGTGCTGCCGCATTACGGCGCCGATTGCCCGGTGGCGGTGATCTATCGCGCGAGCTGGCCCGACGAGGAGCGCGTGACGGGCACGCTGGCCGACATCGTCGACAAGGTACAGGGCACGCAGATCGAGCGCACCGCGCTGATCCTGATCGGGCGCGTGCTCGACGCCGAAGGGTTCGCGGATTCGACGCTCTACGCGAGCGCGGGCTGAGCGCGCCGGCCTTGGCATCGGCGCGCCCGGCCGTCAGGCCCGTCAGGCCCGCGCGATCTGCCGCATCTGCTTCGGCGCAAAGCCGGCCGCCAGCGCGAACAGCGCGATACACAGGCACGCCATCGCGATCCACGCGGGCGTGAGATCCGCCAGATGCTGGCGCACGATGCCGGCCGCGAACGGAAACAGGCCGGCGATCAGATAGCCGATGCCCTGCACGAACCCCGTCAGCGACGCGGCATCGGCCGGCGTGGTCGCGTGGTCGACCGTGACGATCAGCGACAGCGGAAACAGCGCGCCGATGCCCGCGCCGAGCAGCAGCGCGGCCGGCAATGCGAGCGCGTCGGGCGCGGCCAGCATCACCAGTAACCCGACGAGCAGCGACGCGATCGCCGCATGCAGCGCAGGCCGGCGATCGGGCAGGCGGTCGATCGTCGCGGAAACGGTCAGCCCCGCGACGACTTCCGCGAACGTCACGCCGCCGAGCAGGCTGCCCGCCGCGGTCGGCGACCAGCCGAGCCGTGTGTAGTACGGCGGCAGCCACGCGAGCACGAGCGTGTAAGCACCCGTCGCGATGCCGAAGAACAGTGCGAGCCGCCACGCCCGCGGAGAACGCGATGGCTGCGCACCCGATACCGACACCGGGCCGGAGGCAAGCGCGTCGCCGCCCCGGCTGGCCAGCGGCCAGGCCAGTGCGGTCAGCGCCGCCGGCAACGCCCAGCCCGCGAGCGCGGCGAGCCAGCCCCAGCGCACCGCGGCGAACGGCGCGACGACGCTCGCGAGCACCGCGCCGCCCATGATCGACGTCGAATAGACGCCCATCGCGCCGCCGATGCGTGTCGCGAAATGCGCCTTCACGAAGCCGGGTAGCAACGCCTGCACCATCGCGATCCCGACGCCCGCGCAGCACGCGCTCGCGAGCAGCAGCCATGCGTGCTGCGCCCCGACGCGCGACGCGCAGGCCAGCGCGATCAACGCGACGCCGAGCCACACGCCGCCCGCGATCCCGGTGAGGCACTGCAGGCGCCGCGCGCTCAGCGCGCCGAGCCCCATCAGCAGGATCGGGATCGTCGTCAGCAGGCTCGCCGCGCCGTCGCCGATGCCCGTCGCGCGCTGGATCATGTCGAGCAGCGGACCGATCGCGGCAAGCGCCGGCCGCAGGTTCAGCCCGACGAGCACGATCGCGGCGAGCCGCCAGCCGGGGGAGGTGAAGCGATTCATTGCAAGGCCCTCGATATCGATGCGCGGCTGCCAGCCAGGCGCCGCACGTTTTTCAGGTAAAGTATCTCGACATCAAGATATATGTCGATTTATCTCGACGTCAAGATAACTGGTGAGCCGAGGAGGGTTAATGGATCGAGCCGAGCATGCGCTCGCGCAATGGCGGGTCGAGCGCCCGGATCTCGACGCGACGTCGATGGTGGTGATGGGGCGGCTGCAGGAAGCCGCGCTCGTGATCGCGCGCGATCGTCTCAATCCGCTGTTCGCGCGCTACGGCATGCAGCCGGGGGAATTCGACGTGCTCGCGACGCTGCGGCGCAGCGGCGCGCCGTTCGCGCTGACGCCGACCGCGCTGTACGACGCGCTGATGATGTCGTCGGGCGGGATGACCGCGCGCATCGACCGGCTGCAGAAGGCCGGTTGGGTCGAGCGCCGGCCGAATCCGGCCGACGGGCGCGGGACGCTCGTCGCGTTGACGGATGCCGGGCGCGCGCTGATCGACGAGGCGGTCGTCGCGCATATCGATAACCAGCGGGCGGTGCTGGCTGCGTTGTCAGAGACCGAACAGGCGCAGTTGTCGCGGCTGTTGGGGAAGCTGCTGGCGGGGTTGGAAGCCGGAACGCCGGAAGGGGAGGAAGGGAACTCGCGTTGAACAATGCGTGATGGAAACGTACGCGCGGGCAAAAAGTTCTTCGTGAATTCTCGTGGACGTCGCGTGTCGGCCCATTGCGGTCGGTCGTAAGATCACGCTCCCTTCGTCGCTTCTTGAAGTACTTCGGTCTTCCGACGGCCGGTCTTTTTGGTCGGGCATCGCCCAACACAGTGAACAGCGCCGCAGAACCTTGTCGACGCGGCGTACGCCGACTTCCGAGTCATTGGATTTGAGGAAGCCGCGTCAGAGAGGGATTGCGCCGGAAGCCGCTTGTATTGCCGCAGCAATCTCGTCTTCACAGCGCCCCCCATTGATGGCAATGCTTTCCCCAAAGACAAAATGAGGAACCGAACGAACGCCGGCATTCGCTGACTTGAACGCCTCCGCTTCGACGCGATGGTGCTGTTCAGGATCAAGAGCGATGGCACGCGCCTGATCGCGGTTAAAACCGTAGTCGGCGGCAATGTCAGCCAGCACATCCGCATCGGCGATGTTCTTCGCTGCGATGAAGTAAGCATCGGTGATTGCAACGGCGAGCCTGTGCTGCGTGTCACGCCCAGCGGCTGCCAGAATCACGGCATGAGCAGCCTGGGTCGGATAGGCCCAGAGCTGGCGACCAAGATCCAGGTCGAAGCCCGATGCGCGAGCTTCTCCCTCGGGGCGAGCAAAGGCGACCTTCGGATCGGTTATGCCGTAGCGCGAACGCAGCAAATCGGGAATATAGAGACCGCCTGACGGTGCATCTGGCAGCAGCAGGACTGGATGCTGCCGAATGTCAACGATCAGGTTGGGAAAACGCTCCGTCAGCACTTTGTCGAGACGGTGATGCCCGACGATGCACCACGGGCATGTGATTTCAGTATAGAGGTCTATTTGCATAACCCTGTTCTCGTGACCGGATCGCCGACAACGATTCGACCCTTCCCGCGAACGACGCGCGTTTCTTCACGTCGTCGCCGGGACACGTTGTAGCCCAGCTTCAAGGCTTCCTCGATGATGTGCCTTCAGGCCAGCCCGGTTGCACCGAAGCACCGAACGGCGCGAGGTTTTTTCCGGGCCATGAGGTCACGCAGCCTTCGCCAACAAGGCTTTGATGACCGTTTCGGTGTTGGCGATTACGGCCTTCGCCGCATCGGGGCCGAAAACCGTGCCTTCGACACGCACCACTTCAACGTCGGTCAGGCCGATGAAACCGAGCAGGTGCAGCAAATAGCTGGTCTGAAAGTCGAACGGTGCCCATGCACCTTCCGAAAACACGCCACCGGCAGCGGTAACGAGATAGACCTTCTTGCCGGTCAGCAGCCCCTTCGGCCCAATATCGCCGTAACCGAAGGTGACGCCCGGCCAGGTGACGTGATCGAACCAAGCCTTTAGCTGCGACGACAGACTGAAGTTGATCATGCCCGAACCGAGCACGATCACATCGGCGGCCTTCAACTCATCGACCAGCTCTTGCGCGATCTTCACCGCCTCGACCTGTTCCGGCGTGCGATCCGCGGGCGAGGTGACCCGACCCTGGATGTAGGCCGGTGCGATATGGGGCGGAGGATTCGCGGCAAGGTCGCGCACGGTCAGCGGGCCGCCCGCGCGGGCTTGGATGCCCTCTGCGATTTCGGTGGCAAAGCGGGTGGAAAGGCTGTCGGCCCCGCGCGGGCTGGACGTGACAAGCAGAGTGTGGCTCATAGCGGCTCCCAAGTATAAAATAAGAACCAAGTCGATTAAGTGACCTGACTTATGAATTCATACAAAGGATGGTATGGTTCCTGCCGTTTCCCCACAAGAAGGCACACGCATGTCACTTAGTCCCCCCGAGCTGCCTGCCGATATGCCTGCCCCTGACGCAGGCGGCTGCCTGGCAACTCGTGAAATCCTGGATCGCATCGGCGACAAGTGGAGCCTCTACATTGTCGCTATGCTGGCCGACGGCCCGCGGCGCTTCAACGAATTGAAGCGCCGCATCGAGGGCATTTCCCAGCGGATGCTGACGCTGACCTTGCGCGGACTGGAACGCGACGGACTGATAACGCGAACGATGTATGCAACGATTCCGCCTCGCGTCGATTACGAACTCACCGACATGGGAAGAACGCTGTTGAAGCCTGTCATGGCGTTGGTCAATTGGGCGAGCGAGAATCAAGTCGCCATTGCCGAGGCGCATAAACGTTTTGACGAGAAGCCGGAGCCAGATCAGGTCTCGATTCAAGGCGTTGTCTACCAGCGTCGATAGACGAGTTTAGGCCGCAAGCTTGCGCAGACACAGCGGCGAAATTCGGCTGCCAGCTCGCGTTGGGATCTGTCCCGACGCGGATCTTCGTTGGGGTGCGCAGGCGCTGCATTTTGCGATCTATCCGACCAAGAGTCGGCCAGGGGCGATCGAATACGTCTCATGGCATGACTTGGGTGTCCGTTCCCTGAACCAAACGGGACGCCTCGACGTCTCGCCGTCGACGCAAGCCGATGATGCTTCATGGCCGAATACCGACGGTCTCCCGGCGTTCCCCGGAGATCGGCAATGGTCAAAAAAAACCCGCCGCGCAATGCGGCGGGCGGCGGGCGGCGGGCGGCGGGCGGCACAAATCATGGGCCGTGGCTCGCACGGCGCGTACCCGCGCAGCGGATCAACCCCGCGCCGGAATATTGAGCCCGCGCTCGACAGCCGGCCGCGCAACGAACGCGTCGAGCACCCGCTTCACGTTGCGGAATTCGCTGAAGCCCACCAGATCGCCCGCTTCATAGAAGCCAACCAGATTGCGCACCCACGGGAAGATCGCGATGTCGGCGATCGTGTAGGTATCGCCCATCACCCACTGGCGATTCGCGAGGTGCGCGTCAAGCACGCCGAGCAGGCGCTTCGATTCGGCGACGTAGCGATCGCGCGGACGCTTGTCCTCATAATCGCGGCCGGCGAACTTGTGGAAGAAGCCGACCTGGCCGAACATCGGCCCGATGCCGCCCATCTGGAACATCACCCACTGGATCGTCTCGTAGCGGCCCGCGAGATCCTTCGGGATCAACTGGCCCGTCTTGTCCGCCAGATAGATCAGGATCGCGCCCGATTCGAACAGTGGCAGCGGCTGGCCGTCTGGGCCGTTCGGATCGATGATCGCCGGGATCTTGTTGTTCGGGTTCAGCGACAGGAATTCGGGCGACAACTGGTCGTTCGTGTCGAAGCGCACGAGGTGCGGCTCGTACGGCAGGCCGGTTTCCTCGAGCATGATCGACACCTTGACGCCGTTCGGCGTCGGCAGCGAGTAGAGCTGGAGGCGGTCGGGATGCTGGGCCGGCCACTTTTGCGTGATCGGGAAGGCGGACAGATCGGGCATGAAGGTTCGCTCGTCGAAGTGAATGATCCGCGCTCCGCCCGTGCCGCCGCGCTCGCGCACGGTTCGCGGCGGCAGGGCGGCGCGCGCCGAAAGCGCCCACTGTAGCCGATCCGGGAAAACGATGCAGGCGTAGGCAGCCGCCCGTGGTTCGGCGCGACGGCCATGCCCGGCGTCGCGCGCGGTGCCGCAAGACATGACGGCAACGCTTCTCGCGCGGCAGGGGGAAACGTATACGGCCCAACGCGGTTCGTCTCACCTCGATATATGACGTCCTAACACCCTGCGCGAGCGGCGGGCCCACGCCGGACGCCGTCGCGCGGTGCACAATTCGTCGGCGCACGGAAGCTTTTTGTCAGGGAAAGTCCCGCCCCGCATCCCGCGGTTTTTTGTTGACCGACATCGTATAACGCCGTCATGATTTCCTGACAAGAACGGTCCCATCCACCGACCGAAGTGAGGAGACATGAACACCACCCCGATCGCTCGCCGTGTCCGCCGGATCGCACTCGCACTGGGCTTCGCGCTGTCGGCCGCCGCGGCCGTTGCCGCCCCCGTATCGCTGAACATCGTCGACGTCGCAGGCAATCTGCAGCTCACGCAGAAGGCCATCGAGGCGTTCAAGGAGAAGAACCCGAGTCTCGTCGCGAACGTCACGTTCACGAACGCACCCGCGCCGCAGTTGCCGGGCAAGATCAAGGCGATGCAGGCGGCGGGGCGCGCCGACATCGATCTCGTGCTGACGGGCACCGACGCGCTGGCCGCCGGCATCGAACAGAACCTGTGGCAGAAGCTGCTGCCCGACAACGCGGCCGCGCTCCCCGGCGTGCTCGACAAATACGCGCCCGGCCCGCGCAAGATGCAGGATCTCGCGCAGGGCTTCGGCCTCGTAGTGACCTACATGCCGGCCGGCCCGCTGCTCGAATACAACCCGGCGAAGGTCAGCGACCCGCCGAAGACGCCCGAGCAGCTGCTCGCGTGGTGCAAGGCGCACCCGAACAAGCTGATCTATGCGCGCCCGGCGAACTCCGGCCCCGGCCGCACGTTCCTGATGGGGCTGCCGTACGTGCTCGGCGACAAGAATCCGCAGGACCCGATCAACGGCTGGGACAAGACCTGGGCGTTCCTGAAACAGTTGAACGAATGCGTGCCGTACTACCCGGGCGGCACGTCGGCGGTGATGAAGGAGCTCGGCGAGGGCACACGCGACATGACCGTGACCGTCACCGGCTGGGATCTCAACCCGCGCGCGCTCGGCATCGTGCCGGCCGAATTCAAGATCCAGGCGTTCGACAACATGACGTGGGTCAACGACGCGCACTACATGGTGATCCCGAAGGGCGTGCCGAAGGAAAAGCTCGACGTGCTGTTCAAGCTGATGAACTTCCTGCTGGAACCGGCGCAGCAGGCGATGACCTACGACGACGGCTATTTCTATCCGGGCCCGGCGGTGAAGGGCGTGACGCTCGAGATGGCGCCAGCACACAGCCAGGAAGTCGTGCGCAAGTTCGGCCGCCCCGAATACGCGAAGCTGCTCGCCGATCGTCCGCACGTGCAGCCGCTCAATGCGCAGGCGATGGTCGCCGCGTTCCAGAAATGGGATCGCGAGATCGGTTCGCAGAAATCGAAGTGACGCCTGAACCGGCGGGCGCCGCGGCGTCCGCGTCGATGGAGTTCGTGGAATGAATCACAGTTTCGAACGGTTGCGGCTCGACGGCGTGTGCCGCAGTTTCACCAATGCGCAAGGCGCGCAGGTCGCCGCGCTGGACGGGCTCGACCTCGAGATCCGGCGCGGCGAGTTCATCGCGCTGCTCGGCCCGTCGGGCTGCGGCAAATCGACCGCGCTGAACTGCATCGCGGGGCTGCAGCCGCTCACGCGCGGCGGCATCTGGCTCGACGACACGCGCATCGACGTGCTGCCGCCCGAGCGTCGCGGCTTCGGCATGGTGTTCCAGAACTACGCGCTGTTCCCGCACATGTCGGTGCTCGACAACGTCGGCTTCGGCCTCAAGATGCGCGGCGTGCCGAAGCAGGAAACGCGGCGGCGCGCGCAGCAGGCGCTCGAGCTCGTGCAGCTCGTCGGTCACGAAGGCAAGCTGCCCGGGCAGTTGTCGGGCGGGCAGCAGCAGCGCGTCGCGATCGCGCGTGCGATCGTGATCGAGCCGCCGCTCGTGCTGATGGACGAGCCGCTGTCGAACCTGGACACGAAGCTGCGCATCGAGATGCGCGCGGAGATCCGCCGCATCCACACGCAGCTCGAACGCGCGACGATCTACGTGACGCACGACCAGGACGAGGCGCTGTCGATGGCCGACCGTATCGTCGTGATGAAGGAGGGCGTCGTGCAGCAGGTCGCGTCGCCGAAGGACGTCTACACGCGCCCGCACAATCTGCATGTCGCGCGTTTCATGGGCTATCGCAACGTGCTGCCGTTCACGCTCGAAGGCATGGCCGGCGATTACGTGAACGTCGCGTCGGGCGGCGTGCGCCTCGCGGGCGTGCCGATGGCCGGCTTCGACGCGAAGGAGGTCGTCGTCGCGCTGCGCCCCGACGACATCGAGCGCGCGGAACAAGGCGCCGACAATGCATTCGACGCGACCGTCGAGACGGTCGAGTACGGCGGGCGCGACTCGCTGATCCGCGCGATCACGCCGTTCGGCGCGATCTGGGCGCGCGTGGCCTGCGAGTTCACGGAAGGCGAGCGCTTGAGGCTGCGCGTGGCGCCGGCGCGCACGCTCGTCTATGCGGGAGACGGGCAATGAACGGGCTGCGCCACGCGGCGCGCTCGGCGGCGTCCCGCCCGGAGGCCGCATGAGCACGCTCGCGACCGGCGGCGCGGCGCGCGACGCGAAAGCCTGGCTCGTCACGCCGGCGCTCGCGTTCATCGCCGCGCTGTTCATCTATCCGTTCGCGTACGGCCTCGTGCTGTCGTTCCAGCCGATGAACGGCGGCGGCGCGCTCGCGAACTACGTGCAGTTCTTCACCGACACGGCGATGTGGCCGACCGTGCTCGTCACGCTCAAGCTCGCGGTGCCGGCCACACTGCTCAACGTCGGCATCGCGGTGCCGGTCGCGTTCGCGCTGCGCCGCCATTCGCCGTACCAGAAGTTCGTCACGACGCTGCTCGTGATTCCCGTCACGCTCGGCACGGTGCTCGTCGCCGACGGGATGCTCACGTACTTCGGGCCGAACGGCTGGTTTCCGCAGGCGCTGCAGGGGCTGCACCTGTACACCGACGAAGTGCGCCTCACGCACAACTACTGGGGCGTGCTGCTGTCGCTGATCGTGTCGGGCTTTCCGTTCGCGTTCCTGCTGATGCTGTCGTACATCAGCGGCATCGACCCGACGCTCGCGCGCGCGGCCGCGACGCTCGGCGCGAACCCGTGGCAGCAGTTCCGGCAGATCTACCTGCCGCTGCTCGTGCCGGGGCTCACGATGGCCGCGTGCCTGTCGTTCGTGCAGGCGTTCTCGGTGTTCCCGTCGGCCGTGTTGCTCGGCGCGCCGGCCGGGCCGACGCGCGTGATCTCGATCGCGGCGGCCGAAGCCGCGTTCGAAAGCTACGACTATTCGCTCGCATCGGCGATCGCGATCGTGATGGGCTTCGCGCAGTTGCTGGTGGTCGCGTCGATGCTCGGCGCGCGCCGCTTCTTCTACACGGGTGCGGTAACGGGAGGCAAGGGCTGATGGCGACCGACAATCATGCCGCTCGCACGTGGCCGCCGAAGCACGACGCCCCCGATGCGCGGCCCGTCGATGCAAGGAAACCGCATCGGATGAAAAGCAATCTCGCCGGCCGCGCATGGAAGGCGCTCGTCTGGGGGCTGATGGCGTTCTTCCTGCTGAACGTGATGCTGCTGATCGCGACCGTCGCGGTGAACTCGGTCGCGACGCGCTGGTTCGGCACGCCGCTGCCGCAGGGCTTCACGCTGCATTGGTATGCGAAGGCATGGGAGGATTTCCAGCTCGCGAGCGTGCTGTGGGTGACCGTCGAGGTCGTCGGCGCGGTCGTGCTGCTGTCGATCGCGCTCGGCGTGCCGGCCGCGTATGCGCTCGCGCGCGTGCAGTTTCGCGGCAAGCGCTTCGCGCTGCTGGTGTTCCTGCTGCCGCTGATGGTGCCGCCCGTCACCTACGGGATCCCGATGGCGACCGTGATGTACAAGATCGGGCTCGCGGGCACGCTGCCGGGCGTGATCCTCGCGAATCTCGTGCCGGCGCTGCCGTTCGTGATCCTCGTGATGACACCGTTCATCGAGCAGATCGATCCGAACCTCGAAGCCGCCGCGCGCATCTTCGGCGCGAACACGTGGCGCTATTTCCGCTACGTGCTGCTGCCGCTGCTGGTGCCCGGCATGCTCGCGGCCGGGTTGCTCGTGCTCGTGCGCACGATCGGGATGTTCGAGCTGACGTTCTTCACCGCGGGCCCGAGCACGCAGACGCTTGTCGTCGCGCTGTATTACGCGGTGTTCTCGACCGGCGTGCGCGCGCCGCAGTCGATCGACGCGATGGCGATGATCTACATGGCGATCACGCTCGTGTGGGTCGTGATCGCGCTGCAGTTCGTCAGCCCGACGCAACTCGTGAGCCGCGTGAAGCAGCAACGGCAGTAGGCGGGGGCGTCGCACGATCGCGCGCGGCCGCCGTGCCGCCCAGCCGTCGTGCAATTGGTTACAAATGGATACCGCGCACGACACGCGGACGTTGCAGACTACGCGGCGTTCCCCCGATCGACGGATATCCATGAAGTTTCAACTGCTGCTGACCCTCGCCGGCGCGTCGACGCTGCTGGCGGCCTGCAACCTGCTTCACGACGGTCCCGGATCGAGCGACGTCGACGCCGCCGTGCGCCGCGCGCTCGAAGCGGAAAACCACGGCGGGCTGAACGCGCTGTTCGGCCAGCCGCTGCCCGTATCGGCCGACGTCGTATCGGCGAAACCCGACGGCGACTGCAAGAAGCTCGGCGATCGCACGTACTCGTGCGACGTCGTGGTCACGTGGCGCAACGCCGATTACTCGCCGTCGCGCGCGAACCTGACCTTCGTGAAGGCGGCCGACGGCTCATGGCAGACGTCGGGCGTCGACGCGGCGCTCGTGACGGGCACCGCGAAGTCGCTGATCGACCATATCGGCAAGGCGTGGCCGGGCAATGCGGCGAGCGGCGCTTCGACGCCGCAGTGACGCGCCGGCGGCGAACCTTCTTCTCCTTCCTCGTGTATGCGGCCCCATCCGCGCGGGCCGCGGCGACATGTTTTTGATGAAAGGGCGCGACCATCGCGCCTATCTTGATTTGAACGCATCCTCGGTATGCGGGCAGGGTTATAGGGAAAACCCTTATCTCAAGGTATAATTCCGGGCTGAGAGAAAGGTCAAGATCATGCCTGAACGTTTCCAAGCCCTTGAAAAATTTGTGTTTTCCCTCGTCGTGATGTCCGCGGTCGTGTGCTCGGCCTTCCTCGCGTACGAGCGTCACCCCGAGATCAAGATCGCGCTGCACGAAGGCGAGGCGCTGATGCGCGAGAGCGCCAAGTACTCGGTCATCTGTTCGCCGTCGAAGGTCGACCCTTGCGTCGAGATGTCCGCCTACTGAGCCGGCTTTCCGCTTTTCGGACTGGCCTGATATCGGCATCCTTGCCGGTCTGAACGCGTTGAAGTAGCGCCCATCAGATAGTCGGAAACCCGCCGCCAGACAGGGCCGAGGCACGAACCCTTCATGTGCCGGGTCGCTGGCGCAAGCAGCCCCGCATTCAGTCGGCCCCGCTTCGAGCAATCGAGCGGGGCCGTTCCGTTCGTGCGTGTCACACGACATGCCGCGGCTCGCCGCCGACGAACGCGGCGACGTTGTCCACGAGCTGATCGGCCAGCGTCTGCATCGCCTCGTCGCTCGCCCACGCGACATGCGGCGTCAGGATGAACGCCGGATGCGACAGGATCGCGTGAAACGGATGCGCGGCCGGCAGCGGCTCCTGCGTGACGACGTCGAACCCCGCGCCCGCGATCTGCCCCGACTGCAACGCCTCGACGAGCGCGCTTTCGTCCACGAGCCCGCCACGTGCGGTATTGATCAGCAGCGGCCGGCGCGCCATCCGCGCGAATGCGCGGGCGTCGATCAGGTGCCGCGTCGCGGGCGTGAGCGGGCAGTGCAGCGTGATCACGTCGCTGTCGCGCAGCAGCGTGTCGAACGGTGCATGGCCGTCGCGCGCGGTGTCGCCGTGTGCCGCGAACAGCACGCGCATGTCGAGCGCCCGCGCGATGGCGGCCACCGCGCGCCCGAGCACGCCGTCGCCCACGATCACGAGCGTCGCACCGGCCAGGTCGCGAATCGGGTGATCGAAAAAGCAGAACTGTCCGCTGTCGAGCCAGCGCCCCGCGCGCACCGCGTCGCGATAAGCGACGAGGCTGCGGCGCAGCGCGAAGATCAGCGCGAACGTGTGCTCGGGTACCGTGCGCACCGCATAGCCGCGAATATTGCTCACGACGATCCCGCGTGCCGCGCACGCATCGAGATCGACGATGTCGGTGCCGGTCGCCGCGATCGCGATCATCCGTATCTGCCGCGCATCGGCGAGGGCCGTCGCGTCGAGCCGCACCTTGTTCGTCACGACGATGTGCGCGTCGCGGATGCGCGCCGCGACCTCGTGCGCGGCCGTCCGGTCGAATGTCTGCAAGGCGTGCGGAAACGGAAATCGTTTCAGCACGGTCTGGGGCGACAGCGTCGCGCGGTCGAGAAACACGATCTTCGCGGGAGAAGAAACGGAAAACATGGCGGTCTCGCTGGCAAGCGCCCGATGGCGCGGAACGGCCCCGATTCTGCCGGCGGCGCGCGCGCCGTCGTTTGACCGTTGCGCGAGCGCGCTTTCCCGGACGGAAAGGCTGGCGCGTCCCGCTTGGCCGATACCGCGATCGCGCCGTCGCCCGCCTTTCCGTTTCGGAAAGGCAGGTTGACCATCGAGCGATTTTCGCCGGGCGCGAACGCCGTCATGATCGCCGTCATCGACAACGCGATTTCATCGGAGACAGTCATGACACGCCCCCTGGACGGCATCCGCGTGCTGGAACTCGGCCAACTGATCGCCGGGCCGCTCGCGGGCCGGATGCTCGCCGAATTCGGCGCGGACGTCATCAAGGTCGAGCCGCCCGGCGTCGGCGACCCGCTGCGCAAGTGGCGGCTGCTGCACGACGGCACGTCGGTCTGGTGGGCCGTGCAGTCGCGCAACAAGACCTCGCTCACGCTCGATCTGCGCACGCCCGAAGGGCAGGACGTCGTGCGCCGCCTCGTCGCGGAGACCGACGTGCTGATCGAAAACTTCCGGCCCGGCACGCTCGAAGGCTGGGGGCTCGGCTGGGACACGCTGTCCGCGCTCAACCCGGGGCTCGTGATGCTGCGCGTGTCGGGCTTCGGGCAGACCGGCCCGTATCGCGACCGCCCCGGCTTCGGCGTGATCGCCGAGGCGATGGGCGGGCTGCGCCACCTCACGGGCGAACCGGGCCGCACGCCGGTGCGCGTGGGCATCTCGCTCGGCGATTCGCTGTCGGCGCTGCACGGCGTGATCGGCGTGCTGCTCGCGTTGCGGCATCGCGAGCAGCAGGGCGGCAAGGGGCAGGTCGTCGACGTCGCGCTGTACGAATCGGTATTCAACATGATGGAAAGCCTGTTGCCCGAATATGCGGCGTTCGGCGCGGTGCGCGGGCCGGCCGGCAGCAGCCTGCCGGGGATCGCGCCGACCAACGCGTACCGCTGCCGCGACGGCCGGTACGCGCTGATCGCCGGCAACGGCGACAGCATCTTCCGGCGCCTGATGGAACTGATCGGCCGGCCCGATCTCGGCAACGATCCGGCGCTCGCGCACAACGACGGGCGCGTCGCGCAGGTCGCGCACATCGATGCGGCGATCGGCGAATGGAGCGCGCGCCACGACCTCGACGACGTGCTCGCCGCGCTGAACGACGCGCGCATTCCGTCCGGACGCATCTACGACGTGGCCGACATCGCGGCCGATCCGCACTACCGTGCGCGCGACATGATCGTCGACGCCGCGCTGCCCGACGGCACGCCCGTGCTCGTGCCGGGCATCGTGCCGAAACTCGATGCCACGCCCGGGCGCATCGAGCGGCCGGCCCCCGCGCTGGGCGCGGATACCGACGCGGTGCTCGAATCGCTCGGCATCGATGCGGCGACGCGCGACGACTGGCGCACGCGCGGCGTGATCTGAAACAGCCACCGGGACGAATACATGAACGCGCATCCGCAACGACTCCACATCCACGAAGTCGCGACCCGCGACGGTTTCCAGAACGAAGCGGCGTTCGTCGACACCGACGACAAGATCGCGCTCGTCGACGCGCTGAGCGCCTGCGGCTACGCGAAGATCGAGGTCACGTCGTTCACGTCGCCGAAGGCGATTCCCGCGCTGCGCGACGCGGAAGCCGTGATGCACGGCATCGCGCGCGCGCCGGGCGTCGTCTATACGGCGCTCGTGCCGAACGTGCGCGGCGCCGAGCGCGCGCTGTCGTGCGGCGTCGACGAGGTGAACCTCGTGATGTCGATGAGCGAGAGTCACAACCGCGCGAACCTGCGGATGACGCGCGAGCAGTCGTTCGCGCAGTTGCGCGACGTGATCGACGCGGTGCGCGGCACGGGTGTCGCGATCAACGTGTCGCTGTCGACCGCGATGGGCTGCCCGATGGAAGGCGACGTGCCGGCCGAAACCGTGCTCGCATGGATGCAGCGCTTCGCGGATCTCGGCGTGCACGGCTTCACGCTGTGCGATACGACCGGCATGGCGTTTCCGTCGCAGGTGCGCGACTTGTCCGGACGTGCGCGCGAGCGCTTCCCTGCGTTGCAGCTCACGCTGCACTTCCACAACACGCGCGGGATGGCGCTCGCGAATACGCTCGCCGCGCTCGACGCCGGCATCGACCGTTTCGACGCGTCGCTCGGCGGGCTCGGCGGCTGCCCGTATGCGCCGGGCGCGACCGGCAACGTCTGCACCGAGGAACTCGTGCACATGCTCGAACTCGACGGCTACGATACGGGCATCGACCTCGCGGCCGTGCTCGCCGCGGCCGCACGGCTGCCCGCGCTGATCGGGCATGACGTGCCGAGCCAGATCCTGAAGGCCGGGCGCCGCTCGGACCTTCATCCGCCGCCGCGCGCCGATGCCGGCGGCAAGCCCGCGCAACGCGCGTTCTCGTGAACAGCAACAGAAACATAAACAGGAGCGAATGCCATGGCGCTGATCGACCACCTCGATCATCTCGTGCTGACCTGCGTCGATCCGGAACGGACGAAGCATTTCTACACCGAGGTGCTGCAGATGCAGCTCGAAACCTTCGGCGCGGGCCGGCTCGCGTTCCGTTTCGGCAACCAGAAGATCAACCTGCACGTGCGCGGCGCGGAATTCGAGCCGAAAGCGCACGTGCCGGTGCCGGGCGCGCTCGACCTGTGCTTCATCGCGTCGGTCCCGCTCGACGACGTAATCGCGCACCTGCGGCGCGTCGACTGGCGGATCGTCGAAGGGCCCGTCGAACGCACCGGCGCGACGCAGAAGATCCGCTCGATCTACGTGCGCGATCCCGACCTGAACCTGATCGAGATTTCCGAACCGATCTGACTTGCCGGGCTCGGTCGCCCGCGCGAGCGCCGGCCGCCGCGCGCACGGCGTCGCAGTCCTTCGCCGAAAGCGGACAGGCACGCGCCGCGCCCGCCGATTCCGGATAGCCGTGCGCGGCCGCGCCGCGGATAATGGCGCAACGGCGTCGGCCCGACCGCCGCCTTCGCCGCGCGCACGGACAAACGTGCCGCGCGCATCCGCAACCCGATCCAGACGCTTCCCGAATGACGATCCTCTATCGCGGCATGGACCGTGCGGCGCTCGACGCCGCGTACCTGAACACGAGGGCTGTTCCCGATTTCCCCGCGCTGCTCGCGTCATGCCAGGCACGCAGCGCGGCGCTGTACGCGGCGACGCCCGGCCGCCGCGACCTGCGTTACGGCGCGCAACCCGCGCAGCGCTTCGACTGGCTGCCGTGCGGGCAGCCCGACGCGCCGCTGTTCGTGTTCATCCACGGCGGCTACTGGCAACACTGCACGAAAGAGGATTTCGCGTATGCGGCGAGCGGGCCGCTCGCGTGCGGCTACGACGTCGTGCTCGCCGAATACACGCTCGCGCCGGTCGCGACGATGACCGATATCGTCGGCGAGATCGGCGCGCTGCTCGACCATCTCGCGGCCGACCGCGACGGCCTCGGCATCGCGGGGCGGCCGATCCATCTGAGCGGCCATTCGGCGGGCGGCCATCTGACGGCCATGCATCGCGCGCATCCGGCCGTCGTGTCGGCACTCGCGATCAGTCCGCTCGTCGATCTCGAACCGATCGCGCTGTGCTGCCTGAACGACAAGCTGCAGCTCACCGCGCGGGAGGTCGACGCGTACAGCCCGTTGCGCCATGTCGGACCGGGCGCGGCGACCGTCGTGGCGGTCGGCGACGCCGAACTGCCCGAACTCGTTCGGCAGGCGGACGAATACGCGACGGCGTGCGAAGCCGCCGGCGAGCGGATCGCCCGCGCGTGGCTGCCCGGCATGCAGCACTTCGCGGTGCTCGACGATCTCGCGACGCCGGACGGCGCGATGCTCGCCGCATTGCACGCCATCGCGCCGCGCTAGCCGCGCCGTATCGTGCGTATCGCATGCGCACGGCCCGGCGTATGATCGGCGTCAGGCCGGCGCGATGACGACGTCCCCCGCACGGCCTTCCCAGGACCCCCGACATGGTGAACCCGCTTCATTTCGATCTGCAGTCGCTGCGCGTGTTCGCGCTCGTCGCCGAGCACGGCAGCCTGACGAAGGCAGCCGAACACGGCCAGCTCACGCTGTCCGCGGTCAGCAAGCGCATCGCCGAACTCGAAAGCGTGACCGGCAGCGCGTTGTTCGTCCGGCACGCGCGCGGCGTCGAGCTGACGCCCGCGGGCCGCGCGCTGCTCGATCATGCGGCGAAGGTGATCGAGCAGGTGAACCGGATGGCGCACGAGATGAGCGACTACGTCGCAGGCGTGCGCGGCCATATCCACGTATGGACCAACACGTCGGCGATCGTCCAGTTCCTGCCCGCCGATCTCGCCGCGTTCCTCACCGGCAACCCCGGCATCAAGGTGAGTCTCGAGGAGCGGCTGAGCCACGAGATCGTCGACGCGATCGCGTCGGGCAAGGCCGATCTCGGTGTATTCGCCGACAACGTGCCGGCGCCCGGCATCGACCGGCGGCTGTACCGGCGCGACGAGCTCGTGCTGCTCGTGCCGCGCGCGCACCGGTTCGCCGTGCGCGACAGCATCCGCTTCGCGGATACGCTCGACGAGGACTACGTGGGCCTGAGCGACGGCAGCTCGCTGCTCGCGCGCATGACCGACGCCGCGTTCGCGGCCGAGCGCTCGCTGAAGCTGCGGATCCAGGTATCGAATTTCGACGGCGTGAGCCGGATGATCGAGGCGGGGCTCGGCATCGGCGTGCTGCCGCGCGATGCGGTGACCGGCGAGCGCGCGGCGCGGCTCGGTGTCGTGAAGCTCGACGACGCGTGGGCGACGCGCACGCTATGGGTCGGCGTGAAGGCCGGCGCGGTGCTGACGACCGACGTCGCGAAGCTGTTCGATTTCATGTCGGCGCGCTGAATGCGATGAGGCGATGAAACGGCGACGCACGGGGCACGCGTGCGTGCGCCCCGTGCCGATCGCCGCGTCAAACCGGATTGATCTCGTCCTGGCTGCGCCGCGTGGTGAGCGGGCCGAGCACGCGCAGCGTGACGGCGACGATGCCGAGTGCGACCGAAATCACGCCGAACATCGCGCCCGCGCCGTAGTCGACGAGCACCGGCAGCAACACGAACGGCAGCGCGCCGCTGACGATGCGCGACAGCGCATAGGTGCTGCCGATCGCCGTCGAACGCGCGCCGGCCGGGAAAATCTCGGCCTGGTACACGTGATACGCGTTGCTGAACACGTTGGACGCACACGTCGTCAGGAACCCGAAGCCGACGATCAGCACGGTATTGCCGGAATACGCGAAGCACAGCCCGAACACCGCGATCGACAGGATCGACACGATCACGAGCGTGCGGCGCTCGATCCAGTTGAGCAGCGGAATCGACAGCAGCGAGCCGATCGGATAGCCGATGAACGACAGCGCGATGAACAACGTGCTGTCCGTCACGTCGAAGCCGCGGCTTTTCACGACGGTGCCGGCCAGCGTGCCGAACCCGTAATAGCCGAAGCCCTGGAACAGGTGAAAGATCGCCAGCATCACGTAGCGCGCGCCGTACGGACGGCGACGCAGCAGCGCGATGCGCTCGCCGAGCCCGAGCGGCCGCTGCGGCTGGACCGGTTCCGCGAAATGCTCGGGCACGGGCACGCCGGCGCTTTGCGCGAAACGCCGCAGCGCCGCGTGCGCATCGGCCGTGCGGCCTTGCGCGAGCAGCCAGCGCGGGCTTTCCGGCAGCCGGTGCTGGACGAGCAGCACGTACACGGCGCCGAGGCTGCCGACCGCGAGGATGATGCGCCAGCCCGCGACGCCCGCCACATGCAGCGGGTTCAGCCACAGCGCGAGAAAGCCGACGAGCGGCACCGCGACATACGAAGTCGTGTAGGCCCACGCGGCGAGCCGCCCGCGCTTGTCCTTCGGCAGGATTTCGGACAGGAAGCTGTCGGCGACCGGATAGATCGCGCCGACGCCGATGCCGGTCAGGAACCGGCAGGCCACGAGCATGTCGGCACTCACCGAAAACGCACCGACCAGCGAGAACGCGCTGTACCACCCGAGCGTGAGCAGGAACGCCTTGCGCCGGCCGATGCGGTCGGCCAGGCTGCCGAGGCACATCGCGCCGACGAACATGCCGATGAACGCGGACGCCAGCAGCAGCTTGAAATCGGCGCTTTGCCGGCTCAGCCCGTATTCGTGCTGCAACGCGGAGCCGATCGTACTGACGAGAAAGATCTCGTACATGTCGAAGAACAGCCCGATGCCGATCACCCAGACGACGAAGCGGTGCAACGCACCGACCGGCAGATCGTCCATGAAATCGCCGAGCGTGACGCGGCGGGCGGGGAGGGTCGTTGCGTCGACGCCGGTGCCTGCGGAGGCAGCCGACGTGCGGGCGGATGCGCGTGCGCCCGCGTGGCCGTCGAGGTCGAGGGATTGGCTGTTCATCGTGTCTCCTGATTATCGATATGCGGGGGCGCGGGGCTGGCCGTTCTTAGCCGGCGTCACGCGTCGGCCGCACGATGCGACGCCAGGCATCGCCGGGCAGGTGCAAGAGGCGGCCATGCGGGCTGCGCCGATCGTCCGACACATGGTGGGCAAATCGGCGGCACGTGATAATTGAGGATGTTTCAAGCATCCTTTCCCGAGCAGAAAGGGTAGGGAGCGCGCGGTGGACACGATTCGCGCGGCAGGCCGTTGCAGCCTGCGTGGCGGGCGAGTGCGTATCGAAAACGATGCGCACCCGCGCCATCCGGCGAGGCCGGGAAAACCATGACGCCGGTGGCGTGGCCGCCGGCGCAACCGCCGCCGACGACCACACGGTCGTGCTCAATCGGCCGGCACGAACGCCGTCCCATGAAACACGCGCACGGGGTTCCCGCGCGCCAGCGCAAAGTGTTGCATCCGCCGCTGCCGGCGCGCGTCCGACGCATGACGATCGGCTTCCTGCTGCAAACGCACGTGCAGCAATTGCAACGCCAGACGCTTGTTCGCATGCTGGCTGCGCTCGCTTTCCACGCGTACCGACAGGCCGGTCGCGACATGGGTCGCGCGGATGGCCGAGCTCGTCTTGTTCACGTGCTGGCCACCGGGCCCGCGCGCACGCATCGCTTCGAACCGCACGTCGCTGTCCGGCAGCGGCTGCGCGTCCGCACAGCGCGTGACGCCGATGAACCAGTTCTTGCGTGGATGGCGTGACCGGTACAGACTCGCGCAAATCCATTGCAGCGTGCCCGTCCACCGCTGCGCGAGCGCCTGCGCGGCATCGCCGTCGAGATCGACCAGTGCCGAACGCAGCGTGCCGGGCAGGTCGCCCGGCTGCACATCGAGCACCGTGACGATCACGCACCGCGCATCGGCTTCCGCCTGCAGACGCCGCAATGCATGCGCCGCGGCGAGCTGACATTCGAGTGGCCCCTGTGCCGAAGAAATCTGCATCAGCATCGGTCGCCCGCCCCGGAGGTCTTGTAGGTCAGCACCGGCGCGAGCCGAGCGAGCCGACGCAGCAGGCCGGCCGCCTCGAGCGCGTCGACGACGCTGTCGATCGGCTTGTACGCCTGCGGCGCTTCCTCGTACAGCAGGTCGCGATCCTCGCAGACGACGTGGCTGCCGAGCGCGGTGCGCGTGAGCTGCGACGGCGTGAAGCGCCGCTCGAGGCGGCCCTTGCAATCGCCGCGCGCCCACTTGCGGCCCGCGCCGTGCGCGAGCGACGCGAGGCTCGCCGCATCGTCGGGCCGCCCCGGCGCGACCAGATAGCTGTAGTCGCCGCGCGAGCCGGGAATGACGACGGGCCCCGCGTCGGCCGGCGTCGCACCTTTGCGATGCAGCCAGCCCGATTCGCCGTCGACGGTCGCGCGGCTCACCAGGTTGTGGTTCACGTCGAGCACGCAGCGGCCATCGCTGCGCCAGCGCGCCAGCATGCGCCGCGCGATCAGGTCGCGATTCGCCACGGCATAACGTAACGCCGCATCGTGACGCGCAAGGTACGCGGCGCATGCGGCGTCCGACTCGCCGAGGCCGTCGTAGCCATGCTCGCGCATGTGCTGCTCGAGGATCGACTGGCCGAAGCCGCGCGACCCGCTGTGCACGAGCAACAGCAGGCGGTCGCGATCGAGATCGAGCGCCTCGACGGCCTCGGCGTCGTACACCGTGTCGATGCGCTGCGCCTCCGCGAAATGATTGCCGCTGCCGATCGTACCGAGCGACGCGGCAAACGCATGATCCGCGAAGCCCGCAGCCGCGATCAGCGGCTGCCAGCCGGCATCGGGCGTCGCGTCGATCGAGCCGAGCCGGCTCGCGAGCTTCGACGCACCGACGCGCCGCGCATCGAGCGCGGTTTGCCAGAGCGCCATCCCGCAGCCGATATCGCCGCCGATCAGCGCCGGATAGAGCCGGCCGGTCGAAAAGAACGCGGCGCCGACCGGGTAGCCGCGTCCGGGATGAAGATCGGGCATGCCGGCGACGCGCCGCATGCCGGGGAGGGTGGCAGCCTGTTCGAGCTGCCGGATGGCCTCACCTTCGATCCAGGTGGTGGCGCAAGCGCACAGCGTGATGCGCTCGGCCAGGTATTGCATGGAATTGCCCATGGAGGTTTCCGTTCGATGAAAAGGAAGAACGGCGGGCCATGGCGCGGACAGCGCACATGCGCTGTCCGACATCGGAAGTCGGGAGGAGGGCGGCACGACCGGACCGGAACGATCCGGCGCATCGCGATGACGGCGATGCGATGTGCTGCGTGGCGTGAGCGATGAAACGAGCGGACGCGAAAAACCCGAACTACGACCCGCGACGGGAGGAGCGTTGGCGTGACGTCATGATGTTCTTCTCCTTGCGAGTGAGGGGTTGATCGGAATGGCGGCGACTCTAGCATGCACGCAACCGGCGCAGCAAGCGGACGACGCGATGCCGGCGATCGATTCGGCGCGCGATGTGGCGAAAAACACACACATAGGATTCCGGATCGTTCATGTATCGATCACCGGTGCGGCGCGTCGCAGCAGGCGTTCGACGCGTTCGGCAGGCCGCAATGGACGCACCCGGTCGCGCTTGACACCGCAAAAACCGTTTCGTAGCATCCGCCTGCTTCATCCCTGAACCCTCATCGAACCGGTGATCCAAGTGCCCGCAATCATTCGTCCCTTCGCCTGATACGCCGACGACTGCCGTCCCGGCCGCGTGTCGTCCTGCCCGTTTCCGTTTGCGCCATCGCGTCGGAACAGTGATCGCAGGGCCGCGCCCGGACTCGCACTGACACCGCAACGCACTCCAATCCGTTCGTTCACGTCGTCGGCTTTTTCCCTGTTTCCGGAGAAAGACCATGACGCTGGATTTTCGCGCCTACGCGCAATCGTTCGACCTCGCCCGCTACCCGCGCACGCCGCACCTTGAAGGCTCACGCCTGCAGGACGGCGACGAAGGTCACGACCATGTTCCCTATCGCACGCTCGCCGGCGCGCACCTCGTCGTCGAGGAAAAGCTCGACGGCGCGAACACGGGCATCAGCTTCAGCCCGGCTGGCGAACTGCTGCTGCAGTCGCGCGGCCACTATCTGGCCGGCGGCGGCCGCGAGCGGCAGTTCGGTTTCGTGAAGACCTGGGCAGCGGCCCATGCCGGCTGGCTGCTCGAGCGCCTCGGCGATCGCTACGTGATGTACGGCGAGACGATGAGCAAGAAGCACGCGGTGTTCTACGACGCGCTGCCGCATCATTTCTTCGAATTCGACGTGTTCGACCGCGCGACGGGCCGCTTCCTGTCGACGCCCGCGCGGCGCGCACTGCTCGCCGACGGGCCCGTGCTGTCGGTGCCCGTGCTGTACGAAGGCGTGGCGCCGGCGCGGCTTGCGGACCTCAAGGCGCTGCTCGGTCCGTCGCTTGCGAAGACGCCGGACTGGCGCCGCGCATTCGAGCACACCGTGCGGCGGCAAGGGTTCGATCTCGCGCGTGCCTGGCAGCAGTGCGACAAGTCGGAGCGCTCCGAAGGGCTCTACGTGAAGGTCGAGACCGACGACACGACGACCGCGCGCCTGAAGTGGGTGCGCCCCGATTTCGTGCAGGCGATTCTCGATTCCGCGCGCCATCACTCGGAGCAGCCGTTCATCCCGAACCTGCTCGCGCCGGGTGTCGACCTGTATGCGCCGCGCCCGACGGTGACGTGGGCGTCGTGTCCGGCTGCGCATTCGAACCCATGAATACGAAGCGGCTGCGCGCCGCGTCGACAGGAGTCCAGATCATGAAGTACGAAAACTTGCAGGCGCTCGTGCCTGCGCCCGGACGACAGCCGGACTATCGCGCGTGCCTCGCGGCGTTCCCCGCGCTCGAACATGCGAAAACAACGCCGCAAGAGCCGGCGCATCACGGCGAAGGCGACGTATGGACGCATACGATGATGGTGATCGATGCGCTGCTGGAACTGCCCGGTTATCAGGCAGCGTCGCGCGCCGATCAGGAAATCGTGTTCCTGGCCGCGCTGCTGCACGACATCGCCAAGTCGAGCACGACAGTGCTCGACCCCGTCACCGGTGCGATCGGCCATCCCGGCCACTCGCGCAAGGGGGCGATCGATGCGCGCATCGCATTATGGGATGCCGGCGTGCCGTTCGCGGTGCGCGAGGCCATCTGCCGGATGATCGCCGTGCATCAGGTGCCGTTCTTCGCGATGAGCGGTGCGCGCCGCGGCACGCCGGAGTTCATCGCGCGCGAACTGTCGTGGCAGGTCAGCCTGCCGCTGTTGTGCCTGCTCGCCGAAGCCGACATCCGCGGCCGCATCTGCCACGACACGCAGCGCGTGCTCGACAACATCGAGCTGTGGCGCGAACTGGCGCGGGAGGACGGCTGTTACGGCCAGCCGCGTGCATTCGCCGACGCGCATACCGCACTCAGCTACTTCCGCGGCGCGGACGTGCATCCCGACTATCCGCTGTTCCGCACGCCGGGCTCGTCGGTCGTCGTGATGGCGGGCTTGCCTGCATCGGGCAAGAACACGTGGGTGGCGCGCCATCATCCGGATCTGCCGGTCGTGTCGTTCGACGATGCGCGCGATGCGTTGGGGCTGCGTCACGGCCGCAACGAAGGCGCGGTCGCGCACCATGCGATCGATGCCGCGAAGGTGTTGTTGCGCGACCAGCGGCCGTTCGTGTGGAATGCGACGAACCTGTCGCCGCTGATGCGCAAGAAGACGCTCGACCTGCTGTATGCGTACGGCGCCGACGTGACGCTCGTGTACCTCGAACGGCCCCGCGCGGAGCTGTTGCGCCGCAATGCACGGCGCGACACGTCGTTGACGAACCGTGCGCTCGAGGCGATGCTGCTGCGCTGGGATCTGCCGCTGCCGACCGAAGCGCATGCGGTGCGCTACGAAGTCTGACGCGGCGACCCTAGCTCGCCATCACGATGAATACCGTCAGCGCGATCGGGAACAGCGCGAGACCAAGCAGGCCCAGCGCGCCGTCCGCCGCCATCGTGATCGGCGACAGCGCGAGCTTGGCGCCCTTGCCGACGGCCGACAGCTTCTCCGTCACCGTGACGCCATACGCATGATTGAACGCCTGCGGGACTGCCGACGGCGTGACATCGTTCGGCAGGTAGCGCTTGCCGCTGATCGTGCCTTCCGACTCCAGGTGGCCCGAGTCCTTCCTGAAGCCGTCCGCAAGCGCACGCTGGCGCGTGTCGGAGCCGGTCGGCGCATCTGCGTAGTCCAGCATCATCGTGTAATGACCGGTGATCGTGTCGCCATGCGCCTCGAAATCGTTGAACGCCGTGTGGAGCTTCGGGCGATACGGCGCGGTGAGCACGGTCGCGAGGCCCGGCGGCATTTCGAAGATGTAGTGATACCGCTTGCCGAGCACGACGAGTTGCTTGCCGTCGGATGTAATCAGGAAGGTCGACAACGTTTCGTCGTATTTCGAATCCTTCATCCACTCCTTGGTGACGGGACCGAAATCGGCGCAGCCGGCCAGCATGCCGGACGCCGCCATGGCAGGCAGCGCGAGAAATGTTCTTCTTTTCATGAATGTTGTAATGGTGTTGTTCGTTATTCGGCGGAACCGCGTGAATGTCGGCGAAGCGTTCGACGAACGCTGCGCGCTGACGGCCCTGGATGCGGTTTCTCCGGCCGCCATTCTAGGGCCGAAACCGGAAATGCGATACGTGTCGCCGCGCGCTGTAGATTTGCAATGTCCTGTATCCGCCCCGACGGCCGATACAGTGCGATACACCGCCCGCGCGCGGCTTCGCTATAAAGCAGGCGTGACCTCTTTCGGAGCCCGTTATGTCTGCCACCCGGTTCAAAGGATCCTGCCATTGCGGGGCCGTCAAATTCGAAGTCAGCACGGCCATTGCGCCGGCCGTTCGCTGCAACTGCAGCCTGTGCCGCCGGCGCGGCGCGCTGATGAGCCCGATGTTCGCCGCCGCCAACCTGACGATCGTCGAAGGCGAGGGCGCACTGACGTGCTATCGCTTCAACACGCACACCGCACGTCACTATTTCTGCAGCCGGTGCGGCGTCTATCCGTTCCACCAGACCCGCAAGGACCCGGCCTGCTGGCGCGTCAACCTCGGTTGCCTCGACGGCGTCGATCCGTACACGCTCGACGCGACGGTGGCCGATGGTGCGAGCCTCTCGGTCGTGGAGGACGCATGAAACGCTGGCTGATGATCCTGCTGTTTGCCGCGGGCGGGCTCGCGACCGAAATCGCGCATCCGGTACAGTGCACGTTGTTGTCGGTCAGCCGTCAGCAAACCGGCAAGCGCCGCAAGCCGGGCTGAGCGCGGCGCGCGCCAGCCCATCGACCCCGATTATCATGCTTCCGATAAGATCGTATGCGATATATAATGCGATTGTCTGCGACCGTTCGCGTCGCTGGAGGAAGTCCATGAAACCGACCGAAACCCCGTCGCCCGCCGCGCCGAAGCTGTCCGAGTTCCTGTGCTTTGCGATCTACTCGGCGAACCTCGCGTTCGGCAAGGCGTACAAGCCGATCCTCGACGAGCTCGGCCTCACGTACACGCAATACATCACGATCATCGCGCTGTGGGAGCAGGACAACCAGACCGTCGGCCAGCTCGGCGAGAAGCTGTTCCTCGAATCCAATACGCTGACGCCGATCCTGAAGAAGCTCGAGGCAATGGGTTACCTGGAGCGGCACCGCGATCCGTCCGACGAACGCCAGGTGCTCGTCAGCCTGACGAAAAGCGGCCGCCGCGTGCGCGAGAAGGGGCTCGACATGAACCTGGTCGAAGCCACCGGGTTGAAGCCGGACGAGTTCGCGAAGGTGCAGAAGGCGATCGTCACGCTGCGCGGCAACCTGATCCGGTCGACCGAAGCATAAAGGCACTCAGGCACTCAGGCATGACGAGCGGCCGGCGCGTGAATCGCGCCGGCCGCATTGTCACGCGTGCGCATCGCCCAGCACCAGCAGGTGCATGTCGCGCCGTACGACGAAACCGAGCGCGAGATAGCGCTCGATCGCCACCTGGTTCGTCGTGAGCACGTGCAGGAACGGCGTGTCCGATCGTGCGTCGATCGACGCAATCAGCGACCGGATCAACCTCGCCGCCAGCCCTTGCCGCCGAAACGCGGCATCCACGCACACGGCGCTGATTTCCGTATAGCCGTCCAACTGCATCCGCTCGCCGGCCATCGCGGCCAGCCGCCCTTCGCTGCGCACGCCGATGTAGCGGCCGAGTTCGAACGTACGAGGGCCGAACGGGCCCGGCTGCGCGGCGGCGGTCAGCGCAAGCATGTCCGGCACGTCGGCTTCGCCGAGCGGGACATGTTCCGATTCATGTGCCGGGTCGAACGTCCGTTGCCAGATCATTTGAAGCAGCGTCGCGCGCCGGATCACCGACCATCCCGCCGGTGGCGCGATCTCGTCCGGCGTGACGAGCGCGGCCGGCCCGTGTGCGGCGACCAGCGCGCGCAGCGCGTCGAACGACGCCGGGCTCGTGTCGGCGAGCGCGGCAAACGGCGCCACGGCCACCGGAAACCGCCATGCGCGGTCATTGCCGAGCGCAAAGCGGTGCTGCTTGCCCGTCAGCGCGTTCCAGACAACGCGATCGAGCACGTGCGCATCGCTTGTCGCGTTTCCGGTCATGGCATCCGGCATCGGCGGCTCCTTCGTGAAAGATGGGGGTGCCGCACAGAATAATCCGGGATGGGCGGGAATGCAGGCTGCGGCAATGCAAATAAAAGCGCATGCGATTACATCGCATGCGCTTTATATGATGGACTTCAGCGACAGAATTCGCCGTACCACGCTCAATGCCCGAAATAGATCGAGCGCTCGGCCATGTGGATCGCGCTGCGGCTGCCGGACTGCGTGGCGCCGCCGGCATCACCGCCGTAACCGGCTGTCTGCGTATCGGCCGCGACGGCGCCATCGTCGCGAATCCTTTTCAGCGCCGCCTGGATATTGTCCGGATAGTGCGGATCGTTGGGGCGATTCGGCTGGTAGCCGGCTTGCTGCAACGCGGCCAGTTCGGCACGCACTTGCGCACGCGTGACGGTGCTTTCTCCGGCAAAAGCCGGCGCGGCGACGGCGGCCGACACGGCAACGAGCAGGGCGGCAATCAGTTGGGTCTTCATCATTCACCTCGACAGGGATTCAGGAATTCAGGGGGCGCACCGCACGCCGGCCATCGGCGCCGTTCGCGCGTTCGTTCAATGACCGAAGTAGATCGAGCGTTCGGCAACACGCATCGCCGGCCGGCTGCCCGACTGCGTCGCGGCAGCGGCATCGTTGCCGTAACCGGATGCCGATGCGTCGGCCGCCACCGCGTCGTTCGCATGAATGCGCGTCAACGCGGCCTGCAGGTCGTCCGGGTAATGCGGATCGTTCGCGCGTCCCGGCCGATAACCGGCTTGTTCCAGCTGGACGAGCTCGGCGCGTACTTGCGCGCGGGACACCACGGCTGCGTCGGCAAACGCCGGCGCGGCGGCAGAAGCGGAAACAGCGACGAGAAGGGCAGCGATCAGGCGGGTTTTCATCATTCACCTCGACAAAATGGAATCAGGAATAAAAGGACTCAGGGTTCACGTACCGGCGTGGTGCTCAGTGACCGAAGTACACCGAACGCTCGGCCACGCTTGCGACATCGCGGCGGCCGGATTGCGTCGCGGCGCCGCCGTCGCTGCCGTAGCCGGCACCCGCTGCGTTGGCGGCGACGGCGTCGCCCGCGTGGATCCGCGTCAGCGCGGCCTGCAGATCGTTCGGGTAGGTGGCGTCGGTCGCGCGGTTCAGCGGATAGCCGGCTTGTTGAAGCTGTGCGAGTTCGGCGCGCACCTGCGCACGCGTCACGGTGGTTTCGTTGGCGAACGCCGGTGCGGCAACAGCGGCCGAAACAGCGACGAGCAGGGTAGCGATCAGTTGGGTTTTCATCATTCACCTCGATGGAAAAGGAATCGGGAATTCGGGAGGGCGGCGCTCGGCCGCCCGATGCAACGTTCAGACGATCCGGATGTCGACGTCGATGTTGCCGCGCGTCGCCTTCGAATACGGGCAGGTCTGGTGAGCGGCGTCGACGATGCGTTGCGCGACGTCGCGCTCGAGCCCCGGCACGCTCACGTTCAGCCGGGCCTGCAGGAAGTACGCGTTGCCCGCGGTGCCGAGATCCACTTCGGCATCGACCGCGAGGTCGGCCGGCAGCGTCACCTTCGCGGCACGCGCCGCAAGCTGCATCGCGCCGATGAAGCAGGCCGACCAGCCGGCTGCGAACAGTTGTTCCGGGTTGGTGCCGGTGCCGGCGCTGCCCGGCGACGACAACTGGATGTCGAGGCGGCCGTCGGAACTGCGCGCCGCGCCGTCGCGGCCGCCGGAAGTCGTATGCGTCTTGCCCGTGTACAGCACCTTGTCGATCTTGCTCATCATTTGCTCCGTCGGTTGGTTTGTCTCAGATGCGATTCGATCGCATGCGACGCAGTTTCCGCCTGACGACCTCTCTCGTCAAGCGGATTCGATTAAATCGCATGCGATATTTTGTATTTCAATGTATCCGGATCGTGTAGCGCCTTTCCTGACAAGCTTTTCAGACGATCCGGCCCCCGATTGCACGGTGCGCCGACGTGCGTGCCGGATGCCGGGTAGGGCGCGCGAGAACACTTGCGGGACCGGATGCCGCCCCACACGTCCGGCCTGTCATCACGCCACCTCGATCTCGGCGATCACGACCAGGATCACGGCGGCGTTGGCCGGCAACTGGTGCTGGGAGAACGCCGAACGCGCATGTCCGGCCTTGGCGCCGAGCACGGCGGCGAACAGGTCGGACGCACCATCGATCACGGCCGGCTGTCCGAAAAAGCCGTCGGCAGAGCTCACGTGCCCCTCGACGCGCACGATCTTGCGCAGGCGATCGAACCCGCCCAGATGCTTGCGGATTTGCGCAAGCACGTTCAGTGCCGCCAGCCGCGCGGCATGCTTGCCGTCGTCGACGCTCAACTGCTCGCCGACACGGCCGGTATAAGCAAGCTTGCCGTCGGCGAGCGGCAACTGTCCCGACACGAACAGCAGGTTGCCGGCTTCGCCGACGGCCGTATAGCTGCCGAGCGGACTCGGCGGTTCCGGTAATGCGAGGCCGAGTTCGGCCAGGTTCTGTTCGACGCTCATGTCGTGCTCCTTGCGGTAAAAGGGATCGGGCGGCCGCATGGCCCGTGAATCACTGTAGTCACGCGGCCGAAGCCGGTAAATGCCGGCCGCGCAATTGAGTCGGGACGTCATGTAACGAATCGCGCCCGCCGCACCGGCTGGTTTCCCGCACGAGATTCATGCACACTCGTTGCTTCACCGCGTCCCCCATGGCCGAGACGGCAGGAATCGCCCCATGCAACGACAATTCGACGATCTGCTGCTGGGCAGCATCGAGCTGTTCTGTCTGGCTGCCGAGCTCGGCAGCTTCACGCTTGCGGCAAATGCGGCCGGCGTCACGCCCGCCGCGGTCAGCCGGTCGGTCGCACGGCTCGAGGAGCGTCTCGGCGTGCGCCTGTTCGTCCGCACGACGCGACAGATCCGGCTGACCGATTCCGGCCGGCGTTATTTCGAGCAATGTCGCGATGCGTTGTCGCAGCTCGTCGACGCGGAGCGCGAAGCCACGGGCCAGCAGGCCACGCCCGCCGGCCTGCTACGGATCAGCATGCCGACGCCGTACGGGCACTATCGCGTGCTGCCGCTGCTGCCGGCGTTTCGCGAGCGCTACCCGGCGGTACGCATCGAAACTCACCTGAGCAACCGCAACGTCGACTTCGCCGAGGAAGGCTACGATCTCGCGATCCGCGGCCGCGCGCCGGCCGATTCGAGCCTGGTCGCGCGCAAGCTGGAGGACGCCGAACTCGTCGTCGTCGCGACGCCCGACTATCTGAAGCGCGCGGGTACGCCGACCGCGATCGCCGACTTGCACGCGCACGAATGCATCCAGTTCGAGCTGCCGAGCAGCGGACGGACGATTCCCTGGCTGTTCGACGACGGCGCGGATGAAATCGACGTCACGACGGCCGGCAGCTACGGCACGTCGGGCGACGTCCTGGCCGGCGTGACGCTCGCGCGCAGCGGCGCAGGGCTGTTCCAGACCTACCGCTTCATCGTCGAGCACGATCTGCGCGCCGGCACGCTCGTGGAAGTGCTGTCCAGCGTCGGCGGCCGGTCGCGGCCCTTCGTGCTGTTGTACCCGCATGCACGCTTTCTGTCGTCGCGCGTGCGGGTGTTCGTCGACTTTCTCGTCGAACAGCTCGCGCAGGCGCCTGCCAACCGGACAGCCGGCACACGCGGCAAACGCGCCGGCGCATCGCGATAGACACGCCGGCTCGCGGCTTCGACGCCGGCGCTCAATGCCCGGCGCTCTGACCGCCGTCCACGTGCAGGATTTCGCCGGTGACGAACGGCGCCGAATCGAGATACAGGATCGCACCGACGATATCGCTCATCTCGCCCATCCGGCCGACCGGATGCAGCGACGCGAGCGTCGCGTGCGTGTCGGCCGCATGCATCGGCGATTTGATGATGCCGGGCGACACCGCATTGACGCGAATGCCGGCCTTCGCATACTCGATCGCGAGCGACTTCGTCGCGGCATTCAATCCGCCTTTCGTCAGCGACGCCAGCACCGACGGTACATTGCTGTTCGCGTGATCGACCAGGCTCGTCGTGATGCTGACCACATGGCCCGTGCCGTGCTTCTGCATCGCGGCGATCGCACGCTGCGTGACGTGGAAGAAGCCGTTCAGGTTGACGCTCGTGATCCGCGCATAGTCGTCCGCGGTGTATTGCGTGAACGGCTTTGCGACGAAGATGCCCGCGTTGTTGACGAGCGTGTCGACACGGCCGAAATGTTCGATTGCCGCATCGACCACACGGTGCGCGACGGCCGGATCGCCGATGTCGCCCGCGACGGTGACGAGATCGGGACCGTGCGACGGGCCGATAGAACGGGACGTCGCGACGACGCGATGGCCGCGTGCCCGGAATGCGTTGACCGTTTCCGCCCCGATGCCTTGCGATGCGCCGGTGACGATGATGACTTTGGATGCGCTCATGATGTACCTCGACGGGTGAATGATGTTCGGCCTCGATGCCGACCGGATCGATGAATCCGATGGGCAGACTGTAGGCGTGCCGGTCACGATTTCGAACACCCGCCATGGAGCAACAGTCTTGCGTCGCGGGAACAAATGACGGGAAAGGCGAGGGTCTGCGGCGATCGCCGCGCTGGAGTCGGGTACACCGCCGCGCCGGGTGCTCGCCAAGTCGGTGCGCTACGGGAGAATGTCGGCGCGGGGCGGGATCGTGCCTGATGGACCGATTTTCCGGGAGCTTGAAGCGTCGATTCGTTTGCCACGAAAACACGAGGTTGGATAAGAAAATACCTCTATCCGGATAACTTTTCTTATCACGATAGCACTATCGAAAATCCAAACTCGCCACTTCAAAAACGCGTATGACGTCGAGCGCGTCGTCGAATCGAAGGGCAGGGAAGCGACCGCGCCGTCACGCCGGCGCGTTCCTCCGCGCAAACAGCAGCGTCAACACCTCCGCCGTCGCGCGAGCGACATCGTGTGCGGTCGTATCGACCAGCGCATGCGCGCATTCGCGATACAGCGGGTCGCGCGTCCGGTACAGCGCGGCGAGCGTCTGCCGCGGTTCGCCCGCCTGCAGCAGCGGCCGCCGCCGCGTGTCGTCGCACGTACGCCGCCACAGCACATCGGGATCCGCATGCAGATAGATCACGCTGCCGCGCTCGCTCAGGCGTGCGCGGGTGTGCGGATTCAGGACCGAGCCGCCGCCGGTCGCCACGACCACGTTCGCGCGCTGCGTCAGCTCGTCGACGATATGCGCTTCGAGCAGCCGAAAGCCGCCTTCGCCGACCACGTCGAACAGCGCGGCGACCGAGCGGCCGGTGCGCCGCTCGATCTCGTCGTCGCTGTCGGCGAACGCCCAGCCGAGCGAAGCCGCGAGCGCGCGGCCAAGCGTCGATTTGCCCGCGCCCATCATGCCGACCAGAAACGCGCGCCCGCCGGCCGTCTCGACGGCGGGGCTCATAACCGTCGCGCGAGCGACCAGCCGGCCCGCGTCGCCAGGCAGATCCGTCGCGCGCGCACCGCGTCCGACAGCGTGTCGAGCGCCGCGCCGGTCGACGCGTCATCGGCGTCGAGCAGCGCGCCGAGCACCTGCTCGTCCGGATCGCAGGCCGCGATGTGCTCGGCCGCATCCGCCGCGATGGTCCGCGGCGCGCGTTCAGGCGCCGCGTCGCGCTCGGGCCGCCGCCACCTGCCGTGCAGATCGCGCCATCGCACGACGAGCCCGTAGAGCAGCGCACCACCCGGCACGGCCGTGTCGTCGGGTGCCGCGGCCAGACCGTCGGCCGTCGTACACCGTGTGACCCAGCTCGCGAATTCGAGCAGCGACGCGTCGTGGGCAACCGTGGCCGCGTCGAGCGCCACGGCCACGCCGGCATCCCGCAGCCGGCCGAGCAGCGTCCGCACGCCGTCGTGCGCGCCGCCGCACGGCTGCAGCAGCACTTCCAGCTCGTCCTCGTGGCGGCACGCGAGCGCACGGTGCCGCTCGAGCGCGGCGGGCTCGAGCAGCGCCTGCGCCGCATGCCGGACGATCACGATCGCGCGATCGTCCCGCCGCTCGACGATCGCACCGATGCGGCGCCGGGCGCGCGCCACCGCGCAGCTCACGTGTCGCTCCCGAGCGCGCGCGCACGCATCACAGCGACCCCTGGAATTCGAGCACGCGCGTCTTGAATTCGTCGGGCACGGCCAGCGTCGTGTTGTTCGCGTAATCGAACATCACGTGCGTCGACACGCCGCGCGCGACGATGGTCTGGTCGTCGCGCTCCATCAGGTGTTCGAGATCGAAGCTCTTGCTGCCGAAGCGCACGATGCTCGAGCGGACGGTCAGGTTGTCGCCGAACTGGGCCGGTGCGAGGTACTCGCACTGCGTCTTCACCATGATGTGCGGCAGTTTCTCGGTGCGCGGCAGGCCGAGCAGATCGAACATGTAGCAGAGGTACGAGTGCTGCAGATAGTCGTAATAGACGGGGCTGCTCACATGCCCCATCGAATCCGTATCGCGATACTTGACGTGAATGGGGGTTTCGTAATGCCGTTTCGACATGGTGACTCTCCGCAATGACTGGGTTGATTTATATTTTCGAGCCCGAATGGCCTGTCGGGCATCCGAAAATTAATCGAACGACTATCGGGCCGCCACTATCAGAACGAATAGCGAAGCGTGGCGGAAAGCCGCATGCGGACGCATTCGCCGCTGCAAGATCACAGCCTGATTTTCGAACGAAAACCCAATGAACGTTCCATTCGACACCCGCGAACAGGCATGACGACAGGATCCTCAATTATCGAATCCGACGCTTATTTACCTCATTCATAAGGTTATGAATTAGAAACTGATAACTATGTTAGTTGCGCGCCGAAAGCACCATTCAATACAGTCGCGCTGTAGTAAAAAGTCACGTTCATTATCGACAGGAGGGCAGTCCCCATGCATGCAAACGCCTGGACGACAAACCGCGACGCCGTGCTGCGCTTGCCGTCCCCTGCGGATCTGGCCGGCGCGCTGCCGCCGGCGTGGCGCGCGTCGCGCACCGTTCATACGACCCGCCGCGCGATCGTCGACGTGCTCGACGGCGCGGACGACCGGCTCGTGGTCATCGCCGGCCCGTGTTCGATACACGATCCCGACGCCGCGCGCGACTACGCGGCACGGCTCGCGCTGCAACGCGCGCGCTTCGCGGACGAGCTGGAAATCGTGATGCGCGTGTATTTCGAGAAGCCGCGTACGACGGTCGGCTGGAAGGGGCTGATCAACGATCCGCTGCTGGACGGCAGCGACCGGATCGACGTCGGACTGCATACGGCCCGCGCGCTGCTGTGCGACATCAACGGCGCGGAGATGCCGGCCGCGACCGAGTTGCTCGATCCGCTGTCGCCGCGCTACCTGGCCGATCTGATCGCCTGGGGCGCGATCGGCGCGCGCACCGTCGAGTCGCAGGTGCATCGCGAGCTCGCGTCGTCGCTGCCGGTTCCGATCGGCTTCAAGAACGGCACCGACGGCAATGTCCAGGTCGCCGTCGACGCGATGCGCGCGGCGGCGCACGCGCACCGGTTCCTGTCGATCGATGCAGGCGGCCGGCTATGCGCGAGCGCGTCGCCCGGCAATCCGCATACGCACGTCGTGCTGCGCGGCGGACGCGAACCGAATTTCGACGCGGCCGCGGTGAACGCCGCCTGCGAACGCATGACGGCCGCGCACTTCGCGCCGCGCGTGATGATCGACGTCAGCCACGGCAACAGCCGCCGCCAGTACCGGAACCAGCTCGCCGTCGGCGCGGAAGTCGCCGCGCAGGTGGCGGCCGGCGATACGCGCATCGTCGGCGTGCTGATCGAATCGAACCTGATCGAAGGGCGGCAGGATCTCGTGCCCGGCGTGCCGCCGCGCTACGGGCAGAGCATCACGGATGCGTGCCTGTCGTTCGCCGATACCGCGCAGTTGTTCGAGACGCTCGCGCACGCGGTGCGTACGCGGCGACGCGGCCACCCGCTGCCCCTCGGCGCCGAGTTCGCGCACGAGCCGCTGCTCGCCTGCTGCGCGTGAGCGGCCCGGCGCGACACGCTCAGATGGCGGCTTCGTCAAGGATGCGCGTCGCGTCGCCGGCCCACGCGTCGCGATAGCGGGCCAGCCAGTGCTCGGCCTGCGTGGGCGCACCGGCGACGATCTCGTCGAGCGGCGC
This sequence comes from Burkholderia semiarida, assembly GCF_029268935.1. Classification (NCBI taxonomy): domain Bacteria; kingdom Pseudomonadati; phylum Pseudomonadota; class Betaproteobacteria; order Burkholderiales; family Burkholderiaceae; genus Burkholderia; species Burkholderia semiarida. The sequence continues at coordinate 675,906 of NZ_JAHLCL010000007.1, read as the reverse complement.
GAGATACATCGATTCATCGCGGCCGGCCGCATCCGTGCGCGCCCGCGCGCGCAGGCCGCGATGCGCGATCGCGAGCGCATCGGCCGCGATCGCGCGTAACGACCGGCCGCCGGCCGGCGTATCGAGCCCGGTACGCGGCACGTCGCGACGCAGCGCGAGCAGCGTACCGCGGTCGATCTCGGCAGCCAGCGTCCCGGCATCCGACAGCGCCGCCGGATCGTACAGCAGGCCGGTCCAGAACGCGGACAGCGCGACCATCATGTCGGGCGAGCCGGCATCGGCGCCGCGCATCTCGAGATAGCGCTTGAGCCGGACCTCGGTGAACACCGTCGTCAGATGGTCCGCGAAATCGCCCAGCGTCGGCGTCTCGCCTTCGAGGTGCGGAATGCGCCGCCGCATGAAATCGCGGAACGTGTGCCCGGTCGCGTCCGCATAACGATCGCCGCGCCGCACGAAATACATCGGCACGTTGTCGAGCAGCCAGCTCACGTAGCGCTCGAAGCCGAAGCTGCGCGACAGGAACAGCGCCGGCGCGCCGCAGCGATCCTCGTCGGTATCGAGCCATGTGTGCGCGCGCGTCGACAGCAGGCCCGACGGGCGGCCGTCGCGGAACGGCGAATTCGCGAACAGCGCGGTGGCGACCGGCTGCAACGCGAGCGACACGCGCATCTTGCGCGCCATGTCGCTTTCCGATGCGAAATCGAGGTTGACCTGCACGGTGCAGGTGCGCTGCATCATGTCGAGCCCGCGCGTGCCGACCCGCGGCATGTAGCGCCGCATGATCGCGTAGCGCTGCTTCGGCATCCACGGCAGCGCGTCGCGCGACAGGTGAGGGTGAAAACCGAGCGGCACGCAGCGCAGGCCGAGCGGATCGCATGCCGCGCGGGCCGCGGCGAGGTGCGCGTGCAGCTCGGCGTGCGTGTCGTGCAGCGTATCGAGCGGGGCGCCCGATAGTTCAAGCTGGCCGGCCGGCTCGAGCGAGATCGCGGCGCCGTCGCGCTGGATCACGCCGACGGTCTGCCCGGCATCGACGATCGGCGTCCCGTCGCCGCGCAGCCGCGCCAGCACCTCGGCGATGCCGGACGGCCCTTCATAACGCGCAGCCGCATGCGTCGCGCGGGAAACGACGAACTTCTCGTGCTCGGTACCGATCCGGAACTGCGCGGCCGGCTTGCAGCCGGCGGCCAGATGATCGGCGAGCTGCTGCTCGGAGACGATCGGCGTGTTGTCCGATCCGACGGCGTTCGACATCGACATCCTCCACAGGTCACATTGGGCGACCGACCGGCCGGTCGCACGGCGACTATAGCGACGTCGATGCGCGCGCAGTACTGGCAGGGGTGATAGGGGCGGTGCGAGGCCGCGCGACATTACGGCTGCTTGCGCTTCGCGAAGTAATGCGCGGGCGAATCGCCGAACGCGCGGCGGAACATCGCGATGAAATTGCTCGGCGTCGCATAGCCGAGCGCGTCGGCGATGTTGGCGACGCTGTCGCCGTTCGCCAGACGTTCGAGCGCATGCGTGAGCCGCGCCTGTTGCCGCCACTGCGCGAAGCTCGTGCCGGTTTCCGCGACGAACAGCCGGCTCAGCGTGCGGGCGGACAGCCCGGCCCACTCGGCCCACGCGTCGAGCGTGCGGCTGTCGTGCGGCTGCCCGAGGATCGCATTGGCGATCCGCAGCAACCGCCGGTCGTGCGGCATCGGCAAGTGCAGCGGTTCGTGCGGCGCGCGGCGCATCTCGTCGAGCAGCACGACGCTCATGCGCGCCTGTTCGATGTCGAGCCGGTCCTGGTCGGCCCACGACACCGCGCGCCGCACGAGCGCGCGCATCAGATCGGTGATCGCGATCACGCACGGCTGGTCGGGCATGCGGCGGCTCGCGGCCGGCGCGATCACGACGCTCCAGCCGCTCAACGCGCCGCTGATGCTGACCTTGTGCTGCTCGCCCGGCGGAATCCAGCCCGCGCGATGCGGCGGCAGCAGCCACGAACCGTGCGGCGTGCGCACGTGCGCGAACCCGCTTTCGACGCAGAACACCTGGCCGCGCAGATGGCTGTGCCAGTCGACCTCGCGCGTGCCGAGCTGGTAGGTATTGCTGCCGTCGTCCTCGCCCCAGACGGCGATCAGCGATGGGCCGTCCGCGCGTTCGCTCGGATCGGCGTCGGCGCGTTGCGCCGCGCGGGCGGGAGAGGCTTCTCGGATGGGCATGGCCGGAATTCATTATTTTTTGTCTAAACAACATTATCAGCTTTACCCGGGAGCGTCCAACAATGCGTGTCGTGTTCAAACCCAAACGAAGCAGAGGAACGCGATGCACGCAGCACTTGCTCCCTCGCCACGCGATGCCGTCGCGCGGCGCGTCCTGTCGCGCATGGCCGCAGTCGTGGCGCTCGTCATGCTCGGCGCATGCGCGAGCCGCGACGGGCTCACGCCGGCCGGCACGCTGCGCGGCGCCGATACGCTCGCCGCAGCGCGCAGCCTCGCGCATGCGCCGGCCGCCGACTGGCCGGCCGCCGACTGGTGGGTTGCGCTGAACGATGCGCAGTTGAATGCGCTGATCGACGAAGCGCTTGCCGGCAATCCCGATCTCGCGACCGCCGATGCGCGTGCGCGCGAGGCGCAGGCGCTCGTGATCGAAGCACAGGCTGCCCGCTTGCCGCATCTGGTCGGCCGCGCGGGCGCGAAAGGGGAACGCACGTCCGGCACGCAGTTCTCGAAAGGCGAGGGCGGCGGCGTCTTCAGCCACACGCGCGAAATCAATCTCGGCCTGAGCTGGGATCTCGATTTGTGGGGCGGCCGCCGCGCGGCGTGGGAAGCCGCGCTCGGCGAAGCGCGGGCCGCGCAGATCGATGCACGGGCCGCGCGCGTGCTGCTGTCCGTCAACGTCGCGCGTGCCTACGTGAATCTCGCCTATGCGTTCGATCAGCAGGACGTCGCGCGGGCCGAATACGAACGGGCCGACGAAGCACTGTCGCTGACGCGTCAGCGTGTCACGAAAGGCATCGACAACGTCGCGCAGCAGCGCCAGGCGGAAAGCGAAGTCGCGGCCGCGATGCGCGAGCAGGCACGCGCGGCGCAGGCGATCGACAGCGCGCGCATCGCGCTCGCGATCCTGCTCGGCGCGGGCCCCGATCGCGGCCTCGCGCTCGCGCGGCCCGCGCCGCTGCCCACCGCCGCGCTCGCGGTGCCGGCCGACCTGCCGGCCGCGCTGCTCGGCCGGCGCGCCGATCTCGTCGCCGCACGCTGGCGGGTGGAAGCCGCGAGTCGCAACGTCGCGGCCGCCCGCGCGGACTTCCTGCCCGACGTGAGCCTCACCGCGCTGATCGGTCTCGCGACGCGCGGCGGCGCATCGCTGTTCCAGGCAGCGTCGCGCACCTACAACGTCAGCCCGGCCGTGAGCCTGCCGATCTTCGACGGCGGCGAACGGCGCGGTGTGCTGCGCAAGCGCGACGCGCAATACGACGTCGCGGTCGCCAGCTACAACAAGACGCTGATCGGCGCGATCGGCGAGGTGGCCGACGATCTGCACCGGCTGCATTCGCTCGCCGTGCAGGCCGATGCGCAGCAGCGCGCATTCGATTCCGCCACCGATGCATGGCGGCTCGCGGACGCGCGCTACCGCGCGGGCGTCGGCAGCTACCTCGACGCGCTCGTCGTGCGCCAGCAGCTCCTGATCGCGAGCCGCGAAGTCGCCGCGTTGCGCGCCCAGCGCGCGGACCAGTCGCTGCAGCTCGTTGCCGCGCTCGGCGGCGGCTTCCGCGCCGAGCCGGACGACGTCGCGCTCGCCGCCACTCCTTCCCACCGTCCTTGACATCGAACCATGAGCAGCGACAACACCCTGCAGACTCCCGCGCGGCCCGCAGCCGCCGATCCGGCCAGCGCCCGCCAGCAACCGTCGGCCGACCACACCGGCGCGCCGCGCGCGCCAGGCGGGTCGGACGCCCGCACGCAACCGGCACCGGGCGGCGCCGCACCGGCCACGCCGCCGCCCGCAAGACGCAAGCACCTCGTGCGTGCGCTCGTCGCCGCGTTCGCGCTCGGCATCGTCGGCTGGGGCATCTGGTACGGGCTCGTCGGCCGCTGGTACGAGTCCACCGACAACGCATACGCACAAGGCAACGTCGTCGAGCTGACGCCGCAGGTGACGGGCACCGTCGTGTCGATCGACGCGGACGACGGCGACCTCGTCCGCGCCGGCACGCCGCTCGTCCGTCTCGACGCGAGCGACGCGCAGATCGCGCTCGCGGCCGCGCAGGCCGACCTCGCGGCCACGGTGCGCAAGGTGCGCGGCCTGTACAGCAACGAGCGCGGGCTCGCGAACAGCATCGACGGCGCGCGTGCCGATCTCGACGCGCGGCGCACCGCGCTCGACAAGGCGAAGGCAGACTACCGGCGCCGCGAGGATCTCGGCCGCTCCGGCGCGATCTCGCGCGAGGAGCTCGCGCATGCGCTCGATACGCTGACGTCCGCGCAAAGCGCGTACGCCGCCGCGCAAAGCGCGCTCGCGACGTTGAGCGAACAGCACCAGACAAGCAAGGCGCTCGTCGACGACACCGCGGTCGCGTCGCATCCCGACGTCGAGGCCGCGGCCTCGCGGCTGCGCGCGGCCTATCTTGCCCGTGCGCGCACCGACATCGTCGCGCCGGTCACCGGCTATGTCGCCAAGCGCACGGTGCAGGTCGGGCAACGCGTGTCGCCCGGCGTGCCGCTGCTCGCCGTCGTGCCGCTGCGCGAGCTGTGGGTCGACGCGAACTTCACCGAAAAGCAGCTCGAGCACATGCGGATCGGGCAACCGGTCGAGCTGACGGCCGACCTGTACGGCGACGCCGTGCGTTATAAGGGCCGCGTGCAGAGCCTCGGCGTCGGCACCGGCAGCGCGTTCTCGCTGCTGCCCGCGCAGAACGCGACCGGCAACTGGATCAAGATCGTGCAGCGCCTGCCGGTGCGAATCGAACTGACGGATCCATCGCAACTCGACGCGCATCCGCTGCGCATCGGCCTGTCGATGCACGCGCGCGTTGACCAGCACGACCGCAGCGGTGCGATGCTGTCGCGCCGCGCGCAGGACGCGCCGGTGTTCAGGACCGACGTGTACCGCGACGAGCTGGCGCGCGCCGACAGCCTGATCGCCGACGTCGTGCATGCGAACCTGCCGGCGGCGGTGCGTGCGGAGCGTGTGCGATGAGCGGCCCGATGCCGGCCGCGGACGCCGGTTTTCGCCCGTCGAGCGTCGCGCTGACGACGTTCGGCCTCGCGCTCGCGGTGTTCATGCAGGTGCTCGACGGCACCGTCGCGAACGTCTCGCTGCCGACGATCGCCGGCAACTTCGGCGTCAGCACGACGCAGAGCGCATGGGTCGTCACGACGTTCTCGGTCAGCAATGCGATCGCGTTGCCGCTGACCGGGTTTCTCGTCAAGCGTGTCGGGCAGGTCCGGCTGTTCGTGTGGGCGACGCTGGCGTTCACGTTCGCGTCGCTCCTGTGCGGCCTCGCGCAAAACCTGCCGCAGCTCGTCGCGTTCCGCGCGCTGCAGGGCCTCGTGGCCGGGCCGATGATCCCGACCACCCAGGCGCTGATGCTGTCGATCTACCCGCCGCAGCGCCGCGGCTTCGCGCTGTCGATGATCGCGATGGTGACCGTCGTCGCGCCGATCGCGGGCCCCGTGTTCGGCGGCTGGGTGACGGAACATTACTCGTGGCGCTGGGCGTTCCTGATCAATCTGCCGATCGGCGTGTTCGCCGCGATGTGCGTGTTCGCGCAGATGCGCGCGCGCGTCGAGACGACGGTCGCCGCGCGCGTCGACTATGTCGGGCTCGCCGCGCTCGTCGTCGGCGTCGGCGCGCTGCAGATCGTGCTCGACAAGGGCAACGAAGCCGACTGGTTCAATTCGACGTTCATCGTCGTGATGTCGGTGGTCGCCGCGTTCGGGATCGCGCTGTTCCTGATCTGGGAACTCAACGAGCCGAACCCGATCGTGAACCTGCGGCTGTTCGCGCATCGCAACTTCGCGGCCGGCACGCTGACGCTCGTGCTCGCGTACTCGGCGTTCTTCGCGGTCAACGTGATCGTGCCGCAGTGGCTGCAGCGCACGCTCGGCTATACGGCGTTCTGGGCCGGGTTGGCCGTCGCGCCGATGGGCGTGATCCCCGTGCTGATGACGCCGTTCATGGGCAAGTACGCGCCGCGCTTCAACATGCGCGTGCTCGTGTGCTGCGCGTTCGCGATCCTCGGCACGTCGTCGTTCCTGCGCGCGGGCTTCGTACCCGACGTCGACTTCACGCACATCGCGCTGATCCAGCTGCTGCAAGGCCTCGGCCTCGCGCTGTTCATCATGCCGATCAACAGCATCCTGCTGTCCGACCTGAAGCCGGACGAGATCGCCGCGGGCTCCGGCCTGTCGACGTTCCTGCGCACGCTCGGCGCGAGCTTCGCCGTGTCGATCACGTCGTTCCTGTGGGACCGGCGCGCGATCCTGCATCACGCGCAGCTCAGCGAACACCTGAGCAGGTTCGATCCGGCCGTTCGCGCCGAACTCGCGCAGCTGGGCGGCGGCGATCCGCAACGCGCGGCAGCGCTGCTCGGCAACCTGGTCGACGCGCAGGCGTACCAGATCTCGTTCAACGACGTGTCGTTCGCGCTCGGCTGCGTGTATCTCGCCGTGATCGCGGTGGTGTGGTTCGCCCGCCCGCCGTTCGGCCCCGGCGCTGCCGCGAAACGATGAAGCGGGCGCCGCGCGGCCCGTTCCGACCCATGCTGTTCAACTCGATGGAGACTGACCCGATGCCTACCCACCACGCTGGAAACGCGCCGTCCGCACTGGCGGCGCTCGCCGTGTTCGACGTCACGGAATTCCCGCTCGTCGTCGTGCGCAACGACGCCATTGCCTCCCGCGGCTACGCGCAGCGCTGGCTCGACGACATGCACGCGCTGATGCGGCACGGCGAGCCGTTTGTCATGATCTTTCCGCCGGCCCGCCCCGACGAGCCGCACGACGACCGCAAGGAGCGCGGCATGTGGCTCAAGCAGAACCGCGCCGCGCTCGCCGCGGTCTGCCGCGCGCTCGTGTCGGTCGAACCGGACCCGAACGAGCGCGAAGCGGCCATCGCGAACGCATCCGGCATCGAAAAGGCGTTCGGGATCCCGTTCGACGTGACGGCTTCGCTCGACGACGCGAAGCAGGCGGGTCGGCGACGTCTGACCGAGGCGGTCTAGCGCGGCCCGTTCGCGCGCAACGCCTCGAACCGGTTGCGCAAGTCCGCCTGATTGCAGATTCCAACTAATAAACGGGGTGGCTTGTATGAAAGGACTGGATTGTCTGAAATGGTTGGTACCCGGCGACACGGACGCGTCATGGCAGCGGATGACCGACGCGGCCGCCGGCATGGGGTTCGACAAGGTCGTGCTGATCGTGCTGCCGTTTGCCGGCGCATCGTTCGATCTCGCGCGCAAGTGGAGCAGCGGCGTGCCGGGCTGGACGGCGCTGTACCGGCAGCGGCAGTTCGACCGCATCGACCCGATGCTGCAGCATTGCTTCCGTTCGGCGCTGCCGCTCGTCTGGGACGGCGCGCTGTTCGGGCTGCCCGGGCAACGGCCATGCTACGAGGCGGCGGCCGCGTACGGCATGCGCAGCGGCGTCGTGTTGCCCGTGCGCGGCCCGAAGGGGGAGGTCGGCATGCTGTCGTGCGCGAGCGCGGACGATCTCGCCACCACGTGCGAGCGCTGCGACCGGCATCTGGCGGCGCTCACGCTGCTGCGCGACATCGCCTGCGAAGCGATCGCCGGCACGCGCTGCCACGCACCGCCCGACAGCGTGCCGCGTCTGAGCCGACGGGAGGTCGAGTGCCTGCGCTGGCATGCGGCCGGCAAGACCTCGTGGGAAATCGGCCACATCCTGAACGTGACCGAGTCGTGCATCAACTTCCACTTCATGAACATCCGCCGCAAGTTCAACGTGTCACGTCGGCACGAAGCCGTGCTGCGCGCGGTCGAGTGGGGGCTGATCAGCATCTCCGACGTGACCGTGCAGACCTGATGCCGGCGTCCCGTCGAGCCAGCGGTCGAGAAACGCGCTGAGCCACGCGGCCGTCGCGCGGTCGTGCCGGCAGCCTTCGTTCGCCTGCGTCGCGAGATCCTGCGCGCCGGGCACCCCCAGCTTGTGCGCGGCCGCCGTGCTCCAGCGCCGCATCATCGGATAGCTCACTTCCGGATGGAACTGGACACCGTACGCGCGCGGCCCGTAACGGACGGCCTGGTTCTCGAAATGCTCGCCGGTCGCGAGGATCTCGAGCCCCGCGACGCGCTCGAAGCCCTCGCGATGCCACTGATACACGTGCGACGGCCATGAACCGAGCCGCCGGCCGGCCGGCGTCGCGGCGATCGGCCAGTAGCCGATTTCCGCGCGCCCGTCGCGATGCGCGTTCACGCGACCGCCCAGATGGCGGATCATCATCTGCGCGCCGAGGCAGACGCCGAGAAACGGCGCCGCCTCGCGCAGCGGCACGCCGATCCAGTCGATCTCGTCGCGGATCCAGCGATCGCCGTCGTTGGCGCTCATCGGGCCGCCGAACACCACGGCGCCCGCATGGTCGGCGAGCGTCGCCGGCAACGGATCGCCGAGCGGCGGGCGCCGGATGTCGAGCGGATGGCCGCGGGCGGCGAGCAGCCGGCCGATCCGGCCGGGGCTCGACTGTTCGCGATGCAGCACGATCAGGATCGGGCGAAGGGCGGAATGCGTCATGTCGTGAGGTCGGTAGAAGGTCAGCCCGGCTGGCCGCGCAACGCGTCGAACGACACCATCACCTGTTCGCGGTAGGCGGGCCGTCGGCACAGGCGGGCGTACCAGGCCTCGACGTGCGGCAACGGCGGCCGCTCGACGTCGAGCGAGAAATAGCGGAACAGCGTCGCGCCGGCCGGGATGTCGGCCAGGCCCGGCGTCGCGCCGCCGAGAAACGGCTGGGTCGACAGCAGCCGGTCGAGCAGCCGGTAATGCGTCGCGCTGCGCGCGGCCTTGTCGCGCACGATCGCATCGTCGCGCCGCTCCGGCGGCGTTCGCACGAGTGCCCAGAACAACCCGGTCATCACGTCGGGTTCGAGCGCGGTCTGCGACCAGTCCATCCAGCGCTCCGCGCGCGAACGGGCGAACGTGTCGCGGCACCAGAACGGATTGTTCGGCACGCGCGCGGCCAGATAGCGCAGGATCGTGTGCGACTCCCACACGACGTCGCCGTCCCAGTCGATCACCGGGATCCGGCAGGTCGGATTCAGCGCCGCGAACGCGGGCGTCTGCAGCGAGCCGTGCTCGCCGCCGGCCGGAATATGCCGGTAAGGCAGGCCGAGCTCGCCGATGAGCCACAACACCTTCTGCACGTTGAACGACGTGCGGCGGCCCCAGACGGTCAGCATCGCGCGGCATCCTCGCAGGCGGCGGTCGACGCGCATGCCGCGTAGCGGTCGAGGCCCGCCGCCAGATCGGCGATCAGGTCGTCCGCATCCTCGAGTCCGATGTGCAGGCGCACGCCGCAACTGCCGGCCGGCCAGCGCGCCGCGAGGCCGTGCGCGTCCAGTTCGAACGGCAACGCGAGGCTCTCGTAGCCGCCCCACGAATAACCGAGCCCGAACAGCGCCAGATGATCGAGAAACGCGTCGATCGCGTGCGCGGGAGCCGGTTGCAGCACGATCGAGAACAGCCCCGACGCGCCACGGAAATCGCGGCGCCACAGCGCGTGGCCCGCGTCGCCCGGCAACGCCGGATACAGCACGCGCTGCACTTCGGCGCGCGTCGCGAGCCAGCTCGCGACCGCAAGCGCATTGCGCTGATGCTGCCGCAGCCGCACGCCGAGCGTGCGCAACCCGCGCAGCGCGAGATACACGTCGTCGGGGCCGGCGCACAGTCCGAGATCGCCATGCAGTTGCTTCAGCGCGGGCCATGCGCGCGCGTTGGCCGACACCATGCCGAGCATCGCATCCGAGTGCCCGACCAGATACTTGGTGCCGGCCTGGATCGACAGGTCGATCCCGAACGCATGCGGCTGAAAGAACAGCGGCGTGGCCCAGCTGTTGTCCGCGAGGACCAGCGCACCGTGCGTATGCGCGAGCCGCACGAGCGCGGGAATGTCGTGCATGTCGAACGTGTAGGAGCCGGGCACCTCGACGTACAGTGCACGCGTGTTCGGACGAAACGCGGCTGCGACGGGCGTGCTGCCGTCGTACCACGTCGTCTCGACGCCGAGCCGCGCAAGCACGCCTTCGCATGCGTGACGCACCGGGCCGTAGACCGATGCGGTCATCAGCAGATGGTCGCCGGGCTTCAGGCACGACAGCAGCGCGAGCGTGCACGCGGACAGGCCCGACGGGCACAGCACCGCGCCGGCGCCGCCTTCGAGGCTCGTCACCGCGCGCTCGAGCGCGTCCGTCGTCGGCGTGCCGCGACGGCCGTAGATATACGGCTGCGTGCGGTTCAGCAGATCCGACACCGTCGGGCTGAGCACGGTCGACGCATGGTAGACGGGCGGATTGACGAAGCCGTGCCACGCGGCGCTGTCGCGGCCCGCGTGCGCGAGCCGCGTGTCGTCGTGCAGGCCGTCATGCGCGCCGTCGCGCGGCGGCGGCGGTTCGTCACGCTTCACGGCCATAGCGCACACCGTTCCCAGCGCGCGCCCGCGCGACGATAAGCCTGCCGCGCGAAACGGCGCGAACTGTCGGCTCGCCAGAACTCGACTTCGTCGGGGGCCAGCGCATACAGGTGCCAGTCGGGCGACACGAGCGCCGGATCGGCGGCCAGCCGTTCGAGCTGCGCGTCGATCGCACGCGTCAGGTCGGCCGGATCGTCGAGCCGTTCGCTTTGCCGTCCGGCCAGGATACTCGCGCGCGACCGCTCGGGGCGGCTTGCGAAATCGGCATGGCCTTCGGCGTCCGGCAACCGCTCGACCGGGCCGCTCAGCCGGATCTGGCTCGCGATCGCGGGCCAGTAGAACGTCAGCGCCGCGAACGGCCGGTTCGCGAGCTGGCGGCCCTTCGGACTGCGTGCGTTCGCCGCGAAATGCCAGCCGCGCGCGTCGACGTTCAGCAGCACGACGGAACGGGCATCGGGCCGTCCGTCCGGGCGGACCGTCGACAGCGTCGTCACCTGCGGTTCGAGCGCGCCGGCGGTCACGGCCTCGTCGAGCCAGCGTTCGAACTGCGCGTGCGGCGTGTCGGCCCAGTGGTCGGCCGGCACGTGCGGCGCGGCATGCGCGAGGGTTTTCAGCGCCTTCAGGCGCGTGGCGATCGTATCCATGGCGATACTCATGCGATGCCGAATTGCGTCGCGCGGGCGATCAGCCGATGCGCGGCGAGATAGTCGGGGACTTCCGCGAGGAAGCCGTCGACGACGGCGGCGGCCACGCGGCGGCCGCCGGAGGTACGCCGCGCGTGATCGAACGCGTCGATCACGCGGCGGGCGAGGGCGACCTCGTCGGCCGTCGGCGTCAGCACGCGATTGACGACCGGCACGAATTGCGCGTTGACGATCGCTTTCGCCTGGTAGCCAAGGCCGCGCGACACGCGCATGTCGAGTTCCGCGCCTTCGTTGTCGGCATAGCTGTACGGGCAGTCGATCGCGGTCACGCCGACCGCCGCGCATTCGACGCGAAAGCGCGAGCGCACGTAGTCGAGCTCGCGGCCCGCACGGGTGCGCTCGGCGCCCATGTCGGCCACCATGTCCTCGGTCGCGACGAGCACGGCCGACACGCGCGGGCTCGAGCGCGCGATCGCCATCGTGTTCACGAGGCCGAGCGTCGTCTCGACGTTCGGCACCAGTTCGGTCGAGCCCGGCACGATGTCGTATTCGCGCTCGAAGCGCGTGACGGCTTCGTCGAGCGCGACGACCTGCTCGGGCGTCGCGACGTACGACATCATCACGATGTCCGGGCGGCCGCGCATCGCGGCGCGCAGGTCGTCGATGCCGCCCGCGTCGAGGGGATTCACGCGCACGGACGCCAGCACGCCGGCATCGCGCCAGCCCGCGAGCACCCGCTCGCTCAGTTCGCGCGCGGCCGGGCGCCGGTCGGGCGGCGTAAAGGTTTCGAGTTCCTGGATCAGCACATCCGCACCGCTCGCGGTGCCGGCAACGAGCGCATCGTGATCGGCGCCGGCGAGAAACAGCCAGGAGCGGCGCAGGCGGGAAGGGCGTCGGTTCGTCGGTGTCATGCGTGGTTTCCTGTAAGGCGCGCGGTGCGCGTGGCGATGGCGCGGGCGATCAGCCGGCGCGCATCATCTGGTTGAAGATGTTCTTGCGATGCATTTCCTCGGTGCCGCCGACGCTCATGAAGCCCAGTGCGTCCGCCGCGAACGCGGCCACCGGCCCGGCCTGGTAGCCGAGGCTGCCGTACAGCCGCACGAGGCCGAGCGCGCTGTCGACGAGATCCTGAGCGCCGACGAGCTTCGCGATCGAGCATGTCATCAGCGCGTGCGGGTGATCCGTCAGCAATTGCGCGAGCGCGCCGCGCGCGAGCCACGTGCCGCGCTCGATGCCGATCTGCAAATCGACGAGGCGGCGCTGCACGTACTGGTGGACATCGATCGTGCTGTCGAAACTGCGTCGCTCGCGGCAATAGCCGATCGCGTCGCGCAGATAGGGCGCCGTCACCTGGGCGGCGACGAGGCCGTAATAGAGCCGGCCGAGCGAGATGATGTCGATCAGGTTGCCGAGCCCGGCGCCCGGTTCGCCGAGCAGCTGCCCGCGCGTGATCGGACAGTCGTCGAAATGCAGCGCGCCGGTGGGCAGGTCGTCGAGGCCGAGCTTGCGGTCGGGCGGGCTCACCGTGATGCCCGGCTGGTCGCGATCGACGATCACGAGCGCGGTGTTGCGCCGGCCCGGCGTTTCGATGCGCGTGACGACGAGGATGAAACGCGCGAGCGGCGCATGCGCGATATTGAATTTGCTGCCGGTCAGCCTGTAGCCGTCGCCGTGCTCGGCGAGCGTCGTCGCGATGCTGCGCACGTCGGTGCCGGTGCCCGGCTCGGCAATCGCGGTCGCGCTCAGTTCGCCACGCAGGATCGCACCGAAATAGCGGTCCTGCTGCGCGGCCGTGCCATACCGTTCGAGTGCGCGCACCATGCCGGCCTGCGCGATCACCGACAGCAGCAGCGCCGGGCGGCGGATCGATGACGCAAGCCCTTCGAGCGCCGCGGAAAAGTGCCACCAGCCGTGACCGTCGCCGCCATACGTCTGCGGCACGATCATGTCCCACAGTCCTTCCTGCCCGAGCTTCATCCAGCCGGCTTCGTCGAATCCGGCGGGCGCGCGGCCGTCGCGTTCCACGGCGGCGGCGATTCCGGCGCCAATGTCGCGAAACCGCGCCCGCGTCGCGTGCTGCTCCTGCGTCCAGTCAAATGGCATCTGTCGTGTCTCCGGTCGAAGCGGCGCGGCCTTCGACGGCGCGCCAGCGATGACGACAAGGTTAAGGGGGCACGGACAGTGCAGGTACTGGCAGTAGTGGTAGTTGCCGCGCCAATGACGGCGATGACACCGGCACATGGCGTGCCGGCTTCGCGTTGCCGGTCCATTGTTTCCGCACGACCAACTGTGAAGTCTTCCGCCAGGCATTTATCGGGTGGGCGGCCGTCCCGATAATCGATGCATAAGGTCAGGGCAGCGTACGCTGCGATCCGGTGGCGACGCGCCCGACCGGCAGGAAAAGGCGGAGGGCACGATGGATACGATGGCGCCCGAATGGGCGGCCTGCGTCACGGCCAGGCAGGATGCGCCGGCGCTCGGCGTCCGGCGCGTCTGGGACGCGCGGGACGGAACGCCGATCCTCCTGCGTGCGATCGAGCCCGGCGATCTCGACATCGAACGCGAACTGGTCGACCGGCTGTCGAGCCGCAGCCGCTACCTGAGGCTGATGTCCGCACGTAAGCCGACCGAAGACGAATTGATCCGATGGACCCGCATCGATCGCCGGCGGGAAGGCGCGGTGATCGCGACGATCCGCGCCGGCGGTCGCGAGCGTTTGATCGGCGTTGCACGTTATGCGATTGACGATGGAGCAACCGAGATCGTCGAATGCGCGATCGTGATCGACGACGCATGGCAGCGGCAAGGGCTCGGCCGTATGCTGCTGTCGAGCCTGATCGATCTCGCGCGGCGCTCGGGCATGCGGCAGATGGTCGGCACGATGCTGACCGAGAACGATGCGATGAAAGGCCTTGCGCGTTCCGTCGGATTCACGCTGTCGCGCCAGCCGGGGAGTGCATTCGTGACGGATCTGCGGCTCGACCTGGATACCGTTGGGGAGCCTGACGAAGGGCGCTTGCAGGCATCCGGGCCGTCAGGACACGCGGCAAATCACGTGGATTCACCCGCTCTTGCCGGATCGTAGAACAACGCAAAGAGCTCGGATTGCGACCCGACACCGAGCTTTGCGTAGATATGCTTTTTATGCGCACGCACGGTCTCGAACGAGATCGACAGCTTCTCGCCGATCGCGCGCGACGAGAACCCGCTCAACGACAACATCGCCACTTCGATTTCGCGCGTCGTCAACGCACCGCGTCCGCTCTTGCCGGTCAGCGTGCCGAAGCGCGCGTGCGGATCGGGCAGCTCGCTTTCCGTTGCACGCGGCGCCTCCTTCGCGGCGAACGTCTCGAAGCGCAGGCGCTGCTGCATCAACGACAGCACCCACGGCGTGTACAGCGTCAGCAAGGCTATCTCGCGCTCGTCGTACTTGCTCGTCTTGCCGAGCGAAAAACCCAGCGTGTGATCGCGATCGATCACGACGTTGAAATGCACTTCGTCGCCGACGATGTTCTTCTTGAAATAGCGCTGGTAGTACTCGGTCATCCGGAAGTTGTCCGGCGCGACGTCGGCCAGCGTGTAGAAGCCCGACGCCTGCGTTTCGAATGCGGCGAGATAGAACGGATCGAGCTGGTAGAGCGCGGCAAGGTAGTCCTGGAACATCAGGTCGATCTTGCCGTCCGGCATCGCCTGTTCGGCGAGCACGAGCGGCGCGCCATCGCGTGCGAAACGCAGCGCGACCCAGTTGTCGAAATCCAGGTGCCGTTCGAGCACGCGCGTGAGGCGCGCCCAGAAATGCGGGCCATCGAGCGCGTCGATGGCCGAACCAATCTCCCGATGAAAAGCGAGATCTCGCCATTCGAGGTCCATCGTGTGCTCCGGTGAGGGTAACCCTGGTGGGGAATTTCTGGTCAAAAATAATAACCCGATAATCGACCTCACTTCGGCAGGCGGCGGTGGAGGCTGCTTTGCTCGACGAAGCGTCGTATGCGCGATGCAATGGATACGACACGCGAATGAAAGGGTATTGGAAGGAGTGGGCTTCATGCAGGTAGAACTCGCACAACTCGCGCTGGTCGACGGCGACGTCGCACACAACACGCGCAAGGTGATCGACACGATCGGGCGCGTCGATGTGGCAGGTGGCACGAAGCTGGTCGTGTTCCCCGAAACGACACTGTCGGGCTTCCCGACGCGGGACAACGTCGCCGATGTCGCGCAGACGCTCGACGGTCCCGCGTTGTCCGCGGTACGCGATGCGGCACGACAGAAGGGCGTCGCCGTCGCGGTCGGCCTCGCGGAACGCGACGGCGGACGGTTCTACAACAGCACGGTGCTCGTCGACGATCAGGGCGACCTCGTGCTGCGCTATCGCAAGACCCATCTGTGGGCGTCGGATGTCGGCGTATTCACGCCGGGCGACCGTTTCGTAACCTGTCCGTGGAATGGCCTGACGGTGGGCCTGCTGATCTGCTACGACATCGAATTCCCTGAGACGGCGCGCGCGATCGGTGCGCTCGATGCCGATCTGTTGATCGTCACCAACGGCAACATGGATCCGTTCGGCCCCGTGCATCGCCGTGCCATCGCGGCGCGTGCGATGGAGAACCAGATGTTCGCGCTGATGGTGAATCGCTGCGGCTCCGGTGATGACGACCTGACATTCGCCGGCCAGTCCGCACTGGTCGATCCGTTCGGCGAGAGCAGGCTCGAGCTCGGCCGGGACGAAGCCGTCGTGCAGACGAGCCTCGATCTGACGCGTCTCGAAGCAAGCCGCGAACACTACAGCTATCTGCACGACGCACGCGTGACACTCGGTCTCGCGCCCATCGAGGAGCCGAACGGACGCCGCGCGCTGATGATCGGCGCGCGCCGTCACCGCACCGGGTAATCCGGCTCACTCGCTGTTCCTCTGCGACATCGCACGGGCGTCACGCCCGGCGGTGCCGGCTCATTCCATTGAAAGGCCTGCCACAGGCACTCGATCGGCCTCGAAGGCCCAGGAGATAACATGCAAGCGTCGTCATCCCACGAACCCGCGCGCCTGAAGCGCACGCTCGGCTTGCCCTCCGTGCTGCTGTTCGGCCTCGCCTATATGGCGCCGCTGATTGTCTACGGTACGTACGGCGTGCTCGCCAAGGCCAGCGACGACACGGCCGCGCTCGCGTACCTGCTCGCTCTGGTGGCCATTGCGTTCACCGCGCTCAGCTACGGCAAGCTTGCACGGCTCTTTCCGGCGGCAGGTTCCGCTTACACATACACGCGCAAGACGTTCAACCCGCATCTGGGCTTCATGATCGGCTGGGCGACGCTGCTCGACTATTTTTTCCTGCCGATGGTGATCTGGCTGATCGGCGCGGCCTATCTGAACGCGGCATTTCCGCATGTGCCGACGTGGATCTGGATCGTCGCGTTCATCGTGCTGACGAGCGGCCTGAACATCGTCGGCATCGAACTGGCGGCACGCTTCAACATCGTGCTGATGATCGTGCAACTGGCGATCGTCGCGATGTTCGTCGTGCTGTGCTGGCACTACGCGTCGGCGGCGGCAGGCGCGGGCGGTATCGCGATGGCGGAGCCGTTCTTCAAGCCGCATGTGCCGTTCGGCGCGACGATGGCCGGTGCCGCGATCGCCGCGTACTCGTACCTCGGCTTCGACGCCGTATCGACGCTGACCGAGGAAACGATCGATCCGAAAAAGAACATGCCGCGCGCGATCCTGCTGATTGCGCTGATCGGTGGCGCGATCTTCGTGATCGCTGCGTACACGATGCAGCTCGCACACCCCGGCGTCGAGTTCAAGGACACGGATTCGGCTGCATTCGAAGTCGCGAGGATGATCGGCGGCGACCTGTTCGTGACGGTGTTCCTGGCAGGCCTGATCCTCGCGCAGTTCGCATCGGGCATCTCCGCGCAGGCGAGCGTCGGCCGGCTGCTGTATGCGATGGGCCGCGATGAAATCCTGCCGAAGCGGATCTTCGGGTTCATTCACCCGCGCTTCAAGACGCCCGCGATCAACATCACGCTGGCCGGCGTCGTCGGATTGATCGCGTTG
Source organism: Burkholderia semiarida (assembly GCF_029268935.1). NCBI lineage: Bacteria > Pseudomonadati > Pseudomonadota > Betaproteobacteria > Burkholderiales > Burkholderiaceae > Burkholderia > Burkholderia semiarida. The sequence continues at coordinate 658,578 of NZ_JAHLCL010000007.1, read as the reverse complement.
AAGCTGGATGTCGCCACGTCGACGTCGTTCATCAACTTCGGTGCGTTCCTTGCCTTTACGGCCGTCAATCTGTGCGTGATTCGGCTGTACCTGTCGGGCAATCACGGCGGCGAGCGCAGGATCGGCGTGCTCGGCGGCATCGTCTTTCCGGTGATCGGCGCGGTGGCCGATATATGGCTGCTCGTCAGCCTCGAGAAGACGGCGCTCGTGCTCGGCGTCGTGTGGTTCGCGCTCGGGCTCGTGTATCTGTGCTGGATTACGCGGCTGTTTCGGCAGGCACCGCCGGAAGTGGCGATTTGACGGGACGCGACGAAACCGATGACCAGCCGGCCGCCGGTCAGCTTACGCGGCCCGAATGCGGACATCTCTATGTAGCCAAAAGCGGACATTTCTATCTAGCCGCTACAACGTGAACTATCGATAATTATGATTATGTCAAATACGATAAAGTCGACTGCACGGCGTGCTGCTAGCCAAGCATCCTCGCATTCGAACCTTGCACCTCCGCCTTTGCCTTGAGTAAAGCCGCCTGCTAGTCCAGCTCATTCCTCGTCGTCCCGGCGCGGGCCGCGCGCCGGGACCGGTTGCCGCCTGGCGGTTTCCTCCCTGTCAGAACCGGTACGTCGCCCCGATCTGGAAGAAGCGGCCAAGGTCCGTGTAGAGCGACTGGTCATAGCCAGTGATGTCGGGCACGGCTTGCCACTCGACGTCGAACGGCGGCTTCTTGTCGAAGAGGTTCGTGATGCCGCCGTAAATCGTCCAATGCTTGAAGCCGCGATAGTTGAACATGAGGTTGAACTGGCTGTACGACGCCACCGATCCCGTACCGCCGTCGCCGAATTCCGCGGCCACGGCGTTCGTATAGGGTCCCGTGTATTGCCAGGTCAGCGTGGTGGTCAGCTGCCGGTAGTCCCAGCTCAGGCTCGTGTTGCCCTTCCAGCGCGGGTTGCTCGCGCCGAACGGCTGCAGCAGCGCAAGGTTGTTGCCGGCGAAGTCCTGCGGTGCAGTTCCGGGGCTGTGCAGCTTGAAGTGCCACACATAGGCCCAGTCGCCTGCGAGCGTGAACGTGCCGTACTTGGTGCGCACCGCCTTGCGGAAGTTGAGATCGAAACCATCGGTGTCGAGCGCACCGAGGTTCACGAAATGCTGAACGAGGTAACGCACCGATCCGTCGGCGTTGCGCACGACGCGGGAGGGATCGTTGGCGACGAGCACCGCGTTCGGATCGTCGGTGCCGATGACGCCGTCGATGCGGACCTTGTAGAACGCCGCGCCGATATCGGTCATCGCATCGGGCGAAAGCTGGAAGCCGATGTTGTAGTTCTTCGTGTGCTCGGGCTGAAGATTCGGATTGCCCGCGACTTGCTCCGTCGTGAAGTGCTTCGTCGGCACACCGCTCGGATCGTTCGGATCGACGAGGTTCTGGTGAGAGAGATAGACGGCCTGCGAGTTTTCGACGAGGGTCGGCGCGCGGAAGCCGCGACTGTACGATGCATACGTCGTCAGCATCTGCACCGGCTGGAAACGCAGCGCAAAACTCGGCGAAAACGCCCCGCCGAAGTCGCTGTAGTGATCGTAGCGGCCCGCCTGCGTGAACGTCAGGTTGCGCAGGATCGGAATGTCGACCTGGTAGAACGCGGCGGCGACGTTGCGCGACCCCTCCACCGTCTGCACGTTCGCGGGCGCGGATACGCCCTGCGACGCGAGCGTCTGCGGGTTGATCGTCGACGATTCGTGGCGGAACTCGGTGCCCAGGCCCAGGCCGACCGGGCCGCCGGGCAGCGTGAAGAGATTCGACGTCGAGGCCTTGGCTGTCACGCTGTCGATCTTCGAGATGGCCTGCTGATCGTCGTCCGTGAAAACGCCGTTCAGGCCGTTTGGCGTGGCGGCCGGGTTCGAGAAGTTGTAGGTGCCGTTCGCGAGCATGTTCTCGAGGCCCGCGACGTTGATCCGGTTGCGATACGTCGTATCGACCGTGCTCTGCGAATGACCGTAATCGGCCGACCAGTCCCATGCGCCGAATCTGCCCGCATCGAACGAACCTTTGACGCCCGTGTTCGCCATCCAGAACGTCGATACCGTGTCCGCCCCCACGACGTTGCCCGGGAAGGTCAGGTTGATCGCCGTCGGCACACCGAACGGGTTATAGGGGTTGCTCACCGGTACGGTGCGCGGCAGCGGCGAAACGGACCCGGTCGCCGGGTTGTAGACGTTCGTCGTGCTCGAGATCGAGGCCGGTCCCTGCAGCTGGACGGTTTCATCGCGGCTCACCCAGAAGCCCGCATAGGCTTGCGTGTTGTCGTCGATCTTGAAGGTGGCGCGCACCTTCGCGTTCAGGCGCGTCGTGGACGGAACGAGCGATGTCGACGCGGCCGGGTTGTACGTGCAATTGGTCGCGCTCGTCTTGCTGCCCGGCGGGCACGGCGAAAGCGGCACCTTGGAGCCGTCCGCCAGCGACCAGTACGATTGCTGGTTCGGCCCGAGCGGCGCTGCCAGCCCGCCGGGATATTGCGTGAAGTCTTGCGCCGACGTCATGTCGCGATCGCCGAGCGTCGAGCCCGAATCGCGGTAATAGCTGGCGGCCGCGGTGACGTTGAAGCGGTCCGAATTCAGATCGCCGAAGCCGGCCAGTACGCTGAAGTTACCCTGCCCGTCGCCCGGATGCTGCGCCTTGCCGAGTTGGCCGTCGATCTGCAGGCCCTGAAAGTTCTTCTTCGTAATGATGTTGACGACGCCCGCGATCGCGTCGGAGCCATAGACGGATACCGCACCGGTCTTGACGATCTCGACGCGCTCCACCATGTTCAGCGGGATCGCGTTGACATCGAAGAACGTGTCGGTGAAGTTCACCGACTGCGCATAGTTCGCGACGCGCTGGCCGTCGACGAGCACGAGCGTGTATTTCTCGCTGAGCCCGCGCAACGCCATGCCGGCGCCGCCGGGGGCCGAGCTGTTCATCGTCGTCTGGCCCCAGCTGCTTGCGGAGTTGGCCGAGGTCGAACGCAGGAAATCGGCGACCGTCGTGTATCCGCTTTGCTGGATTTCCTTCGCGGTGATGACCTGCACTTCGGTGTGACCGACCTTGTCGGATGTGCGGATCAGCGAGCCCGTCACCTCGAACTTGTCGAGCTTCTTCACGGTCTGCCCGCCCGCGGTGGCGCCAGATGCCGGCGCGGGCGCGGCGGCGGCAGCGCTGCCGGTTTGCTCGGCGGCGACGCTCCCGTCGACAGGCGTTGTCTGCGCGTAAGCGGAGGTACCCAAAGCCGCCGTCAACGCGACTTCAGCCCATACGATGCTGCGTATTGCCGACCCCAAAGCCGTTGGTTTCATAACACCCCTCTGTCGTCGCAAGGCCTGACCTTTTTGTATGCACGGAGATTCGCCGGCCTTTAAATAGCGCTGCCCCGCTTTCCTGATTCATCATCTGGCGATCGCAACCATTCCGTTCGCCCGCTCATTTCTTTCAACGTTATTTCTTCTACTGCCACGCCGAATGAACTTGAATTACAAGAAACGGCATCCCTATTGAGTTAGGAAACCTAATTACATGATTCGATCTTTCCGCGCATCGAACGGCTGCAAAAAAGCTGCACCCTGGAACATTCGCACCATGGCGCCTCGTCAATTGGCCCGTACGCGTTGCCAGGAAAGGCAGCCGCTCGTTGAATGACTGCTTTACGCCTTCACTTTGAAAGCCTTAATACACGGAATCTTCATTACCGTTCACTACCAAAGTTTTACGTTGGACGCGAACATAGCAGGACAGAATCTATGCGTCAAAAAATATTTGATGCCACATAACTTTGTTTAGGTGCATTGAGCGCACTCGGTTGGTGCCGAATGAAAGCGATATGGTTCACCAGCCGATACCGTTGTCTTGTCTTCCTTGTTTGGCTGCTTTTCACCCCCTCGCGAATGCGCCGCAATGGAGCACACGGCCGGTACTCGTCAGCCAAAACTTTTTTGTTTAGCAAAGAGCGGGCACTCATCCTGAGAACAGATCGGACTCTTGATGGAGCAGCTCTTCGCGCACGTGCGCGGCGTCGCGCACCGGCGAGTTGACAGCCTTCGTGTGGAACACCCGTCGCGACCATCAATCGGTCTCCAGATTCCCGGGCGTTTCCACGCGCTGCGCGTCGCGCTTCGTCACCGCCGCATGCCGCCCGCGCCGGCCTATGGACACGACTACCCGAAACGCCACCGGCGCGAACACCAGCCCGAACACTGTCGCCGCCAGCACGCCCCCGAACGCGCCGATTCCGATCGAACGCCGGCTTTCCGCACCCGCGCCGGTCGCCAGCACCAACGGCACGACGCCGAGCAGAAACGCCATCGACGTCATCACGATCGGCCGAAACCGCGCAGCCGCCGCCTCCACCACCGCCTGCCGCAGCGGCACGCCGCGCCCGACGAGCTCACGCGCGAACTGCACGATCAGAATTGCATTCTTCGCTGACAACCCGATCACGGTAATCATCCCGACCTTGAAGTACACGTCGTTCGGCATCCCGCGCGCGAGCGCCGCCGCCAATGCCCCCACGATGCCGAGCGGCACGATCGTCAGCACCGACAACGGAATCGTCCAGCTTTCGTACAGCGCGGCAAGCGCCATGAACACCGCGAGCACCGACAACCCGACCAGCAGCGGCGTCTGCCGCGCGGCGATCCGCTCCTCGCGCGCCGCGTCCACCCAGTCGTAGCCGATCCCGGCCGGCAGCATCGCGGCAAGCCGCTCCATCTCCGCCATCGCCGCGCCCGAACTGGTGTGGGTCGCCGCCCGGCCGCTGACGTCGAGCGACGGATAGCCGTCGTAGCGATTCAGCATCACGGGGCCGACCGTCCAGTGCGGCGCGGCGATGGCCGACAGCGGCACCATGTCCCCCGTGCGGTTGGGCACCGTCAGCGCCATCAGTTGCGCGTCGGTCGCGCGTGCGGCCGGATCTGCCTCGATGATCACGCGGCGCATCCGGCCCGACGCCGGAAAATCGTTGATGTAGTTCGAGCCGAACGTACCGCCGAGCAGCCCCGCGATACGCTCGAACGGCACGCCAAGCGCATACGCCTTCGCGCGATCGACGTCGAGCTCGATGCGCGGCGCATCGGGCAAGTCCTCGAAATGCACGGACGCGAGCGCCGGGTCCGCCTTCGCGCGCGCGGCCATCTGCTCGCGAGCGGCCTTCAGCGTGTCGAGCCCGACCCCGCCACGATCCTCGAGACGGAACGTGAAGCCGTCCGCGTGACCGAGGCCGGGCACCGATGGCGGCAGCGTCGCTTGTACGTCGCCGTCGAGAATCCCGTCGAAGCGCCGGTTGAGGCGATCACGCAACGTCATCGCATCGACGTCGCGCTGCGTCCAGTCCTTCAACTCGACGAATGCCATCGCGACGTTCTGTCCGCTGCCCGCGAAACTCCAGCCGATCACGCTCGTCACGTTCGCGACGGCCCGCTCCGCGCGCAGAATCGCCTCGACGCGCTGGACGACCGCCACCGTGCGCGCTTGCGTCGCGCCAGCCGGCAACTGGATCATCACCTGCAGTTGCCCCTGGTCTTCGGTCGGCAGGAAGCCGCCCGGCATCATCCAGGACAGCAGCCCGCACACGGCCACGAGCGCGGCATAGAGGCCCGCGACCGTGCCCGTGCGGCGTACCGCCGACACGGTCACGCGCCGATAGCCGGCCTCGGCCCGCGCGAACGCGACGCCGAAGCGGTCGGCCAGGCGCGCGCCGAGGCTGCGTCGCGGCACGTGGGCGCCTTCGCGACGGCCGACCGGTTTCAGCAGATTCGCGCACAGCGCCGGCGTGAGCGACAGCGCCATGAACGACGACACGAGCATCGACGCGATCATCGACACCGCGAACTGCCGGTAAATGCCGCCGACGCTGCCCGGGAAGAACGCCATCGGCACGAACACGGCCGTCAGCACCGCCGTCACGCCGACGATCGCCCCGCCGATCCGCTTCATCGCGAGGCGCGTCGCCTCGCGCGGCGACACGCCCTCCTCCATCACGCGGTGCACGCTCTCGACCACGACGATCGCATCGTCGACGAGAATGCCGATCGCCAGCACGAGGCCGAACATCGTGAACACGTTGATCGACAGCCCGAACGCCCACATCGCGACGAACGCGCCCATCAGCGTGACCGGAATCACGACGGTCGGCACGAGCGTGTAGCGCAGCTCGCGCAGGAACAGCCACATCACGCAGAACACCAGCACGACGGCCTCGACGAGCGTCAGCACGACTTCCCGAAGGGCGATCGTCACGAAATGCGCGCCGTCGAATGGAATCTCGACCGCGACGCCCGGCGGCAGCGTCTTCGACAGCTCGGCAAGCCGCGCCCGAATCGCGTTCGACGTCTGGAGCGCGTTGCCGCGCGGGCCGAGCTGGATCCCGACGGTAGCCGCCGGGCGGCCGTTCAGCCGGGAATAGAACGAATAGTCGTCGCGGCCGATTTCGACGCGGGCGACGTCGGCGACACGCACCACCGAACCGTCCTGCTTCGACTTCAGCACGATCCGGCCGAACTCCTCCGGCGACGTCAGTTGCCCCTTGACGACGATCGTCGCGGTGAGCTGCTGGCCGCGCTCGAACGGCGCATCGCCGATCGCGCCGGCCGTGACCGTCGCGTTCTGCACGCCGATCGCGGCGATCACGTCGTCGGCGCCGAGGTCGTATTCGCGCAACTTGTTCGGATCGAGCCAGACCCGCAGCGCCTCGTCGGCGTCCCACAGCTGGGCCGCGCCGACGCCCGGCGCACGCTTCAGTTCGCGCAGCACGTAACGGTTCAGATAGTCGCCGAGCTGGGCGGAGTCGCGCGTGCCGTCGGTCGACGTCAGCGTGACGAGCATCAGGAACGTGTTGGCGGCCTTGAACACGCCGATGCCCTGCTGCACGACCTGCTGCGGCAGCCGCGGCTCGACCTGCTTCAGCCGGTTGTTGACGTCGACGAGCGCGATGTCCGGATCCGTGCCGGGCGCGAACGTCACGTCGATCTCGAGATTGCCGTGACCGTCGCTGCTCGTTTCGTAGTACTGCAGCCCGTCGGCGCCGTCGAGGCTTTCCTCGATGATGCTGCCGACGGCGCCGTCGACCGTCTCGGTCGACGCGCCCGGATAGGCCGCCGTGATCACGACGCGTGGCGGCGCAAGGCGCGGATACTGCGCGACCGGCAATTGCGGAATGGCGAGCACGCCCGCGACGACGATCGCGAGCGCGACGATCCACGCAAACACCGGGCGGTCGATGAAGAACGACGGCATCGGCGTGCGTCAGCGAACGGTGCGGGCGCGCCGCGCCCGCTTCACGTCAATCATCCGCGTCCCCTTCCCGCTGCCGCGGCCCCGGTTCCGGCGCGAGCATCGACGACGCGAGCAGCGCCTGCGTATACGGGTGGGACGGCGCGTGCAACACGTCGAGCGTATCGCCCTCCTCGACCACGCGCCCCGCCTTCATCACGATGACCCGATGGGCCATCGCACGCATCACCGCGAGATCGTGCGTGATGAACAGATAGCTCAGTTCATACTTCTTTTGCAGATTCGTCAGCAGATTCAGCACCTGCTTCTGGATCGACACGTCGAGTGCGCTCGTCGGCTCGTCCAGCACCAGCAACTCAGGCTCCACCGCCAGCGCGCGCGCGATCGCGATGCGCTGGCGCTGGCCGCCGGAAAATTCGTGTGGATAGCGAAGCATTGCCTCGGCCGGCAGGCCGACCTCCTGCAGCAAGGCCGCGACGCGCGCGCGCCGCGCGGCGCCGGCCACCGTCGGCCGGTGCACGGCGAGCCCCTCGCCGACGATCTGCTCGACCGTCATGCGCGGCGACAGCGAGCCGAACGGATCCTGGAACACGACCTGCATGCGGCCGTACAGCGCGCGCCGGCCGCGTGTCGTGCGCAGCGACGCCAGCGGCATGCCGTCGATCTCGATGCCGCCCGACGCCGGCCGCTGCAGGCCGAGCACGGCCGCCGCCAGCGTCGATTTCCCCGACCCCGATTCGCCGACGATCCCGAGCGTCTCGCCGCGCCGCAGGCTCAGCTTCACGTCGTGCACGGCCCGGAACGCCGTCTTGCCGAACGCCGCGCGCCAACCCTTCGCCGCGATGCGGTAATCGACGGCAAGCTGCTGGACATCGAGGATCGTCCGCGCGTCGGCCGCGACCGGCTCGACCGCGCGTTGCGGCGCGCTGTCGAGCAGCCGGCGCGTGTACGCGTGCCGCGGCGCGGCGAACAGCGCGCCGGTCGTGTTCGTCTCGACGAGCACGCCCCGCTCCATCACGGCCACGCGCTGCGCGAAGCGCCGCACGAGATTCAGGTCGTGCGTGATCAGCAGCACGGCCATCCCGCGCGCGGCGGCCTCCTGCTCCTGCAGCTCGATCAGCAGGTCGACGATCTGCTGGCGCACCGTCACGTCGAGCGCCGTCGTCGGCTCGTCCGCGAGCAACAGCCGCGGCCGGCACGCGAGCGCCATCGCGATCATCGCGCGCTGCCGCTGGCCGCCCGACAACTGGTGCGGAAAACTGTCGATGCGCCGTTCCGGCTCCGGAATTCCGGTGCGCCGCAGCAGCGCGATGCCGCGCTCGCGCGCGTCGCCCGCTCGCAGCCCCTCGTGCAGCCGCAGGCTCTCGGCGATCTGCTTGCCGATCGTATACAACGGGTTGAGTGCCGTCATCGGCTCCTGGAACACCATCGCGATATCGGCGCCGCGGATGCCGCGCATCTGCTGCTCGGTCTTCGCGAGCAGATCCTCGCCGTCGAACAGCATCTGGCCCGACAGCGTCGCCTGCTGCGCGAGCCGCAGAATCGACAGCGCCGTCACGCTCTTGCCCGAGCCGGACTCGCCGACGAGCGCCACGCGCTCGCCGCGCGCGACCGCGAGGTCAAGGTCCTGCACGGCGGCTTTCGCGCCGAAGTGCGCGGAGAACTGGCGGATCTCCAACAATGGCGTCGTCATCGTTGCTCCCCGCCGAAGGCCGAGCCGCGCGCGCGCATGTCGAGCGCGTTGCGCAGCGCGTCGCCCATGAACGTGAGCAGCAGCAGCGTGACGACCAGCGCCGAGAACGCGGAGATCGAGATCCACCACGCGTCGAGGTAGTTCTTGCCTTCCTGCAGCAGCTCGCCGAGGCTCGGCGTCGGCGGCTGCACGCCGAGGCCGAGGAAGTCGAGGCTCGTCAGCGACAGGATCGCCGCGCTCATCCGGAACGGCAGGAACGTGATCACCGGCGTCAGGCTGTTCGGCAGCACGTGCCGCCACATGATCTGCCAGTTCGACAGCCCCATCGTGCGCGCGGCCTTCACGTAGTCGAGCGCGCGGTTGCGCAGGAACTCCGCGCGCACGTAGTCGGACAGCACGAGCCAGCCGAACATCGACAGCAGGATGAACAGCAGCCACAGCGACGGTTCGAAGATCGACGCGAAGATGATCAGCAGGTACAGGTCGGGCAGCGCGCTCCAGATCTCGATCAGGCGTTGCCCGACGAGATCGGTACGTCCGCCGTGGAAGCCCTGCAGCGCGCCCGTCAGCACGCCGATCGCGACGCCCGAGACCGTCAGCGCGAACGCCATCAGCACCGACAGCCGAAATCCGTACAGCAGCCGCGCGAGCACGTCGCGGCCGAACTGGTCGGTGCCGAGCCAGTTGCTCGCGGACGGCGGCGCCGGGTACGGCCGCGACGCGAAATAATCGATCGTGTCGTAGCGGTAGCGGTTCGGCGGGTAGATCGCGAAGTTGCCGTGCGACTCGATCTTCGCGCGGATGTACGGATCGAGATAGTTGGTCTTCGCCGGGAAATCGCCGCCGAACTGCGTCTCCGGATAGTCTTTCACGATCGGGAAATAGAGGTGCCCGTCATAGCGCACCACGAGCGGCCGGTCGTTCGACAATCCGTCGGCCAGCAGGCTGAGTGCGAACAGCGTGGCAAAGATCACGAGGCTCCAGTAGCCGAGCCGCTGCGCGCGAAACCGCAGCCACGTGCGTCGCCACGGCGACGGCGACGCCGCGCACGCGACGGCGGCCGGATCAGTGGTCCAGCCGGCTGAACTGGATACGGGGGTCGACGAGGACATAGCAGATATCCGCGATAAGCTTGGTCAGCAGACCGATCAGGGTGAACAGGAACAGCGAGCCGAGCACGACCGGATAGTCGCGGCGGATCACCGAGTCGTACGACAGTTGCCCCATCCCGTCGAGCGAGAACAGCGTCTCGATCAGCAGGTTGCCGTTCAGGAACGCGCCGACGAATGCCGCCGGCAGCCCGGTGAGCAGCGGAATCGCCGCATTGCGCAGCACGTGCTTCCACAATACGTCGCGCTCCGGCGCGCCCTTCGCGCGCGCGGTCAGCACGTATTGCCGGCCGATTTCCTCGAGGAACGTGTTCTTCGTGAGAATCGTGACGATCGCGAAATTGCCGACGACCGACGCGGTGACCGGCATCGCGATGTGCCACAGATAGTCGAGGATCTGGCCGATCAGCGTCAGGTCGTCGAAGTTGTCCGACGTGAGCCCGCGCATCGGGAACACCTGCCAGAACGTGCCGCCGCCGAACAGCATCAGCAGCAGCACGCCGAGCACGAAGCCCGGCACGGCGTAGCCGGTCAGCACCAGCACGCTCGTCACGGTGTCGAACCGCGAGCCGTTGCGCACCGCCTTCGCGATGCCGAGCGGCACCGACACGAGATACGTGAGAATCACCGTCCACAGCCCGAGCGTGATCGACACCGGCAACTTCGAGCGGATCACCGCCCATACGCTGCGGTGCGCGAAATAGGATTGCCCGAGGTCGAACGTCGCGTAGCTTTTCAGCATCAGCGCGTAGCGTTCGAGCGGCGGCTTGTCGAAACCGAACTGCTTGCGGATCTGCTCGATCTGCTGCGGATCGACACCCTGGCTGCCGTGGTAGCCGCCCCCGCCTCCGCCCGCGTCGCCTCCACGCGCGCTGCCGTGGCGCAACTGCGCGAGCATTTGCTCCACCGGGCCACCCGGCACGAACTGCGTGACCGCGAATGTGATCGTCACGACGCCGATCAGCGTCGGAATCATCAGCAGCAGCCGCCTCACTATGTATGCCAGCATCGTTGCTCCCCCGTCAGGCCGCCGGAGCGGGTTGTGGTCGTGCGGCCGGCTTCTTCACGTACCAGTAGTCGACGATCCAGTCCTCGTACTGATAGGAAGCCGGCACGACCGCCGGATGGCCGAGCGTCGTCTTGTATGCGATCCGCGCGTTCGGCAGGTAGTACTGCGGGACCAGCACGTACAGGTTGATCAGCACGCGGTCGAGGGCGTGCGTGGCCGTCTCGAGATCGTCGAGCGTATCTGCCGCGAGCGCCGCGCGGATCAGCGCGTCGACGGCCTTCGACTTCACGCCCGGATAGTTCTCCGAGCCGGGCTGCGAGGCGGCTGCGCTGCCGAAGCGGCGCGTCAGCTCCGCGCCGGGGATCGTCACGGGCGAGTAGATATACGTCGTCATGTCGTACTCGAAATTGTCGAGCCGCTTCTGGTGGAGCGCGCTGTCGATCTCGTGCAGGTACGCGTGGATGCCGAGCGTCGCGAGCGCCTGCGTGTACGGCAGGATCAGACGATCCATGCCGGGCTCGTCGTCGATGATCTCGATCGTCATCGGCGTGCCGTTCGCGTCGCGCAGCGCGCCGTCGCGATAGTGCCAACCGGCCTGCGCGAGCAGGTCGCGCGCTTGCCTGAGGTTCGCGCGCAGCGAGCCGGGCGGCAGCGTCGACGGCTGTTTGACCATCGGGCCGAACACCTCCGGCGGCAACGTCGACCGGAACGGCTCCAGCAATGCGAGTTCCTTCGCGCTCGGCATGCCGGATGCCGCGAACGGGCTCGCGTCCCAGAAGCTGTTGGTGCGGCGATACTGCCCGTAGAACATCATCCGGCTCATCCAGTCGAAGTCGAATGCCAGCGCGAGCGCATGCCGCACGCGTACGTCCTGGAACATCGGCTTGCGCAGGTTCATCAGGAAACCCTGCATCTGCGCGGGGCCATCCGGGAATTCACCCTTCTTCAGCAGCCCGTTGCGGAAATTCTTGCCGACGTACTTGCGCGCCCACTGCGTCGAGCTGTACTCCACCCGCGCGTCCACGTCGCCGGCCTTGAACGCCTCGAGCGCCGTGTACTGGTCGAGGTACAACTTGAACGACACGCGTGCGAAGCGGAACATCCCGCGCCGCGACGGCAGGTTCGCGGCCCAGTAGTGCGGGTTGCGCACGTACGTGATCTGCTTGTCGTTCCTGCGCTGCTCGATCAGGTACGCGCCGCTCGCGATCGGCGGCACGTTCGCGATCTGGTCGAACGGCGGCCGCGTACCGTCCGCGCGCTGCCCCCACTTCGGCGAGAACACCGGCAGGTCGCCCGCGATCAGCGCCGCGTCGCGCTCCGCGTGCTGGAATTCGAAGCGGATCGCGTGCCGGTCGATCACCACCGCGCGCTTGATGATGGAGAACTGCGCGTTGTAGATCGGCGACGCCTGCGGGCTCGTCAGCGTGTCGAACGAATACTTGACGTCCGCCGCGGTGATCGCGTCGCCGTTCGAGAAGCGCGCGGCCGGATTGATGTGGAACGTGGCCGACAGCCCGTCGGGCGCCACCTCGACGTCGTCGGCGATCAGCGCGTATTCGGACGCGAGCTCGTCCCAGCTGCGCTGCATCAGCGTGTCGAACATCAGGTTCTTGATGTCCGGCGCGGGCGAGCCGCGCACGAGGAACGGGTTCAGCGAGTCGTAGCTCTGCGCTGTGTCGTAGTTTTCGAAATTGAGCGTGCCGGTGTCCGGCGCGTCGGGATCGGCATAATCGAAATGCGCGAAATTGGTCGGGTACTTCGGCTGATCGTATTGCGCGATCGCCGACACCGCGAGCGCCGCACGTGGCATGGCGCTACCCGACACGAGCAGCACGACGCATGCGAACAGCGCCGCGCGCGGCACGCCTGTCCATCGCCATTTCAACAGTTTCATGGTCGGTCTGTCCGAAAGCGTGCGGGCGTGATGCCTGCGCGCGGTAGATGCCGGTGCAGGATGCCGCGTGCCACCTGCATCCCACTGGTTGTTCGTGCTGAAAACGCGCCTGCGAACTGCATCGCCGCACGTCCCGGTTGCAGGCCGTCGTGGCGCCAGGCGAAAAAGGGCCGCTCCAAAAAATGGGGAGGTGGACGTGGAGCGGCCGGTCTAAAGCCCATCCGTGCATCGCAATCGGCATCAGAACTTGTAGGTCGCGCCAACCTGCGCGAATCGACCGACATACGTGTACAGCGACGTGTCGTAGCCCGTCTGGTAGCTCGCGTTCATGAAAACCGGGTCGAACGGCGGCGCACGATTGAAGATGTTGTCGATGCCCGCGTAGATCGTCCAATGCTTGAAGCCGGTGTAGCTGACCATCAGGTTGAACTGGCTGTACGACGCCACGCTGTCCTGCATGTTCGGATATTGGCCCGGCGACAGGATGGCCTGGCTGTACGGTCCCGTGAACATCCACGTCAACGTCGCGTTCCATTGGTTGTGGTAGTTCCAGTTCAGACTCGTGTTGCCCTTCCAGCGCGGGAAGCTGCCGCCGAACGGCTCGTTCAGCGAACCGTTGTTGCCCGCGAAGTCGGTCGTCTCGCCGCCCACCGGCATCTTGAAGTGCCACACGTAGGCCCAGTCGCCCGACAGCGTGAAAGTACCGATCTTGGTCGACACCGATTGGCGGAAGGTGGTCTCGAAGCCGTCCGTATCGAGCGACGACAGGTTCATGTACGGCAGCACGACATACGCGATCGAACCATTCGGATTACGGATCACCTTCGACGGATCGTTCTGGTCGACCACCGTCTGGATGTCTTCCGTGCCGATCACGTTGTCGATGTGGATCTTGTACCAGTCGAAGCCGAAATCGGTATTGCGGGTGGGCGACAGCTGGAAGCCGATGTTGTAGTTCTTGGTCCGCTCCGGCTGCAGCTTGCTGTTACCGGCCTGCACTTCCTCGACGAGGTTGTATGCGTTCGGATTGTTAGGATCGTTCGAATCGACCGCGCCCTGCGCGGCGTAGGTCCTCGACGAGGTGTTTTCGATCAGCGTCGGCGCGCGGAAGCCACGGTTGTACGAACCGTACATCGTCAGCTCGCGGATCGGCTGGAAGCGCAACGCGAAGCGCGGCGAGAACGCGCCACCGAAGTCGCTGTAGTGATCGTAGCGCCCCGACTGGCTGAACGTCAGGTTCTTCAGGATGGGAATGTCGATCTGGTAGTAGACCGCCGCGACGTTGCGCTCGCCGTTGACCGATTGCAGCGACGGCTGGATGAGCGTGCCGTTCGCGTAGTCCGCGCCCGTCCCGATGTATTGGCTCTGGTGCGTGAATTGCGTACCGAGACCCAGACCGACGTTACCCGTGGGCAACGTGAACAGGTTCGGCGTCGACAGCGTCGCATCGACGGCGTCGAGCTTCGTGATGGCCTGCGTCGACGTGCTTCCGTACAGCCCGTTCAACCCGTTCGGTGTCGACGATGGATTCGCGAAGTTGAATACGCCGTTCTGGACGATATTTTCGAGCGCGGCCGCGTTGATCAGGTTCGAATAGTTGTTCGACACCGTGTTCTGCGAATGCGTGTAGGACGCCGTCCAGTCCCAGTCACCCACGCGCGGCGTGCTGAACGATCCTTTCACACCCGTCGCGGCACGCCAGAAGTTGGAGCTCGTATGCACGGCCTGCGTGGCCGGGAATGCATAAACCAGCTTGGCCGGCACGCCAAACGGGTTATACGGGTTGCTGCCCGGCACGAGGTTCGAAATCGGGTTGAGACCGCCCGTCGCCGGATCATAGGTCTGCGTGCTGTTGCCGAGGCGGCCGACGAAGTTGTTCGTGACCGTCGTATTGTTGCTTTCCCAGAGATCGGCGAACGCCTGCATCGCGTCGCTGATCTTGAAGTCAGCGTGCACCTTCGCGCTCAGGCGTTCAGTCCACGGTGACAGCGACGATGCGTACGCGGTGTTGTTTGCGCAGACCGTGCCGGGACCGTTGACCTGCGCGACGGAGGTGCCCGGCACGGCCTGACCGCCGTTCGGACACGGGCTCAGCGGCACCTTCGCGCCGGTGGCCGGATTGCGCCAGTACGACACGCTCTGGTTCGACAGGCCGCCCGGGAAATTGGAGAAATCCTGGTTCTGCGTCATGTCGCGATCGGCGATCGAGATGCCGTTCGACTTGTAGTAGCTGAGCGCCGCCGTCACGTTGAAGCGGTCGGCGTTCAGGTCGCCGAAGCCGCCGAGGATGCTGAACTTCGTCGTGCCCTGGCCGCCTTCACCGTTCGTCGCACCGCCGTAGCTGCCTCCCAGCTCGAGACCCTGGAAGTTTTTCTTCGTGATGATGTTCACCACGCCCGCGATTGCGTCGGAACCATACTGAGACACCGCGCCTGTCTTGACGATTTCGATTCGGTCGATGATGTTCAGCGGCAGCGTGTTCAGGTCGAAGAACTGATCGCTGCCGTTCACCGCGAACGCATACGGTGACACCCGCATGCCGTCGATCAGCACCAGCGTGTACTTCTCGCTGAGGCCGCGCAATGCGATGCCTGCGCCGCCCGGCGCGAAGCTGTTCGTCGTCCCTTCGCTCCAGCTGCTTGCCGAATTCGCCGAGGTGCTGCGCAGGTAGTCGGCGACGCTGGTGTGGCCGCTGTTCTCGATGTCCTTGCTCGTGATGGTCTGAACCTGGTTGAAGCCGACCTTGTCGGCCTGCCGGATCAGCGAACCCGTCACTTCGAACCGCTTGATCTGCGCGACCTTGCCCTGTCCGTTCGCGCCGGGAGCGGCCGGCGTCGCCTCGGCTGCCGCACCGGATGCCGCGGCGCCCGTGGCGGCGACAGCGCCCGCCGTACCGTTCGCCTGCGCAACGGTCACGGGTGCGCCATTCGCGACCGCATCCGCGATCGATGCGGCGCCCGGCGCCGGCTGGCTCTGGGCAAACGCCGGCGGCACCAGCGCGGCCGTCAGCGCCAGTTCCGCCCAGACTATCCTCTTGATGGCCAACGCCAATACTCTCTGCTTCATCTCGTTCCCTCTCGCTCGTAGTAAGACCCCACCTGCTGTACGCCGGAACCTTGTGAATTCCTTGCGCGTCCTGGGCGCCCGTGTAACGGAACCCGCAATAGCCACCCTTCCGACCGCCACGACTCGAACGGATCGGCCTTGGGCACCCGTTCCGCCCGGCATCACCGTTTCTTTATATTTACTTCGTCATACTTACTACATGTCATGAGCGCACTTCCTGCTGCTTCCCGTTCGACATGCGGCGCCTGCCGCCTCCGCTAGAACAGTCTCGGCGTGCCGACCCAGACGATCACCGCTTCTTCGTCGGCCGTGTTGCGCCATGCATGCGGCATCGTCGATTCGTAGTGCGCGGTATCGCCCGCGTTGAGCGTGAACGTGCAATCCTCGAGCGTCAGCGCGATCTGCCCGCGCATCACGTAGACGAATTCCTCGCCCGCATGCGTCGTTATCTCGGACGGTGACTGCCCCGCCGGCATCCTGACGAGAATCGCGTCAAGCTTGCGGCCATCCACCAGGTTCGTCAGTCTGGCGAACAGGCTGGCCGAGTTCGCGAACTGGAAGTACTGCAGCGCGTTCCCGCGGCACACCGAACGCGCTTCCGTCGGCGTGTCGATGAAGTACTGCATCGTGACGCCCAGCGCGTGCGCGATCCGGACCAGCGACGTGATCGACGGCGTCGCGCGCCCACGCTCGACCTGAGACAGGAACGGCTTCGAAATACCCGCGATCCCGGCCGTCTCGTCAAGCGTGAGCTTCAGGCGCTGGCGCAGCGCCCGGATCTTGCTGCCCAGCGATACGGCGACCAGAACCGACTCATCAGGGGGCACAGTCATGGAAGTGCGGAGCCTCGCAGTCGAAACCGGTTTGATGTCGGCCAGCCTTGGCCGATGCGATGACGCGGCCGACGCGGCGCGGCACCGTCGCCGCGCGCCCGCGAGTGTTTCGCCTATTTCATTCGCGTTACTAATCAACAACATTTCCCCTGTCTCTCTTCATGTCCGACCGTCAAGGACTTGTACTTCCATCGCGCCACGCTGCTCGTCGATTGCGTGCGCGTCGCATGCCGTCGCGGCTTTGCGTTGCGCTACCGGGACGCCACCGCCGTCCACAGCTTCGCCAGATCCGCCGACCCGTCGTTACCCTTCACCGTGCGCAGCACCTGGACCGCATGCGCCTTCTGGCCGGCCACGTAGTACGCCTCGCCGAGCCGCAGCCGCGCGGCATCGGGATGCTCGAGTCCGCCTTTCGCGATCACCTGCTCCATCATCGACAGCCCCTGCGCCGCATGGCCCGCGAACACCAGATTCATGCCGGCATCGATCGGCGCCACCGGGTTGGCGGCGTCCGCACCCGACTGCGCACGCTTGGCAGCCAGCGCCTGCAGCCGTTTCTCGCGCTCCGCCTGTGCATCCTTGCCCAGCACGCCGGACGCGAATCCCTGGTCGATCACCTGCCTGCCCTCGGCCGGCGTTCCCGCCACCAGCGCGAGCTGCGTCATCTCCATGTAGGCGTCGGCCGTCGTCAGCGAGCCCGTCGCCCTGCGCAACCGGTAGATGTCGAGGTCGAGCGACGACAGGTAACCGGGGCTGCCGCGAATGGCCGAGATCATGTCCTCCCAGTACGCGGGGCTCGGATGAAAAGCCACCAGCATGCCGAGCGCGTTGCGATAGGCAACGGCGTCCTTGCTCTTTTGCGCACAGGTCGCCAGCATCTGCAGCTGGCCCTCGTCCGGCGCGTGGCCGGCCTTCGCCTGTGCCTCCGTGCTCGCCTTCAACTGGCTCACGACCTGGCCGCAATCGTTCGACAGGTAATACGACTGCGTGAGCAGCGTGCGCATGTCCGGATCCGTGCCGCCCGCCTTCAGGTAGCGCTGGGCGACGCGGATCGCCTGCGGATAGTTCTTCTGCTGGAAGTAGATTCCCGCGAGCGCCGCCGTCGTCCGCTGCTCGTCCGCGCCCGACAGGCGCCCCGAGTTCAGCACGGTTTCGTAGGCCTGCGCGGCCACGCCGGTATCGCCGGCCGCCATCGCCGCCGCGCCGCGCGTCGCTTCCACCATGTAGGTTTCGTACGGCGTGCGGTTGGGCACGGCAGCCGCCTGCGCGATCTTGCCGAGCGCATCGCGATACTTGTGCGCGCGATACAGGTCCTGCGCCGCGGCCAGCGGCTTCGCCACGTCGGGCCGCAACGCGTCGGCCGCCCACGCCGGCCGGCCGAGCACGCAGGCCGCACCGAGCGCCGTCAGCGCCATCATCCGTTTCCATCGTCGCTGGTTCATCGGTCCGCCTGTCCCGTCATTGCATGAACTGCTCGTTTCCGATCAGGCCGATCTTCGTCGCGCCCACGCGCTGCGCGGACGCCAGTACGGCCGCCACGTCCTTGTACGGCGCCAGCTTGTTCGCCCGCAGATGGATCTCCGCCTGCACGGGCTCGTGCGCGACCGCCGTCAGCTTCGTCTCGAGTGCCGCGCGGTCCGGCACCGGCGCGCCGTTCCACGTCGTCGTACCGTCGAAGTCGATGTCGATCTGCACCACTTCCGGCGGCGTGGCGGGCGGCGGCGGGTTGCCCACCGGCAGGTCCATCTTCACCGAATGCATCTGGATCGGGATCGTAATGATCAGCATGATCAGCAGCACCAGCATCACGTCGATCAGCGGCGTGGTGTTGATGTCGACCATCACGTCCGGCTCGCCGCCGCTCCCGCCCGAAGGCACGTTCATTCCCATCGTCTGCTCCTGTCGATGCCTGATCTGATCCCATGCGTCGTCGTCAATCGGAATCGGCGCGTATGCCGTTCCCATGCAAGGCTAACCACCCCGCGCCGGCGGTTCCGTAATGAACGACACCTTCGCGATACCCGCTCGCTCGCACATCGTGACGACCCGGCCGATGAACTCGTAGCGCGTGTTCTGGTCGCCCCGTACGTGCACGCTCGGCTGCGGCTGCTGCTGCGACACACCCTTCAGCTTCGCGAGCAACGCCGACGCATCCACCCGTTGTTCGCCCCAGAAGAAATCGCCGTCGCGATTCACCGCGATCTCGACGCTCTTCGGCGTGGTCTGCAGCGGCTGCACGATCTCCTTCGGCAACTGCAGCTGGATCGTGTGCGTGACGACCGGAATCGTGATCAGGAAGATGATCAGCAACACCAGCATCACGTCGACGAGCGGCGTCGTGTTGATGTTCGCGATCACCTCGTCGCTTTCGTCCTGCCCGACGTTCATGCCCATCGCGCGCCTCCGTCAGCCGGTCAGTTCACGAGCGACGCGGCGGGCGACGGCGCGCGCACCGCGCGCTTGCTGCCGGCCAGCAGCACGGTATGCAGCTGGGCGCCGAAGTTGCGGACGCGTTCCATCACCGACTTGTTGCGCCGGACGAGGAAGTTGTAGCCAAGTACGGCAGGCACCGCGACCGCCAGGCCGATCGCCGTCATGATCAGCGCCTCGCCCACCGGGCCCGCGACCTTGTCGATCGATGCCTGGCCCGCGATCCCGATCGCCGTCAGCGCGTGATAGATCCCCCAGACCGTGCCGAACAGCCCGACGAACGGCGCGGTCGAACCGACCGTCGCCAGGAACGCGAGCCCGTCCTGCAGGCGGTTCGACACGTTCGTGATCGAGCGCTCGACGGACACGTCGATCCATGTGTTGCGGTCCACGGCTTCGAGCAGCGCCTCGTCGTGATGCTCGCCCGCCTCGATTGCCGTTTCGGCGATGAAGCGGAACGGCGACGCCTCGTCGAGCAGCTTCGCGCCCTCGGCCAGCGACGGCGCGCTCCAGAGCTGTGCGTCCGCGATTTTCGCGCGGCGGTTTGCGCGCAATTGCTCGACGAACTTCGTGATCATGATGTACCAGCTGCCCATCGACATGATCACGAGCAGGATCAGCACGAAGCGCGCGACGAAGTCGCCGTTCTTCCAGAGCGCGCCGAGCCCGTACGGATTCTCGACCGCTTCGGTCGTAGCAGGCGCCGGCGGCGGGGCCGGCTCGGCCGCGGAAGGCGCCTGCGTGGGCGCCGCGGCCTGTTGCGACGCGTCGGATGCCGCCGCGGATCCGCTCGCCTGCGCATAGGCGGGCTGCGGTGCAACGAGCCCGTCGATTGCAGCGACGGACATCAACAGGCTTGCCGCCAGCGCGGCCAGAGAACGCTTCGTCATACCCCACTCCAATTCTTTCGTTGAACTTACGATTAAGGTTCGAGCCGGTTTTCACCGGTCCGGCTCCCGCCGGACCGCCCACTGCATCAATTCAGGTTGAACGAGAACGGCACCTGCACCCGTACCGCCTGGCCTTGCGCCACGCATTTGAACCGCTTCACGGTGTTGTAGGCCGCACGATCGAGCACGGGGTCGGCCGACTGGGCCACGCGTTCGTTCGTGATGTTCCCTTCCGCATCCACGACGAACTCGATCGTCACGTCACCCGTGATGTTGTTTTCCTGCGCTTCCTTCGGGTACTGCATCGACGCGCGAATCGTGTCCGAATTCGGGCAGACGACACCTACTTCGTGACTGACCGGTTTGGCCGCCGGCGCGGGCGGTGCGATGACCGGCGCCTGCACGGCCGGTGCGGATGGCACCGGTGCCGACTGGTGCGTGATCGTCGCCTGCGGCGGCGCCTGCACCGGTACTTCCGGCGGCGGCACGAACGGCGGCGGCGGGGGCGCGAACTTCGGCGGCGGAAGCTTGACGACCGGCATCGGCGGGGGCGGCGGCGGCTTCACCGGCTCGATGATGCGGGTTTCGATCGGATGCTGGATCACCTGCACGACTTTCGTCGCGAGGCCGTTGAGCAATGCGTAGATCAGCACTGCATGCAACAGGAGGACGACTGCGATGCCGCCGAAACGGCGCACCGGATTCTGCTGCTTCTTGCCGAATTCCCGCGGACGGCCGAGCGTGGCCAGTCCGCTGTTCGAAGCAACCAGATGCTCTTCGACTTTCATGCCCACTATCCATCCCCCCAAGCGAATCGCCCAGTTTCGCGATGATGGCCGGCGCCGGAACCGGTCGGTTCCGCCTCCGCCTCAACCCGAAATTTCATTTTCAATGCAATTAGTAATCCGAATCGAAAGCATCGATTTCGGATCCGAATTCATTCAATTTCAAGGAATCGTTTCAACCACCGCGGGATAGCCGCCCTATCCGGCGTCCGCCCCGCACCAGCGCGTTCAGGCAATTGTCAGCTTCGTCGGCGCAGGCACGTTCTCGTATGACGATTGAATCTTCGTTACACGCCGACGTCAGCCAGGCCGTTCGTCTTGGGTGCAGAAGATAGCAAGGAAAAAATTTGGGCGTCAAACTTTATTTGATACCCAAATACAAAGTTTGGAGGCCTTACTCGAATAACAAGTTAGTAAGCTTCAACAAACATTTTCCATTAATTCGGTAATTATTTTGTAGGCTGTCGCACTAATTCAGTGCCTCTCATAAATAATCACCGATTTAGTGCGGCGCACTGCATTGGCGCGTCTGGAATGAGCGCCGCCGGATGCGTCTGGTTGTCTCATGCAAGGATGGAAGCCGATTGACCGTTGTCACGCGGAGCCAGGGCCCGTTGACGCGATATTCCGAGGATTTGCCCGCCGCATTTTTGCAAAGGATTCCAAATTAAAATAAGCAAACCTTCCTACTGGCATGGTTGAAATAATCGTCTGCACAACGAACCTATTTTCCGAAACCGGGTACCGCTGCGCCAGCGTGAATTCGTTGCCCGCCCCTCTGCGCGCACGGGCATCTCCACTTCACCGGGCCCGGTGGGAAAAATGCCCGCGCATGCGTCATCGATGCACGGCCGGCATCGCTCAGGACAGCATCATCCCCTGCATACGATGCGAGAAATGCGCGCGCTCGGCCGTCTCCATCAGCGCCAGGAATTCGTCCTGCATCATGTGGATCAGCGCTTCGTGGTCGCCGGCCTCGAAATAGACTTCCGGCTGCTGCGCGAGGTGTTCCTCGAGGAACGTCTTCATCCCGTACGCCATGCACACGGGCGGCAGCGCGCCCATGTCGCAATCCTTGAACAGGTCGCGCAATTCGACCTCCCGGGCGAGCACGAGATGGCGTCCCGTCTTCACCCAGAGATCCGACAGACGCACGGCGTGCGTCGTCGGCAACACGGCGGCGACGTAGCCCTCGGCGTCCTCGAGGAGCACCGTTTTCGCGAGACGATCGCCGGGAATGTGCGCGGCGGCGGCCGTCTCCATGCTCGTATGGCTATAGGGGTGGTACACGACTTCGTACCGCGATGACTTCTGGCGCAGGCAATCCTGCAGGGTGGCTGAGACCGGCATGGCACACCTCGTCTGGGCGAATCGGGCGAACGGCGTTCGCTCCGGATTCGTTCAGCATAGGTCGCATTCCGGCCCAATGGAAACACCCCTCGCACGCCCCCCGCCCCCGGGCCGGCGCCTATCGTTTTCACCCGCTCCCCTGCCTTCGCCGGCATGCGAAATCCGGACCCGGCATAGGCCGGCGCCTCCTCGTTTCCTGTAGACGAATTCCACGCGGATCGGCCGTGGACGCGAAGCGCCCGGCAATTCGCCGATGTCTGGAAGCTCGACCGTTAGTTGCGTTTTTAAGGAAGCCAGCGGGATATCGGCCGGGATGCGCGGGTCATGAAGCGCCCCCGCCCAATGCCCGCCATCCCGCCGGCAAACCACGCCGCCAAGGGCTTTCCCGCTGCCCTATACTGACCTGGCCGCCCACTATCCGAGGCGGAAACCGATTCCTGGAGCGATCATGCATTACCAGTTGATCTACGAACTCGTCGACGATTACCTGTCGCGCCGCGAACCGCTTCGTGCGGAGCATCTCGCGCTCGCGCAGGCGGCGACCGAGCGCGGCGAACTCGTGCTCGCCGGTGCGCTGGCCGACCCGGCCGACCAGGCCGTGCTCGTGTTCGAAGGCGATTCGCCGGAAGCGGCCGAATCGTTCGCGCGCGCCGATCCGTACGTGCAGAACGGCCTCGTGAAATCGTGGCGCGTGCGGCCGTGGCGCGTCGTGGTCGGCAAGCACGCGCCGCGTCCGGCGTGACGCCGCCCTACAGCCACCCCGCCCGCTTGAAACGCCACCACAGCGCGAGGTCGGCGGCGGCCATCACCGCGATGCAGCCGTAGAACCCGTATTTCAGGTGCAGTTCGGGCATGTTCGCGAAGTTCATCCCGTAGATGCCGGCGATCATCGTCGGTATCGCGAACAGCGCGGCGAACGAGCCGAGCCGCTTGGTCACCTCGTTCTCCGCGAGCGAAATCATTCCGAGGTTGACCTGGATCGCCGTGACGACCATCTCGCGCCGCCCTTCGATCGTTTTCACGATCCGCTGCAAATGGTCGTACACATCGCGGAAGTAGGCCGCCATCCCGCTGCAGACTTGCGGAACACGCCCGCCGGTGAGCTTCGCGAGCGGCTCCATCAGCGGCGCCGTGTGCTGGTACAGCAGCACGAGCCGGCGTTTCAGCGAATAGAGATCCTCGATGATCGCGCGCGACGACGCCGGCGTGGCCTTCGCGAAGATGCGGTCCTCGAGTTCCTCGAGTTCGGTGCCGAGCGTTTCGAGGATCGGGAAATACCGGTCGACGACCTGGTCCATCAACGCGTAGAACACGAACGCCGACCCCTCCCGCAGCAGATGCGGCTCCCGCTCGCAACGCTTGCGCACGTCGCGGAAATCGTGCTCGGTATGGTTGCGGATCGACAGCACGTAATTCGGGCCGACGAACACGTTCAATTCGCCGACCTTGAATTCGCCGTCCTCGTCGAGTTCGACCGTATGCAGCACCGCGAACAGCGAATCGCCGTATTCCTCGATCTTCGGCCGCTGATGGCCCTTGCGCGCATCCTCGAGCGCCAGCTCGTGCAACCCGAATTCCTCGCCCATCAGGTCGATTTCCTCGGGCGTCGGATCCTTCAGCGCGACCCATACGAAGCATTCGGGCTTCGACACGTAATCGCTGATGGCGTCGATGTCGATATCGGCCAGCTTGCGGCCGTCCTGGTAAGCAGCACAGTTGATCAGCATGTTGTTCACGATATTGCGGTTTGCGCATCAGTTTACCGGTTTGCTGCACGGACGGGCCCGCTTGCGCGGCACGCCGATATTGGTCATGATCGGGCTGCGTGCACCGCAGCACGCGCCCCGGGCGCTTCGACAGGCTCGCCGGGCCTGCATTGCGCACTGCACAACGGCCGCGCGCCCCAACCGTCAAGGAGACAGACCTATGTGGTATTTCTCGTGGATACTCGGCATCGGCGTGGCGCTCGGCTTCGGCATCATCAACGCGATGTGGCTGGAAGCGGAAGTGTTCTCGCGCGGCGACAAGCGCGGCGACACGTCCGGCCAGCGGTCGGGGAGCCGGCATTCGTGACGCACCTGGTGTTCTTCTGCGGTCACGCCGGCACCGGCAAGACCACGCTTGCGAAGCGGCTCATCGGGCCGCTGATGCGCGCGACCGGCCAAGCGTTCTGCCTGCTCGACAAGGACACGCTGTACGGCCGCTACAGTGCGGCCGCGATGGGGGCGCTCACCGACGATCCGAACGACCGCGACAGCCCGCTCTACCTGAAGCACCTTCGCGATGCCGAATACCAGGGCCTGCTCGACACGGCCCGTGAAAATCTCGCGCTCGGCATCGGCGCGCTCGTCGTCGGCCCGCTGTCGCGCGAAGTGCGCGACCGGCGCATCCTCGATCGCGCGTGGCTCGGCATCGCGCCGGACGTCACGCTGACGGTCGTCTGGGTCCATACGTCGGAAGACGTCGCGCACCAGCGGATCGTCGCGCGTGCGAACCCGAACGATGCGTACAAGCTCGCGCACTGGGACGAATACCGGCAGCGCCGCTTCGTGCCGACTGGCCGCGAATGCGACGGCATCGTGATGTTCGACAACACCGCGCCGTCCGACGCGGACATCGACGCGCTGCTGTACCGCATCGTGCCGCCGCCGCAACCGGCGACGATGGTCCCGCCGCTGCCGGCCTGATCGCGCGCCCCCGGCGCCCTTCCTCTTCTCGCCCAAAAAACAACGCCGGAAGCGCTGCTGCGCTCCCGGCGTCGTACGGCCCTCGTGCCAGTGTCTGGCGAATCGTCTGGTAACTACTGTCTGGCAACCGCGGTCAGGCAACCGCGTGCATGCGCTCCATCGTGCCGCCGTCGTAAAGCTTGCCGAAACGATTCGACAGGAACGCCTTCAGCGACACCTTCTCCTGCGGGATGAAACCGCTCTGCGGCAGCTTCTTTTCGCGGAACAGATCCAGCACCGCGCACATCGCGCCGGCCGTCGTGATCTGGATCGCGCTCATGTGCATCCCGCACACGTCCTTCGCGAAGATCTTGCGCGTGAACACGTCCTGAACCAGTTGGCCGTCCTTCACGCCCGTCACCGTGACGAACACGAGCACGACGTCCTGCTTCGTCGACGGCACCGCGCGGCGCATGATCGACTTCAGCGTGTCGCGGTCGGTCGACAGGCGCAGGTCTTCCAGCAGGAACTGGACGAGTTCGCGGTGGCCCGGGTAGCGCACCGACTTGTAGTCGAGCGTCTCGACCTTGCCCGACAGCGTCTCGCACAGCGTGCCGAGGCCGCCCGACGTGTTGAACGCTTCGTATTCGGTGCCGTCGAGCGAGAAGTGTTCGAGGCCTTCGAGCGGCTGCACCCACTGCTTGCGGCCGTCGCGGATCGCTTCGCACGGCTGGCAGTATTCGTTGATCAGGCCGTCGACGCTCCACGTCAGGTTGTACTTCAGCGCGTTGGTCGGATATTCGGGCAGCGCGCCGACGCGCATCTTCACGTCGCGCACTTCGCTGAAGCCGTTCACGAGTTCGTGCGCGGCGATGCCGATGAAGCCCGGCGCGAGGCCGCATTGCGGCATGAACGCGCGGTCGGAGCCGTCGGCCAGTTCGCGGATCGCATGGGTGGCGCGCACGTCTTCGGTCAGGTCGAAGTAATGAACGCCGGCCGCCTTCGCGGCCGCGGCCACGTTGACCGCGAGGTAGTAAGGCAGCGCGTTGACGAGCGCATCGAAGCCCTTCACCGCTTCGCGAATCGCGTTCGCGTCGGCCGAATCGACCCGTTGCGTCGCGATGCCTTCGCGCGACAGCTTCGCGAGCGCATCCGCGTCGCGGTCGAACGCGACGACTTCGTAGTCGCCGGTTTCGCGCAGCATGTGAGCAATGGTGTGGCCGATCAGACCTGCGCCGACGATGGCGATTTTCATGCGCTTATCTCCTGATGATGGGTTTGGTGTTGTGAACGGCGTTGAGCCAATGAACACAGTGTAGGGACGCGCAAAATCAGTTCCAAGACGAAGAATGATGCGAAACGACCGATAATTTCGACGTTATGACGATAAATTTCGTCGAAACGACCGATTCACATAAAAATCGCGTATAGCAGATGTCGCACGCCGGCCGTTGGCGGCCGCGCATTGCGAGGATGAAGACGACGCACGGCGTCGCACCGGACGCACGAACCGCACATGCATCGGGTACGACACGCCGGTCGAAGCTGAATACGAAAGGAGATTCTGGAAAGAAGCGCGCGAGGCGCGAAAGGACAACGGCGGGGGCCCGTGACGATCACGAAGGACAGCGAAGGCCGATACGAATGCGTGCGGGCAGGTACCTCGACTTCAATCCGGGCAGCCGTGACGCAGCGACGCCCGCGCGGCGCCGCATCCAACAGGTCAGCCGCCGATCGTTCCGCGATCGATCTTGCGCGACAGGATGATCGACGTCGTCGTGCGCTCGACGCCTTCGAGCGTGCCGATCTGGTCGAGCAGGTCGTTGAGCCGCTCCGGCGAATCGGCGCGCAGCCACGCGACGTAGTCGTACTCGCCGCTCACCGCGCACAGCAGCTGGACTTCCGGCATCCGGTCGAGCTTGCGCAATACGTCCTTGCCGAACTTCGGCGTGAGGATGATGCCGACGTACGCATAGATACTCGCGTCGAGCACGTCCTGCCCGAGTCGCACGCTGTACCCGGCGATCACGTTGGTGCGTTCGAGCCGCGCGATGCGCGCGACGACCGTCGTGCGCGCCACGTCGAGCTGGCGCGCGAGATCGGCGACGCTGGCGCGCGCATCGGCTTGCAGCAGCGCGACGAGTTGCCGGTCGAGATCGTCGAGTTGGTCGAGACGGGGTGGACGCATGACGCTGAGCCGGCGCGCGATGTGCCGGCGGAGTGGAAAGTGACGCGATGATAGCGCCGAACGCCGGCGCGCCCAACCGGCATCGCCCGGATTCGCACCTTCGATTTCGATTCGTATCGGATGTAAGCAAGTGTCGCATTCACTGCCGCGCGGCAGGCAACGTGCTACTAATAACGGGCGACGCGAGAGGCGCGCTGGCGGCGATGGCCGCCGCGCCCGCTCGCCAGACACCACCCCGGAGAGCCAACCATGAAGAAAATCTCGCTCACCCTCGCTACGCTCGCCGTTGCAGCCAGCGCCTTCGCGCAAACCCCGGCACAGCCGCAAGCGCCGGCAACGACGGCCGCGGCGTCGGCGCCGAGCGCCGAGCAGCGCGCGGCGCGCCACGAAGCGCGCATCGAGCAGCGCATCAAGTACCTGCACGACCAGTTGAAGATCACGTCGGCGCAGGAGCCGCAATGGAAGACGTTCGCCGACACGATGCGCGACAACGGCGCAACGATGGGCCGCCTCTACAGCGAACGGATGGCCAAACACGACGTGTCCGCGATCGACGACATGAAGCAGTACGCGGAACTGTCGCAGGCGAACGCCGACGGCGCGAAGAAGCTCGCCGACGCATTCGCGCCGCTCTACGAGAGCTTCCCGGCCGAGCAGAAGGCGCTGGCCGACACGACGTTCCGCAGTTGGCTGCACCACGGCGGCGAGCACCGCGGCAAGGGCAAGACGAAGGGCAAGGAAGGCAACGCAGCCGCCGCGCCGGCCGCGAGCGCGCAGCCCTGACACCTTCCCCGCCGGCGCCGTGCCGGCCCACCCGGGCCGAACGGCGCCGCGCGTCGATCGGCGACCGGCGCGTCACACGGCGCGCCGAATTCGGGATAAGCTCCCGGCTTTTCCCGCTTTCCCGCCCCTCCCCGCCATGCTCGAACTCAAGCAACTCGATCTGCGTACCGATCCGCAGGCCCGTCGCGTCGTCAAGGACGAAACCGTCGCCGTGTCCTTCGCGGACGCCGACGGCGAACTGATGAGCCTCGAAGGCCCGAACCGTTATGTGACGGGCGACGCATTGATCACCGGCTCGACCGGCGACCGCTGGGTCGTGTCGCGCGCACGTTTCGACGCCAAATACCTGCCCGCCGATCCGGCGCTCGCGCACGGCACGCCGGGCGCCTACCGCAACCGGCCGGCCGTCGTGCTCGCGCGCCGGATGGACGAGCCGTTCACGATCGCCCGCTCGGAAAACGGCGACACGCTGCGCGGCGTCGCCGGCGACTGGGTGATGCAATACGCGCCGGGAGACTACGGCGTCGTGCAGGCGCAGCGCTTCGCGCAGGTCTACCGCGACGCGTGACGCACCGCGCCGGCCCGCGGCCGGCGCCGCCGCTCACGCAAAGTCTTCGTCGAGTTCGAGTTCCGCGTCGCGCTCGACGGCCTCGCCGGCCGCGTGCCGCTCTTCGAGCGAGCCGAGCATCGCTTCCGTATACGCATGCAGCACCGCATGGCTGCGCGCGCGCTGCATCGGTTTGAGCGCCAGGTAGCGCGCGAGCGCGGCCGGCACGATCCGGATGTCCAGCGTCATCCGCTTCGGCGTCGCGCCGAAACGCATCGCGAGCCACTGCACGGACAGGAATCGCCCGCGTTCGTCGCTGTTTTCGACAAAGCGCGTCTGCTCCGGAAAGAGTTCGCAGATCACGCGCGCAAGCGCGTCGAATTCCGCGCTCGGGCATTCGATCAGATAGTCGTCCATTGCGTCTCTCCGGTCAGGCCGTCGCACGCGACGGCCGGCACGTCTTCACCAGCACAGCCACCAGGATCGCGGCCAGCACGAAATACGCGGCCTCGACCCACGCGACCGGCAGCACGCGCACCTGGTACAGCAGCGTGGGCGTCGCCGCGAGCGCATGCAGCACGATCGCGAGCGGCAACACGGCGATGCGGCCGGCACGCACGCCGCGCCACATCAGCACCGACAGCGCCAGTTGCACCGCGAACGCCGCGCAGCGTTCGAGCAGCAACAGCAGGATCGACTGGGCCGACAGCGTCGCGAGCATCATGTGCAGCCGCACCACGGTGTCGACCGGCAGGTCCGACAACTGCGTCTCGAGCTGGCCGCGGCTCGCGAGCCACGCGAGATACGACCACTGCCCCCACACGAGCACGCCGACGAACCACGCCTCGGCGCCGCCGTGACCGATCCCGTAGCCGATCCCGCGGCCGTCGCCGGCCGATGCGCCATAGCGGCGGTTCAGCACGCGCATGCCGAGATAGCGGCCGATTTCCTCGAATACGGCGGTCGCGAGCGCGCTGTACGCGACGAACGCGAGCGGCTGCGTCAGCCAGCCGTCCTCGGGCGTGCGGCTCAGCACGAGCCCGTGGAACGCGCGCTCGACGATCATGGCAAACAGCGTGAAGACGGCGACGCCGACGATCGTGTCGCGGCGATTGAGCACGAGCGGCTTGCGCAGGATGCGGTAGAGGACGAGCGGCAGCAGCGCGATGATCAGCGTGGCGGCGATCAGCGCCGCCAGCGTGACGGGAGCGACAGTCATGGAGTTCCTTGTTCGAGGCAGCGCACCTGGCGCGCTGCGTGCCCCGAATGATACTCAGCTTGCGGTCGACGCGCGCGCGATCAACTCGCCGGGCAGCATCGCGACGCGCACGTCGCCCGCCGCGCCGTCGATCCGCTCGTGCACGAATTCGACGGCCTTGTAGCCGATTTCGTAGGTCGGCTGACGGATCGTCGTGATGCCGATCAGCTCGGCCCATTCCGGATCGTCGATCGACAGCAGCGCCGCCTGCTGCTGCCATGCGGCGCCGAAGCGCGCGCGCAGGTGGCGCGCGATCGCCAGCGCGACGGGCGCATTCGCGGCGAACAGCGCCGCGCGCACGCCGCGCCGAGCCGCATCGTCGATGCGCGCATCGACGTCGGCGAGCGCCGCCGCGGCCGCGCCAGGCTCGTTCAGGTCGAGCACGACCGTCGACGGCACCGCCAGCCCGCGCGCCGCCAGCGCCGCGCGGAACGCGGCCTCGCGCACGCGCCGCGAGCTCACGTGCTCGAACGGCTGCACGACGAAATGGATCGCGTCGAAGCCCTGTGCGACCAGATGCGCGAGCGCCGTCTCGATCGCATCGGTATTGTCGAGGCCGATCAGGTCGGCCTCGAAGCCCTCGACCGTCCGATCGACGAGTACGGCCGGAATGCCCGCGCCGCGCAGCGGGCGCAGCACGTCTTCCTCGGCGCCGAGCGCGTTGACGATCAGCCCTTCGACGCGGTAGGTCGTGAGCAGTTGCAGGAAGCGGCGCTCCATCTCGACTTCGTTCGCCGCGTGACAGATGAGCGGCATGTAGCCGAGCGCATGGCACGCGGCCTCGACGCCCTGCAGCACTTCGACGGTGTAGGGATTGGTCAGGTCGGCCGCGAGCATGCCGAGCAGCCGGTTGCGGCCGCGCTTGAGCCCGCGCGCCATCTGGTTCGGCCGGTAGTTGAGCCGCGCGATCGCCGCCTCGATCCGCTGGCGCAGATCGACCGACAGCACATGCGTCTCGCCGTTCAGGTAGCGCGAAACGCTGGTCTTGCCCGTGCCGGCCTCGCGCGCGACGTCGCTGATCGTCGCCGGACGCGTCGTGGAAGATTGCGAATCGGTCACTGTCGTGCCTCGCGACGTACGATCCGCGCCGCTTCGTGAGCAGACGGACCATTGTTGTTGGAAACGTAAGCCAGCCGGCGGCCTCCCCTGTCCTGGCGCGTCGGCGCCTGCGCCGGCCCGGTGCTTCACGCTCGAGCAGCGCCCGCCAATGGCGTTACAGCAGTCGGCCGCACCGGACCTGGCGCGGAAGCCCGTCGCGCGACGCCGCCGGCCGCGTGGCCGGCCGTCGATGCGACGAGCGCGGGCGATCATAACGCAGCCAGCCCTCGGGCACCAAGACCATCGACTCTAACCGCGCAGGGCGGTTATCGCAGGCGGCTCAGGCGTGCGCCAGCGCATCCGGGTTGACGAGATTCGCGCGCAGCGTGCCGGCCAGCGCGCCGACCAGGTTTTCCGCCGCGCAGCGCGCCATCGCATGGCGCGTCTCGTGCGTCGCCGAGCCGATATGCGGCAGCGCGACCACGTTCTTCATCCGCAGCAGCGGCGAATCGGCCGGCAGCGGCTCCTTCTCGAACACGTCGAGCCCCGCGCCGCGGATCGTCCCCGCACGCAGCGCGTCGATCAGCGCGGCCTCGTCGACCACCGGCCCGCGCGACGCGTTGATCAGGATCGCGCCGCGCTTCATCTTCGCGAACTCGGGCGCGCCGATCAGATGGCGCGTGTCGGGCGACAGCGGCACTTGCAGACACACGAAATCCGACTGCGCGAGCAACTCGTCGAGCGTCACGCGCCGGGCGCCGTACTGCGTCTCGGCCTCGGCATGCGCGGACCGGTTCGCGTACAGCACCTGCATCCGGAAGCCGAGCGCCGCGCGGCGCGCGACCGCGCCGCCGATGCGCCCGAGCCCGACGATGCCGAGCGTCTTGCCCTGCACGTCGGTGCCGTACAGGTCGGGGCCGATGCTGCGATGCCAATGGCCGGCTTTCACCCACTCGGCGAGCTCGACCACGCGCCGCGCGGAGGCCAGGATCAGTGAAAACACCGTATCGGCCGTCGACTCGGTCAGCACGTCGGGCGTATGCGCGAGCACGATGCCGCGCCGCGTGAAATCGGCGACGTCGAAGTTGTCGTAGCCGACCGAGATCGTCGACCACGCCTTCAGCCGCGGCGCACGGTCGAGCATCTGCGGCGTGATCTTCAGGCTCGCGCCGATCGCGCCGTCGGCGTCGCCGAGCGCGGCGGCGAGCGCGTCGGCGCCGTCGGCGTGCACGACGTCCGCATGCTCGCGCAGGTACGCGAGAACGTCATCGGGCAGCGGCTTGTACGCGACGATACGGGGCTTCATCGTTTCATTTTCCTTGCAGCGGCGCGGCGAGCGGATGCGCATCGCGCGCCTGGGGTTTGACGGACAGCGTGAGGATCACCGCGGCGACGAGCGCGGCGCTCATGAACGCGTACGACGCGACG
Organism: Burkholderia semiarida; assembly: GCF_029268935.1. Classification (NCBI taxonomy): domain Bacteria; kingdom Pseudomonadati; phylum Pseudomonadota; class Betaproteobacteria; order Burkholderiales; family Burkholderiaceae; genus Burkholderia; species Burkholderia semiarida. The sequence continues at coordinate 626,353 of NZ_JAHLCL010000007.1, read as the reverse complement.
GGCGACCCGGTCGCGCCGTTCAGGTAGCCGACGAAGTACGAGCCGACGAACGAGCCGAGCGCGCCCATGCTGTTGATCAGCGCCATCGCGCCGCCCGCGACGTTCTTCGGCAGCAGTTCCGGCACGATCGCGAAGAACGGGCCGTACGGCGCATACATCGCGGCACCCGCGACGACCAGCAGCGCATACGAGATCCAGAAATGCGACGAGCCGAGCGCGTACGACGCGGCGAACGCGGCCGCGCCGACCAGCAGGAACGGCCACACGAAGCCGCGACGCGAGCCGACCTTGTCGGACGCCCACGACGCGGCGAGCATCGCGATCGTCGCCGCGAGGTACGGCAGCGCGGACAGCCATCCGGTCGCGACCATCCCGAGGTCGGAACCGTTCTTCACGATCGACGGCAGCCACAGCACGAAGCCGTACACGCCGATGCTCCAGCAGAAATACTGCGCGCACAGCTTGATCACGGCCGGCGAGCGGAACGCCTCGCCATAGTTGCGCACCGGCTTGATCGCCGCCTGCTCGGCCGCGAGCGCGGCGTCGAGGTCGCGCTTTTCCTGTGCGTTGAGCCACGGCGAATCGGCCGGCTTGTCCTGCACGAGGCACCACCAGCACACGGCCCAGATGACGGCCGGGATGCCTTCGGCGATGAACATGTGGCGCCAGCCGAATTCATGCACGAGATAACCCGACACGATCGACATCCACAGCACCGTGACCGGGTTGCCGAGGATCAGGAACGTGTTCGCGCGCGAGCGCTCGTTCTTCGTGAACCAGTTGCTGATGTAGATCAGCATCGCCGGCATCACGGCCGCCTCGACGACGCCGAGCACGAAGCGGATCGCCATCAGCGACGGGATGTTGCTGACCACGCCGGTCAGGGCCGCGCAGCCGCCCCACAGCACGAGGCTCGCGAACACGAGCTTCTTCACGCTGCGGCGTTCCGCATAGATTGCGCCGGGGATCTGGAAAAAGAAGTAGCCGAGGAAGAACAGCGCACCGATCAGCGACGACAGGCCCTTGCTGATCCCGAGATCCTGGTTGATGCCGGCCGCCGCCGCGAACCCGTAGTTCGCGCGATCGAGGTAGGCGAGGCTGTACGTGATGAAGACGATCGGCATGATCGTCCACCACCGACGGGCTGCGAGATTGGCTGCCATGTGAGTGTCTCCGTATATGGACCGGAGTGGACGCGCTGGCGCCTGCCCGGCCTCGAACAAAACTGCTGTGCGTCGCGCACGAAATGGATCCGCGGATTGTGCCGTGTCCGGCCTCTCATTGCGCGGTGATGGTTTCCTCTAAGCGATCGGCGTCATTGCTGACATTTTCGAGCCGGTCGAGCGCGTCGCGGGTCGGCAACCCTTCCGAGTCGCCGATCACCTGGATCGCGAGCGCACCGATCCGGTTGCCGCGCGCGACCGCCTGCTCGACGCTGCGGCCTTCGAGCAGCGCGCTGACCACGCCGACCGCGAAGCCGTCGCCGGCGCCCACCGTATCGACGACCTTTTCAACGCGCTCGCCGGCAACGATGCCTTCGCGGCCGTCGGCCGTGCGGAAATACGCGCCCTGCTCGCCGAGCTTGATCACGACGCCGCGCGCGCCCTGCGCGAGATAGAAGCCCGCGATGTCGGCCGGCGTGTCGTGCCCGGTGAGCTGCCGCCCTTCGGCGAGGCCCGGCAGCACCCAGTCGGCGAGCGTCGCGAGCGCATTCAGCGTCTTCGCCATCACGTCGGCGGACGGCCACAGCGTCGGGCGCAGGTTCGGATCGAACGAGATCGTCTTGCCGGCCGCCCGCATCTCGCGTGCGAGCCGGAATGCCAGTTCGCACGACGTCGCCGAGATCGCCGGCGCGACGCCAGTCAGGTGCAGATGGCGCGCGCCGAGCACGTAGTCGGCCACGTAGTCGTCGCACGACAGGTGGCTCGCGGCCGAACCCTTGCGGAAATATTCGACGGTCGGGTCGCTGCCGTCGTCGTTGCGCGACTTCAGCTGGAAACCGGTCGGGTAACGCGGGTCGACGGTCACGCACGACGCGTCGATGCCCTCGCGTGCCAGCGTGTCGAGCACGTAGCGGCCGAACGAATCGCTACCGACCCGGCTCATCCAGCCGACCCGGAAGCCGAGCCGCGACAGGCCGACCGCGACATTCAGATCGGCGCCGGCGATCCGCTTCGCGAATTGCCCGGCGTGCGCGAGGTGGCCGGGCTCCGTCGCGACGAACATCGCCATCGCTTCACCGTAGGTCACGACATCGAGTGCTGCTTTCATGACTGAACTCCTCAGGATCCTGCTGCCGTCACGCGGTCGCGAGCCACGCGACGCGCCGGCACGCATCGCCGGCCAGGTCGGCCGCGTCGAACGGGAACTCGATGCCGCGCGGCGCATGCCGCGGCAGCGCCGCGAGCACGCCGGTCACGAGCGCATCGTCCGGCGCCGGCGCGACGGCGAAACGACGCGCGCCCTCGCCTTCGATGGTCTTGCAATGAATGTATTCCACGTGCGGCGCGAGCACCTGTGCGCAGTCGAGCGGCGCTTCGCCGCGCCACAGCCAGTTGCCGATGTCGAACGTCATGCCGAGCGCCTCGCGCATGCCGGCATCGGCCAGCGCATCGAACAGCGCGCGGAACTGCTCGAGCGCGCCGCCGACCTCGAGCTGGCCGTTTTCCACCACCACGCGAGCCCGCGCGCCGCGCGACAGCGCGACGATCTCGGCCGCGTGCGCGTCGCCCGCGAAGCCGCCGAGCTGCAATTTCACGAAGCGCGCGCCGAGCGCATCGGCTTGCGCGAGCGCGTCGCGCAAAGCGTCGGCATCGAGCGCGCCCGTTTCCGTATACAGCGAGTCCGGGGTCGAATAGACCGACCACAGTCCGTGGCCGGCGATCTGCGCGCCGAGCGCGGCCAGCGCGCCGGGCGCCGTGTCGCCGTCCGACGCGAACAGTTCGCGCCGCACCTCGAACCCGGTCGCACCGGATGCCGCCACGGTCGCGATGAATGCACTGTGGCCCTCCTGGCGCACCCAGTCCATCCCGAATGCGCTCGCCACGATCACGATGTCTGCCATGTTGCCCTTTTTCAACCGGAATGGAACCGGTTCCATTTGCTTGAGACGGATGGTGCGCTTCGCTTCAGACCCACGCCATAGAGGAAATCCCTAAGGCCCGCTGGTCACACGAATACGCGCCCGAACGCATGCAACACCTGTTCCCGGCGCAGCGTCGAGCGTCTATGCGAGGCCCTGCGCGAGGCTCATTTCGAGGAATTGCGCGGCGATTCGCGACGGCGCGCCGCCGTGCGGCACGAGAATGGAGAAATGCCGCGTGAGCGGCGCGGGCGCCAGCGAGCGCGGCACGAGCGCCGCATCCTCGTGACGCAGCGACATCGCGGACACGAACCCGACGCCCATTCCCGCGCGCACGGCTTCCTTCACGGCCTCGACCCCGGCGATCTCGAACGCGACGCGCATCGGCGCGCCGCCGTGCGCGAACGCGCGCTCGACGAGCTGCCGCACCGCGGAGCCCGCCTCGCGCAGCACGAGCGGATGCGCGGCGAGCGCATCGAGCGTCACGCCCGCGTCGTGGCCAGGCGCCGCGAGCGGATGGCCGGCCGGCACGATCGCGACGATCTCGTCCTCGTGCCACGCGTGCACGGCCGTACCCGGCGGCAGCGCCTCGCCGGGCGGCCCTTCGATCAGCGCGATGTCGAGCGACGGCAGCGCCGCGACCACGTCGGCCGTATTGCCGCTCATCGTCTGGATCGACACGCGCGGCGCGCGCGGCTGGAACGCCGCGATCAGGTACGGCAGCAGGTAGCTCGCGGGCGTCGTGCTCGCGCCGATGCGCAGCGTGCCGGCTTCCAGCCCGCGCACCGCGTCGCGAAACGCACGCGCCTGCGCGAACGTGTCGCGCTGCGCCTTCGCGTACTGCGCGAGCTGTTCGCCGACCGGCGTCAGGCGGATGCCGCGGCCGTCGCGCTGGTACAGCGGCTCGCCGAACTCGTCCTGCAGCAGCCGCAACTGGCCCGACACGGCAGGCTGCGACAGATGCAGCGCCACGGCGGCGCGGCTGATGTTCAAATGCTCGGCGACGGCGGCGAACGTTATCAGTTGATCCGGGGTCATGGCGATGAATTATCGGCTTTCCGGATAGTTTACGTCACAAATCACAATTTTTCATATCGATATAACGAAATTAGGATTACACCATCGCCACACGCTCCATCACGGTGCCCCCATGTCCACTGCTCCGACTCCCCATCTCAGCCATGCCGCGCCATCGATGCGCGGCCAGTTGAACGGCGTGCTGTTCGTCGCGCTGTTCGCCGCCGCCGTCACGAGCCTGTCCGAGCTCCCCGCGATCGCGGGGCTCGGCCTGTCGCCGCTGATCGTCGGCATCGTCGCTGGCGCGCTGTACGGCAACGCGTTGCGCGACGGCATGCCGGCCAGTTGGGCGGCCGGCGTCAATTTCTCCGCGCGCAAGCTGCTGCGCATCGCGGTCGCGTTCTTCGGCCTGCGCGTGAGCCTGCAGGAAATCGCGCAGGTCGGGCTGCCGGGCCTCACGGTATCGGTGCTGGTCGTCGTCAGCACGCTCGCGATCGGCACCTGGGTCGGCATGAAGCTGATGAAGCTCGACCGCGACGCCGCGCTGCTGACCGCCGCCGGCAGCGCGATCTGCGGCGCCGCCGCCGTGCTCGCGTTCGAGTCGACGCTGCAGTCGAAGCCGCACCAGAGCGCGATGGCCGTGGGCAGCGTCGTGCTGTTCGGGACGCTGTCGATGTTCCTGTATCCGCTCGCCTATCACGCCGGTCTGCTGAACCTCGATCCGGCGGGCCTCGGCCTGTTCTTCGGCGGCACGATCCACGAAGTCGCGCAGGTGGTCGGCGCGGCGAGCGACATCAGCCCGGAGGTCGTGCGCGTCGCGACGATCGTCAAGATGACGCGCGTGATGCTGCTCGTGCCAGTGCTGCTCGCGCTCGGCTGGTGGCTCGCCCGGTCGGCGCATGACGCGGCCGGCGGCACGCAAGGCAGGCGCAAGGTGGCGGTGCCGTGGTTCGCGCTCGGCTTCCTCGGCTTCGTGATCGTCAATTCGCTGAACGTGCTGCCGGCGGACGTCACGCACACGCTGAACGTGCTCGATACCTTCGCGCTGACGATGGCCATGACCGCACTCGGCATCGAGACGCGCGTCGCGCAGATCCGCGCGGCCGGCCCGCGAGCGCTGATGACCGGCCTGATCCTGTACGTGTGGCTGATCGTCGGCGGCTACGGCGTCACCTGGGCCGTGCAGCACTGGCTTGGCTGAGCCGCACGTCCGCGACGGTTCGCGCGCCGCGCCCGACGGGAGAGTCCCGCGGGCGCGGCGCGGTGCTATGCTTCGCGTCGTTTTCCATCGCCCCCTTTCAGCCGTGCTCTCGTTCCTGCTGAAGCTGCGCACTCGCGCCCGAACGCTGCTCCGCCTGTCGGACGCCCATACGATGCTGATCTGGTCGGCCATCGTCGGCGTCGGCGGCGCCTTCGCGACGATCGCGTTCCGCGAAGGCATCGATCTGATGCAGCGCCTGATCTCGGGGCACAGCGGCAGCTTCGTGCAGATGGCCAGGAGCCTGCCGTGGTACGTGCGGTTCTGGATGCCGGCCGCGGGCGGCTTCCTCGCCGGCTGCGTGCTGCTCTTCGCGACGCGCGGCGACAAGGAGGCAGCCAAGACCGACTACATGGAATCGGTCGCGCTCGGCAACGGCGTCGTGCCCGTGCGCCAGAGCCTGTGGCGCAGCGTGTCGTCGCTGCTGACGATCGGCAGCGGCGGCTCGATCGGCCGCGAAGGCCCGATGGTGCAGCTTGCGGCGCTCGCCGCGTCGCTCGTCGGCCGCTTCGCGCACTTCGACCCGCCGCGCCTGCGCCTGCTGGTCGCGTGCGGGGCGGCGGCCGGCATCACGTCCGCGTACAACGCGCCGATCGCCGGCGCCTTTTTCGTGTCGGAGATCGTGCTCGGCACGATCGCGATGGAGAGCTTCGGGCCGATGGTCGTCGCATCGGTCGTCGCGAACATCGTGATGCGCGAATTCGCCGGCTACCGGCCGCCGTACGAGATGCCGGTGTTTCCGGCCGTGACCGGCGCCGAGGTGCTGCCGTTCGTCGTGCTCGGCGCGCTGTGCGGCGTGCTCGCGCCGCAGTTCCTGCACCTGCTCGACGCGTCGAAGACGCAGTTCAAGCGGCTGCCGGTGCCGCTGCCCGTGCGGCTCGCGCTCGGCGGCCTCGTCGTCGGCGTGATCTCGGTATGGATTCCGGACGTGTGGGGCAACGGCTACAGCGTCGTGAACCACATCCTCCATTCGCCGTGGACCTGGCAGGCGCTCGTCGCGGTACTCGTGTTCAAGGTGATCGCGACCGCCGCGACCGCCGGCTCGGGCGCGATCGGCGGCGTGTTCACGCCGACGCTGTTCGTCGGCGCCGTGTTCGGCTCGCTGTTCGGGCTCGCGATGGACGCGCTGTGGCCCGGCCATACGTCGGCCTATTTCGCGTACGCGATCGTCGGGATGGGCGCATTCATGGCGGGCGCCACGCAGGCGCCGCTGATGGCGATCCTGATGATCTTCGAGATGACGCTGAGCTATCAGGTCGTGCTGCCGCTGCTGGTGTCGTGCGTGTTCGCGTATTTCGTCGCGCGCGCGACGGGCACGACGTCGATGTACGACATCACGCAGCATCACTACCAGGACGCGCAGGAGCGGCAGCGGCTGCGCACCACGCAGATGCGCACGCTGATCCAGCCCGCGCAGACGGTCGTGCCGCTCACCGCGAGCGTCGCCGACATGACGCGCGTGTTTCTCGAATATCCGGTGAAGTACCTGTACGTGACCGACGACGCCGGGCGCTTTCGCGGCGCGGTCGCGCTGAAGGACATCACGTCGGACCTGCTCGACAAGCGCGACACGGCCGACAAGACGGCCGCGCACTACGCGCATACGCCGTTTCCGCTGCTCACGCCCGACATGCCGCTCGCGACCGCGCTCGAACGCTTCATGGCGTTCCAGGGCGAACGGCTGCCGGTGATCGAGAGCGAAGCCGAGCCGACGCTCGCGGGCGTCGTCTACAAGACGTCGCTGCTCGATGCGTACCGGCGGATGACCGGCGAGCGCTGACGCGCGCCGCCGCACCGCGCGCGCCGGTCAGTCGGGCGCGCGCCCCAGCACGACCCGCGCGAAGAACCCCGCGAGCGCCGCTTCGGCCACGTCGGCCGACACGTGCTGCGGATCGGCCGTGTAGTACGACTGCACGCCGTCGCACAGGCACATCAGCCCGAACGCGAGCGTGTCGGCCGGCAGCAGCAGCGGCGTGCCCGAACGCTCGGCGAAGCGCTCGATGAATTCGGCCATCTGCACGCGCTTGCCGTGCAGGAACTGGTTGAAGCGCACGCGGAACTTCGCGTCGCGCGCGGCCTGCAGCTTCGCCTCGCCCCACAGCAGCGAATATTCGTCGTCGCGAAACAGCGTCCGGTAATACGCGAGCGCCATCGACTCCATCTGCTCGCGCGTGCCGCCGCCTTCGAAAATCGCCTCGAAGTCGGCCCGCACCTCCTCGTGATCGCGCTCCAGCAACTCCAGCAGCAAGTCGGACTTGCTGCGGAAATTCGAATAGAACGCACCGCGCGTATAGCCGGCCGCCGCCGCGATGTCCTCGACGCTCGCGGCCACATAGCCCTTCTTCAGAAAAATGCGATGCGCGGCTTTCAGCAGACGTTCGCGCGTCTGGTCCCGGCTCTGCTCTCGAGTTAAGCGCTGTGGTTTCATGGCGCGCAGTCTAGCATCCTTTCCCTTTCAGATTCATCTTTGCATTCAGATACAGGTGTGTATTAGAATCCGCCACAGTTTCTGACAATGTTGTCCGTCTGTCCGCGTGCGCCGATGCCGGCGCCGTTTTGGGGCAAGCGCCCGCCGCGCTTGCCGGCTTCGTTCCGCTCCACCTCACCTGGGGGTTTCGTGAATCGCTCCGGTTCCCGCGCCGCGCTGCTGATCGGCGCCGCGCTCGTCCTTGCCGCCTGTCATCCGAAAGAATCCGCGCCGCCCGCCCCGCGCCCCGTCGTCGCGCTGCCCGCACGGGCCGACACCGCCGCGGCCGCGCGCACGCTGCCCGGCGACATCCAGCCGCGCTATGCCACCCCGCTGTCGTTCCGCATCGCCGGCAAGATCATCGAGCGCCGGGTGCGGCTCGGCGATACGGTGAAGGTCGGCCAGGTCGTCGCGCTGCTCGATCCGTCCGACGTCGAGAAGAACGCCGCGAGTGCGCAGGCGCAACTCGATGCCGCGACGCACAGCCTCGCGTTCGCGAAGCAGCAGCTCGACCGCGATCGCGCGCAGGCCCGCGAAAACCTGATCGCGACCGCGCAGCTCGAACAGACCCAGAACAGCTACACGTCGGCGCTCGCGCAGCGCGACCAGGCGCAGCAGCAGCTCGCGCTCGCGAAGAACCAGCTCCGCTACGCGACGCTCGTCGCCGATCACGCGGGCACCATCACCGCCGAACAGGCCGACACCGGCCAGAACGTGTCGGCCGGCCAGCCGGTCTACCAGCTCGCGTGGTCGGGCGACGTCGACGTGGTGAGCGACGTGCCCGAGGCCGCGCTCGCGTCGCTCGCGCCCGGTCATGCGGCCACCGTCACGCTGCCGTCGCTGCCGGGGCGTCAGTTCGCCGCGAAGGTGCGCGAGATCGCGCCGGCCGCCGATCCGCAAAGCCGCACCTGGCGCGTGAAGCTCACGCTCGGCACGCCCGACCCCGCGATCCGGCTCGGGATGACCGCGGACGTCGCGTTCGCCGGCGCGCCGGTTGCCGGCGACGCGCAGCCGATCACGCTGCCCGCCACCGCGCTGTTCCACGACGGCGCGCAGCCGGCCGTGTGGGTCGTGCGCACCAAGGACGACACGCTCGAGTTGCGCCGCGTCGACGTCGCGCGCTTCAACGAGCGCACCGTCACCGTGTCGCGCGGGCTGCAGCCGGGCGAGCGCGTCGTGCTGCAGGGCGTGCATACGGTCAGCGCGGGCGAGAAGGTGCGCGCGATCGCGCCGCTGCATCCGGAGGACTTCGCATCGTGAGCGTCTCCCACGAAGAAGGCCGCTTCAACCTGTCCGCCTGGGCGCTGCGCCACCAGGCGCTGGTCGTCTACCTGATCGCGCTCGCGACGCTCGCGGGCATCCTCGCGTACACGCGGCTCGCGCAATCCGAAGACCCGCCGTTCACGTTCCGCGTGATGGTGATCCGTACCTTCTGGCCCGGCGCGAGCGCGCGGCAGGTGCAGGAACAGGTGACCGACCGGATCGGCCGCAAGCTGCAGGAAACGCCGGCCATCGACTTCCTGCGCAGCTATTCGCGCCCGGGCGAATCGCTGATCTTCTTCACGATGAAGGATTCGGCGCCCGTGAAGGACGTGCCCGAGACCTGGTACCAGATCCGCAAGAAGGTGGGCGACATCGGCTATACGCTGCCGCCCGGCGTGCAGGGTCCGTTCTTCAACGACGAATTCGGCGACGTCTACACCAACATCTGGACGCTCGAGGGCGACGGCTTCACGCCCGCGCAACTACACGACTACGCGGACCAGTTGCGCACCGTGCTGCTGCGCGTGCCGGGCGTCGGCAAGGTCGACTATTTCGGCGACCCCGACCAGCGGATCTTCATCGAGGTCAACAACGCGCAGCTCACGCGCCTCGGCATCTCGCCGCAGCAGCTCGGGCAGGCGATCAACGCGCAGAACGACATCTCGTCGGCCGGCGTGCTGACGACCGCCGACGATCGCGTGTTCGTGCGGCCCAGCGGCCAGTTCGACAACGTCGCCGCGATCGCCGACACGCTGATCCGCATCAACGGCCGCACGTTCCGGCTCGGCGATCTCGCGACGGTCAGGCGCGGCTACGACGATCCCCAGGTTACGCAGATGCGCGCGAACGGCCATGCGGTGCTCGGCATCGGCGTGACGATGCAGCCGGGCGGCGACGTGATCCGGCTCGGCAAGGCGCTCGACGCCGAATCGAAGGATCTGCAGGCGCAACTGCCGGCCGGCCTGAAGCTGACCGAAGTATCGAGCATGCCGCACGCGGTCTCGCACTCGGTCGACGACTTCCTCGAAGCCGTCGCCGAAGCGGTCGCGATCGTGCTGGTCGTGAGCCTCGTGTCGCTCGGGCTGCGCACCGGGATGGTCGTCGTGATCTCGATTCCGGTCGTGCTCGCGGTCACCGCCCTCTTCATGTACCTGTTCGACATCGGGCTGCACAAGGTGTCGCTCGGCACGCTCGTGCTCGCGCTCGGGCTGCTCGTCGACGACGCGATCATCGCGGTCGAGATGATGGCCGTGAAGCTCGAACAGGGCTACAGCCGCGCGCGCGCCGCCGCCTTCGCGTACACCAGCACCGCGTTCCCGATGCTGACGGGCACGCTCGTCACGGTATCGGGCTTCCTGCCGATCGCGCTCGCGAAATCGAGCACCGGCGAATACACGCGCTCGATCTTCGAGGTGTCGGCGATCGCGCTGATCGCGTCGTGGTTCGCGGCCGTCGTGCTGATCCCGCTGCTGGGCTATCACATGCTGCCCGAGCGCAAGCGGCACGCGCACGAGGCGCACCTGCCCGACGATCACGAGCACGACATCTACGACACCCGCTTCTACCGGCGGCTGCGCGGCTGGATCGACTGGTGCATCGAGCGGCGCTTCGTCGTGCTGCTGATCACGGGCGCGCTGTTCGTCGTCGCGCTGATGGGCTTCACGCTCGTGCCGCAACAGTTCTTCCCGAGCTCCGACCGGCCCGAGCTGCTGGTCGACCTGCGGCTGCCCGAAGGTGCGTCGTTCGCGGCGACGCTGCGCGAGACCGAGCGCCTCGAGAAGGTGATCGACAAGCGTCCCGAGATCGACCATGCGGTGAACTTCGTCGGCAGCGGCGCGCCGCGCTTCTACCTGCCGCTCGATCAGCAGTTGCAACTGCCGAACTTCGCGCAGTTCGTGATCACCGCGAAATCGGTCGAGGATCGCGAGAAGCTCGCGGCCTGGCTCGAAACCACGCTGCGCGACAAGTTCCCGGCCGTGCGCTGGCGGCTGTCGCGGCTCGAGAACGGCCCGCCGGTCGGCTATCCGGTGCAGTTCCGCGTGAGCGGCGACAGCATCGCGACGGTCCGCTCGATCGCCGAGAAGGTCGCGGCGACGATGCGCGGCGACGCGCGCACGGTCAACGTGCAGTTCGACTGGGACGAGCCGGCCGAGCGCTCGGTGCGCTTCGAGCTCGACCAGAAGAAGGCGCGCGAGCTGAACGTCACGTCGCAGGACGTGTCGAGCTTCCTCGCGATGACGCTGTCCGGCACGACCGTCACGCAGTATCGCGAGCGCGACAAGCTGATCGCCGTCGACCTGCGCGCGCCGCGCGCCGACCGCGTCGATCCGGCGAAGCTCGCGGGCCTCGCGCTGCCGACGCCGAACGGCCCCGTGCCGCTCGGCTCGCTCGGCCGCTTCACGCCGACGCTCGAATACGGCGTCGTGTGGGAGCGCGACCGCCAGCCGACCATCACCGTGCAATCCGACGTGCGCGCCGGCGCACAGGGCATCGACGTCACGCACGCGGTCGACGCGAAGCTGAACGCGCTGCGCGCGCAGTTGCCGGTCGGCTATCAGATCAACATCGGCGGCTCGGTCGAGGAAAGCGCGAAGGCGCAGGCATCGATCAACGCGCAGATGCCGCTGATGGCGATCGCCGTGTTCACGCTGTTGATGATCCAGCTGCAAAGCTTCTCGCGCGTGCTGATGGTCGTGCTGACCGCGCCGCTCGGGCTGATCGGCGTGGTCGCGACGCTGCTGCTATTTGGCCAGCCGTTCGGCTTCGTCGCGATGCTCGGCGTGATCGCGATGTTCGGGATCATCATGCGCAACTCGGTGATCCTGGTCGACCAGATCGAGCAGGACATCGCGGTCGGCCACGGCCGCGTCGACGCGATCATCGGCGCGACCGTGCGGCGCTTCCGCCCGATCACGCTGACGGCCGCGGCCGCCGTGCTCGCGCTGATCCCGCTGTTGCGCTCGAATTTCTTCGGGCCGATGGCGACCGCGCTGATGGGCGGCATCACGAGCGCCACCGTGCTGACGCTGTTCTATCTGCCTGCGCTGTACGCGACGTGGTTCCGCGTGAAGCGCGACGAACGCGACCCTCGGGACGGCCCGCCGCCAGGCGCCACGTCTGCCGCGCCGTCGGGAACCTGACCATGAATCGATCGATGACCCTGAAAACGAAAACCGTTCGGGCGCTCGCGGCGGCGAGCCTCGCCGGCCCGCTCGCGGGCTGCGCGTGGTTCGCGCCGAGCGGCGAGCCGCCCGCGATGCCGTCGCCCGCGCACTACGGCGCCGCGCCGCAGGTCGAGCAGACCGTGTCCGCGCAAGGCGTCGCGCAGCAGTTCGAGGTCGGCGCACAGCCGGTGCCGGACTGGTGGAAACAGTACCGTTCCGATGCGCTGAACGCGCTCGTCGACGAAGGGCTGCGCAACAGCCCGACGCTGAGCGCGGCGTCGCATTCGCTCGATGCCGCGCGCGAACAGTTGCGCGGGCAGATCGGCAGCTCGATGCTGCCGTCGATCGACGCGGTCGGCCAGGCCGCGCGCCAGCGCGCGCTCGGCGTGCCGATTCCCGCGCTCGGCGCGCCGACGCTGCTGTACGACACGTTCGTCGGGCAACTGCAGGCGAGCTACACGGTCGACCTGTTCGGCGTGTCGCGCTTCGGGAACCGCGCGCTCGCGAAACGCGTCGACGTCAGCGCGTTCCAGCTCGAATCCGCGCGGCGTGCGCTGGCCGCGAACATCGTCACCGCGTCGATCACCGTGTCGGTGCTCAATGCGCAGATCGACACGACCGAGCGGCTCGTCGCGCTCGCGAACGACCAGGCGCACGACGCCGAGCGCCGTTACGCGCTCGGTTCGGCATCGCGCAGCGACGCGCTCAATGCCCGGCAAAGCGCCGACACGTTCTCGGCGAGCCTGCCCGCGTTGCGCCAGCAGCGCGACTCGGCGCGCCATGCGCTCGCGGTGCTGGTCGGCCGTACGCCCGACCGGCCGCCGGCCGATCTCGCGCTCGCCGACCTGCACCTGCCCGAACAGGTGCCCGTCGTCGTGCCGTCGGACCTGCTGCAAAGCCGCCCGGACATCCAGGCCGCCGATGCGGGGCTGAAGGCCGCCGCCGCCGAAGTGGGCCTCGCGACCGCGCAGATGTTCCCGCAACTGTCGCTGTCGGCGGCGATGGGCAAAGGCGGCTTCAGCTGGCCGGCGATGCTGTCGGGCGCCGGCGCGATCTGGAACGTCGGCGCGTCGCTGAGCCAGCCGATCTTTCACGGCGGCGCGCTGCTCGCGCAGCGCCGCGCGGCGAAGGCGACCTACGAGGCCGCGGTCGATCAGTACAAGCAGGCGGTGCTCGGCGCGTTCCAGAACGTCGCCGATTCGCTCGCGGCGCTCGAGCACGACGCGCAAGCGCTCGACGCGTCGTCGCGCGCCGCGCTGTCCGCACGGGGCGCATACGACGACGCGGCCGCCCGCGTGCGGCTCGGCGCGCTGCCGCCGTCGGCCGCGCGCGCGAGCGAGTTGCAGTACCGCAATGCGCGGCTCGACGAGATTCGCGCGACCGGTGCGCGGCTCGCGGATACCGCGCGGCTTTACCAGGCGATGGGCACGCCGCCGGCCGGCAAGGACGCGCCGTCCGACAAGGCCGGCAACGCCGCCGGCGACACTGCCGCCGGCAAGGAAGCACGCGCCGCCGCGCCCGACGCCGCGCCTTCGGCGCAATAACCGGCCCCCTCGGATCGGACGCGCGTGCGGCTACCCGCCACGCGCGTCCGATCGCCGATCTTCCGCTTGACCCTCACGTAGCGTAACGTTCGAGACTCCAGTGTGCGCACCGAACGGAGGAACGAATGCGGCTGAAAGTGGGAGAACTGGCGAAACGCAGCGGGCTGACCGTCCGCACGCTTCATCACTATCACGCCATCGGCCTGCTGACGCCTTCGGCGCGCGCCGACAACGGCTACCGGCTGTACGACCGCGACGACATCGCCCGGCTCCACCAGATCCAGGCCCTGCGTCGCTTCGGACTGTCGCTCGCCGAAATCGGCGACTACCTGAACCAGCCCGGCACCCCGCTCGTCGATCTCGTCGCGAAGCAGATCGCGTCGCTCGACCGCCAGCTCGCGCAAACCGCGCAGCTGCGCGAGCGGCTCGCGAGCCTGCATGCGCAGCTCGCGGCGGGCACCGAGCCGGAACTGGCCGATTGGCTCACCACACTGGAGTTGATGACCGTGTACGACAAATATTTCTCCGAGGAAGAACTCGCGCGCCTGCCGATGTACCAGAAGAGCCAGGCCGGCGACGCGGAATGGATCGCGCTCGTCGCGCAAGTTCGTGCGCTGCACGAGGCGGGCGTGCCCGCCGAGGACGAGCGCGTCCGTGCGCTCGCCGCGCGCTGGATGGCGCTGCTGGTGCGCGACACGAACAACGATCCGCGGCTGCTCGCGAAACTGAACCTGATGCACGAGCAGGAGCCGTCGATGCAGTCGAAGTTCGGCATCTCGACCGCGTTGCGCGACTATGTGCTGCGCGCATCATCGGAAACGAAGATGCGGCTCTTCGAGAAGTACCTCACGCCGGACGAGATCCGCTTCATGCGGGCGCACTACGCCGAACGCGCGATGGAATGGCCGCAACTGATGGCCGACGTGCGCGACGCGATCGATGCGGGCACGCCGCCCGATTCGCCGCAAGGCCGCGCGCTCGCGCAGCGCTGGCTCGAGCTGTTCCGCAGCTACGCGGGCGACGATCCGGCCACGCACGCGAAATTCCGTCAGGCGTTGATGAACGAGCCGGCGCTGTCGAAGGACTCGTGGACCGACGACACGCTGCTCGGTTTCATGCGCGCAGCGATGGCGCAGTTGGCGCCGGTGCGTTGATCGCATGACGGGCGGGCGGCGAGCGGTTTCCCGTTTGCCGCCCGTTTCGCCATTGGCGGCCGGTATCGCGCGCTCACCGGCCGGGCGTCCGGCCAGGGCCCGTTCACGCCAATAACGCGCCCTAGTCGCTGCGCATGCTGATCCCGCGCCAGCGCTTCGTCATGTAACGCAGAAACGCGGGCTGCGCCTTCAGGTCCGCGTTCGGCACGGGCGCCGCGCCGCCGTCGACCAACTTGCCGTTGACCGTCACGGTTTCCTCGCCGCGCAGCACGTACTTCGTCCCCGCGTCGATCAGGAAATACTTGACCTGATCGGCACTCACGTCGCCGCGGCAACCGATCTTGTACGCGAACAGGAACTGCTTGCGGCCGGTGCCGAGCAGGTCGTGCATCTCGATCGATTTCGGCACGACGTCGAGAACCACGTCGACCGGGCAATCCTTCACGTAGTCGCGCACCGTCCAGTCGGGGCGGCCGTCGAGCGTCGCGGATACCTTGAGCTCGACGTCGTCGCCGGATACGGTTCTGGCGAGCGTCACGGCATGCGCGCCGGCCGCGTCGGTCCACGTGTAATCGGCCGCCTGTACGGGACTGGACAGCACTGCCGCCGTGAGAAACAGGCCAGGCAAAAGGAAGCGTATTTTCATCGGCGACGGGGTGAGAATCGAACGCGCCATTATCGACGAAGCCGCGTGCCGCCGACAGCCTCGCGCGACACCCGCCGTTCAGCGCTCCCGCGTACCGAGACCGAGCGCCTTCATCCGCCGGTACAGCGTCCGTTCGCTCAATCCGAGCCGCTCGGCGAGCGCCTTGCGCGTGCCGTCGAACGCGCGCGCGATGCGCACGAGCTCCGCGTCCGACACGGCGCGCGTGTCCGCCGCCTGCACGTGCGGCGCGGCCGCGGCCGCGACCAGCTCGGCCGGCAGGTGTTCGACGCGAATCGTCCCGTCGTCCGCGAACAGGCACGCGCGTTCGAGCACGTTGCGCAGCTCGCGGATGTTGCCGGGCCACGCATACGCGTCGAGGCATGCGCGCGCGCGTTCGGTCAAACTGAACGGCCGGGCATTCGCGTCGCCCGCCTTGCCGCGCGCGTTCGCGATTCGCCGCAGGATCGATTCGGCCAGCAGCGCGACGTCGCCCCGCCGTTCGCGCAGCGCCGGCAGCGGAATCGGAAACGCGTTGATCCGGTAGTAGAGATCCTGCCGGAACCGGCCGTCGTCGATCATCTCGCGCAGCGGCTTGTGGGTGGCCGCGACGAGCCGGAAATCGGCGCGCAGCGCCTCGACGCCGCCGACACGCCGGAACGTCCCCGATTCGATCAGCCGCAGCAGCTTCACCTGCATCGGCAGCGGCACGTCGCCGATCTCGTCGAGAAACAGCGTGCCGCCCTGCGCGGTTTCGACGAGGCCCGGCTTGCGCTGGTTCGCGCCCGTAAACGCCCCCTTCTCGTAGCCGAACAGCTCGCTCTCGAACAGCGTCTCGGCGATCCCCGAGCAATCGACGACGACGAACGGCCCCATCGCGCGGTCGCTCGCCTCGTGCAGCGCGCGGGCGAACAGTTCCTTGCCGGTGCCCGATTCGCCGAGCAGCAGCACCGGCAGCGTCGAAGGCGCCACGCGCTGCAGCGCGCCGAGCGCCGCGTTGAACGCGTCCGAGCCGCCGACGAGCCCTTCCGCGCTCGGCTGCGCGGACGCGCTGCGCACCGTCGTCAGCCGCTCGACATACGCGATCACGTTGCCGTGCGCATCGAAGATCGGCCGCAGTTCGACGTCGACATGCTCGGGGCCGCGCGGCGTGTGATGGATGTGCAGCACGCGGTTCAGCCCGCGCGATTCGAGCGCCTGCTTCATCGGGCAATGCTCGCCGGCCTGATCGCACGGCACGTCGTAGTGATGCGACACCTGGAAACAGTGCCGGCCCACGTGCTCGACGCCGGCCACACCGAACTGGCGCCGGTACGCGTCGTTCCCCGCGAGGATCCGGTAGTCGGGATCGACGACGATCATCGGCTGCGGGTCCTGCTCGAGATACGCGACGAGTGCGCGTACGTCGGGCATCGCGTCGTGGCGCGGGGCGGGGACGATCGGAATGGTGTCGTGCGGATTCATGCGGCGGCTCGCTCGGCGAAGGGGCGCCCGGACGGACTGCCAGGCAGGCTGCCAATTCTGCCACGACACTGCCAGTTGTGGCAGTCATCGTCGTCAACCGGATGTCGACGCTGCCTTCGGCGGGCCGCCGATGCACCGAAAAACCGAGCCGAATCAAGTCTTTGCCACATCGGTGGACGTTGCACCGCAGGTTGGCACGCTTCTTGAAGCAAAGACCGCGATTGCAGATGCAGAACCCGATCGAGGACACCCCGTGAGCCACGCCCCCGCCCTGTCGGTCGAAGGATTTTTCGACCCGGCGACCCACACCGTCAGCTATCTCCTGCTCGATACGGCGAGCCGCGCGTGCGCGCTGATCGACAGCGTGCTCGACTACGACCCGAAATCCGGCCGCACGCGCACCGCCAGCGCCGACCGGCTGATCGCGCGCGTCGCCGAACTCGGCGCGACCGTGCACTGGCTGCTGGAAACGCACGTGCACGCCGACCACCTGTCGGCCGCGCCGTACCTGAAAGCGCGGCTCGGCGGCCGGATCGCGATCGGCTCGCACGTGCGTCGCGTGCAGCACGTGTTCGGCACGCTGTTCAACGCGGGCCCCGGCTTCGCGGAAGACGGCCGCCAGTTCGACCGGCTCATCGACGACGGCGACACGCTCGCGCTCGGCGCGCTGACGATCCGCGCGCTGCACACGCCGGGCCACACGCCCGCGTGCATGACCTACTGCGTGGACGATGCGACACAGCGCGCGGCGTTCGTCGGCGACACACTATTCATGCCCGACTACGGCACGGCCCGCTGCGACTTCCCCGGCGGCGACGCGCGCACGCTGTACCGCTCGATCGCGCGCATGCTCGCGCTGCCGCCCGACACGCGCCTGTATCTGTGCCACGACTACCAGCCGGGCGGCCGCGACGTGCAGTTCGTGACGACCGTCGCCGAGCAGCGCCGCGCGAACGTGCACGTGAAGGACGGCGTGACCGAGGACGATTTCGTCGCGATGCGCACCGCGCGCGACGCGACGCTCGACATGCCCGTGCTGATGCTGCCGTCCGTGCAGGTCAACATGCGCGCCGGCCACCTGCCCGAACCCGAGAACAACGGCGTGCGCTACCTGAAGATTCCGCTCGACGCGATCTGAGCCGCGCGCCCCGCCCATCCGGAGAACCCCGACATGACCATCCGCAAGCTGACCGACACGCTGTCGGTCTCGCCGCAGATCGCGGCGGCCGACCTGCCCGCGCTTCACGCGGCCGGCATCCGCGCGATCATCTGCAACCGGCCCGACGGCGAAGGCGCCGACCAGCCGACCGTCACCGAGATCCGCGCGGCCGCCGCGCCGCTCGGCATCGACGTGCATTACCTGCCGGTCGATACCGGCAAGGTAACCGACGACCAGGCCGCGCAGTTCGGTGCGCTGCTTGCGTCGCTCGACGGGCCCGTGCTCGCGTACTGCCGCAGCGGCACGCGTTCGGCCACGCTGTGGGCGCTGTCGCAAGCCGGGCTGCGGCCGCTGGACGACCTCGTGGCAGCCGCCGGCGCGGCTGGCTACGATCTGAGCGCACTCGCCTCGCGTATCGCGCCAGGCGGCCGCCGGACGGCGCCGACGGTGGACGCACGGCACGACATCGTGATCGTCGGCGCCGGTGCGGCGGGCATCGCGGTCGCGTCGAGCCTGCTCGCGCGCGATGCGTCGCTCGACATCGCGGTGATCGATCCGGCCGACGCCCACTATTACCAGCCCGGGTGGACGATGGTCGGCGCGGGCGTGTTCCAGCCCGGCACCACCGCGCGGCCAATGACCGACGTGCTGCCGCGCGGCGTGCAGCGGATCCAGGCCGCCGTCGCGGGCTTCGAGCCCGACGCGCATGCGGTCGTGCTCGACGGCTGCCGGCGCATCGGCTATCGCAAGCTCGTCGTCTGTCCGGGGCTCAAGCTCGACTGGCACGCGATCGACGGCCTCGCCGACACGCTCGGCCGCAACGGCGTCACGTCGAACTACCGCTACGATCTCGCGCCGTACACGTGGGAACTCGTGCGGGCGTTCCGCGGCGGCAATGCGCTCTTCACGCAACCGCCGATGCCGATCAAGTGCGCGGGCGCGCCGCAAAAGGCGATGTACCTGTCATGCGACCACTGGCGGCGCACGGGCCGACTCGCGGCCGCGAACGTCGAATTCCTGAATGCGGGCGGCGCGCTGTTCGGCGTCGCCGATTACGTGCCCGCGCTGATGGAGTACGTGAAAAGCTACGACATCGCGCTGTCGTTCGGCCACAACCTCGTCGCGATCGACGGGCCCGCGCGCCGTGCGACGTTCTCGCGCGCGCTGCCGGAAGGCGGCAAGGAAACCGTCGAGCGCGCGTTCGACATGATCCACGTCGTGCCGCCGCAGAAGGCGCCGGACTTCGTGCGCGCGAGCCCGCTCGCCGACGCGGCCGGCTGGATCGACGTCGATCCGGCGACGCTGCGGCACAAGCAGTTTGCCGACATCTACGCGCTCGGCGACGTCACCAACACGACCAATGCGAAAACCGCCGCGGCCGCCCGCAAGCAGGCGCCCGTCGTCGCGCACAACCTGCTCGCGTCGCTCGGCCGCGCGCACGGCGACGCGGTGTACGACGGCTACGGCTCGTGCCCGCTCACCGTCGAGCGCGGCAAGATCGTGCTCGCCGAGTTCCTGTACGGCGGCAAGGTCGCGCCGACCTTCCCCGCATGGCTGATCGACGGCAAGCGCCCGTCGCGGCTCGCATGGCTGCTAAAGGAGCGCGTGCTGCCGCCGCTCTACTGGAAGGCGATGCTCAAGGGCCGCGAATGGCTCGCGAAGCCCGCGATCGCACGCTGACCGGAGCGCGATGACGTCATGCTGATTTCCCTCGTGCTCGGCGGTTTCGTCGGCGCCGTGCTCGGCCTGACCGGCGCCGGCGGCGGCATTCTCGCGGTGCCGGCGCTCGTCGTCGGGATGAGCTGGCCGATGCAGCAGGCCACGCCGGTCGCGCTCGTCGCGGTGGCCGGCAGCGCCGCGCTCGGCGCGCTCGAAGGCTTTCGCCGCGGGCTCGTGCGCTATCGCGCCGCGCTGCTGATGGCCGTGGCCGGCGTGCCGCTGACCACGCTCGGCGTGCGGCTCGCGCACGTGCTGCCGCAGCGCCTGCTGCTCACGCTGTTCGCGCTGACGATGCTGGTCGTCGCCGGCCGCCTGTTGCGACAGGCGCTGCGGCGGCAGGCGGCCGATGCGGACGCGTCGCCGCTGTGCGTCGGCCGCGTGAATCCCGATACGGGCCGGCTCGTGTGGTCGTGGCCCGTGGGCATCGCGCTGGCGTCGACCGGCGCGGTCACGGGCTTGATGACGGGATTGCTCGGTGTCGGCGGCGGCTTCGTGATCGTGCCGATGCTGCGCAAGTTCACGAACGTGTCGATGCATGGGGTGGTCGCGACGTCGCTGATGGTGATCGCGCTGGTCGGCACCGGCGGCGTGTTGGCCACGCTCGTGTCGGGCACGCGCGCGCCGCTCGACGTGACGCTGTGGTTCACCGTCGCGACCGCGATCGGGATGGCGATCGGCCGCGGCGCGTCGCGCCACCTCGCCGCGCGGCACGTGCAGGCCGGGTTCGCGGCCGTGCTCGTGTGCGTCGCGCTGGGGTTGCTGGCGAAGGCGGCGTTCGGCGCATGAACGCCGGCGACGGGCCAGCGATCGTGACGCGCCGCCAAACAAAACGCCCGGCCCGACTCGTCGTCGGCACCGGGCGTTTTTCATGACGGCTGCAATCGGCCCGTCAGGCGGCGAATCCCGCCATCCGCTTGCGTTCCTGACGCAGCATCACGAAGTTCGCGATCACGACGCCGGCCGTCACCGCGATGATGAACAGCGTCGCGAGCGCGTTCATCTCCGGGTTCAGGCCGAGGCGCACACGCGAGAACACGACGAGCGGCAGCGTCGTCGAGCCGGGGCCCGACAGGAACGCCGACAGCACGAGGTCGTCGATCGACAGCGTGAACGACAGCAGCCAGCCGGCGATCAAGGCTTGGGAGATCAGCGGCAGCGTGATCGTGAAGAACACCTTCAGCGGCGTCGCGCCGAGATCGAGCGCGGCTTCTTCCAGCGACGGATTCAGCTCGCGCACGCGCGACTGCACGATGATCGCGACGTAGGAAATGCACAGCATCACGTGGCCGAGCCAGATCGTGAACACGCCGCGCTCGGCCGGCCAGCCGATCCACTTCGCGAGCTCGATGAACAGCAGCAGCAGCGAGATCCCCTGGATCACCTCGGGGATCACGAGCGGCGCGTTGATCATCCCGCTGAACAGCGCGAAGCCGCGAAAGCGCCCCATCCGCGCGAGCACGAAGCCGGCCCACGTGCCGATGAACACCGACGCGAACGCGGTCAGCACGCCGATCTTCAGCGACAGCCACGCAGCCGTCAGCAACTCGTCATCCTCGACGAGCGCCGCGTACCAGCGGAACGAAAAACCCGACCACACGGTGACGAGCTTCGACTCGTTGAACGAATAGACGATCAGGCTGAGGATCGGGATGTACAGGAACGCGAAGCCGACGAACAGCGCCGCGAACTGCAGGTAGCGATTCGGCTTCATCGGCGGCCTCCCTGTTCCTTCGCCTGGAAGTGCTGGAACATCGCCATCGGCACGAGCAGCAGCAGCACCATCGCGCAGGTCACGGCCGACGCCATCGGCCAGTCCGCGTTGTTGAAGAACTCGTTCCACATCACGCGGCCGATCATCAGCGTATTCGCGCCGCCGAGCAGCTCCGGAATCACGTATTCGCCGACCGCCGGAATGAACACCAGCAGACAGCCCGCGATGATCCCGTTCTTCGACAGCGGCAGCGTGATCTGCACGAACGCCTTCCACGGCTTCGCGCCGAGGTCGTACGCGGCTTCGAGCAGGCGCAGGTCCATCTTCACGAGGTGCGCGTAGAGCGGCATCACGAGAAACGGCAGATACGAATACACCATCCCGATGTACACCGCGTAGTTCGTGCGGTACAGCTCGATCGGCGCATGGGTGAGCCCGATCCACATCAGGAAGTTGTTCAGCAGCCCGTTGTTCTTCAGGATGCCGATCCACGCGTACACGCGGATCAGGAACGACGTCCAGAACGGCAGCATCACGCCCATCATCAGCAGGTTGCGGGTGGCCGGGTTCGAGCGCGCGATGTAATACGCCATCGGATAGCCGAGCAGCAGGCACAGCAGCGTCGTGATCGCGGCCACCACCACCGAATTCACGTAGGTCGCGAAATACAGGCTGTCGGTCAACAGGAACGCGTAGTGCGACAGGTTCAGCGCGATGTGCACGACGCCGTCCGCGTACGACGTGAGTTCCGTATACGGCGGGATGCCGAGCTGCAGCTCCGCGAAGCTGATCTTCACGACCAGCACGAACGGCACGAGGAAGAACAGCACGAGCCACGTGAACGGGCCGGCCACGACCGCCGTGGCGCCCGTCAGGTTGAAGCGCCGCACCGGCCACTCGAGCAGGGACTTGAACGCGTTCATGACGTCAGCACCACGCCGGCGGTCGCGCTCCAGCGCACGTAGATCTCGTCGGCGAGCGCCGGCGTGTCGAGTTCGGAAATCGCGAGGCTCGACACGTTCGCGATCACCGTCTTGCCCCCGTCGAGCTTCACGTGATACAGCGAATAGCCGCCCATGTACGCGACGTTGCTGATCCGGCCGCGCGCCCAGTTGAACGCGCCTTCGGGCGGCTTGCGCGTGAGCGCGATCCGCTCGGGGCGCACCGACACCGTGACCGGCATCCCGAGCGGGCCCGAGATCCCGTGACTCACGTACAGCCGGCTCGGCAGCTCCGGCGATTCGATGTACACGTGATCGGGCTCGTCCTCGACCGTCACGCCGTCGAACAGGTTCGTCGAGCCGATGAATTCGGCCGAGAAGCGGCTGTTCGGGTATTCGTACACTTCGTTCGGCGAGCCGATCTGCACGATCTGGCCTTCGCTCATCACCGCGAGCCGGTTCGCCATCGTCATCGCCTCTTCCTGGTCGTGCGTGACCATGATGCACGTGACGCCGACCTTGTTCAGGATGTTGACGAGCTCGATCTGCGTGCGCTGACGGATCTGCTTGTCGAGCGCCGACATCGGCTCGTCGAGCAGCAGCAGCTTCGGGCGCTTGACCAGCGAGCGGGCCAACGCGACACGCTGCTGCTGGCCGCCGGACAACTGGTGCGGCTTGCGCTTCGCGTACTTGCCCATCTGCACGAGTTCGAGCGCGGACGCGACACGCGCCTTCAGCTCGGCCTTCGGCGTGCCTTCCTGCTTGAGCCCGAACGCGACGTTCGACTCGACCGACATGTGCGGGAACAGCGCATACGACTGGAACATCATGTTCACGGGCCGCTTGTACGGCGGCATCTGCGCGAGGTCCTCGCCGTCGATCAGGATCTTGCCCGACGTGACCGTCTCGAGGCCCGCGAGCATCCGCAGCAACGTCGACTTGCCGCAGCCCGAGCTGCCGAGCAGCGCGAACAGCTCGCCCTGGCGCACGGTCAGGTTGACGCTGCGCACGGCTTCGGTGTCGCCGAATTTCTTGACGACGTCGACGATCTGGATGAAGTTCTCGGCGCGCGCATCGGCGCCGGAGGAGGAAACGGAGAACGGCGCGCCCGCAACCGGCGCGCCCGACTGGCTATTCATGATGTGCTGCTTCTCTCCTGCGTTAGACGAACAAAGCCCCCGGGGGCACCAGGGGCTTCATGACCGCGGGTTCACTTCGGCTCGCGTCAGCGGCCCGACTTCAACTCGGTCCACAGACGCGTCTGCAGACGCTGGATTTCAGGCGGCAGCGGCTTGAGCAGGAACAGCGTCTTCACGACGTCGGCCGGCGGGTAGACGGCCGGGTCGTTCGCGACGTCGGGCCGCACGTACTTGCGTGCCTCGGCGTTGGCGCTCGGGTAGTACACCGCGTTGGTGATCGCCGCGTGCACCTTCGGATCCTCGATGTAGTTGATCCACTGCAGCGCGGCTTCCTTGTTCTTCGCGTCCTTCGGGATCGCCATCACGTCGAACCACACCGGCGCGCCGCCCTTCGGAATGTAGTACTCGACCTTGTACGGCTTCTTCGCCTCGATCGCGCGATGCTTCGCGATCACGACGTCGCCCGACCAGCCGAACGCGAAGCAGATGTCGCCGCCGACCAGGTCGTTGATGTAGCCCGACGAGTTGAATTGCGTGATGTACGGGCGGATCTTCTTCAGCACGTCCATCGCGGCCTTGTAGTCGGCCGGGTTCGTGCTCATCGGATCCTTGCCGATGTAGTGCAGCGTCGCCGCGAACATCTGGTCGGGGGCGTCGAGCACCGACACGCCGCAGGTCTTCAGCTTCGCGATGTTTTCCGGCTTGAACAGGATGTCCCAGTTGTCGAGCGGCACCTTGCCGAGCGCCTGCTGCGCCTTCGTCAGGTTGTACGCGAGACCGGTCGTGCCGTACGCCCAGGGCACCGAGTACTTGTTGCCCGGATCCGCGCCGGCGACGAGCGCCATCAGTTGCGGATCGAGGTACTTGAGGTTCGGCAGCTTCGACTTGTCGAGCGGCGCGAAGATGCCGGCGGCGATCTGCTTGCCCGCGTAGTTGCTGGTCGGCACGACGATGTCGTAGCCCGAGCTGCCCGTCAGCAACTTCGCCTGCAGCGTGTCGTCGCTGTCGTAGTTGTCGTAGCGGACCTTGACGCCCGTCTGCTTCTCGAAGTTCGGGATCGTGTCCTTCGCAATGTAGTCCGACCAGTTATAGACATTGAGCTGCGTATCCTTCGCCGCTGCCGCCGATGCGCCCACGCACAGCGCGAGCGCCGCGAACCGGCCCACTACCTTTGCTTTCATCCCGTTCTCCCTTCGGCCGGACGCATTGCCCGGCTGCCGTCTGCCTCGTCATGGCGGCGCATTCCGGCGCGCCGCCCCTCGAAAACCCCGAAAACTACCATCATTCGCGCCCCGTCACAAAAAAATCATGCCGGTGTCGCGCAAACGGAACAGATTCCCGCCGCCGGTCGGTCGAGCCGCCCGTGCAGCGGGGCGTTCCGGGGGAATTCTATCGGGTAATCGGCGGTTGTCCACCGGCAAAAACGGACGACGGAGAATCCGCGTTTGCATGACGCACGGCCCGTTCGACGGCCGCGCGCAACGCCGGGCCGTACTGTCGCGCTCCCGCGCCGGGACGGCATGCGGGCGGCAACGTCCGGCCGGGCCGCCGCGATGCATTAAAATGGCGGCTGACGATTCAACTGCGCGAACCCTGCCGATGGCCTCCAATCTTCACGACCTCCCCGACAGCCCCTGCATCGGCGTGTGCTCGACGCTTTTCGACGAAGTCTGCAAGGGGTGCGGCCGCACGGCCGCCGAAGTCTCGAACTGGGTGTTCCTGAGCGACGACGAAAAGCGGGCGGTGTGGGAACGCATCACGCGCGAAGGCACCGCGATGCGCTTCCAGTACGACAAGCTGTAAATCCGCGCGCACAAAAAAAGAGCGGCATGCCGACCGCCATGCCGCCAACCCCAACTCTGTTCTTTTACTGTCGCGTCTAGAACTTCATCCCGACGCCCACGCCGACGATCAGCGGATCGATGTGCAGCGTGCCGATGCCCTTGTCGCCCAACGTCGCATCGGTGCTCATCCAGATCTTCTTCACGTCGACGTTCATGAACACCTTCTTCGTCAACTGCACGTCCACGCCGAACTGCAGCGCGGGGCCGAAGCTGCTCTTGTTGATCGACACGCCCTCCCCGCCGACGTTGAGCCCGTTGTTGTAGAAGTACGTGTAGTTCAACCCGGCGCCGACGTACGGACGCACCTTGCCCGCATGGTTGAAGTGATACTGCAGCAAGAGCGTCGGCGGCAACACGCCCACGCCGCCGAGATTGCCGAGGCTCGACGTCATCTGGTGCCGCGACGTGCCGAGAATCAGTTCCACGCCGAGGTAGTCGCGGATCATGTACGTGAAGTCGAGCTCGGGCACGATCGCGTTGTTCACGCCCGTGTTGATCGCGCCGAGCGTGTCGCTCGCGCGCTCGTTCGGCTGGATGCTGATCGCGCGAAGCCGAACCAGTACGTCACCCTGGTTGATGCCGTCCCCCGGCGATGCCGCGTACGACAGCGACGGCATCGCGAGGACGCTTGCCGCGACGGCGGCGGTGGTGACACAAGTTCGAATCGTTTTATGCATGGTACGGACCCCCAAAGAATGGTTTCCATTCTCCCTGTAGGGTCTTTTCGTCATCTTGATATTGGTCAAGCCAGCGTAAACGTGGGACGGTTTGCCGCAGGCTCGGTCGCACTGCCCGTCAGCAGCAGGTCGAGCAGATCGCGCACGCTGCGGATCGCGCGGCCGAACGGCAACGCTTCGCGGCCGCGGAAGAACAGCCCGTTCGCGATGTCGCCGCGCAGCGCGGCCGCGAGCCGCGTGTCGATGCAGAAGTGGCCGAATTTCTCGATGCCGTCGCGCAGCCCGCATACGCTCAGGCATTCGAGCGCGGTCGGGCAACGCTGCCTGAACGCGCCGAGCTTGTTGCGAATGCGCGTCTCGTTGCGCAGGTAACGATCGAGCCACGGCGTCTTCACCGCGCGTGCCGGCAGCCCCGTCACGCTGACGAATTCGACGATGTCGTCGGGCGTCGCATCGGCAAGCACCCGCTTGAAACGCGGATGCGCATCGCCCTCTTCGGTCACCGCGAACGGCGTCCCGACCTGCACGCCGTTCGCGCCGGCCACGAACGCCGCGCGCACCGTGTCGTGGCTGTTGATCCCGCCGGCCACGATCAGCGGGATCGTGTCGCGGGCGACACCGAGCGACGCCATCACCTGCGCGGTCTCGTCGAGCACGCGCGCGAAATCGAAGCGGCCGTCGTGCATGTCGTCGAGCTGCGTGACGCCGAGGTGGCCGCCGGCGTGCGCCGGATGCTCGATCACGATCGCATCGGGCAAACGGCCCTTCTTCATCCACTTCTTCAGCACCAGCGCGATGCCGCGGCTGTCCGACAGGATCGGGATCAGCGCGATGTCGCGCCCTTGCGTGAGGTCGGGCAGATCGAGTGGCAGGCCCGCGCCCATCACGATCGCGTCCGCGCCCTCGTCGCACGCGACCCGCACGTAGTCCGCATGCGCGCTCACCGCCTTCATCACGTTGACCGCGATCATCCCGCGCCCTTCGCTGTACGTTTTCGCGAGACGGATCTCGCGCGCGAGCGCGTCGAGGTTCGCCGCCTCGAGCGTCGCGCGATCGGGCTGCGCGCGGCAACGCGCGAGCAGATCCGCATGATGGTGGCGCAGGTCGATGCTCGCGATCGTGCCGACCGCGCCTTCGCGCGCGACGCTGCCCGCCAGCCGGTGCGCGGAGATGCCGACGCCCATGCCGCCCTGCACGACGGGCAGCAAGGTGCGGCCGCGGATCGTCAGCGGCGGAAAGGAAGTGCGTACGGTCATCTGAAACCTCGTCGGAACATCGGAACCGCGATGATCGACGATCCACCGCCGCGCACCTTGACGGCCGTCAAGAAAAAAACGGCACGCGAGCGTGCCGTTTCCGATTCGGGCCGCGAGCGGCGTTCAGGCCGGCTTCGCCGGCTTCAACTGTATCGACTTGTACTCGAGATACTCTTCGAGCCCGTACACGCCGTTCTCGCGGCCGTACCCCGACTGCTTGAAGCCGCCGAACGGCGCGGCGGCGTTCCACGTGCCGCCGTTGATGTCGACCTGCCCCGTGCGGATGCGGCGCGCGACGCGCATCGCGCGCTCGTCGCTGCCTGCCCACACCGCACCGCCGAGCCCGTACGGCGAATCGTTCGCGATCCGCACGGCCTCGTCTTCATCGCGATACGTGATGATCGACAGCACCGGCCCGAAGATCTCTTCCTGCGCGATCGTCGATTTCGGATCGACGCGCCCGAACACGGTCGGCTTCACGAAGAAACCCTTTTCGAGCCCTGCCGGCAATCCGGTGCCGCCCGTCACGAGTTCCGCGCCTTCGTCGATGCCGCGCTGGATGTACGCCTGCACGCGCTGCTGCTGCGCGGCCGACGCCAGCGCGCCGAGGCGCGTCGCCTCGTGCCGCGGGTCGCCCGCGACGTACGACTCGGCCGCCGCCTTCGCGAGTTCGCGCGCCTCTTCGTAGCGCGCTTGCGGCACCAGCATCCGCGTATGCGCGGAGCAGGTCTGGCCCGCGTTCAGGTAGCACGCGTTGACCGTGCCCTTCACGGCCGTCGCGAAATCGGCATCGTCGAGAATCACCGACGCCGACTTGCCGCCCAGCTCAAGCGCGACGCGCTTGACGCCCGCGGCCGCCAGCTCGGCCACGCGCTTGCCCGCGCGCGTCGAGCCGGTAAACGACACCATGTCGACGTCCGGATCGCTGGCCAGCACCTCGCCGACGACCGGGCCATACCCGCACACCAGGTTGAACACGCCGGCCGGCAGCCCGGCCTCGTGGATCGCTTCGGCGAGCATGAATGCGTTCAGCGGCGCGACTTCCGACGGCTTCAGCACCACCGTGCAGCCGGCCGCGAGCGCCGGCGCGACCTTCAGCGTGACCTGATTGAGCGGGTAGTTCCACGGCGTGATCGCCGCGACGACGCCGACCGGCTCGCGCACCACCAGCGAATTGCCGACCCGCGCGTCGAATTCGAACGATTCGGCGAGCTTCGCATACGCCTTCCAGTTGTAGATCGGACCGCCGACCTGGATCGCGCGCGACAGCTTGATCGGCATGCCGACTTCGCCGGTGATCGACTGCGCGAGTTCCTCGCTGCGCGCCTGCAGATGCTCGACGATCTTGCGCAGGTAACCCGCGCGCGTCGCGGCCGGCGTGGCCGCCCACGCGTCGAAGGCCGCGCGCGCCGCGCGGATCGCGGCCTGCGCGTCGGACGCGACGCCCTCGGGAATCCGGCCGATCACGGCTTCGGTGCCCGAATCGATCACGTCGATCGTGCCCGTGCCGGCCGGTTTGCGCCATGCGCCGTCGATGTAGAACTGGTCGTAGATTTTCATCGTGTTCCGCCTCCAGGGAAGCCGCCATTCTAGCGAGCGTTTCGGTGGCTGGTGTGACGAATGACAGCCGTCCGAAAGGACCGGCGAGGCCCCGCGCCGGTGCTCCGCCGCCCGCGCGCATGGCCGGCGGCGCCTTCGTCCGGCCAACGCCGCGTCAGCGTCCACCCGGGTGCGCGGCCGGGCCCGCATCGTGCTATGTTTTTACTATCGGCATCGGCCCGTTGCGGCCGGCGCCGCCCGGAATCGACGCACTTCGTGAGCGCTGCCATGTCCGACGCATCCCATACCCTCGGCTCGCAAGACCGCCTGGAGCTGCTTTGCTGGCTCACCTGCGGCAACCTCGGCGCGTTTTACCTCAACGAATCCTGGCCGGACGCCGCGTTCCAGGTCCAGGCCGCGCACCGCTGGCTCGACCGCCATCATCGCCAGGCCGACTGGCTCGCGGTCGCCAGGCTCGCGGCGCTCGCGCAGGACATCGCGAAGCGGCATGCAGGCTTCGTCGACGCGTCGTGGGCGCGCGACGCGGTCGAGGAAATCGTCGATACCGACGATCTCGACTATCGGGCCAAACTTGTGCAGTGGGTGTACGAGGACTGCTGCAAGGCGCTCGCCGACAAGCGGCTGGCCGATTGAGCCGCGCAAAGGCGGCATGAAACGTCAGGCAGCGTGATATCGCGGCGGTTTGACGAGGCTCGACGGAGCGATTCCGCGCGGCGTCGCGGGGGCGGCAAGCGCACGACCGCCATTCCGTGTCGCCGCCCCGCGCGAAGCGTCATAGAATCGTCGTCGCCGGCAGCTCGGCCGCTGCGGCCCGACATCCCTCTCGAACATGAAGAACACGCGCGTGACGCTCGCCCATCGACTTCTGCTGATCGCCGGCGCCTCGATCGCGCCGATGGCCGGTGCGGCACCCGCGGCCTCGCCGGCCGCGGCCTGCGCCTCGCCTGCGTTCGACCGTTATCCGGCGCCGGCCGCCATCCGCGCGCCGCGCAAGCCGGCTGCCGCGCCTCGGCTCGCCGGCAGCGAAGCGCGCCTGTATCGCACCGTCATTCGTGACGCATTCGCGCAACCGGCCAATTTTGCCGGTCACTACCGCGTCGCGATCTGGGGTTGCGGAACGGATTGCCGAAACTTCGCGATCCTCGACAAGAACACGGGCGCGACGTACACGATGCCCGGCGTGACGGCCATCTCGGGCGTGATGGGCAACGACGACGAGCGCGTCGACTTCCGTGCCGGCAGCAGGCTGCTGATCGTCGCCGGCTGCTTCAACGACGATTGCGGCGACGGCCACGCGAAAGCGGCCCGCTTCTTCTACGAATGGACCGGCTCCCGGCTGCGTCCGGTCGGCACCTGCCCGCTGGCCGTCGAGCCAGTTCAGTGAGCGACCCTGGCAATCATGACGTCCATTCACCTCAGTTTCGACGACGGCCCCGGCCCGTCGACGCCCGCGCTGCTCGACGTGCTGCGCGACGCCGCGTGCGCGGCGACGTTCTTCGTGCTCGGCCAGCACTTGCCAGGCGCGCTCGATGTCGCGACGAGAATCGCGCGCGAAGGCCACCGGCTCGGCAATCACACCTATTCGCATGCGAGGCCGGGCACGCTCGCGGACGCCGCACTGATCGACGAGATCGATGCAACCGATGCGCTGATCCGCGACGTCTACCGCCGCGCCGGCCTTGCCGCGCCCGGCACGATCCCGCTGCGCCTTCCGTACGGGTTGATGCCGCACGACGATCGCGCGGCCGTGCTCGCGCGCCTGCGGCGCGAACACACCGGCTGGACCGCGATACTGAACGACTGGCAGCGGCCGCCCCCGTCACCCCAGGCACTGTTCGACGCGATGTGCGCGCATGTCGACGCCTGCACGGCGCGGCAGCGCGACGTGCTGTTGTGCCTGCATGACGGGTCGCGGCATGGCGAAGCGCGGCCCAACACGGTCGAAGCCGTGCGCCTGTTCCTGAACCGGCGGCGCGCCGACGCGACGCACCGCTAACCGGCGGGCACCGCCCCGTCCAGCAACTGGCGCCAGCCGCCAAGGAAACCGATCCCGGGCCCCGGCATCCACAGCCCGCGCTGCGCGGCCTCGAGATGGATCAGCGTCTGATCCGCGCAGAACAGCGTCATCAGCGCGTCGTGGTTGTCGCGCAGCCACGCCGGCGCCGCATCCGGCCGCGTCGCCGCATAAGCCTCCAGGCCGGCCGTCCATCGCCCGCGGTCGAACACGAAGCCATCGTCCCGGCCCGCATCGCGCGACAGCGCGAACGACGCAAAGGCCGCCTCGAGCCATTGCGCCCCCTGCCCCACGTCGTCGAAATCCAGCACGCCGTTCACCGCGTTGCCGACATACAGCAGGTTGCCCGCGTGATAGTCGCCGTGCAGCCAATGCACCGGCCCCGTCAACCACGATGCCGCCGCGTCGAGATGCGTGCCGATCCGCCGGATCACCGTGCCGTAGTCGTCGCTCAAGCCGGCCGGCAGCGACGGCATCGCGCGCGCCGCGACGCGCGCATGACGGGCCGACAGCCACGCCAGCGGCGCCGCTTCGCCGGCGGGTATCGCGGCCAGCGCCGCATGCAGATGCGCGAGCGTGCGCATCGCATCGATCGCGCCCGCATGCGGGTCGTCCGGCAGGCCGGGACGGCCGTCGATATGGTCGAACAGATGCAACCAGCTCCCGTCGGGCCTCTGCACGCCGGGTTGCGCGTCGACGGTCGGGCGCAGCCGCGGCAGCGCGGGCAGCGTCGACACCGTGCGCGCCTCGCCGAGACGCGCGAGTATCGACGCCTCGCGCCGCATCTGCGCGACCGGCTTGCCGGACCACGACACGCGCAGCACCGTGCGCCCCGCATCGCCCTCGACGAGATACGTTTTGTTAGTATGGCCCGACGCCAGCGCCTGCAGGCGCGCCGGCCCGGTGTTCCAGTACCGGTGAAGCCACGATTCCAGCGTTTTCACGTCACTCCTACTCGTTGCATCGACCATGTCAGAGCGTCCTTCGGCCCGCATGCGGGACATCAACATCGAATGGCTGACGCGCGCCGCCGAATTCGGCCATCTGTTCCAGACCCGCTGGCTCGGCGAGCGCTTCTTCCATCTGCCCGGCGACATGCTCGCGCTGCAGGAACTGATCTGGCGCGAGCGTCCCGACTGCATCGTGCAGACCGGCATCGCGGCGGGCGGCGGCGTGGTGTTCACCGCGTCGATGCTGGAGCTGGCGGGCACCGATGGCCGCGTCGTCGCGATCGAGCCGCGCCTGCGCGACGAGGTCCGCCAGCGCCTGCACGCGCACCGGCTCGCCCACCGCATGGTGCTGATCGAGGGCGAATCGTGCGCGGCCGACACGCTCGCGTCGGTGCGCGCGCAGATCGGCGACGGCGCGCGCGTGATGGCGATTCTCGATCTCACGCATACGCACACGCACGTGCTGCGCGAACTCGAATGCTATGCGCCGTTCGTGACGCCCGGCAGCTACGCGATCGTGATGGACACGATCATGGAGTACCTGCCCGAGTCGATGTTCGACGGCAAGCCGTACGGCCGAGGCAACAACCCGGCCACGGCCGCGCGCGAATTTCTTGGCCGCGACGACCGGTTCGAAGTCGACCACGACATCGAGGACCGCGTGCTCATGACGCTGTCGCCAGGCGGCTTCCTGAAGCGAGTGCGCTGATCAGGCGGGCGGCTCGCGCCGAGCCGTCGCACGCGGCATAGCTGTCGCGGATCCGCGCCGCCTGCTCGCGCAACGATCCGGCACGCAACAGGCGTTCGAGCGCGTCGGTAATGGCCGCGACGCCGGCCTGCCGCAGATCGAGCACGCATCCGGCGCCGGCCCGCTCGACGAAATGCGCCGAATGGAACTGGTCGTTGCAGAACGGCGACAGCAGCATCGGCACGCCGCACGCGAGCGACTCCATCACCGAATTCGCGCCGCCGTGGCTGACGAACGCATGCGTGCGCCGCAGCAGCGTCAGTTGCGGCGCGTAACGCACCGCGATCACGCGTGCGTCGCCGGCAGGCAGCAGATCCGAATCGACCAGTTCGCCCACCGACAGCACCAGTTGCGCGGCCGTCGCACGCGTCGCGTCGATTACCTTCGCGAACACGTCCGGATGGTAGTAAAGCTGGCTGCCGAGCGACATGTAGACGAGCGGGCGATCCGCGTCGAGACGTTCCCATGGAAACACCGTCTCGTCACCGCGCGGGCCCGACGGCATCGCGGGGCCGACCAGCTCGACGCCGGGCGGCGGCGCGCCGACCAGCGCGTCGGTCGTGAACGCGAGCGTCAGGTGCGGCGACAGCACGTCGCACCCGCGAAAGCGCGCGTCGAGACCGTAGCGCGCGAACAGGCGCGTGCGTTCCGGCTCGAGCCATCGCACCGTGCGCAGCAGTTCCGAATCGAGATCGTCCGGCAGCACCGGATTCAGCGAATTGGACATCGACACCCACGGCAGCCCTTCCAGCTCGGCGGCAATCGCCGCCGCATAGAGCAGCGGATCGATCACGACCACGTCGGGCTGCCATTCGCGCAGCACCGCGCGGATGCCGTCCACCTGCGCGGGCGCGAGGTCGATCAGCAGCGTGCGGATCCAGTGCCGCAGCCAGTCGGCGTCGCGAATGTTCGCGGCGAAGCTCGCGCCGCGCGACAGGTCGTGGCGCTCGGGCGTCTCGCGCGGCCCGACGAACGCGAAGTCGCCCGCGCCGTCGAGCTGCGCGCTGATGTCGGCCGGCGCATAGAACGCGACGTCGCAGCCGGCGGCGCGCAGATGCTGGGCCGGGCCGATGCACGGATTGACGTGGCCCTTCTCGGGCACCACGCAGAACAGGATGCGTTTCATGAGCGGCTCAGGTTGGGCGATGCGCGGCATCGCAGTGAAGGCGATCGAGATGCTCGAGAAGCAGTGTGAGCGTCGTCCACAGCACGCGTTCGGTATCCGCCTGCAACGTGGGCGCGGCAAGGCCGAGCGTATCGGCCAGTGCCTGCGTGCGGCCGCGATCGAGCAGCGTCGCGAGATTCATCGCCGGCGCGAGCCGCCCGCGCTTGGGGCCGTGCACGAGACGGTCCGGCAGGTTCAGGCGCGCACCGAGATCGCGCAGGCACTGCTTGTTCGGGTCGGGCGCGATGCTCGTCAGATGCGCGACGACGGCGGCATCGACGAACGGCGGATGCAGGTCGACCGAGGCCTCGTCGAACAGCGCATGGCACAGCGGCAGATAGTTGGCCGAGCGGTCGCGGCGCAAGACCTGATCCGCGCCGTCGCCGGTAATCGCCACCTCGACGCCGTCCGCCGCCATCGCGTCGGCCAGCAGCAGCTTCGCGACCGGATGCAGGTTGAACATCGGTTCCTCGACCGCATGGGTCGTTCTCGGCAGCGCCGCGACGAAATCGGCCTCGTTCGCGCGCACGATCGTCACGTTCGCCTGCATCTGCGCGGCCAGTTCGAGCGCCGCGTCGCGTTCGCAGTAATCGGGCATGTCGGTCGCAAGGATGTAGGCCGTCACGTGCCGCAACGCGCCGAGTTCGCGCAGCAACGCGAGCAGCAGCGCCGAATCGAGCCCGCCGCTCAGCGCCAGCGCGACCCGCTTGCCGCTGTCGAGCGCGCGCTGCAGCGACGCGCGCAGCACGGTGTCGAGATCGGCTCGCCGTGGCCGCTCGGGCGCCGGCTGCACCGTCAGCCCTTGCGGCGACCGGGTCAATGCATGACCGGGCGGCACCGCGCGCACGTCGCGCAGCACGGTACGGCCGACGAGACGCTCGCCGCTCAGGTAGCCCGCGATGGCGGCCGCGTCCGGCGCGCCGGCCGGTTGCCCCGACGCCCGCAATACGGCGCGGATGCCGGATGCCGACACGCCGCTGCGCGGATGGTAGTACAGCCGATCGAAACCGAACGGGTCGCGCGTGCCGACGATCATGGATAACGAGCCTTCAAGGTGTCCACTTCAATGCGTTTCAGGATGCGATGCGGCGCGACCGGCGCACTGCCGCCCCGACAATGCAGGCATGCTTCGAGCGGCGTCTCGCGTTGCAGATACGCGAGCATCGCGTCGAGCATGCCGGCGTCGTCGCGCAGCGGCAGGCCGTCGGCCTGAAAGTCCTTCTCGCCCTTGTACAACGTATGGAAATGCGCGGGGCGCGTGCACGTGTAGAACATGCCGTCGCGAATCATATGGCAGCGCTCCCGGATCCAGCAATCGTGATAAAGGCGTCGGGCTTCGTCGCGATCCGTGCCCGGCTGTGCGCGGTTCATCGTCGTGAACACGTCCTGCACTTTCCAGTTCAGACGCACGTCGAAGCGTGCGGCCTGGCGCTCGACATGCGCGACCAGATCGGTGGAAAGCGCCGGCTTCGGATAGCGCGAGATCGTCAGCGCATCCACCGCTTGCCAGAACGCGTCGGGCATCTCGCCGAGTTTCAGGCCGTTCGTCGTGACCGAGATCACGGGCGCGATGCCGGTGCCGCGCGCGCGCTCGACGATTTCGACGAGCGCCGGATGCAGCAGCGGCTCACCGCCAACCAGCTTGAACATGCGCGGGCGCAACACCTTCGCGGCCTTGCGCAAATCGGCTTCGATCGATGCGGGGCTCGCATGCCACTCGGGCAGGAGCGGCGACAGCGAGCAGCATTCCGCGCAAGTGAGGTTGCAGTGATCGACGATATGCGCTTCCAGCGAGCGCGTCTGGACGCGTCCGTCCTCGACGCGGTAATCGCGATCGAGCGGCGGCGGAAACACGTGCTGCCGCTCGCCGGCGCGTGGCCGATTCGGGATCTCGTTCGGGCTCGTACTCACATCAGCTTCCTGCTTCCACGCAACGGGAAAAGAAATCGATCAGATGGTCACGCGCGTCCACCATCGCGGACGCCATCGTCACCGCGCCGTTCAGGTGCGACGCGAAGCGCGACGGATCGTCGAGCCAGCCTTGCACGACCCACAGCTTCAGCGCGTGCTGCAAGCAGGCGGCATCGACCGCCCATGCGATGTTTGCCGGGTTCACCGGCCGCACTCGCTGGTACGCACGCACGAACGCTTCCGCGCGGTCCGGCGCCTCCAGCGGCAAATGATTCAGGCATCGCACCAGTTCGTATTCGCGCGGCGCACCGATCGATGCTTCCCAGTCGAGGATCAGCGGCGGCAGCGTGCCCGTGAACAGATAGTTGAACTGGTTGTAGTCGTTGTGAATGGGATGCTGCGGGTCGTCGGCCGGAAACGCTTCGATGCTGCCCGGATAGTAGCGGTCGAGCATGCGCAGCGCGAGATCGACGTAGCGGCGCAGGTTCGCGGCGGCGGCAGCGTTCGCATCGGCTCGATCGAGTGCCTCCAGCAGGCTGCCGCGTACCGCATCCGCGTCGATGGAGGTCAGCCGCGCATGGATCGTGTCGAGCGACGGCAGATGCAGTTGTTCGAGACTCGCGTGCAACGCGGCCAGACTGGCGCCGAGCGCATCCCATTCGGTTGTCGAGAACGTATCGTAGGTTTTGAATTGCCCGGCCTCCCAGCGCGTCAGCATCGCGTGGGAGTTTTGTCCCGACCAAAGCGATGCGCCGGACCTTGTACGCTTCAGCGTCTGCACATGGAAGCGAGTATCGCGGTGCGTTTCCAGATGCGCGAGGACGGCGGTTTCCTTCACCGCACGCGCATGGTGTTCGCCGGCATAGCGCTTGACCGCCACGCCTGCGCTGCTGTCGGTCGGCAGATGCCACACCCGCTCGCTGACCTGCGTCGGCAGCCCGCCGCGACCGAGCCCGTAGGCTTCGCGAATCTCGTCGAAGGTGGCGGCGAGCGAATCCATTCAGATGTGCTCGGCCGGCCCGTGCCGATACGGATGGCCGGTCAGGAACGTGTTGTGTCCGACGTAGCGCAGCTTGTACATCGCCGGCCGGAACAACACCGACGGGTCGTTGTTCGCGATGCCGAGCAGCGGGTACAGGTCGCGCCGCACGAAGAACGCGTTGTTGCCCATGTCGTCGCAGCACACGAGCTCATAGCCCTTCTGCCTGCCGAGATGCACGAGCGATTCGAGGCTCGCGCCGTAATAGGTCGAGCCGTCCCATTCGTGGTCCGGATTGAAGCACATGACCCAGCGCTCGGGCGGCGTGTAGTACGGGTTGTATTCGATCACGACGATGCGCGGCCGGAACGCTTGCAGGCCGCGCCACACCCAGTAGTCGTTGCCGTCGATGTCGATCGACAGCAGGTCGAAGTCGGTCGGCACGTTCGCCTCGGTGAGCAACTGATCGACCGTGTCGGGCTGGACGCGATCGTGATGCAGGCGGACGCGCTCCGCACCGGCGTAGTGCGCGGCAAGCTTGCCGAACCGGTATGCGCTCCCTTCCACCAGTACGCCGGCCCAATCCTGTTCGCGCAGCAGCCGCGCGGTATTGCTGTTGCGCAGGCCGTCGCTCGCGCCGATATCGACGCAGAAGCGGTGGGTCGGCGCGATCCGCTCCATCAGGCGCGACAGGATGCCCTCCTCGGTGCCCTGCGCGTACAGGCTGGGCGCAAGGCCGGACAGGTCGAGCGGGAGAGGATGGTCCTGCATCGAGGGCGGCACCGGGTGAAATGGGGAATGATGGGGGTGTTGGGTGGGTAATTTACCCGAAGTCGATCAAGCAGAGGAAACCGGCATGCGCGGCACGGCGGGGTTCGGGCGCGGCGGATATGAAAAAGCCCGCATCGACATGGCTGTCGATGCGGGCCCGTAGCACTTCCGGCGGTTCACTCCGTACGGTGATGCCCGACCTGGCCCACGCCCGGAGGAAACCTCAGGACAGTTACTCCTGCCCCTGACTCGTCAGGAACTCCTCATAATTCCCGCCGAAGTCGAACAGCGTGCCATCCGTGCGCACTTCGATGATCCGGTTCGCCAGCCCGCTCACGAATTCGCGGTCGTGCGACACGAAAATCAGCGTGCCTTCGAACTGCTCGAGCGCGATCTGCAGCGACTCGATCGACTCCATGTCCATGTGGTTGGTCGGCTCGTCCATCAGCAGCACGTTGTGGCGGCCGAGCATCAGCTTGCCCCAGATCATGCGACCCTTCTCGCCGCCCGACAGCACCTTCACCGACTTCTTGATGTCGTCCGACGAGAACAGCAGGCGGCCCAGCGTGCCGCGCACCATCGTTTCGTCGTCGCCGTCCTTGCGGTACTGGTCGATCCAGTCCATCAGCGTGATGTCGTCCGGGAATTCCTCGTACGTGTCCTGCGGCATGTAGCCGACATTCGCGTTCTCGGCCCACTTCACCGTGCCGTGATCGAGCGGCAGGTTGCCGAGCAGCGAGCGCAGCAGCGTCGTCTTGCCCGCGCCGTTCTCGCCGATGATCGCGATGCGCTCGCCCGGCTGCACCGACAGGTTGAAGTTCTGGAAGATCGTGCGCTCGTACTTCTTCGTGATCTCTTCGGCGACCACCGCGACGTTGTGCAGCTTCTTCTCGAACTCGAAGCGGATGAACGGGTTCTGGCGCGACGACGGCTTGAATTCCTCGATCTTGATCTTGTCGATCTGCTTCGCGCGGCTGGTGGCCTGGCGCGCCTTCGACTTGTTCGCCGAGAAGCGGCGCACGAAGTCCTGCAGTTCGGCCACGCGCTCCTTCGCGCGGGCGTTCGCCGCGGCCTGGCGCTCGCGCGCCTGCGCCGATGCGAGCATGTAGTCGTCGTAGTTGCCCGGCCAGACCTTCAGCGTGCCGAAGTCCATGTCGGCCATGTGCGTGCACACCGAGTTCAGGAAGTGACGATCGTGGGAGATGATGATCATCGTCGAGTTGTACTCGTTGAGCGTGTGCTCGAGCCAACGGATCGAGTTGATGTCGAGGTTGTTGGTCGGTTCGTCGAGCAGCAGCACGTCCGGCTTCGAGAACAGCGCCTGCGCGAGCAGCACGCGCAGCTTCCAGCCCGGCGCGACGTCGGCCATCGTGCCGTTGTGGAACTTTTCCTCGATGCCGATGCCCAGCAGCAGCGCGCCCGCGCGCGCTTCGGCGTCGTAGCCGCCGTATTCGGCGAACTTGCCTTCGAGCTCGGCCGCGTGCATGTAGTCGTCGTCGGTCGCTTCCGGGTTCGCGTAGATCGCATCACGCTCGGTCATCGCGGCCCACATCTCGGTGTGGCCCATCATCACGACGTCGAGCACGCGCACGTCTTCGTACGCGAACTGGTCCTGGCGCAGCTTGCCCAGGCGCACGTTCGGCTCCAGCGCGACGTTGCCGGCGCTCGGCTCGAGGTCGCCGCCGAGGATCTTCATGAAGGTCGACTTGCCACAGCCGTTCGCGCCGATCAGACCGTAGCGGTTGCCCTCGCCGAATTTGACCGAGATATTCTCGAACAAGGGCTTCGGCCCGAATTGCATCGTGATGTTGGCAGTAGAAAGCACGGCAGGTCCCGTAAGAGAGAAATCGACGGAAAACCGTGTATTTTAGCAGGTGTCGGAGAAACTGCCGACCGCCCCGCCCCGGCAGCGCATTCCGGCCACGCCAGCCGGCCGCCCGGCGGCCCGTCAACACGACGGCACGCGCGTCACCGCCGTCCTACCGGAATCCCGCATGCTCGCCAGCCAGCTTCGCGAACGACTCGTCGGCGCATGGCGCTTCGTGTCCTACGAAATCCGCCCGCGTGACGGCGGGACCATCACCTATCCGCTCGGCCGCGACGCGCGGGGCTGGATCCTCTATACGCCCGACGGCTACATGTCCGCGCAGCTGATGGCGGCCGGCCGCCCGCCTTACGCGGACGGCGACCTGCAGGGCGGCAGCGTCGAGGAGCGCGCGGCCGCGGCGCACGGCTACATTGCGTATTCAGGCCCCTTCAACGTCGACGACGACGGCACGTTGACTCATGAAATGGACGTCAGCCTGTATCCGAACTGGATCGGCAACGTCCAGCAGCGTGTCGTCAGCCTGGACGGCGGCCGGTTGCAACTCGGCACCACCGCCCCGATCCGGATCGGCGGCCGGGAGGTCGAACCGGTGCTCGTCTGGGCCCGCGCGCGCCGCTGAACGCCCCCCGGCGGCGTCGCACAGCGGGCGCTCGAGCGCCGCAACCGCCCCGGGCGCACCAGAGCAAGCCGCTCCGGCGGCTGAGCATCACTTGCCGGCCTTCTTGGCCGCCTTCTGCGCGGCCTGCGCCTTCATCTGCCCGAACAACTCGGAGCACGGCACGTCGCGGTTGTTGCTCGGCGCGATCAGCGGGATCAGCGCCGCGAACGGGTTGATCAGCCCGAGCCCGACCATCGCGCCGGCGCGCAGCGCGAGCGCGCCCGCATCGACGCCGACCTTCGGGTTCTTGAACGTGCCCTTCGCATACAACGGCGAGCGCAGCGAGAAGATCCGGAAGCCCTTCGTGTGCGGATGGATCTTCAGGTCGAGCGATTCGTCGCGCAGGTTGATCGGGCCGTCGACGTTGATCAGCGCATCGTCGGTATCGAGCGCGAAGACCTTCGGCTCGAGCATGCCGTCGTTCGCGACGAAATCGATCGCCGCGCAATTGATGTTGACGTCGCGCGTGCCGAACAGCTTCTCGTAGACGACGTTCGCGACGTTCAGGCCCGCGGCCTCCATCAGCAGGAGGCTGATGCGGCCGTTCGTGATGAGCGCCTTCACTTCGCCGGTCGACGTCCCGGCGAGCGCGGCCGGCGAATTGCCGGTCGCCGACAGCGACGCGTCGCCGTTGATCTCGCCGAGCGCGGTCTGCATCACCTTCTGAGTCGGGAACAGCTGCTTGAGCTTCAGGTGGCGTGCGCTCAGCGTGAAGTGCCCCTTGAGCGGCGTGCGGCTACCGTCGAGATGCGCATTCGTCGCGAGCGTGCCGCCCGCGACGCCGAACTGCAGCGGCTCGAGCGTCAGCACGGCGTCCTGCAGCAGGATGTGCGTGTACAGGTTCGTAATCGGCAACTGCGCGCTCTTGATCAGCTTGCGGCCGGTGAACTTCACGTCTGCATCGATCGCGCTCCAGCGTTCGGTACGGAACGTCGCCACCGGCAGCACGCGGTCCGGCGGCTGGCGCGTCGTGTCGCCGCGCTTCTTCTTGCTCGCGGCCGAGTCGGCGCCGATCACCGGCGCGAGGTCAGAGAACTGCAGCAGGTTCGACACGAGTTCGCCCGACAGCTTCGGCCGCGGCTCGCGCTGCGCCCAGGTGAGCGTGCCGCCGAGATCGCTGCCGCCGACGCGGCCGTTGAAGTTCTCGTAGCGGAACGTGCTCGCGTTCGGCTTGAAGTTGCCGATCAAGCGCCCTTCGGTCGCGTAAGGCGGCGTATCGGGCAGCGTGATGCCGGTGAGCTGGTAAAGGTGCGACATCGACGTGCCCTGCAGCCACAGCCGCAGGTCGAGCGCCGCGAGATGCCTCGGGTCGGTCAGCGTGCCGACGATCGCGAGCCGCGTATCGCCGGCCTTCACGTCGGCCTGCAGCGGGAACGGCCGCGTCGCGTTCTCGATCGCCAGCACGCCACCCACCTTGCCGGTGCCGCTGACCGGCACGTTCTTGTAGCGGCCGTCGAACTTCAGGCCGAATGCATAGGTCGGGCCGGCGGGCTTCGCGGGCGCCGCGGCCCCGCTCGCGCCGGACGCGGCAGCCGCTGACGCGGAAGGCGCGGACGAAGCGGATGCCCCCGACGAACCGCCAGCAGCCGGAGCAACGACACTCGCCGCCGACGCACCCGAGGCCGCAGCCGCACTTGCCGCCGACGCGCCCGACGCGGCTTGCGCATCGACCTTCGCGCCCAGTTGCGCGGCGCCGTGCTTGCCGACGCGCTGCGCCGAGGCCGCACGCGACGTCTGCTCCTGCTCCTTCAGCACGTCGCCGAGCGGGATAGGCTGGCCGAGCGTATCGATCGCGACGGTCAGATCGGCCTTCGTGATCGCGTCGCGATACGTGACGGTGCCCTTCGCGAAACCGAAACTGTCGAGCCGCACCTTCCAGCGCGACGGCTGCGACGATTGCTTGAACTGGAACGTCCACGTATTGCTGCCGTCCGCGCGCCGCTCGAGATCGACGGCGGGATTCACGACGTCGATCGACGGGATCACGATTTCATGCGCGAGCAGCGGCAGAATCGCGAGGTCGAAGTGCGCGGCGTCGAGCGTGACGAACTTGGGCGCCTGCGCCCAGTCGGGATTGCCGATCTCGAGCTGCGTGGCGGAGAAGCTCGGCCACGGCACCCATGCGCGCCAGCCGGTCTCGCCATCGGGACGACGCCAGCCGACCTTGAGATCGCCGTTGATCGCGAACGGACGGCCAAGTGCCGTACTCACCTGTTCGTTGACCCACGGTTTCGCGCGGTTCCAGTCGAACGTGAAGAGAAAGATGCCGGCCGCCGCGATGAGCACCGCGACGATACCGACAATCCATGCAGCCGATTTGCCGATGGTTCGGGCTAGCGTCATGGCGGTTCCGTTGTTGTTCTGAAGTGTTGCCGCACCATGCCGGGCCGCTTGCGTGGACGAACGGCGCACGACAACTGCGGCTTTTCAATCGGTATTATGGCGCACGAGATGGCGGCCTTTCGGCGCCATTAACGCTTTTTTTCATTTTTGACATGACCTCCCCCACCGGCCTCATCGACGCGCGGCACATCACGCGGCGCGACGCCAGCAGCGGCAAGACGCTGCTCGCCCCGACCGATTTCAGCCTCGCCGCGGGATCGCGAATTGCTATCACCGGACCGTCGGGGTCGGGCAAGAGCGTGCTGCTGCGCGCGCTCGCGCTGCTCGATCCGCTCGACGGCGGTCACCTCCTGTGGCGCGGCCGCCGGATCCGGCGCAGTGCGATCCCGCGTTACCGGCGCAGCATCGCCTATGTCCGCCAGCGCCCGGCGCAGATGGACGGCACCGTCGAATCGCAATTGCGCTACCCGTACTCGCTCGCGATCTATCGCGACGTCGCGTTCGATCGCGCGCGC
The DNA here is from genome assembly GCF_029268935.1 of Burkholderia semiarida. Classification (NCBI taxonomy): domain Bacteria; kingdom Pseudomonadati; phylum Pseudomonadota; class Betaproteobacteria; order Burkholderiales; family Burkholderiaceae; genus Burkholderia; species Burkholderia semiarida. The sequence continues at coordinate 583,409 of NZ_JAHLCL010000007.1, read as the reverse complement.
GCCGAAGCGCTCGCCGCGCAGGCCGGCCGCGGCGCCGACTTTCTCGACAAGCGCGCGAGCGACCTGTCCGGCGGCGAAGCGCAGATTACCGCGCTGCTGCGCGTGCTGCAGCTCGACCCGGACGTCCTGCTGCTGGACGAGCCGACCTCCGCGCTCGATCCCGAATCGGCGCGCGCGATCGAGGCGCTCGTCGGCGCGTGGTTCGACGCGGCGCCCGACGCACGGGCCTACATGTGGATCTCGCACGATCCGGCCCAGGCCGCGCGGATCGGCACGATGCGACTCGTGATGCAGGCTGGCGTCCTGCACGCGGCCAACCCGACGGAGGCCGCGCAATGAGTCCGGCACTGCAGGATCTGAGCCTCGTCGACGTCGGCATCGCCGCCGCGCTCGTCGCCGTCAACGGCGCGATCTCGGCGGCGCTGTCGCTCGGCCTCGGCCGCAAGCTCGCGCTCGCGGCGGTGCGCACCGTGGTGCAGTTGCTGGCGATCGGCTACGTGCTCGGCTGGGTGTTCGGTCATCCGCACTGGTACGTCGTGCTGCCGCTCACCGCGCTGATGACGCTGATCGCCGGCTTCGCCGGCGCGGGGCGCGGCAAGCGCACGTACCGCGGCCAGCGCGTCGACAGCATCGCGTCGATCTGGTTCAGCAGCTGGTTCGTCGCGGCGGTCGGCCTGTTCGTCGTGATCCGCATCCATCCGTGGTACGCGCCGCAGTATGCGATCCCGATCCTCGGGATGATTCTCGGCAATACGCTGACGGGCGTCTCGCTCGGTGTCGAGCGGATGATGGAAGAACTCACGGCACGCCGCGATCGCGTCGAAACCGCGCTCGCGCTGGGTGCGACGCGCTGGGAAGCCGCGCAGGACGCCGCACGCCAGGCCGTGCGCGCGGGCATGCTGCCGACGCTGAACCAGATGGCGGTGGTCGGCGTCGTGAGCCTGCCGGGGATGATGACGGGCCAGGTGCTCGCCGGCCAGTCGCCGCTGCAGGCCGTGCGCTACCAGATCGTGATCATGTTCCTGATCGCCGCGGCGTCCGCGCTCGGCACCGTCGGCGCGGTGCTGATGACCTATCGCCGGCTGTTCTCGGCCGATCACCGCTTTCTCGCGTCGCGGCTCGAAGAGCGCACGCAGTGACGCGCGGCGGCGACGGCGCGAGCCGTACCGCGAAGTGGGCAGCAGGACGCATTGCAACGGCGGCACGGCGCGACTTGCTCGCGCGCCGCCCTGCTCGTCACGCCAATCGAACCGGTTGCGCGCGCACCGAAGAGGCCCCGGCTCGCGCGCACCGCTCAATGCTTGATCGACACCGTCACCTTGGTTCCGTCGCTCATCGTCACGGACTTCGACCCGCCGTTGGTGGGAATCGACACCCACTTCACCTGGCTCACCGACACGACGTCCGGACACTGCAGCGACTTGCCGCCGGCCGTCACGCTGCGCGCGCCTTTCGGTGCGGCCGCCTGGAAACTCAACTGCACGTTGGCGACGCCCTTCGCGTCGACCGACGGCGCGAGCCGCACCTGGGTCTGCCGCACCATCGCGCCGTTCGCGTCGCGCGGCAGGTTGTCGGCGTTCGGGCAGCCATCCGGCATCGCGACCGCGCCGCTCGGCGGCACCGATTTCCAGTTGAAATCGTCCGTCTCGCCCGAGCGGATCTTGCGGGTCTCCTGCGTGTTGCCGAAGGTCTTCGAGTCGACCTTGACGGTGTATTCGAGCTGTCCGGTACCGCCGCCCTTCAGGCTGCCCTTGACCGGCGGCGCCGCGAATACGCTCGCGCTGGCGCACGCCGCCGCGAACACGACCGACCACGATGCGGCGACCGACAAGCTGCGTTGGCTCATGCTGACCTCCTTGTCATGCGGCGGCACGCGCGTGCCGCGCGGTTTTAGATGCATGATGCGCTGCCAGTCTACCGCCAAGCGGGACGCAATGCGCCGCAAACGCATCGGGTGTTACCCCGCTTGCGTTCGCGGCGCCGCGACCTTAATCGCGCGTACCCGGCTCAGAACCCGCTCAGCACGAGCTTGCCGATCGCGCGCCCGCCCTCGAGCATCCGATGCGCGCGCCGCACGTTCTCGGCGTTGATCGTGCCGAGCTGTTCGCCGAGCGTCGTGCGCAGCGTGCCGCCGTCGACGAGCCGCGCGACTTCGCCGAGGATCCGGTGCTGCTCGATCATGTCCGGCGTCTCGAACATCGCGCGCGTGAACATGAATTCCCAATGAAACGCGGCGCTCTTCGCCTTCAGCAATTCGACCGGCACCGGCTTCGCGTTCTCGACGATCGTGCAAATGCCGCCCTGCGGCCGGATGACTTCCGCCGCGGCCGGGAAATGATGGTCGGTATCGTTGAAGATCAGCACGTAGTCGACCGTCGGATGCCCGAGCTCGCGCAACTGCGCCGGCAGGTCGCCGAAATGGTCGACCACCGCATCCGCGCCCAGCGCGCGCACCCATTCGGCCGACGCCGGCCGCGACGCGGTCGCGATCACGTGCAGCTTGCCGAGCGTCTTCGCGAGCTGGATCGCGATCGAGCCCACGCCGCCCGCGCCGCCGATGATCAGCACCGACTTGCCGGCGTCCGCGCCCTGCGGCGACACGCGCAACCGGTCGAACAGCGCTTCCCACGCGGTCAGCGCGGTGAGCGGCAGCGCGGCCGCCGCCGCGAAGTCGAGCGTGCGCGGCTTCAGCGCGGCGATCCGCTCGTCGACCGCGTGGAATTCGCTGTTCGCGCCGGGCCGCGTGATGCTGCCCGCGTAGAACACTTCGTCGCCGGGCCGGAACAGCGTGACGTCGGCGCCGACCGCGACGACCGTGCCGGCCGCATCCCAGCCGAGCACGCGCGGCGTCTCCTCGACCTGCGGCTTCGGCGCGCGCACCTTGGTGTCGACCGGGTTCACGGAAATCGCCTCGACCTTCACGAGCAGATCGCGCGGGCCCGGCACGGGCTGCGGCAGTTCGACGTCGAGCAACGCTTGCGGGTCGTCGATCGGCAGATAACGGGTCAATCCAACGGCTTTCATTTCGATACTCCTTTCAACGGAATTCGGACAGGCTGCGGCGCAACCTCCATGCGTGCCATCGTAGACACCCCGATCATTCGAGAAAACCGCTATATTTCCTGAAACATTTTCAGGAATTTCAGAATAATGACGTCCGATCCGATGCCTGCGCCCGACAAGCCGCTCGACCTGCTCGACGTCGCGCTGTTCGTGCGCGCGGCGCTACTCGCGAACGTCAGCGCGGCCGGCCGAGAATTCGGCGTGTCGGCCGCGGTCGCCAGCGCGCGCATCGCCCAGCTCGAACGCCAGCTCGGCGCGCGGTTGCTGCATCGCACCACGCGCCGCATCAGCCTCACGCAGGACGGCGAAATCTTCATGGCGCGCGCCGACGCGCTGCTGGCGGCCGCCGACGCCGCGCGCGCATCGGTCGGCCGCGGCCGCAGCGAGCCGTACGGGTGGCTGAAGGTGTCGATGTCGTCGTCGTTCGGCCGCCAGCACGTCGCGCCCGTAATTCCGGCGTTTCTGCGCCGCTACCCGTCCGTATCGCTCGATCTGCGGCTGTCCGACGAGATCGTCGATCTGGTCGACGACGGCTACGACGTCGCGATCCGCCTCGGCGCGCTGAAGGATTCGACGCTCGTCGCCCGCAAGCTCGCCGTCAACCGCCGCGTGCTGTGCTGCTCGCCCGCCTACCTCGCCCAACGCGGCACGCCGCGCCATCCGGCCGACCTGACCCAGCACGAGTGCGTGATCCTCGGCGACCAGCGCGACTGGTCGTTCGCGACGCCGCAGGGCCCGTTCACCGTGCGGGTCGGCGGCCGGCTCGTTGCAAGCAACGGCGAGGCGATCCGCGAAGCGCTCGTCGACGGCTTCGGGATCGCGATCAAGTCGACCTGGGACGTCGGCCCGCTGCTCGCGAGCGGCGCGCTCGTCACCGTGCTCGACGATTACCCGTTCGCGGAAGACGTCGCGATCTGGGCCGTCTATCCGAGCCGCGCGCACGTGCCGCTGAAAACGCTCGCGTTCATCACGTTCCTGGCTGAGCATTTCGGCGAGCCGCCGTACTGGGATCGAGCAAACGGGTGAGCGCCACCGCTGCGCGCACGGTTTTCGCTCCGGCGCCGGCCGCCCTGCGCGGCCAACCGGCTACAATGGCGCGTTCGCGACGCAACGGCCCGCAGCCGCACGGGGCCCGCGTTCGCAGGCGGCCGCCCGCGGGCCGCGCACGTCATTCATTCGCCTCCCAACCACTCGTCATGACCCACAATCTCGTCATCCAGAGTCTTGCGCCGCTGTCGGACGCCCATCACAAACCGCTGCTCGCGCTGTCGCGCGGCACCCGCGTCGTGCAGACCGACGATCACGCGCTGCGCATCGAAGACGCGAACCCGGCGCAACGCCTCGACATCGACGCGTACTGCGGCACGCATGCGCTCGACTTCGGCTTCGTCGAGGCCGGCCGCACGCTCGGCGATTTCGGGCTCGCCGTGATGGACATGGATTCGACGCTGATCACGATCGAGTGCATCGACGAGATCGCCGATTTCTGCGGGCTGAAAACGCAGGTCGCGGAGATCACCGAAGCGGCGATGCGCGGCGAGATCCGCGACTTCAACGAAAGCCTCACGCGCCGTGTCGCGCTGCTGGCCGGGCTCGACGCGCACGCGCTCGAGCGCGTGTACGAGGAACGGCTGCAACTGTCACCGGGCGCCGAGACGATGCTGGCCGGCGTGAAGGCCGCCGGCCTGAAGACGCTGCTCGTGTCGGGCGGCTTCACGTTCTTCACCGAGCGGCTGAAAGCCCGCCTCGGCCTCGACTACGCGCATGCGAACACGCTTGAGATCGTCGACGGCAAGCTCACCGGCAAGGTGCTCGGCGAAATCGTCAACGCGGACGTGAAGGCGCGCCTGCTGCGCGAGACGTGCGCATCGCTCGGCCTCGAGCCGAGCCGCGCGATCGCGATGGGCGACGGGTCGAACGACCTGAAGATGATGGCCGAAGCCGGGCTGTCGGTCGCGTTCCACGCGAAGCCCGTCGTGCGCGATGCCGCCACCGTCGCATTCGACCATGTCGGCCTCGACGGGCTGCTGCGACTGTTCTGATCCCGCCGCACCGTCAATGAAAAACGCCGGCGCGATATCGCATCGCGCCGGCGTTTCGTTTTTCTGCCGGACGTTGCCGGCCTGGAATCAGCCGAGGGCGGCCTGCATCGCGCGCTCGATGTCCGCGCGCAGGTCCGCTTCGTCTTCCAGACCGACGTAGAAACGCACCAGCGTGCCGCGATGCGGCCAGTCCGGACGCATCGACGCGACGTCGTAAGGCATCGCGAGGCTGCACGCGCCGCCCCAGCTCCAGCCGATCGCGAACAGCTCGAGCGACTCCACGAAACGGTCGACCTGCTCCGCGCTGTAGCGCGCGTCGAACACCACCGAGAACAGCCCGCCCGCGCCCGTGAAATCACGCATGAACGACGCGTGCCCCGGGCAATCGGCGATCTGCGGATGCAGCACCGCCGCGATCTCCGGCCGCGCCTTCAGCCACTGCGCGAGCGCGAGCGCGCTCTTGCCGTGCGCGTCGAAGCGCACCTGCATGCTCGGCAGGCTGCGCAGCACGAGCGAGCAATCGTCGACCGACACGCCGATCCCGCAGCGCATCCGCGCGAGCTTCAGCTTCGCGTGCAGTTCCGCGTTCGCGGTGATCGTCGCGCCCATCAGCACGTCGCTGCCGCCCGACTGATACTTGGTCAGCGCCTGCACCGAAATGTCGACGCCGTGCTCGAACGGCTTGAACGCGAGCCCCGCCGAAAAGGTGTTGTCGATCGCGGTGAGTACGCCGCGCGCTTTCGCGGCCGCCGTGATCGCCTGCACGTCGGGCACTTCCATCGTCACCGAGCCGGGCGCCTCGAGCCAGATCAGTCGCGTGTTCGGCTGGATCAGCCCGGCAATGCCGGCGCCGATCAGCGGATCGTAGAAGCGCACGGTCAGGCCGAAATCCTTCGCGAGCCAGTTGCCGAAATCGGCGTTCGGGCCGTACACGTTATGCGGAATCAGCACGTCGTCGCCCGCTTTCACGATCCCGAAGTAGACGTTCATGATCGCCGCGAGACCCGACGGCTGCAGCAGCGCGTGCGTGCCGCCTTCGATCTCGGCGAGCCGCTGCGCGAGCGCGAGCGACGTCGGCGTCGCGTGCAGCCCGTAGCGCCACTGGTTGTCGTCGTGCCAGACCAGCGCGCGCATCGTCGCGAGATCGGGGAACACGACCGTCGACGCGCGCGCGACCGGCGGCACGAACGAACGGAAGCCTTCCGGAATGACGTCGTCGGGTTGAACGATGCGGGTTTGCAGCGCGCGCTTGGGAGTGGATGCAGTCATGACGGGGAGCCGGGCACGAGGCCGTTCGGTTGCGGAATATGTCGTTAGAGTAGCCAAAATCGGCGCGCTTGGCCCGGTACAATGCGCGCCGCGCACACCGAGCCAGCACGCGCTCAGTCGTCGGTACGCAGGTTGACGATGCCGCCCACCGTCTCGATTTCGTTCACACGGCCGTCGCGCACCTGCAGCGCCGCGCGCTTGCCCGGCGCCAGACGCAGCACGACCGGCTGCGGATCCGATTCGTCCGAATTCATCCGGTCGGCCTTCAGGTCGCCCGTGGCGTCGAAGCGGCCAATCCACACGCCGGTGATGTTCGTGCCGTCGTTCGACTCCTCGATCTCGAGCGTATCGCCGTCGCGATCGCCGGCGAGCAGCACGACCTCGCCCGTGTCGGCGAACTGGTATTCGCCGTGCACGCCTTCCTCGTCCGTCTTCGGGCCGAGATGCACGACGATCGGCCGATCGCCGAGCGTGCCTTCGTAGCGCGGCAGGCGGGCGAACTCGGGATTCGGCTTCAGCGGCCGCGCCGGCGCCGGTTCATCCTGCTGCACGCCCGGTGCGACCGCCTGCGCCGCGACCACCGTCGGCATCGCGACGCCTACTGCCAGCGCACCCGCGACGACGAGCGCCCGTTGCCATTCCGAATATCGACCCACGTTGTGTTGCTCCTTGCTTCAGATTCGCCCGACAACCGCGGACCGTGCCGGGTCGAGACCCGGTTCCTGCGTGGCCGCGCGAACCGGCGCGGCCAATGCGCCGGCGTGCGCGTTTCGCGTCAGCCCTGCATCAGGCGTTCCACCGCATCGCGGTGCGGAATCGGCGCGACCGCGCCGTAACCGGTCGTCGACAGCGCCGCCGCCGCGTTGGCATAGCGCGCGGCCGCGAACGGATCGTCGCCCGCGACGATCCGCGCGACGAACGCGCCGCCGAAGCAGTCGCCCGCGCCGGTCGCGTCGACGGCCTCGACCGCGAAGCCCGGCACGACGCGCCGCTCGTTCGGCGTCGCGACATACGCGCCTTCCTTGCCGAGCTTCAGTGCGACGACCCGCGGCCCGTGTTCGAGCATCGCGTCGACGATCGCGTCGCGATCGTTCGCGCCCGTGAGCGCCGTGACGTCGTCCCAGCTCGGCAGGCAGATGTCCGTCTGCCGCAGCGCCTCGCGCATCACCGCGCGGGCACGCGGCAGCGGCCACAGCTTCAGCCGCAGGTTCGTGTCGAAGCTGACCTGCGCGCCGTTGCTGCGCGCATGATCGATCGCCGCGAATGCCGCGTCGCACGCGGCCGTGCTGATCGCAAGACTGATGCCCGACAAATGCACGGCCTTCGCGGCCGCGAGCGCGTCGAGCGGCAGATCGGCCGCTACATAGCGACTCGCCGCCGACCCCGCGCGCAGATAGTCGAACTGATGGCCGTCGGCGCCGTGCGTGACGAAATACACGCCGGTCGGCGCCGAACGGTCGATCCGCACGTACGTCGTGTCGACGCGTTCCGACGCCCACATGTCGGCCAGCAGGCGGCCGAACGGATCGTCGCCGATCGCCGACACGAAGCCCGTCGACGCGCCCTGGCGCGCCGCCGCGATGCAGAAGTTCGACGTATCGCCGCCGAAGCCCTGCAGGAATTCAGGACGCCGCGGCTGCGACTGGTTGAATTCGATCATCGCCTCGCCGAGCGCGAGAATCTCCGGGAATGCGGCGGCCATCGCTTACACCTCACCCCACAAATCGTGCCCGTCGGCGCCCGTGATCTTCACGGACACGAAATCGCCGACCTTGTAGCGCTTCGATGCCTTCGCCGCCGGCTCGACGTAGACGACGCCGTCGATTTCCGGCGCGTCGGCTGCCGTGCGGCCGATGCCGCCTTCTGCGCTCACCTCATCGATCAGCACCTTGAGCGTCTTGCCGACCTTGCGCTGCATGCGGTTCGCCGATACTTCCTCGGCGACTTCCATGAAGCGTGCGCGGCGTTCCTCGCGGACTTCGTCCGGCAGCGCGCCATCGAGGTCGTTCGCGGTCGCGCCTTCGACGGGCGAATACGCGAAACAGCCGACGCGATCGAGTTCCGCTTCGCGGATGAAGTCGAGCAGCGTTTCGAACTGCGCTTCCGTCTCGCCGGGGAAGCCCGCGATGAACGTGCTGCGGATCGTCAGGTCCGGGCAGATCTCGCGCCACTTCTGCACGCGCTCGAGCACCTTCTCCGCGTTCGCCGGACGCTTCATGCGCTTCAGCACGTCCGGGTGCGCGTGCTGGAACGGCACGTCGAGATACGGCAGCACGTGGCCCTTGAACGGGCCTTCGGCCATCAGCGGAATCACTTCGTCGACGCTCGGATACGGGTACACGTAGTGCAGGCGCACCCACGCGCCGTACTGCGCGGCGAGTTCGCCGAGCGCGGCGACCAGGTCGGTCATGCGCGTCTTGATCGGCTTGCCGTTCCAGAAGCCCGTGCGGTACTTCACGTCGACGCCGTATGCGCTCGTGTCCTGCGAGATCACGAGCAGTTCCTTCACGCCCGACTTAAACAGGTTCTCGGCTTCGAGCATCACTTCGGCGACCGGGCGCGAGACGAGGTCGCCGCGCATCGACGGGATGATGCAGAACGTGCAGCGGTGGTTGCAGCCTTCGGAGATCTTCAGGTATGCGTAGTGACGCGGCGTGAGCTTGATGCCGGCCGCGGGCACGAGGTCGACGAACGGGTCGTGCGGCTTCGGCAGGTGCGAATGCACGGCCTGCATCACTTCGCCCACCGCGTGCGGGCCGGTGACGGCGAGCACCTTCGGGTGGACTTCCTCGATCAGGTTCGAGCCGCTTGCGCTCGACTTCGCGCCGAGGCAGCCGGTGACGATCACCTTGCCGTTTTCGGTCAGCGCTTCGCCGATCGCGTCGAGGCTTTCCTGCACGGCTTCGTCGATGAAGCCGCAGGTGTTCACGACGACGAGGTCGGCGCCGTCGTAGCTGCCGGAGATTTCGTAACCTTCGGCGCGCAGTTGCGTGATGATCTGTTCGGAATCGACGAGCGCTTTCGGGCACCCGAGGCTGACAAAACCTACTTTGGGGGACTGAGACATCTGGGGTGTGGGGGCGTGGCGGCAAAAGCGTGAGTTTACAGCCGTTTAGGGACCGCGAGGCAAAATCCCGCAGCGCTAGCCGGCGCGCGCCCATGCCGGGTGCTCGTCGGCTCCGTGCCGGTCATTGACGATCGCGTCGGGGGGCGGACGGTCCGCATCCCGCGCACCTCACGGCGCGGGCAAAGCGTGTTAATGGGGACAGAAAACCGAAATTGCGGGCTTTATCCGGCCCCGGGCGCGCTGGCGCGAGGTCGAAACCTTCGGCCAGATCTTCACGACACCACGGCTCCTGATGGTGCCATTCCCGTTTATGCCGACAAGGCGATGTGTCGAAATATCGGGACGCCTCGACTTCTCGTAATTGCGCTGCGTTTCGATGCCGTCCGCGCGTAATTGGCTGTAATGGATCGACTGTTTTCCAGCATGTACGGTTTGTCGTGCGTGAGCATCGAACAGCACGCCGCAAATCCATATGCGCCTACCAGGAATGCGAACCATCTACTTACCGAGGAAATGAAATGTACAAGGGACCCAGCGTTGACGCCAGCATTCAGGAAATCACGTTACTCTCGGTTATTAATGCAGAAAAAGTAATAGAAGAAGCGAATGGGAAAGTGTCGTCCGACAAAAGCCGCCCCGTCCAGGTCGGGCACAATCACCAGTACCTGCTATGCGACGACCCCTATCGCCCATCCGAAAACCAAGGGGCATGGAATATCAAGTTCTATGCAAAAAAGTTCGATTCCGTCAATTTTACCGGAACCACGATTCACACCAATTCACGCTACGCCGTCATTGTCTACGATCTTGTCCATCAGAGCGGCGATAACGTATTGGATTTGCGCCCGGGAATCGGGCTGACCCACCGCGGCTATACGTTGGCGCGGGCCGCGGAGCCCAATCCGGAGACGAAGGACGGCCTTGATGCGATTCATGTCCCGAGGTCGTTCTCGCTCTTCGACACGCGCGTCATTGGAAACGGAACGGAGAGTTTCTGGATCCGGTTTGCGTTGTATACGCTCGCGCCCGATGGGGAAACGCAAAAGTTCCATAGCTACTACGAATGGGATCCGACGATCACCACCTTGGCGCTGTGAGCCGAAGCGTGCGCGTTGCGTGACACGTGCTCGCTTCGGTCGAGTGGGCACGCCTGTCAGGGACCGGCACGCTCGACACCGCCGATCAGGCGGCAACCATTCATCAGCGTGTCGTCGCGCCACATTCGGGCGGTGGCGCGACGAGCACGCTGAGCGATTCTGCCCGGCACAACGGCTAACGCGCCATGGATACATCGCTTCCTGGCGACCCTGTTCTCTCATGCGTGCCACCGCCTGATGATCTGCTTCACCTTCTGCAAAGGCGACATGGCGCGCCATCGGCGCCACATGCCACACCGAAATCGGCCCGAACCCAGCCGGCCGCTATGCGAAAATCGAACCCTCCACCCTTTTCAATCGACCCAACGGGGTTCGCATGACCACGCACATCACGATCGAATTCACCGAGCACGCGGCGGAAGCCATCGGCGAGCAAACGAGCACCAGCTTTTCGTATGATCAGGGCGCGCACGTCCCGCAACCGGGCGACTTCGTCGAGCTCGAAAACTCCCGGCAGACGTTTCTCGTGATCGGCCGCGTGTTCTCGCTCAAGGCGAACTACAGCGCGGTCAAGCTCGTTCTCGATCTACCGCCGTCGGATGACGAACACGGGTTCGATCCAGAATCTTGACGCCTCCAGTTCCGTGACGCAATCGCCAAAAATCCGCCGCAGCAGGCCCGTACTCGCTCCGATGCTCGCGCCGGATACGTTGCTGCCGTCAAGCACCGATTGAACCAGACCGCATCGTCGCCATCGCCGATCGACCACAGCGCCACGTCGCGTTGCGGTCGGCCGGTTGTCGGCGCAGGCGCGCGACTATCGCTATCGGCCGTCCCCGCACGCACCCAGCCTGTGCGCCACCGTTATCGCATGCCTGCGCGTCGCAGCACGCCGCCGGGCGACTCTTCCCGCGATCGCCTGTAGCGTACCGAAACGCGCATACGAAACGTGCGCACCCCGCGCATCGCCCGGTACGAAGTCGCCGTTCACGTCGAAGCCCGCCAACGGGCCGCCCGTCTATTTCCCGAGCACCGATGCTCGGCCCGCGCCAGCGCGATCAGCGCTTGCCCGACCGATCGGCCGGCACGGCGGCTCGCTCGTCGCTGGCCTCGGGTTTGTCGATGAATCGTATTCAAAAAATCCGACCAACAAAATAAAAATAGAAAAACAAACCACATGAAAATCACCAAACCACACCACGACTCAAAACCACAACTCGAAATAATCCATAAATTTATTTTTTACGACCACCCAATCACCGCATTCTTTGCAAACCATCACAACACACAATTCACAAAAATATTTTGAAATAGTCAATAATCCACAAAAATCATTTCCAAATCCGCCACCCCCATCCAACACCCGATCAATCTCCAATATATTCGACACCTATTCAGCCTGGCAACACTGAACCGCGCATTACCCGTACCACAACCAAGTCATCCATTCACCAAGGAAAGACCATGAGAAAACTCGCGGCCGCCCTCGTTTCGGCCATGATGCTTGCTGCATCCTCGTACGCCTCTGCGGAATCGCTTTGCAAGGCAGGCAAGATCGACAAGATCGAAACCGATACGAGCGGCAATCTCCTCGTATCCATCAACGATGGCATTTATTCGTTCAGTGCAAAGGAAGTTTTTCCGATCATCTACTCGGCATTTTCCGAAAATAGAAATATCTTTATTTACGGAAACAACTGCTCGAACGGATCGGCGGCAAGCCGCTTCGCGGTTCGATAAGCCGGCCGAAAATCCGGCCATCGGCATCTTTTACAATCAGCGCTTTATCTGATATTCGGCCGACCGGGCTTTGCCGGTCGGCCTTTTTAATTTGCACTGATGCGCCACGGTACGACAACGCCCATGCACTCGCGGGCAATGCCACCGTGCGGACAATCGTTCCGCGAAACGGCCCGTTGCCGTCCCGCGCGATGCCGGCGCGACACTTTGCGCGCCCACGCCGGATCGCCGCTTACTTCTTCTCCGGTTCCGACGCTCCCGGCTGCTTGAACGGGAACGTGCTGAACATCGATTTCGCCTGGTTCTGCATCTGTTCCTGCATCTGCACGAACATGTTCTTCGACTGCTCGATGTAGCTCGTCATCATCCCTTGCATCATCGGCGCCTGCATGTTCATGAACTGCGACCAGACTTCCGGATTCATCGCGTTCCCTTCGTACAGGTTCTTCGATTGATCCGCGAGCTTGTTCTGGATGTCGATGAACGCCTGGATGTTCTTTTCCAGGTACGTGCCCATCATGCCCTGCATCGCATGACCGTAGAAACGGATGATCTGCGACAGCATCGACGACGAGAACATCGGCACGCCACCGCTTTCCTCTTCGAGGATGATCTGCAGGAGGATGCTGCGCGTCAGGTCTTCGTTGGATTTCGCATCGACGACCTTGAAATCCTCCTGCTCCAGCACGAGCTGCTTCACGTCGGTCAGCGTAATGTACGTGCTTGTCTCGGTATCGTAGAGCCGGCGGTTCGGATACTTCTTGATGAGCCGTTCGGCCGTCTTCTTTGTAGTAGTCATGTAACGCCTTTGAGTGCAGCGTAGCGCAAGTGACGAATCCCCGCCGCCCGAATCCGGGAGGCGGGGGCCTTCGGAAAACGCCCGGCCGCGCGACCATCCGCCCGCGCGGCCCGGACGCTCAGCCCATGTGCAGGCCGCCGTTCAGCGAGAAGTCGGCGCCCGTCGCGAAGCCGGAATCGTTCGACGCGAGCCACGCGACGATCGAACCGATTTCCTCCGGCCCCCCGAGACGCCGCACCGGAATCGTCGCAACGATCTTCTCGAGCACGTCCGGACGGATCGCCTTCACCATGTCGGTACCGATGTAGCCCGGCGACACGGTGTTGACCGTCACGCCCTTCGTCGCGACTTCCTGTGCGAGCGACATCGTGAAGCCGTGAATGCCGGCCTTCGCGGTCGAGTAGTTCGTCTGACCGAATTGCCCCTTCTGGCCGTTCACCGACGAAATGTTGATGATGCGGCCCCAGCCACGTTCGACCATCCCGTCGATCACCTGCTTCGTCACGTTGAACAGGCTCGTCAGGTTCGTGTCGATCACCGCCGTCCAGTCTTCATGCGTCATCTTGCGGAACACGACGTCGCGCGTGATGCCCGCGTTGTTGACCAGCACGTCGATCTCGCCGACTTCGGCCTTCACCTTGTCGAATGCTGCCTTGGTCGAGTCCCAGTCGCCGACGTTGCCTTCCGACGCGATGAAGTCGTACCCGAGCGCCTTCTGGTCCTCGAGCCATTTCACCCGGCGCGGCGAGTTCGGGCCGCAACCTGCCACCACCTTGAAGCCGTCCTTCGACAGACGCTGGCAGATGCTGGTGCCGATGCCGCCCATCCCGCCGGTTACGTACGCAATTCGCTGAGACATAAATCTCACTCCATTTTTTGGTTTCGAGAGCTGCCGGAGCCCCCTCTGACTTCACGTGACGCCGGCCGAAGCCGCAATCGGCCGGCGCACGGATTCGGTTCGCCGATGGCGAACGGCTGGTTACGGACGGCCGGTTACGGACGGCCGGTTACGGACGGCCGGTTACGGACGGCCGGTTACGGACGGCTGGTCACGGACGGCCGGTCACGGACGCTCGACCGCGAGCGCGACGCCCATCCCGCCGCCGATGCACAGCGACGCCAGCCCGCGCTTCGCGTCGCGCTTGGCCATCTCGTGCAGCAGCGTCACCAGGATCCGGCAGCCCGACGCGCCGATCGGGTGGCCGATCGCGATCGCCCCGCCGTTCACGTTCACCTTCGACGTGTCCCAGCCCATCTGCTTGTGCACCGCCAGCGCCTGCGCCGCGAACGCCTCGTTGATCTCCATCAGGTCCAGGTCGCCCGGCGTCCAACCCGCACGCTCCAGACACCGGCGCGAGGCCGGCACCGGACCCATGCCCATCACGCTCGGATCCACGCCCGCGTTCGCATACGCCTTGATCCGCGCCAGCGGCGTCAGGCCCAGCGCCGCCGCCTTCTGCGCCGACATCACCAGCACCGCCGCCGCGCCGTCGTTCAGCCCCGACGCATTCGCCGCCGTCACCGAGCCGTCCTTCGCGAACGCCGGCTTCAGCCCGGCCAGCGATTCGGCCGTCACGCCGTGACGCACGAACTCGTCGGTCGCGAACTGCAGCGGCTCGCCCTTGCGTTGCGGGATCGACACCGGCACGATCTCGTCGTTGAAGCGGCCGGCCTTCTGCGCGGCTTCCGCCTTGTTCTGCGACAGCGCCGCGAATGCGTCCTGCTCCTCGCGCGTGATCCCGTATTCCTTCGCGACGTTCTCCGCCGTGATGCCCATGTGGTACTGGTTGTACACGTCCCACAGGCCGTCGACGATCATCGTGTCGACCAGCTTCGCGTCGCCCATCCGGAAGCCGTCGCGCGAGCCCGGCAGCACGTGCGGCGCCGCGCTCATGTTCTCCTGGCCGCCCGCGATCACGATGTCCGCGTCGCCCGCGACGATCGCGTTCGCCGCCAGCATCACGGCCTTCAGGCCCGAGCCGCACACCTTGTTGATCGTCATGCCCGGCACGGCGCTCGGCAGCCCCGCCTTGATCAGCGACTGCCGCGCCGGGTTCTGCCCGGAGCCGGCCGTCAGCACCTGGCCCATGATCACTTCGCTGACCTGCTCGGGCTTCACGCCCGCACGCTCCAGCACCGCGCGGATCACCGTCGCGCCCAGTTCAGGCGCCGCCACCTTCGCCAGCGAGCCGCCGAATTTGCCGACCGCGGTCCGCGCGGCCGATACGATCACTACGTCCGTCATTTCCCTTTCCTCCAGGCCCGCACGACACGGCGCATCGTTACCGGCCCTGTTAAAAAAACTGCGGTGCACCGGACAGCGTGCGCCGCTGTCCGGTTTTCGTCAATCGCGCTGCAACACGTAGCGCCCGGGCGCCGGCTCGATCACCGGGAATTGCGCGGAACCGGGCTGGGCCGGCGGCGCGATCTTGCGGCCGCCGTACGCGTCGAGCCACTCGACCCACGTCGGCCACCAGCTTCCCGGCTGCTCGGTCGCCGCGGCGAACCAGTCGTCCGCGGATTCGGGCAGGTCGTCGTTGACCCAGTAGCTGCGCTTCTTCTTCGCCGGCGGGTTGATCACGCCGGCGATGTGCCCCGACGCGCCGAGCACGAACTTCAGCGGGCCCGAGAGGATCGACGTCGATGCGTAGGCCGTCTGCCACGGCACGATGTGATCCTCGCGCGAACCATAGATGAAGGTCGGCACGTCGATCAGCGACAGGTCGACCGATTCCCCGCACACGGTCAGCGCCCCCGGCTCGCGCAGCTTGTTCTCGAGATAGGTATGGCGCAGGTACCACGCGTACATCGGGCCCGGCAGGCTCGTCGAATCGCTGTTCCAGTACAGCAGGTCGAACGGCGCGGGCGTGCGGCCCTTCAGGTAGTTGTCGACGACGTAGTTCCACACGAGATCGTTCGGCCGCAGGAACGAGAACGTGTTCGCGAACTCGACGCCGCGCATCAGCCCCGGTTGCGCGCCGTTCTTGCCGCCGATGGTCTGCTCGCGCATCTGCACGTGCGCCTCGTCGACGAACACGTCGAGGATGCCCGTATCGGTGAAGTCGAGCATCGCGGTGAGCAGCGTCATCGACGCCGCCGGATGTTCGCCGCGTGCGGCCAGCACCGCGAGCGCGGTCGCGAGCATCGTGCCGCCGACGCAGAAGCCCAGCGTGTTGATCTGCTCGCGGCCGCTGATCTGCTGCACCGCGTCGATCGCGGCGAGCAGCCCTTCGTTCATGTAGTCGTCCCACGTCTTGTGCGCGACCGACGCATCCGCGTTGCGCCACGACACGAGAAACACCTGATGGCCGTTCGACAGCGCGTGCGCGACGAGCGAATTCTCGGGCTGCAGATCGAGGATGTAGAACTTGTTGATGCACGGCGGGACGATCAGCAGCGGCCGCTCGAACACCTTGTCCGTCTTCGGCGTGTACTGGATCAACTGGATCAGGTCGTTCTCGTACACGACCGCGCCTTCGGTACACCCGAGGTTCTTGCCGACCACGAACTGCGATTCGTCGGTTTGCGAAATCTTGCCGCGCTGTAGATCGCCGAGCAGGTTCATCATCCCCTGCCGCAGGCTTTCGCCGTGCGTTTCGAGGATCGATTTCTGTGCTTCGGGATTGAGTGCGAGGAAGTTGCTCGGCGCGGCGGCGGCCGTCCACTGCTGGACCGTGAAACGGATGCGCTCGCGCGTCTTCGGATCGGTCTGCAACGCGTCGGCCAGCTCCTGCAGGTAACGCGCGTTGAGCAGATACCAGGCGGCCGCAAACGCATGCGCGGGCGACGCCTTCCACGCGTCGCCGCTGAAGCGGCGGTCTTTCAACTCCGGCGACTCGAGCTTCGCGGCGCTCGCCTGCTGCATCAGCGTCATGCAATCGCGCGCGTAGTCGGCCTGCAATGCCTGGAGCCGTTCGGGCGGAATCGCGGCAACCGGCAGTTTCAGCCCCGCGAACGGCGACGCCATCGCGCCGAGGTCGGGCATCGACGGCATCTGGAACGGAAACGACGTCGGGAACTGGAATGTCGCGAACGGATTGACGGAGGCCGACGCCGTCGCGGCGCGCGCCGGATCCGCAAAACCACGCCACGCGTTCAACCACGACTCGAACATCTGCTGCATCGGCTGGGCAGCCGGATCGAAACCGGTGCTGCCCGCGGAAGTGCCCGCATGCGCGGACGTCGACGAATTTTTCGATGCTGTCATTACCTGCCTTACCGGTGATTCGTGAGCGTCAATCGTGAAATCCTGCTCGCGCGCGGCGTGCCGGCTGCGAGCCGGGCCGTCATGCTCTGGAGAGGCGTCTCCAGATTCTGCCGCAGTGCGGTATTTTTATCATTATCGTTTTCCCCATGTGATGCGCGATCAAACCACTGAACATTTCTGCCCGGAGATAATCCTCGCACAACAGACGGGACAAGGGTTCCGACAAAACATAAAACATTTTTTCTGGCTTGACGTCGGGATTTTTCATTCAGTCGCGCATGCAACGCCGCATTGCCGCCTCAATATCGAGATAAAGCGATTTCGCGGCGCAACAAAACCCGCGCATGCGCATGCGATCAATCGGCGAGCCAGATTGCCGCGGCCATGCGGCCCGTCACGCGGTCGCGTCGATACGAATAGAAGCGCGTGCGTTCGGCGACCGTGCAAGCCGTCCCGCCGCTCACGTGCGCCACTCCCGCACGCGCGAGTCGCAGGCGCGCGAGCGCGTAGAGATCGGCGAGAAACTTGCCGGGCGCGCCGTCGATCGCGACGAACGCATGACGGGTTTCATCATGCTCCGACTGCGGAGCCGTGTCGAGAAACGCATCGCGCACGTCGGCGCCGACCTCGAACGCCTGCGGGCCGATCGCCGGCCCGAGATAGGCATGCAGCGTGTCCGCCGCGCCGCCCGCGAGCGCCGCGACGCGCGCCGCGGTCTGCTCGACGATGCCGGCCGCGAGCCCGCGCCAGCCCGCATGCGCGGCGCCGACCGCGCGGCCCTGCGCGTCGCACAGCAGCACGGGCAGGCAATCGGCCACCATCACGACGCAGACGGCGCCTGGCTGGGCCGTGACGCTCGCGTCGGCCTGCACCGGCGCCGTGGCGGCAGGCGCCGCGGCGATCACCGCGTCCGCCTGCACGATCTGCGCGCCGTGAACCTGTTCGAGCCATGCGGCGCTCGACTGGCCCGCGAGCGCGAGCACGCGCGCGCGATTGACGGCGACATGGTCCGGATCGTCGCCGGTATGCAGGCCGAGATTCATCCCGCCCGGCAGCGCGGCGCCGTCCTGCCAGCGCCCGTACGGACCTTCGCTCACACCGCCGTTGCGCGTCGTGATCAGCGCACGCACGCGCGGCGACACCTGCCAGTCGGGCTGCACGCAGTCCCGCCACGTCAACGGCGCCAGGTTCGTCATCGGCACTCACTCCTCCTCATCGTCCAGATACGGCTCGTCGTCGTGATACTCGCCGCCGAAATCGTCATCGTCGTAGACACCGTCGTCGTCGTCGAATTCCTCGTCGCCCTGCCCGAAGCCGAGCGCCGCGACGAGCGCGTTCATGTCGTCCGGCAGCGGGCAGCGCCACTGCATCGCCTTGCCCGTGACCGGATGCACGAGGCCGAGCCGCCACGCATGCAGCGCCTGCCGTGCGAATCCGTCCGGCAGCGGCGTGACCGAACGCTTGCCGCGCGCATGCCCGTAGACCGGATCGCCGAGCAGCGGGTGCCCGGCGTGCGCGCAATGCACGCGGATCTGGTGCGTGCGGCCGGTCTCGAGATCGCACTGAATCGCCGACACCGGCTGACGTTGCCACAGGCATGTGTCAACCGTGCGGAAATGCGTGCGCGCGGGCTTGCCCGACGCCCCCGTGACGACGGCCATGCGCGTACGCTCGCGCGGGTCGCGGCCGATCGGCGCGTCGATCGTGCCCTCCTCCGGCATCGTGCCCCACACGAGCGCGAAATAGCGGCGCTTCACCGTGCGGGCCTGCAACTGGCGCACGAGGTCCGTCTGCGCGGCCAGCGTGCGTGCGACCACCATCAGGCCGGAAGTTTCCTTGTCGAGCCGGTGGACGATCCCTGCCCGCGGCAGGCCGGCCGCCGCATCACCGTAGCGGTGCAGCAGACCGTTGAGGATCGTGCCGCTCCAGTTGCCGGCGGCCGGATGCACGACGAGGCCGGCCGGCTTGTTGATGACGACGAGCGCGTCATCCTCGTAGATCACGTCGAGCGGCACGGGCTCCGGCGTGAACGCGAGCTGCTCGGGCAGCAGGTCGGGCACGAGCGCGATCTTCGCGCCGAGCGGCACCGGCTGGCGGATCTTCGCCGGCGAGCCGTCGACGAGCACGCGCTGCGCCTCGATCCAGCTCTGCAGGCGGCTGCGCGAGAATTCGGGGAACAGTTGGGCGAGCGCCTTGTCGAGCCGTTCGCCGGCGAGCGACAGCGGCACTTCGACGATGCGCGGCGCGTCGTCGCCCGCCGCGGACGGCACCACGGGCGGCTGCATGGCGTCGCCGGCCAGATCGTCATCGAGGGAATCCCCCGACGCAGCGTCGGCGGGCCGATCGCTTGGGCTATAATCTTCGCGATTTGGTGTGCCCGGCTGGGCATTCTGCGAACTTGAACGGGTCATTTAGACTGGGTCACCGAGACTTGAAGCTAGGACATGCGAGCATGATGAATTCGACCAAACGCACGGCCAGAACCGTCGCCGCCCGGGCTGCGGCGGTAGCGGCCGCGGCCCTCATCGCCGGCTGCCACGGCTTGCCGCAGAAGCAGGACGAGACGGCTACCTGGTCGAACAACAAATTATACTCAGAGGCCCAGGACGCACTGTCCGGCGGCGACTGGGGCAAGTGCGCGAAATATTTCGAATCGCTGCAGGGCCGCGATCCGTTCGGCCATTTCGCGCAGCAGGCGCAGATCAACGTTGCATACTGCAACTGGAAGGACAACGAAGCGGCAGCGGCCGACCAGGCCGTCGATCGCTTCATCCAGCTCCACCCCGATCACCCGGATATCCCGTACGCGTACTACCTGAAGGGGATGATCCACTTCAACGACGATCTCGGCCTGTTCGGGCGCTTCTCCGGCCAGGACATGAGCGAGCGCGATCCGCAGGCGCTGCGCGAATCGTACGATGCGTTCAAGGTGGTCGTCGACCGCTTCCCGAAGAGCAAGTACGCGCCCGACGCGGCCGCGCGGATGCGCTACATCGTCAACGCGCTCGCGTCGCACGAAGTGCATGCGGCCGACTACTACTACCGCCGCGGCGCGTATGTCGCAGCCATCAATCGCGCGCAGCTCGCGATCAAGGACTACAAGGGTGCGCCGGCGATCGAGGATGCGCTGCACATCATGATCCTGTCGTACGGCAAGCTGAACCAGCCGGAACTCGCCGAAGACACCAAGCGCGTGCTTGCGGGCACGTTCCCCGACAGCCCGTACGTGACGGGCCATTCGCGCCCCGGTACGAAGAAGTCGTGGTGGCAGTTCTGAAGCACGGCGCGACGTAACACCCCGGCGCGCACACAAAAAACCCGGCCAACGAGCCGGGTTTTTTATTGGCGCCGCATGCAGGCAGCGCCGGCGCGTTCGCGCGGCCAGCGCCGCGCATGCGGTCACGCGCGCTTGTCCGAGCGGTGCTCGTCGAAGAAATCCTGGACGACCGCGATCTCGCGCGTGCGCTTGAACGGCGGCAGGCTCTGCCAGATCCGGCGCCCGTACGGCTTGTCGACGAGCCGCGTATCGCAGATCATCAGCACGCCGCGATCCGTCTCGGCACGAATCAGCCGGCCCGCGCCCTGCTTCAGCGTGATCACGGCCTGCGGCAATTGATGCACCGCAAACGGGCTCAGCCCCTTCTTCGTCAACGCATCGAGCCGCGCGGCCAGCACCGGATCGTCCGGCGGCGCGAACGGCAGCTTGTCGATCACGACCAGCGACAACGCATCGCCGCGCACGTCCACGCCTTCCCAGAAACTCTGGCTGCCGACCAGGATCGCATTGCCGTAGGCGCGAAAGCGGTCGAGCAGCTCCGTGCGGCTTGCGTCGCCCTGCACGAGCAGCGGCGTGTTCCAGCCGCGCGATTCGATCACGTCCCGCAGCTTCGATGCGATCCGGTCGACCGCGCGCAGCGTCGTGCACAGCATGAACACGCCGCCGCCGGACGCCTCGATCGCCGGCAACGCGGCATCGAACACGGCATCGGTGAACGCGGGCGAAGACGGCTGCGGCAGGTTGCGCGGCACGTACAGCAGCCCCTGCGACTGGTAATCGAACGGGCTGGCGAGCGTCATCGAACGGCGCGAGCTCAGGCCCATCTGCGCCGCGTAGTGCGTGAAATCGCCGCGCACCGACAGCGTGGCCGACGTGAACACCCATGCACGCGGCACGCCCGCACGCTGCTTCGCGAAAATCGGCGCGACCGACAGCGGCGTTTCGTGCAGTTGCACGGTATGCGCGAACACCTCGACCCAGCGCACCTTCTCGTTCGGATCGCCTTCGGATGCCGCGTTGTCGCCGGCGGCTGCCGCATCGGCCTGCGCGGCCGCTTCCGCCGCGCCGGGCGCGACCCAGCCGGCCAGCAGGTCCTGCAGCTCGCGGGCGCGGCGCAGGCACGCACCGAGCGATTCCGCGCGCTCGGCCTGGCTCGCGAGCGCCGATGCGAGCGCATCGAGCGCGACGTCGAGCGCGTCGAGCGCACCGAACATCGGGTGATCGTCGCCCAGTTGCGCGAGCGACATGCGCACGATCTGGTCGTTCGCGAACGCGAGGCGCAAGTCGCGCGCCGCGCGCTCGAGATCACCGCCGAGCTTCACCCACTCGACCGCGTCGCGCGCATGGCTCAGGCCTTCGGCCACGGTGTCGCGCGCGAGCTCGAGAATCTGTGTCGTCGACAGCGTCTCGCCGAAGAACAGCGTCGCCGTCTCCGGCAACTGGTGCGCTTCGTCGAAGATGATCGTGTTCGCGTTCGGCAGCAGTTCGGCCATCCCCGTGTCGCGCAGCATGATGTCCGCGAAGAACAGGTGATGGTTGACGACGACGATGTCGGCCTGCTGGGCCTCGCGCCGCGCCTGCATCACGAAGCATTCCTTGTAGTGCGGGCATTCCTGGCCGAGGCAGTTGTCGCGCGTCGACGTGACCATCGACCACACGGGCGCGTTTTCGGGCACGCTCGCGAGTTCGGCCTTGTCGCCGCTCTTCGTGATTTTCGCGAAGCGGACGATTTCCTGCAGATAGGCCGTGTCCTGCCGCGACGGCAGCCGGCCGTTGTCGGCCGTGCGTTGCAGGTAGTAGTGGCACAGGTAGTTGGCGCGGCCCTTGAGCATCGCGACCGACACCGGCACCGCGAGCGCGTTGCGCACGGTCGGGATGTCGCGCAGGAACAATTGGTCCTGCAGGTGCTTCGTGCCGGTCGACACGATCACCTTGCCGCCCCACAGCATCGCGGGCACCAGATACGCGTAGGTCTTGCCGGTACCCGTGCCGGCCTCGACGATCAGCGTGTTGTCGCCTGCGTCGTGGTCGGATTCTGCGGCCGCGGCGTCGTCCGCGGTCGGCGCGGCCGTCTTGTCGGCCTCGCCCAGGCGGCGCGCCGGCCGCTTGCGGGTTTCGAAGATCTCGGGCTCCGGCATCCGGCGTGCGGATGCCTCCATCGCGGACGCGACCGCCCGCGCCATCTCGATCTGCGACGTACGCGGCCGGTAACCGTCGAGCGCACGCGCCAGCAATCCGCCTTCGCCGAAGATCGTGTCGAGTTCGTCGACGCGCTTGCGGCTCAGCTCGAAAGTGCCTTCGGGCGCACGAGCGCGCCCGGCGGACGTCGTGTCACGCCGGGCATCGGGGGTGGCTTCAAGCGGTGAATTCAAGGCAAGCGTTCCTGTGTCCAGCGCCCGGGCGGCGCCGGCGCTTGCCAGGCCGCGCTCAGGCGCGCTTATCCGGTTCGAGCTGCGATTGCAGCAAAATGATTTTGTCCTTGGCCGCCAGCTTTTCCTTCTTCAGGCGGTGCAGCGTGATGTCGTCGATGTCGGAGTGTCCTTCCTTCAGCTCGATCTCCCGAGCGAGCTGCTGGTGCTGCTCCTGCAATGCAGCCAAACGGTTGTGCAATTCCTGCTGCTGTTCCGTGTGACGGTTTTGCATAGTTGCCTCCTCATCGAAGCAGCGCGACGACTGGCGTGCCGACGCGCCCGAGACTGATCCCGATCAATTCAACACGTTACTGCCCCTGCTGTTGCTGCTGCCTGGCCTTCTCGGCCGCTTCCTGCTGACGCCGCTCGACATCGGCCTTGTGCTGCGCGGCTTCCTTCTGCTTCTGCTCGTAGCGCGCGGCGTTGTCCGCCCGCTCCTGCGCCTTCTGCGCCGCCTGCTGGTGCGCCTGGTCGAGCTTGCGCTGGAAATCCGCCTGCTTCTGGTCGTATGCCTGCTTGCTCGCCGCGCGTTGCGGCCCTTCCGCGCCGCGCTGCGCCTGCTTCAGTGCATTCTGCTCCTGCTTGTCGCGGAATGCAGCCGCGTTCGCCGCGTCGTTCGCCGCCCGCTGCGGCGCTTCCGCCGCGTTCTGCGCCTGCTTCAGCGCCTGCTGCTGGTCGCGCTGCTGCGCCCGCACCGCGCGCTGCTCGTCGTTGAGCGCGAGCTGCTCCTGGCGGATGCTCGCCCGCTCCTCGCGCATCCGGTCGCGCGCCTTGCCGAGACAGTGATTGACGAAGAATTTGCTGTAGCAATCGTGCTCCGCCACCGCATAACGATAATCGTTTTCCGCGGAGCGCTGATTGAGCACTTTTTGACGGGCGTCGAAATCCGGGGCGGCGGAGGCGGCAACGGGCGCGGACGCGGCGGCGTCCGAGGCCTGCGCGAATGCGCCGGAAGACCCGGCAGACAAAGCCGCGGCGAGCGCTGCGCCGAGCGCGACGAGAGAAATACGGGAAGTTGGCAACGTCGTAGGAAAGCTGCGGGACATGTGTCAAATTCTATCACCCCCGGCTGGACGCTCCGCCATTTATGGCAAAATGCCCCGCTCCATTCACCCGCGGCCTTGCCCCGGCGGGCCCGCCGTGCAGTCCGCCGCTGCGGGCCTGCCGGCCCGCGCCGCGATTCCAGCAGGCAGACAGACCATCCACGACATGACGGAAACCGTAGCACTCAAGATCGTACAGCGCATCGCCACCGAACTGTCCGTCCAGCCGCGCCAGGTCGCGGCGGCCGTGCAACTCCTCGACGAAGGCTCGACCGTTCCGTTCATTGCCCGGTACCGCAAGGAAGTGACCGGCAACCTGGACGACACGCAGCTGCGCCAGCTCGAGGAACGCCTCCTGTACCTGCGCGAGCTCGAGGATCGCCGCGCCGCGATCCTGTCGAGCATCGACGAACAGGGCAAGCTGACCGACGAACTGCGCGCCGCGATCGACGCGGCCGACAGCAAGCAGGTGCTCGAAGACCTTTATCTGCCGTACAAGCCGAAGCGCCGCACGCGCGCGCAGATCGCCCGCGAAGCCGGCCTCGAGCCGCTCGCGCACGCGCTGCTCGCGAACCCGCTGCTCGACCCGCAGGCGGAGGCGGCCGCGTACGTCGACGCCGACAAGGGCGTCGCCGACGTGAAGGCCGCGCTCGACGGCGCGCGCGACATCCTGTCCGAACAGTTCGGCGAGACGGCGGAGCTGCTCGGCAAGCTGCGCGACTACCTGCACAACCAGGGCGTGGTGTCGTCGGCCGTCGTCGAGGGCAAGGAAAACGAGGAAGGCGAGAAATTCCGCGACTATTACGACTACGCGGAAACGATCAAGACCGTGCCGTCGCACCGCGCGCTCGCGCTGTTTCGCGGCCGCAACGCCGGCGTGCTGACGATCAAGCTCGGCCTCGGCGAGGAGCTCGACGCGCAGGTGCCGCACCCCGGCGAAGCGATGATCGCGCGCCATTTCGGGATCGCGAACCGGAATCGCCCGGCCGACAAATGGCTGTCCGACGTCTGCCGCTGGTGCTGGCGCGTGAAGGTGCAGCCGCACATCGAAAACGAACTGCTCACGCAGTTGCGCGAAACGGCCGAAACCGAGGCGATCCGCGTGTTCGCCCGCAACCTCAACGACCTGCTGCTGGCCGCGCCGGCCGGCCCGAAGGCGGTGATCGGTCTCGACCCCGGCCTGCGCACGGGCGTGAAGGTCGCCGTGGTCGACCGCACCGGCAAGCTGCTCGCGACCGACACGATCTACCCGCACGAACCGCGCCGCGACTGGGACGGCTCGATCGCGAAACTCGCGCGCATCGCCGCGCAGACGCAGGCCGAACTGATCAGCATCGGCAACGGCACCGCGTCCCGTGAAACCGACAAGCTCGCGAGCGAATTGATCGCGAAGCACCCCGAACT
The DNA here is from genome assembly GCF_029268935.1 of Burkholderia semiarida. Classification (NCBI taxonomy): domain Bacteria; kingdom Pseudomonadati; phylum Pseudomonadota; class Betaproteobacteria; order Burkholderiales; family Burkholderiaceae; genus Burkholderia; species Burkholderia semiarida. The sequence goes on along the minus strand of NZ_JAHLCL010000007.1, from coordinate 557,990 downwards.
GCGGTTGCAGAAGATCGTCGTGTCGGAAGCCGGCGCGTCGGTCTACTCGGCGTCCGAGCTCGCCGCGAAGGAATTCCCGGAGCTCGACGTGTCGCTGCGCGGCGCCGTGTCGATCGCCCGCCGCCTGCAGGACCCGCTCGCCGAGCTCGTGAAGATCGAGCCGAAGGCGATCGGCGTCGGCCAGTACCAGCACGACGTGAACCAGCGCGAACTCGCCCGCTCGCTCGACGCGGTCGTCGAGGATTGCGTGAACGCGGTCGGCGTCGACGCGAACACGGCGTCCGTCCCGCTGCTCGCCCGCGTGTCGGGCCTGAACGCGACGCTCGCGCGCAACATCGTCGACTACCGCGATGCGAACGGCCCGTTCCCGTCGCGCGAGCACCTGCGCAAGGTGCCGCGCCTGGGCGACAAGACCTTCGAGCAAGCCGCCGGCTTCCTGCGCATCAACGGCGGCGAGAATCCGCTCGACCGCTCGTCGGTGCACCCGGAAGCATATCCGGTCGTCGAACGGATGCTCGCGAAGATCAACAAGCGCATCGACGACGTGCTCGGCAACCGCGAAGCGCTGTCGGGCCTGTCTCCGATGGAATTTGTTGACGAACGTTTCGGCCTGCCGACCGTGCGCGACATCCTGGCCGAACTGGAAAAGCCGGGTCGCGATCCGCGTCCGGAATTCAAGACGGCCACGTTCCGCGAAGGCGTCGAGAAGGTATCGGATCTCGTGCCGGGCATGACGCTCGAAGGCGTCGTGACGAACGTCGCCGCGTTCGGCGCGTTCGTGGATATCGGCGTGCACCAGGACGGCCTCGTGCACGTGTCGGCGATGTCGACGAAGTTCATCAAGGACCCGCACGAAGTCGTGAAGGCCGGCCAGGTCGTCAAGGTGAAGGTGCTCGACGTCGACGTGAAACGCCAGCGCATTGCGCTGACGATGCGCCTCGACGACGACGCGGCAGCGCCCGGCATGTCGTCGCGCGGCGGCCAGGATCGCGGCAACGCGGGGCGCGGTGCCGCCCGCCCGCAGCGTTCCCGCGAGCCGGAACCGGCAGGCGCGATGGCCGCAGCATTCGCGAAGCTCAAGCGCTGAGCGCGCGAAGGCGCCCGAAGCAATAAAAAACCCGCCTTCCGGCGGGTTTTTTATTGCTTCGGCGAAACGCGCAGCCTGGCCGGCATGGGCCGCATGCGCGGCCCCACCGCACCGGTCAGATCTCGATCTTCGTGCCGAGCTCGACGACGCGGTTAGCCGGAATCGAAAAGAAGTCGGTCGGCTTCGCGGCGTTCTGATGCATCCACGCGAACACGCGCTCGCGCCAGATCGACATCCCCGGCAGATGCGTCGGCACGACCGTTTCGCGCGCGAGGAAGAACGACGTATCCATCAACTCGAACGTCATGTCGTGCGAGCGGCCGAATTCCTCGAGCACGGCCTTCACGTCCGGCGTCTCGTTGAAGCCGTACTCGGCCTTGACGATGTACAGCCCGCCGCCGGCATCGCGTGAGCTCAGGCGCTTGTCGTCGCGCACGTAAGGAAAATCGCGCGTGACGAACGTCAGGAAAATGGTTCGCTCGTGCAGCACCTTGTTGTGCTTCAGGTTGTGCAGCAGGCTGACGGGCACGAGCTTGTCGTTGCCGGTCAGGTAGATCGCGGTGCCCGACACCCGATGCGGCGGATGCGCGAGCAGCCCCTGCAGGAACGGCTCCAGCGGAATACCGTCGGCCGCCGTGCGCTCCTTGACGATGTGGCGCCCCTTGTACCAGGTCATCAGCAGGAAGAACAGCAGCGCGCCGATGCCGAGCGGCAGCCAGCCGCCCTGCGCGACCTTCAGCAGGTTCGCGCCGAAAAAGCCGAGGTCGATCGCGAGGAACACGGCGATGATCGCGCCCACCAGCAGCCGGTTCCAGTTCCACACCTTCACCATCACGACGCACGCGAGCACGGTCGTGATCACCATCGTCGCCGTCACCGCGATACCGTACGCAGCCGCGAGATTGTCCGAACTCTTGAAACCGACGACGATACAGAGGATCACGAACAGCAGCAGCCAGTTCACGACCGGCACGTAGATCTGACCGATCGCGAGCTCGGACGTATGCAGCACCTTCATGCGCGGCACGTAACCGAGCTGGATCGCCTGCGACGTCAGCGAATACGCGCCCGAGATCACGGCCTGCGACGCGATCACGGTCGCGACCGTCGACAGCACGACGAGCGGCAGCAGCCCCCATTCGGGCGCCAGCAGGAAGAACGGATTCTCGATCGCTTTCGGATTCTGGATCAGCAGCGCGCCCTGGCCGAAATAGTTCAGCACGAGCGACGGCATCACGAGCCCGTACGCGGCGTAGCGGATCGGCTTGGCACCGAAGTGGCCCATGTCCGCATAGAGCGCTTCCGCGCCGGTCAGCACCAGCACGACCGAGCCGAGCACGACGTAGGCCTGCAGCAGGTGGTCGGCCATGAACGACGCCGCGTAATACGGATTGATTGCCGCGATGATGCCCGGCACGCGAACGATGTGGTACACGCCGAGCGCCGCGATCACGACGAACCACAGCACCATGATCGGGCCGAACAGCTTGCCGACCAGCGCGGTGCCGTGCCGCTGGATCCAGAACAGCGCGATCAGGATCACGATCGTGATCGGCAGCACGAGATGGGACAGGTGCGGCGTCGCGATCTCGAGACCTTCGACGGCCGACATCACGGAGATCGCCGGCGTGATCACCGCGTCCCCGTAGAACATGCACGCGCCGAATATCCCGAGTGCCATCAGCGCGCCCGCGACACGGGTTTTGGAATCGAGCGGCCGCAGCGACAGCGCCATCAGCGCGAGCACGCCGCCTTCGCCGTTGTTGTCGGCGCGCATCACGAACAGCAGGTATTTGACGCCGACCACCAGCACGATGGCCCAGAACAGCAGCGAGATCACGCCGAGAATCGATCCTTCGGTCAGCGGAATCCCGTGTGCGGGGCTGAACGCCTCCTTGAGCGAATACAGCGGGCTGGTGCCGATGTCGCCGAACACGACGCCGATGGCTGCTATCGCTAGCGCCCGCATCGAATGTTGTTGCGTCGAATGCGGCGCGTGTGCGGCGTCGGTCGCGTGAGTCGTGTCGTTCATATGAAGCGTAATAATCGGGTCCGGGTCGGACAAAACGAGCGCTATTCTACTCGCGCCCCCGTGAAACGCCGCCCTGCCGTGTTGCCGTGGAACCACGTGATCCACGCCGCGCATGCAATCCGGCGCCACCTGTGGCAGGGCTGCCATCATAGCCGGGACCGCGCCGCCTGCCTATCGGGGTGCGCAAGACGGGCCGCGCGGCGCAACGCGCGCACCAATAAAAACGGCGCCGCAAGCGGCGCCGTACCAGGCTTTCCTTCGATCGGCCGGCCGCTTACGCGCCCGAACCGTCGCGCTGCGCGCGACCGCGCTTGATCCACGCCTCGAGGTTGTGCGGACGAACCGTGTCCCACTCCTCGAACGGCTGATGAATCCACGGATTCGTCGGCAGGAACTGCGTGTGATAGTCGGGCTTGACCTTCGAGCAACCCTTGTACCAGAGCACGGCCGAACGCACGGCCGTGACCGCCGGATAGCGCTCCTTCAGGTGCTCCTGCACGCGCGCGAGCGTGACGCCCGAATCGACGAGATCGTCGACCAGCAGCACGTTGCCCGCGAGATGGCCGCGCGTCATCGTGATGTACTGCGCGATGTCGAGCTCGCCCTGCTGGGTGCCGGCCGCTTCCCGGTACGAGCTCGTCGCGAGGATCGCGAGCGGCACGTCATAGATGCGCGACAGCTGGTCGCCGACGCGCAGGCCGCCGCGCGCGAGGCACAGGATCTGGTCGAACTTCCAGCCCGACGCATGCACCTGGAGCGCGAGCAGCTCGATCAGACGGTGATACTCGTCCCAGCCTACCCACAGGTTCTTGTCGTCGTTGCGCGGATCGGTCATCAAGTCTGCCGCCGTCATCGTGATTTGCTGCGTCATCTTGGGAATTACACCTTGAACGGATGGCGGAGCAGGATCGTTTCGTCGCGGTCCGGGCCCGTCGACACCATGTCGACCGGCACGCCAGCCACTTCCTGGACGCGGCTCAGGTAAGCCTGCGCGTTGGCCGGCAGCGCGTCCCACGTCTTGATGCCGACGGTGCTTTCCTTCCAGCCGGCGAACGTTTCGTACACCGGTTCGCAGCGCGCGACGTCGACCGCGCCACGCGGCAGAATGTCCACGTCCTTGCCGTCGACCTGGTAGCCGACGCACAGCTTGACTTCATCGAGACCGTCGAGCACGTCGAGCTTCGTCATGCACAGGCCCGACACGCCGTTGATCTGGATCGAGCGGCGCAGCGCCGCTGCGTCTAGCCAGCCGGTGCGGCGCGGACGGCCGGTGACCGAGCCGAATTCCTTGCCGACGTTCGCGAGCGTGACGCCGACCTGGTCCTGACGCTGCGGATTGTCCGCATCGTACAGTTCGCTCGGGAACGGGCCCGAGCCGACGCGCGTACAGTACGCCTTCGTGATGCCGAGGATGTAGTTCAGCTTCTGCGGACCGACGCCGGCGCCGGCCGATGCCGCGCCCGCGACGCAGTTGCTCGACGTGACGAACGGATAGGTGCCGTGGTCGATGTCGAGCAGCGTGCCTTGCGCGCCTTCGAACAGCAGGTTCTGGCCCGCGTTGTTCGCGTCGTACAGGCGGCGCGACACGTCGGCCACCATCGGCTTCAGGCGGTCGGCATAGCCGAGCATCGTGTCGAGCGTGGCCTGGAAGTCGACGGCCGCACCGCCCAAATACTGGGTCAGCACGAAATTGTGGAAATCGAGGTTTTCGCGCAGGCGATCGGCGAAGGTCTTCGCGTCGAACAGGTCCTGCACGCGCAGCGCGCGACGGCCGACCTTGTCTTCGTACGCGGGCCCGATGCCGCGGCCCGTCGTGCCGATCTTGCCCGCGCCCTTGCGCGCTTCGCGCGCCTGGTCGATCGCGATGTGATACGGCAGGATCAGCGTCGTGGCTTCGGAGATGAACAGACGGTCGCGCACGTTCACGCCGGCTTCTTCGAGCTCGCCGATTTCCTTGAACAGTGCTTCGGGGGACAGGACGACGCCGTTGCCGATGTAGCAGGCGACGCCTTCACGCATGATGCCCGACGGAATGAGGCGCAAGATCGTTTTCTTGCCGCCGATGATGAGGGTGTGGCCGGCGTTGTGACCGCCCTGGAAACGCACGACGCCCTGAGCGTGGTCCGTCAGCCAGTCGACGATCTTGCCCTTGCCTTCATCACCCCATTGCGTTCCCACGACGACGACATTGCGCCCGGGAGTCACGTTCACTGCGCTGGCAGACATGTTGATTCGTTAGCTGGTTAAAAACGTATTCTACCTATGTTCGCGGGCGATTCCGAATTTTTCCGTTTCGCTTCAACGATATGCACGCCGAAGCGCGACCCGCGAACGCCTGTTTATCGGGGTTCGACCACCCATGCGCCGTTGCGCTCCACGAGCGAGCGATCGCACGCGAATTCGTCGAGCACGTGGTCGTGGCCCGGGAGCGCCTGGATCACGACCTCGCCCGCATCGCGCAGCGCTGCGACAGCCGCGCCCAGCGCGTCGTCCTGCGCCCATGGCGCAAGGATCGCGGTGCCGCGCGCCTCGACCGGCGAAATCCGCGCGAGCTCGCGCAGGTCGAGCGAGAAGCCGGTTGCCGGACGCGCCCGGCCATAGGCCTGCCCCACGTGGTCGTAACGGCCGCCGCGCGCAATCGCGTTCGGCACGCCGTCAATGTAGGCGCTGAACATCGCGCCACTGTGGTACGCGTAGCCGCGCAGGTCGGCGAGATCGATCGCGACTTCGACGCCCTTCGCCTGAGACGCAAGCTGCGCGAGATCGTCGAGCGCCCGCGTGATTTCAGGCAGCACCGGCAGGCGCGTACGCGCCTCGGCGAGCACGCTCGCGTCACCGTAGAGGTTCGGCAGCGCGCGCAGCGCGGCACGCGTATCGGCGCCGAGATCGTCGGTGAGTTCGTTCAGCAGCGGCACGTCCTTGCCCGACAGCGCGTCGTACAGCGACTCGCCGCGCTCGGCGGCCTGCGCGTCGCGCGCCAGCAGCGCCGCGAGCACGCCCGCGTGACCGAGGTCGAGACGGATGCGCGACAGGCCCGCGAGATGCAGCGCATCGAGCATCAGTTGCTGGATCTCGAGATCGGCTTCCAGCCCGGCGTGCCCGTAGATTTCGGCGCCGATCTGGATCTGCTCGCGCGTCGCGTGCAGGCCGCGCGGACGCGTATGCATCACGTGGCCCGCGTAGCAGAGGCGCGTCACGCCCTGCCGGTTCAACAGGTGCGCGTCGATCCGCGCGACCTGCGGCGTGATGTCCGCGCGCAGGCCGAGCGTACGGCCCGACAGCTGGTCGACCAGCTTGAAGGTTCGCAGGCGCAGATCGGCGCCGCCGCTCGTCAGCAGCGACTCGAGATACTCGAGCAGCGGCGGCATCACCATTTCGTAGCCGTACGAACGGAAGCGATCGAGCAGCCTGCGGCGCAGCTCCTCGATCTTGCGCGCTTCCGACGGCAGCACGTCGGCGATATTCTCGGGAAGTAACCAGGTCGACATCGGTACGGTCCTACGACGGGAAACGGCGCGCGACACGCGCGCCGCGAGTTGAATCGGAACTTCGAAATCGGGCGGAACGAACGGCGGATGCGCCGTCCGGATCGGAGCGCCGGTCAGGTCGCGAGCAGCAGCAGCACGAGCCCGAGCACCATCACGATCAGCCCGCCGATCCGGATATGATGCGGCGGCCGCTCAGCTATTCTACGAAACGTGTCGCGCCAGGCGACGGGAAACACGAAAGGGAACGCCCCCTCGATGATCAGCATCAGCGCTACCGCGAGCAACAACGAGCCAGCCAGGTCCATGCGAGCGACGGCGCCGCTCGACGCGGCGCCCCAAGGTCAATGTTTGCGGGGAGCGGGCGCCGCCGGTGCGGCGCCGCCCGTCGGGCTGCGCATGAAGCGGAAGAACTCGCTGTCGGGATCGACGACGATGATGTCGTTGCGCTTGAACGTATTCCGGTAGGCCTGCAGGCTCGCGTAGAACTGATAGAACTGCGGATCGCGGCCGAACGCGTCGGCGGCGATCGTCGCGGCCTTCGCGTCGCCCTCGCCCTTGATCGTCTGCGCGGACTTGTACGCGTTCGCGAGCACGGCCTGCTGCTCGCGTTCGGCGTCGGCCTTGATCTGCTCGACGTCGGCCGCGCCTTGCGCACGCACCTGGGCCGCCTGATCGCGCAACGCGCCGATCATCCGTTGATAGACGGCGTCCGCCTGCGCGGCCGGCAAGTCGACACGCGTGAGCTGAACATCGACCACGTCGACGCCGAAACCGGACGCTTGCGCCTTCGCCGCATCGCGCGCGGCCTCGGCGATCGCGCGCTGGCCGCCGAGCGCATCGTCGAGCGCGCGCTTGCCGAATGCGTCGCCGAGCGCGCCCTTCAGCACGCCGGCCAGCCGGTCGGCGGCCGCCGCCGGGTCGCCGCCCGTCGCGGTGAAATACTTCATCGGATCGCCGATCCGGTACTTCGCCGCATACGCGACCAGCAGGTCGTGCTTGTCTTCGGTTGCCAGCTGCAGCGGATCGGACGACTCGAGCGACTGCACGCGCGTGTCGATCAGCGTGGCCGTCTGCAGCGGCGGCGGCAGCTTGAAGTGGACGCCGGGGCCCGCGAGCTCCGGTTGCGTACCGTCGCGGCCCGACAGCACGGCCGCATGGCGCGGATCGACGGTGAGGACCGTCGACGATGCCGCGAAGGCGACGATCACGATTGCGACGACGAGCGCAATGATTCGGTTCATGTTCTGCGCTCCCCGTTACTTCGTATCGTCTTCACGCGACCGGCTGCGAAACGCTTCGCGCGATCGCAGCACGTCGACGCCCGAGGCGGTGGCGGCCGGTGCGGCGCTCGCCGGTGCCGGCGCGGCTGCCGCCGGCGTCGTGGCAGCCGGGGCCGACGCCGCATCGGGCCCGGACGCGCCGGTCGACGCCGCGGCGTTTTGCCGCCCCTGCTCGACGAGCTTGTCGAGCGGCAGATACACGATGCTGTTGCCGCCCTTGTTGCCGACGAACACCTTCGTCGCGTTCGAATAGATTTCCTGCATCGTCTCGAGATACATCCGCTCGCGGATGACCGCGGGCGCCTTCGAGTACTGCGCGTAGACTTGCTTGAAGCGGTCCGCATCGCCTTCGGCTTGCGTGACCACGCGATCGGCATACGCCTTCGCTTCGTCGACGAGCTTCGCCGCATCGCCCTGCGCCTTCGGCAGCAGGTCGCTCGCGTAGGCCTGCGCGGCGCGCTTCGCGGCCTCGCGCTCGTCGCGCGCCTTCGCCACTTCGGCGTACGCGGCCTGGGTCTGGTCGGGCGCCGCGACGCTCTGCATCGTGACGGCCGTCACCTCGAGTCCCGACTGGTAGCGGTCGAGATCACGCTGGATCGCGGTGGAAAGCTGCTCGCGCAGCGCATCGCGATCCTGATTCAGCATGTCGGCCGCACTGCGCGTGCCGACGATCGCGCGCACCGCGGCCTGCGCGGCCTGCGACACGCTGCGTTCGGGATCGACGCTGCGGAACAGGTAATCGGTGGCGGAACGGATCCGGTACTGGACGATGAAGCGCACGTCGACGATGTCGGCATCGCGCGTCAGCATCGCGGCCTCCTTCACGTTCGCGAGGCGCACGACGTTATTGCGGCCGATCTCGATCGAGCGGACCTGCGACGTGTCCACGATCTCGTGCGACGCGAACGGATACGGCGCGCGCCAGTGCACGCCCTAGCCGACCGTGCCCGACAGCTTGCCGAGCTGCAGCACGACGCCCGTCTGGCCTTCCTGCACGACGAACAGCCCGCTGCCCGCATACACCGCGACCAGCACGCCGATCACGATGCCGACGCCCACCCGTGCGGCCCGGCCGTTGTCGGGACGCAAGCCGTTACCGCCCTTGCCGCCGAACAGGCCGCTCAGGCGTCGGTTGAAGTTGCGCCACATCTCGTCGAGATCGGGCGGACCGTCGCCGTCGCCGCCTTGCGGACGCTTCGATTCGTTCGCGCGGGGGCGGGATCCGTCCTTGCCATTGCCTTCGCCGCGTCCCCAGCGGGGATCGTTGATCGACAACAAGGCGCGCATCCGCCGCCAGGTACTCCGCTCGTTGTATTCGTTCACCAGAGTTTGTTCACCAGATTGGAAGCCGGCGAACCGGCCGGGGCCGGTTAGCGCCCGTGTTCGGAAATCGTGTGGTCTTCGTGCGGTTCAGCGGACGTGCCATCGAGCGCGTCGGACAACGTCGCGCTGGAAAGGTGTTCCGCGGAGGCGATTTCGGCGATGGCGGCACGCAACGTATCAAGACCCTGACCGGTGCGCGCGCTCAAAAAGACGCGCGAAATATTACCATATTCGTCCCGCTCGACCGCGTCGCCGCGGGCCGCCAGCTCGGGCACGGCGTCGATCTTGTTGAACACCAGGACCTGCCGGACCGTGTCCGCACCGATCTCGTGCAGCACGCCGTTGACCTGCTCGATCTGCTCGAGCCGGACCGCGCTCGACGCATCGACCACGTGCAGCAGCAGATCCGCATGGATCGTTTCCTCGAGGGTCGCGCGGAACGCCGCGACGAGCTGGTGAGGCAGCTCGCGGATGAACCCGACCGTATCGGACACGACGATCTGCCCGACCTCGTCGCCGAGGTACACGCGCCGCGACGTCGTATCGAGCGTCGCGAACAGCTGGTCGGCCGCGTAGGCCTGCGCTTTCGTCAGCGCATTGAACAGCGTCGACTTGCCCGCGTTCGTATAGCCGACGAGCGACACCGACATCGTGCCGCTGCGCGCGCGCTGCCGGCGCTGCGTGCTGTGCTGGCGGCGCAGCCGGTCGAGCCGCGACTTCAGCATCTTGATGCGTTCGCCGATCAGCCGGCGGTCGGTTTCGAGCTGGGTTTCACCGGGGCCGCGCAGGCCGATACCGCCCTTTTGCCGTTCGAGGTGGGTCCACGCGCGAATGAGCCGGGTCGACAGGTATTGAAGCTGCGCGAGCTCGACCTGCAGCTTGCCTTCGTGGCTGCGGGCGCGCTGCGCGAAGATGTCGAGGATGAGGCTCGTGCGATCGACCACGCGCCTGTTAAGCGCCTGCTCCAGATTGCGTTGCTGGGCCGGCGCCAATGCGTGGTTGAAGATGACGATTTCGACGTTGTGCGCGTCGCAGGCGAGCCGCAGCTCTTCGGCTTTGCCGCTGCCGATGAACATCTTGGCATCGGGACTGGCGCGACGCCCCGTGAGGGTGACGGCGGGACGGGCTCCCGCGCTGGAGGCGAGAAGACTGAGTTCTTCGAGACTGGCTTCGAAATCGGTCTTGCCGAGATCGATGCCGACGAGCGCTGCGTTGATCAAATTATCGGGTGTCAAGATAAGGCGGCTGGCATCGGTCGCTCGCGGCGACCGGATGCCGGCCGCTGCGATAGGTTAGGACGAGGCTTCCGCGTCCGGGTGGAAATTCACCGGGCGCGCCGGCACGACCGTCGAGATGGCGTGCTTGTAAACCATCTGGGTCACCGTATTACGGAGCAACACGACGTACTGGTCGAACGATTCAATGTTCCCTTGAAGCTTGATGCCGTTGACGAGGTAGATCGAAACGGGAACGTGCTCTTTGCGCAGTGCGTTCAAAAACGGGTCTTGTAACAATTGCCCTTTGTTGCTCATGGCGTACTCCATCTTTTTTTGCAGGTTGATCTGGATTGGCGGCGAAGAAAAAGAGATCCGGCGCCAATCGCTACACTATAGCTGATTTTGCCTGCCCCGCCCGGTGCATAGGCCTTCCGGCCTAGCCGTGGCGGGCCATGCGTCAGCCCTTGTCCGCGTACGGATTGTTCGACGAACGGAACTCTATGCGCAATGGAGTCCCGGTCAGCGAGAAAGTTTCGCGGAACCGGTTTTCGAGGTAGCGCTTGTAGGTTTCCGTCACCGCGTCGAGCGCGTTGCCGTGAATCACGATGATCGGCGGATTCTGGCCGCCCTGGTGCGCGTAGCGCAACTTCGGACGCACCGGGCCGCGACGGCGCGGCTGCTGGAATTCGACGGCCTCGATCAGCGCGCGCGTGAGCTTCGGCGTCGGCAGTTTCGCCATGGCCGCCGCGTAGGCGTCGTCGACCGAGCGCATCAGCGCGCCGATACCCGTCTTCTTCGCGGCCGAAATGAAGTGCGATTTCGCGAAGTCGAGGAATTTCAGCTTGCGGGTCAAATCCGCTTTCGCGCGGTCGCGCGCGTGGTCGTCGAGGCCGTCCCACTTGTTGACGCCGATCACGAGCGCGCGGCCCTGCTCGACGACGAAGCCGGCGATGTGCGCGTCCTGGTCGGAAATGTCCTGCTGCGCATCCAGCAGAAGAATGACGACGTTCGCGTCGGAGATCGACTGCAGCGTCTTCACGACCGAGAACTTCTCGATCGCCTCGAACACCTTGCCGCGGCGGCGCAGGCCGGCCGTGTCGATCAGCGTGTATTTCTTGCCGTTACGCTCGAAGTCGACGTAGATCGAATCGCGCGTCGTGCCCGGCATGTCGAACGCGATCACGCGGTCCTCGCCGATCAGCGCGTTGACGAGCGTCGACTTGCCGACGTTCGGACGGCCGACGATCGCGATCTTGATGCCGCGCGACGGATCATCCTCGTCCGCTTCCTCGGGCTGGCCCGCGTACGCGACTTCGAGCGCCTCGTTGATCATGTCGGTCACGCCGTCGCCGTGCGCGGCCGAGATCGCGCGCGGATCGCCGAGCCCCAGCTCGTAGAACTCGGAGGCGACCGCCGTGTACTTCATCCCCTCGGCCTTGTTGACGACGAGGAAGATCGGCCGGCCGGTCTTGCGCAGGTAGTCGGCGATCGACTTGTCCTGCGGCGCGAGCCCGTTGCGGCCGTCGACGATGAACACGACGACATCGGCTTCCTCGACGGCCTGCCGCGTCTGGCGCGCCATTTCGTGCAGGATGCCGTCCTTCGCGACGGGTTCGAAGCCGCCCGTATCGACGACCAGGTAGGGCCGTTCGCCGACGCGCCCTTCGCCGTAATGGCGATCGCGCGTCAAGCCCGGCAAGTCGGCGACCAGCGCATCGCGCGAGCGCGTGAGCCGGTTGAACAGCGTGGATTTCCCCACATTGGGGCGCCCAACGAGGGCAATGACCGGTTTCATCTGTGTTTTCTACGGTGAAGCGCAGCAGCGGGAGGCCCGCTGCTGCGGGCGGCTGCGCTGAATGAAAATATCACGAATTCGCGCCGCGCCGGATGCGCGCGCCGGGCGCGCGTCGCGCGCCGTCGTCTTTCGTCTCGAACTGCCTTTCAAATACCGAGCGGCCGGGAACGCCGGCCGCCTTCAAGTCGCGGGGCCGCGGCGCGCGGGACCGGCCCGCCGCACCGCGGCCCCGCCTGTTTCCCGCGTGTCAGCGCGGACGGAACCCGTACAGGCCGCCGTCCTTCGTCTGCACGACGAGCGTATTGCCGGCGAGAACCGGCGCCGCCGTAATCGCGCTGCCGTCAGTCTTCATTCGCGCGATGAAGCTGCCGTCTTCGCGCGACAGGAAATGCACGAAGCCCTTGTAATCGCCCATCACGACCGCGTGCCCGAGCAGGTACGGCACGCCGACGTCACGGCTCTTCAGCTTGTCGTTGCGCCACAGCTGGTTGCCCGTGGCCGCGTCGTACGCGGTGACGACCGACCAGTCGTCGCCGCCGGCGACCACCGAATCGTCCTGCGCGAGGCCGCTGCGGCTCGAGAACGGTTTTTCCCACAGCGGACGGCCCGAGTTCGCATCGAAGCAGCCGAGCTGACCCTGGAACGTCACCGCGCAGGTTTCCGCGCCCACGAGCGTCGGCGGGCCGCTGACGTCGTTGATGCGCTCGACCTCGGTCACGCCCTTCGGGAACGACACGGGGGTCTGCCAGAACGGCTCGCCCGTCTGCAGGTTGATCGCGACGAGACCGCCGCCCGGGAAGCCCGCGAGCACGGCCGCGTCGCCCGCGAACGTCATGCCGGCCGACACGCGCAGGTTCAGCGGCACCGCACGGTTGCGGTAGTTCCACTTCTGCTCGCCCGTCTGCGCGTTGAACGCGATCACCTGGCCGTCGATCGTGCGGACGACCACGAGGCCGTTACCGACGAGCGGCGGCGAGAAGATCTCGCCCTGCACGCTGGTCTTCCACAATTGCTTGCCGTCCGGGCCGAGCACGAACACGCCGCCCTTCAGCGCACCGACCGCCGTCAGGTTGCCGTCGCTGCCGACGCCGGCCGACAGGTCCGAACCGACCTTCGAGCGCCACAGCGTCTGGCCCGTCTTCGCATCGATCTTCTCGACCGAACCGTTTTCGCCCGCCGCATAGACGGCGTCGCCCACGGCCACCGGCGAGAACAGGTAGCGTCCGCCCTTGCCGACGCTCGCCTTCCAGACCTGTTGCACGTCCATGACGGGCTTGAACTCGGTGAGCGGCGTCGGCACGCGGCGCGCGTCCTTCGACGACGAGCAAGCCGCCAAAGCGAGGACAGCCGCCGCGCAGGCAACGGGCACAGCGTAACGTTTCAGCAAATTCATCGGTTAGCGAAGCAGAGTTAAGAGGTTGAGGGGGCCGGGATTCAGCCGCCGAGCGCGTCCAGCTTGAACTGCACGAGCTGGCGTGCCGACTGGTCGTCCTTCGACAGGCCGTCGAGCGCAAGCTTGTAAGCCGCGCGCGCATCGTCGGTCTTGCCTTGCGCGGCCAGCAGATCGCCGCGGCGATCGGCCACGAGGCCCTTGAACGCATCGACCGGCGTACCCGACAGCAGCGCGAGGCCCGCATCGTACGCCTTCTCGTCGAGCAGCAGCGACGCGAGCCGCAGCTTCGCGATCTGCTTGTACTCTTCGTCCTTGGCGTGCTCGGCGGCCCATTGCAGCTGCGCCTTCGCGCCTGCCGCATCGCCGGCCGCGTACAGCGTCTTCGCGGCCGCGAGCGCCGTCATCTGCGCATACGGCGTGCTGCCGAACTTGTCTTCCATGTCGGCAGCCGCGCGGGCCATCGTCGCCTTGTCGTTCGCGGCGGCCGCCTTCTGAACCTGTTCGTACAGCCCGGATGCCTCGGCGGCCTGACGGCGCTGCCAGTAGTTCCAGCCGTTGAAACCGGCCGCGACGACGAGCGCCGCGAGCACGATCCACGTGGTGAGGTTGCCCCAGCGGGCCCACCACGCCTTGAGACTTTCAATCGATTCTTGTTCGTCGTGATAACTCATCGGCGAGCGATTCCTTCCTGTTCAGCTTTTCTTGTCGAGCGGATGCCAGCGCGATCAGTCGTCGCCGTCTTCGGCGGATGCAACCATCGCATTGATTAGGAATTCGGTCAAGCTTTCGACCGGTACGGTCTGCTGAACGTTCTTTTCCCCTTCCGCGCCCGCGCCGCGCAGCGCTTTCACGCCCACCGTGCCGTTCGCGACCTCTTCTTCGCCGAAGATCACCGCGAACGCGGCGCCGCTTGCATCGGCCCGCTTCATCTGCGACTTGAAGCTCGCCGGCGCGCCGTCGGCGCTGCAGTGGAAGATCACGTCGAGGCCCGTGTCGCGCAGGCGTTCGGCCGCGATGAACGCCTGTTCGCGCGCGGTTTCGCCCTGGTGCACGACGTATACGTCGACGCCTTCCTGCTCGGGCGCGAGATCCTCTTCCTTCAGCAGCTCGAGGATGCGCTCTATCCCCATCGCCCAGCCGCACGCGGCGGTCGGCTTGCCGCCGAGCTGCTCGATCAGCGGATCGTAGCGGCCGCCGGCCGCGACCGTGCCCTGTGCGCCGAGCTTGTCGGTCACCCACTCGAACACGGTCAGGTTGTAGTAATCGAGGCCGCGCACGAGACGCGGATTGATCTTGAACGGAATGTTGTTCGCGAGCAGCAGGCGCTGCAGCCCTTCGAAATGCGCGCGCGATTCGTCGCCGAGGAAATCGATCAGCTTCGGCGCGTTCTGCGCGATCTCCTGCAGCGCGGGATTCTTCGTGTCGAGCACGCGCAGCGGGTTCGTGTACAGGCGGCGCTTCGCGTCCTCGTCGAGCACGTCGGCGAACTGCTCGAGGTACTTGATCAGTTCGACGCGGTGCGCGGCGCGCTCTTCGGCGAGGCCGAGCGAGTTGATCTCGAGCTTGATGCCGGTCAGGCCGAGGTCGTCCCACAGGCGCTGGCACATCATGATGATCTCGGCATCCGCATCGGGACCCGCGAAGCCGAGCGCCTCGACGCCGACCTGGTGAAACTGGCGATAACGGCCGCGCTGCGGACGCTCGTGACGGAACATCGGGCCGATGTACCACAGGCGCTTCGGGCCGTCGTACAGCATGTTGTGCTCGATCGACGCACGCACGACGGCCGCGGTGTTTTCCGGGCGCATCGTCAGGTTCTCGCCGTTCAGCGCGTCGGTGAAGCTGTACATCTCCTTCTCGACGATGTCGGTGACTTCGCCGATGCCGCGCGTGAAGAGCTGCGTATGTTCGACGATCGGCGTGCGGATGTTCTGGTAGCCGTACGCGCGCAGCAGCGATTTCACGGTAGCTTCGAAGAATTCCCACAGGCCGGCATCCTGCGGAAGGATGTCGTTCATGCCTTTGACGCCGGTGAGCTTCTCGATCTTGCGTTTCTGTTCAGTCATCGTTCGTGTGTGTGGACGAATTAGTTCAGGGCCTCGGTGCGGCCGTAATTGCGTGCGACGTAGTCGCTGACGATCTGCTGGAATTCCTCGGCGATCCGCTCGCCGCGCAGCGTCTTGACCTTTTCGCCGTCGATGAAGACCGGCGCGGCCGGGTTCTCGCCCGAGCCCGGCAGGCTGATGCCGATGTTCGCGTGCTTCGATTCACCCGGGCCGTTGACGATGCAGCCCATCACCGCGACGTTCATCTTCTCGACGCCCGGATACTCCTTGCGCCAGACCGGCATCTGCTCGCGCAGATACGTCTGGATCTGCATCGCGAGTTCCTGGAACAGCGTGCTGGTCGTGCGGCCGCAGCCCGGGCACGCGATCACCATCGGCGCGAACGAGCGCAGGCCCATCGTCTGGAGGATTTCCTGGCCGACGATCACTTCGCCCGTGCGCGACGCGCCCGGCTCCGGTGTCAGCGAAATGCGGATCGTGTCGCCGATCCCTTCCTGCAGCAGCACGCCGAGCGCCGCCGTCGACGCGACGATGCCCTTCGAGCCCATGCCGGCCTCGGTCAGCCCGAGGTGCAGCGCGAAGCCGCAGCGGCGGCCGAGTTCGCGGTACACGGCGATCAGGTCCTGCACGCCGCTGACCTTGCACGACAGCACGATGCGGTCGCGCCCCAGGCCAAGCTCCACCGCACGCTCGGCCGAGCCGATCGCCGACTGGATCAGCGCCTCGTACATCACGCTCTGCGCGTCCCACGGCTGCGCGCGCGCGGCGTTCTCGTCCATCATGCGCGCCAGCAGATCCTGGTCGAGGCTGCCCCAGTTCACGCCGATCCGCACCGGCTTGTCGTACTTCGCCGCAGCCTCGATCATCTGCGCGAACTGCGTGTCGCGCTTCGCGCCTTGGCCGACGTTACCGGGGTTGATCCGGTACTTCGACAGCGACTCCGCGCAGCCCGGGTAGTCGCGCAGCAGCAGGTGGCCGTTGTAGTGGAAATCGCCGACGAGCGGCACCGTCACGCCCATCCGGTCGAGCTGCTCGCGAATCGCCGGCACGGCGGCCGCGGCTTCGGGCGTGTTGACCGTGATGCGCACCAGCTCGGAGCCCGCATTCGCGAGTTCCTTGATCTGGATCGCCGTGCCGATCGCGTCGGCCGTGTCGGTATTCGTCATCGACTGCACGCGCACCGGCGCGTCGCCGCCGATCGTCACGAGTTGCCCGCCCCAGCGGACATCCACCGCATGCGATACGCGGCGCGGCTGATGCCCGCCGAACACCGGCTCGGTTGAACAAATCTGACTGCTGCGTGGGGATTGAGCTTCGGATTGCATCGATAGATCCATTTACGCGGAATGCGCCGCGACGCGGCGCATGAATTGAAAAAGCGCCGTGCCCTCACGGCCCGCCGATATCGACGGCAGGCCTTCGCCACGGCGCTTGACGTCAGGGCAGCGTGAACCGCGCCACGTTACCCCGCGCTGCCGAATATTTTGCCGGATCGACCGGTTTTCCGTCGAACGCAACCGCGTCGAGGCCGGCCTTGTTGCCGATCGTGACCTTGAACGGTCCGTCACCGGCGACCTGCTTCGTTTCGCCGGCGCGCACCAGCGCCGAGAACAGCTCCTTGCCATTCTTGTCGCGCACGCTGAACCAGCAATCCTGCTTGACCTTCAGTTCGACCATCGACTGGCCCGCCGCGACCACGACGCTCGCCGGCTGGGCCGGCGCGGCCGTGCTTGCCGCCGCCGTTGCCGCCACGGGCTGCGATGCCGCAGCCGTCGCGACCGGGGCGGCGGGCGCCGGGACAGCCGATGCAATCGCCTGCGCCGGGGCCGCCGACGCGGCAGCCGGGGCCGGAACCTCATTCGCCACCGCCGCCGACGCACCGTTCGGGGCCGCTTCTTCAGCGGAGGACGCTGCCGCCGCGCTCGCGGCCGACGCATGTTCGGCGTCGCCGCCCTTGAAGCGCGCGAGCAGGCTCGACGAATCGCCGCCAGTGTGCCACATCAGTGCGGCGACCACCGCGACGATGACGATCCCCGTTCCCCACAGCCAGGGATGGTGGCGCGACGAACCGCCCAGCGGAATCGACACGCGGCCGCGCGGCAGATCCGTGCCCGACGACGCAGGCATCGACAGGTCGACTTCCGGCACCCCGCGCTCGCGGCGCAGCGCCTGCGCGAACGGTTCCGGATCGACGCCGAGCATCTTCGCGTAGCTGCGCACGACGCCGAGCGCGAACGTCACGCCAGGCAAATGGCTGATGTCGCCGGCCTCGAGCGCCCGGAGTTTCTGTGGTGCGACCTTGAGTCGCGCCGACACGTCGTCGACCGACCAGCCCTTCGTCTCCCGAAGCTGCGCCAGCCGGCTGCCGACCTCCGCCAGCGATTCCAGTCCCGCCGGTGCCGGCTTCGCGGCATTCGTCTCTGCGCCGTTAGACGGCTGCGGCTCACTCATCCTTGTCCTCGCGTCGATTCTTCTTCACTGGCGGGTGCCGCCGGCTCCTGCCGGCCGGCACCCGCAACGGTTCATACCCTGCGCGGCGCCGAGGCGCCGCGACCGATCGCTATTCGCGTGTTGCACCGCCAAACGGTTCGGGCACCCTGGGCAGGTGCCCCGAACCAGGCGTCCCCGACTACGCGCCCCCGACTACGCGCCCCCGATTAGGCGTCCCCGACTGGGCGTCCCCGACTAGGCGTCCCCGTCAAACTGCCCGAACTTCGATGATCTTTCCTGCCGCGCCCGTCCGTTCCGCGAGGCGCGTGCGGTCCTTCACCGCGCCGGCCAGTTGCCCGCACGCGGCGTCGATGTCGTCGCCGCGGGTCTTGCGCACGGTCGTGACGACGCCCGCGTCGATGAGGACCTGCGCGAAACGCTTGATCTGCTCTGGCTTCGAACGGATCAGGCCAGATTCCGGAAACGGATTGAACGGGATCAGGTTGAACTTGCACGGCACGTCGCGCGTGACGGCCAGCAGTTCGCGCGCATGCGCTTCGGTGTCGTTGACACCGTCGAGCATGCAGTATTCGAACGTGATGAAGTCGCGCGGCGCGACTTTCAGATAACGCTGGCACGCAGCCATCAGCTCGCGAAGCGGATACTTCTTGTTGAGCGGCACCAGCTCGTCGCGCAGCGCATCGTTCGGCGCATGCAGCGAAACGGCCAGCGCGACCGGCAACTCGGCGCCGAGGCGGTCCATCATCGGCACCACGCCCGATGTAGACAGCGTGACGCGACGGCGCGACAGGCCGTACGCGTTGTCGTCGAGCATCAGCCGCATCGCGGGCACGACCGCGCTGTAATTCAGCAGCGGCTCGCCCATGCCCATCATCACCACGTTGGTGACGACCCGCTCGGCCTTGCCGTTCGGGCCGGGCGCGCGGCCCAGCGACGCTCGCAATGCAAATTCGGCCATCCGGAGCTGGCCGATGATTTCGGCTGTCGACAGGTTGCGGGAGAAGCCCTGCTTGCCCGTCGAACAGAAGCGGCAGTTCACCGCGCATCCGGCCTGCGACGACACGCACAGCGTGCCGCGCGTCTCTTCCGGGATGAACACGGTTTCGACCGCATTGCCGTTTCCGACGTCGATCAGCCACTTGCGTGTACCGTCGGTGGAAACGTGATCGCTGACGATATCCGGCATCACGATCGACGCGCGGCCCTTGAGCTTTTCCCTCAGGGACTTCGCGAGATCGGTCATGCCGTCGAAGTCGCCGGCGTTGTACTGGTGGATCCAGCGCTGCAACTGCTTGGCGCGGAACGGCTTCTCGCCCAGGCTGCCGCAGTACGCGACAAGACCCTCGGCGTCGAAGTCGAGAAGATTGACGGAAGTTTCGCTCGTCATGATGTGCTGCCTTGCCGCGTGCGCTGAATCCTGCCTACTTGCTGTCAGCCAGGGCTTAACGCGAGTAAACGTTCATTTCCGGGAAGAAGAACGCGATTTCGACCGCTGCCGTTTCCGCAGCGTCCGAGCCGTGCACGGCGTTCGCGTCGATGCTGTCGGCGAAGTCGGCCCGGATCGTGCCCTTTTCCGCCTTCTTCGGATCCGTCGCGCCCATCAGGTCGCGGTTCTTCAGGATCGCGCCTTCCCCTTCCAGAACCTGGATCATCACCGGGCCCGAGATCATGAAATCGACGAGATCCTTGAAGAACGGACGTGCCGCGTGGACTGCGTAGAACTTCTCTGCGTCAGCACGCGACAGGTGTGCCATGCGCGCTGCGACGATCTTCAGGCCGGCGCCTTCGAAACGGCTGTAGATCTGGCCGATCACGTTCTTTGCCACCGCATCCGGCTTGATGATCGACAGGGTGCGCTCGATTGCCATAAAAACTCCAAAAAATTAAGAAGTTACAGGTTCAAATGAATCCGCTATTGTAGCACGATCCCGTGTATCATTGCGATTGAACCCTTACACGAATGAAAGGTTCAGAATCCATATGTTTTGTTCCGCCGAGCCATTGAAACCTCGCGGCACGGAACGTATCTTAGCCATAGCTGCCCCGGTTTGCTGCGCCGCACATCGCGCGCGCCGAACCGGCCCCGGACGCCCACGCGTTCAATGTTAGGAGAAACCATGAACGACTATCCGTACAATTTCGGCCGCGGCGGTTCCGTCAGCACCGCCGAGGTTCGCAACCGCGTGCTGCGGAACACGTACTGGCTGCTCGCGCTGTCGATGGTGCCGACCGTGCTGGGCGCCTGGGTCGGCGTCGCGACGGGCTTCTCGCTGTTCGCGGCCACGAGCCCGATGATGAGCCTGCTCGCGTTCTTCGCGATCGCGTTCGGCTTCATGTTCGCGATCGAGCGGACGAAAAACAGCGCGGCCGGCGTGTTCGTGCTGCTCGGCTTCACGTTCTTCATGGGCCTGATGCTGTCGCGGCTGCTGAGCTTCATCCTCGGCTTCTCGAACGGCCCGTCGCTGATCATGCTCGCGTTCGGCGGCACCGGCATCATCTTCGCCGTGATGGCGACGATCGCCACCGTCAGCAAGCGCGACTTCTCGGGGCTCGGCAAGTGGCTGTTCATGGGCGTGATCGTGATCCTGCTGGCGTCGGTCGCGAACATCTTCCTGCAACTGCCGGCGCTGATGCTCACCGTGTCGGTGCTCGCGATCGCGATCTTCTCGGCCTACATGCTGTTCGACGTCCAGCGCGTCGTGAACGGCGGCGAGACGAACTACATCTCGGCCACGCTCGCGATCTACCTCGACCTGTACAACGTGTTCACGAACCTGCTCGCGCTGCTCGGCATCTTCGGCGGCAACCGCAACTGACGTTCGCTGCGCACCCATGAAAAAACCGGCCCGCGGGCCGGTTTTTTTACGTCCGACGCCCGGCTCAGTCGCGCTCGAACAGCGCAATCGATTCGACGTGCGACGTATTCGGGAACATGTTCACGACACCAGCGCCCTTCAAGCGGTAGCCGGCCTCGTGCACGAGCAGGCCCGCATCGCGCGCGAGCGTCGACGGGTTGCACGACACGTAGACGATGCGTTTCGGCAGCGGGCCTTCGCCGCTCTGCGCGATCTCGGCCAGCGCCTTCGACACCGCGAGCGCGCCTTCGCGCGGCGGGTCGATCAGGAACTTGTCGAATGCGCCGAGCGCGCGCAGATCGTCGCCCGTCACTTCGAACAGGTTGCGGCACGCGAACGTCGTGTGGCCGTCGACACCGTTCTCGCGCGCGTTCGCCAGCGCGCGCGTGGTCAGCGTGTCGCTGCCCTCGATGCCCATCACTTCGCGCGACAGCCGCGCGAGCGGCAGCGTGAAGTTGCCGATTCCACAGAACAGGTCGAGCACGCGGTCGTCGCGCGACGGCGCGAGCAGGCGCAGCGCGCGGCCCACCAGCACGCGGTTGATCTGGTGATTGACCTGCGTGAAGTCGGTCGGCTTGAACGGCATGCGGATGCCGAATTCCGGCAGCGTGTAATCGAGCGACACGTCGAGCGGATAGAACGGCGTTACCGTGTCCGGCCCCTTCGGCTGCAGCCAGAACTGCACCTTGTGCTCGTCCGCGAACGCGCGCAGCAGCGCTTCGTCGTCCGCGTTGATCGGCTCCAGCACGCGCAGCACGAGCGCCGTGACGGCCGAGCCGACCGCGAGTTCGATCTGCGGCATCCGGTCGCGAATCGACAGCCCCTCGACGAGCCGGCGCAGCGGCACGAGCATCGCCGACACGTGCGGCGGCAGCACTTCGCAGCTCGTCATGTCGGCGACGTAGCTGCTCTTCTTCTCGTGGAATCCGACCAGCACGCCGCCCTTCTTCGCGACGTTGCGCACGGTCAGGCGCGCGCGGTAGCGATAGCCCCATGACGGGCCGTGGATCGGCGCGAACATCGTTTCCGCGCGCAGCTTCGCCAGGTGCCACAGATTGTCTTCGAGCACGCGCTGCTTGACCGCGACCTGCGCGCGCATGTCGAGATGCTGCATCGAGCAGCCGCCGCAGGTGCCGAAGAACTTGCATTTCGGCTGCGTGCGCATCACGCTCGGGCGCAGAATGTCGACGACCGTCGCCTGCTCGTAGCTCGGCTTGCGGCGATAGCTCGAATAGGTCACGCGCTCGCCCGGCAGCGCGCCTTCGACGAAGATCACCTTGCCCGGCTGGCCGTCCTCGGTCACCGTGCGGCCGACACCGCGCGCTTCCATGTCGAGCGATTCGATCTCGAGAACCGGTGCAGGCCCGGGCGGAACGGGCGCATTTTTCGATTTGCGCGCAGAAGTGGGGACGGCTTCGGACACCAGCTTTTCCTGACAAACGTTGAAGAAGGCGAGATTGTAGACGACGCAGGCCCTCGCCGCGTGCTTTGGATGAGGCACGCATCGGGCACGCGGGCATAAACCATGCGGCGCGGGCCCGGACGGCCGCTCGACGCGGCTTTCCGATTCGCCCGCGGCCGGCGTGGGCCACGGAATCAGCCGAGGCAACGTCCGAGGCCCAACATCCCTACCCGCCCGACAGGAGGTTCGACCATGCGATTGATCGACTGGAACATCCAATGGGGCCGGGACGCGGACGGCGGCGTCGATCTTCCGCGCACCGTCGCAGCCATCCGCCGGCTCGGCGATTTCGACGTGCTGTGCCTGCAGGAAGTCACGCGCGGCTTCGACGCACTGCCCGGCCGGCCAGGCCCCGATCAGTTCGCCGAACTCGCGGCGCTGTTGCCCGGCTATACGATCGTCGAGGCCATCGGCGCCGACCTGCCTGCCATCCGGCCCGGTGGAGCACGCCGCCAGTTCGGCAATGCGATCGCGACGCGGCTGCCGGTCGGGCGCGTGCTGCGCCAATTGCTGCCGTGGCCCGCCGACGCCGGCGCGCCGTCGATGCCGCGCGTCGCGCTCGATATCGAGTTGCAGGCGCCCTTCGGGCCGTTGCGCGTGATCACCACGCATCTGGAGTATTACTCGGCGCGCCAGCGGCTTGCACAGGTCGACGCGTTACGCGCCCGGCATCGCGAGGCCTGTGCGCACGCGGACCACCCCGCGCCCGCCGAAACCGCCGACGGGCCGTTCAGCGCGACCGGACAACCGCGCGACGCGATCGTCTGCGGCGATTTCAACAGCGCATTCGGCAGCGACGCGTACCGGCGCTTTCTGGAGCCGATCGCCGACGTGCCGCGTTTCGTCGACGCGTGGGTCGCGCTGCATCCCGGTCGTACGCCGCCGCCGACGGCCGGCGTCTACGATACGGTGCAATGGTCGGACGGCCCGCTCGCGTGCGATTTCGTGTTCGTGACCGACACGCTGTTGCCGCGCGTCACCGGCTGCGAGATCGACGGCGAGGTACGCGCGTCCGATCACCAGCCGGTGCTGCTCGAGCTGGCCTGAACGCGCAGGTTGCGGCGCCGCCGCCCGCGCTACGCGTCGAAGCCGGCCAGGTATTCGGCCCAGTGCGGCGCCGGCTCCAGCGCGAGCGCGTTCTTCACGAGCAGGATTTCGTCCGCGTACTCGCTCGGCGTCAGCCCGCCGCGCATCAACTGAAACCGGCAATACAGCAGGTAGGTGTTGACGACGTCGGTTTCGCAATAGTTGCGGATTTCGTCGATCCGGCCGTCGCGGAACGCCGGCCATACCTGGCTGCCGTCCATCCCGAGCTTGCCCGGGAAACCGCACAGCTTCGCCAGCGCGTCGAGCGGCGCGTTCGCGCGCGCCTGATACATCGCCAGCACGTCCATCAGGTCGGTATGCCGCGAGTGATAGCGCGAGATGTAGTTGTTCCACTTGAATTCGCGGTCGTCCTCGCCGAGATCCCAGTAGCGGGTGGCGGGAATGCCGTGCACGAGCGCGCGGTAATGGAGCACCGGCAGATCGAAACCGCCGCCGTTCCACGACACGAGTTGCGGCGTGTATTTCTCGATCACGCGGTAGAACGACTGGATCAGCGTGGCTTCGTTGTCCTGCGGCGTCCCGAGCGAGCGCACGCGAAAACCGTTGTTGTCGCGGAACACGCACGAGATCGCCGCGATCCGCTGCAGATGGTGCGGCAGGAAATCGCCACCGGTCTTCTCGCGGCGTGCGGCAAACGCATGTTCGGCCACTGCGGCATCGTCGAGCGTCGCGGGCAGGTCTTCCAGACGGCGGATGCCGTCGACATCGGGAATCGTCTCGATGTCAAAAACGAGAATCGGAGTCATCAGTTACAGAACGGCGTCCTTGCGCACGCCGTTGGAAGCGAAGAACCGCTTGAGGCGCACCAGCGCTTCCTGCTGGATCTGGCGCACGCGCTCGCGCGTGAGCCCCATCTCGTCGGCGAGCTCCTCGAGCGTCGCCGGTTCGATGTGGTTCAGGCCGAAGCGGCGCTCGATCACGTGCCGGTGCTTGTCGGACAGCCGCGACAGCCACGCGCGCGTCAGCGTTTCGAGCTCGCGATGCTGCACCTCGGCGTCGGGCGACTGGCTCTGGTCGTCGGGCAGCAGGTCGAGCAGGCTGCTCGCGGGATCGAGGTCGAGCGGCGCGTCGAGCGATGCCGTGTGTTCGTTGAGCGCGAGGATATCGGTGACTTCCTCGGCGGTCTTGCCGGTGAGATAGGCGATGTCGTCGATACTGGCTTCGCGGCGCTCGGCCGCCTCGCCCGTCGACATCGAATTCTTTTCGAGGTGGCGCTTCGCGCGCAGCACCTGGTTCAGTTCGCGGATCACGTGCACGGGCAGGCGTACCGTGCGGGCCTGGTTCATGATCGCCCGCTCGATGCTCTGCCGGATCCACCACGTCGCATAGGTCGAGAAACGGAACCCGCGCGTCGGGTCGAATTTCTCGATCGCATGCATCAGGCCGAGGTTGCCTTCCTCGATCAGGTCGAGCAGCGGCACGCCGCGGTTCAGGTACCCCTTCGCGATACTGACGACGAGACGCAGGTTGCGCTCGATCATCACCTGCCGCGCCTCGAATTCGCCGGCCTTCGCGAGGCGCGAATAGCGCTGCTCTTCCTCGACGGTCAGCAGCGGCTTCACGCTGATGCGGTTCAGGTAATGCTGGATCGTGTCGGCCGTGAGTTCGGCCTGCAGCAGCGTGCGGAAATCGTCGACGTCCGGGACTGCTTCCTGGCGGCCTTCGCGCTCGTCGTCGCCACCGTCCGCGTCCGCGTCGGCGTCGGCGTCGCGTGCCTCGAGATCGCGTTCGTTTTCCGCGACGTCGTCTTCGTCGTCCGTCGAAGCACCTGCTCGCCCCACCGATGCTTGCGTGGCACGACTGATCTTCTCAGACTCGGCTTGCGGCTCGTGGCGCTTCGATTTCGGCATGGTCGTCTCGGTTATTGAGGCGGCAAATACTTCAGCGGATCGACAGGCTTACCCTGCCGGCGAACCTCGAAATGCAGCATCACGCGGTCGGCATCGCTGTTACCCATCTCGGCGATCTTCTGCCCCTTCGTTACCGCGTCCCCCTCTTTTACCATCAAAGCGCGATTGTGTGCATACGCCGTGAGGTAAGTTGCATCGTGTTTGATGATAATGAGGTTGCCGTAACCACGCAGCCCGTTGCCGGAGTAAACGACGCGGCCGTCTGCTGCCGCCTTCACGGCCTCGCCGGCCGTCCCGCCGATATTGACACCCTTGTTCTTCGCATCGTCGAACCCGTTCAGCACGGGGCCGCGCGCGGGCCACGCGAACGTCACGGGGCCGCTCGGGGCCGCGGCCGTATCGCTCGATCCCGTTGCCGCGGCCGGCGGCGTGGCGGCAAGTGCCGACGACGTGCCGGCAGCCGGCGTGGCCGGGCCGCTGCTCAGCGGCGCGGTCGCGACCGCACCACCGGCGATCGGCGCGGTGGCCGGCGCGACCGCGGCGCCGCCCGGCGGCGCGACACGCAGCAGTTGGTCGACTTCGATCTGGTTCGGGTTCGCCAGATTGTTCCACGACGCGATGTCTCGATAGTTCTGCCCGTTCTCGAGCGCGATCCGGTACAGCGTGTCACCCGGCTTCACCCGATAGAAGCCGGGCGGCGGCGGGCCGAGCGGCACCGCGGGCTGCGCGGCGCTGCTCGTGCCGAGCGCCCCGGAGCGATCGACGACGGGCGCGTTGTCGAGCCGCGTCGCACAGGCGGCCAGCAGCGTGGAGAAAGCAGCCACACAGATCGCGCGCTGGGCGAGCGTGAGCGGTTCCCTGGATCGGTTGTTTTGCATCGCGCGCAACATACTCATCGGTTTCAAATCACTCCGGATTTTAAAGGGACAAAGAAAACGCGATCAAGCCGGGACTCTCGCCATTGCGCGTGCGCGACGCGCTCGACGAGCGTGAGCACCTGGTGCTGTCCGCTCTGCGCACCGACGGGCGCGACGAGCCGCCCGCCGATCGCGAGTTGCTCGAGCAGCGCCTGCGGCACGTCGAGCCCCGCCGCCGCGATCACGATCGCGTCGAACGGGGCCGCGGACGGCAGGCCGACACGCCCGTCGCCGTAGTGCAGACGGATGTTCGGCACGCGCAGCGGCCGCAGGTTCAGCTTCGCGCGCTCGTAAAGCGGCTTGATGCGTTCAATCGAATACACGTCGCGTGCCACGTGGCTCAGCACGGCGGCCTGATAGCCGCAGCCCGTGCCGATCTCGAGCACGCGCTCGAGCGTGCGGCCGGCCATCGCGAGCTCGATCATGCGCGCGACGACCGACGGCTTTGAAATGGTTTGCTGGTGGCCGATCGGCAACGCCGAATCCTCGTAGGCCTGCGTCGCGAGCCCCGGATCCACGAACAGGTGGCGCGGCACCGCGGCCATCGCGTCGAGCACGCGCGCATCGGTCACGCCGTTCGCGCGCAGGCGTTCGACCATTCGCTCGCGCACACGTTCCGACGTAAGCGCGAACGCGCCGGCCGGCGCGACACTCGGCGCGGCCGGCTTCGGTAGCGCAGGTTTCAGTGCGGTGGGCTTCGGTGCGGTCGCCGGCTTCGCGCCGGCGATACCCGGCTGCGGCGCACGCAACGCGGCCGGCTTCACCGCGACCGGTTTCAGCGCGGCCGCGGGTTTGTCGGCGGCCTTCGGCACCGCGCTCGCCGTCTGGCGTTCGCCGGCCCGGCCTTTTTCCGACTTGCGTGGCGCTCGCTTGAGATCTTCGAGCGCGAGCGGGAACCGCTTCGCGCGCTCGCCGCTCATGAAGCCCGCCCTCCGGCGCGCGCCCATTCGCGCGTCGCGGGCAGCATCTGCGTATGCGTGAGATCGAGCTGCAGCGGCGTGATCGACACGAAACCGTTCGCGACGGCATGGAAATCCGTGCCTTCGCTGGCGTCCAGCGCCTCGCCCGCGGCGCCGATCCAGTAGATCGGCTCGCCGCGCGGGTCGGTCTGGCGAATCACCGGCTGCGACGGATGACGCTTGCCGAGGCGCGTGACCTTCCAGCCCTTCAGTTGATCGTACGGCAGGTTCGGAATGTTGACGTTCAGCAGCGGCTGGCCCGGCAGCGGATGCGCGAGGTAGTGCGCGACGATTTCCGCGGCGACGCGCGCGGCGTCGGCCAGATGCGTCCAGCCCTTGTCGACCAGCGAGAACGCGATGGCCGGCACGCCGAACATGATGCCTTCGGTGGCGGCTGCAACTGTCCCCGAATAGAGCGTGTCTTCGCCCATGTTCTGGCCGTTGTTGATGCCGGACACGACGATGTCCGGCCTTGCATCGGCCATCCCCGTCAGCGCGACGTGCACCGAATCGGTCGGCGTGCCGTTCACGTAGAAGAAACCCGTACCTGCTGCGCGCTGCACCGACAGCGGCCGCGACAACGTGAGGGAATTCGACGCGCCGCTGCAGTTCTGCTCGGGCGCGATCACCGTAAGCTCGGCCAGCGGCTGCAGCGCTTCGCTGAGCGCGGCGAGACCAGGGGCGAGATAGCCGTCGTCGTTGCTGAGTAGGATTCGCATCCGGCGATTGTAACCGAGGAAGGATGGCGCGAGAGCGACAGTCCAGCCACCGCAGGCGGGCGGGTATACGCATGGGCGGGCGATGCGCCGCCGTACTGCGCGGCGGCGTTCCGCGCGCTGGGGAAAACACCGTGTCGCCCGATTTGCCGCCCCGACGAAAGTCTGGACGACGGGATCCCATCGCCGGGCCGGCTGCGCTCAGATCGCGCCCGCCTCGCGCAGTGCGGCAATCGCCTGCGTGTCGTAGCCGAGGCCGCGCAGCACCTCGTCGGTGTGCTCGCCGAGCTCGGGCCCGAGCCAGCGCGTTTCGCCCGGCGTGGCCGACAGCTTCGGCGTGATGTTCGGCAGCGGAATGTCGGTGCCGTCGGCCAGCTTGAACCGCTGGATCATCTGGCGGGCGACGAACTGCGGATCGGTGAACATGTCGGCCGCGCTGTAGATGCGTCCGGCCGGCACGTCGGCCGCGTTCAGCACGCCGAGTGCCTCGTCGATCGTGCGCGGCGCGAGCCACGCGGCGATCGCGTCGTCGATTTCCTGCGTGCGCGGCACGCGCCCGTCGTTCTGCGCGAGCGCGGGATCGTCGGCGAGGTCGTCGCGCTCGATCGCCTTCATCAACCGCTTGAAGATCGGGTCGCTGTTGCCGCCGATCACGATGCTGCCGTCGCGGCATGCATACGTGTTCGACGGCACGATGCCCGGCAGCGACGCGCCGGTGCGCTCGCGCACCATCCCGTACACGCCGTATTCGGGCACCACGCTTTCCATCATGTTGAAGACGGCTTCATACAGTGCAACGTCGACCACCTGCCCCGCGCCGCCGTTGACCTTGCGGTGATGGAGCGCCATCAGCGCGCCGATCACGCCGTGCAGCGCGGCGATCGAATCGCCGATCGAGATGCCGATGCGCGGCGGCGGAAGATCCGGATAGCCGGTGATGTGGCGCAGCCCGCCCATCGATTCGGCGATCGCGCCGAAGCCGGGCCGGTCGCGGTACGGGCCCGTCTGCCCGTAGCCGGACAGGCGCACCATCACGAGGCCCGGATTGTCGGCCGACAGCACGTCGTAGCCGAGCCCGAGCTTTTCGAGCAGGCCCGGACGGAAGTTCTCGATCACGATGTCGGCCTCGCTCGCGAGTTGCCGCGCGATCGCCTTGCCGGCGTCGGCTTTCAGGTTCAGCGTGACCGATTTCTTGTTGCGCGCCTGCACGGACCACCACAGCGACGTGCCGCCCTGCTCCGGGTAGAGCTTGCGCCATTTGCGCAGCGGGTCGCCGCCGTTCGGATCCTCGATCTTGATCACTTCCGCGCCGAATTCGGCGAACAGCCGCGACGCGAACGGCCCCGCGATCAGCGTTCCGAATTCGAGCACTTTGACGCCCGCGAGCGGGCCCTGGCTGGTGCTCATGTGTCTCCCTGGCATGAGGAACGGCGCCGCTAGCAGGCGGCGCCCGGCTTACATCGTGCGGCGATCGAGCATCGCGCGGGCGATGGTGCCCGCGTCCACGTACTCGAGCTCGCCGCCCACCGGCACGCCGCGCGCGAGACGCGTGACCGCCAGCCCGCGCGCCTTGAGCGTCTGGCCGAGATAGTGGGCGGTGGCTTCGCCTTCGTTCGTGAAGTTGGTCGCGAGCACGACTTCCTTGACGACGCCGTCGGACGCGCGCCGCACGAGGCGGTCGAAATGGATTTCCTTCGGACCGATTCCGTCGAGCGGGCTCAGTCGCCCCATCAGCACGAAATACAGCCCGCGGTAGGTCATCGTCTGCTCGAGCATGATCTGGTCGGCGGGCGTCTCGACGACGCACAGCAGCGTCGGATCACGCTCCTCGTCGCTGCAGACCTCGCAGATCTGCGCTTCGGTGAACGTGTTGCATTTTTCGCAATGCTGCAGGTGCTCGGTCGCGAACAGCAGCGACCGGCCGAGCCGCTCCGCGCCCTCACGGTCGTGCTGCATCAGGTGAACCGCCATGCGCTGCGCGGATTTCGGCCCGACGCCGGGCAGCACGCGCAACGCTTCGACGAGAGCGGACAGGGCGGACGGCTGTTTCATACGGCGGCAAACGGTGCCAAGGACGCCAAGCTCAGAACGGCAGCTTGAAGCCCGGGGGCAGCGGCAGGCCCGACGTCATGCCGCTCATCTTTTCCTGCGACGTGGCTTCGGCCTTGCGCACCGCGTCGTTGAACGCAGCGGCGACGAGATCCTCGAGCATGTCCTTGTCGTCCGCGAGCAGGCTCGGGTCGATCGACACGCGGCGCACTTCGTTGCGGCACGTCATCGTCACCTTGACGAGGCCGGCGCCCGACTGCCCTTCGACCTCGATCAGCGCAAGCTGCTCCTGCATCTTCTTCATGTTTTCCTGCATTTGCTGCGCTTGCTTCATCAGTCCGGCGAGGTTGCCTTTCAACATGGGAATACTCCTTCTCGATCGTGTGAAAACCGGCACGCGGCGCGTGCCGGCCAATGTGTGCGGGGCGTGATTGTGCCTGTCGCGGGGCGCTCAGTTCAATGGAGTGTAGGCGGCGCGCCGTCCGGCGACGAATCGGCGAGCGGGCGCACCGACCCCTCGACGATGCGCGCACCGAACTCGCGCACGAGCTGCTGAACGAACGGATCGCCGTGAATCTCCTGCTCGGCTTCGCGCTGGCGTGCCGCGCGCGCGGCCGCATCGAGCGCCGCCGCAGTGCGCCGTGCGGGCCCGACCTCCACGGTCACCTCGACCGGCTTGCCGAGCGCATCGGCCAGCGCGGCCTTCAGCTTCGCCACCTGCGCGGCGTCCGCATACTGCGGCACGGGCACCGACAGTTTCAACGCGCTCGCATCGACGGCCGTCAGCTCGCTGTTGAACGCGAGCTGGTATGCAACACCCTTCAGCGGCAGCCGCGCGGCCAGCGCCGGCCATTCGCCGTCGAAGCCGATCGGATCGAGCGCGATCGCCGGCGGTAGCGGGCGCGTGTCGATCGGCGCGGCCGGACGTGCGTCCGCCGGCTTCGGCGTCACACGCACATCGTCGGGACCGCTGTCGAACACCGGCACGAAGCCGTCGTCGGAACCGCCGAACATTTCGTCGGCGCTGAGCGGCACGTAGTCGTCGGGCGGGATGTCCTCCCACGGCGGCGACGGCTGGCGCGCCTCGGCGGCTTGCGGCGCGCGGGCGGCGGCACGCGGCGTCGGCACCTGCACGGCCGGCCGCGGCGCGGCCGGCTTCTCGGCGGCCGGCTGGGCCGCCGCCGGCTTGGCCGCAGCGCCTGCACGACCGCGGTCCGACGACACGCGCATCCCTGCATTGCGCAGCACGTCGAGCGCGGCGGCGGCACCGCCGGCGCGCGCCGCCGGACGCGCGGCGGCCGGCTCGGGCGACGCGGCGCGCGGCGTCGGTTCGGCCTGCGGCGCCGGTTCGTCGTTTCGCTGCACGGCGGCAACGGCAGGCGGCTCGGGTTCCTTGCGGGCGGATGCCGGCACGTCGCCGGTGGGCGCTGCTTTCGTTTCCGGCTGCGGCGGCACGATGGCGTGTGCGTCGGCCGCGACCGGTGCCGGCGCTGCCGCCTCCGCCTCCGCCGGCGACGGGACGGCAGCCGGCTTGGCGGCCGACCGCCCGGCTTCGTCGCCCGACTGCGCCGGCGCCGAACGTGCGACCGGCACGGCAGGTGAGGCCGGCGTCGCAACTTGCGGACGCGCTGCGCTGGCGGGCGCTGCCGATACCGGCTTCGCCGCGGCGGCGGCGGCCGGCGCCGCGGCAGCACGCGGGGCCGGCACGGCACGCGGCGGCACGGACGGCTGGCCGCCCGGCGCACTGCCGGCGCCAACGGCCGGCTCGAACGCGAGCATCCGCAGCAGCGTCATCGTGAATCCGGCGTATTCGTCCGGCGCCAGGCCGAGCTCGGCGCGCCCGACCGTCGCGATCTGATAGAACAATTGGACTTGCTCGGGGCTCAGCGTCTGCGCAAAACGGCGCAGATCGGCCGCTTCCGGCCACTCGTCGAGCACCGAGCCCGGCGCGAACTGCGCCCACGCGATCCGGTGCAGCAGGCTCGCGAGATCCTGCAGCGCGGTCGAGAACGACAGGCTGCGCAGCGACATCTCGTCGGCAATCGCGAGGATTTCCGGGCCGCTGCCGGCCGCGAGCGCGTCGAGCAGGCGCACCATGTAGGTCTGGTCGAGCGCGCCGAGCATGCCCGACACCGCCGACTCGGTCACCTCGTTCGCCGAATAGGCGATCGCCTGGTCGGTCAGCGACAGCGCATCGCGCATGCTGCCTTGCGCGGCGCGCGCGAGCAGGCGCAACGCCTGCGGCTCGAACGTGATCCGCTCTTCGCCGAGGATCTGCTCGAGATGCGACACGATGTGCCCGGCCGGCATCTGCTTCAGGTTGAATTGCAGGCAGCGCGACAGCACGGTGACGGGGATTTTCTGCGGATCGGTCGTCGCGAGGATGAACTTGACGTGCGGCGGCGGCTCTTCGAGCGTCTTCAGCATCGCGTTGAACGCGTGGTTCGTCAGCATGTGCACTTCGTCGATCATGTAGACCTTGAAGCGCGCATCGACGGGCGCATACACCGCGCGCTCGAGCAGCGCGGCCATTTCATCGACGCCGCGGTTGCTCGCCGCGTCCATCTCGACGTAATCGACGAAACGGCCCTCGTCGATCTCGCGACAGGCGCGACACACGCCGCACGGCTGCGACGTGACGCCGGTTTCACAGTTGAGCGCCTTCGCGAAGATCCGCGACAGCGTCGTCTTGCCGACACCGCGGGTTCCGGTAAACAGATAGGCGTGATGGAGACGCCCGCCATCGAGCGCGTGCGTGAGCGCCCTGACGACGTGCTCCTGGCCGACGATCGAAGCGAAATCCTTCGGACGCCACTTGCGTGCGAGAACTTGATAGGTCATCGGGAAATTGTATCAGTAACGCTGCGTCGCGCCGACACGCGAAACGGTGCGGAACACGGGCAACGCACAGGTCGAACGGAGTGTGACGCGGAAATAAAAAACGCCCGGCGAACGGGGCGAGAAGGAAGGTGACGAGCCCAACCCTCGGCACTGGCGGAAAACGATTGTGGCTGCTTCGTTCCCGACCTGACCAGGTTCACCGCCCCACCATGCGAGGAGGCCCGTCACGGCATATTCTATCACCGCTTCCGGACGAATGCGACCATTTGTTCGCATCAATGCGAATGTCGCCGGGCAAACCGGCCCGTCGTCCATTCGGATACGTTGCATGCGGCGCGCCCCTTGCAATTGGCGAACCGGCCTCCACCTGCATGGCACGATGGTCGAACGTCGCGTCGTACCCCTACTCGCGTAGCGGCTACTATCGCCGCCCGCAGCAGATAGCAATTTAGGCTAATATGACGCCCGAACGACCCGCGAGCCGCGGATGCAGCGCTTACGCCCCTCCTTTCCGGAAAGGCGGAGTGACCTGCCGCGGCGGCCGGCAGCCTACGGCGGCCGGTTCGCCGCAACGCGCAAGCAGGCAGTCCCCGAACCGTAAGAGGTATTGACCCAATGAGCGAACAGATCAAACACATCAGCGACGCATCGTTCGAACAGGACGTCGTCAAGTCCGACAAGCCCGTACTCGTCGATTTCTGGGCCGAATGGTGCGGCCCGTGCAAGATGATCGCCCCGATCCTCGACGAAGTCGCGAAGGACTACGGCGACAAGCTGCAGATCGCGAAGATCAACGTCGACGACAACCAGGCCACGCCCGCGAAGTTCGGCGTGCGCGGCATCCCGACGCTGATCCTGTTCAAGAACGGCGCGGCTGCCGCGCAGAAGGTCGGCGCGCTGTCGAAGTCGCAGCTCACCGCATTCCTGGACAGCCACCTGTAATACCGGCAGATCCGCGGACGTGTTGTCAGTCGGCAACACGTCCGCCGCCAAGCCGCCGATCGCTCGCTCAAGCGCGAATCGGCCTATGCTAGAATTAAAAAACGTCGGCAAGACGCATTTAAGTCTCTGAGCGCTTCCGCTCGCCCTCCTCCCTTATTTTCTTTCGTCGCTTCTCCTCCCTGGCGGGTTCTCCGTATGCATTTATCCGAGCTCAAGTCTCTGCACGTGTCCGAACTGATCGAAATGGCCAATGGCCTGGAGATCGAAAACGCGAACCGCCTGCGCAAGCAGGAGTTGATGTTTGCCATTCTCAAAAAGCGCGCCAAGACGGGAGAGACGATCTTCGGCGACGGTACGCTCGAAGTGCTGCCGGACGGCTTCGGCTTCCTGCGCTCGCCGGAAATGTCGTACCTCGCGAGCACCGACGACATCTATATCAGCCCGTCGCAAATCCGCCGCTTCAACCTGCACACCGGCGACACCATCGAAGGTGAAGTCCGCACGCCGAAGGACGGCGAGCGCTACTTCGCGCTGGTGAAGGTCGACAAAGTCAACGGGCAGCCGCCCGAGGCCTCGAAACACAAGATCATGTTCGAGAACCTCACGCCGCTGCACCCGAACAAGCCGCTGGCGCTCGAGCGCGAGATGCGCGGCGAGGAAAACGTCACGGGCCGCATCATCGACATGATCGCGCCGATCGGCAAGGGCCAGCGCGGCCTGCTGGTCGCGTCGCCGAAGTCGGGCAAGACGGTGATGCTCCAGCACATCGCGCACGCGATCAAGCAGAACCACCCGGACGTCGTCCTGTTCGTGCTGCTGATCGACGAACGCCCCGAAGAAGTGACCGAAATGCAGCGCTCGGTCGCCGGCGAAGTCATCGCGTCCACGTTCGACGAGCCGGCCACGCGTCACGTGCAAGTCGCCGAAATGGTGATCGAGAAGGCCAAGCGCCTCGTCGAAATGAAGCACGACGTCGTGATTCTGCTCGACTCGATCACGCGTCTCGCACGCGCTTACAACACCGTGATCCCGGCATCGGGCAAGGTGCTGACGGGCGGTGTCGACGCGAACGCGCTGCAGCGCCCGAAGCGCTTCTTCGGCGCGGCGCGCAACATCGAGGAAGGCGGCTCGCTGACGATCATCGGCACCGCGCTGATCGAAACCGGCAGCCGCATGGACGACGTGATCTACGAAGAGTTCAAGGGCACCGGCAACATGGAAGTGCACCTCGAGCGCCGCCTCGCGGAAAAGCGCGTCTATCCGTCGATCAACCTGAACAAGTCGGGCACGCGTCGCGAAGAAATGCTGATCAAGCCCGAGATCCTTCAGAAGATCTGGGTGCTGCGCAAGTTCATCCACGACATGGACGAAGTCGAGGCGATGGAATTCCTGCTCGACAAGATCCGCCAGACGAAGAGCAACTCCGAGTTCTTCGACCTGATGCGCCGCGGCGGCTGATCGCCCTCGCCGCACGACACGGCCGCCCGCGCATTCCGCCTGGCGGCCGTTTTTCGATCCCAACCTGTACGTGAACGTACACGTTGACCTATAATCGCGTCATCCTTCCGCCGAAATCCGCCACCTCCGATGCCGAACGACGCCTCCGCCCCGTTATTGACCGTCAGCGACGCCGCGTCGCGGCTCGGCGTCACGCCGCGCACGCTCAAATATTACGAGGAGCGCGGGCTCGTCACGCCGTCGCGCAGCGAAGGCCGCTACCGCCTCTACGACGAAACCGACCTCGAGCGCTTCGCGCGCATCCTGCGGCTGCGCGCGCTCGGGTTCTCGCTGCACGGCATCACCGAAATGCTGAAGCGCCCGCTGGAAGAAACCGGCGACGGCCGGCGCCGCTATTCGGATGCATCGCTGCGCGACATCCGCGCCGGCCTCGCCGAGCAGATCGATACGCTCGACCGGCGGATCGCGGCCGTCCAGCGCGAGCTGAAGGAAGCCGTCGCGCTGCGCAAGGAATTGCAGCACGACATCGACTACGTCGAACGGCGCCTCGCCGGCGAAAACGCCGATGCGCTGATCGCGCAGCGGCGGGCGGAAGCCGGCGCGCGGCGCGCCCGCAAGGATCGCGAATGAACGCGGTGCCCGGCCGATCGCCGCTGTGGAGCCGCGCGAACCTGCGCGCGGACTTGTTCCCATGGGCGCTCGCGCTCGTCACCGGCATCGACTACTTCGACAACGCGGTCTTCTCGTTCTTCGCGAGCTACATCGCGGGCGGCATCAACGCATCGCCCGACGAACTCGTGTGGTCGTCGAGCGCCTACGCGGTCACGGCCGTGCTCGGTATCCTGCAGCAGCAATGGTGGGTCGACCGGCTCGGCCATCGCCGCTACGTCGCGGGCTGCATGCTGATGTTCTCGTTCGGCGCGATCGCGTCGGCGCTGGCCGACACGTCGCTGGCGCTCGCGTTCGCGCGCGGTTTCCAGGGTTATTTCATCGGCCCGATGATGGGCGCGTGCCGGATCCTGATCCAGATCAGTTTCAAGCCGCAGGAGCGGCCGCCCGCGACCCGCGCGTTCCTGATCATGATCCTGCTCGGCAGCGCGCTCGCGCCGATCGTCGGCGGGCTGCTGGTCGCGCATTCGACGTGGCGCGCGCTGTTCGCGTGCACGGCGCCGGCCGGCATCGCGTTCGCGATCCTCGCGCTGCTCACGCTGCCCGATTCGGGCCGCGCGCCGGACGACGAACGCGGTTCCGGCCACTTCTGGCCGTACGTCCTGTTCGCGCTCGCGCAAGGGGCGCTGCAGATCGTGCTGCAGCAGGTGCATTACCAGCTCTACAGCGGCTCGCCGATGCTGATCGCGCTGACGATCGCCGGGCTCGGCGCGCTCGCGTGGTTCGCCTATCACCAGTGGCATCACCCGACGCCGCTCGTGCGGCTGCACGCGTTTCGCGAGCGGACGTTCCAGATCGGGCTACTGCTCTACATGTTCTATTACTACGAGACGACGGGCTTCAGTTACCTGACGTCGCGGTTTCTCGAGGGCGGGCTCGGCTATCCGGTCGAGAACGCCGGGCGCCTGGTCGGCACGATGTCGCTGATCTCGGCCACCGCGCTGTTCGCCTATCTGCGCTACGCGAAATTCGTCACGCACAAGAAATGGTTCGTCGTGCCGGGGTTC
The DNA here is from genome assembly GCF_029268935.1 of Burkholderia semiarida. Lineage (NCBI taxonomy): Bacteria > Pseudomonadati > Pseudomonadota > Betaproteobacteria > Burkholderiales > Burkholderiaceae > Burkholderia > Burkholderia semiarida. The sequence goes on along the minus strand of NZ_JAHLCL010000007.1, from coordinate 521,026 downwards.
GCGATCGCGGTCACGGCCGCGCTGTGGATGACGCGGATGACGCCGCAGGTCGGCGAAGCGGCGCTGATCGTCCCGCTGCTGCTGCGCGGGTTGCTGCTGCTGTTCATCGTGCTGCCGGTCGCGAACCTCACGTTCCGCATCTTCGCGATCGACGAATACACGCACGGCTACCGGCTCAAGAACATCGTGCGGCAACTGACGATCTCGTTCGCGACGTCGTCGGTGATCATCGTCGAGCAGCACCGGCTGGCCGTGCACCAGACACGGCTCGTCGAGCGCGCGAACGTGTTCGACCCGCTGTTCCAGCAGACCGCCGATGCACTCACGCGCGGCTATGCGGCCGCCGGCCACGCGCTGAACGACGCGCACGGCCTCGCGATCGCGTCGATCGCGCGGATGGTGGCGCAACAGGCGTCGTTCCTCGCGTCGCTCGACGGTTTTTACTTCCTCGCGGGCGTGGCGCTCGTCGGCGGCCTCTTCGCGGCATGGCAAAAACAGATCGATTGAGTTAAAAGACAGGCTTTGGATTTTCGTCCGCAGCCTCCATGCTTTCGAAACTGACCCGCTGGTTCGACGACCGCCGCCGCGACCGCGCGCTGCGCAGCCATCCGATTCCCGACGCGCTATGGCGCGAAACCGTCGAGCGGCTGCCGTTCCTGGCCAATCTCCCGCCCGGCGCGCTCGTCCGGCTGCGCGAGATGACGAGCCTGTTCGTCGCGAAAAAATCGTTTTCGACCGCGCATGGGCTCGAGTTGACCGACGCGATGATCGTCGCGATCGCCGCGCAGGCCTGCCTGCCCGTGCTGAATCTCGACCTGTCGCTGTACGACGGCTGGGTCGGCGTCGTCGTGTATCCGGGCGAATTCGTGATCCGCAAGACGGTGCAGGACGAGGACGGCGTCGTACACGAAGTCGAGCAGGATGCGAGCGGCGAGGCATGGGAAGGCGGACCCGTGATCCTGTCGTGGGAAGACGCGCAGATGACGGACGGCCGGGATGCATACAACGTGGTGATCCACGAGTTCGCGCACAAGATCGACATGGTCAATGGCGCGGCCGACGGCTATCCGCCCCTTTTTCGCCGCTGGCATGCGCCGCACCTCGACGCGCAGGCGTGGGCCGACGTGTTCGAACATGCGTACGACCAGTTCTGCGCGCGCGTCGACGCAGTGCCGGAGCGCGCGTGGGCGCGCTTCGAGCGGGACTCGCTGATCGATCCCTATGCGGCCGACCACCCGTCGGAATTCTTCGCCGTATGCAGCGAGGCGCTGTTCGTGCGGCCGAAAGCGTTCGAGTCCGAATTTCCGGAGCTGTACCGGCTGCTCGCGCGCTACTACCGGCAGGATCCGGCCGGCACCGGCGCGCTCGACGCACCATGAAAATTATTCGTCAACCGTCTGATTTTCTGGCATAATCGCCGTTTTTCGACCTTAGGCAAGTGGCTCGCGCCGGGCTTGACGTCAGCCGAAACGCTCCCATCGGGGCGGCACGGCCGGCCAAGCGGCGGGTTGGCTACCGCTATCACCAAGGAAAATCATGAAACCTGGCATTCACCCGGACTACCGCGAAGTCGTCTTCCAAGACATGTCGAACGGCTTCAAGTTCATCACGCGCTCGACGATCCAGACGCGTGAAACCATCGAGCACGAAGGCAAGACCTACCCGCTCGCCAAGATCGAAGTGTCGTCGGAATCGCACTCGTTCTACACGGGTCAGCAAAAGATCATGGACACGGCAGGCCGTGTCGAGAAGTTCAAGAACAAGTTCGGCGCACGCGCCAGCGGCAAGGTCGCGAAGTAAGCTTCGCACCGCATCCGGTGGTTGCAACGCACCGGTACCGCACGAAAGGGCAGCCCAGGCTGCCCTTTTTTGTCTCTGCTCGCCCGGAAAGGCGCCGCCCGGCGCCCGGGCAACGACCTGACGCACAACAGCGGGCGCGACTACAATGCCGGATGCTCGAAACCGGCTCGACCGCGCGCAGCCGCGCCGGCCGCCCGCCCATAACAAATCGCTCATCTGCATGAAGCCTGTCGTCCGTCTCACCGCCTCCGCCACGCGTGCGCTGCCGCGCTGGCTGCTGCTCACGCTCTGCCTCGTCTACGCGGCGTTCGGCCTGTTCGGCCGCGACCCGTGGAAAAACGAGGACGCGGCGGGCTTCGGCGTGATGTGGACGATGGCCAAGGGCGGCTGGCACGACTGGCTGCTGCCGAACCTGGTCGGCAAGTTCATCACGACCGACGGGCCGCTCGGCTACTGGCTCGGCGCACTGTCGATCCGCGGCCTCGGCCCGTGGGTCGACGCAAGCAACGCGTCGCGCGTCGATACCGGCGTGCTGTTCTGCGCCGCGTGCGCGTTCGTCTGGTACGCGGCCTACCTGCTCGGCCGGCGCGCCGAGGTTCAACCGTTCAAATACGCATTCGGCGGCGAGCCCGAGCCGCGCGACTACGGCCGCACGCTCGCGGACGGCGCGCTGCTGGTGCTCGTCGCCTGCTTCGGCCTCGCGGAACGCGGGCATGAAACGACGCCGCAACTCGCGCAATTCGCGTGGATCGCGATGCTCGTGTACGGGATCGTGCGCGGCATCGACAAGCCGCTGCAAGGCGCACTGTGGTGGGGCCTCGCGATGGGCCTCGTCGCGCTGTCCGGCAACCCGGTGCTGGTCGTCGCGCTGCTCGCGGGCACGGCCGCGCTGTGGCTCGTCACGCCCGAGATGCGCAACCTGCGCCTGCCGCTGGTCGGCCTGCCGCTCGCGGCCGCGATTTTCGCGCTGTGGCCGATCGCCGCCTTCGTCGCGGCGCCGGACGACGCCGCATGGTTCTTCAACCAGTGGATCCACGGCAGCCTGATGCGCTTTTCGGGCCCGCCGACGGCCGTGCTCGGCTATGCGGCGAAGAACCTGCCTTTGTTCACGTGGCCCGCCTGGCCGCTCGCGATCTGGGCGTGGTGGAGCTGGGCCGGCATGCGCCGTCGCGCGCACATCGCGATTCCGCTGTCGGTGGCCGTGCCGCTCGTCGCGCTCGTGATCCTGCAAAGCCAGCAGTCGAACCGCATGTACATGCTGCTGCTGCCGCCGCTCGCGGTGCTGGCGACGTTTGCGCTGCCGACCCTCAAGCGCGGCGCGATCAACGCGATCGACTGGTTTGCCGTACTGAGCTTCACGATCCTCGGCACCTTCGTGTGGCTGGTGTGGCTCGCATCGCTCACCGGCTTCCCGCATCCGCTCGCGCGCAACCTCGCGCGTCTCGTGCCCGGCTACGAGCCGCATTTCAAGATCCTGTCGTTCATCTGCGCGGTGATCGTCACCGTGTGCTGGTGCTTCATCGTGCGGTGGCGCGTGTCGCGGCAGCCGAAGGTGCTGTGGCGCAGCGTCGTGCTGTCGGGCGCGGGCACGACGCTGATGTGGGTGCTGCTGATGACGCTGTGGCTGCCGATCGTCAACTACGGCCGGACCTATCGCGACGTCGCGCAACAGATCGCCGTGCACCTGCCGTCCGACTACGAATGCATCTCGCCGGTGCGGCTCGGCGACGCGCAGATCGCGACCTTCGCGTACTTCGGCGACATGCACTTCGATTTCTCCGGCGACTGCGACGTGATCCTGCGCCAGGACCGTGCCGACTTCGGCGAGCCGAGCGCGATGTCGCAATACGTGTGGCGTCTCGTCTGGGAAGGCCGCCGCGTCGCCGACCGCGACGAGCGCTTCCGCCTGTACGAGCGCATCGAACGGCCGAAGACGCCCGTCAAGCGGCGTCCGCCGCGCCGCCGGGCGGCCGATTGACGATGTTCGGCGACATCCGCCGGATCGTCGGTCTCGCGTGGCCGGTGCTGGTCGGCCAGCTCGCGATCATCGCGTTCGGCGTGATCGACACCGCGATGGTGGGCCGCTACTCGGCCGTCGATCTCGCCGCGCTCGGGCTCGGCTCGTCGATCTACGTATCGATCTATATCGGTCTAACCGGCATCCTGTCCGCGCTGCAGCCGATCACCGGGCAACTGTACGGCGCGCGGCGCTATGCGGAAATCGGCGAGGAAGTGCGCCAGGCGCTGTGGCTCGCGCTGCTGCTCGCGATTCCCGGCTTCCTGCTGCTGCATTTTCCCGAGCCGCTGTTGCGCATCGCGCATGCGCCGGCCGCGCTGCACGAGCGCACCGTCGACTACCTGCGCATCCTGTCGTACGGGCTGCCCGCGAGCCTCGTATTCCGCATCTACAACGCGCTGACCAACGCGGCCGGCAAGCCCCGGCTCGCGATGATCCTGCAGATCGGCGCGCTGCTGCTCAAGTTTCCGCTGAACGTCTGGTTCATCTTCGGCGGCTTCGGCGTGCCGGCGCTCGGCGGCCCCGGCTGCGGGCTCGCGAGCACGCTGATCAACTGGGCGCTCGCGCTGATCGGCTACACGCTGCTCGCGAAGCTCGACGTGTTCGCGCCGCTCGCGATCTTCTCCCGCTTCTGCTGGCCCGTCTGGGCGCGCCAGAAGGCAATCCTGAAGCTCGGCGTGCCGATGGGCCTGTCGTATCTGATCGAGGTCACGTCGTACACGTGCATGGCGCTGTTCATCGCGCAGTTCGGCACGACGACGCTCGCCGGCCACCAGATCGCCGGCAACATCGGCGCGGTGCTGTACATGACGCCGCTGTCGATCGGCGTGGCGGCGTCGACGCTGGTCGCGCGCGCGCTCGGCGCCGGGCACGCCGAGGAAGCCCGGCTGCTCGGCCGGCACAGCGTGATGTTCGCGTGCGGCGTGGCGGCTGCCTACGGCGTGCTCGTGTTCGCGCTGCGCCCGCTGATCATCGGCGGCTACACGCCGAACCCGGCCGTCGCCGCGGCCGCGATGCCGCTCGTCGCGATCGTCGCGTGCTACCACGTGTTCGATGCGCTGCAGGTCACGTCGGCGTTCGTGCTGCGCGCGTACAAGGTGGCGGTCGTGCCGACCGTGATCTATGCGGTCGCCCTGTGGGGCGTCGGACTCAGCGGCGGCTACCTGCTCGGCTTCGACGTCGGCGGGATCGCGCCCGCGTGGCTGACCGGCGCGCGCGGCTTCTGGTTCGCGAACACGGTCAGCCTGATGCTGGCGGGCGCGGGGCTCGTGCTTTACCTGCGCCGCATCGGCCGCGCGCACGCCGCCACAGCCTGACGCGACGCGCTACGCGCCCTCCAGCACGTCGGCTGCGTGATAGGAGGACCGCACGAGCGGGCCGGCGACCACTTCCCTGAAACCGAGCGCAAGCGCCTCGTCGCGCCACGCGGCGAACGCGTCCGGGCTCACGTGGCGCCGCACGGGCAAATGGTGCGCCGACGGCGCCAGATACTGGCCGAGCGTCAGCACGTCGACCTCGTGCGCGCGCAGGTCGCGCAGCGTGTCGCGCACCTCGTCGTCGTGCTCGCCGAGCCCGAGCATCAATCCCGATTTCGTCACGAGCGTCGGCCGCGCGGCCTTCGCCTGCGCGAGCAGTTCGAGCGAGCCGCGATAGTCGGCGCCCGGCCGCGCCGCCCGGTACAGCGACGGCACCGTCTCGATGTTGTGGTTGAACACGTCGGGCCACGCCGACGACAGCGCATCGAGCGCCCGTGCCGTGCGGCCGCGGAAGTCCGGCGTCAGCACCTCGACGCCGATGCCCGGCACGCTCGCGCGCACCGCCGCGATGCACGCGGCGAAATGCGCGGCGCCGCCGTCGCGCAGATCGTCGCGGTCGACCGACGTGATCACCACGTAGCGCAACCCGAGCGCCGCCGCCGCGTCGGCCAGCCGCGCGGGCTCGTCGGGATCGAGCGGCTCGGGCCGGCCGTGCGCGACGTCGCAGAACGGGCAACGCCGCGTACACAGCCCCCCCATGATCATGAAGGTCGCGGTGCGCTGCGCGAAGCATTCGCCGATGTTCGGGCACATCGCCTCCTCGCAGACGGAATGCAGCCGATGCTCGCGCAGCACGGCGGCCATGTCGGCCACCGCCGCGCTCATCATCGGCCGCGCGCGCAGCCACGGCGGCTTCGGCAACGCCGCGCCGGCCGCGGGCTCGACGCGCACCGGAATGCGCGCGAGCTTGTCGCGACTTCTCGCGCCGGGCTGGCCGAGCGCCGTGAGGCTGGGTCGTTCGAGCGCGGCGGCCATCGTCAGTCTCCGAGGAACGCGACGATCAGGCGGTTCACGTCGGCGGCCGCCTCCATCTGCACCATGTGCCCGCCGCCGGCGATCACCTCGGCGCGCACGCCGTCCGGCAAGCCCTGCGCGTGCCGCGCGGGAATCACCTGGTCGCGCTCGCCCCAGATCACGAGCGTGCGCGGCGCAAGCGACGCGAGCCGGTCGCGGAATACGCGCCGCTGCGCGGCGCCGTCGAACGCGGCGTCCGCGATCTTCTCCAGCGCGGCCTGCACGCCTTCGAGCCGCTTGTACTTGACGAGATCCTCGACGAGCTGCCGCGTGACCAGCGCGTCGTCCGCGAACAGCGCGCCGAGGTGCGGCTTCAGCGTGTTGCGGCTGTTGCCGGCGACGAAGCCGTCGATGTATGCACGGTTGATGTCGGCGCCGAGCCCCGCGCTCGCGATCAGCGTGAGCGACGCCACGCGCGCCGGCGCGCTGTCGGCCAACGTCATCGCCACCGCGCCGCCCATCGAATGGCCGATCAGGTGCGCACGCTCGATGTGCTGCGCATCGAGCAGCGCAAGCACCGCGTCGGCCAGTTCGTCGAGACTGCCGGTCTCGACGGTCTTCTCCGACTCGCCGTGGCCGGGCAGATCGAGCGCCCACACCGGCCGGTGCGCGGCGAGTTCCGCATGGTTGAACAGCCAGTTGTTCAGGTCGCCGCCGAAGCCGTGGATCAGCACGGCCGGCGTGCCCGAACCGTCGCCGAGCTTCAGGAAGCGGATCGTGCGTCCGCCGATCCGCGCCTTCTCCGGCTGCGGGCCGGCCGCCTCGTCGGACGCCGCGCTCGGCACGAAATCGCGCTGGAAGTCGGCGATCGCCGCATCGATGTCGGCGTCGCTCGTGTCGGCGGCCGCGACCACGCCGAGCAGCGCGCCGACGGGCAACGTCTCGCCCTCCTGCGCGATCTGCCGGCGCAGCGTGCCGTCGAACGCGCATTCGACGCCCGACGAGATCTTGTCGGTCTCGACGTCGAGCACCTCGTCGCCCTTCGCCACGCGTTCGCCGATCGCCTTCAGCCAGCCATTGACCTGCCCCTGCTCCATCGACAGCCCCCACTTGGGCATCGTGATCATGTGAATCGACATCGTGTCAGCTCCTCGTCTTCAGGACCGCCCGCGCAATCGCATCGGCGGACGGGATATACAGGTCTTCCAGCACGCCGGCGAACGGCGCGGGCGTATGCGGCGCGGTGACGAGCTCGATCGGCGCCTTGAGCGAGCGGAACGCGCGCTGCGCGACGAGCGCGGCGATGTCGGTCGCGATCGAGCAGCGCGGGTTCGCTTCGTCGACCACCACCACGCGCCCCGTGCGCTCGGCGCTTTCGAGGATCGTTTCCTCGTCGAGCGGCGACGTCGTGCGCAGGTCGATCACGTCGCACTGGATGCCGTCCTTCGCGAGCGTCGCGGCCGCGTCCATCGCCAGATGCACCATCCGGCCGTACGTGACGATCGTCGCGTCGTCGCCGTCGCGCAGCACGTTCGCCTCGCCGAACGGAATCGCATAGGATTCCTCCGGTACGTCGCCCTCACGCGTATAGAGCAGCTTGTGTTCGAGGAAGATCACGGGATCGTTGTCGCGGATCGCCTGAATCAGGAGCCCCTTCGCGTCGTACGGCGTCGACGGGCACACGACCTTCAGCCCCGGGATGTGCGTGAACAGCGACGTGAGCATCTGCGAGTGCTGCGCGGCCGCGCGCAGGCCGGCGCCGTACATCGCGCGGATCACGACCGGCGTCACGGCCTTGCCGCCGAACATGTAGCGGAATTTCGCCGCCTGGTTGAAGATCTGGTCGAAACATACGCCCATGAAATCGATGAACATCAGTTCCGCGACGGGCCGCATCCCGCACGCGGCAGCGCCGACCGCCGCGCCGATGTAGCCGCCCTCCGACAGCGGCGTATCGAGCACGCGGCCCGGAAACTTGTGGAACAACCCCTTCGTCACGCCGAGCACGCCGCCCCATGCGTCGTCCTCGCCGGGCGCGCCCGCGCCGCCCGCGTTGTCCTCGCCCATCACGATCACGCTGTCGTCGCGCGCCATTTCCTGCGCGAGCGCCTCGTTGATCGCCTGCGAATAGGTAATCTTCCTTGCCATGTCTGTCTCCTGAAATGTTCGGTTCGCCGTGCCGGCTGCTCGGTCAGGCCGGGTTCACGGATACGACACGTAGACGTCGGCGAGCAGGTCGGCGGCATCCGGCAGCGGCGCCGCCTTCGCCTGCGCGACCGCGTCGTCGATCAGCGCCTTCACCTGGGCGTCGACCGCGCGCAGGTCGGCCGTCGTCAGCGCTTCGGCGCGCACGACGCGCGTTTCGAAATGCTTCAGGCAGTCCTTCTCGTCGCGCAGCTTCTGCACTTCGCCCGGCGCGCGATAGGTTTGCGCATCGCCCTCGAAGTGGCCGAAATAGCGCGTGAACTTCACCTCGACGAGCGTCGGGCCGCCGCCGTTGCGCGCGCGGTCGACGGCTTCGCCGAGCGCCTCGTGCACCGCGAAGAAGTCGAAGCCGTCGACGATCACGCCCGGCATCCCAAACCCGTTCGCCCGATCGGCGATGTTGTCGGTCGCGACCGACCAGCTCGACGACGTCGCTTCCGCATAGCCGTTGTTTTCGGCGACGAAGATCGCGGGCAGCCGCCACACCGACGCGAGGTTCATCGATTCGAAGATCACGCCCTGGTTCGACGCGCCGTCGCCGAAGAAGCACACGCCGACGCCGCCGGTTTTCTTGTGCTTGGCCGCGAGCGCCGCACCGCACACGAGCGGGCCGCCCGCGCCGACGATCCCGTTCGCGCCGAGCATCCCCATCGACAGGTCGGCGATGTGCATCGAGCCGCCCTTGCCGTGGCAGACGCCTGTCTTCTTGCCGTAGATCTCGGCCATCATCCCGTGCACGTCGACGCCCTTCGCGATGCAATGGCCGTGGCCGCGGTGCGTGGTGGCCACGTAGTCGTCGAGGCCGAGGTGCAGCATCGTGCCGACGGCGGACGCCTCCTCGCCCGCGTACAGGTGAACGAAGCCGGGTATCTCGCCGGTCGCGAATTCGACGTGCAGGCGTTCCTCGAATTCGCGGATCGTGCGCATCAGCCGATAGGCGTCCAGCAGCTTGTCCCTGCCGAGCTGTGTCGAAGCGGTCATGTGTGTCTCCTGGGTAGGTCTGACTGCGAATGCCGCCCCGGCCATGCCGTGGCGGCGGATTGCACGGCCTGCGGCCGTCAGTGAAACGTGAAGCCGCCGTCGACGTTCACGGCCTGGCCCGTCACGTTGTCCATCGTCGCGAAGAACAGCGCGAGCCGGCCCATGTCTTCCGGCGTCTGCGCGCGGCCCTGCGGAATCAGCGTCAACTGGTGCCGCTGCCACGACTCCTCGACCGATTCGCCGTCGGTCTTCCATTCGTCGGACAGCCGGTCCCACATGTAGGTACGGACGATGCCGGGGCAGATCGCGTTGACGGTCACGCCGTCGCGCGCGAGCTCCTTCGCCAGCGCGTTGGTGAAACCGACGACCGCAAATTTCGATGCGCTGTAATGCGCGAGATTCGGGAAGCCTTCCTTGCCCGCGATCGACGCGACGTTGATGATCCGGCCGCGCCGCTGCGCCTTCAGATGCGCGAGCGCCGCGCGGCAGCCGAGGAACGTGCCCTTTGCGTTCACGTCCATCACGAAATCCCAGTCGCGCTCGGTCAGTTCGGCAACCGGACGGATGCTGATCACGCCCGCGCAGTTCACGAGGATGTCGAGCCCGCCGAGGTCGCCGAGCGCCTGCGCGACCATCGCGTCGACCTGCGCGGCCTGCGTGACGTCGACCTTCGCGATCGCCGCGCGGCGGCCGAGCGCGCGCACCTCGCCGGCGGTCGCGTCGAGCGCGTCGTCGAGCAGGTCGGCCAGCAGGATGTCGGCACCGGCGCCGGCGAGCGTCAGCGCGATGCCGCGGCCGATGCCGCGCGCGCCGCCCGTGACGATGGCGACCTGTCCTTCGAGAGGGGCTGTCATGGCGATGTCTCCTTGATGATCGTGATGGATGTCGAAACGTCTTCGTGAAACCGGTGTATCAGTCGTGCCACGCACCGGCATCGCGCAGCAGTTGCCGTGACGACGCGTAGCGCAGCGTGCGGCCGACGTCGACCGTCAACGGTCCGCCCCAGTCGAGTGCGATCTCGTAGCGATCGCCGCGCGCGACCTCGATCTCGCGCTCGCCGTCGAACGCGAGCGTGCCGCGCTCGAACGGAATCACGTGCCACGCGCCCGGCTCGAGCCGCTCGCAACTGCGCATCACGACGCGGTCGACGCGCCCCGGCGCGATCGGCGCGACGAGCGGCGTGCCGGCCGTCTTGCCGGCATCCGCGAAGCGCATCGCGAGCCCGTGCGGCGCGCTGCGTTCGAGCGGCGCCCACGCGCCGCCGAGCGCGGACAGGCCGATGCCGTCCGGTTCCGCGAACGTCAGATAGAGCGTGTCGATGTCGTCCGAGCCGGAGATCGCGCGCGCGCCGACGAAGCGCTGCCGCGCGGCGCACACATCGACGAGCGCGATCTCCTCGCGCCCGGGCTGCGCGCCCGCGACGCAGCGCACGACGAGCCGCTTGTTGCGCACGAACGCGACCTCGGCCGGCACGGCGCCGGTCGCGACGAGCCCCGCGGCGACGCCGGCGACGGTCGCCTCGCGATGTTCGGGAAACGCGTTGTTGGTGCCGGTGGACAGCGCGACGAGCGGCGTCGCACCGCAATGCGCAGCCACCGCGCGATGGGTGCCGTCGCCGCCGAGCACGACGATCAGCGACACTTCCATCCGATGCAGATAGGCGGCGCCGGCCTGCGTGTCGGCAACGCTGTCGGTGATCGGCAGGTCGACGAATTCGACCTGGGGCCAGCGTTCGTGCGGCGCGACCGCGCGATGCGTGTCGATCGCGCGCAGCAGCAGCGTCGCGATGCCCGTGCGGTCGCGCAGCGTCAGCACGCGCTCGACGCCCATCGCGCCGAGGCCGGCCAGCAGGCGCACGATCATGTTCGCCTTCTCCGCGGTCGGGAACACGGATGCATGCGTCGTGAGGCGGCGGATGTCGCGCCCCGATGCGGGGTTCGCGATCACGCCGACGGTAACGGGCGTCGTCACGGGTTTGTCTCCATCCAGTCGGCAGGGCCGGCGTATTGCGCGCGCCGCCCTCGCCTGTTTCGTCCGCTGCCATCGACGGGCGGCGGATCGTCGTCGCCGACGCGATTGCCGGCTTGCCCGTCATCTCTGCAAGCGGCGTGCCATCGTGCATGCGATGGCCGCGAAACCCGCGTCCGCGCTGGCGCGGCGGGCATGCGCGGGTTCGGAATGCGCGGTCGTGACGGCGCGGCGCGCGTCGAATTCGCCGGTACGTCTCATGCCGTCGATACGGCGACGCGATCGTCGCGGCGCGCGCGCATGCGCGGCGTTCCGCCCGCAAACCCTGCGTTCGCGCGGCGCCGCGCGCGCGACGCCCCGCCTGACGACCGTCGCGCCGCGCGCGGGCGGCCGTCTCAATCGCGCGAGACGCATCGGATACCGGTGAGACGACCGTCTCACGCGCGCCGCGTGCTGCAATGCAGTGTGATCCGCCGGACCGGATGTGCTACAAGAACAGCGACATCCCCGCCGTACCCGGAGCCGACCATGCCCTACGCCGTCCCCCAGGCCCAGCACGCCGACCGCATACTCGGCGCGCTCGCCGGGCGCCTGCCCGCGCCGGCCGATTCCGCTCGCCTCGTGTCTTCGTGGCAGCGATCGCTGGAGCGCTATCGTCTCGACCCCGCTTCGTCGATCGGCCCGCGCGTGCTGACCGCGGCCGAGCTGCGCGAAGTGCGCGACAAGGAAGAGGCCTTCCTGCGTGCGTCGGGCCAGTGCCTGACGCGGCTGCATGACATGATCCGCGTCGCCGACTACTGCGTGATGCTGACCGACGCGCACGGCGTGACGATCGACTACCGGATCGACCGCGAGCGCCGCAACGACTTTCGTCATGCGGGGCTGCACATCGGCTCGTGCTGGTCGGAAAGCGAGGAGGGAACCTGCGGCGTCGCGAGCGTGCTGACCGATCTCGCGCCGATCACCGTGCACAAGACCGATCACTTTCGCGCGGCGTTCACGACGCTCACGTGCAGCGCGGCGCCGATCTTCTCGCCGGCCGGCGAACTGATCGGCGTGCTCGACGCGTCGGCCGTGCATTCGCCCGACGGCCGCGACAGCCAGCGCCTCGTCTACCAGCTCGTGCGGCAAAGCGCGGCGCTGATCGAGGACGGCTACTTCGTGCACAGCACCGCGCAGCACTGGATATTGTTCGGGCATCCGAACCGTCACTACGTCGAGGCGCAGCCCGAGTGGCTGATCGCGTTCGACGAATGCGGCAACATCGTCGCCGCGAACCGGCACGCGCGCGACGCGCTGCCGGCGCTGCGCGAGCCGCGCCATATCGACGAGATCTTCGATGCGACCGAGATGCCGCTGCGCGACGCGGCGCGGCTCGACGCGATCGTCGCGCTGCGGCTGCGCGCGACCGGCGCCCCGCTCTACGCGCGGCTGCGCGCGCCGCTACGCCGCGCCGGCCGCGAACCGGGCGCGGCCCGGGCCGCCACGGCATCGCGCCGCCCGGGCACCGCCGCGCCGCGTCACGTCGGCGCGCTGACGCCGTTCCTGCACAGCAGCGATGCGCGCATCGCGCAACAGGCCGAACTCGCGCTGCGCGTCGCGAGCAAGCGGCTGCCGATCCTCGTGCTCGGCGAAACCGGCGCGGGCAAGGAAGTGTTCGCCCGCGCGATCCACGACGCCGGCGCGCGGCGCGCGCGGCCGTTCGTCGCCGTGAACTGCGGCGCGCTGCCGGAAGCGCTGATCGAGAGCGAACTGTTCGGCTATGCGGCCGGCGCGTTCACCGGCGCACGCAAGCACGGCGCGCGCGGCAAGATCGCGCTCGCCGACGGCGGCACGCTGTTTCTCGATGAAATCGGCGACATGCCGCTCGCGCTGCAGACGCGCCTGCTGCGCGTGCTGGCCGACGGCGAGGTCGTGCCGCTCGGCAGCGATACGCCGGTGCGCGTCGATCTCGACGTGATCTGCGCGACGCACCGCGATCTTGCGCGGATGGTGGCCGACGGCACGTTCCGCGAGGATCTGTACTACCGGTTGAGCGGCGCGACGTTCGAGCTGCCGCCGCTGCGCGAGCGCGCGGACGTGCGCGACGTGATCGCCGCCGTGTTCGCCGAGGAAGCGCAGGCGACCGGCCACGTGCTGACGCTCGATGCGACGCTCGCCGAACAGCTCGCGGCCTACCCGTGGCCGGGCAACGTGCGGCAACTGCGCAACGTGCTGCGCTATGCGTGCGCGGTGTGCGACGCCGCGCGCGTGACGCGGCACGACCTGCCGGCCGAACTCGCCGCGCAGCTCGGCGGCACCCCGGCGGGCGTGCTGCCCGACGACGAACGCGGGCGCATCGTCGCCGCGCTCACCGCGCATCGCTGGCGGCCCGACGCGGCCGCCCGCGCGCTCGGCATGTCGCGCGCGACGCTGTACCGGCGCATCGCGAAGCACCGGATCGTCGCGCCGCACCGCGCGTGACGCGCGCCGTCATGCGGGCTGCCCGGCCGCTTCGTTCGCGTGGTCTGCCCCGCCGGCCGCTTCGTCGCGCCGCTTGAACACCTCGTGCGCGGCGAACAGCGCGTTGAGCGCGGCCGGCATCCCCGCATACACGGCCATCTGCATGAACACCTCGACGATCTCGTCGCGCGTGCAGCCGACGTTCAGCGCGGCCTCGATATGCACCTTCAGTTGCGGCTGCGCGTTGCCGAGCGCGGCCAGTGCGGCGATCGTCGCGATTTCGCGCGCCTTCAGGTCGAGTTGCGGCCGGCTGTAGATGTCGCCGAAGCTGAATTCGACCAGGAGCCGCGCGAAATCCGGCGCGATCGGCGCAAGCGCCGCGATCACGCGTTCGCCCGCTTCGCCGTCGATTTCCTTGAGCTTGTTCCAGCCGCGCGTGTAGCGATCCTCAACGAGTCGTTCCATCTTGTCCGTCCTGTTCCGATAAAGAGTGAGAAAGATTCGCCCGTCGTTCCGTTTCCCGTTCCTGCGCCTCGTAGTACGCGATCTTGGCGCCGATCGCATCGAGGCTCGCCTGCAGCTCCGCGATATGCGCGCGCACCGCGTCGCGATGCGCGACCAGCAAGTCGCGCCGCGCGCGGAACGTCGACTCGCCCTGCTCGCGCAGCACCGCGAACGCCTGCATCTGCGCGATCGGCATGCCGGTCGCCTTCAGGCGCATCACGAAGGCCAGCCAGTCAAGGTCGGCCGGCGCATAGAGCCGGTGCCCGGCCGCCGTGCGCGAAATCGCGCGCAGCAGGCCGGCCTGCTCGTAATACCGCAACGTGTGCGTCGACACGCCCGTCAGTTCGGCGACTTGCCCGATCGTCAGCGGACCGGCGGCGGAGGGTTGGGATAGGGTTTTCGACATGGCAGGAACAAGGTTAGGAGTTAGAGTTCACTCTAAGTCAAGCATTGTCTGACGGCCAGTGCGGCGTTCGCCCGCGATCCCCCTGCGACACCGTAAAGAATGGTCAAAATCGCCCGCCGCGACCGCTTTCGGCCTTTACAGCACCGCAAGCCTTCAGCAAGATGCGATCAGCCTGTCTCAAAAAGGGCACGCATTTGTCCTATGCTTAACGGCGACGCCCGGCCAGCTCGTGGGCCGCCGTCCGTTGCAACAACCATTCATCCGTCAGAACCAGGGAGCCCTTGCCATGCTGAAAAAGCTGCTGATGCTGTTCGTCGCGCTGTCGCTGTCGCTCGCCGCCGGCCTTGCCGCTGCCGTCGATGTCAACACGGCCGACCAGGCCGCGCTCGAATCCGTGAAGGGTCTCGGGCCCGTGAAGTCGAAGGCGATCATCGACGAACGCACCAAGAACGGCCCGTTCAAGGACGCCGACGATCTCGCGAACCGCGTGAAGGGTCTCGGCACGAAGTCGGTCGGGCATCTCGAGGAAAACGGCCTGACGATCGGCGGCTCGTCGACGCCGCCGAAGGGCGTGAAGCCGTCGAAGCCGGCCGCGACGACGTCGGCGACCCCATCGACCACGACCTCGGCAGGCACCGCATCGACGTCCACGACCGCGACGGCCGGCACGACGACCACGGCCCCCGCGCCGGCGGCGAGCGCACCGGAAGCAGCCGCCAAGCCGGCCAAGACCAAGCGCGCATCGAAGAAGGAAAAGGCGGCAGCGGCGGCAGCGGCATCCGCGGACGCGGGTGCGAGCGCACCGGCGGCCGCGTCGTCCACGAAGGCCGCGAAGGGTTCGAAGAAGAAGAGCAAGAAGGACAAGGCAGCCTCCGCCGCCGCGGCGTCGGGCGCCTGATGTGCGCCGCGCGCGCGACGGCGTGCGCGCGGCATTCGTTCAACGGCCGCCGTCGTCACGGCGCCCTTTTCAGTGAAGGTGAAGAACCATGGGTCTCCTCGACATCGTCGGCGGTCTGATCGGCGGCCAGGCCGGCGGCAACTCGCAAAGCGCGCTGATCACGACCGCGCTCGAATTCATCAACAACCAGCCGGGCGGCCTGAACGGGCTGATCGAGAAGTTCAAGGCCGGCGGCGCCGGCGAGATCATCGGTTCGTGGGTCGGCACCGGCGAAAACCAGCCGATCTCGCCGGATACGCTGCAGAACGTGCTCGGCTCGGACGTCGTCGGCTCGCTCGCGAGCAAGGTCGGCATCGATCCCGCGCAGGCCTCGTCGATCCTCGCGCAGGTGCTGCCGCACGTCGTCAACGGCGCGACGCCGAACGGCGAAGTGCCGGCCAGCGGCCAGGTCGACACGTCGAACGTGCTCGGCACGCTCACGCAGCTCGCCGGCATGTTCGGCGGCAACAAGCAGGGCTGAGAGCCCGCGCCGCGACCGGGCGGCCCGTTCGGCCGCTCCATAAGCAAACACCCCGCCGAGGCGGGGTGTTCGTTTTTGCGCGCCCGGCGTGAGCCGGGCACGCGGCCGATGGCGGACGATCAGTGAACGACGCGGTCGAACACGAACTGGCCGTCGTTCACGTCGACCGGGATCACGTCCTTCGGACCGAAGCGGCCCGCGAGGATCAGCTTCGCGACCGGGTTCTCGATCTCCTGCTGGATCGCGCGCTTCAGCGGCCGCGCACCGAACACCGGATCGTAGCCGACCTTCGCGATCTGTTCGAGCGCCGCCGGCGACACGTCGAGCGCCATGTCGAGCTTCGCGAGCCGGTCATGCAGGCGCGCCAGCTGGATCTTCGCGATCGACTCGATGTTGCTGCGGTCGAGCGCGTGGAACACGACGACGTCGTCGATCCGGTTCAGGAACTCGGGGCGGAAATGCTGCTTCACCTCGAGCCACACGGCGTCCTTGATCTCGTCCTGCGGCGAGCCCGTCATGGCCTGGATCACCTGCGAGCCGAGGTTCGACGTCATCACGATGACCGTGTTCTTGAAGTCGACCGTACGCCCCTGCCCGTCCGTCATGCGGCCGTCGTCGAGCACCTGCAGCAGCACGTTGAACACGTCCGGATGCGCCTTCTCGATCTCGTCGAGCAGGATCACGCTGTACGGCTTGCGGCGCACGGCTTCCGTCAGGTAGCCGCCTTCCTCGTAGCCGACGTAGCCCGGCGGCGCGCCGATCAGCCGCGCGACGCTGTGCTTCTCCATGAACTCGCTCATGTCGATGCGGATCAGGTGCTCTTCCGAATCGAACAGGAACGACGCCAGCGCCTTGCACAGCTCGGTCTTGCCGACACCGGTCGGGCCGAGGAACAGGAACGAGCCGTACGGACGGTTCGGATCGGCGAGCCCCGCGCGCGACCGACGGATCGCATCGGCCACCGCGCTGATCGCCTCGTCCTGGCCGACCACGCGCTCGTGCAGCTTTTCCTCGATGTGCAGCAGCTTCTCGCGTTCGCCCTGCATCATCCGCGACACGGGGATGCCCGTCGCACGCGACACGACTTCCGCGATTTCCTCCGCACCGACCTGCGTGCGCAGCAGTCGCGGACGCGTCGGGTTGTGCTGCTCCTGCTCCTCGGCCTGCGTGACCTGCTTCAGTTGCGCCTCGAGCTGCGGCAACTTGCCGTACTGCAGCTCGGCGACCTTCTCCAGCTTGCCTTCACGCTGCAGCCGCGCGATGTCCGCCCGCACCTTCTCGATCTCTTCCTTGAGCTGCGCGCTGCCCTGCACCGCGGCCTTCTCGGCGGTCCAGATCTCTTCCAGGTCCGCATATTCGCGGCCGAGGCGATCGATCTCTTCCTCGATCAGTTGCAGGCGCTTCTGCGACGCTTCGTCCTGCTCCTTCTTCACCGCTTCGCGCTCGATCTTCAGCTGGATCAGACGACGGTCGAGCTTGTCCATCTCTTCCGGCTTCGAATCGATTTCCATCTTGATCTTCGAGGCGGCTTCGTCGATCAGGTCGATCGCCTTGTCGGGCAGGAAGCGGTCGGTGATGTAGCGATGCGACAGCTCGGCCGCGGCGACGATCGCCGGGTCGGTGATGTCGACGCCGTGGTGCAGCTCGTACTTCTCCTGCAACCCGCGCAGGATCGCGATCGTCGCCTCGACGCTCGGCTCGTCGACGAGCACCTTCTGGAAGCGGCGTTCGAGCGCGGCGTCCTTCTCGATGTACTTGCGGTATTCGTCGAGCGTGGTCGCGCCGATGCAGTGCAGCTCGCCGCGCGACAGCGCCGGCTTGAGCATGTTGCCCGCGTCCAGCGCGCCTTCGGCCTTGCCCGCGCCGACCATCGTATGAATTTCGTCGATGAAGACGATCGTCTGGCCTTCGTCCTTCGCGATGTCGTTGAGCACGGCCTTCAGGCGCTCCTCGAACTCGCCGCGATACTTCGCGCCGGCGAGCAGCGCGGCCATGTCGAGCGACAGCACGCGCTTGCCCTTCAGCGTCTCGGGCACCTCGCCGTTGACGATCCGCTGCGCGAGCCCTTCGACGATCGCGGTCTTGCCGACGCCCGGCTCGCCGATCAGCACCGGGTTGTTCTTCGTGCGGCGCTGCAGGATCTGGATCGAGCGGCGAATTTCGTCGTCGCGGCCGATCACCGGGTCGAGCTTGCCCGCGCGGGCGCGCTCGGTCAGGTCGACCGTGTATTTCTTCAGCGCCTCGCGCTGGCTTTCGGCGTCCTGGCTGTGCACCTGCGAGCCGCCGCGCACCGCGGCGATCGCGGCTTCGAGCGCCTTGCGCGTGAGACCGTGCTGGCGCGCGAGCTTGCCGGCGTCGCCCTTGTCGTCGGACACGGCGAGCAGGAACATCTCGCTCGCGATGAACGTGTCGTTGAGCTTCTGCGCTTCCTTGTCGGCCTGATTCAGCAGGCCGGCCAACTCACGGCCGATCTGGATGTCGCCGCCCGTGCCCGTTACTTGCGGCAGGCGCGAAATGGCTTCGTTCAGCGCGCCCTGGAGCGCCTGCACGTGCACGCCCGCGCGCGACATCAGCGAGCGGGCCGAGCCGTCGTGCTGCGCGACCAGCGCCGCGAGCACGTGAACGGGTTCGATGTATTGATTGTCGCGGCCCGCCGCGAGGCTTTGCGCGTCCGCGAGTGCTTCCTGGAACTTGGTGGTGAGCTTGTCGATTCTCATTTGGTTGAGACCTCCAATTTTCGATTAACACCAAGATGAGGATGGTTATGCGGCTTTCAAGCGAAATTCGGGTTGATTCAGCGCAAAAATTGCCGGATAGCCTGAAAACGGTCCGGCGGCGTGATGGCGCGAGCGGGCAGCGCGCGGCGCCCCGCGCATCAGGGGGCCTTGGACGACGTCTGTTCAACTGCCGGCGCTTCGTCCGGCACCGGCGCGGCACGCACGAGCGCGACCGGACGAATGCCGAGCAACGCCGCGAGCGGCGATGCGGGCACGGCCAGCTCGCCGAGCGTGTGACGATCGAGCTCCGCGAAGAACGCATCGCGCGCGGCCGCCAGCACGCTTTTCAGCTGGCACTGCGGCTCGATCACGCAGCCGCGCGGCTCGCTGCCGTCGGGCGAAAAGCAGCCGACCAGCGCGAAGTCGTTTTCGGTCGCCCGCACGACCTGGCCGACCGTCAGCCGCAGCGAATCGGCGAACAGCCGCAGCCCGCCGTTGCGGCCGCGCACGGTGTCGACCCAGCCCAGTTCGCCGAGCCGCTGGACGACTTTCATCAGATGGTTCTTCGAGATGCCGTAGGCGTCCGAGATCTCCTGGATCGTCGCGAGCCCCTCGCCGCGCACGGCCAGATACAGCATCACGCGCAGCGAATAGTCGGTGTAGTCGGTGAGTCTCATGAGCGAATACAGAAAAGGTCGATCGTGCCCCGCTCGGATGAACCGGGCCGATCGCGAGGCGTGCAGGGCCGATAGACGGCGCCGTGGCGCGGCCCCGGGTTGCCGGGATCGCGTGCGCGCAATAAGATGCGGGATATCTACACGTTTTCCAGGGGTTATTGGACGCTATTTTGCGTCAAAATCCGACCGGCGTCCTGCCCGTCGCCGGCGCCGTCGCGCCGTCACCGCCCCGCTCTACCGGCCCTTTTCGTCATGACTGCCCAACCCGTCTCGCCCGATACCGTACCGGCCCGCCCCCGCGACGCCGAGCCGACCGAAGACAACATCCGCGATCTCGTCTACGCGTTCTACGACCGCGTACGCGCCGATCCGCTGCTGGGGCCCGTATTCGACGCGAAGCTGGCCGGCCGCTGGGACGACCATCTGCCGAAGATGGTGACGTTCTGGTCGAGCCTCGTGCTCGGCACCAAGGGTTATCGCGGCAACGTGCAGCAGGCGCACCAGCCGCTCGACGGGATCGAGCCGGCCCATTTCAGCCGCTGGCTGTCGCTGTTCCTGAACACCGTCGAAGCGCGCTACGCGCCGCCCGCGGCGGTTCGTTTCATGGAGCCCGCGCTGCGGATCGCGCAGAGCCTGCAGTTGAGCCGGTTCGGCTGGGACTACCGGATTCCGCCCGAGCAGCAGGCGCTGCTCGACGCGATCGCGCCGCGCCGCCGCGACGCGGGCGACGATTCGCACGCGTTACCGTCGCGCGCCCGCGGCGAGCCTTTTCCGACGAAGATCATCGGGCGCGGCGTCGACCCGGACGCGTAACGCCCTTTACACGCGACGACGGCACGCACGCGGCACTTCGCTGCATCGCCCGCGTGCCGCGCTCAGCGCGGCGCGTTGCCCGACTCGACGCCCCAGCGCGCGAGCGCGGCGTCGTCGGTGCTGCGCGCATCGACCCAGCGCTCGCCGTCCGGCGTCGTTTCCTTCTTCCAGAACGGCGCTTCGGTCTTCAGATAATCCATCACGAACTCGCACGACGCGAACGCGTCGCCGCGGTGCGACGCGACCGTCGCGACCATCACGATCTGGTCGAGCGGCAGCAGCCTGCCGACGCGGTGCACGATCGCGACGTCGACACCCGGCCAGCGCCGGCCGGCCTCGGCCGCGATCTTTTCGAGCGCCTTCTCGGTCATTCCGGGATAGTGCTCGAGCTCCATCGCGGCGACCGTATCGCCTTCGTTCAGGTCGCGCACCGTGCCGACGAAGCACGCGAGCGCGCCGATCTTCGGGTTGCGCGCCCGCAATGCCGCCACTTCGGCATTCAGATCGAAATCGTCGGTCTGGACTCGTACCGCTGCCATCGCCTCCCCCCTCAACCGCCCGTGACGGGCGGGAAGAACGCGACCTCGCAGCCTTCGGTGAGCCGCGTGTCGGGGTCGGTCATCTCGTGGTTGCACGCCATGCGCAACGCGCGCCCTTCGGCGAGCGTGTCGGCCCACGCGCCGCCGCGCGCGCGCAGCCACGCGCGCACGTCGCCGACGGTCGTCACGCCGTCCGGCACGTCGGCTTCTTCATCGGCCACGCCCAGTGCTTCGCGCACGCTTGCAAAAAATTTCAGTTGAATCTTCATGGTTCGGGGAGCCGCCGCGTCACGACAGCAGTTCGGAAAACGGAATGAAACGCACGGTCTCGCCTGCGCTGATCGCGTGCTGCGGCGGATTGTCGATCAGGCCGTCGCCCCAGACCGTCGACGTGAGCACGGCCGAGCTCTGGTTCGGGAACAGGTCGAGGCCGCCGGCCGCATTGACGCGCGCGCGCAGGAATTCGTTGCGCCGGTCGCCCTTGCTCTGCGAAAAATCGGCACGCAGCGACAACGCGCGCGGCGCGACGTCGCGCACGCCGGACAGGCGCAGCAGGAACGGCCGCACGAACAGCAGGAACGTGACGAAGCTCGAGACCGGGTTGCCGGGCAGCCCGATGAAATGCGCGTCGGCGCGCTCGTCGCCGCGGCGCACCGCGCCGTACGCGAGCGGCTTGCCGGGCTTCATCGCGATCTGCCACAGCGCGAGCCGGCCTTCGGCCTCCACGGCCGGCTTCACGTGATCCTCGTCGCCGACCGACACGCCGCCGCTCGTCAGGATCACGTCGTGATCGCGGGCGGCCTCGCGCAGCGTGTCGCGCGTCGCGGCCAGCGAGTCGGGCACGATGCCGTAATCGGTCACGTGGCAGCCGAGCCGCTCGAGCAGCCCGCGCAACGTGAAGCGGTTCGAGTTGTAGATCGCGCCGGGCTTCAGCGGCTCGCCGGGCATCGTCAGTTCGTCACCGGTGAAGAACACCGCGACGCGAATCCGCCGCGCGACCGCCAGTTGCGCGCAGCCGACCGACGCAGCGAGACCCAGCGCCTGCGGCGTGAGCCGCGTGCCGGCCGGCAGGATCACCGAACCCTGACGGATGTCCGCGCCCTGCGCGGTGATCCATTCGCCGGCCTTCGGCGTGTGCAGGATCTCGACCGCGTCGCCGTCGGCCGATGCCTGCTCCTGCATCACGACGGCATCGGCGCCCGGCGGCACCGTCGCGCCGGTGAAAATCCGCGCGGCCGTGCCGGCCGCGAGCGGCGCGGCCGGATGCCCGGCCGGAATGCGCTGCGACACCGGCAGGCGCCGGTCGCCGTGCAGCAGGTCGGCGACACGCACTGCATAGCCGTCCATCGCGCTCGTATGCATCGGCGGCACGTCGAGCGGCGAGCTGACGTCGGCCGCCAGCACGCGGCCGAGCGCGTCGAGCGTGGCGACGGTTTCGGCGCCGGGCAGCGGCTTCGCGGCGTCGAGCAGCGCGGCGAGCGCCTCGGCGGTCGACAGCATCGGCGCGCGCGGCGCCGCGGGATTCGGGTTCGACATCGATGGAATCGGGGATCGTTGGAATCAATACGTCATTGTAGCGACGACGCCACGCGGGCGCGCGATATGGCGGGCATGCGAAAACTGTGATCGGCGCGAACGCGCGGGTCTGGCACCTGTTTCGCGCGGCGTACGATGCCCGCGCGCCAAACGAAACGGCCGGAACCCCGATCCGTTCGACGAATCGGCATTCCGGCCGTCCCGCGCGACCGGGCCCGCGGGCCCGGCCGTGCGTCATGCGCCCGTATGGGCGGCGATGAAGTCCTTCACCTGCTGCGCGTCGGCCTTCACGACCTCGAAGCGCTGCGGCAGCGCCTCGAGCCCGTCGAAAGCGGCCGGACGCTCGGCTTCGCGATCGAGCGCCTCGCGGATCGTCTCGCCGAACTTGATCGGCTGCGCCGTCTCGAGCACGACCATCGGCACGCCGGCCTCCAGATGCTCGCGCGCGACCTTCACGCCGTCGGCCGTATGCGTATCGATCATCGTGTCGTAGCGCGAGAACACGTCGCGGATCGTCGCGATGCGGTCGGCGTGGCTGCTGCGGCCGGACACGAAGCCGAATTCGGCCACACGCGCGAAATCGCCGCTCGCCGCGAGATCGAAGCCGCCCTTCTCCTCGACGTCGCGGAACAGTTGCATCACGCGCGCCGGATCGCGGCCGAGCAGGTCGAACACGAAGCGCTCGAAGTTCGACGCCTTCGAGATGTCCATGCTCGGGCTGCTCGTGTGATAGGTGTTTTCGGCGCTGCGCACGCGGTACGCGCCGGTACGGAAGAACTCGTCGAGCACGTCGTTCTCGTTGGTCGCGACCACCAGCTTCGCGATCGGCAGCCCCATCATCCGCGCGATGTGGCCCGCGCAGACGTTGCCGAAGTTGCCCGACGGCACCGTGAACGACACGCGCTCGTCGTTGGACTGCGTCGCCGCGAAATAGCCCTTGAAGTAGTACACGACCTGCGCGACGACGCGTGCCCAGTTGATCGAGTTGACGGTGCCGATCTTGTGCCGCGCCTTGAACGCGTGATCGTTCGACACGGCCTTCACGATGTCCTGGCAGTCGTCGAACACGCCTTCGACCGCGAGGTTGAAGATGTTCGGATCCTGCAGGCTGAACATCTGCGCCGTCTGGAACGCGCTCATCTTCTTGTGCGGCGACAGCATGAACACGCGCACGCCCGCCTTGCCGCGCATCGCATACTCGGCCGCGCTGCCGGTGTCGCCCGACGTCGCGCCGAGGATGTTCAGCGTTTCGCCGTGCTTCGCGAGCGTGTACTCGAACAGGTTGCCGAGCAGCTGCATCGCCATGTCCTTGAACGCGAGCGTCGGGCCGTTCGACAGTTCGAGCAGCGACAGCGCCGCGCCGTTCTCGGTGCCGAGCGCCTTCAGCGGCGTGATGTCGGACGCGTTTTCGCCATGGCGCGTGTTGCTGTACACGGCGGCCGTATACGTGCGGCGCGTGATCGCGCGCAGATCGTCGGCCGGCACGTCATCGCAGAACTTCGACAGGATCTCGAACGCGAGATCCGCGTACGACAGCGTGCGCCAGCGCGCGAGCTCGTCGGCGGACACCCTCGGATACTCGGCCGGCAGGTAGAGCCCGCCGTCCTTCGCGAGACCGCCGAGCAGGATGTCGGAGAACGTATGGCGCTCGCCGATGCCGGCGCCGCGCGTGGAAATGTAGTTCATGTCGTTCCTGGTCCTCAGTTCAGCGCTTCCATGCGCAGCTTCGTTACCTTCGAGACCACCGTCGCGAGACTCTCGATCTGCGCGATCGCCGCGTTGACGTTCTTCTCGACCGTCTCGTGCGTGATCAGGATGATGTCGGTCTCGCCGTTCGCGCCGTCGATCTGCTCCGATTCCTTCTGCAGCAGCGCGTCGATCGAGATGCCCGACTCGGCGAGGATGCGCGTGATGGCGGCCAGCACGCCGGTCTGGTCGGCAACGCGCAGGCGCAGGTAGTAGCCGCTCGTCACTTCCTCGATCGGCAGGATCGGCGTGTTCGACAGGCTGTCCGGCTGGAACGCGAGGTGCGGCACGCGATGCTCGGGGTCGGCCGTGTGCAGGCGCGTGACGTCGACGAGATCCGCGACGACGGCCGATGCGGTCGGCTCGGCGCCCGCGCCCTTGCCGTAGTACAGCGTCGTGCCGACCGCATCGCCGTGCACGACGACCGCGTTCATCGCGCCCTCGACGTTCGCGAGCAGGCGCTTTTCCGGGATCAGCGTCGGGTGCACGCGCAGCTCGATGCCGTTTGCGGCGCGGCGCGCGATGCCGAGCAGCTTGATCCGGTAGCCGAGCTCTTCCGCGTAGCGGATGTCGGTCGCGTCGAGCTTGCTGATGCCCTCGACGTACGCGCGGTCGAACTGCACCGGCACGCCGAACGCGATCGCGCTCATGATCGTCGCCTTGTGCGCGGCGTCGACGCCTTCGATGTCGAAGGTCGGATCGGCTTCCGCGTAGCCGAGTTCCTGCGCGGCCTTCAGCGCGGTCGCGAAATCGAGGCCGCGGTCGCGCATTTCCGACAGGATGTAGTTCGTCGTGCCGTTGATGATGCCCGCGATGTACTGGATGCGGTTCGCGGTCAGGCCTTCGCGCAGCGCCTTGATGATCGGGATGCCGCCGGCGACGGCCGCCTCGAACGCGACCATCACGCCCTTCTCGCGCGCGGCTTCGAAGATCTCGGTGCCGTGCACCGCGAGCAGCGCCTTGTTCGCCGTGACGACGTGCTTGCCGTTCGCGATCGCGCGCAGCACGAGCTCGCGCGCGATGCCGGTGCCGCCGATCATCTCGGCGACGATCGCGATCGACGGATCGTCGACGACCGCGTTGAAGTCGTCGGTGATCTGCGCGGCCGCGGCGTCACCGCCGAGCGCGGCCTGCGCCTTGGCCGGGTTGCGCACGGCAATGCGCGCCACCTCGATGCCGCGCCCCGCGCGTCGCTTGATTTCTTCCTGGTTGCGGCGCAGCACCGTGAAGGTGCCGCTGCCGACGGTGCCGAAGCCCAACAGGCCAACTTTGATCGGTTCCATGCTGCGTGTGATCGATGAGTAAGAAGTAGTGAGTTCCGTGTGGCGCTGCCCGCTCAGACCGAATGGCGCTTGCGGTAGCCGTCGAGAAAGCGCGCGATCCGGTTGATCGAATCGGCCAGATCGTCGAGGTTCGGCAGGAAGACCACGCGGAAGTGGTCCGGCGTCGCCCAGTTGAACCCCGTGCCCTGAACCAGCAGCACGCGTTCCTCGAGCAACAGGTCGAGAATGAACTGCTGGTCGTTCTGGATCGGGTAGAGCTTCGGGTCGAGGCGCGGGAACATGTACAGCGCGGCCTGCGGTTTCACGCAGGTCACGCCCGGGATCGACGTCAGCATGTCATACGCGAGTTCGCGCTGCTTGTACAGGCGCCCGTTCGGCACGATCAGCTCGTTGATGCTCTGGTAGCCGCCGAGCGCCGTCTGGATCGCGAACTGGCCGGGCACGTTCGCGCACAGGCGCATCGACGACAGGATGCCGAGCCCTTCCAGATAATCCTTCGCGCGCCGGCGGTTGTCGCCGCCGAGGCCCGATACGGCCATCCAGCCCGCGCGATAGCCGCACGACCGGTAGCTCTTCGACAGGCTGTTGAACGTGACGGTGATCACGTCCTCCGACAGCGCGCCCAGCGCCGTGTGCTCGAGGCCGTCGTAGACGATCTTGTCGTAGACCTCGTCGGCGAACACGATCAGCCCGTGCTGGCGCGCGATCTCGAGCAGCTCGAGCAGCAATTCGTCGGAATAAAGCGCGCCGGTCGGATTGTTCGGGTTGATCACGACGATCGCCTTCGTGTTCGGCGTGATCTTGCCGCGGATGTCGTCGAGGTCGGGCATCCACGCGTTCTGCTCGTCGCACACGTAGTGCACGGGCGTGCCGCCCGACAGGCTCACGGCCGCCGTCCACAGCGGGTAGTCGGGCGCGGGCAGCAGCACTTCGTCGCCGTCGTTCAGGAGCGCCTGGGTCGCCATCACGATCAGCTCGGACGCGCCGTTGCCGATGTAGATGTCGTCGAGCCCGACGCCGACGACGCCCTTTTCCTGCGTGTAGTGCATCACGGCCTTGCGCGCCGAGAACACGCCCTTCGAATCCGAATAGCCGGACGACGCCGGCAGGTTGCGGATCATGTCCTGGATGATTTCGTCCGGCGCGTCGAAACCGAACGGCGCGAGGTTGCCGATGTTCAGCTTGATGATGCGGTGGCCTTCTTCCTCGAGGCGCTTGGCGTGCTCGAGCACCGGGCCACGGATGTCGTAGCAGACGTTGAGCAGCTTGTTCGACTTCTGAATCGGTTTCACGACGACACGGTTCCTGGGTTGGCCTTGCGGCCGGGGGGACGGGATCAAAACTGGAAAGCGGCCGGTCTGTGCGCGCTGTCTAGGCTGGGAAAAAGCGGCGGCCGGACGCGGCTTGTGGCGACGCACGACGCAAGTGGCGCCCGGGGGCGACCAAAAAGTTATAATTTAGCGGATTTTGGCCGACTTTCGCAATGCACCATAGCCGCGCCGGGCCCGCGCCGTCAGGCGTCCGCGCGTGCCGGAGCGCGCGAAACCGGCCCGCCGGGCCCCACGGCCCTGCCAATCCATTCCCCTACGGAACCGCGGAATACCGATTTGAAACTGCACCAGGACACGAGCGGCGCGCTCAACACCGTCACCGGCTACGGCCCCGATTATGTCGACGTCAACCTCGAACGCCATGAAACGAGCGTCATCGTCCTGCCCGGCGCGCCGGTCCAGGCCTGGCCCGTGGTGTCGTTCGACGCGCTCGCGCCCGAGCATTTCGCGATGCTGCTCGACCCCACGCCCGAACTCGTGATCTTCGGCAGCGGCGCGCGGCTGCGCTTTCCGCACCCGCGGCTCGTCGCGGCGCTCACCGCGAAACGGATCGGCGTCGAGACGATGGATTTCCAGGCCGCCTGCCGCACCTACAACATCCTGATGGCCGAGGGCCGCAAAGTCGCCGCCGCGCTCTTGATTGAACGTTAATCCCCGATGCGGTAAAACACGGGCCGGCGCAGCGGGTCGATCCCCGGATCGCCCCCGGCCAGGCCGCCCGCCCCCGGCGCACCGCGCCGGCGGCCCGTCACAACAACCAACAGGCTGAAAACCCATGAACGATACGCCGTCGAGGCTACCGCTCAATCGCATCACGCTCGTCCTCCTCGTCGTCGCGCTCGCGATCGTCTGGTTCGCGCCGCTCGGGCTGCGCCACCTGATCCCGAGCGACGAAGGCCGCTACGCGGAGATGGCGCGCGAGATGTTCGTCACCGGCGACTGGATCACGCCGCGCTACAACGGCTACAAGTACTTCGAGAAGCCGCCGCTGCAGACCTGGCTGAACGCGCTCACCTTCGCCTGGTTCGGCATCGGCGAATGGCAGGCGCGCCTCTACACCGCCGTCGCGAGCTTCGCCGGCGTGCTGCTCGTCGGCTACACCGGCGCGCGCCTGTTCAACCCGCTGTCGGGCTTGCTCGCGGCCGTCGTGCTGGCCAGCTCGCCGTACTGGAACCTGATGGGCCACTTCAACGCGCTCGACATGGGGCTCGCGTTCTGGATGGCGCTGTCGCTCTGCTCGCTGCTGCTCGCGCAGCGGCCCGGGCTGCGCCCGGCCGCGGTACGCGGCTGGATGTGGGCGTGCTGGGCCGCGATGGCGTTGGCGGTGCTGTCGAAGGGCCTCGTCGGCCTGATCCTGCCGGGCGCCGTGCTCGTGCTGTATACGCTGGTCGCGCGCGACTGGGCGCTGTGGAAGCGCCTGTACCTCGTCAGCGGCCTCGTGATCTTCTTCGCGATCGTCACGCCGTGGTTCGTGCTCGTCCAGCAGCGCAACCCCGAGTTCTTCAACTTCTTCTTCGTCGTCCAGCAGTTCCGCCGGTACCTGACCCCGGAACAGAACCGCCCGGGCCCGCTGTACTACTTCGTGCCCGTGCTGCTGGTCGGCTTCCTGCCGTGGCTGTCGGTCGCGTGGCAGAGCATCCGCCATGCGCTGCGCATGCCGCGCCAGCCGAACGGCTTCTCGCCGATGCTCGTGCTGCTGATCTGGAGCGCGTTCATTTTCCTGTTCTTCAGCGCGTCGCATTCGAAGCTGATCTCGTACGTGCTGCCGGTCGCGCCGGCGCTCGCGCTGATCATCGGCGCGTACCTGCCGCTGATGACGGCCGACCGGTTCCGCCGCCACCTGCTCGGCTATCTCGTGTTCTTCGTCGCCGCGGCGTTCGGGATCATCTTCCTCGCGTACCAGGGCGACGCCCGCACGCCGAACGCGCTGTACCGCGCGTTCCAGATGTGGCTGTACGCCGGCCTCGCGGTCTCGGCCGCGCTGACGCTCGCGGCCGCGTGGCTCAACCGCCGGGCGGGCGCGGCCGCCGCGCTCGCCGCGTTCGGCGCCGCGTGGCTCGCGTTCGGCACGATCGGCGGCACCGGGCACGACGAGTTCGGCCGCTACAGCTCGGGCGCGCTGCTCGCGCCGGCCGTGCGCGCCGAGCTGGCGAAGCTGCCGCCCGACACGCCGTTCTACTCGATCGAAATGCTCGACCACACGTTCCCGTTCTACGTGGGCCACACGACGATCATGGTCCAGCGCCAGGACGAGCTCGCGTTCGGGATCTCGGTCGAGCCGAACAAGTGGATCCCGACCGTCGGCGAATGGATCACGCGCTGGAAGCAGGACACCCATGCGCTCGCGATCATGCCGCCCGGCCAGTACGACGCGCTGGCCAAGGAAGGCGTGCCGATGCGCGTGATCGCGCGCGACAACCGCCGCGTGATCGTCGAGAAACCGCAATCGTAAGGACGTCCCCCGCATGAATCCCGTTTCGTTCGTCTGCATCGTCACCGGCGTGATGCTCAACGCCTGTGCGCAACTTTTGCTGAAAGCCGGCGTCAACGCCGTTGGACACTTCGAATTCAGCCGTGCGAACATCATTCCGGTCGGATTCAAGATCGCGACCCAATTGCCGATCATCGGCGGCCTCGGCTGCTACGTGCTGAGCGTCGTCGTATGGATCGTCGGGCTGTCGCGGGTCGACGTGTCGATCGCGTACCCGATGCTGTCGCTCGGCTACGTCGTCAATGCGTTCGCGGCGTGGTACCTGTTCGGCGAAGTCCTGTCGATGCAGCGGCTCGTCGGCATCGGCATCATCCTGATCGGCGTGCTCGTGCTCGCGCGCAGCTGAGCACGGCGCGCGGCGTTAAGCGTCCGCCTACAAAAAATCACGGTACGAATCGGCCAACCGGTGTTTAATGCCGGTTTCGGACGGATCGCCCGACCCTTTTATTACACGCCATTACAGGCCCAACGCGTTCATGAGCCAGACTACCGCTCCGTTTCTGCCGTTCACCCGCCCCGAGATCGACGAGGAAACCATCCAGGGCGTCGTCGACGTGCTGCGCTCGGGCTGGATCACGACCGGCCCGCAGTGCCAGAAATTCGAAGCCGCGCTGTCGGAGTACTGCGGCGGCCGCCCGGTCCGCGCGTTCAATTCGGGTACCTGCACGCTCGAGATCGGCCTGCGCATCGCGGGCGTCGGCCCCGGCGACGAGGTGATCACGACGCCGGCGTCGTGGGTCTCGACCAGCAACGTGATCATCGAAACGGGCGCGACGCCCGTATTCGCGGACATCGATCCCGTCACGCGCAACATCGATCTCGACAAGCTCGAGCAGGCGATCACGCCGCGCACGAAGGCGATCGTCCCCGTGTTCCTGTCCGGCCTGCCGGTCGACATGGACCGCCTGTACGCGATCGCCCGCGCGCACAAGCTGCGCGTGATCGAGGATGCCGCGCAGGCATTCGGCTCGATGTGGAACGGCAAGCGCATCGGCGCGTTCGGCGACCTCGTGTCGTTCAGCTTCCACGCGAACAAGAATCTGACGACGATCGAAGGCGGCGCGCTCGTGCTGAACGACGAGGACGAAGCCGTGCTCGCGCAGAAGTACCGGCTGCAGGGCATCACGCGCACCGGCTTCGACGGGATGGACTGCGACGTGCTCGGCGGCAAGTACAACCTGACCGACGTCGCCGCGCGCGTCGGCCTCGGCCAGCTACCGCACCTCGAGCGCTTCACCGCGCAGCGCCGCGCGCTCGCCCGCGCGTATTTCGCCGCGTTCGACGGCGGCGCGGCCGTGAAGCTCGGCCTCGGCCTGCCGGTCGCCGAATTCGAGAACGGCAACTGGCACATGTTCCTCGTCACGCTGCCGCTCGAGCGGCTGACGATCACGCGCGCCGAATTCATGGCGCAGATGAAGGAACGCGGCATCGGCACCGGCATCCACTACCCGGCGATCCATCTTTTCACGCTGTACCGTGCGCGCGGTTTCAAGGAGGGGATGTTCCCCCACGCCGAACGGTACGGCGCGTCGACCGTCACGCTGCCGCTGTTTACGCAGATGACGGAAGGCGACGTGCGTCGCGTGGTCGACGCCGTCAATCAGATTTGCGAACAATACGGAAAATAAGCGTACATGAGTCACCTTGAAGCACGCGCC
This sequence comes from Burkholderia semiarida, assembly GCF_029268935.1. Taxonomy (NCBI): domain Bacteria; kingdom Pseudomonadati; phylum Pseudomonadota; class Betaproteobacteria; order Burkholderiales; family Burkholderiaceae; genus Burkholderia; species Burkholderia semiarida. Next base: position 490,224 of record NZ_JAHLCL010000007.1, on the reverse strand, counting down.
GGGCATCCGGGCGCCGGACACCCGGGCGCCGCGCATCTGGACGCCGGCCGGCCCGAAGTCTCGGTCATCATCCCCGTATACAACGAGGAAGACGGCCTCGCCGCGCTGTTCGCGCGACTGTATCCGGCGCTCGACGCACTCGACACGCCGTACGAAGTGATCCTGATCAACGACGGCAGCCGCGACCGCTCGGCCGCGATGCTCGCCGATCAGTTCCACGTACGGCCGGACACGACACGCGTCGTGCTGCTCAACGGCAACTACGGCCAGCACATGGCGATCCTCGCGGGCTTCGCGCAGTCGCGCGGCGAGATCGTCATCACGCTCGACGCCGACCTGCAGAATCCGCCCGAGGAAATCGGCAAGCTGATCGCGAAGATGCGCGAGGGCTACGACTACGTCGGCTCGATCCGCAAGCAGCGCCAGGACAGCCTGTGGCGGCGCAAGGCGTCGCAGATGATGAACCGGCTGCGCGAGCGCATCACGCGCATCAAGATGACCGACCAGGGCTGCATGCTGCGCGCGTACAGCCGCCGCATCATCGACACGATCAACGTGTGCGGCGAAGTCAACACGTTCATCCCCGCGCTCGCGTACACGTTCGCGCAGAACCCGACCGAAATCGAGGTCGCGCACGAGGAACGCTTCGCGGGCCAGTCGAAGTATTCGCTGTACAGCCTGATCCGGCTGAACTTCGACCTCGTGACGGGCTTCTCGGTCGTGCCGCTGCAGTGGCTGTCGTTCATCGGCGTGATCCTGTCGCTCGGCTCCGCCGCGCTGTTCGTGCTGCTGCTCGTGCGCCGCTTCATCGTCGGCGCGGAAGTGCAAGGCGTGTTCACGCTGTTCGCGATCACGTTCTTCCTGCTCGGCGTGATCATCTTCGCGCTGGGCCTGCTCGGCGAATACGTCGGCCGCATCTACCAGCAGGTGCGCGCGCGGCCGCGCTACCTGATCCAGGCCGTGCTCGAGCAGCACGATGGCGTGCCGCCGGTGCCGGCCGGCGCGAACCATCCGGGAGCCGTGCAATGAAGCCGCGCGCGGTCGTCTTCGCGTATCACAACGTCGGCGTGCGGTGCCTGCAGGTGCTGCTCGCGCGCGGCGTCGACGTCGCGCTGGTCGTCACGCACGAGGACAATCCGAACGAGAACATCTGGTTCGGCAGCGTCGCGGCCGTCGCGGCCGAGCACGGCATTCCGGTGCTCACGCCGGCCGATCCCGCCGATCCGGCGCTGCGCCGCGCGGTGTCCGACGCGCGGCCCGATTTCATCTTCTCGTTCTACTACCGCCACATGCTGCCGGTGGACCTGCTCGCGATCGCGCCGCGCGGCGCGTACAACATGCACGGTTCGCTGCTGCCGAAATACCGGGGTCGGGTTCCGACCAACTGGGCCGTGCTGAACGGCGAGACCGAGACCGGCGCGACGCTGCACGAGATGGCCGCCAAGCCCGACGCGGGTGCGATCGTCGGCCAGACCGCGGTGTCGATCCTGCCGGACGACACGGCCGCGCAGGTATTCGACAAGGTCACCGTGGCCGCCGAGCAGACGCTGTGGCGCGTGCTGCCCGCGCTGCTCGCGGGCGAGGCGCCGCACCTGCCGAACGATCTCGCGACCGGCAGCTACTACGGCGGACGCAAGCCCGAGGACGGCCGCGTCGACTGGTCGAAGCCGGCCGCGCAGGTCTACAACCTGGTGCGCGCGGTCGCGCCCCCGTATCCGGGTGCATTCACGGACGTCCACGGCGCGCGCTTCGTGATCGCGCGCGCGCGCCTCGCGGCGCCCGGCAGCGCGATGGCGGCGGCCGCCGCGGATTTGCCGCCCGGCCTGCACGTAAGCGATAATGCGCTATTCGGCGTCTGCGGCGACAGCCGCGCCCTATCCATTCTCGAGCTCCGGCAACAGCGCGACGGCGGTGAAACCGTCGTGGCGCCCGCGGAATTCGCGCAGTTCATTCATTCTTCCCGTCATTCATGAAAGCAAAAAAAGTCCTGATCCTGGGTGTGAACGGCTTCATCGGCCATCACCTGTCGAAGCGCATTCTTGAGACCACCGATTGGGAAGTGTTCGGCATGGACATGCAGACCGACCGGCTGGGCGACCTCGTCAACCACGAGCGGATGCATTTCTTCGAAGGCGACATCACGATCAACAAGGAGTGGGTCGAGTATCACGTGAAGAAGTGCGACGTGATCCTGCCGCTCGTCGCGATCGCGACGCCGGCCACCTACGTCCAGCAGCCGCTGCGCGTGTTCGAGCTCGACTTCGAGGCGAACCTGCCGATCGTGCGCTCGGCCGTCAAGTACGGCAAGCACCTCGTGTTCCCGTCGACCTCCGAGGTCTACGGCATGTGCTCGGACGAGCAGTTCGACCCGGATGCCTCCGCGCTCACCTACGGCCCGATCAACAAGCCGCGCTGGATCTACGCGTGCTCGAAGCAGCTGATGGACCGCGTGATCTGGGGCTACGGGATGGAAGGCCTGAACTTCACGCTGTTCCGCCCGTTCAACTGGATCGGCCCGGGCCTCGACTCGATCTACACGCCGAAGGAAGGCAGCTCGCGCGTGGTCACGCAGTTCCTCGGCCACATCGTGCGCGGCGAGAACATCAGCCTCGTCGACGGCGGCTCGCAGAAGCGCGCGTTCACCGACATCGGCGACGGCATCAGCGCGCTGATGAAGATCATCGAGAACAAGGGCGGCGTCGCGTCGGGCAAGATCTACAACATCGGCAATCCGAAGAACAACTTCTCGGTTCGCGAGCTCGCGCACAAGATGCTCGAACTGGCCGCGGAATTCCCCGAGTACGCCGATTCGGCCAAGCAGGTGAAGCTCGTCGAAACGACGTCCGGCGCCTACTACGGCAACGGCTACCAGGACGTGCAGAACCGCGTGCCGAAGATCGACAACACGATGCAGGAGCTCGGCTGGGCGCCGCAAGCGACGTTCGACGACGCGCTGCGCAACATCTTCGAAGCGTATCGCGGCCACGTCGCCGACGCGCGCGCGCTCGTCGAACAGCAAGGCTGAGCGGGACGTTCGCTTGGCTCGCATCGTCCTCAAGATCGACGTCGACACGCTGCGCGGCACGCGCGAAGGCGTGCCGAACCTCGCGCGCATCTTCGATCGCTTCAATGCGCGCGCGACCTTCCTCTTCAGCCTCGGGCCCGATCACACGGGCTGGGCGCTGCGGCGCGTGTTCCGTCCGGGCTTCCTGAAGAAGGTGTCGCGCACGTCGGTCGTCGAACACTACGGCGTGAAGCAGCTGATGTACGGCGTGCTGCTGCCCGGCCCCGACATCGGCCGCCGCGCGATCGCCGACATGCGCGCGATTCACGAGGCCGGCTTCGAATGCGGGATCCACACGTGGGATCACGTGGTCTGGCAGGACAACGTGCGCGTGCGCGATCGCGACTGGACCGCGCGTGAAATGCAGAAGAGCCACGCGCGCTTCATCGAGATCTTCGGCGCGCCGCCCGTCACGCACGGCGCGGCCGGCTGGCAGATGAACGATTCCGCGTTCGAGCAGATCGACGCGTGGGGGATGCGCTACGCATCCGACGGTCGCGGCCACTCGCCGTACCTGCCCGTCGTCGGCGGCCGCACGCTGTCGCACGTGCAGATGCCGACCACGCTGCCGACGCTCGACGAAGTGCTCGGCGTCGACGGCATCGACACGCACAACGTCGCCGCGCACATCCTCAAGTTCACCGAAGCCAATCCGCACGACCAGGTGTTCACGCTGCATGCGGAACTGGAAGGCCAGAAGCTCGCGCCCGTGTTCGAGCAACTGCTCGCCGGCTGGCGTGCGCAAGGCCACACGTTCGCGACGATGGGCGACTACCACGCGACGCTGGACCGCGACTCGCTGCCATCGTACCCTGTCGCGTGGGGCGAAATCCCCGGCCGCTCCGGCGAACTGATCGTCCAGCCCGACTGAGTTCGCGCGCGAGCCGGCGTCGCCGCTCCCGCCCTCGCGGCGCGTTGCCGCGACGCCCCGCCGAACCGCGCCGCCGCAGCGGCGCCCTTCCATAACAACAGGAGAAACACGTGTCTGTCGAAGTTGACCGTCAAGTTCCCGATTTCACCGCACCGGCCACGGGCGGCGACATTTCGCTGTCCGACCTGAAGGGCAAGAAGCTCGTGCTGTACTTCTATCCGAAGGACAACACGCCGGGCTGCACGACCGAAGGGCTGCAGTTCCGCGATCTCTATCCGAAGTTCAAGAAAGCCGGTGCGGAAGTCATCGGCGTGTCGCGCGACAGCCTGCGCTCGCACGACAACTTCAAGGCCAAGCTCGAACTGCCGTTCCCGCTGATTTCCGATGCCGACGAAGCGCTGTGCGCGTTGTTCGATGTCATCAAGATGAAGAAAATGTATGGCAAGGAAGTGCGCGGAATCGAGCGCTCGACGTTCCTGATCGACGCGGACGGCGTGCTTCGCCACGCATGGCGCGGCATCAAGGTACCGGGTCACGTGGACGACGTGCTAAAGGCTGTACAAGCGCTTTGAGGCGCGTTATATTGGGCCGCAATGAATGCCCGTTCGCCCCATATTTCTCGTAGCTGCGCCGGTGCCCGTTGCGATGCTTGCCGGCACCTGACGCGCATCACGACGGCATCAGCCGAGCCGCATGTCCCTGTCGACGGGGCAGCGGCTTTTTTTATGGAACGCGCGCCGGCCCTCCCCGGTCCGGCCCTTACCGCATCGAGGAGCTGATCGACACTTAGGCGAACCGGCTAGACGAAATTCCTGTGCGCCACCGCGCGCAAACTGCATGCGTCTACGTCACGCAGGATGCGATCAGCGGCGCACGCCATGCGACACGATTCCTCCCGAGGGACACCATGCCTTTGCCTACTCCCCCCAGCAAGCTCGGCAGCCTGCTGCCGCCCGACGAATACAAGGCGAAAGCGCGGCCCGCGAAAGCCGCGAAGAAATCCGCCGAAGGGGACGCATCCACAGCCGGTGACTATGGTCCGGCCAGCGTGGCCCAACCGATGATCGAAGCCGCGAACACGGCCGCGCCGCTGCGCGCCGTCGCGTCTTCGGCGCCCGATGCCCCGAGCGCGCCCGCGCGCGGCCGCAAGACCAGGCAGACGGCCGCGCTGCTGCAGCCGATGCCGGCGCCCGCCGAACCCGCGGCGCCCGTCGTGGCACGCAACGACAAGCCGGCCGCCGACAAGTCTGGCGGAGCGGCCGCGGCACCCGCGCGCGATGCCGGCGCCGCGACGAAGTCGCGCAGCCGCAAGCCCGCCGACGCCGAACTGCAGAAGCTGTTCGTGCTCGACACCAACGTGCTGATGCACGACCCGAGCAGCCTCTTCCGCTTCGAGGAACACGACGTCTATCTGCCGATGATGACGCTCGAGGAACTCGACAACCACAAGAAGGGGATGTCCGAAGTCGCACGCAACGCGCGCCAGGTCAGCCGCACGCTCGACGCGCTCGTCGCCGACGGCGGCCCGATCTCGGCCGGCATCCCGCTGTCGCGCCTCGGCAGCCGCGACGCGCTCGGCCGCCTGTACTTCCAGACGAAGCTGGCGGATATCGCGCCGGTGGAAGGTTTGCCCGAAGGCAAGGCCGACAATCAGATCCTCGGCGTCGTGCGCGCGCTGCAGCGCGACCGGCCCGACCGCCAGGTCGTGCTGGTGTCGAAAGACATCAACATGCGGATCAAGGCGCACGCGCTCGGCCTGCCCGCGGAAGACTACTTCAACGACCAGGTGCTCGAGGATTCGGATCTCCTGTACAACGGCGTGCGCGAACTGCCGCAGGACTTCTGGACCAAGCATGCGAAGGGCATGGAGAGCTGGCAGGACACGAAGACGGGCACCACGTACTACCGCGTGACCGGCCCGCTCGTCGCGTCGATGCTCGTCAACGAGTTCGTCTATCTCGAGCCGCAGAACGGCGAGCCGACGTTCCACGCGATCGTCCGCGAGCTGAACGGCAAGACGGCGCTGCTGCAGACGCTGCGCGACTACAGCCACCACAAGAACAACGTGTGGGGCATCACCGCGCGCAATCGCGAGCAGAACTTCGCGCTGAACCTGCTGATGAACCCCGAGATCGACTTCGTCACGCTGCTCGGCCAGGCCGGCACCGGCAAGACGCTCGTCGCGCTCGCGGCCGGCCTCGCGCAGGTGCTCGACGACAAGCGCTACAACGAGATCATCGTGACGCGCGCGACCGTGCCCGTCGGCGAGGACATCGGTTTCCTGCCCGGCACCGAGGAAGAAAAGATGCAGCCGTGGATGGGCGCATTCGACGACAACCTCGAAGTGCTGCAGAAGACCGACGACGCGGCCGGCGAATGGGGCCGTGCGGCGACGCAGGAGCTGATCCGTTCGCGCCTGAAGGTGAAGAGCATGAACTTCATGCGCGGCCGCACGTTCGTCGACAAGTACCTGATCATCGACGAGGCGCAGAACCTGACGCCGAAGCAGATGAAGACGCTCGTCACGCGCGCGGGCCCCGGCACGAAGATCGTGTGCCTGGGCAACATCGCGCAGATCGACACGCCCTATCTGACCGAGGGCAGCTCGGGCCTGACCTACGTCGTCGACCGCTTCAAGGGCTGGGGCCACAGCGGCCACGTAACGCTCGCGCGCGGCGAACGCTCGCGGCTCGCCGACTACGCGTCGGACATTCTGTAACGCGCCGGCCGGCCGATCGGCCGGCTGTCGACGCCACGCGGCGCTCCGTTTCCGGAGCGCCGTTTTTATTTGGGGTCGAAGACAAAGGTAACGCGTCGTCACGCAACCACGCAGTTTACGCGCGAAACTTCAAGTAAATTCTCAAGAATGGTTGCTTAAGCCCCGCCGGAGCGTCTACCATCGGGTCTGTCTGTTGTCATACGATTCGCGAGTGCACCGCTCGCCCGCCTTGCCATGCTTCGAATCTGGGTTCCCGTCGCCGTCGTCTCCCTGCTTGCGGCCTGCTCCAGCGTGCCGCCGCAATCGGCATCGCGTTCCGCGTCGGGCATGAAGATCACGACGCCGCGTGCGTTCCCGGCGCCGGCCAATTTCCCCAAATTCGTCGACCACAGCGTCGGCCAGGAAGAGATCTCGATCCAGGCGATGAGCCTCGTCGGCGTCCCGTATCGCTGGGGCGGCAACACGCCGGCGAGCGGCTTCGACTGCAGCGGGCTCGTGCGCTACGTGATCGGCCGCGCGGCCGACGTGAACCTGCCGCGCACGACCGCCGACATGAGCAGCCGCGGCGTGTCGATCGAGCCCGACGAGATCGCGCCGGGCGACCTGATCTTCTTCAATACGACCGGGCGGCCGCATTCGCACGTCGGCATCTATGTCGGCAAGCTGCGCTTCGTCAACGCACCGTCGACGGGCGGCACCGTGCGGCTCGACTACCTGACGAACCCGTACTGGGCGAAGCGCTTCGACGGCATTCGCCGCGTCGCGCCGCCGCGCTCCGCCCCGACGCCGTTCGATGCGCCGACCTACGAGGCCAAGCGCGACGAGCCGCGCAATCCGCCGGCGCTCGCGGCTGCTCCGGCGGTCGTGACGGCTGCCGCCGCGCCGCGACAGCCGGCGGCGTATGCGTCTTCACGAGCAAGAGCGACGCAGGCGCCGGCTCCGGCCATCCCGACCGCGCCGGTCGTGACGGCCACCGCAACCGCACCGGCAGCACCGGCCGCCGATCCGTATGAACCGCCGCCACCGCGGATGCAGGCGGCCCAGCAGCAAGCCACGTCGGTGAATGACGGCGCGACTGCGATGACCGCCAACGCAGCACCGACCGCCCCGGCGGAAGTCGGCACGCAGATTCCGACGACCGCACTGACGGCCGCCGAGGCCGCCGCCTTCGATGCCGAGCCGCCGCCCGCCGCCCCCGGCACGCCGCCGCGCACCATCGATCCCGTGCAGGTGTTGCGTGCGTCGACGCAATCCGCGCCCATCAGCCCGCGCACCAGTACGGCAGACGATCCGATCGCGCGGTTCGCGAACGGCAGCTACTGAGCCGTTGCTCGAACCGCGACCGTCGACGACGTCGACGACATGCTCCGCTGGCCTCCAAAAGAAAATGCGCCGCGGCCTTTCGGCTTGCGGCGCATTTCGCGTCGATCAGGAAGTGTCGGCGATCAGAAGATCTGATGCCCGAGCCACCAGCCGCCAGCCGCGAACAGCGCGGCCGCCGGCAACGTCAGCACCCACGCCCACACGATGTTGCCGGCGACGCCCCAGCGCACGGCCGACAGCTTCTGCGTCGCGCCGACACCGACGATCGCACCGGTAATCGTGTGCGTGGTCGACACGGGAATGCCGAGGAACGATGCGACGAACAGCGTGATTGCCCCACCGCTTTCCGCGCAGAAGCCGCCGACCGGCTTGAGCTTCGTGATCTTCTGGCCCATCGTGCGCACGATGCGCCAGCCGCCGAACAGCGTGCCGAGGCCCATCGACAGGTAGCACGCGCCGATCACCCACGCCGGCGGCGCATCGGCGGTGGCCGACGCGTAGCCGCTCGCGATCAGCAGCATCCAGATGATACCGATCGTCTTCTGTGCGTCGTTGCCGCCGTGGCCCAGGCTGTACAGCCCCGCCGACAGCAGCTGCAGCCGGCGGAAACGCCGGTCGACCTTGCTGGGCGCGGTACGGAAATACAGCCACGACACGCCGAGCATGAACAGTGAACCGAGGATGAAACCGAGCAGCGGCGAAATGAAGATGAACGCGATCGTCTTCAGCAGCCCGTCGATGTTCAGCGAGCTCCAGCCCGACTTCGCGAGCGCCGCGCCGACGAGGCCGCCGATCAGCGCGTGCGACGAGCTCGACGGAATCCCGTAGTACCACGTGATCACGTTCCAGCCGATCGCGCCGACCAGCGCGCCGAACACGACGTAGTGGTCGACGATCTCGGGATCGATCGTGCCTTTACCGACGGTCTGTGCGACTTTCAGGTGGAAGATGAAATACGCGATCACGTTGAACGCGGCCGCGAACACCACGGCCTGCTGGGGCTTCAGCACCCCGGTCGACACGACGGTGGCGATCGAGTTCGCCGCGTCGTGAAAGCCGTTCATGAAGTCGAATACGAGCGCGACGAGCACGAGCGTCGCGACCATCCATAGGGCGAGTTGTATCGAATGCATGTGGTCCGCTCAGGCGTTTTCCAGCACGATGCCTTCGATGATGTTCGCGACGTCCTCGCACTTGTCGGTGATCTCTTCCAGCAGCTCGTAGATCGCCTTCAGCTTGATGAGCGTCTTCACGTCGTCTTCCTCGCGGAACAGCTTCGACATCGCCGCGCGCAGCACGCGGTCGGCTTCCGACTCCCAGCGATCGATTTCCTCGCACTGCTTGAGGATCTGCGCCGACTGCTTCATGTCGGACAGCAGGCCGACGGCCTGCTGCACGTGTTGCGCCGACTGCGTGACGATATGCGCGAGCTGGCTCGCCTCGGACGTGACGGACTGCACGTCGTACAGCGACACGGCCGTCGCGACGTCCTCCATCAGGTCGAGGATGTCGTCCATCGTCGTGATCAGCTTGTGGATCTCGTCACGATCGAGCGGCGTGATGAAGGTCTTGTGCAGCAGATCGATCGCCTCGTGCGTCAGCTTGTCGGCGGCCTTCTCGGCGATTTGCACGTTTTGCTTGTGAATCTCGGCGTCGACGAGATTGTCGATCAGCAGTTCGAGCTCGCGGCCACCGGAAACGATGTGCTTCGCGTGCGAGTTGAAGAGTTCAAAGAACTTGCCCTCGGTGGGCATGAATCGACCGAACATGGGATTCCTGAGAGATTGTCAAACTACTGTCACGAAAACGGGCGACATTGTACCGGTTCCGGTCGCGACGCGACGTGCGCATATGCGCACGCCGGGATTGGATACAACATTTGGCGAAATAGGTGTTTACAACCGGCTTTACTCGCCGTAGAAGGTCTGCGCCCCGGCAAAATTGTCGAACTTCGTGTATTGCCCCAGGAACGTGAGCCGAACGGGCCCGATCGGGCCGTTACGCTGCTTGCCGATGATGATTTCGGCCGTCCCCTTGTCAGGGCTGTCGGGATTGTAGACCTCATCTCGATAAATGAACAGGATCACGTCCGCATCCTGTTCGATTGCGCCCGATTCGCGCAAATCCGACATCACCGGCCGCTTGTTCGGGCGCTGTTCGAGGCCGCGGTTCAGCTGCGACAGCGCGATCACCGGCACGTCGAGCTCCTTCGCGAGGCTCTTCAGCGATCGCGAGATTTCCGAAATTTCGGTCGCGCGGTTCTCGCCCTGCGACGAACCCGACATCAGCTGCAGGTAGTCGACGATGATCAGGCCGAGCTTGCCGCATTGTCGCGCGAGGCGCCGCGCGCGCGAGCGCAATTCCATCGGATTCAGGCCGCCCGTCTCGTCGATGAAGAGCTGCGCCTCGCTCATCTTCTGCACCGCGTGCGTCAGCTTCGGCCAATCCTCGTCCGTCAGGCGGCCGGTACGCATTCGGTGCTGATCGAGCCGGCCGATCGAGCCGAGCATACGCATCACGAGCTGGGTGCCCGGCATTTCCATCGAGAACACCGCGACCGGCAACCCGTACTCGACCGCGACGTATTCGCCGATGTTCATGGAGAAGGCCGTATTGTGGGTCACGACGTAATCGTCGGTCACGTACAGCCGCGACGGATGCGAGACCGAAATGCATTGCGTGGCCGTCCGGCGCGTCGGCTCGATGCCGACGATAACCGGCATCTTGCGGCGCACACGCCCGCCCGTCAGCCGGTCGCGCTTGCCCTGGAACAGGAACAGGCTCTGCGGATCCGGATGACTGATCGTGCAAACGTAAGCCGTCGCACCGGCCTTGCGTTCGCCGTCGACCGTGAAGCTCGTCGCCTTTTCGGCAATCTGGCACCATGCACCGAGCGAACGCGCCAGCTCGCGCACGTCGCTCGCCAACTGCGCACTGGCGGTCGAATAACGCACCGCCCCCCACGATTCGACCCAGCCGTCCGTGTCGAGCAGCCCGCGCAACAAATCCAGCCGCGCGTCCTTGTCCGCATCGAGGTAGAGGCGCGGGATGAACTTGTCGTAGCTCGTCCTCCCCCACACACCGAGCTGCTCGAGAGCAGCCTTGAGCGGGTTGGCGGACGGCCGGGCTTCCGCGGCCGTCGACGGCCGGCGCTTGATGCGCCAGTCGTACTGGCCCGCGTATTCGAGCTCGAGCGACGCGTCGACACGCGCGCGCATCCGGCTCAACGTTTCCTCGGCCTTCACGCTGAAACGCACAGCAGTCCCGCCGAGCGCACCGTCGCCCAGCAGCGCGCCGAGCACCCACGGATCGATCGGCAGCGCCTCGCGATGACCGAACTCGCCGCTCGGCATGTCGATCCACAGCCGGTTCCGGTAGCGTTCGCGCGTCAGCAACGTGCGAATCTCCGCGGTCGACAGTACGCGCGGCTTTTCCCACTCACGGAAATGGACGCACCACAGGTGCTCGTCGCAGCATTCGGCCGAACGCCCATCCGAAAAGCGGACCCGATACACCTGGCGTTCGCCCTGCGGGTAGATCCCGGTCACGATCGACGCTGCGCCGTCGACCGAAGCAAGTGCATCACCGACTGCCAGCTCACCCATCGGCTTCCAGCCCGTCAGCGTCCTGACGCGCGCATCGAGCGGCTGGGCCTTACCCATCGACGGTCTTCCGGCCACGATGATCAGCTCGCCGCCGTGCATCCCGGACGTCATCCGGTCGAGGTCGACGAAGCCGGTCGGCGTGCCGGTGACGTCGCTCGGGTTAGCGGTGTGGTAAAGCGTATCGATGCGCTCGACCACCTGGGTAAGCAGCGGGCCGATCTCGAGGAAACCCTGGTTGCCGCGCGCGCCCTCCTCGGCGATCGAGAAGACCTTCGATTCGGCTTCGTCGAGCAGCTGGCGGACTTCCTTGCCCTGCGGATTGAAGGCGTCGGCCGAGATCTCGTCGGCGACCGACACCAGCCGGCGCAGCACCGCGCGATCACGCACGATTTCCGCGTAGCGGCGGATGTTCGCCGCGCTCGGCGTGTTCTGCGCGAGGGCGTTCAGGTACGCGAGCCCGCCGACGTCGTCGGCCTTGCCGGACGTGGTCAGCGCTTCGTACACGGTCACGACGTCGGCCGGGCGCGTCGACGCGATCAGGCGGCCGATGTGCTCGTAGATGATCCGGTGGTCGTAGCGGTAGAAGTCGCCCTGCGACAGGAAATCGGCAATCCGGTCCCATGCCGCGTTGTCGAGCAACAGGCCGCCGAGCACCGACTGCTCGGCTTCGACCGAATGCGGCGGGACTTTCAGCGATTCGATTTGGGGATCTTGCGGCGCGTTCATGGGTTGGGATTATCGCGAATAGATGGCGGCAGCGCTACCACCGCTTGCCGGCGATCGGGCAATAAAAAAGGCAGGCCCCGGTTGCCCGGGCGCCTGCCCTTGTCCGGACGACGGAAGCCGCCCGGCAAGCTTGCATACGCTTACGCGTGGTCGCCGATCACGTTGATCGTGACGTCGACGACGACGTCCGTGTGCAGCGCGACCTGGACGTTGTGCTCGCCGATCATCTTCAGCGGGCCTTCCGGCATGCGCACTTGCAGCTTCTCGACTTCGTAGCCTGCCTTCTTCAGCAGTTCCGCGACGTCGCCGTTCGTGACCGAGCCGAACAGACGGCCGTCGACGCCCGACTTCTGCGTGATTTCGAACGACTGGCCGTTCAGCTTCTCGCCGACTGCCTGCGATGCTGCCAGCTTTTCAGCAGCGATCTTTTCGAGTTCAGCGCGGCGCACTTCGAATTCGGCGATCGCTTCCTTCGTTGCACGGCGAGCCTTGCGGTTCGGGATCAGGAAGTTGCGAGCGTAACCGTCCTTGACCTTGACGATATCGCCGAGGTTGCCCAGATTGGCGACTTTTTCCAACAGAATGATTTGCATTCGAATTCTCCTTATTGCGTCGCCTGATTACGCCTTGTGCTGATCGGTGTACGGCAGCAGCGCGAGGAAACGCGCACGCTTGATGGCCGTATCCAGCTGACGCTGATAGTGCGCCTTCGTACCCGTCAGACGAGCCGGCGTGATCTTGCCGTTTTCGCCGATGAAGTCCTTCAGCGTTTCCGTGTCCTTGTAGTCGATCTGCTCGACGCCTGCAGCCGTGAAACGGCAGAACTTCTTGCGCTTGAAGAGCGGGTTTTGTTGCTGACGACGCTTGTCGAATTTCTTACCAGTCGGGCGGGCCATGATTTCAGTCCTTTCCTGTGTCCTGCAATGCAGTGATGTGAAACACCAAGGTTCTCGCGTTGCGGCTTTTCTTGGCCAGGAAGCCCGTGAACAGCGTTTCGACGCCCATTTCACGACTTTCCAGCTTGCCGCTCGCCTCACCGGCCGCCACCGCCTCGATCGTCATTTCGACCTGACGGGGAATGCCTGCTTCGACGACTTCCGTGCGGTGATGCAATGTGGCGCTTGCGATCGGAACACCGGCCGGCGTATATCGCACCGGTGCGCGTTCGACGACGCTCGCCGTCAATTGCAACCTGTTCACGTGAGTGGCGCGCTCCTTGATGGCTTAATAAGTGACGAACTTAAGCCTGCGCTTCGGCCGGCTGAGCAGCAGCCGCCTTCTTGGCTTCTTCGCGCTGAACTTCCTTCATCATCGGCGACGGGCCGGTTTCGGCCTTCTTCATCTTGACGATGAGGTGACGCAGCACGGCGTCGTTGAACTTGAACGCGTGTTCGAGTTCGTCGAGCGTCGTCTGGTCGCACTCGATGTTCATGCAGACGTAGTGAGCCTTCGCGAGTTTCTCGATCATGTAGGCCAGCTGGCGACGGCCCCAGTCTTCGACACGGTGGATCTGGCCGCCGTGCGACGTGATCGTGGACTTGTAGCGCTCGATCATCGCGGGCACTTGCTCGCTTTGATCCGGGTGCACGATGAATACGATTTCGTAATGACGCATTACACACTCCTTGTGGATTAAAGCCACCCGGGCGTCTGAACCGGTGTGGCAAGTGAGAAGCCGAAGATTCTACCCCGGTTACGGGGCGCATGCAAGGCCAATCGACGATCGGCAGACGGATTCGGCCGTGTTTTCAAAGACTTGAACAGGCATGCGGGCGGCCGCGGCCGACATCCGGCCCTTCCACGGCCGGGGCCGGAACACGCGTGCGCCGCCCCTCGGCCGCGCCGTCATTCGCTGCGCGCGCTGGCAAGCCGCGCGCCGAGGGCCGTCCGGAACGCCGCGAGCGCCGACGGCTCGGCGTCGGTCACGGCCCACCACGTCATCCCGGCCGCGTTCCAGCGGTCGAGCGCATAGCCCTGCGACACGGTCGTGTACGGAGCAGCCGGCCGCTCCCCGGCCGGCTGCACGTAGACGTCGACCACGTGCTGCCGGTGGCGATAGACGAGCACCGCGACACGGCGACGCCCGACGTAGTCGAGCCGGCCGCCGACCAGCGCGAAGCCGTTCTTGGCGAGATCCTCGACCGGCGGCGCATAGTCGAGCCGGCCGTTGAACCACGGCTTGACCGTGTGCTGGTCGGTCGAGATCACGTCGATGGCGCGCGCCGACAGGTCGGCCCGTACATGGCTCGCGACGAGTTCGTCGACCGTTCGCTCGGTGTCGGCGTGGCGGGCCGACCACGCCATTCCGCCCGCCGCCGCGAGCGCCATCAACAGCGCGACGCCCCAGCCGAGGCCCGGCAACGCGGCCACGCGCGGCCCCGCGCCGGTCGATACCGGGCGTGCCGACCCGCCCCGCCCGGTCAGCCAGGAGAACCAGTCGCGTGCGCGCGGCCGCCGTGGCGGCGGTGACTGCCGTTCAGGCCGGGGCGCGGCCCGCGACGGTTCACGGGCAGGCGCATCGGCCGCGGCCGGCAGGCTCGCAAGAATGCTCGCCCGCAGCGCGTCCGGCGCGCGGTGATAATCGGCCTGCCGCACGGCCTGCACCAGCGTGACGATCCGCGCGCGTTCGCGGCGGCACGCGTCGCACCCGTCGACATGCTGCTGGACCCGCAACGCATCGGGCGCCGACAGCTCGCGGTCGACGTCCGCGTCCAGCAACGCTCGCGCTTCGTTACAGTCCATCGATAGCCTCCGATGCGGTTCCGCCCGCCGGCGTCCGGCCCGGCCGGCCTTCGGTCGTCGGCGCCGGCGCGGCGCCCAGCAGCGCGGCGAGCTTGCGCCGGCCGCGCGCGAGCCGCGACATCACCGTGCCGACCGGCACGTCGGCGATCGCCGCGATCTCGCGGTAGCTGAGGTCCTCCATCTCGCGCAGCACGAGCACCTCGCGGTATTCGGTCGGCAGCTTCGCGAGCGCCGCATTCACGAGCCGCACGTTCTCGCCGCGCAGCAGCTGCGCGAGCGGGTCCTCCGTCGCCGGCTGCCAGTCGTCGGGCACGTCCGCGTCGTCGAGCGTGTCGGGCAGCGCCACCTCGTGCGCATGCGTGCGCCGCCGCCACTCGGTGTACCAGGTGTGGCGCACGATCGTCAGCAGCCACGGCCGCGCGTTGTCGCCGCGACACGAATCGACGAAGCGCAGCGCGCGCATGCACGCGTCCTGCACGACGTCGTCCGCATCGCCGGCGCTGCCGCTCAGCCAGCGCGCGAGGTTGTACGCGGCGTCGAGATGCGGCAGCACGAGCATGCGAAACCGCTCGCCGCGCGCGGCTGCATCGTCCGCCGCCCGTTCATCGACCGCCTGTCCGGCTTGCCCCACATGGCCTCCCTGGTCCCGGCGGCCGACGCCGCGCCCGTTCCGCGCCCGGCGCCCGGACAGACCGGCAACGTGCGCGCTCGATGACCTTACCGCTGCTGCGTCGAGTTTATTCCCGCGCCGCACGCATGCAGCGTAAAAAATCGCAGGCGGCCGGGCGCGCCGGCCGTTACGGCGTGGTGCTCCAGTAACCGGGGCGCGCATACGCTTCGCGCAGGTAATCGATGAAGTAACGCACGCGCGCCGGCACGTAGCGCTGCTGCGGGTAGACGGCGAGGATGTCGTAGTCGGGCAGCGCGTATTCGTCGAGCACGGTCTCGAGTTCGCCCGTTTCGAGCTGCGCGGCGATCTCCCACGTCGAGCGCCAGCCGAGCCCGAGCCCCTCGGCCACCCAGCGGTGCAGCAGCTCGCCGTCGTTGCAGTCGAGATTGCCGGTCACGCGCATCGTCGCGATCTTGCCGTGACGCTGGAAATACCAGCCGCGGTTCTGCCCGCCCTGCAGGTTGAACGCGAGACAGTTGTGCTTGAGCAGGTCGTCGAGCGATTTCGGCCGGCCGTGCCGGCGGAAATAGTCGGGCGTGCCGCACACCA
Source organism: Burkholderia semiarida (assembly GCF_029268935.1). NCBI lineage: Bacteria > Pseudomonadati > Pseudomonadota > Betaproteobacteria > Burkholderiales > Burkholderiaceae > Burkholderia > Burkholderia semiarida. The sequence continues at coordinate 473,955 of NZ_JAHLCL010000007.1, read as the reverse complement.
CGCGCCGGTTCGACGCGAGCTTCACAGCGACGAAGTTCGGATCGACCGCGCCGCCGATCCGGATCGACAGGTCGTAGCCTTCGCGCACGAGATCGACGACGCGGTCGGTCAGGTTGAACGACAGCTGCATCTCCGGCTTGTCGGCCAGGAAGCCGGGCGCGTGCGGCGCGACGTGCTTGCGGCCGAACGCGGCCGGCGCCGACACGATCAGGTGCCCGCTGACCGCGCGCCGGCCGGCAGCCAGCTCGTTCTCGGCCTGATCCCATTCGGACAGCAGCCCGCGGCAGCGCTCGAGGAACGCGGCGCCCTCCTCGCTGACCACCAGCCGCCGCGTCGAGCGGTACATCAGTTTCACGCCGAGGCGCTTCTCCAGCGCGTCGATGCGCCGCCCCAGCACCACCGGCGACACGCCCTCCTCCAGCGCCGCCGCCGCGAGGCTGCCGGCATCGGCCACGCGCACGAACGTCTCGATCTGCTTGAAGCGGTCCATCTCGCGTCTCCGTCTTGGCTCCGACACCGGCGGGAAGCCCCGTCCGGCCGTCATTCCATACTTTTAGTTTCGAAATAAGCGACTTCGACTGATCTTATCAAACCTTTCCTGCATCCCTAAAGTGTCCCCAACAGACCGATTCGCACGATCCGCCATATTCAAGGAGACATTCATGGCCAAGATGAGAGCCGTCGACGCAGCCGTACTCGTGCTCGAGAAGGAAGGCATCCAGACCGCGTTCGGCGTGCCGGGCGCGGCGATCAACCCGTTCTACTCGGCCATGCGCAAGTCGGGCGGCATCAGCCACGTGCTCGCGCGCCACGTCGAGGGCGCATCGCACATGGCCGAAGGCTTCACGCGGGCGGCGCCGGGCAACATCGGCGTGTGCATCGGCACGTCGGGCCCCGCCGGCACCGACATGATCACCGGCCTCTACTCCGCATCGGCCGACTCGATTCCGATCCTCGCGATCACGGGCCAGGCGCCTCGCGCGCGCCTCTACAAGGAAGACTTCCAGGCCGTCGACATCGAATCGATCGCGAAGCCGGTCACCAAGTGGGCCGTCACCGTGCGCGAACCGGCGCTCGTGCCGCGCGTGTTCCAGCAGGCGTTCCACCTGATGCGCTCGGGCCGCCCGGGCCCGGTGCTGGTCGACCTGCCGATCGACGTGCAGCTCGCCGAAATCGAGTTCGACATCGACACGTACGAACCGCTGCCGGTCTACAAGCCCGCGGCCACCCGCGCGCAGATCGAGAAGGCGCTCGCGATGCTCAACGACGCGGACAAGCCGCTGATCGTGTCGGGCGGCGGCGTGCTCAACGCGGCGGCCGAAGACCTGCTCGTGCAGTTCGCCGAAACGGTCGGCGTGCCGGTGATCCCGACGCTGATGTCGTGGGGCGCGATTCCCGACGATCACCCGCTGATGGCCGGCATGGTCGGCCTGCAGACGTCGCACCGCTACGGCAACGCGACGATGCTCGCGTCCGACTTCGTGCTCGGCATCGGCAACCGCTGGGCGAACCGCCACACGGGCAGCGTCGAGGTCTACACGAAGGGCCGCAAGTTCGTGCACGTCGACATCGAGCCGACGCAGATCGGCCGCGTGTTCGGCCCGGATCTCGGCATCGTGTCCGACGCGAAGGCGGCCCTCGAGCTGTTCGTCGCGGTCGCGCGGGAATGGAAGGCCGCGGGCAAGCTGAAGGACCGCGGCGAGTGGGTGTCCGAGTGCCAGGCGCGCAAGCGCGCGCTGCAGCGCAAGACGCACTTCGACAACGTGCCGGTCAAGCCGCAGCGCGTGTACGAAGAGATGAACAAGGTGTTCGGCCGCGATACCTGCTACGTCAGCACGATCGGCCTGTCGCAGATCGCCGCCGCGCAGTTCCTGCACGTGTTCAAGGCACGCAACTGGATCAACTGCGGCCAGGCCGGCCCGCTCGGCTGGACGATCCCCGCCGCACTCGGCGTGCGTGCGGCCGACCCGAGCCGCCCGATCGTCGCGCTGTCCGGCGACTACGACTTCCAGTTCATGATCGAGGAGCTCGCGGCCGGCGCGCAATTCAAGCTGCCGTACGTGCACGTCGTCGTGAACAACTCGTACCTCGGGCTGATCCGCCAGGCGCAGCGCGCGTTCGACATGGACTACTGCGTGCAGCTCGCGTTCGACAACGTGAACGCGCCCGAACTGAACGGCTATGGCGTCGACCACGTGGCCGTCGCGGAAGGCCTCGGCTGCAAGGCGCTGCGCGTGTTCAAGCCGGAAGAGATCGAGCCGGCGCTGCGTCAGGCGCAAACGCTCGCGGAAGAGTTCAGCGTGCCGGTGGTCGTCGAGGTGATCCTCGAGCGCGTGACGAACATCTCGATGGGCACCGAGATCGACGCGATCAACGAATTCGAGGAGTTCGCCGAAAAGGCCGAGCACGCACCGACCGCGATCTCGATGCTCGACTGAACCGCACGACATTTTTGACCGACCGAAGAGGCTTAGCTCATGCCGAAGTTTGCTGCAAACCTGACCATGCTGTTCAACGAAGTGCCGTTCCTCGACCGCTTCAAGGCGGCCGCGGACGCGGGCTTCGACGCCGTCGAGTTCCTGTTCCCGTATCCGTACGCGAAAGAAGAACTCGCCGAGCGGCTCGAGACGCACGGCCTGCGCCTCGTGCTGCACAACCTGCCCGCCGGCAACTGGGACCAAGGCGAGCGCGGCATCGCGTGCCTGCCCGATCGCGTCGGCGAATTCCAGGAAGGGGTCGGTCGAGCGATCGACTACGCGAAGGCGCTGAAGGTGCCGCAGTTGAACTGCCTCGTCGGCATCCCGTCGGCGAGCACGGCGCGCGACAAGACGTTCGTGACGATCGTCGACAACCTGCGCTTCGCCGCCGATGCGCTGAAGCGCGAAGGCATCCGCCTGCTCGTCGAGCCGTGCAACCGCTTCGACATCCCGGGCTTCGCGCTGAACCGGTCGTCGGAAGGCCTCGACGTGATCCGCGCGGTCGGGTCGGACAACCTGTTCCTGCAGTACGACATCTATCACATGCAACGCATGGAAGGCGAACTGGCCGCGACGATCGAACGCAACCTCGCGTCGATCGGCCACGTCCAGCTCGCGGACAACCCGGGCCGCAACGAGCCGGGCACCGGCGAGATCAACTACGCGTTCCTGTTCGCGCTGCTCGACCGGCTCGGCTATGCCGGCTACGTCGGCTGCGAATACAAGCCCCGCACCACCACGACGGAAGGCCTCGGCTGGCTGCAAAGCGTGGCCGGTTGCGCACCGGCCTCGGCGCGTCGCGCCGCCTGAGTCGCACCCTTTCCGTTTTCAGCCCCACAGGAGACTTTCACATGGCAACCATCGGTTTCATCGGCCTCGGCATCATGGGCGCGCACATGGCGCGCAACCTGCTCAAGGGCGATCATCAACTCGTCGTGAACGGCGCGTTTCCGATCCCGGACGATCTGCGCGGCAGCGCCAAGGTCGTCGCGAACTCGACCGAAGTCGCGCGGCACGCGGACATCATCATCTCGATGGTGCCGGACACGCCGGACGTGCGTAACGTGCTGTTCGCCGACGACGGCGTCGCGAAGGGCCTGAGCGCCGGCAAGCTCGTGATCGACATGAGCTCGATCTCGCCGCTCGACACGCAGGCATTCGCGAAACAGATCAACGCGCTCGGCTGCGACTACCTCGACGCGCCGGTGTCCGGCGGCGAAGTCGGTGCGCGCGAAGCGACGCTGACGATCATGGTCGGCGGCCCCGAGAAGGCGTTCGAGCGCGCGAAGCCGCTGTTCGAGAAGATGGGCAAGAACATCACGCTCGTCGGCGACAACGGCGCGGGCCAGACCTGCAAGGTCGCGAACCAGATCATCGTCGCGCTGAACATCGAAGCGGTCGGCGAAGCGCTGCTGTTCGCCGCGCGTTCGGGCGCCGATCCGGAACGCGTGCGCCAGGCGCTGATGGGCGGCTTCGCCGCGTCGCGCATCCTCGAAGTGCACGGCGCGCGCATGACCAAGCGCACGTTCGACCCGGGCTTTCGCATCGAGCTGCACCAGAAGGACCTGAACCTCGCGCTCGACGGCGCGCGCAAGCTCGGCCTCGCGCTGCCGCACACCGCGAGCGCGCAGCAGTTGTTCAGCGTGTGCGCGTCGCACGGCGGCAAGGCATGGGATCACTCGGCACTCGTGCGCGCGCTCGAGATCATGTCGAACTTCGAGATCGGCCAGACGCCGGCCGCGTAACGCGGCCGCAGCAACGCGCGTTTGTGCTGCGATGGCGGACGCGCGCGACGAATGATTGCGATCCGGCCGCGGCCGGTCGCATCGATGCGCGGTGCACACGCGCATCACGGTGGGGCGCCCCGGCCTGCATCGCCAACGGCATGCGGAACGGGGCGAAAAACGCCGCTCTGGGCTGAGAGCGGCGTGGTGGGGTCCGCAGCGGCACCCGGCGGCGCCGGGGAAGCCTTGGTCGGTCAGACGTCGTCGTCGGGTGTCCGCCTGTCGGATTTCGCGTATTACATTTCTTTACGTTCGAGCGTGCGATTTTTCATGCAATCGTCGCGTTGAACGCCTACACTTTCGCCACGCCTTTCGAGAAAACCGCCGCGCCTGCGTTTCCCTCCGGAGACCGCACCCAGCGCGGTGTTTTTTTCGCCACTTCACGGCGCGTTTTCTTTTCAACCACCTAAGGAGTGCAACGATGGGTCTTCTTTCGTTTATTAAAGAGGCGGGTGAAAAACTGCTGGGTCACGCCGATGCACAGGCAGCGGAAGATCCGAATGCCGCGAACCAGACCGCGGCCGATGCGATCAAGAACTACATCAACTCGCAAGGTCTCGACACGTCGAACCTGACCGTCGCGTTCGACGGCGCGTCGCGCACCGTCACGCTGTCGGGCAGCGTCGCCGATCTCGACACGAAGGCGAAGGTCAAGGTCGCGGCCGGCAACGTGCAGGGTGTCGCGGGCGTCAACGACGACGGCCTGCAGCCGGACGATCCGGAAGTGCGGTACCACGACGTGAAGCCGGGCGACACGCTGTCGGCGATCGCCAAGGAAGTGTACGGCGACGCGAACAAGTACCCGGCGATCTTCGAGGCGAACAAGCCGATGCTGTCGAGCCCGGACCGGATCTACCCGGGCCAGAAGCTCGTGATTCCGCCGCAGTCCTGAGCATTCGCGCAGCGCTGATGCAAAAAAGGCAGGCCGCTCGGCCCGCCTTTCTTCATGGGCGACGCGCACCGCGCGATCGGCGCGTGTCGATCTTCCCGTCATCGAATCACAGCGTATCGAACGCGCGCTGCAATGCGTCGCGATCGTGAATGCCGTTCGCGAGCGCGAGCATCAGCAGCACGCGCGCCTTGAACGGGTGCAGCGAGCCCGCGCTCACGAAACCGAGTGCATCGTCGCTCGCGGCGCCGTTGCGCATCACGTGCCCCGACCCGACGCGCGACGCACGGACCACCGCCACGCCCGCATTGACCGCATCGGCGAGCGCCGCCTGCAGCGTCGCATGAATCGACCCGTTGCCGGTGCCTGCGACGACGAGGCCGCGCACGCCGGCCCCGACGAGCGCATCGACGGCCGTGCGCGTCACGCCCGCATAGCTCGCGACGACCTCGACCGGCGGCCAGCTTGCCGCGATCGCCAGTTGCGTGTCGCGCGTGCGCGTGATGCGGCGCGCGAATTCGACGCGGCCGTCCTGTACCCAGCCGAGCGCCCCGAGCTCCGGCGACTGGAACGCGTCGACCGCATAGGTGCTCGTCTTCACGACGTCGCGCGCGCCGTGGATCCGGTTGTTGAACGCGACCAGCACGCCCTGCCCGCGCGCGGCCGGATGGGCGGCCACCGTCACCGCGTTCAGCAGGTTCAGCGGGCCGTCGGACGACAGCGCGGTCGCCGGCCGCATCGCGGCCGTCAGCACGACCGGCTTGTCGCCCCGGACGACCAGATGCAGCGCGTACGCCGTTTCCTCGAGCGTATCGGTGCCGTGGGTGATCACGATGCCGTCGATCGCGGGATCGGCCATCAGCGCGTCGATCCGCGCGGCGAGCGTGTTCCACAGCGGCAGCGCGAGATCCTTGCTGTCGATGCTGGCGATCTGCTCCGCGTCGATGCGCGCGACCGACGCGAGCGCCGGCACGGCGTCGACCAGGAAACTGACGCCGAGCGCACCGGCCTGGTAGCCGGCCGTGCTGGCCGCGTCGGGCGCGGCGCCGGCGATCGTGCCGCCGGTGGCAAGTACGGCGATGCGCGGCAATGTCGCCGCGGACGAAGGGGATGCGGTGTTCGATGTATTCATGGCCGCGATTGTAATGGCTCGCGGCCGCGAGCCGACAGGTTCCGGCGCGACGGGCCGGCGCCGGCCGCCGCGCGTCATGGTTTGTCCCGATCTCCTGGCCGCGTGCGCCGTCAACGGCCATGGCGTCCGCAACGTTATAGAAAGTGCCGTTTTGGTGTTTTCACCTTGATTTGCCATAATCGGAACGCGTGGTGCGATGTGGCCCTGTCCACGTCGCGTCGAGCTTCATGACGGCGTCGATCACGCGCAATTCACCCCATGGGAGTGTCGAAATGAAAATCCAATCGCTCGTAGCCGCACTGCTTCTCGGCGGCATGCTGGCTTCCCCCGCCTTCGCGGCGAACAGCCAGCAGGACAAGATGAAGGCCTGTAACACGCAGGCAGCCGGCAAGACGGGCGACGAACGCAAGGCGTTCATGAAGGACTGCCTGTCGGCGAAGCCCGCGAAGGCGATGACGCAGCAGGAAAAGATGAAGGCGTGCAACACGCAGGCCACCGGCAAGAAGGGCGACGATCGCAAGGCGTTCATGAAGAGCTGCCTGAGCAATCAGCCGGCCGCCTGAGTTCCGGCGCTCCCGTCTCGAATGCCGCGCACCGCTTCGGCGGGCGCGGCATTTTCATTTTCGTTGCACGCGCATCGACGCGCACACACCGCCTCCCTCCCCGTTTTCCGGCCCGCCGTCCCGACGCCGCCACAGGGGCGGTAATTCGGGTGCGGCAATTCGCCGCGTTTTCTTCTATGATGGCTGCAACGCGGCCCACCCAAGACCAAGAAGCGCCATCGGGCCGCCCTCGAGACGAACGCGCACGCGCGTCAAACGGAGGCCTGGATGGCATGGAGACAACACCGCTGGTTTCGCCGCTGGCTGATCGTGATCGTGTTCTGGGCCGTGCCCGTCGCGATCGTCGCCGTGCGCGAGATCCGCGAGGAAATGGCCTACAACAAGGCCGACCTGCAGCTCGCGCTGACCACCTGGCAGCTCACCGACGCGCAGCAGGCCGCCGGCGCCGCCGCGAAGTGCCGCGGGGATGCCGACGAGGCGCGCGCGGCCGGTTGCCCGGCCGATGTGCTGGCCGCCAACGCGCCGCGCCAGCAGGCGGCTCGCGACGAATACGTCGTGCGCCGCAATACGCTCGCCGGCTACCTGTGGCATGCGTTCGTCGGCTACTGGGTCGTCCCGGCCGCGTTCCTGTTCGCGTGCGGCGTCGTGATCGCGCTGATCCGTCGCGCGCTGCGCCGCCCGCCGATCAAGCCGCCCGTTCCCCCCGTCACGCACTGACACCGGCGCGCCGCGGGCGCCGCCCCTGCAATCGCCCGCACGTTCCCGCACGACGCCCCTGTGCGAGGCATGCGTCGCGCGGGCGCCGCTTCGTCCGTTGGCGCGCCGCGACACCCGCGCGCGATTTGACGCTTTTTCACGTGGCAACGAAAAGTGGCCCTGATCCGCTGTGATATAACTGCCGACGTGATCCGCTCCTTGAGCGAGACTCACTCCGAACATCATCCGATGGAGAACAACGATGCAAAAACGGACTCTTGTGCTCAAAGCCGCCGCCGCGCTCATCGTCGGTAGCCTCGCGCTCACCGGTTGCACCACCACCCCGGACAAGCCGGACAATGCCGCCACCAACGCGTCGAAGCGTCAGTCGATCGACGCGAGCGTCGACGCCACGCTGTCGCGCATGTACTCCACCGTCAAGGGCTCGCGCGAGCTCGTCGCGAAATCGCGCGGCGTGCTGGTCTTCCCCGAAGTGCTCCAGGCCGGCTTCATCGTCGGCGCCCAGTCCGGCAACGGCGCGCTGCGCGTCGGCGGCAGCACCGTCGGCTACTACAACACGTCGTCGCTGTCGGTCGGCCTGCAGGCCGGCGCGCAGTCGAAGGCGGTCGTGTTCCTGTTCATGACGCAGCAGGCGCTCGACGAATTCCGCAGCTCGGACGGCTGGGCAGCCGGCGCCGGCGCATCGGTCGCGCTCGTGAAGATGGGCGCGAACGGCGCGGTCGATTCCAACACGGCCACCGCGCCGATCCAGGTCGTCGTGCTGACGAACGCCGGCCTGATGGGCGACGTGTCGATCAACGGCACCAAGGTCACGAAGCTCAAGATCTGACGTTGACGCACTGCCCGGGCGCTGCGCGCCGGGCATGCGCAAACGGCGATGTCCTCGCGGGCATCGCCGTTTTTTTATCCGCCCGCGCCGCGCGTCAGGTCAGCCAGGCTGATCGGACCGCTCAGGTCGTCGAGTCGATCACCTTGAAGCGCGAGCGCTTCTGCGCGCGGATCACCGACTGGTACACGTCCACGTACTGCTGCGCCATCCGGCGCGACGTGAAGCGCTCCTCGAAGCGCTGCCGTACGCGCGCACGCGGCAGCAGGTGCAGCCGGTTCACCGCGGCCACCGCGCTGATTTCATCCTCGACGATGAACCCCGACACGCCCTCGTCCACCACTTCGGGCACCGCGCCGCGGTTGAATGCGATGACCGGCGTGCCGCACGACATCGCCTCGATCATCACCAGGCCGAACGGCTCCGGCCAGTCGATCGGAAACAGCAGCGCATGCGCGCCCGACAGGAATTCGGCCTTCTCGTGATCGGCGATCTCGCCGATGTATTCGACGTGCGGCAACGCGAAGAGCGGCTTGATCTCGCGGTCGAAGTATTCCTGGTCGGCCGCGTCGATCTTCGCGGCGATCCGGATCGGCAGCCCGCACTGGCGCGCGATGCGGATCGCGGTATCGACGCGTTTTTCCGGCGAGATGCGGCCGAGGAACGCGAGATAGCGCGGCTCGACGGGCTGCGGCATGTACAGCGTATCGGGCAGCCCGTGATAGACGGTCGTCAGCCATTTCGCCTGCGGCAGCGGCTGGCGCTGCGCATTGGAGATCGAGATCACCGGCGCGGTGTTGAAGGTGTCGAACACCGGCTGCTGCTCGGGCAGGTCGAGCCGGCCGTGCAGCGTCGTCACGTAAGGCGTTTCCTGCCGGTTGAAGACCGAGAACGAGTAGTAGTCCATGTGGAAATGGAGCACGTCGAAATCCTTCGCGCGGCGCGCGACCGTCTCCATCAGCAGCATGTGCGGCGCGACCCGGTCGCGGATCGACGAATCGAGCCGCAGCGCGCGCGGCCACACGGGCTCGAGCGTCGCCCGCGTCGTCGAATCGCCGCTCGCGAACAGCGTCACATCGTGGCCCAGGTCGACGAGCGCCTCGGTGATGTAGGACACGACGCGCTCCGTGCCGCCGTACAGCTTCGGCGGCACGGATTCGGTCAGCGGGGCGATCTGGGCAATTCTCATGGTCCACGTCTCCTGTGTCCTGTCCGTTGCGGTACGGCCGGCGGGATTGCGCGCTTGCGTGCGCCCGCCGTGCGTCCATGCGGCGCCGGCCGGCGTGGCGCCAGCCGAATATCTCATTATTATTCGCGATCCCGATGAGCGGAACCGCTGGTCTTTCATTTTTTGGGGGTTGTTACAGACCGGATACATTCGGCCGACCGGTCACGGCCGCCTCGCAGCGGGCCCGGCCGGGCCGGTCACGCCCCAGGGCGCACCGTCAGGCTGTCAACGCGACGGCCACTTCCAGGCCGGCAGGTCGCGCGAGTCGGCATCGACGAGCGCGGTCGCGCCGAGCTGCTTGTCGAGCACCAGCGATTCGCAGCCGGCCTCGCGCTCGAGCGTCGCGATGAGCCGCGCCGCGTGAGACACGACCAGCACCTGCGAACGCCGGGCGGCCTGCGCGATCAGGCGGCCGAGCGCCGGCAGCAGATCGGGATGCAGGCTCGTCTCCGGTTCGTTCAGCACCATCAGCGCCGGCGGCCGCGGCGTCAGCAGCGCGGCCGCGAGCAGCAGGTAACGCAGCGTGCCATCCGACAGCTCGGCCGCCGCCAGCGGCCGCAGCAGCCCCGGCTGGCGCATCAGCACGTCGAAACGGCCGCGGCCGCCCGGGTTGTCGATCTCGACCGACGCACCGGGGAACGCGTCGTCGATCGCCGCGTCGAGCGCCGCGGCATCGCCGATTTCGCGAATCGTCTGCAGCGCGGCGGCCAGGTCGGCGCCGTCGTCCGCGAGCACCGGCGTATGCGTGCCGATGTGCGACTGGCGCGCCGGCGCGTGCGCATCGGTCCGGAAATGGTCGTAGAAGCGCCACGAGCGAATCCGTTCGCGCACCGCGATCATCTCGGGCGCGCCGGTCGGATCGGCGAATTCGGTCATCATGCTGTCGAAGCTCGCGACCGGCTGCGGGATCGTCAGCCAGTCGCCCGACGCGGTACGCGCGCGGATCTGCGCGCCCTGCCGGTCGACCAGCAGCGTGGACGGGCGCAGCACCGCGCCGCCCCAGATGCATTCGCGCTTGACCACCGGGTCGAGCGCGAACTGCGAACGGCTCGGCAATGGCAGGCCGAGATCGATCGCATAGCCGAAATCGTCGCACGCGAAACCGAGCTTCAGGCTCACCGGGCCCTTGCGCACCGTGCCCGTCACCGGCACCTCGCCGGCCAGCATCGCGCGCGAGAAGCGCTCGGGGCCGGCCCACAACGTCGACGGCAAGCCGCCCTCGCGCGCGAGCGACGGGATCACGCGGCCCTGTGCGGTATCGGCGAGCAGCCGCAGCGCGCGGTACACGCTCGACTTGCCGCTGCCGTTCGGGCCCGTGACGACGTTGAGCGCCGCGAGCGGCACGATCAGCTCGCGCAGCGAGCGGTAATTGGCGATGGCAAGCGTCTTCAGCGCGGTCATGGGAACGGGAAATGGCAAGCAGGGGCCGGGCCGCGCTCAGCGGCCTTCGACGGCCTGCGGGTCGGCGGCGGTGTTGGCCGCGGTGCTGGCGGCAGGCGAGCGCACGTGCGGCCGTTCGCGATTCGGCGCATCGGGCGCCGCGTCGTGCGGATACAGCTCCATCCGGCTGCGCGGCAGGCATTGCGGATAGCGGTCCTGCAGATAGGCGATCAACCCTTCGCGCACGCGGCAGCGCAGATCCCAGCACGACGACGAATCGGCCGCGCTGACGAGCGCGCGCAACTGCATCGTGCGCTCCGTCGCGTCGGTCACCTGCAGCACCTGCACGCGGCCGTCCCACTCGGGCGCGGCGTGGACGAGCCGCGCGAGTTCCTCGCGCAGCGGCGCGAGCGGCGTGCGGTAATCGACCGACAGGTAGACGGTGCCGATAATCTCCGCGCTGCTGCGCGTCCAGTTCGTGAACGGGTTCTCGATGATCCACTGCAGCGGCACGACGAGGCGCCGCTGGTCCCACAGCCGCACCGACACGAACGAGCCGGTGATTTCCTCGATACGCCCCCACTCGCCCTGGATCACGACCACGTCGTCGAGCCGGATCGGCTGCGTGAGCGCGATCTGCAACCCGGCAATCAGGTTGCCGAGCACCGGCCGTGCGGCGATACCGGCGACCAGCCCCGCGACGCCGGCCGACGCCAGCAGGCTCGCGCCGATCTGGCGCACGTTCGGGAACGTCATCAGCGCGGCGCCGGTGCCGATGATCACGATCAGCACCATCACGGTCCGCACGAGCACCTTGGCCTGCGTATGGACGCGCCGTGCCTGCAGATTGTCGGCCGTATCGATCGGATGGGCCTGGATGATCGCGTCGCCGACGCCGGCCGCGAGCCGCACCAGCAGCCACGTGAGCGACACGATCGAGCCGACCGCGGCCGCGGTGCGCATGCCGCGCACGAACGACATGCCGTCGTCGGCCTGGATCCACAGGAATTCAAGCGCCAGCAGCGCCAGCACGACGAGCGACGGCTTGTCGATGTAGCGCAGGATCGCGCTCATCAGCGGATACGGCTGCGCGATGCGCTTGACGATGCGTGCGCCGAGGCGGTGCACGACCGTGACGACCAGTATGACGATGACCGACACGCCCAGCGTGCCGAGCCACGAATGCAGCGGCGCATCGGCGATGCGCTGCAGTTCCTCGATTGAAATCATCGGCGCCCTCGAGTGATGAAGCCCACTGGCTTCGTCCTGGATGCGTCGGCGACGCCCGGGCCGCGCACGCGCCCGGACACGGCGTCAGATCAGCTGCCGTTCCTGCAGGGAAACGCCTTGCCGAGACCGAGCGACACCGCGGTGCTCGCGTTGTAGTCGGCCAGCTTCGGATTTTCCGCGATGTACTTGCGCACCGCGTCCGTCATCTGTTGCGCCCGGATGTCGGGCGGCAGGCAGAAATACTGGCCGACGCGCGGCCCCGTGGTGCCGCCGATCGCATCGATCGTGTTGTAGACGCCGTCGGCGGCGCCTTCGATATAGGCCGCGCACGACGCCCGCGACTTGACGTCCGTCTTCGCGCACAGCCGGTCGAGATCCGCGCCCGTGAAAGCCGCCGCCGACAACGGCACGGCAAACGCCGCGGCACAAAACATTGCGCGCAACATGGTGTTCCTTCTTATGTCAAGGCGGCCCGAGACCGCCTGCTGCGTTGGCCGGTGCGGCAACGGATGCCCTGCTCCGCCCGGAAGCCGGCTGGCCGGACAGGCGCCGCCGCACCAAAAACCGTTATTTTGCACTCTTTTGAGCATCTGCCGGCGTGCCCGCACCGATACGCGTCGTCCGCTTGCTCAGGATCTCGATCGCGTCCGGCGCGTTGTAGTGCTTCGCGAACTCGAGCGCGGTGATGCCGAGCTGGTTCTTCACCTGCGGATCCGCGCCCTGGTCGAGCAGCAGCGTGACCGTCGACGCATGATTGCCGCGCGCGGCCATCATCAGCGGCGTCGTGCCGTTCGGCGATGCGGTGTCGATGTACGCGTCGTGGTCGAGCAGCACCTTGACGACCGCGTCCTGGCCGTTGGTCGCCGCGTAGTGCAGCGGCGCCCAGCCCTTCTTGCTGACTTCCGCGCCCTTGTCGATCAGCAGCTTGACGAGGCCGAGGTCGCCGTTCAGCGATGCGAGCATCAGCGCGTTTTCGCCGGCCTTGTCTTCCTTCTCGAGATCGACGTTCGGCGTCGTCGCGATCGCGGCCGCGACCTTGTCGGACTTCTCGCGCGCGGCGATCACGAGGATCGGGTCGCCGTTCGGCGCGAGGGTGTTCGGATCGAGCTTGCCGCTCTTGAGCTGCTTGCCGATATCGGCGATGTCGTCGAACTTGACGGCCTTGACGATCGCGTCGAGCGACTCGGCATGCGCGCCGGCGGCGGCGAACAGGCCGCTCGCGACGAATGCGGCGGCAACGAGGGCGCGTTTGGACAGATGGTTGGTCGGCTTCGTCATTGTTGTGGGCTCCTTCCCTGGGTTGTCGGCTGCGCGCGCGTCGTTAGCGGGCGATCTTGAACAGCCGGAAAAAGTTCTGCGTCGTCGCATCGGCGAGCGCCTCGACGGCGATCCCGCGCTCGGATGCGATAAAGCGTCCGACATGGCTGACGTACGCAGGTTCATTCGGCTTGCCGCGATACGGCACCGGCGCGAGGTACGGCGAGTCGGTCTCAATCAGCAGCCGGTCGAGCGGCACGCGCCGCGCGACGTCCTGCACGTCGGTCGCGTTCTTGAACGTGACGATGCCCGACAGCGAGATATGGAAGTTCTGCGCGAGCGCCTGCTCGGCGACCGGCCACGGCTCGGTGAAGCAGTGCATCACGCCGCCCGGCACGTCCGCGCGCTCCTCGGCCATGATCCGCAGCGTGTCTTCCGACGACGCGCGCGTGTGGATGATCAGCGGCTTCATCGTCGCGCTCGCCGCGCGGATGTGCGTGCGAAAACGCTCGCGCTGCCATTCCATGTCGGCGATCGAGCGGCCTTCGAGGCGGTAGTAGTCGAGGCCGGTTTCGCCGATCGCGACGACCTTCGGGTGCGCGGCCAGCTCGACGAGCTCCGCGAGCGTCGGCTCGCGCGCGTCCTCGTGATCGGGATGGACGCCGACCGACGCGTACACGTTGTCGTGCGCTTCGGCGATCGCGAGCACGTCCGGCAGCGTCTCGAAATCGACCGACACGCACAGCGCATGCGTGACGTCGTGCTCGCGCATGTTCTCGAGAACGGCCGGCAGGCGGTCGGCCAGGCCCTTGAAATTGATGTGGCAGTGAGAGTCGACGAACATCGTGTTTCCTGAATACGTGAGACGGGCGCTCATGCGCCCGCCGGCTGGCGGCACCGGGCGACGTGCGCGGGCCGGGCGGCCACGGCCGCGCCGCAGCGGGACCCGTTCATCGTTTCGCAACCCATCGGAAACAATGCCGGATCAAGCGAACATTTCCCGATATCCGAGAAACAATTCCTCGAATACGAGCCGCGCGTTGAGCGGATGGTTCTCGACCGTCCGCTGCCGCGTCACGGCTTTCATGAAGCGCGCGAATGCGTTCGCGTCGACCGCTTCCGCGCAGCGCGCCAAGGCGGCCGCGTGCGTCGGGAAGTAGCGCGGCGCGCCGGCCATCCGCTGCGCGAGCAGATCGTACAGCCAGCGCTGCAGCCAGCCGAGCACCAGCGGCACCGGCAGCTTCTGCAGCGTCTCGCCGCATGCGAACGGGTCGCACGCCGCGCCGGCCGCGAGTTGCCCGAGCGTGTAGTCGCGCAGCGGGCGATTCTCGTCGCTCGCGAGCGCCAGCGCGGCGAGCGGCGCGCCGCCGGCTTCGGCGAGCAGCGCGCTGGCGTGGTCGACGCCCTGCGCCGCGAGCCACGCGGCGGCCGCCTCCGGCGCCGGCACGGTCATCGGCCACTGGCGGCAGCGGCTGATGATCGTCGGCAACAGGCGGTCGATGCGCGCCGATACGAGCAGGAACACGACGCCGGGCGGCGGCTCCTCCAGTGTTTTCAGCAGCGCGTTCGACGCGGCGACATTGAGCGCCTCGGCCGGATACAGCACGACGACGCGCGCGCCGCCGCGGTGCGAGCCGACCCCGCAGAAGTCGAGCAGCGCCCGCACCTGCTCGATCTTGATTTCCTTGCTCGGCGCCCGCGTCTTCTTGCCGCCTTCGTCCGCGTCGGCCGGCTTCGCGTCGTCGGCCGCGCCCGGCGCCTCGCCCGCCAGCGCCTCGGGCAGCACGATCCGGTAGTCCGGATGGTTGCCCTGCGAGAACCAGTTGCAGGCCGCGCAGGCGCCGCACGGCTCGCCGTTCGGCTGCGGCGATTCGCACAGGAAGCCCTGCGCGAGATGCTGCGCGAACTGCAGCTTGCCGATCCCGGCCTGACCGTGCAGCAGCAGCGCATGCGGCCATTGCGCGCGCAGTTGCTGCAGGCGGTTCCAGTCGTCGGTTTGCCACGGATAGATCATGGGGTGCGTTCCTTGCGGGTTACAGCGCGGCGAGCACGCGTTCGAGCTGCTGGCGGATCTCGGGAATCGATCGCGTCGCGTCGACGATCGCGAAGCGGTGCGGCGCCTCCTCCGCCCGCCGCAGATATTCGGCGCGCGTACGCGAGAAGAACGCATCGGATTCGCTTTCGAACTTGTCGGGCATGCGCGCGGCGCCGCGACGCTCGCTCGCCACCTGCGGCGCAACGTCGAACAGCACCGTGAGATCGGGCTGGAAACCGCCCTGCACCCAGCGCTCGAGCGTCTCGAGCTTGTCGCGCGGCAACCCGCGCCCGCCGCCCTGGTACGCGAACGTCGCGTCGGTGAAGCGATCGGACACGACCCAGTCGCCGCGCGCGAGCGCCGGCTCGATCACGAGCGCGAGGTGCTCGCGACGCGCGGCGAACATCAGCAGCGCTTCCGTCTCGAGATCCATCGGCTGGTTCAGCAGGATCTCGCGCAGTTTCTCGCCGAGCTGCGTGCCGCCCGGCTCGCGGGTGACGACGACCTGCCGGCCGGCCGCGGCCAGCCGGCCCTGGAGGCGTTCGCAGAACCATTGCAGGTGGGTGGTCTTCCCCGCCCCGTCGATGCCTTCGAACGTGATGAATTTACCGCTCGCCATTATTGACCTCGTATGTACTTGTCCACGGCCTTGTTGTGGTCGCCGAGCGTGTCCGAGAACACGCTCGTGCCGTCGCCCTTCGCGACGAAATAGAGCGCGCTCGTCGGGGCCGGATTGATCGCCGCCTGCAGCGCGGCGACACCCGGCAACGCGATCGGCGTGGGCGGCAACCCGCGTCGGGTGTAGGTATTGTAGGGAGTGTCGGCCTGCAGGTCGCGCTTGCGCAGACGGCCGTCGTACGCGTCGCCGAGCCCGTAGATCACCGACGGATCGGTCTGCAGCGGCATGCCGATGCGCAGCCGGTTCGCGAACACGGCCGCGACGAACGCACGGTCGGCCGCATGGCCGGTTTCCTTCTCGACGATCGACGCGATCGTCAGCATTTCGTAAGGCGACTTGTACGGCAGCCCCGGCGTGCGCGCGGCCCAGGCCTCGTCGACGCGCGCCTGCATCAGGCGGTATGCGCGCCGGTAGATGTTCAGGTCGCTCGTGCCCTTGTCGAACAGGTAGGTGTCGGGGAAGAACAGCCCCTCGCCGCTGCCGCGCTGCACCGCGCTCTCCGGCGCGCCGATCGCGCGCAGCAGCTCGGCGTCGCTCATGCCGGCCGTCGCGTGCGTGAGATCGGGGTTCGCGTCGAGCTCCGCGCGCATCCGCTTGAAGGTCCAGCCTTCGATGACGGTCGCGACGTACTCGTTCACGTCGCCGCGCGCGATCTTCTGCAGCACGTCATACGGCGTGATGCCGGTCTTGAATTCGTAGTTGCCCGATTTGAGCCGGCTCGACAGCCCGAGCACGCGCGTCATCGCGACGAACGCGAACGGCTCGACCGGCACGCCGCCGCGCTCGAGCTGCAGCGCGACGCTCTTCACGCTGCTGCGCGGCTTGATCGTGACGTCGAGCGACGCCGAGCCCAGCAACAGCGGCCGGGTCGCCCAGTAATACCCGCCGCCCGCGCCGGCAGCGGCCACAACGACGGCCAGCGCCACGATCGTCGCGGCGCATTTCTTCAGTAGGGACATGGAAACGTGACTCAGGTAAGACCCATATAATACTTGCTCGCCTCCGTCAAAGTCAGGGTTGACTGTTCCCTCATTCCATGAGCACACCGTTCGCTTCACCGGCTGCCCAGGCCGCATCCGCCTCGCTCCCCGTTTTCCCCCGCCCGTCGGCCGCCGATTTCGATGCGCCGGCCGCCTGCATGCCGCTGCCGCAGTTCGGCGTGATCGACGTGGCCGGCGACGACGCCGCGACGTTCCTGCACAGCCAGCTCACCAACGACGTCGAGCATCTCGATGCCGGCAGCGCGCGGCTGTCCGGGTACTGCTCGCCGAAGGGCCGGCTGCTCGCGTCGTTCCTCGCGTGGCGCGCCGGCCACGACGTGCGCCTGCTCGTGTCGAAGGACGTGCAGCCGGCCGTGCAGAAGCGGCTGTCGATGTTCGTGCTGCGCGCGAAGGCGAAGCTGACGGACGCGAGCGACACGCTCGCGGTGGCCGGCTTCGCGGGCGACGTGCGCGACGCGCTGTCGGGCATCTTCGATGCGCTGCCCGACGGCGTGCACGTGAAGGTCGACGGCCCGGCCGGCGCGCTGATCCGCGTGCCCGATGCGGCCGGCCGCAAGCGCTATTTGTGGATCGGCCCGCGCGCCGAAGTCGACGCGCGCGTCGCCGCGCTCGCCGGCACGCTGCCCGTCGTGTCGCCCGCCGTGTGGGACTGGCTCGACGTTCGCGCGGGCGAGCCGCGCATCACGCAGCCGGCCGTCGAACAGTTCGTGCCGCAGATGGTCAACTTCGACGTGATCGGTGCCGTTAACTTCAGGAAAGGGTGCTACCCGGGCCAGGAAGTGGTGGCGCGCAGCCAGTACCGCGGCACGATCAAGCGCCGCACCGCGCTCGCGCACGTCGCCGGCGAGACCGATACCGTGCATGCCGGCGTCGAGCTGTTCCACAGCGACGATCCGGGCCAGCCGTGCGGGATGATCGTCAACGCGGCGGCCGCGCCGGCGGGCGGCGTCGACGCGCTCGTCGAGATCAAGCTCGCCGCGCTCGACAGCGGCACGGTGCACCTCGGTTCGGCCGACGGCCCGGCGCTCGCGTTCGACGCGCTGCCGTACGCGTGGCCGACCGAAGCCTGATGCACCGACAACCCGTTCGCGCGCCGGCTCGCGAGTCGCAGCCGGCGCGCGACGTTTCCTGCGAGAGATTCGCCCGATGTGTCTGATTGCCTTCGACTGGCAGCCCGATGCCGCCGCCGGTCCCGTCTTTACCCTCGTGGCCAATCGCGACGAGTTCTTTCGCCGGACCAGCGCGCCGCTCTCGTGGTGGGAAGACGTGCCGGGCGTATTGGCCGGCCGCGACCTCGAGGCCGGCGGCACGTGGCTCGGCGTCTCGCGCGACGGCCGCTTCGCCGCGCTGACCAACTACCGCGCGCCGTTCGACATCCGCGCGGGCGCGCCGACCCGCGGCAAGCTGGTATCCGATTTTCTCGGCGGCACGCCGGTCGCGCCGCTCGACTATCTCGCGCAGCTTGCCGAGCATGCGGCCGTCTACAACGGCTTCAACCTGCTCGTCGGCGACTGGCGCCGGCGCGAACTCGCATGGTTCTGCAACCGCGCGCCGGAGGGCGAAAGCCGGGTCGCCGCGCCCGTCGCGATCGAGCCGGGCGTGCATGCGCTGTCGAATGCACGGCTCGATACGCCCTGGCCCAAAGTGGTGCGCAAGCGCGCGGAGCTCGGCACGCTGCTCACCGACAATCCGACCCCGTCGCTCGACGAACTGATCGCGCTGATGCGCGACCCGCACGTCGCGGACGACGACGCACTGCCGCACACGGGCATTCCGATCGAGCGCGAGCGCGCGCTGTCGGCCGCGTTCATCGAGACGCCCGAATACGGCACGCGCGGCACGACCGCGCTGCGCGTCACGATGAAGGAAGGCGTGCGGCTGACGGTCGAGGTCAAGGAGCGCAGCGACGACGACGGCTCGCACCGCACCGTGCGCCCGGGCGCGTTCGAGCGCGCGTTCACGTTCGATATCGACGCGGCGCGCCCGCGCTGAGCGCACGCGTGGCGTGCTACGGCGCGCGCGCCATCTCGACGTGCGGCACGCCGGCTTCGACGAACGGTTCGCCGACCGCCGCGAAGCCGTGCCGCAGATAGAACGACACCGCCGAATCCTGCGCGTACAGCCGCACGACGGCTTCGCCGCGGCGCCGCGCGGCGTCCAGCAGCGCATTCAGCACGGCCGACCCGACGCCCTGCCCGCGCACGTCGGCCAGCACCGCGACGCGGCCGATCGTGCCGGACGGCAGCAGCCGCCCCGTCGCGACCGCGCGGCGCAGCCCGGTCGCCGCGTCGGTCCGGTACGCGACCGCATGCAGCGACAGCGGATCGTCGTCGTCGAGTTCCCATTCCGGCGGAATCTGCTGCTCGCGCACGAACACCGCGTCGCGGATCCGCGCAGCGTCGCCGCCCAGTACCGTCCAGTCGCCCGTTTCCACCGCGCCCACGCCGTTCGTCATCGCCATCCTCCCGCGGCGTGCGCGCCGTCAGGCGCTCGCCGTCAAACCTCGTCGAATGCGGCCTTCAGCGCCGCGACCGCATCGGCATGCGCGGCCCGCACCTCGGGCACGTAGCCGCCCATCTTGAAAAATTCGTGGATCATCCCCGGATAGCAGACCAGCGTGACCGCGTTGCCGGCCGCGCGCAACTTGTCCGCGTACGCGGCGCCCTCGTCGCTCAGCGGATCGTACTCGGCCGTCGCGATCCACGCCGGCGCGACACCCGCGAACGACGGCGCGCCGCGCGTACCGTCGAGCGGCGCGAAACGCCAGTCGTCGCGATCGGCCCGATCGCGCACGTATTGCGTGAAGAACCACTGGATCGTGTCCTGCGTCAGCAGGTAGCCGCTCGCGAGCCGCGCGTGCGATTCGGTGTCCTGGTGGCCCGTCACGCCCGGGTAGATCAGCAGCTGCAGCGCAAGACGAATGCCCGCGTCGCGCGCGAGCACCGCGCAGACCGTCGCGAGCGTGCCGCCCGCGCTGTCGCCGCCGACCGCCAGCCGCGCGGCGTCGATGCCGAACGTGGCGGCCTCGCGATGCAGCCACTGCAATGCGTCGTCCGCGTCGTTCACCGCGGTCGGAAACTTGTGTTCGGGCGCGAGCCGGTAGCCGACCGACAGCACCGCGCAGTGCGCGTCGTGCGCGAACATCCGGCACAGCGCATCGTGCGTATCGACGCTGCCGACCGTGAAGCCGCCGCCGTGGTAGTACACGAGCGCGGGCAGCGGCTCCGCGAGGCTCGGCGCGACCGGCAGATACAGCCGCGCGCCGATCGTGCGGCCGTCGCGCGTCGGCACGACGCATTCCTCCACCGCATGCATCGGCGCCGGCGCGACGTCGAGGATCGGCGCGCTCTTCTCGTACGCGGCGCGCGCCTGCTGCGGCGTCTGATGGTGATACGACGGGCGTTTCGCGCGCTCGATCATGTCGAGCACCTGGGCGATCTTCGGATTCAGCGGCATCGGTGTGGACGGCGCCGGTGCGGCGTCGTGAACGGGCAAGCGTCACATGATGCCACGCGCGCGCCGGGCAGGCGCGCCGTGCCATGTACCGCCATCCCGTGCTCCAAAACGGAATAGCCCTGCCGCATCGAAGAGACAGGGCCGTGCGTGGCGGGTGCTTACGCGTCGCTCGGGCCGGGCTGCGCGTCCGGCGCCGTGCGCGAGCGTTGCCGCTTGATGTCCCGGCCGACCGCGAGCCGGCGCATGTACTTGAACGTGCCGAGCGCCTTCGCGACGAAATTGCCGTCGCTGTCGCGCACTTCGCCTTCGCAGTAGGCCATCGTCGTCGAGCGATGCATCACGCGCCCGTAAGCGCGCAGCTCGCCGCGGCCCGGCTGCATGAAGTTCACCTTCATCTCGACCGTGACGACGCCGACGCCGTCGTCGGTCAGGCTGCGCGCAGCCATTGCGAGCGCGATATCGGCGAGCGTCATCGTCACGCCGCCGTGCGCGATGCTCCACGTGTTCATGTGCCGCTCCTCGAGCGGCAGCACGATCTCGCTCGCGCCATCCTTCGCGGACACGAGCTGCACGCCGAGCAGATCGACGAACGGGCTTTCGATCGACGGGCCTTCCGTCGGAGTTGCCGCGTCGCTCATCACGCGTTGTCGACGATGTAGTCGACGCACTCGCGCGATTCGGCCACCGCGACGACGAATTTCTTCACTTCCTGGTGAACCGGATGCACCTGGTATGCGTCGAGCGCGGCCTTGTCGGCGAAATCGGAGACGAGCACGATGTCGGCGGTCGCATCGAGGCCCGGCGTCGCCACGCCGACGTCGATCTGCAGCGTGCCCGGCACGAGGTCACGGCAGCCTTCGAGCTTTTCCTTCAGCTTCAGCGCGTTCTGCGCGCGCGTCGCGCCTTCGGCCGATTCCTTCAACTTCCACATGACGATATGTCTGATCACTTCGTTCGCTCCTGTTCGTGTTGGTTCGGCGATTGGCCTGTCGTCCTTGGCAGCCGGGCACTTTACACCCTTCCGCCGTTCGCTCACGGTCACCCTCCTGCCCGGCATCAGGATCCGACAAGCTCGCGCAGGCGACAAGCCTACCAAACTTGCCGATGGCAATGGACGGTATCTTGAGGTCGGCACGTGCGTTGCGACGCTCCGGCGCCTGTCGACTCGGTTCGCGTTCCGGCGCCCCAATGCAAAAGCCCCGAGCGCGCTTGCACCCAGGGCCTTGACAGCGTCACATTCGACCACGCCGAACTAATCCCAAACCAGGTTCTCGAACGGCGTGAACCATCCATACGTTCTTGAGCTGACCACGACTTTCCCGCCGTACACGCCGTAGCAAACGTCCTTGCTATCCACGTTTCCCACCACGGGCGCGCCACTGTCACCCGGTTGGGTCTGCGCGTCGCCGTCCAGGTTGAGCAGGACGACGTTCTTGACCTTATCGTTGGTGCCAGGCACCGTGATATCCGCATCCGCCTCGGCAACCGAGCAATTCACGAGACCGGAGAGCGCACCTTGCAACCACAAACGCTGGCCCTTTACGGGACGAACGTTTGAGCCGAACTCCACCGGCTTTTTACCACTGTCCGTCCATATCTCATTGGCCGTTGCCTTGACTCCCGACAACACCGTCACGAGGGCGATATCCTGATTTTCCTCGAGGAAGTTGATGAGCAGATCGCCCACGTGGTTTGCGTCATCGGGCTGACCCACCTTCACATCCTTCTTTCCGAACACATGGCCCGCCGTCGCAAAGCACGTGCCGCCGTCATATTCCACGACCAGACCTAAAGTGCCGATCTTGCTGGGGGTCACAATTTTGATCCCGCCGACCAAAGGGCGAACTTTGAGATTGTTTGCAGGCATCACGGACTCCGCTAACGGTTGAAAAAAGCGATTGATCATTGCCAGACGACTATCAAGAACGTTGAAACATGACGCTTGTGAACCTTGGACTGTCTAGCGATCAATCGACGATCCGTCGCCGTGCGGCACAGGCGCAGGAACACGGTTTGCTCGGCCTCGCGCGTACCGCGATTTGCATGTCGGCCTGTCACGACACTGCCCGACACAACGCGGCGATTCATTTCCTGTTGGGCATCAATGCCCGGCCCGGCATCGTATTTCCGGTCGTTTTGTCACCGGATATCCGGAGTACGTTAATTCGAATCCATTGAATCGCACATTTTACCGAAGCGACTGGCAATAATTTCATCCCATTTTTCAATTCAACATTAGAAAACAAAAACATTATTGACTTCGACTTTCCGGTAAATTTAGAATCGCCTACGACGGCTTACGTATCATTTTCCGCGCCGCCCCGGATTCGCCGCTCACCTGCGCGAAGGCCCGTCTCATCGCCTTTCCCGCGGGGCATCGACGCACACCTCTGCCGTTTTCAGCTTTCGGCATTTATCGGCCAACCGGTTATTTGCCAACCTGTTTTCCTTTCGAAGAAGCGCAACACCCCGTTTTAATTCCCGCCATTCGCCGCAATGAATGCAAAACGGGATCAGACGGACCCAAGATCCGTCGATTGGAACATCCAGATAAAAAATCGCGAGTCATCAGGAGGGACATCAACATGCATCGCCTTGCGAAGTCGCTGTGTCTCGGGCTCGTCTGCGCCGGCCTGCTGTCGGCCTGCAACGACGACGACGTCAAATCGAACAACCCGCCGTCGAACACCGCCGCGTTGTCGTTCCGCATGGACACCGGCGGCCAGATCAACGCGTTCTACCGGCAGGACAAGGTCGCCGCGCATCTGCTGGCGCGCTCGTCCACGAAGCCGCGTCTGCTCGTGGTCTTCCCCGCCGGCAATAGCGGCACCGGGCTGTGGTTCGACGACACCGCGCAGCCGGTGAACTGGAGCCTCGACACGCCGCCGGCCGCACTGTCGGCCCCGGACGCGCACGGCCGTCCGCTGTACGGCATCGGCGCCGACGTGTCGGTCGATACCGCTACGCTGACGATCCGCCAGGGCGTGCTCAGCAACGTGCGCTTCCTGCGCGACTTCAACGGCGGCGCGACGATTCCGCCGCAGATCCTCACCGCGCCGACGGTCCAGGGTAGCACCGCGCAATGGCAACGCGACCGGCTCGACGGCGCGCCCGGCTATGCGCTACGCATCACGCTGCGCGACGGCGGCAGCATCGCGCCGGCGGCCGGCGGCAAGCTCGTGCTGAACGCACCGGCCGGCTCGCACACGCTGAAGCTGCACATCGATGCGCTGTCGGGCGAGACGCCGCTGTCGCCGATCACGCACGCCAACCTGTTCGCGCCGTCCGTGAACCCCGACCCGGTCAGCCAGAACGTGCTCGAATTCCTGAGCTTCAACGACAAGCTGCTGGCCGGCTCGTGGCAGTACGACACGTACTTCGGCCGCGACACGCTGATCTCGGTCCGCATGCTGATGCCCGTGCTCGAACCGGCGGCGATCGAGGCCGGGCTGTCGTCGGTGCTGAGCCGCCTGTCGGCCGACGGCAAGGTCGCGCACGAGGAAGGCATTGGCGAGTTCGCGCTGGTCGACAACCAGAAGAACGGGCGGCCGAACGATGCGACACCGACCTACGACTACAAGATGATCGACAGCGACTACCTGCTCGCACCGATCGCCGCCGCGTGGCTGATCGACGACACGCGCGGCCAGGCCCGCGCGGCCGCGTACCTGGCGCAGCGCGGCAGCGACGGGCAGACCAACGGCAGCCGCCTCGTCGTCAACCTGCTGCACGTCGCGACGACCGCGCAGCCGTTCGCACAGCAACCGTCGGTGGCAAACCTGATCCACCTGCGGCCCGGCGAAATCGTCGGCAACTGGCGCGACAGCACCGACGGCCTCGGCGGCGGCGTGTACCCGTACGACGTGAACGCGGTGCTCGTGCCGGCCGCGCTGCGCGCCGCGAACGCGTTCCTCGCCCGCGGCCTGCTCGATCCGTATCTCGATGCGCAGCAACGCGCGACGCTCGCCAACACGGCGAACGAAGCGGCCACATGGGAAACGCAGGCGCCGCCGCTGTTCCAGGTCAGCGTGCCGGCCGCGCAGGCGGCCACCGACGTGTCGGCCTATGCGCCATCCGCCGGCGTGCCGGCCGGCGCCGCGCCCAACGCACCGCTGGCCTTCTACGCGCTGTCGCTCGACCAGCAGGGCAACCCGATTCCGGTGATGCATTCGGACGGCGGCTTCGCGCTGCTGTTCGGCACGCCGCCGGACGATCAGCTCCAGCGGATCGTCGGCGACGTCACGCGGCCGTTCCCGACCGGGCTCGTGACCGATGCCGGGATGCTGATCGCGAACCCCGCGTATGCGAGCCCGTCGCTGTGGCCGAAGTTCACGAGCTCCGCGTATCACGGCACGGTAGTCTGGTCGTGGCAGCAGGCGATGTGGGTGGCCGGGCTCGATCGCCAGCTAGCGCGCCAGGACCTGTCGGCCACGACACGCACGCTGCTCGCGCAGGCGCGGCAGACGATCTGGCAGGTGATCTCGAACGGACGCGACATGCGCACGTCGGAAATGTGGACGTGGTCCTACGTGAACGGCAAGTACCAGACCGACGCATTCGGCACGCGCAGCGCCGATGCGACCGAAGCCAACGCGGCGCAACTCTGGAGTACGACGTATCTCGCGATCCGCGACCCGCAGCAGCGCGCGGGCAAGTACTGGTGGCAGGCGTCGCAGCCGATGCAGGACGAACGATCGAAGCAGGCGACGGCCGTGGCGTCGCGCTAGCGCGTCGCCACGCGCGTGCAGGCCGGCACCGGCACCGGCGCCGGCATGCGGACTAGCGCGTCACCACGCGGTTGCGCCCTTCCCGCTTCGCCTGGTACAGCCGCTCGTCGACCACCCGCAGCAGCGCATCGACCGTGCCGCCGTCGACGCCGTATTGCGCGACGCCGACGCTGACCGTCACCTGCACGCGCTTGAAGTCCAGTCCGAACGGCGCACTCGCGATCGACGAACGCACGCGCTCGGCCGTCATCCGCGCGCCCTCGAGCGGCATCTCGGGCAGGAGCGCCATGAACTCCTCGCCGCCGACCCGCGCGAGCGCGCCCGCCGGCCGGATCGCCTCGAGGCACTGGCGCACGACGCCGCGCAGCACTTCATCGCCGATCTGGTGCCCGTAGGCATCGTTGATGTTCTTGAAATTGTCGAGATCGAGCGCGAGCAGGCAGAACGGCGTGCCGTCGCGCTCGGCCCGCACGATCTCGCGCTCGACCTGCGCGATGAACTGGCGGCGGTTCGACGCGCCCGTCATCGGGTCGGTCGCGGCCATGTACTCGAGCTTCTGGTTCGTGCGCCGCAGCTCCTGCAGCGCGCTTTCGGTGCGCGCCATCGATTCGGACAAGCGGCTCATCAGGTCTTCCTGGCTGTAGATCGCCGAGAACGAGCGCGTCGTCTGCAGCGCCTGCACGACGCCGTAACTGAGCAGGAAGAACCCGCCCGCGAAGATCGCATGCGCGAGCCACCACATGTGATTCCACGGCTTGCCGAGGATGAACGCGAGCGACGACAGCGCGAACGCCATGATCGACATGCCGTAGATCACCATCAGCGGCGAGCGGATCCGCCGCGCGAGCAGCAGGCACACGTTCAGCAGCGAGAACACCAGCGCGCCGCCTTCCATCGACAGCCGCGTGCCGAGTGCACCGGCAACCGGCGAATACGCGATGTACGCGACCACCACGTCGACGATCAGGAAGAGCACGATCCAAGGCAGCCACGTCCGTGCGCTCGTGCGCTTGTCGACCCGGTCGGGCGGACGCGAATACGACAGCAGGCCCGTGAGCAGCAGCACGGACATCGCCAACCGCGACGCGGGCCCGTACAGCAGGAACAGCCAGATATTGTGATGCGCCATCCCGGTGAACGCGCCGTGCAGCGCATAGATCATCGCGAAACCGAGAAAGCCGAGCGTCAGCCAGCGCAGCAGCGGCTCGCCGGACGACCGGTAGCACACCCACGTCACATAGGTGACGAACGCGCCTTCGATCGTCGCCGCCGCGATCGCGATTTCATGGAAAGCGTGGTTCTCGAATACGACGCTCCGGTCGCTGAAGAACCACAGATAGGCAATCAGATACGCAGGCAGCAACGCGAATCCGACCAGCAGGCATTTCGCGTAGAGCCTTGCGGCCGCACTGACGACGCGCGGCGGTTCCCCGGCTGCATAGGTCGTACTCATTCGGTCCCCGGTCGGTCTGCTGCGTTGATTGGAGTCTTCGCGGCACGGATCGCGCAACGCATGATCTGACCCATCGTGCCGAAAGGCAAATGTCAGAGCAAGTATAGGTGGGGTAATTCGTTTGACAAGTCAGGGGAAACGGCATTGCCGGGTGCATGCCTTTTGCTTCCCCGTCGTTGCGAATCGCGCATCGGTCGCGCCGATTCATCGCGGCGGCGTGCGGTGACGCCGAAGCGCCACCGCGGCCGGTCAAAGATCAGAGGATTTCGAACAGGCCGGCCGCGCCCTGCCCGCCGCCGATGCACATCGTGACGACCACGTACTTCACGCCGCGCCGCTTGCCCTCGATCAGCGCATGGCCGGTCAGGCGCGCGCCCGATACGCCATACGGATGGCCGACCGCGATCGCGCCGCCGTTCACGTTCAGGCGCTCCTCAGGAATCCCGAGCGTGTCGCGGCAGTACAGCACCTGCACCGCGAACGCCTCGTTCAGCTCCCACAGGCCGATGTCGTCGACTGTCAGCCCGGCCTGCTTCAGCAGTTTGGGCACCGCGAACACCGGGCCGATACCCATTTCGTCCGGTTCGCAGCCGGCCACCGCGAAGCCGCGGAACGCGCCCAGCGGCTGCAGCCCTTCGCGTTGCGCGGCGTCGGCGCTCATCACCACGCATGCCGACGCGCCGTCCGAGAACTGGCTCGCATTGCCCGCGGTGATCACGCCGCCCGGCACGGCCGAACGGATCTTCGACACGCCTTCGAGCGTCGTGTCGGGGCGGATGCCTTCGTCGGCCGAGACCGTCACTTCCTGCGTGTACAGGCGGCCCGTCGCCTTGTCGGCGATGCCCGCGAGCACGGTGATCGGCACGATCTCGTCGCGAAAGCGCCCGGCTTCCTGCGCGGCCGCGGCACGCAGTTGCGACTGCACGCCGTACGCGTCCTGCCGCTCCTTCGAGATGCCGTAGCGCTTCGCGACGTTCTCCGCGGTCTGCAGCATGTTCCAGTAGATCTCGGGCTTGTGCTGGACGAGCCAGCCTTCCTGGATCATGTGCCGGTTCATCTCGTTCTGCACGCACGAGATCGATTCGACGCCGCCGGCCACATAGATCTCGCCTTCGCCCGCGACGATCCGCTGCGCGGCCAGCGCGATGGTCTGCAGCCCCGACGAACAGAAACGGTTCACCGTCATCCCCGGCACGCTCACCGGCAATCCCGCGCGCAGCGCGATCTGCCGCGCGATGTTCGCGCCCGTCGCGCCTTCGGGATTCGCGCAGCCCATGATCACGTCCTCGACGCGCGCCGGATCGAGCTTCGCGCGTTCGAGCGCGGCCGCGACCACGTGGCCGCCGAGCGTCGCGCCGTGCGTCATGTTGAATGCGCCGCGCCAGGACTTCGCGAGCGGCGTGCGTGCGGTCGATACGATTACGGCTTCGGTCATGCGAGTCTCCTTCGGTCCTGCTTCATGTCCTGAATCGGATGGGAAATGCGCTACGCCGCCGGGCGCGCGCCGGCGGACGTCACATGCGCGACGCCCGCTGCCTGCATCTGCTGCCATGCGTGCGCGAGCGACCCGTTCAGGTCGATCGCACGGCACGCATCGTTGATCACCGCGGCTTCGAAACCGGCCGCGCGCGCATCGAGCGCCGACCACGCGACGCAATAGTCGGTCGCGAGCCCGCAGCACCACACGCGCTTCGCGCCGAGCTCGCGCAGATAGCCCGCGAGCCCCGTGCGTGTCGTGCGGTCGGCCTCGACGAACGCGGAATAGCTGTCGACCTGCGCGTCGCCGCCCTTGCGGATCACGAGCCGCGCGTGCGGGATGTCGAGGTCGCGATGCAGCGCCGCGCCGTCGGTGTCCTGCACGCAGTGCACGGGCCACAGCACCTGCTCGCCGTACGGCAGCGACAGCGTGGAAAACGGCTCGCGGCCCGGATGGTTCGCCGCGAACGACACGTGCTCGCGCGGGTGCCAGTCCTGCGTGAGCACGACCTGGTCGAAGCGTTGCGCGAGCGCGTTGATCACCGGCACGACCGCATCGCCGTCGGGCACCGCGAGCGCGCCGCCCGGCATGAAGTCGTATTGCACGTCGATCACGAGCAGGACGTCGTCGGTGCGTTTCATTTCAATTCTCCTGGGTGAATCGGGCGCGCCGTCGTGCGAGATCGTCAGCCGTTGAACCCGCTGCCGGCCTTGGCCAGTTCCGCGATCGACGGCGCGAGCTGCCACGCGTCGCCGTTCGGCGCCGCCGCATAGCCGCGAATCGCGCGCTCGACGTTGTAGAGGCCGACCGTATCCGCGTACAGCATCGGGCCGCCGCGCCACAGCGGGAAGCCATAGCCGGTCAGATAGACCATGTCGATGTCGGACGCCTTCGACGCGATCTTCTCCTCGAGGATCTTCGCGCCTTCGTTGACGAGCGCGAACACGAGCCGCTCGACGATCTCGTCGTCGCCGATCTTGCGCCGCTCGACGCCGCGCTCCTTCGAGTACGCGACGACCATCTCGTCGACGAGCGCCGACGGCTTGGCCTTGCGATCGCCCGGCACGTAGTCGTACCAGCCGGCGCCCGTCTTCTGGCCGAAGCGGCCCTGCTCGCACAGGCGGTCGGCGATCTTCGAATAGTGCAGGCCAGGCTGCTCGACGTAGCGCCGCTTGCGGATCGCCCAGCCGATGTCGTTGCCGGCGAGGTCGCTCATCCGGAACGGCCCCATTGCGAAGCCGAACTTCTCGATCGCGCGATCGACCTGCGCGGGCAGCGCGCCTTCCTCGAGCATGAACAGCGCCTGGCGGATGTACTGCTCGATCATCCGGTTGCCGATGAAGCCGTCGCACACGCCCGACACGACCGCCGTCTTGCGGATCTTCTTCGCCACCGCCATCACGGTCGCGAGGACGTCCTTCGCGGTCCGCGCGCCGCGCACGACCTCGAGCAGCTTCATCACGTTCGCCGGGCTGAAGAAGTGCATGCCGACGACGTCCTGCGGGCGCTTCGTGAACGCCGCGATCTTGTCGACGTCGAGCGTCGACGTGTTGGACGCAAGGATCGCGCCCGGCTTCGCGACTTCGTCGAGCTTCCTGAACACCTGCTCCTTCACGCCGAGTTCCTCGAACACCGCTTCGACGATCAGGTCGGCGTCCTTCAGGTCGTCGTAGGACAGCGTCGGCGTGATCAACGCCATGCGCGCGTCGAGCTTCTCCTGCGAGAGCTTGCCCTTCTTCACCTGCGCGTCGTAGTTCTTGCGGATCGTCGCGAGGCCGCGCTCGAGCGCGTCCTGCTTCGTCTCGAGCAGCGTGACCGGCAGCCCGGCGTTGATGAAGTTCATCGCGATCCCGCCGCCCATCGTGCCCGCGCCGATCACGCCGACCCGGCGGATCTCGCGCAACGGCGTATCGGCCGGCACGTCGGGAATCTTGCTCGCCGCGCGCTCGCCGAAGAATGCATGGCGCAGCGCGCGGCTTTCCGGCGTCATCATCAGCGCGACGAAACCCTCGCGCTCGGCGATGCTGCCCTTGTCGAAGCCGTTCAGCACGCCGGCCTCGATCGCGTCGATGCACTTGTGCGGCGCGGGGAAATTCGGCGCGGCGGCCCGCGCGGAATTGCGCGCGAACTGGATGAAGCCCGCCGCGTTCTCGTGGACGATCTTGCGATCGCGCACGCGCGGATGCGGCCCCTTCTGCGCGCCAACCTTGCGCGCGAACGCAACGGCCGCGTCGAGCAGGTCGCCGTCGGCCATTTCGTCGAACAGCCCGCTCTTCGCGAGTTGCTGCGACGGCACCGGCGCGCCCGACACGATCATGTTCAGCGCGGTTTCGAGCCCGACCGCGCGCGGCAGGCGCTGCGTGCCGCCCGCACCCGGCAGCAGCCCGAGCTTCACCTCGGGCAACGCGACCTGCGCGCCGGGCGCGGCGACCCGGTAATGCGCGCCGAGAGCGAGCTCTAGGCCGCCGCCCATCACGACGCTGTGCAGCGCCGCGACGACCGGCTTCGCGCTCGCCTCCACCGCGCGGATCACGGTGTGCAGCGTCGGCTCCTGCAGCGCCTTCGGCGTATTGAATTCGGTGATGTCGGCGCCGCCCGAGAACGCGCGGCCCGCGCCGGTCAGCACGATGGCCGTGACCGACGGATCCTGCGCGGCGCGATCGAGCGCGTCCATGACGCCCTGGCGGGTCGACAGGCCAAGCCCGTTGACGGGCGGATTGTTGAGCGTGATGACGGCCACGCCGTCGCGAGTCGAGTAATCCACTGCCATCTGCCTGCCTCCATGCATCGCGCGCCGGATTGGCTGCGCTTCATTGTGCGCGGTCGAACGGCCGCATGTCCGGATGAACGCAGGCAGCATACAACGAAAAAGCACGATCGTTCAATTTGAATTGCGTTCCCGATTCGGGGACGAAGCGGGGCGACCGGCGTCGGGCGACCGGCATCGGGCGACCGGCCCCGCGTGCCGGCGGCTGCCCGGGCGCGACGGCTTACGGCGCGCCCACCGCCGTCGGCAACACGTAATCGCGGAACGTCTCGCGCAACTTCAGCTTCTGCAGCTTGCCGGTCGCGGTGTGCGGCAGCGAGTCGACGAACACCACGTCGTCGGGAATCCACCACTTCGCGACCTTGCCCTCGTAGAACGCGAGCAGCGCGTCGCGGCTCAGGTTCGCGCCTTCACGCGGCACCACGACGAGCAACGGCCGCTCGGTCCATTTCGGGTGCGCGCACGCGATGCAGGCGGCCTCGGCCACGCCCGGATGCGCGATCGCGACGTTCTCGATGTCGATCGAGCTGATCCACTCGCCGCCCGACTTGATCACGTCCTTGCTGCGGTCGGTGATCTGCAGGAAGCCGTCAGGGTCGATCGTCGCGACGTCGCCGGTCGGGAACCAGCCGTCCGCCAGCGGCGATTCATTGCCGCGAAAGTAGTGGTCGATCACCCACGGCCCGCGCACCTGCAGTTCGCCGAACGCGACGCCGTCCCACGGCAGCTCGCGGCCGTCCTCGCCGACGATGCGCATGTCGACGCCGCAGATCACGCGCCCCTGCTTCTCCAGCAGCCGGCGCTGCGCGTCGAGCGGCCGCCGCGACTGCGCCCAGTTGAGCTTCGCGAGCGTGCCGAGCGGCGACAGTTCGGTCATCCCCCACGCATGGATCACGCGCACGCCGTACTCGTCCTCGAACGTGCGCAGCATCGCGGGCGGGCACGCGGAGCCGCCGATCACCGTGCGGTTCAGCGTCGAGAAACGCACGCCGGCTTCGCGCATGTAGTTCAGCAGGCCGAGCCACACGGTCGGCACGCCCGCGGAGAACGTCACGCGCTCGGCCTCCATCAGCTCGTACAGCGATTTCCCGTCGAGATCCTTGCCGGGCAGCACCAGCTTGCCGCCTGTGAGCGGCACCGCGTACGGCAGCCCCCATGCGTTGACGTGGAACATCGGCACGACGGGCAGCACGGCGTCCATCGCGGACAGGTTCATCGCGTCGGGCAGCGCGGCGCCGTACGCATGCAGCACGGTCGAGCGATGCGAATACAGCACGCCCTTCGGGTTGCCGGTCGTCCCCGACGTGTAGCAGAGCCCCGACGCCTGCTGCTCGTCGAGGCGCGGCCAGTCGTAGCGGCCGTCCTCGGCGTCGACGAGCGTTTCGTAGCAGAGGAACGGCGTGGCGCCGGACGGCAGGTGCGCGGCGTCCGTCATCGCGATCCAGCCCTGCACGTGCGGACATTGCGGCGCGATCGCATCGACGAGCGGCGCGAAATTGATGTCGAAGAAGACGTAGCGGTCTTCCGCGTGATTGACGATGTACGCGATCTGTTCGGGGAACAGGCGCGGATTGATCGTGTGGCACACGGCGCCCATCCCGCCGATCCCGTAATACGCTTCCAGATGCCGGTAGCCGTTCCACGCCAGCGTGCCGACGCGGTCGCCGGTTTCGACGCCGAGCCGCGCGAGCGCCTGCGCCAGTTGCTTCGCGCGGCGCTCGCAATCGCGGTACGTGTAGCGATGCAGGTCGCCTTCCACGCGCTTCGACACGATCTCCGTGTCGCCGGCGTGCCGCGCGGCATGCGAAATCAGCGACGACACGAGCAACGGCACATCCATCATCTGGCCCAGCAACGGCTTACCCATCGTCTCGTTCTCCGTGAAGGATGCGAATCGGTGACCGGCTCCCGCGGCGCGCCCGTCGGCGGCCCGGACGGGCGCGGCGCACGGTGCGCGGGCCGCCATGCGGGCGGCGCGGCGCCGCCTTACAATATCGGCTTACCCAGAGGCGCTCAACATGTCGTTTTCCCGAAGCGCAGCCGATGCGGCTGACACCCTGCCCGACCTCGCCGCGACGCTCGGCGCGCCCGCCGAACGTGCGTTCGTGACGCTCGGCGACGCGTTTCATACGCGGCTGCCGGCCGCGCCGCTCGCCGCGCCGTACGTCGTCGGCTTTTCCGACGAAGTCGCGCGACTGCTCGACCTGCCGCCGTCGATCGCCGCGCGGCCCGGCTTCGCCGAGCTGTTCGCCGGCAACCCGACGCGCGACTGGCCCGCGCACGCGATGCCGTACGCATCGGTCTATTCCGGCCATCAGTTCGGCGTGTGGGCCGGCCAGCTCGGCGACGGCCGCGCGCTGACGATCGGCGAATTGCCCGGCGCCGACGGCCGGCGCTACGAACTGCAGCTCAAGGGCGGCGGCCGCACGCCGTATTCGCGAATGGGCGACGGCCGCGCGGTGCTGCGCTCGTCGATCCGCGAATTCCTGTGCTCGGAAGCGATGCATCACCTCGGCATCCCGACCACGCGCGCGCTGACGGTGATCGGCTCCGACCAGCCGGTGGTGCGCGAGGAGATCGAGACGGCGGCCGTCGTCACGCGCGTGTCGGAAAGCTTCGTGCGCTTCGGCCACTTCGAGCACTTCTTCTCGAACGATCGCCCCGACCTGCTGCGCCAGCTTGCCGATCATGTAATCGACCGCTTCTATCCGGCCTGCCGCGACGCGGACGATCCGTACCTCGCGCTGCTCGAAGCCGCGACGCTGCGCACGGCCGAGCTCGTCGCGCAATGGCAGGCCGTCGGCTTCTGCCACGGCGTGATGAACACCGACAACATGTCGATCCTCGGCGTGACGATCGACTACGGCCCGTTCGGCTTCGTCGACGCATTCGACGCGAACCACATCTGCAACCACTCCGACACCGGCGGCCGCTATGCGTACCGGATGCAGCCGCGCATCGCGCACTGGAACTGCTATTGCCTCGCGCAGGCGCTGCTGCCGCTGATCGGGCTGCAGCACGGCATCGCCGACGACGATGCGCGCGCCGAGCGCGCGGTGGACGATGCACAGGCCGTACTCGCGACATTCCCCGAACGCTTCGGTCCCGCGCTCGAACGCGCGATGCGCGCGAAGCTCGGCCTCGAGCTCGAGCGCGAGAACGACGCCGAACTCGCGAACAAGCTGCTCGAGACGATGCACGCGAGCCACGCGGATTTCACGCTGACGTTCCGCCGGCTCGCGCAGCTGTCGAAGCACGACGCGAGCCGCGACGCGCCCGTGCGCGACCTCTTCATCGACCGCGAAGCATTCGACGCATGGGCGAACCTCTACCGCACGCGGCTGTCCGAGGAGACGCGCGACGACGCGGCACGCGCGGTTGCAATGAACCGCGCGAACCCCAAATACGTGCTTCGCAACCATCTGGCCGAAGTCGCGATCCGGCGCGCGAAGGAAAAGGATTTTTCGGAAGTCGAGCGGCTCGCGCGAATCCTGCGCCGCCCGTTCGACGAACAACCGGAGCACGAAGCATACGCGGCGTTGCCGCCCGACTGGGCGGGCTCGCTCGAAGTGAGCTGCTCGTCGTAAGCCCGCAACCCGCGCATCTCGACCGACCGATCAGGAGAACCTCATGTCCCACGATTCCGACGACAAAACCTACCCGTACCAGAAGGACGACGCCGAGCTGCGCCGCCGGCTCACGCCGATGCAGTACGAGGTCACGCAGCACGCGGCGACCGAGCGCGCGTTCACCGGCGAATACACCGACACCGAGGATGCCGGCATCTACAAGTGCGTCGTCTGCAGCACGCCGCTGTTCGAATCCGGCGCCAAGTTCCACTCGGGCTGCGGCTGGCCCAGCTACTTCAAGCCGCTCAACGGCGAGGTGATCGACGAGAAGGTCGACTACTCGCACGGGATGGTGCGCGTCGAGGTGCGCTGCAACCACTGCGGCGCGCATCTGGGCCACGTCTTCGAGGACGGCCCGCGCGACAAGACCGGTTTGCGGTACTGCATCAATTCGGCTGCGTTAAACTTCGAGTCCCGACCCGAAAACGAATGAGCGGCGCCGGGCGGATCTGCCGGGCGGCCAGCCTCGAGCCGGACCGCCCCGATCCGCGACGGCGATGCCTGGCGGGTCCCTACAACGGTGACGGGCCGCACGAGCGGCCCGTCACGCAGCTGCGAGCGCCATGAAATTCCTGTTCGATCTGTTTCCGATCATCCTGTTTTTTGTCGCCTTCAAGGTCTGGGGCATCTTTACCGCCACCGCCGTCGCGATCGTCGCGACGCTGGCCCAGGTCGCGTGGGTCGCCTTCCGGCACCGGAAGGTCGACACGATGCTGTGGGTCAGCCTGGGCGTGATCGTCGTGTTCGGTGGCGCCACCCTCGTCCTGCATGACGAGAAATTCATTCAATGGAAACCGACCGTGCTGTACTGGCTGTTTGCGATCGGGCTGCTCGCCGCGCGTTATGCGTTCAGCAAGAACCTGATCGAGAAGATGATGGGCAAGCAGCTCACGCTGCCGTCCCCCGTGTGGGACAAACTGAACGTCGCGTGGGCGCTGTTCTTCGCGGTGCTCGGCGTCGCGAACCTGTACGTGGTGCACAACTTCACCGAATCGCAATGGGTGAACTTCAAGCTGTTCGGTACGACGGGCGCGATGGTCGTATTCATCATCCTGCAGAGCCTGTGGCTCACGAAGTACCTGAAGGACGAATGACATGAGCGACGCCTTTCTCCACGCCTCCGCCGACGAACGCATCGCGCTGATCGAAGCGCGCCTCACCGCGTCGCTCGCGCCGCTGTCGCTCACCGTGCGCGACGACAGCGCGCAGCACGCAGGCCACGCGGGCGCGGCCGCCGGCGGCCATTTCACGGTCACGATCGTATCGTCCGCGTTCGCGGGCAAGCCGCGCGTCGCTCGGCACCGGCTGGTGTATGATGCGCTCGCTGATGCGATGCAGCGCGGCATTCACGCGCTCGCGATCGTGGCTTACACGCCCGAAGAATTCAACGAATCTTCAATCTAGTCTCATTAGGAATTCCCGATGATCCTGAAATCCCCCCGCCTGTGGGTCGCGGCGGCTGCGTTTGCAGCGGCGCCGGCATTCGCCCAGAACATCGCCGTCGTCAACGGCACGCCGATTCCGAAATCGCGCGCCGACGCGATGGTCGCGCAGCTCGTCCAGCAAGGCCAGACCGACGGCCCGCAACTGCAGCAGGCCGTGCGCCAGGAACTCGTGAACCGCGAAATCCTGATGCAGGAAGCGATCCGCGAAGGCATCCCGAATCGTCCGGACGTGAAGGCGCAAGTCGCCGTCGCGCAGCAGACCGTCGTGCTGCGCTCGATGATCGAGAGCTTCCTGAAGAAGAACCAGCCGACCGACGCCGAAGTGAAGGCGCGCTACGACGAACTCGTCAAGGGCGTGGGCGGCAACCGCGAGTATCACCTGCACCACATCCTCGTCGAGAGCGAACAGCAGGCGAAGGACCTGATCGCGAAGATCAAGGGCGGCGCGAAATTCGAGGATCTCGCGAAGCAATACTCGAAGGATCCGGGCTCGGGCAAGAACGGCGGCGATCTCGACTGGTCCGATCCGAAGGCGTACGTACCGGAATTCGCGGCGGCCGCGCAGAAGCTGCAGAAAGGCCAGATGACCGACGCGCCGGTGAAGACGCAGTTCGGCTGGCACATCATCCGCGTCGACGACATCCGCGACATCGCCCCGCCGCCGTTCGACCAGGTGAAGGCGCAGATCGCGCAGCAGCTCGTGCAGCAGAAGCTGCAGGCGTTCGAGGAAGGTCTGCGCCAGCAGGCGAAGATTCAGTAACGCCGGCGCACGTCATACGCGCATCGCAAAGCCGCTCTTCGGAGCGGCTTTTTCTTTTGGCGCGCGCGAACATGTATCTCGCGATGCGGCGACGCGCGGCCGACGTGCAATAAAAAACCGCTCCAAAGAGCGGCTTTGCCATGCCAGGTGTGACCGCACACCGCGTTCGCTACGCGGCGGGATAGAACACGTCGTGGTAACGCACGTTACCTGACGGCACCGGTGCCGATTCGTCGAACGACAGCGCGAGGAAATACTCGGCCGGCACGCCCGGAAACACGATGCCGCCGTGCGGTTCAAACCCGAAACGCGCGTAATACGCCGGCTCGCCGAGCACGACGCAGCCACGCGCGCCGAGCCGCCGCAACGCGTCGAGCCCCGTGCGCACGAGCCCCGCGCCGATGCTTTGCCGCTGGCATTCGGGCCGCACCGCGAGCGGCGCGAGCCCGTACCACTGCTGGCTGGCGGCCGGCTCGCCGCCGATCGCGACCGGCGAGAACGCGACGTGCCCGACGATACGCCCATCGCGCTCCGCGACGAGCGACACGCTCAGCGCACCGTCGGCGCGCAGCGTGTCGACGATGCGCTGCTCGAACTGCCCGCCCTGCGGCTCGCCCGCGAACGCCGCGCGGATCACGCGGCCGATCGCGTCGGCCTCGCTCGCACGCGCGTCACGCAGCGTGACGACCTCGACCGGCGCGTTCGGGTCGAACATCATCCCCGAATCAGCCGATCCAGCGGCGTGCGTTGCGGAACACACGCATCCACGGGCTCGCCTCACCCCAGCCTTCCGGGTGCCAGCTCATCGTGACCGTGCGATGCACGCGCTCCATGTGCGGCATCAGCACCGAGAAGCGGCCGTCGGCCGTCGTGACCGACGTGATGCCGGCGGGCGAGCCGTTCGGGTTGAACGGATAGCGCTCGGTCGCTTCGCCGCGGTGGTCGACGTAACGCATCGCGACCGCGACGCGCTCGATGTCGCCCTGCTGCGAGAAGTCCGCATAGCCTTCGCCGTGCGCGACCGCGACCGGAATCCGCGAGCCTTCCATCCCCGCGAAAAAGATCGACGGCGACTTCTCCACTTCGACGAACGAGAAGCGTGCCTCGAACTGCTCGGACTTGTTGCGCGTGAACTTCGGCCAGGCTTCCGCGCCCGGGATCATCGACGCGATGCTCGACAGCATCTGGCAGCCGTTGCAGATGCCGAGTGCGAACGTATCGGGACGCGCGAAGAACGCCGAGAACATGTCGGCGAGGTTCGCGTTGAACCGGATCGTCTTCGCCCAGCCTTCGCCGGCGCCCAGCACGTCGCCGTACGAGAAGCCGCCGCACGCGACCGCGCCCGCGAAATCGGCCAGCGTCGCGCGGCCCGCGAGCAGGTCGCTCATGTGCACGTCGTGCGCATCGAAGCCTGCGCGGTCGAACGCGTACGCCGTTTCCAGATGCGAGTTCACGCCCTGCTCGCGCAGGATCGCGACGCGCGGCCGAGCGCCCGTCGCGATGAACGGCGCGGCGATGTCGTCGGCCGGATCGAACGTCAGCACCGGCGAGATGCCCGGATCGGCCGCGTCGAGCAGCGCGTCGTATTCGGCATCCGCGCAGGCGGGGTTGTCGCGCAGGCGTGCGATACGCCAGCTTACTTCGCTCCATGCGCGATGGAGTTCGGTACGCGGCGCGTCGAAGATCTTCTTCGCATCGCGGTACACCTCGATCACGTCGCGATCGTTGACCGAGCCGATCACGTGCGAGCACGTCG
Organism: Burkholderia semiarida; assembly: GCF_029268935.1. Taxonomy (NCBI): domain Bacteria; kingdom Pseudomonadati; phylum Pseudomonadota; class Betaproteobacteria; order Burkholderiales; family Burkholderiaceae; genus Burkholderia; species Burkholderia semiarida. The sequence continues at coordinate 435,287 of NZ_JAHLCL010000007.1, read as the reverse complement.
ACAGGCCGAACTCGCGCAGCGCGCCGAGCACCGCGTCGCGGTCGGACGCGCGCACCTGCACGACGGCGCCGAGTTCTTCGGAGAACAGCGCGCGCAGCGTGCGGTCGTCGCGACGGCCGCTCGTCTGCTTCGCCCAGTCCTTCGCGTCGCCGTAGTCGGATTCGTGGTTCGGGTCGAGCGTCAGCATGTCGACGTTCAGCGACACGCCCGCGTGGCCCGCGAACGCCATTTCGCACACGGTCGCCCACAGGCCGCCATCCGAGCGATCGTGGTACGCGAGCAGCAAGTCTCGCGCATTGAGCGACTGGATCGCGTTGAAGAAGCGCTTCAGGTCCTCCGCGTCGTCGACGTCCGGCGTCGTGTCGCCAACCTGCTGCGTGACCTGCGCGAAGATGCTGCCGCCCATCCGGTTCTTGCCGCGGCCGAGGTCGATCGCGATCAGCACGCTGTCGCCCGCATCCGCCACGCGGCGCAGTTGCGGCGTGAGATGGCGGCGCACGTCCTCGACCGGCGCGAATGCGGAGATGATCAGCGACACCGGCGACACCACTTCCTTCGCGACGCCCTGCTCGTTCCACTTCGTCTTCATCGACAGCGAGTCCTTGCCGACCGGGATGCCGATCCCGAGTGCCGGGCACAGCTCCATGCCGATCGCCTTGACCGTGTCGAACAGCGCGGCGTCTTCGCCGGCCGTGCCGCACGCGGCCATCCAGTTCGCCGACAGCTTCAGCTTGTCGAGCGACGCGATCGGCGCGCTCGCGATGTTCGTGATCGCTTCGCCGACGGCCATGCGGCCCGATGCCGGCGCATCGATGACCGCGAGCGGCGTACGCTCGGCCATCGTCATCGCCTCGCCCTTGAAGCCGGCGTAGTCGAGCGCGGTGATCGCGCAGTCGGCTACCGGCACCTGCCACGGGCCGACCATCTGGTCGCGCACCGACGTCCCGCCGACGGAACGGTCGCCGATCGTGATCAGGAACGACTTGCTGCCGACCGTCGGGTGCTTCAGCACGTCGAGTGCGACTTCCGACAGCGCGATGCCCGTCACGTCGACCGGCGCGCGCTCGGTCTTCACGCGCACGACGTCGCGGTGCATGCGCGGCGGCTTGCCGAGCAGCACTTCCATCGGCATGTCGACCGGGTATTCGCCGGCGCCCGTCGCTTCGTCGTCGACGAGCTTCAGCTGGCGCTCGTCGGTCGCGACACCGACCACCGCGAACGGGCAACGCTCGCGCGCGCAGATCGCCTCGAAGCGCGGCAGGTCGGCCGGCGCGATCGCCAGCACGTAGCGCTCCTGCGCCTCGTTCGACCAGATTTCGCGCGGCGACAGGCCCGATTCCTCGAGTGCGACCTTGCGCAGCTCGAAGCGCGCGCCCTTGCCCGCGCCGTCGACGATTTCGGGGAACGCGTTCGACAGGCCGCCCGCGCCGACGTCGTGGATGCTCAGGATCGGGTTTTCCGCGCCGAGCTGCCAGCAGCCGTTGATCACTTCCTGCGCGCGACGCTCGATTTCCGGGTTGCCGCGCTGCACCGAGTCGAAGTCGAGCTCGGCCGTGTTCGCGCCGGTCGCCATCGAGCTCGCAGCGCCGCCGCCCATGCCGATCCGCATGCCGGGGCCGCCGATCTGGATCAGCAGCGAGCCCGCCGGCACGTCGTGCTTGTGCGTGTGCTGATCCGCGATGTTGCCGAGGCCGCCCGCGATCATGATCGGCTTGTGATAGCCGTGCACCGTGCCGCCGACGTTCTGTTCGTACACGCGGAAGTAGCCGCCGAGGTTCGGGCGGCCGAATTCGTTGTTGAACGCGGCGCCGCCGAGCGGGCCGTCGATCATGATCTGCAGCGGCGACGCGATGCGGTCCGGACGGCCGTACGGGCCGTGCGCTTCGTTCGGGTTGCGCTCGGCCATCGGCTGCGCGGCGTCGCGATCGTTTTCCCACGACCGGCGGGCGTCCGGCAGGTCGAGGTTCGACACGGTGAAGCCCGTGAGGCCGGCCTTCGGACGCGCGCCGCGGCCCGTCGCGCCTTCGTCGCGGATCTCGCCGCCCGCGCCGGTCGCCGCCCCCGGGAACGGCGAGATCGCCGTCGGGTGGTTGTGCGTCTCGACCTTCATCAGCGTGTGCGTGAGCTCGGTGTGGCGGCCATAACGTTCACCCGGCTCGCCCGCGGCACCCGACTTGCGCGGGAACCAGCGCTCGGCTTCGGCGCCGACCATGATCGACGAGTTGTCCGAATACGCGACGATCGTGCCCTGCGGGCTCAGCTTCTCGGTGTTGCGGATCATCGCGAACAGCGACATGTCCTGCGCTTGCCCGTCGATCGTCCACTGTGCATTGAAGATCTTGTGGCGGCAGTGTTCGCTGTTCGCCTGCGCGAACATCATCAGCTCGACGTCGGTCGGATTGCGTTCGAGCTTGCGGAACGCGTCGACCAGGTAGTCGATCTCGTCGTCGGCGAGCGCGAGGCCCAGCTCGACGTTCGCCTGCTCGAGCGCGGCGCGGCCGACACCCAGCACGTCGACGGTCGACAGCGGCTTGGCCGGCAGCTCGTCGAACAGATGCTTCGCGTCGTCGCGGGCCGCGACCACGCTTTCGGTCATCCGGTCGTGCAGCGCGGCCGCGACTGCCGCACGGGCGTCGTCCGACAGCGCCTTCTTGCCGCCGAGCAGGCCCGACTTCAGCGTGACCGTGAATTCGACGCCGCGCTCGATGCGGCGCACGTGCGTGAGGCCGCAGTGCTGCGCGATGTCGGTCGCCTTGCTCGCCCACGGCGAGACCGTGCCGAAGCGCGGCAGCACGACGAAGGTCTCGGTCGCGCCCTTCTCGCCCGCCGGCTGGAACGGCTCGCCGTAGTGCATCAGCGCGTCGATGCGCGCGCTGTCGTCGGCCGACAGCGGCTCGGCCGCATTGACGAAGTGCAGGAACTGGCCGCGCACCGCGACGATGTTGGCGTCGATTTGCCTGAGCGTGTCGAGCAGACGGGTTTGACGGAAATCGGAGAGGGCCGAAGCGCCGGGAAAACACGAGAAGTGAGCCATGGGCTGGACTGACGTCGAAGAGTCGCGCGAGGTGGCGACGTGGGGCGAAAGGAAGGCCGTAATTATACCCGGAAGTCGGGCGTCCAAGACCGGCCGATCGGTGCGCCTCATGCACCGCACCGGTGCCCGCGCGCGGGGCGCGCACGGCCGCCGGCCGGGCCGGCCCGAGCAGCCCGTGCGCCGCGCCGTCGTGGCGCGCCCGCACGACCCATGCTCGGCCGGCGCCGGCTCGCGCACTTTTGGCGCTATCATTCCGGGTTCACCGGGCCCGGGCCCTCAGCGAATTCTCACCGGGCGGCGTACGCGCCGCCCGTCATCGAAGCAATCCATGGATGTGATCGTCATCGGCGGCGGGATCAGCGGCGTCGCCACCGCCTACCAGCTGCGCGCGGCCGGCCATCGCGTGTGCGTGGTCGAACGCCACGCGACCGTCGCGCAAGGCGCGACCTACGGCGACGGCGGCGCGCTGCTGCCGAGCCCCCTCGACGTCTGGTTCGGCCCGACTTTCATGCGCCAGCGCCAGCCGCGCGACAGCGGCATCGTCTACAAACCGGGCTTGAACGGCGGCGTGCGCCGCTTCGTCAAGCAGCTCGGCGCGCTGCGCGAGCCCGACGCGTTCGCCGCGCAGTACGCGCGGCTGCGCCCGCTGATCGACGTGTCGCGCGACACGCTCGCCGATATCGAGGCGCGCCTGGAACTCGAATTCGAGCAGAAGCCGGGCATCCTGCACGTCGTGCGCGATCCGCGCGACTGGGACGCGCTGCAACCCGCGCTCGACCTGCTGCGCACGCTCGACCAGCCGTACCGCACGCTCACCGCCGACGAATGCACGGCGCTGGAACCGTCGGTGCCGGCCGAACCCGGCTTTGCGGGCGGCGTGCTGCTCGAAACCGAGCGCACCGGCAACTGCCCGCTGTTCGCGAAACTGGTCAAGCAGACGCTCGACGAGCACGGCGTGCAGTTCCGCTTCGGCGCGGACGTCGCCGCGATCCGCGTCGACAACGGCCGCGCCGCGGTCGAACTCGTGCCGCCGGGCAATGGAAACCCGGCGAAGGCGCGCGAGGTCGACGTGATGTCCGCCGACGCGATCGTGGTCGCGGCCGGCGCCGGCAGCCTTGCGCTGCTCGAACGGCTCGGCTGGCGCCTGCCGCTGCATCCGGTGCGCACCCATACGCTCACCGCGCCGGTTGCATACGAAGAGCATGCGCCACACCTGAGCGTCGTCGATTCGATCAAGCGGATCTCGATCACGCGCACCCACCAGCGGCTGCGCATCGGCGGCGGCGCCGTGCTGCAGAGTCTCGCCGATACCGCGAAGCCGCTCGCCGAGCCGCTGTCCGAGGCCGCGCTCGCGCTGCTCGGCCAGGCCGTCCACGATTGGGTACCCGGCGCGGCGCGGATTTCGGCCGCGCTGTCGTGGCAAGGCATGCAACTGCTGTCGCCGGACGGCCTGCCCGTCGTGGGTCCGACCCCGCATCCACGCGTGTTCGTCAATTTCGGCCATGGCCCGGCCGGCTGGGGGCTCGCGTGCGGGTCTGCTAAAGTGGTGGCCGACTATCTGGGCGGCAACGTCCAGCACTGGCCCGCCGACACGCTCGCCGCGCTGAGCGCCGGCCGCTTCACGACCTGACCGCCGCGGGCCGTCCCGTGGCGGCATCCTTGCCAGCCGCCACGATCCCGCGATGACCGCTACCCACCCGCTTCCCGATTCCGATCCGATCGCGCTCCTGCGCGTCGCCGACCTGCGCGCGGCCGAAGCCGACGCCACCGCCGCGCTGCCGCCGCACACGCTGATGGGCCGGGCCGGCGCCGCCGCCGCACATTGGCTGTCCGAGCGCATGGCCGGCGACGAACGCGCCGTCTGGTTCGCGGTCGGCCCCGGCAACAACGGCGGCGACGCACTGGTGGCGGCCGCGCAGCTCCAGCAGCTCGGCGTCGCGACGCATGCGTGGATGCCGGTGCCGGTCAAGCCGGACGACGCGCAATGGGCGCTCGGTCTCGCGCGCTCGGCCGGCGTGCCGTTGTCGGCCACCCCGCCCGCGTCGCTCGACGGCTATGCGTGGGTCGTCGACGGGCTGTTCGGCATCGGTCTCGGCCGCGCGCTCGACGGTCCGTTTGCCGAGCAGGCCGCGCGCATCGCCGCCCATGCGCGCGGCGGCGGCCGCGTGCTCGCGCTCGACGTGCCGAGCGGGCTCGACAGCGACACGGGCCGGATCGTCGGCGCGGGCGTCGCCGTCGCGGCCACCCACACGCTCACCTTCATCGGCGCGAAACCCGGCCTCTACACGGGCGACGGCCGCGACCTCGCCGGCGAGATCCACGTCGCGTCGCTCGACGTCGCGCCGCCCGCCGCGCCGGCCATCGTGCTGAACGCAGTCGCCCGGTTCGCCGCGGCGCTGCCCGTGCGCGCGTTCGCATCCCACAAGGGCACGTACGGCAGCCTCGCGGTGCTCGGCGGAGACACAGGCATGTGCGGCGCGCCGATCCTCGCCGCCCGCGCCGCGCTGTTCGCCGGCGCCGGCAAGGTGCACGTCGGCTTCCTTGGCGCGGGTGCGCCGCCGTACGATCCGCCCTTTCCCGAACTGATGCTGCATCCGGCCGACACCCTCGACCTCGGCGCGATGACCGCGATCGCGGCCGGTTGCGGGCTCGGCACGCGCGAGGCCGCGGCGACGCTCGTGCGCGACGTGCTCGCGTACGACACCGCGACGCTGCTCGATGCCGACGCACTGAATCTCGTCGCGACGCACGCGGACCTCGCGGCCGCGGTCGCCACGCGCGGCGCGCGCGGCAATCCATGCGTGCTGACGCCGCATCCGCTCGAAGCCGCACGCCTGCTCGGCAGCGACACCGCCGCCGTGCAACGCGATCGCGTCGCGGCCGCACAGGCGCTCGCCGCCCGTTACGCGGCCATCGTCGTGCTGAAAGGCTCGGGTACGGTGATTGCGGCGCCCGACGGCCGCGTGACGATCAATCCGACCGGCAACGCGGCGCTCGCCACCGGCGGCACCGGCGACGTACTCGGCGGCCTGATCGGCGCGCTGCTCGCGCAGCGGGTCGCGCCGTACGAGGCCGCGCTGGCCGGCGTCTACCTGCACGGCCTCGCGGCCGACACGCTGACCGCGAACGGCACCGGCCCGGCCGGGCTGACCGCGGGCGAGCTCGCGCCGATGGTGCGCACGCTGATCAATCGCCTTTTTTATCCGTCGCCGCGCGCCGACACGTAACGCCGCTATACTGACTGCCCCGCCGCACGGCGGGCCTTCTCGTCCGCCGGCTTTCCGATCCCGATGAGCCGGCGCGGCATTCCTCCCGATTCACGCTTCACTCGAACCGCCATGACGCTGAAATCGCTCCCCGCCTGGACTGCCCTTCAATCCCACTTCGAACAGATCCGCCACGCGCGGCTGCGCGACTGGTTCGCGCCGGAAAACGACCGCGCGCCCACCCGCGCCGAGCGCTTCACGATTGCCGGCGGCGGTCTCGCGGCCGATTTCTCGAAGAACCGTATCGACGACGAAACGGTACGCCTGCTCGTGCAGCTCGCGCGCGACGCGGGCGTCGAAGCGCGCCGCGACGCGATGTTCGCGGGCGAGATCGTCAACCCGACCGAAGGCCGCGCCGCACTGCACACCGCGCTGCGCGCGACCGACCCGCAGGCGCCGTTTCACGCGCAGGTGAGCGCCGAGCGCGCGAAGATGGCGACGTTCGCGCGCGCCGTGCGCGGCGGCACGTGGACGGGCTATACGGGCAAGCGCATTCGCCACGTGATCAATATCGGCATCGGCGGCTCCGATCTCGGGCCGAAGATGGTCGTGCATGCGCTGCACCACGTCGCGACGCCCGAGATCTCGACCCACTTCGTGTCGAACGTCGACGGCGCCGATCTCGCGCGCGTGCTCGAACAGGTCGATCCCGAGGAAACGCTCGCGATCATCGTGTCGAAGACGTTTACGACGCTCGAGACGATGACCAACGCACGCTCGCTGCGCGACTGGTTCGTCGCGCGCGGCTGCCCCGAGGACGCGCTCGCGAAACACTTCGTCGGCGTGTCGGCGAACCCGGCCGAAGTCGTGAAGTTCGGCATCGCCGCGGACAACGTGTTCGAAATGTGGGACTGGGTCGGCGGCCGCTATTCGCTGTGGTCGGCGGTCGGCCTGTCGATCATGATCGCGGTCGGCCCTGAACGGTTCGACGAGCTGCTGGCCGGCGCGAACGACATGGACCGCCACTTCCGCGAAGCGCCGCTCGAGCGGAACCTGCCGGTGCTGCTCGGCCTGATCGGCATCTGGTACCGGAATTTCTTCGGCTCGCAGAGCTATCTCGTCGCGCCGTATTCGGAAGCGCTGCACTACCTGCCGTCGTACCTGCAGCAGCTCGAAATGGAGAGCAACGGCAAATCCGCGCGCCTGGACGGCACCTTCGTCGACTACCCGACGTCGGCCGTCACGTGGGGCGAGCCGGGCACCAACGGCCAGCATGCATTCTTCCAGATGCTGCACCAGGGGCCGACGATCGTGCCGATCGATTTCATCGCGGTGCTGACGCCCGAGCATCCGCTGGCGAGCCATCATCCGAAACTGCTCGCGAACTGCTTCGCGCAGAGCGAGGCGCTGATGCTCGGCCGCACGCTCGAAGAAGCGCGCAAGGTGGCCGGGCCGGGCAAGGAAGCGCTCGCGCCGCACCTGACGTTCCCCGGCAACCGCCCGACCACGACGCTGCTCGTCGATGCGCTGACGCCGCGCACGCTCGGCGCGCTGATCGCGCTTTACGAGCACAAGGTGCTCGTGCAGGCGACGGTGTGGGACATCAATCCGTTCGACCAGTGGGGCGTCGAGCTCGGCAAGATTCTCGGCAAGGTCGTCGAAGCCGACCTGTCGGCCGAATCGGTCGATCCGGCGAAGCACGACTCGTCGACCACGGCGCTGATCGAGCGCGCCCGTGCGGCGCTCAAGCGTTGAAGAAGGACTGACGCGACGGCGTCGCACCCGTGCTGGCCGCGCAATTCACCATGCGCGGCCAGCACGACATTCACGCGTCACGCGGAGCGATTGTGTGCGGCGCGACGATGCGCCCGGCGTCGATGGTGACTGTCGTCGCGCAGCGGCGCGCGAGTTCGGTATCGTGCGTGACGAGCACGAGCGTCGCGCCATGCGTGCGGTTCAGCTCGAACATCAGGTCGATGACCGCGTGGCCGGTGGCCGCGTCGAGGCTGCCGGTCGGCTCGTCGGCGAACAGGATCGCCGGGCGCGTTACGAACGCGCGGGCGAGCGCGACGCGCTGCTGTTCGCCGCCCGACAGCAGCTTCGGATAATGCGCGGTGCGTTCGCCGAGACCGACCTGCACGAGCAGCGCGCGGGCGCGGTCGGCCGCGTCGCGCGCGCTGATGCCGCCCTGCAGTTCGAGCGGCAGCATCACGTTCTCCAGCGCCGTCAGGTGCGGCATCAACTGGAACGACTGGAACACGAACCCGACCGCGCCGTTGCGCAGCGCCGCGCGTTCGTCCTCGTCGAGCGGGTCGAGCGCGCGGCCGAGCAGGCGAACCGTGCCGCTCGTCGCGCTGTCCAACCCCGCAAGCAGGCCGAGCAGCGTCGATTTGCCCGAGCCCGACGCGCCGACGATCGCGAGGCTGCTGCCCGGCTGCACGGCGAGCGTGATGCCGTCGAGGATCGTCAGCTCGCCCGTTGCATCGGCAACCCGCTTGCACACGTCATGGACTTCGATGATCGGATCGGTAATCTGGAACATGGACACGACATTTCGCTGGAAAAGACGCGCGACGGCCGCCGCGCTGCTGGGCACGTTGCTGGCCGTCACCGTACCCGCACGCGCCGCGACGGCGCCGGCATCGAGCCCGCCCGTGATCGTCGTGCTCGGCGACAGCCTGTCGGCCGAATACGGATTACCGCGCGACACTGGCTGGGTGGCGCTGCTGCGGCAACGGCTCACCACCGAGCGAATCGATTATAGCGTCGCGAACGCCAGCGTCAGCGGCGACACCACGAGCGGCGGCCGTGCGCGGCTGCCGGCGGTGCTGCAGCGGCTCAAGCCGTCGATCGTCGTCGTCGAACTCGGTTCGAACGACGCGCTGCGCGGCGTGCCGCTCGCGACGACCGAGCAGAACCTGCGCGACATCATCGCCGGCGCACGGCGTGCACAGGCGAAGGTCGTGCTGGTCGGCATGTACGTGCCGCCCAATTACGGCCCCGACTACACGCAGAAGTTCCACGCGCTCTATACGCGGCTGTCGAAGGACCTCGGCGTGCCGCTCGTGCCGTTCCTGCTGGCCGGCATCGAGAACAAGCCCGAGATGTTCCAGGCCGACCAGATGCATCCCGCGCAGCAGGCCCAGGGCATTCTGCTCGACAACGTGTGGCCGACATTGAAGCCGCTGCTCGGCAAGCCGCGCGGCTGAGCGCAGCCGACGCACCGGAAAACGAAAAGCCCCGCTTCGAGCGGGGCTTTTCGATGGTTGCGGGCGAAACGACGCTCAGTTGTCGCCGTCCTGCTGCTGGCTGGCCGTCGTGCTGCCGTACAGCTTCACCTTCGAGCGATCGCGCAGCGCGGCGAGGTACGCCTCGCCTTCGCTTTGCGCGTCGACCTGCGCCATCTGCTGCTGCGCGGCCGCCAGTTGCTGCGGATCGACCGCCGAACCCGGAATGACCGCGTTCACGCGATAGATCGCATAGCCGTCCGCGCCGAGGTCGACACCGACGTAAGCCGGCAGCGTCTTCGCATCGACCTTGTAGACGGCGCTCAGCGCAGCCGGCGTCAGGCCCTGCGACTGCGTGCGCGACACCTTCTGCGCGGCCGTAAAGCCGTCCGTCGACTTCGACTTCTGCAGTTCGGCCAGCTTCGCCGCACCGTCCTTCTTCGCGAGTTCCGCGGCCTGCTCGGCGATGACCTTCTGGCGCACGACATCCTTGATCGCGTCGAGCGCGGGCACCGCGGCCGGCTTGTGCTCGGTCACGCGCGCCGAGATCAGCGTGTTGTTGCCGACGTCGATCGCCTGCGTGTTGTTCTGGTTCTTCACCGCGTCGTTCGCGAACACGGCGGCCAGGAACTTCGGATTGTTCAACGGGCTCGTCGGCGGCAGTTGCGGATTCGGCGTCGGCGTGACCGTGGCCGTCTGTATCGTCAGCTTGTACTTGTCCGCGGCCGGCTGCAGCGTCTTCGCCTTTTCGTAGACGGTCGACGTGAAGCCTTCCGCGTTCTCCGAGAACGCCTTCGATGCGTACTGCTGCTTCAGGTCGACCGCGATCTGGTCCTTCACTTCCGCGAACGGCTTGACGACGGCCGGCTTCACTTCGGTTGCCTTCAGGATGTGGAAACCGAGATCCGACTGCACGATACCGCTGACGTCGCCCTGCTTCAGCGAGAAGGCGGCATCGTCGAACGCCTTGCCGCCCGCGGTCGAGCCGCGCGTGATGAAGCCGAGGTCGCCGCCCTTCGCCGCCGACGGCGCGTCCTGCGAGTTCTTCTGCGCGATCTGCGCGAACTGGTCCGGATGCGCCTTCACGTCGGCGAGCAGTTGCTCGACCTTCGCCTTCGCGGCTGCCTTGTCGGCCGCGCTCGCGCTGCCCGGCGCGGCGATGAAGATGTGGCTCACGCGCACCTGCGCTTCGGTACGGAAGTGCGTCGGGTTGTCGTCGTAGAACTTCTTGATGTCCGCCTCGGTCGGCTGCGCGCTCGCGGCCGCCGCTGCCGGCGAATAGACGAGGTACTGGATCGTCGCGGTTTCCGGCGTCGCGAAGCTCTGCTTGTGCGCGTCGTAGTACGCGGCGAGCTGCGCGTCGGTCGGCTGGACCTTCGCTGCGAAGTCGCTCGTCTTCAGCACGAGCGCCTGCACTTCGCGCTGTTGCGCGGCGAGTTCGGACAGGCGTTGCGCGAGGCTCTTCGGCGTGAACGCGCTCGACACGATGCTTGCGGGAATCTGCTGCAGCGCGAGGCTGTAACGCACGCGCTCCTGGTACTGCTCGGGCGTCATCCCCTGGAACGACAGCAGTTGCGCATAGCGTTCGACGTCGATCGTGCCGTCGGGCTTCTTCAGCGACGCGATCATCGGGTCGCTCATCAGCGCGTCGCGCACGGCGTTGTCGGAGGCGGTCAGGTGCAGACGTTGCGTCTCGTCGGCCAGCACGCGTTGCTGAATCAGGCCGTCGAGCACCTGCTTGCGATGCTCGGGCGTATCGAACATCTTGATGTCGAACTGCCCGCCGAGCGCCTGGCGCGCCTGGTCGATCTGCTGACGGAACGCGCCGTCGAATTCGACCCGCGTGATCTTGTGTCCGTTGACCGCCGCGACGTTCGCACTGTCGTCGAAGAAGCCGCGGAAGCCTTGGATCCCGACGAAACCCAGCCCCGGCAACACGATCAGGAGCAGGAGCGCCATCATCAGGCGCTGGTGATTACGGAAGAAATCGAGCATGCGTGACGGGAAAATTGGACAAAACGTCCGATATTACAACATACGGGGTGGGACGGGATAAAACGCAGGCGGCTTCCCCCACTCCGCAATCACGCGCCCGCCAGCGGGCGCAAAACCGAATGCACAAACAACAATGCCCGCACGAGGCGGGCATTGTTGTTCGTTTGGCGGAGCGGACGGGACTCGCCTACATCCCGCAGGCCGCGGCTGCGCTTGCAAGCGCAGCCCTTCGAGTCCCGCCGGAAGCCGCGCAGGCGGCTTCCTCCACTCCGCAATCACGCGCCCGCCAGCGGGCGCAAAACCCACAACGCACAAACAACAATGCCCGCACGAGGCGGGCATTGTTGTTTGTTTGGCGGAGCGGACGGGACTCGAACCCGCGACCCCCGGCGTGACAGGCCGGTATTCTAACCGACTGAACTACCGCTCCTTGGTCTGGCTGAATCGTGAAACTGGTGGGTGCTGAGGGGTTCGAACCCCCGACCTACGCCTTGTAAGGGCGCCGCTCTACCAGCTGAGCTAAGCACCCGTTTCCGATTCGTTCCGACTGCGATCTGCGTTTCCGCATCAACAATCAGCGAGCCCGCAAGTTTAATTCATCCCCGATCATTTTGCCAAGCCTGTGCGTGAATTTTTTTAACGCCCGCGCTCGCACGATGCCGACGCGCATAAAAAAACCCGCGGGCATCGCCGCGGGTTTCGTGAACAACCGTCAACAACGACGGTCGTCAGGGTCTCAGTGCTTGACGACTTCCGTCGAGCCGGCATCCTTCGCCGCCTCGCCGACCGGCGCCGCTGCCTTCGCTTCTTCTTCCGGCGGCAGCGGAGTCGGCGAACGCTCGAGCGCGAGCTCCAGTACCTTGTCGATCCAGCGGACCGGCACGATCTCGATCGCGTTCTTCACGTTGTCCGGAATGTCCGCGAGATCCTTCACGTTCTCTTCCGGAATCAGCACGAGCTTGATGCCGCCGCGATGCGCCGCCAGCAGCTTTTCCTTCAGCCCGCCGATCGGCAGCACTTCGCCACGCAACGTGATTTCGCCCGTCATCGCGACGTCGGCCCGCACGGGAATACCCGTCAGCACCGACACCAGCGCGGTCGTCATCGCACCGCCGGCGGACGGACCGTCCTTCGGCGTCGCGCCTTCCGGCACGTGGATGTGGATGTCCTGCTTCTCGAACGCTTCGTCCTTGATGCCGAGACGCCGCGAACGCGAGCGCACGACCGAACGCGCAGCCTCGACCGACTCCTTCATCACGTCGCCGAGCGAGCCCGTACGAATCACGTTGCCCTTGCCCGGCATCACCGCAGCTTCGATCGTCAGCAGGTCGCCGCCGACTTCCGTCCACGCGAGGCCTGTCACCTGACCGACCTGGTTTTCCTTCGCCGCGAGGCCGAAGTCGTACTTGCGCACGCCGAGGAACGTGTCGAGGTTCTCGCCATCGACCTTGATCGCACCCGATGCCTTCTTCAGCAGCAGCATCTTCACGACCTTGCGGCAGATCTTCGACACTTCCCGCTCGAGCGAACGCACACCGGCTTCGCGCGTGTAGTAGCGGATGATGTCGCGGATCGCCTGTTCGGTGACCTCGACCTCGCCTTCCTTCAGCCCGTTGTTCTTCTTCTGCTTCGGCAGCAGGTAACGCTGGGCGATGCTGACCTTCTCGTCTTCCGTGTAGCCCGACAGACGGATCACTTCCATCCGGTCGAGCAGCGGCGGCGGGATGTTCAGCGAGTTCGACGTCGCGACGAACATCACGTCCGACAGATCGAAATCGACTTCGATGTAGTGGTCGGCGAACGTGTGGTTCTGTTCCGGATCGAGCACTTCGAGCAGCGCCGACGACGGATCGCCGCGGAAATCCATGCCCATCTTGTCGACTTCGTCGAGCAGGAAGAGCGGATTGCGCACGCCGACCTTCGCGAGGCTTTGCAGGATCTTGCCCGGCATCGAGCCGATGTACGTGCGGCGGTGGCCGCGGATCTCGGCTTCGTCACGCACGCCGCCGAGCGCCATCCGGACGAACTTGCGGTTCGTCGCACGGGCGATCGACTGGCCGAGCGACGTCTTGCCGACGCCCGGGGGCCCGACGAGGCACAGGATCGGCGCCTTGACCTTGTCCACGCGCTGTTGCACCGCGAGATACTCGAGGATCCGTTCCTTGACCTTCTCGAGGCCGAAGTGATCCTCGTCGAGTACCTGCTCGGCGTTCGACAGGTCGTTGTTGACCTTGCTCTTCTTGCGCCACGGCAGGCCGATCAGCGTGTCGATGTAGTTGCGCACGACGGTCGCTTCCGCCGACATCGGCGACATCAGCTTCAGCTTCTTCAGCTCGGCGTCGGCCTTCTTCTTGGCTTCCTTCGGCATGCGCGCGGCGTTGATGCGCTTCTCGAGTTCCTCGAGATCCGCGCCCTCCTCGCCCTCGCCCAGCTCCTTCTGGATCGCCTTGACCTGTTCGTTCAGGTAGTACTCGCGCTGGCTCTTTTCCATCTGGCGCTTCACGCGCCCACGGATGCGCTTTTCGACCTGCAGGATGTCGATCTCGGCTTCGAGCTGCGCGAGCAGATGCTCGAGGCGCTCGATGACCGGGAACATCTCGAGGATGTGCTGCTTCTGGTCGAGCTTGAGCGGCAGGCGCTCGGCGATCATGTCGGCGAGACGGCCTGCTTCGTCGATACCCGACAGCGACGTGAGGATCTCCGGCGGGATCTTCTTGTTCAGCTTCACGTACTGGTCGAACTGCGACACGATCGCGCGGCGCAGCGCTTCCGTTTCCGCGCTGTCGGCGTGATCGGGCTCGAGCGGCATCACGTCGCAGGAGAATTGCGTCTCCTGTTCCTCGATGGACAACGCCTTCGCGCGCTGCAGGCCTTCGACGAGCACCTTCACGGTGCCGTCCGGCAGCTTCAGCATCTGCAGAATGTTGGCGATACAACCGACCTCGTACATGTCCTTTTCGGTCGGTTCATCCTTGGCCGCGGTTTTCTGGGCGACGAGCATGATGTGCTTGCCGCCTTCCATCGCTGCTTCGAGGGCCTTGATCGATTTCGGCCGGCCCACGAAGAGCGGAATGACCATGTGCGGGAAAACGACGACATCCCGCAGCGGCAGCAGCGGGAGCGTGATGCGTTCCGGCGGGAGAAGTTGGGTGCCTGACATTTCATTTCCCCATGAGTGGAATCAATTGTTCGGTAATTGAGGCCGCCACAACGAATTGCAAGCCTTCAAGTGCGGGAAATATTCGGTAAGAAAGTAACCACCGCGTGTCGAGTCAGAGTTACCCACAAGATAAACGAAAAAAAGCCGCCCACGGACTCATGAACGGCCTTTTTCGATGAACATCGTCGGCAAGCCGGTCAGTTCGAACCCGCCACCTTCGGCGTGTCCTCGTAGATCAGCAAGGGCTTGCCGTCCCCATCGATGACGTTCTCGTCGATGATGACCTTGCTGACCCCTTTCATCGTCGGCAGCTCGTACATCACGTCGAGCAACGCCTGTTCGATGATCGAACGCAAACCGCGCGCGCCGGTCTTGCGGCGGATCGCCTTGCGGGCGACTGCCTGCAACGCGCCCGGCCGGATTTCCAGCTCGACGCGCTCCATTGCGAACAGCTTGTGATACTGCTTGACGAGCGCATTCTTCGGCTCGACCAGGATCTTCATCAGCGCGGCTTCGTCGAGCTTGCCGAGCGTCGCGACCACCGGCAGGCGGCCGATCAATTCGGGGATCAGACCGAATTTGATCAGGTCTTCCGGTTCCGTTTCGCGCAGCACCTCGCCCGCGTCGCGTTCCTGCTTGCTCTTGACCGTCGCGCCGAAGCCGATGCCGGTTTTCTCGGTACGATCGGTGATCACCTTTTCGAGACCGTCGAACGCGCCGCCGCAGATGAACAGGATGTTGGTCGTGTCGACCTGGATGAAATCCTGGTTCGGGTGCTTGCGGCCGCCCTGCGGCGGCACCGACGCCATCGTGCCCTCGACGAGCTTCAGCAGCGCCTGCTGGACGCCCTCGCCCGACACGTCGCGCGTGATGGACGGGTTGTCCGACTTGCGGCTGATCTTGTCGATTTCGTCGATGTAGACGATCCCGCGCTGGGCCTTGTCGACCTCGTAGTTGCAATTCTGCAACAGCTTCTGGATGATGTTCTCGACGTCCTCGCCGACGTAGCCGGCTTCGGTCAGCGTCGTCGCGTCGGCGATCACGAACGGCACGTTGAGCAACCGCGCGAGCGTCTGCGCGAGCAGCGTCTTGCCGGAGCCCGTCGGGCCGATCAGCAGGATGTTG
The DNA here is from genome assembly GCF_029268935.1 of Burkholderia semiarida. NCBI lineage: Bacteria > Pseudomonadati > Pseudomonadota > Betaproteobacteria > Burkholderiales > Burkholderiaceae > Burkholderia > Burkholderia semiarida. Next base: position 419,540 of record NZ_JAHLCL010000007.1, on the reverse strand, counting down.
CTCTTCGACAGCTCGACGTCGTCCTTCTTGTCGAGGTGCTTCAGGCGCTTGTAGTGGTTGTACACGGCCACCGCGAGGATTTTCTTCGCGCGCTCCTGGCCGATCACGTACTGATCGAGGATGTCGCGAATTTCCTGCGGGCTCGGCAGATCCGACCGGGACAGGCTGGCCTCGACGCCGGCGGCAGCCGCCTCGTCGCGAATGATTTCGTTGCAGAGGTCGATACATTCATCGCAGATGAACACCGACGGGCCCGCAATGAGTTTTTTCACCTCATGCTGGCTCTTCCCGCAAAACGAGCAATACAACAGCTTTTCGCTGTTCGAACCTTTTTTGTCCGCCATGAATGTAGAGCCTCCGGACAGGTAGATGACATGATACGCCGATTGCTCCGGACGCCGCGCCTAGGGCGCGACCGGAGCCGGCTGGATGCGCTTGCCGCAGATGCTCAGGGCACTCGGGACGTTCGAGGGCGCCGGCCCGAATCGGGGCGGCACCCCGTTTAAGCTCACGGGCGCTTCAGCAGCACCTGATCGATCAGCCCGTACGCCTTCGCGTCCTCGCTCGACATGAAGTTATCACGGTCGGTGTCGCGCGCGATGCGCTCGACGTCCTGGCCCGTGTGCTGCGCGAGCAGGTTGTTCAACCGCTCCTTCAGGTAGAGGATCTCGCGTGCCTGGATCTCGATGTCGGATGCCTGGCCGCGCGCGCCGCCGAGCGGCTGGTGAATCATCACGCGCGAATTCGGCAGCGCGAAGCGCTTGCCCTTCGCACCCGACGCGAGCAGGAACGCGCCCATGCTGGCCGCGAGGCCCATGCACAGGGTCGACACGTCCGGCTTGATGAACTGCATCGTGTCGTAGATCGCCATGCCGGCCGACACCGAGCCGCCCGGGCTGTTGATGTAGAGGCTGATGTCCTTGTCGGGATTCTCGCTCTCGAGGAACAGCAATTGCGCGACCACGAGGTTGGCGGTCTGGTCGTTCACTTCGCCGACCATGAACACCAGGCGCTCCTTCAGGAGACGCGAATAGATATCGTACGAACGCTCGCCGCGGCCGCTCGTTTCGACGACGATCGGCACCAGCCCCAGCGCTTGGGCCTCGAAACCCTGCGGCGCGTTCGAAGCAAGCATGTCCAGCAATTCAGCGCGAGTGATCATTCAATGAACCTTGTTCGATTGGAAAATTGAACGGAAGGAAGCCGCCCGCTCAATCGCCATATTAATGGCAACCGTGCGCTTGACGTAAAAACGGCGTGCGGGCCGTCGCTCCGACAGCCGGCACGCCGCAAGAGCGACAGTTACGCTTGCGCCGATGCGCTCGCGAGTGCCTCGAAGCTCACTTCCTTGTCCGTCACCTTTGCCTTGCCCAGCACGAAGTCGACGACGTTGCTTTCAACGACGAACGCTTCCATCTCGGCGAGGCGCTGCTGGTTGGAATAATACCAGCGGACCACTTCCTTCGGGTCTTCGTAGCTCTTCGCGAACTCGTCGACTTCCGCGCGGATCTGCTCCGGCTTCGCTTCCAGGCCGTTCGCCTTCACCAGCTCGGCCAGCACGAGGCCCAGCTTCACGCGGCGCTCGGCCTGCTCGGCGAACATTTCGGCCGGGATCGGTGCATCCTTCGCGTTCGGCACGCCGCGCTGCGCCAGATCCTGGCGAGCCATTTCGACGAGACGTTGCTGGTCCTGCTCGATCAGCGCCTTCGGCACGTCGAGTTCGGAAATCTTCAGCAGCGCGTCCATCACCTGGTTCTTGACGATCGACTGCGTGCGGCGCTTCGCTTCGCGCTCGAGGTTTTCCTTGATCTCGGCGCGCATCTTCGTGAGATCGCCGTCTTCGATGCCGAGCGACTTCGCGAATTCCGCGTCGATTTCCGGCAGGTGCGGCCACTCGATCTTCTTCATCGTGACCGTGAACTGCGCCGTTTTGCCGGCGACGTCCTTGCCGTGGTAGTCGTCCGGGAACTTGAGGTCGAACGTACGCTGTTCGCCGACCTTCAGGCCGAGCGCCGCCGTTTCGAATTCCGGCAGCATGCGGCCTTCGCCGAGCACGAACGGGAAATCTTCGGCCGTGCCGCCCTGGAACGCGACGTCGTCGATCTTGCCGACGAAGTCGACCGTCACGCGGTCGCCGTTCTTCGCCGCGGTGTCCGCGCCGCCGTCGCCGTGCTCGCCGGCTTCGCCGCGTGCGTGGTAGTGCACGCGCTGCTTGCGCAGGATGTCCAGCGTGCGGTCGATTTCGGCGTCGCCGATCGTCGTGGTCGAGCGCTCGACTTCAGCCGTCGCCAGATCGCCGATCTTCACTTCCGGGTAGACCTCGAACGTCGCGTCGAACGCGTATGCGTCCTCGGCCTGTTCCTGCTTCGGCTCGAAGCTCGGCTGGCCGGCGACGCGCAGGTTTTCCGCGCGGCTGATCGTGAAGAATTCCTGGCCGATCTTGTCGCTCAGCACTTCCGCCTCGACCTGACCCGCGTACTGTTGCGCGACCATCTTCAGCGGCACCTTGCCCGGGCGGAAACCCGGCATGCGCACGTTCTTCGCGAGTTTCTGGATGCGGGCGTCGATTTCCTTCTGCACGGTGTCTTTCGGCAAAGAAATCGTCACACGGCGTTCAAGCTTGCCGAGGTTCTCAACAACGTTAGCCATGGCTTCAATCGTCCTAAAATTATTCGAGCGAATCGGGTTTTCCTTGCCGTGCCTGCCTGCGGCGCGAGGTGCGCACACTCACACGCCGCGCCGGGGCGCCACGCCATCCCTGCACGCGCCGGATGGCTAGCGCAAGCGGCTCGGAGCACGGCTTTGGCCGGAAGAATCGACTATTCTAGCAAACAATTTTCCTCATACCGCCAGATCGGCGCGACACAGGTTGTCCCGGCCCTGTCTGCGGCCCGTCGCACGCCCCTGCACGCGGATCGCCGCTATGCCGAACGGCGTATCCTCCCCGGCCCCGCCATCCTGTAAGCTCCGATAACGTGCGAGCCACCGTCGTGGCCCGACCTTCATACCAATCACGCCTTTTGGAGACACCATGCCGCACCGCCCGTCCGCGCCTGTCGTCGTCATCGCGCCCGATTCGTTCAAAGGCTCGCTTTCCGCCGAGCAGGTCGCGGACGCGATCGCCACCGGCATTCGCCGTGCCCGGCCCGACGCCGTCGTGCGCTGCTGCCCGATGGCCGACGGCGGCGAAGGCACGCTCGACGCGATGCTGGCGGGCGGCGGTACGCGGCGCACGCTGCGGGTGGCCGGCGCGTCGCTCGCGGCGCGCGATGCGGCGGTCGGCGTGATCGACGCGCGCACCGCGATCGTCGAGACGGCCGAGATCGTCGGCATCACCGACCCGGTCGGCATGAGCGTGCCGGTCGATGCGCGCAGCACGCGCGGGATGGGCGAAGCGATCCGCCTGCTGCTCGACGAAGGCGTGCGCCGCTTCTTCGTCGCGCTCGGCGGCAGCAGCACCAACGACGCGGGCGCGGGGCTTCTCGCGGGCCTTGGCCTGCAGTGCCTCGACGCGAGCGGCCAGCCGGTCGAGCCGGTGCCGTCGCGGCTCGCCGACGTCGCGCGCATCGACGCGTCGGGGCTCGATCCACGACTGAAGGAAACCGAATTCATCGGCATGTCCGACGTCGACAATCCGCTGACGGGCGCGCATGGCGCCACCGCAGTGTTCGGTCCGCAAAAGGGCGTGACGGCAACGCAGGTCGCGACCCTCGATGCCGCCCTTGCCCGCTTCGCCGATCTGCTCGAGGCCGCGCTCGACCGCCGCGGCCGCGATCTGCCGGGCGCGGGCGCCGCGGGCGGCCTCGGTTTCGCGCTGCACATGCTCGGCGCACGCTTCGAGGCAGGCGCCGAAGTGGTCGCGCGCCAGGTCGGACTCGACGCCGCACTGGCCGGCGCCGACTGGCTGATCACCGGCGAAGGCCGCTCCGACGTGCAGACGCTGCACGGCAAGGCGCCGTTCATCGCGTGCCGGCACGCGCGGGCCGCCGGCGTCCCCGCGTCGCTGCTGTCGGGCGCGGTCGATCCGGCCGCGCTGCCGCGCCTGTCCGAGCATTTCTCCGGCTGCTTCTCGCCGGCTCCCGGGCCGATCACGCTCGACGTCGCAATCCGCGATGCGGCGAATCTGCTCGCGAACGAAGCAGAACAGTTGACACGGCTGAAGTACGGCGCACACTGACCGTTGACCCGAGCGCGCGATACAGGAACAATCGGGCCCGCCCTTTTTCTTCAGGATTCGACATGAAAGGCCGCCAAGCCGGGCTCGATCAGTTTCTGACCTATCGCCTCCATGTGCTCACGAAGCACTCCGACCGCGGAATCGGCGAGGTGTACCGGCACAAGCTCGACATTTCGCTGCCCGAGGCGCGCGTGATCGCCGCCGTCGGCGCGTTCGGTCCGTTCTCGATCATGGATCTCGCACGCCACACCAATCTCGACAAGAGCCAGGCGAGCCGCGCGGCCGAAGCGCTGCTGCGCCAGGGGCTGCTCGAGCGCGGCGCGAGCGAGGAGGACGGCCGGATCGTGCTGATCGCGCTGACTGCCGACGGCCGCGCGCTGTATCGCAAGATCATGCCGATCGTGCGCAAGTGGAACGACGGCTTGCTCGCATGCCTGTCTGACAGCGAACGTCAGACGTTCGAGCGGCTGCTCGACAAGGTCGTCGCGCACGCAGTCGAACGCGACGACTGAGCGTCGCGTCGGCCCCGGCATCGCCGGACGGCCGCTTGCCGCGGGCCGCATTGATCCGATGAATCAGACTGGCCGCACGGGGTCGCGTCACACGCGATCCGGTCGGCCCGTTTTGCATCACGCGGCGATCTCGCGCGAAGCGCGCGTTGCCGGCAGCCGCGCATTCGCGCCGGCCTGGCGCACACTACAACCCGCTGTTCGTCGCGCGCTGACGCAACAATCCGAGCACTGCGTCGCAGTACGGGGTCGGCACGCCAAGCTTGCGACCGAGTTCCGGAAACACGCCGAGAATCGGCCCGATCTCGAGCGGGCGCCCCGCTTCGAAATCCTGCAGCATCGACGTCTTGAACGCGCCGAGCTTGCGCGTGACCGCGATCCGCTCGGGACCGCTCATCCCGGTGGACAGGCCGAGCTTCGCGCCGATCGCGGCCGCCTCCTCCATCATCCGCAACGCCAGATCCTGCGTGAACGGATCATCGAGCAACTGCTCGGCCGTTGAACCGGTCAACGCGCTCAGCGGGTTCATGTTCATGTTGCCCCAGAGCTTCGTCCAGATCTCGGTCCGGATCGCGGGCGTCGACTCGACGTCGAAACCGCCGGCCGAGAGTGCCGCGGCGAACCGCGCCGTGGGCACGTCGAGCCGCGGATCGGGGGTGCCCACGATCAGCCGGTTGCCGCGCCCGCGCCGCACGACGCCCGGCGCGTCGGTACTCGACGACAAGTGCACGACGCAGCCGATCGCCCGCGCGGGCGGCAATGCCGCCGACACCGCACCGGCCGGATCGACCGCCTCGAGCGGCACGCCGTCGAGCGCTCCTTCGAGCCCGTGCGTGAACCACCACGGCAACCCGTTCATCGCCGCGACGATCACGGTGTCGGGCCCGACCAGCGGCGCAATGCGCGCGGCCAGCGCCGGCAGCGCCTGCGCTTTCAGCGCGATCACCACGTAGTCCTGCACGCCGAGCGCGGCCGCATCGTCGCTTGCCCGCACCGGCACCGACGACGTCGCGCCCGCCTCGTCGATCACGCGCACGCCATGCGTATTCAGCGCATCGAGCGTCGCGCCGCGTGCGTACGCGCTCACCGTCATGCCGGCTCTGGACAACGCAACCGCGAGCAATCCGCCGATCGCGCCGACCCCGACCACCGCCGCGCGCACCGACCCTGAATTCGTGTCGTTCATGATGGGATTCCGTCTTCCGAGAGCAGACGAGCATAACGCTCAATAGTTGCGGGCACAACCATTCCGACAACGCCGGGCGCTCCCTGCGGCACCCGGTCATGCGTGCGCGTCAGCGCGGCATGCCGCCGGCTTCCACCGCCTCGTCGTCGGCCGTACCGCCCGTCGTCGCACCGAGCACGCCGGCTATCTGGCTCTTGTCGTGCATGCCGAGCTTGCGGTACGCGCAGCGCAGGTAATGGCGCACGGTCGTCGGCGAGATCGCCATCTGCTGCGCGACTTCCTTGTGCGAGCGCCCGGCCCCGTAATAGCGGATCGCCGCGAGCTCGCGCGGGCTGAGCCGGTCGAGCAGCGAGCGCGGCCGTGCCTCGATCTGGAACAACCCGGCGACGGGCACGCACTGGATGCGCAGCGCGTCGCCGACGAACGGCTGGCCCGACTGGCGTCGCAGGTGCGCGACGAGCGCCTCCGGCACGCGCGGGCCCGCCCAGGCCGGCCACTCGGCGCGCAGCACGTCGTCGAAACCGGGGTCGGCATGGTGCAGCACGCCGAAGTTGTCGCACAACGCTCGCGCGGCCGGGGCGACCGTGTCGGCGCGCTCGCGTTCGCGCGTGAGCTGCGCGGCGCGATTGATCGTCAACGCCGCCGCGAGGTGCGGAATGAGTTCCTCGAACCGATGTGCGTCGTTGTCGCCGAACGGCCGATTCAGGCCCTGGCGGTAAATCGACACGAACGTCGTCAGGCCGAAGCGGCGATCGATCGTACAGACGAACATCAGTTGCGCGAGCCCGTACTTCACGCACCAATCGCGAAATCGTGCATCGAGCCCCGGCTCGATGACCGTCAGCCGCACCGCGCGACCGTGCGCGCCGTGCAGCGTGCGGTGCGCGAGCGGATCGCAATCGCGCACACGCTTCCAGTCGGTGAAGAACGCGTGCGGCAACCGGTACAAAAAGCTGTTGTGCATCACAGGGCCGGTCGGCACGTGGGTCGCGACGCCCGTCCACGCGGCATCGAACGGAATGAGGGCCTGCAGCAGCGAAAAGAACCGGTACTCGAATTCGCCGATGGCGGACTGCGCGGCCACCGCGTACAGGTCGAGCAGCATCAGGCCGAGTTCGCGCTGCGGCGCGTCGCCACGCGTGACGCCGTCGAAATCGGCGCGCCGGGACGGCCGCGTCGGCCACGCGAATTCGTCGAGCACGATGGCGGCCGGCACGTCGCGCAGCGCGTCGAGGTCCTGCCCGATATCCGTCGTGATCCTCACTTTCCGCTCCCCTGCCCGCTCGGGCTGCTGATGTGCGCAACGACACGGCCGATTATAGCGAGCCGCTTTTTTGGCGGGCCACGGTGCCGGAACGCTCGTCAACCCCATCCATTTGAACGGTGCACCGCGCATTGCTGCTACGCAGCACCGCGCGAGACGGCATCGCACGGCGTTCATGCGGGGCACCGCGGGTTTTCCGCACCGTTCATCTGGACGACTGTTCGAAGGTTTTCCCGCTACGGACACTGCGTCGCGACAACACCAACGACAACTCGATGCAGCACGGTATGGAGAACCCCACGTGACGACACCCCGCTTCATCCGCATGGCCGCGGCCGCCGCGACGCTCGCCGCATGCGGCGGCGCCGCGCACGCGCAGTCCGCCCTCACGCTGTACGGCGCGCTCGACGCCGGCGTGCAGTACCTGACGCACGCCGACGGACATCAGTCCGCCGTGCGATTGCAAAACTACGGCATCCTGCCTTCGCAGATCGGGATCAAGGGCCACGAGGATCTCGGCGGCGGCTGGCGTGCGCTGTTCAAGCTCGAACAGGGCCTCAACCTCAACGATGGCACCGCGACCGTGCCCGGCTATGCGTTCTTTCGCGGCGCATACGTGGGGATCGCGGGGCCGGTCGGCACCGTCACGCTCGGCCGCCAGTTCAGCGTGCTGTTCGACAAGACGCTGTTCTACGACCCGCTCTGGTATGGGTCGTACAGCGGCCAGGGCGTGCTCGTGCCGATGAACGCGAACTTCATCGACCACTCGGTCAAATACCAGTCGCCGACCTTTGCCGGCTTCGACGTCGAGGCGCTCGCCGCAACCTCCGGCGTCGCCGGCAATACGCGCGCCGGCCGCGTGCTCGAGCTCGGCGGCCAGTACACGAGCAACGGCCTGTCGGTCGGCGCGGTGCTGCACCAGGCGCACGGCGACGTATCGGCGGCCGGCGACGCATCCGCACGGCGTCGCGAACTCGGCACGCTCGCCGCACGCTATGCGTTCGCGACGCTGCCGCTCACCGTCCATGCAGGCGTCGAACGCCTGACCGGCGACCTCGACGCGGCGCGCACGATCGTGTGGGGCGGTGCGCGTTACCTGATGTCGAACGGGATCGGCCTGAACGCCGGCGTCTACCACACGGATTCGCACACGCCGGCGATCGGCCACCCGACGCTGTTCATCGCGAGTACCACGTATGCGCTGTCCAAACGCACCGTCGCCTACGTGAACCTCGGCTATGCGCGCAACGGCGGGCAAAGCTCGCAGACCGTCTACGAATACGACCCGACACCGCTTGCCGGCGCGTCGCAGTTCGGCGCGATGGTCGGCATGTACCACCTGTTCTGATTCCCTCGACGAGATCCCGCCATGAAAATCCTGTCCCCGGATGCCGCCCGCTCGCCCGACGTCCGCGCGTCGACGTTCGCACGCTCGACCCTCGTCGCGCTCGTCGTGTTCGCGGCCATCACGCCGCTGTTGCTGCTCGTCGCGCCCGCCGTCGCCGGCCAGCTCGCGACGCAGCTCGGCTTGACCGCATCGCAGATCGGCACCTACTTCTTCGTCGAACTCGGCGCGTTCAGCCTCGCGACCGTGCCGTCGTACCTGTGGCTCGGCCGGATCGACGCGCGCCGCGTCGCCGCGTTCGCCATCGCGCTGTTCGGCGCGGGCAACCTGCTGACCGCGCTGTGGATGCCCGGTTTTGCCGCGCTGCTCGCGCTGCGCGCCGTCACCGCGCTCGGTGGCGGCTCGCTGATGGTGCTCTGCATGACCAGCGCCGCGACGAGCGGAAACAGCGACCGCGTGTACGGCCTGTGGGTCGTCGGCCAGTTGATCGCGGGCGCGATCGGCCTGTTCGTGCTGCCGCACGTGTTCGCCGCGTTCGGGCTGCGCGCGCTGTACGTCGCGCTCGCGGTGCTCGCGCTGCTCGCGGCGCCGCTGTCGCGCGGGTTTCCGTCGTCGCTCGGCATGCGAACGGCATCCGCGCGCACCGCGCACGGCGACGCGCCCCACACGCCGCGAAGCTTCGTGGTGCTCGCCATCGGCGCGGTGCTGACGTTCTATCTCGCGATCGGCAGCGTATGGACGTTCGCGAGCCGCGCGGCGGCCGAGGCCGGGCTCGATCCGCAGTCGACCGGCAACGTGCTCGCGATCGCGAGCGTGATGGGCATCGCCGGCGCGGCGCTCGCATCGTGCGCGGGCGGCCGGCTCGCGCGGCGCGCGATGCTCGCGGCCGGCTACGCGCTGCTCGCGGCATCGCTCGTCGCGCTCGCCGCGATGCGCCACGGCGGCAGCTACAGCGCGGCGATCTTCGGGTTCAAGTTCGCATGGACCTTCGTGCTGCCGTTCATTCTCGCGACGGTCGCGCAGATCGACACGTCTGGCCGGCTCGTCGCGACGCTCAACTTCGTGATCGGCGCGGGGCTCGCCGCGGGCCCGCTGCTGGCCGGCCTGATGCTCGACGCCGGCGGCACGATGCGCGCGCTGTTCGCGGCCGCGACGGCCGTCGCGATCGTGTCGTTCGCCGCGCTGCGCCACATCGATCGCCGCGCGCGCCCCTCCGTTTCCTCCCAACCGTGACAGGTCAAGCACCCATGAATCGCACTGCCTTCTTCACCGACGAACGCACTTTCTGGCACACCGGCGGCACGCACGCGCTGTTCCTCCCGGTCGGCGGCTGGGTCCAGCCGCCGTCGAGCGCGGGCTATGCGGAATCGCCCGATTCGAAGCGCCGCATCCTGTCGCTCGTGCAGGCGTCGGGGCTGGCCGCCCGGCTCGACCTGCGCGGCGCGGCGCCCGCGACGACGGCCGACCTGCTGCGCATTCATCCGGCGCACTATCTCGACGCGTTCCGCGCGCTGAGCGACGCGAGCGGCGGCGACCTCGGCGATCTCGCGCCATTCGGCAAGGGCAGCTACGAGATCGCCGCGCTGTCGGCCGGCCTCGCGATCGCGGCGGTCGACGCGGTCGTCGGCGAGCGCGCGGCGAATGCGTTCTCGCTGTCGCGTCCGCCCGGCCATCATTGCCTGCGCGACCGCCCGATGGGCTTCTGCCTGCTCGCGAACATCCCGATCGCGATCGAGGCCGCGCGCGCGAAGCACGGCATCGAGCGCGTCGCGGTGATCGACTGGGACGTGCATCACGGCAACGGCACGCAGTCGATCTACTACGACGATCCGGATACGTTGACGATCTCGCTGCACCAGGATCGCTGCTTTCCGCCCGGCTACAGCGGCGCGGACGACCGCGGCGAAGGCGCGGGCATCGGCGCGAACCTGAACGTGCCGCTGCTCGCGGGCAGCGGCGACGATGCCTACCGGTATGCATTCGATCGGATCGTGCTGCCGGCGCTCGCCCGTTTTCGCCCCGAGCTGATCGTCGTCGCGAGCGGCCTCGACGCGAGCGCGGTCGATCCGCTCGCGCGCATGCAACTGCATACCGACAGCTACCGGTTCATGACCCGCGCGGTGAAGGACGCCGCGCAGCGCCATTGCGGCGGGCGGCTCGTGATCGTTCACGAAGGCGGCTATTCGGAGGCGTACGTGCCGTTCTGCGGGCTCGCGATCGTCGAGGAACTGGCCGGCATTCGCACCGAGGTCGCCGATCCGATGCTCGATCTCGCGATCGCGCAGCAGCCGGGCGAACGGTTCGTCGCGTTTCAGCGCGAACTGCTCGACGAACTGGCCGCGTCGTTCGGGTTGTAACGGGCGGGAACGGACGTGGCAAGGGCCGGCCCGCGCCGGCCCTTGCGCGATCCGCGCGGATGGGGTTTCCTGTGCCTTTACCCTTGTTCCGGCACGAGGCCGCACTCTTCCGATGAAATCGTCCCCGCGCGATCACGACGACAACACCAAAACGCGCCGCCAGCCGTCGAAGCTGGCCTTGAACATCGCCGCCGTGACGGTCGGCCTGATCACGTTCGCGATCGGTGCGGCGTGGGTGATCTATAGCTGGGTCGTCGATCGCGAAGCGCAGTATTTCGCGATTCCGCTGGTGTTCTCGGTGCCGGTGATCGTGGCCGTCGCGATCCGCAGCTTCTGGGAATAGGCGTGGCGGAAACGACGAAGCGGCGCGCTCGGGCGACGCGCGGCGCTTGCTTGTCGAACGACGCAGCGCTCTGAATGGTTGCGTCATATTACACATCGCCGATTTACCGTGCCTGCGCGAACGGCATCATCGCCGCTGAGGGCCATCAACAAAAAAGCGCTGCGGTCAGCCGACCGGCAGCGCTTTTTCGCGAACGGCCCGTGACGGGGCACGTTCGACTTCTGGTGCGTGAGGCCGGAGCCACATTAAAAGCGCTCTGCCTTTCTACTATTGGCATTCCGCGAGTTCGTTTTTTCAGGATGCCCCCGCATATGCCCCCTCGCGCTCAACCTGTCGGGTTTGTGTCTCATCGGCACAACACATCGACGGATTCCATCATCGCGCAAGGAGATCGTCATGGCAAAGAACTTCGTTGGGGCATTTCGTTTCTCGTTGGCCGTCACTGTACTGCTCGCATGTGCCGCATGCGGCGGCGGCGACGACCCCGGTCCTCTGGTAGCCCGCAACGCGACGGCCGGCGGCCAGATTGGCCCGGTACTCCGGGCATGCGAGGCACCGGAGGCACCATGCCCAGCATCGCAAGCTCAAGGCGGCCTCAGGAAATGACGACGCAGTGAAGCTCTATGCGACTTCCGATACTGCCGGCTCGATCCGCAAGGCATTCGCTGATTTCACTCACGTGCTCGTGAACCGCGGATACACCACGATCAAGCCGGCATTCTTTAAGAGCGCATCGATCGCCGATCTCCCGGTCTACGTGTGGGCGTGGTGGGATCGTGCAAGCGCCGGGCAACTGGCGAGATGGCAGGCCGACGGTGGCGTGTTGCTCGATCGCTACACGTATTCGGATCGTGCCGGCCCGGCGGACGTGCTCGTCTTCGTGGAATGCCCGATGACCATGGGAAGGTTGACACGCTCCTACGCGAACACGTCGGAATACACCGTAATTCCGATCCCGCATACCTGGCGCGTACATGAAGAATGCATCGACCTCCGCACGCCACGCGTCGATGACCTGCGCGCGATTTGGACCGCGTGTCGAGGACAGCGGTTGACGGATGTGCAGCTCGAGTCGAAAACCGGCATCCCCCGCCAGCGCGTCACCTACATGCGCAAGAGTCTGAAGCCCGTAGAGGAATGGGAAATGCGCCCGCGGCTGGCTCCTGAAGCGCGCGGCCTGTTGCCGGCGTGGGAATGGATCGGACGCGGCCGCACGGAGCTAAAGAAGGTGGTCCGAGAGGAAGGTCATAAGGCCGCCATCAAGGAGATGGCGCGCCTCGGACACATCTCGTTGACGAAGTGGCAGGTCTACCAAAGCGACGAGCCCGATTGGGACCTGCTCGAGCGCAAGCGCCAACAGGCTATTGCTGATCTTGCTGAAGTTCGATCACTCGTTGAGTCGCTTCCCGACCATCTTCAAGCTTGACGACGGTCTGCCGGATTTCTTTGATTCGTGGCGCGTTCTGGTGATAAAGCTGGTTTAGCTCGGAAAGAGCTTGATCCAGCTCTCGATCGCCGACGACCTGTTGGTGACCACCTCGCAGCGCTATTGCGGCCTGCAGCTTGACCTTCGCCATCGCCGCACTGTCCTTGTGCGACATCGTGGCCAGATTGTGCAGTTCCTCGATGCCGACGACCTTATAGGCGAGACTCAGGTCTGCAAGACGATTCTCGAACTGTTCGATACTCATCCGAGAATAGGCCGGATCGATCTTCACTTTCTCGATCGTCGCCGCAAATTGCTGTAGCTCAGCAGATGCTCGGATATACCGGTCAAGTTCCTGCGCCGTGCAGTCGAGCGTCGAGGCAGACAGGAAGATATCCCCCTTGGCTTCGGTCAGGGCGGTCTTGATCGATTCCTCGGAGATCAGACCGGCACGCATAGATCGCCTCATGTCAGTAGCTCAACCCTTTCGCGTAACCCATCTGCTGCAACTCGGGCAGTTGCTTCTTCAGCCGGCCAACACCGATGTCCGTGCGGTAGAACGGGCTGTTCGGGATCTTCACCTTCTTGATCGCGCTGTAGGCCGACCGGCGTGCGCCAGTGATCGTCTCTCCGGTGCCCGTCGCGATCAGCACGTAATCGCCAGCCGTCACGGGCCCCGGCAGGTCAACGACCTTGCCGTTCACCTCACGTGGCGCCGTGCCCATCATCACCTCGGAGAAGTGCAGGTGCTCCATGTCCTCGGCGCCGTAGATCGGGATGCCGCATAACTCCTTGTTCGTGATCTTCGAGTACGGGAAGTCGGGTAACGCCATCAGTACCGAAATACACACCTCGTCCATGCGGATCTTCAGCGTGTCGCGGCCCTGGATCTTGTCGGCCATCCACTGCGCCGGATCGCCCTCGATCAGTGCGGTCAGGTTGTGCCGGATCGGCCAGCCATCACGCATGGTCCACTCGAGCGGATACGGGCCCTTCCCATCGGCCGGGATCATACAGTTCACGTCGACGTACCCGACGTATCCGATCCGCTTCAGGTGCTCGGTGGCAGGCTTCAGTACCTCGTCGGCAAGCTTTGACTGCCGGACGACGCGCACTGTGGTGCCCATTTCGCCCGTGTTCACGCCCAGGTCGCCGTTCATCAGCTTCTTGTTTTCCCAGTTCTCGACCCAGCCCTTCGACCATCCATCGGGCCCGAAGAAACCGCCCACGGCCATTTCGATGCCGCTGATCTTCTCCTGCAGGATGAAGCCGTCCTTGCGCGCAGCCGATCGGTACTTGTCGATCTTGTTCCAGCGCCCGAGCATGTAGACCATGTCGGCCGCGCTGTCGGCGACATAGGACATCGCGCGCTCGCCGTCGCCGGACGGCTTTGAGACGAACGCCTTGCCCTGCTTCTTCACGTAGGCGATCGCTGACTCGTAGTCATGGAAGGTCTTGCCGGGAATGATCCGCATCCCGCACTCTTCCATGACCCTCTGCCCGGCCTCGCGATCAAGCTCCCATTCGACGGCCGCCAAGTTGCAGCCGTAGATCGGGTACCCAATCCGGCGGTACGGCTCGAGCATGTCGAGGTAGCTGACGTTGTCGGGCGTGTAGATCAGGTCCGCCCAGCCGAGCCACTTCCGCCGCAGTTCGTCGTAGTCGCGGATCTTCGGCACGATGCCTTCGCCCGCATGACGATCGGTGCCGTCCGGGCGTGGCTTGTCGTACCAGAGAACCTGGTGGCCCCACTCCTGGCAGCGCATCAGCCAATCGAGGCAGTTCGAACCGACGTCGATCGCGAGGATTCTCATGGGGTAGGCGGCCGCTGAAGGAGTTGTTCGGTGATGGCAGGACCAGCGCGGTTGTACAGATTCGCGGCCGCCCAAGGCACCGCGGCGGCGGCTGGATTGACCCCGAACCCCGCGCCGCCGAGCAGACCGGCCACGATGCCGCGCTCGGCAGTGTTCGACGTGCCGGGCTCGCGCAGAAACAGTGAACCAATGTCCGCCAGCTTGCCCAGTTCGCCGCCCTGGCCCATCGCCATCGCGCGCTTGCCGTATGCATTCGACGTGACCGCGCCCATCAGCGCCTTGGGGCTGATATTGCCGCCGGGGGATTTCGCAACGAGCGGCTCGATCGTCTTCCCGATCGCATACTGCCGGCGCGCGGCCGCGTAGCGCGCAGCTTCGTCTGCCGACAGCTGAGGCAGGAACGCGTCTTCGATTTCTCCCTGCAGATCGCTCAGCGCATGCCGCAGATCGCCGTTCGACGTGCTGCGGATCGTCGACTTCAGCTTCGTCAGGAACGGCCGCAGCTTCGTGCCGTCGAGCTGACGAGCCGCCGACGTCGCGCCACCGCCGGTGAGCTTCTGGCGCGGGCCGGCGAGCGCCTCCAGATCGTTGATGTACCCCTGCACAACGCCTTGCACTTCTGGCAGTTGGTTGCCCTTCGCGCGCTGCAGGCGGTTCAGGAACGCGTTGTCGACCGGGATGCTGTGCGCGGCCGTGATCGCGTCGATCTCTGTCCCCGACTTCTTCATCGCGTTGGCGTAGACTTGGCGCGTCAACTTGTCACCTTCGCCACCGATCGCGTGAATCAAGCGCTGGTTGAACACGCGCTGGTTCGCGCCCGACGTCTCGCCGGAGAACGGCACGTCCGACGACAGCTGCCCGGCGATGCGCCCGAATTTGTTCTCGTACATCTGGTCCGGCCGGAAGCGGAAGCCCATCTCGTGCGCCTCGCGCGCGAGCCGAAGTGTCTCCGGATCGACTTCAGGCAGCGCACGAGCAGCGGCGCGCACGGCACCGCGGCCGACGGCATTCGCCCCAGCGCGCGCGGCGCCGGCTGCGCCTTCACCGGTCGCGAGCACGCCGCGTGGCACTTCCGGGATTCGCGAAATCATCGGCGATTCGACCGGCAATCCCTGCAGTGCGTGCATCAGCCCCGAATTGCCGAGCGCCTCGACATCGGCGCGGCCGGCCTCGGTGCGCGGCTGGTACGTCAGTTTGCCGGCCAGGGTGGCGCCCGCGAGGCCGCCTTCTTCGATGCCTTGTTGCGTGCCGTACTTGCCGCTCGTGAGCGTCTTGCCGATGCCGTATGCGGCGCCCACGGGCGCGGCCAACGCACCGGTCACCGTTGACAGACCGGCCTCGCCGAGCCCGACCGCGCTTTTGCCCAAGCCGAGCAGGCGCTCCGCGATGGTGTCGGCGTGCTTCGACGCCGTGGCGGGCGCCGGGCTATCAGGCGGCAGACGATTGAGAGGTGCCACGGGGCCGCGCGGCGTTGCTGCTGGTGCGCCGCCGTACCTATCCCACGGCCCGGTTGCGGACGCGGCCGTGTCCTGCGCGTATTTTTCCCACGGGCCGGCCATTACATCTTCTCCCAGTTGCTTTGCTTCGACGGATCGCCGCCCTTGAACCGGTAGCCGCCCTCGATCGTGCCGACCGCCGGCGCGCCTTCACCGCGGCCGGAAATGCGAGCCTTCTGTTGTGCCTGCACTTCGGTCGGCGCCTGGCGGGCCGCCGACATTTCCTTTTCCATCATTGACAGCACCGCATTCAGCTGCTCCGGCGTGCTGGCGGTGGACAACAGCTCGCGTGCGTGCTCCTTGTCCGACACTGTCGGCACGCCGGTCGGGCTGATCGCGCGAGCATAGGCGTTCACCGACGTATTCAGCGCCGTGCCAAGCGCAACGACGCGGGGATCGCCTGTACCCGTTTGCGCTGCCTGCATCGCGCGGTTCACGCCGGGGAACTCGGTACGCGGCAGCGCGGCAGATGCCTCGCGCACGAGCGGGAAAGTCTTCTGCGCTTCGGCGACAGCCATGCCGATGTTCGCCGCGCGCGTTGCACCGGTGCGGGCAGCCGCTTTCTCGCCCTGGAAGCCAGCATTCGCTGCGGCGATGTCCGCGCCGGTACCACCCGCTTCGCGCTCCTGCCGCATCACTTCGCGCCGCAGCGCGATGATGTTCTTCGCGCCCTGCGCGCCGCGGCCGAGGTTCTGATAGACCGACGTATCGCCCGCACGTGCCTGCTCCGCGAGAAACTTCAGGTCTTCCGGCGAGAACTTTGCGTCGTCGCCCATTCCCATTGCGATCGTCTGCCGACGAAGCGCGATGGATTCAGCCCGCAGCGCATTCGACTCGGCACGGGCCTGCCGACGGTCTTCGCGGTTCAACGCGTTGTCCTCGGCACGCTGACGCAACGCGTCGTAGCGCTCCTGCAACTGCGCGATCTGAAGCTGACGCGTGAACTGTTGCTGGATCTGCGCCGCCTGCGCCTTCGCCTGCGAATCAAGGATCGGCGTCAACTGCTGCAGGCCGGCCATCAGGTCCGCGCCGGACAGCCCCTGGTCCTTCAACACCTTGATGGCATTGTCGAGCGTCAGCGGACCGCCCGCCTGCTGCGGAGCGCTGGGCGCGGCCGGAGGCGCCGGGATCTGCGCCGGCGAAGCCTGTGCGGGGCTGCCTGACGTCGGCAGCGGCTGGAACGGCGGCAGCGGTGGTTTCCCGGACGCGCCCGTGCCCATGCCAGGAGGCATTCCAGGCGGAAGCGGCGGCATCTGCCCGGACATGGCGGTCGGCGGTTGTGCCCGCGTCGACGCCTGCCCCGGGCTGGGAGCTTGAGGCGGAGGCGCCATCTGCGCGGGCTGCTGTTGCCCGGCGAGCAACTGCGGCAGCGCGTTGCCTGCGGCCGTCAGCGCAGCCTGCTGCCGCTGCCGATCCTGCTGTTGCTGTTGGAACTGCGCGAGCTGGATCTGGGCGTACTGACGCCGCATGGCGTCTTCCTGCGCCTGCTGCTGGTACTGAAGGAAGTACGGGAGCCCCGCGAGCCCGGCCATTTTTCACCTCACATCGTGAAGCCGTACGAGTTCCCGCCGCCCGAGTAGTACGGGCTGGAACTGAACGCGCCGCTAAAGTCGCCCCCGCTGAACGATCCGCTCGCAGGACTGAAGAAATTCGAAATGCCGTTCTGCACCTGTTGGTTATTGAACAGTCCCGAAATGCCCTGCGAAACCATGCTGCCTAGCGCCCCGGCACCCTGCGCCTGGCTCTGGTACGGCACGGCCTGAGCACCTTGCCCGTAGTTCATGTACGGGATGATCGATCCCATGATCCCTTCGGCCGGGCCGTAGATGTTCTGGTTCAGGAACGAGCCGTACGTGTTGCCGAGACTGCCCGGCGTGCTGGCGATCGACTGGGCCACGTTGTACGGCGTCGCGCCACCCGCCAACATGTACCCCGGTGCCGAACCGAGCTGTGACGTGCCGAGCTCACCGAACCGACCAGCCGTGTTTGCCGCGCCAGCGTATCCCTGCAGGCCCTGCATCGCGCGGGACAGCTGATTGTTCTGCCAGTCGATATTGAAGTTCGACAGCGCCTGGTTTGTCAGCCCGGCGCCCGCGCCGGACGAGCCGAGACCATACATCGAATTCACCGCGTTCGACTGATCCAGGACCTGTTGATGCGTCCGGTTATACAGTGCGTTCTGCGGGTCGAGGCCCATGTTGTAGACGCCCATTCCCGCATTCAGCAGGGAATTCTGCGTCGCGATATTCTCGTGCCCGTACTGGGCCATCTGGCCGGCGAGATCCCGATACCATGCGCCGGCGGCACCGGCCGCGTTCTGATAGGGGTCCCTGTAATAGTTGTTCGCATTAATCCCTTCCTGCAGGGATTGCTGACCGTACTGGTTCAGGTTGCTCGAGCCGTACGCGCCATTGATGCCCGACAACAGGTTCTGCCACGTGGTGTCGGCAGTGCCAAGCCCCGTTGGCACGTAATAGGACGGTCCGCCACCAGAGGTGCTCGGCGACGAACCACCCGATACGAGGCCGCCTACAACGGATCCGACCGCTCCAACGGCTGCTGCGAATGGCATGGCTTACCCCTTCATCAAGGTTTCGGGATCCGCTACGCTCTCGGCGTGAATGCAGAGCCACGTCAGATCCGTCAGCGCGGTGATGCGATGCGGGCGCCCCGCCTTCACTTCGAGCATGCACGGCCCATGCAGCACCTGCAGTTCACCGTCGACGTCGAGCATCGCCGTGCCGCGCGCCAGATAGCTGAGGTGGTCGTAGTCGTGCACATGCTTCTGCACTTCCTCGCCTGCGCGAAGCGTCTGCTCGCGCGCGTACACGCCGCCGGCCGTGAAGTGGTGTTTGATGGTCATTTTTCGCACCGGATCGACACGATCAGCGTAATCCGATCGTCGTCGCCATCGTTGACCACCTCATGCTCCTTCGTGTTGTCGAAGTACCAGACTTCGCCCGGCGCCATCACGACGACATCGTTCTCGACGCGGTTCAGGCACTTCGGGTTCGACTGCAGCGGCACGTACAGCTTCGTGTTGTAGTGCCGCACGTGCCAGCTGTCGTCCGCGTGCGGCAGGATGCGTTTGCCGGGCGGCACCTTCGTGATCAGGACGCCGCCCAGACGCGTGCCCTCGACGCGCGCCATCAATCCGAACACGATCGGCCGCACCTGCGGCAGCGCGTACCACTCCGGGTAGAACACTGCATCGTGCGCGTCGTTGAATCCGGTGTAGTCGCCGGCCGCCTTGTACGGCTTCTCGTCGTTGTAGCGGAGCCAGATGTCCGATACGTCGGCGTGCGGACTGCCCTCGCGCTCCGTGCGAAACGTATGGCGATCCCACAGGCCCGGCTGCCGCGCGATTGCGAGCAGGAGAGGCGCCGTGTCGATGCCGGCGGCGATACGGACGAGGTTGTTCATTTGCCTTTGACCTGCTGATAGACGTGCATGCCGCCGAGGCCGAGCATGCCGATCGTGATCGTCGCGAGCTGCGTGAGATCCATTTCCGTCAAGACAATGTGGTGTCCAAAAAGCGCGGAAATATCGCTCATCGCTGGGCGCAGCACGAAGTTCCAGGCGTACCCGGTCACGCACACCCAGCCCATGCCGCCACGCCAGTGCTGCAGCGGGTCGCTGCTCTGGGCCTCGGCCTGGTTGATCTGCATCTGGCCAGTGATCTGCGCGAGCTCGCCCGTCTGCTGCAACTGGAGCAGCTGAAGCTTCGCCGCCGCGGCCTGCGCCGGGTCCGGCCATACGCGGTCAATGATCTTCCCGACGACGTCGGAAACTGCGGAAATCGGATCGAGGAATCCCATCACGCGGCTCCCTTCAAAAGGTTGTTGGCGATACGGTTCGCCCACCCGTGGCTGAACGCCGGCCAGTTGTGCAGGTCGGCCAGATACTTCAGCCGGTATGCGAGGAAACGCGCGACGAGTCGAACCGGATCCGTCGAGTTCACCGCGGCGATCGTCACCGGACCAATCCGGCCGTCGGGCTTCAGGCCGGCGGCTTCCTGCAACCAGGTCACGGGCAGGCCGCCGTTGTACGCAGCGTCGAAGACCTGGAACGCCACGCGTGGATCGAACTGGTCGCAGTAGTACGGATCCCAGTAGACCCGCTTCGCGATCAACCGCGCGGTCGACTGTGGCATCGAGCGCATGTCGCCGCCGTACCCGTTCGCGCGCGCGACGCGGGCGGTGACGCCCCACATCGTTTCGCCGCCGGGGTCTGCGGGATTGTTCGAGTACCCGCCTTCATTGCCCATCAGGGCCGCGAATGCGTCGTCGAAGCTGCTCACAGCTTGCCCACCGCGTGCAGGATCTGCTCGACCTTCTGCTCGGCGGTGGCCTCGGCGTCGTTGACGATTGTGGTCACGCGCGATTCCAGGTCCGCGAGCTCCTTAGCGGCGTTGCCGAGGCCGACGATTTCCTCGACCTTTTCGACGAAGGCGCGGCCGTCATTCGCGAGAGCCTGGAAACGCGCCTCGATGGCGGATTTGATCGATTCGAGCATGTCCATCTCCTAGAGGAACTTCTTGAACCCGCCGCCCGCGCCATAAGCGGCGAGCGCGACGAGCGCGTACATGAAAACCCGCCATGCCAAGCCAAGGACGCCCCGGCCGACGTTGAGCTGGAAACGCTGGGTGATGCCGCTTTCGATCTGCTCTGCGATCGCCTTGACGTCGTCTTCGGTCAGTGTCCGGTTTCCCATGGTTTCCCCGATTTTGTGTGCGAATACGATATAGCCGTTTCCCGCCGCGTTAATTCGACGGTGCGACCGTGAAATTGTCCGTAAAGCCGGCGCGGACGATGTTTCCTGGATTGCTGTTCACTTGCCACGCCGTTGAGTTCTGTTTCGCCAGTACGATCGAGCCGCCGGTCGTGTTGTTCTTCAGCAAGATGTTTCCATTCCAGTTCGGCGCACTGCTGAACGAGATGGATACCGTATTGCCTGGCGCACCACCAGTCGTAGCCCCCAACTGAGAAATTTGTCCGCGGAACCATGGAGACGAGAATGGCGCGGTAATGCCGCCGCCTCCCGACGAGGCCGTAGCATTCCCGGTGGCGGTACCTGTTTGACCGAGAAGATCACTGAAACTGACCGGCGGCGCCGATTTCCCAGCCAGCGCGATCACCCAGCCATGGCTGAGCCAAAGCGGCAACGACAAACCAAGTTCGGTCGCGACTTGCGACATGGAAAGAGGGAACGAGGCCGGAAGCGTCATTTCACCGGCTCCAGAAGCGCCCGCAGGCGCAGGACTTCACGGGTCAGCTCGACCACGATAGCCAGCGCCGCGCTCCCCTCAGAAACGGTTAGCGTCTTGCCGCCGAACACCGCCTCAGGAATGACCTCGCGCAGGGATTGCGCCCCTACCCCGACACGCCTCTCACCGGTATCGATGCGTGTGAAGGTGCCATGCAGAACTGTCGCGACACGTTCAAGAAAATCAGATTCGAATGGCGCCCAATCTTTTTTCAGACGCTCGTCTGAAGTTGCGGTCACGTTCGATCCGCTGATCGTTCCGACAGACGTGAAATTCCCGGCTACGTTGAAATTACCGGACGTGTCAGACGACCATCGGACAAGGGCGCGACCAATGTCGTAGAAGCCTTGGAGGCCGGTAGGATTGAGGAAATACTGACCGCTCGTATTGGCGTTTGTCACGATCAGATCGATCTCGTTGTTCTGACCGCTGCCTAAGGTCACAGAAAGTCCAGTGACCGTCAGACCAGAAAACGATGGTGCCGCGGGCAACAAAGGTTGGGCGTTCGCGTTGACCTGGTTGACGATGTAGTTGAAGTCAGCCATGACCTGCGTCGCGTCTGCAGTCGCCCCGTTGCTCAACGTGTTAGGCAAATTCCCGATAATCGACATGATTTACCCCTGTGCGATGTACCCGGCATCCTGATACCGGGCGTAGAACGTGCCGATCTGAAATGGACTGCCGGAGTTCGTGAAAATATCGATCGCGAGTTTCGCGAATACCAACGTGTTCGGCCACGCGATCGGATTGACATCGGGGATGGCCGTCAGCGCGGTCCACAAAGCATTCCCCCACGTGAAGCTGCCCCATATCGAACCGCCGCCCGCTTTGGTAATCGACGTAGACGCGAGCGACGTGTTTTTCTCGTTGAGCGCGGTAATGGTGAAGTTCGTCGATACCGACCCGGACGTGCTCAGCTCGATGTTCGATTCGACCACTTGCAACTGTGACATCCGGTTGTTTTTCGGGAATGTCGACGAGCGAAGATGGCATTGATACGTACTGCCGGCATCGGCATACGATGTATTCGACGTCGGCAGCGTCGTGCTCAGGAACAACGCTGCCCCGTGTGCGATTCCCGACACCACAAAAAACGATCCGTATTGCGCCGCGCAGTCATATGTGAATGAGTGCGGCCCATTCCACCGGCGGCGGCGCATGTCGAACCAGTAGTCGTTCGTCTGGTTCTGCCCCGACAGCTGCGTCGGCACGCACACCCGATATACGCTTCCCGAGTAGGAGGCCGCCACACGTGTCGGCTGCGTCGTATTCAGAAACGGCGTCTGCACATCGGCAGTCGTCCGGCCGTTCGGAACCAGCTGCTGAACCGCACCGAGCTGTGTCACAACGTACGGCGCATCCGAACCCACGAAATGGGTGCCCAGCGGGCTCTGCGCGACGCTACGCGGCGACGTCGTACCGATCGTCAGTGACAGGTAGTTCACGCCCAGGTTGTTCGTCACGAGGTCGCCGGTAACCTGCCAGATCTGCGATGACTTGAACACGATCAGCGCGGCGGTAACACCACCCGACGTCGTCTGCACCGGCAGTCCGGCGAACGCCGTGATCGGCGTCGTATCGCCGAACGTAACCGACTGAGAAGCATTGGTACGCGTCGTCGGGGCCAGCACATCGCTGTAGTACGCAACGTTGCCGATCGCGAACCACGCGCGATTGTTGAAGTTCGCGACGGACGTCGGCACGCCCGGCAGTCCGTTCGTGGCGGTGTTGGCTGCGCTCCAGGTCGGCGCAGCCGGGTTCGAGATATTGATAACGCCGAAGAAGTTCGACCCGGCTCCCGAAAAGCCTGAATGCGCAACGATGATGTTCGGGCCGATCACCGCCATCGTCGGTGGTGTCCACGCGCCGCTCGACGGCGGGGACGACGGGACATTGCCGGCCGTCACGCCTGTGATCGTAATGAATGAATTTGTCGCCAGGTTATAGGCGAACGGTTCGTCAAAGCCGGCGGTCCGACCGCTCGACACCATGCCGTAAGCGACGTTGCCGATCACGATGTAGACCGATACGAACGTCGGCGACGTAAACCCGGCGAACGTAGTCAGCGCAGCCCCGACACCTGGCCGCGGGACGACGAGTTCAGGATTCCCCTGGTCGAAGACCAGATTGGCGAGTAGCGAACATGCACCGGGGAACGCGTCGGTCGCGTCCAGTGCGTCGCAAAGTCCTTTCGGGGTGAACCGGACCGGGTAACCAGCGCGAATGCCCATGGCGCCCTCAGTCCGTGATCTTCGTCGGCTTCAGCGTGCGGTTCGTGTGGAAGCGCCGCGGATCCAGTCGCACCGACTTGACGACCTGCTGTTCGTCGCCTTCCATGATCAAGTGCGTGCGCAGCATTGCCTCGCATTGCGCGCGCCACACCTCCTGACGCGTATCGTCCGTCTCGCCCATCAGCTCGACGGCGGTCGCCTTGATCAGGTATTGCTGGTCCGGAAACCATGGGATCACCGTCGACGTTTCGGGCGTAGCGATATCCGGCTGCTTCACCATGTAGCGGTGCGTCAGCGTGATCTGCCCGGACGACTGCGGATAGATGAAGAGCTGCCCTGCCGACTGGTTCGTCTGTGCGGTCGTTTCGTCGTAAAGGATCGTCATGAACTCGTATGGATAGTTCGCAATCGACGGATCCTTGAACTCCTGGTCCCACTCTTCCGTAGAAATCGGATGCAGGAAATACGGCAGGTTGTTCTGTTGAAAAAACAGATCGTACGGGCGGAGGTAATTCAGCGGCAACGCGAACGGACCGTAGTTGTTCGCTTGCACGGTAATGAATTCGGTGACCCGGTTGATCTTCAGGTCACGATGCAGCCAGAGATCCTCCAGGACCATATTCAGATAGATGCCGCCCTGCTGGATGAAGCCGGGGCATTTTGCGACGGCGCATGCGCGCGCGACGATCTGCTGGGCCTGGAGGTAGGCCATCTCATGCTCCCGCGCGCGCTTCCGCGATCTTCTTGCGCGCCTTCTCGAGCTCGGCGTCGATGCCCTTCAGTTGCTGCGGCGCGTTCTTCAGGTTCGCCTGCTCCTGGCTCGACAGTGCCTTCGAGCCGGCCTTTCCGGCAGACTTGGCGTTGTGGCGCTCGAGCAGATCTGCGTAGGCACGCGCGACGTCGTCACGGGCCTTCTCCCACTGCTCGATGTGGGCCTCGAGCACCGGGATTTCCAGCATCCGTTGTTGGCGCTGGAGCGCTTCGCGCACCATGTCCATGCGGCTGTCGAGCGAATCCTTCGATTCACCCTCGACCAGATAACCGCTGGCCGAGAGTTGCGCCTGATTCGGCGCCGGGAGAGTGATCGTGAAGTTGCCGATCACCGTTGCAGCCGTAACTTCCTGAGAGGCTTGCGTCATGGTCTTCCTTTCGGGGTGGAGGGAATTACGATCGTGCCCAGGCCGGCACGGGGCCGCCTCCGAGCACCTTGTTCTGCGCCTGCCGATACGGGTTGAACGCGTGGCCGTTGATGTCGTTCTCGTGCACCCACGTGCGCGCGACCATCTCCTTGATCGAGCGCAGAGTGTCGGTGTCGAACTTGTACGTGTGGCCGTGCAGGTACGGGGTTCCGTTGATCTTCAGATGCTCGCCACCGCACGGCGCCAGATCGATGCGATACCACCACATGTCCGTCTTGCCGTCCTCGTCCTTGCCTGCATAGCGCTCGACAACGCCCGATGTCAGCAGCGCCGACTGAGCCTGCGCAGACAACCGCGCCGACTCTTCCTCGGCGATGTCCTTCGCGGCGCCAAGCTTTGCGTTTTCGGCTTCGAGCGCCTTGATACGCTCGAGCAGCGCCTCGCGGCTTTCGTCGACCGGCGCGGCACCGCCGAGCAATTCGTCGGCGTCAGCCGACTCCGGAGCCGGTTTTCCCGGCTCCTGCGAGTTACGTGCGGCCATCAGTTACTCCTTACGGGGTGGTCACGGTACCGCCCTGATAGCCCGGAGCGAACGCGGAGCCGCATTCGACGCGAGCCAGGAAGGCCGTGTTGAGCAGGATCGAGCCGTAGAACACCTTCCACGACACGACCCGGGTTTGGTTCAGCGGATCAGACTTGTCGGCGCCGGTCAGGTAGTGGAACTCGGGATTCTCGAGCAGCACTTGGCCGTAGCTGTGGTTGCCGATGAAAATCACCGGGAACACCGACACTCCCGTGGCCGGGGCGGCCGGCGGCGTCTGCGTGACGCCGATACCAGTCAGCGTGACCGTCTGGTTCGGCTGAAGCTGCGTCGCTTGGCCGGCGAGCACGCCAGTCACCGGCACGCCATTGCCGATCGCCGTCGCGAGGTTGGCCGGGTTCGCGGTCGTCCCGATATACACGTTGAACACGTAGTTCGGGAACGACGGCAGCGTCACCGAGATCGAGCCGGTCGGGCCCGTCACGCTGATCGACGAGGAGACCTGGTAGATGGTCTGCTCGACGGACGTCAGCGCCGGCGCGGCGGTGACCTGGATGTAATACGTGCCGGTCGCCAGCTGGCCGCCCGACGTAGACGCGGAGCCGTTGATCGCGGCTGCACCAGTCCAGTACGGCATCATGTTCGTTTCGCAGAAGCGAATGCCGCCGAAGTCGCCGAGCTCGTTGTTATAGAGTCGGTTGACGTCGCTGTAGGCCCACGCTTGCTGGACCGACGTGTTCTCGCGCATATCCTGTGCCGAGAACGGGCTGATCAGTGCGACGTAGTGCTGCTTGACACGCGGCGTCTGCGACGGATCGCGGTACGCGCCCGCCTCGATCATCATGTCTTCACGCTCGTCGCCGTTGAAGCGCGGCACACCGTACGCGGCCATCGACGCGAACAGCCGGTTCGACTCGTGAGGCGACATCACATTGGATGCCGTCAGCGCAGCGCGGTTTGCGGCACCCCCGGCGTAGTTCACCTGCGGCGCGGACAGGAGCGTGTTCAGCGTGTTGCGCTCGAGCGTTTCCGGCATCTGCAGCGACACCAGTTCGCACGCTTGCTGGAACAGCGGGTGCTTAATCGTGAGGTTCGCCACGTCGGTGATGATGACGCGGTCGCCCCACTGCTGCGCAGTCGCGCTGACCTGCTGCAGCGTCATCGCCTCGCCCGGGGGCGCGACGCCCTCCTGCAGCGGTGCATACGGCAGAGGCAGGCGCTGGTAGCGCGACGCGGTGTACGTCGTGCCGCGGTTCGTGTCGAGCTTGAGCGGCTTGCCGAACTGGTACGCGACCAGTTGCCGGCGTGCGAGCGGCTCAACTTCTTCCTGGATGTACGCTTCGACGTCAGCCGTGAAGCTCGACGACTGGTTCGTCACCCCGGGGAACATGAGGCCCGTGAGGAGGGCCAGAATTTTCGTCAGCATGGTGTCCTCGTGCTGGTCAGATATTCACGTCGGCCAGCCGCGCGGCGCGCTTCTGGTGTTCAGTTTGCCCGCGGGCCGGCGGCACAGTCGAGCGCACGCCCGGCGTCTTACCGCGCGGCACGTCGGCGGCCGGTGCTTTCGCCTTTGCCTTCGGCTTTAGCTTGCCGTCCGCAATGTCCTTGCCGAGCATGTAGTAGTAGACCGCCTCGCGGGAGGCGTTCCGGCCTACGCGGCGTTCTTCCTGAACTGCCTGCTCGACGCGATCGCGATAGCGTGCACGGTGCGGGTCGCTGGCGATCTTCGATTCGAACAGCGTCTGGTCGCGCAGGTCCTGCGCCTGGAACAACGCCGCCTGCGCCGCCTGTTGGCTTTGGCGCAGCGTGCGGTTCGACTGGATCTGCCAGCGCTCGATATCCGTGGTGTTCGGATCGCGCAGACGCGCCTCTTCGGCTTCGAAATCACGGTCCGTGACGGGCGCCGTCGGCGCAGCGCGCGACGCGTCAACCAGGCGCCCGCGGCGCTCTACTTCTGCTTCGAGAGCCGCGAGCCGATCTGCGTCAGTCGCGGTGCGTCGCGTCGGGGCGGCCGGTTCGACGAAATCGAAGTCGAAATCGTCATCCGGAGTATCAGCAGCGCCAGCGCCGGCAGCAGGGTCGCCACTGCCAGCACCATCATCGTCGACGCCACCGCTGCCAGGATCACCGCCAGGATCCGCCGCACCATCGTCGTCGACACCGGGAAACAAAAAACCGAGAAGTCGTTGCAGGAACTTGCTCATGGCCACCCTTACGATTGCGTGCCCGTACCGACCGCCTGAAGCGTTGCGGTCGTCGCGCTGGTGATGGTGACGATGAAATCGCGCCAGGTGTTTTGCGCGATCGACATCGTGCCGCCGAGGGTCCAGCCTGTGTTCGTCGTCACCGTCCAGGCGAATGCACCGCTCGAGCTGTTGATGATGCGCAGTTGGAAGCTGAGACCGACTGGTGCGTTCTGCACGACCGTCGGCAACTGTGCGATCAGCGCGGCGACGGTCGGTAATTGCGCGTTGGCGGCGCCGGTCAGCGCGCCTGTGAGGTTCAGGAAGTTCTGCGCGGCGCCGCAGACTTGAGCAGCGCCGAGTGTGAAGCCGGACGTGTTCGTCGCGGCGTTGTAACCCGTTTCCTGAAACGGGTTCATGCCGAGAACCGCGTTGGCCAAGCCGATCTGATCGGGCATCGCGCCGTTGTCCGGAATGTTCGGCGGATTGCCGGCGCCGACCGCTGGGAAGACGAGGCAGACGAGACGGGACAGAAGGGTTTTGCGCACGATGATCTCCTGATCAGGTTGCGCAAATTTATATATCGGTTTCCCGGCTGCTCAAACATCCCGCAGGAAGTAGCCGACGATCTGAATACTCGACCAATCGATAATATCGATCTGCTGGAGTTGGCCATCAGCTGAAACGACCGGCTCGAACCCGTTGGTAAATCCAGACGGCACGCAGCGGAGCAGGACGTCCCCAGCATTGAGGCCAGGAATTGACACAGGACCAGGGCCCGAGACGCCATTAAAGACAGCTTTGACGATTGTGGCGGCTGCTGTTGTGGTCGTCATTATCGAACCCTCCGAGCGCGAATCATGCCAGTGCCAGTCACGGTTCCGCCGGTAAAGTTCGCTTGCACGCCCAAACGAACGGTCGTGGATGAAGCAAGACTGAAACGGACTACCGGAGTCGGCAGATACGTGGAGCCGCCGGCGGCGTTCGCCACGGTAAAACCGACCCCCGGTGTGCTGTTCGGATTCGTATTTGCTACCGTGTTCAGACCGCCAACAAAGGCATTCGTAGTGGCGCCCGAATTAGCAAAACCAACAGAACCTTCCACATCCCAATCGCCAGCAGACAAGGTGAGCGTGGCAATATCCGTGTAGGCGGCCGACGTGAGCGCCGTCGCCGATCCAGTAACGGCTTGATACTCACCTACGCTCCCCGCGTTTGCGTTGTCGTTCGTCGTAGTGCCTACGATGCCGGCCGTCGACGATGGGGTAATTGCGCCCGTAAAGTTCATCGCACCAACCGTCGACCCGAATGCTGGATCCGCTCCAGTTGCGCCGACGAGCACCTGCCCCGTAGTTCCGACTGCTAGTTGATTGATCGCTGCTGTTCCTTCGCCAACCAGCACACCATGCGTCGTAAGCGTCTGCCGGCCCGTTCCGCCTTGGGCAACCGAGAGCGCAGTGGTAAGACCCGACAGGCTCGTGATGTTGGCGTTTGCTCCCGAAGTCGCGATCGACGAATTGCACTGGAACCCTGCCCCGTTTGCCCACTGAAGTGCCTGTGCGGCACCGTTGCATCCAGTGACGGTCACGGTCGTGACGTTGGCGGTCGCACCGGTCGCGTTGCCGAGCAAAGTGTTCGCGGCGATTTGTGCGATGTTCGAAAGCGCAATGCCGTTTGTCAGGCTCTGGAATGAATACGCGCCCGCGCCAGTCCGCGTTAGGAACCCTGTGCTCGAAAATCCAGTGATGTTGTCCAATGCAGTGCCGCTCGCCGTCGCAGAATTGGTGCCACCGGACGACACTGCAAGCGGGTGGGTAGTCAACGTCGCCGTACCCTGCACCGTCAGGTTGTTGTACGTCGGTGAGGGGTAGTTCTGCGCAAGCGCGGCCGAGCAGACAAGCGCGAGCAAGCCAGCGAAAATCTTCTTCATGCGGTACCTCACGATTGGGCGAGCGTGCCGCCGTTGTTCCAGAGCACACCGGACGTCGCCGGCAATGTGGTCGGCAGGCTGTTGAACCAGGCGAGCATCGCCGCGGCGAACTGCGGGCTGGCGCCATTGCCCAGCACATTCAGCGCGTTCGTCATCTGGTTGGCGAGCGAATTGATGGCGGTCTGGATCTCGTTCGGCGGGACATCTTTGCCTTCCGCCCTGACCTGATACGGCGTGATGTGGAATGCGTCAGACATGGAGCGCCTCCAGCCTTTCCTGTGAGCTCGGGTGCAGCGCGCTGCCCGGGTGCGGATGCCGGCGCAGAAACATGCGAAGTCCCGCCGCGAGGCCCTGCTCTTTCACGTATTGATCCGCCGCCAGTTCCTGTTCGCGCACGCGCGCGAAAACCCATTCCGGGCGGAAGATCAACTGCAGCGTCAGCAGCCACCAGAGCCGGCGCAACGGGTCGTGACGAATCAGGTGCGCGCGCTCGTGCGCGATCACTGCATCCTTCTCGATCGCTGTCAGTGATCGAAAGAAGATGCCGGTCTGGATGGTTCCCCACGGCGTGCACCGGGCCACGAAGCGTTTCATCGCGGCCCCGCCATTGGTGAGGCGATCTGATCGGCGTGGATCATGCCGGCCGGCCCCTGCGGCCGCGGTTGCCCCGGTTGCGCGCCGGGACGCGGCGCGCCTGCTACACCCGGACCTGCGCCGCCGGGCACGCCCGGTTGCCCTTGCGGCTGCTTCGGCGCCATCTGCGCCTCGAGCTTGGCCTTCATGGCGAGCTGGTGCTGCTGAATGTGCGCACGGAACAGGCCTGCCGCGTCGCCCGTGAACTGCGCGGCCTGTAGGTGCGCCGCGATGTGCGCGCGATCGTCGTCAGCTTGATGGATCTCGGCCGGCAGACCGTTGTGCATCATCAGGTTTTCGTCCTGCGGATCGAGATGGAACAGGTTCCGCTCGTCGATGAGGATGCGCGGCGCGACCTCGGGCCCGAATATCTGCTCGGTGCCGTACTCGAGGATCGGGCCGATGTTCAGGCGCCGGCCGTCGAGCTGTTGTGGAGGGATGCCGCGCAAGACGTTCATCCACGCGATCATCTGCTGCATGCGCTGCAGGTTCTGCTGATACGACGTGCCGCACCAGCGGAAGAAGTATCGCTGGCCGAATGCCTGCGGCGGAATTGTCTGCAGGTTCGCGCGCGCGCCGACTTCGCCGAGCACCTCGACGGTCAGCTCTTCTGTGCGGAATTGCCGGTCGAGCTCGAACATCCATTCGAGCAGCGGGTTGAGGATGACTTCCTCGTACCGCTTCGCGTTGTCGATGATGTTCGACTCCTGCTGCTGCGCCATGGCGGCCATCTGCGCCTGGTTCTTCCGGCCGGTGGGCATCTTCCCGAGCATAGCGTCGTTGACGTCCATCGACTCGTTGATCTGCTGCTTCAGGTTCTCGCAGAGCGGGATCGCGTCCTTGTAGATGGCCGGAAAGTTTGCGAACTTTGTCTTGTTCGGATCCGTCAGCCACACGGCGGCAAGGCCCACCACCATCGACTGGTAGTTCGGGCTCGACAGTGGGTCGACCATGGTGATCGGCAGCAGGCTGTACTGCGCGGAGTCCTGCCCCATGTTCCAGAAATCGTTCAGGTTCCACTGCAGGAACTTGACCGGCTCGATCTTCGAGATGCCAAAGAACGAGCCCGTAATGCGCTCGATCGGCGCCGAGATGATCGGCCGCTTGCCCGACCAAAACGGGTTCCGGATGATCCCGAGGATCACGTCCTGCCCGGCGAAGTACACAAAGCACGGCTCTTTGCCATTGCCCAGGTCCAGATTCGTGTGGACCTCGTAGATCAGCGCGTACTTGAACGTGCCTTCGGTGCGGATGCCGGCGTCGCTGGTTCGCTTCTTCGGGGGCACGTACTTCTCGCGACCGCCGTCCGGCTTCGCGAGGTTGTCGACAAGTTCCTTCGCGGACACGCCGACGAACACGCCTTCGTCGACGAATTGCTGAACGGCGTCGATCGTCAGGCGCAGCCGGATCGCGGTCGCGGTGGCCTTCTCGATGTCGTTGCAGGTCGGCGGATAGACGGCCAGGTCCTCGGTGGCGAACGAAACGATGTCCGGTCCCTCGGTCGTGACCTCCTTTGATTCCTTCTCCCAGTCCCAGTCGTCCTCGTCCGCGGCAAGGTCTTCGACCTCCCCGCCCAGCTCGTGGTCCTCGAGGATCGGCGGCTTCTTGATCAGCTCGGTAATCCGGCGCTGCGTGCGCGACCAGTCGACGTAGAGATTCCACTGCCCGGTGACGTCGCCCGCGATCAGGTCGGCGCGCACGATGTCCTTGATCATCGCGGAGCGGATGTAATGCTCGAGCAGACTGATCTGCGCGAACGGGATATTGCCGTCCGGGCCGGTCGCGCCAACGTGCTTGTGATTCACCGGAAACAGCTGCGCCAGCGTGCGCTTCATGCGCGCGTTGACCGCGTTTCGCACGGCGGGAATGTAGCACTGGGAGTTGCCGGAATACTGCTGATTCTCGTCCGGCTGGGCGTTGTAAATGGACCAATACTCCTCGCAGCGGTCCATCTGCTCCTGCTTGTTCTGGTAGCACTTCGCGATCTTCGGATACAGCTTCGCCGCCTCGGTATAGGCGTCGGAATCGGGCTTGTCGGCCCAGTTCTCGATCTCTTCGCCCGTCTTCTCAGCGTCGAGCGCCCGCGCGTCCAGTGTCTCGACCGCGGGCTTGTCGTCCTGCTTCTTCGGCTTCTTCGAGCGGGCCATGGAAGGATCAGCCGATCACCTTGCCGCGGAGCTTGCGCTCGAGCGGCGTGCCGGTACTGCGATCACGAGGCGTGCGCTTCGGGCGATCGTCGACGTTCGGCTTCTTCGGCGTCTTCTCGGCAAAGAAGTCACCGACCGGACGCGATTCGGAGCGCGTACCCTGGAATTCGCGGCGCTTCTTCACGATCACAGACCCGGCTTCGACATCTTTTCGCGCATCGGACCGCCCGACATGCGTTCGCCGACTTTCTCGGCCTTGCCGTACGCGCCGCCTTGCTGCTTGCCCTTGTAGAAATCCGACGGGCGCTGCGACGGCGCCTTGGGCGTGATTTTGCGATCGACTGCCATGTTCATCTCCGCGGCAAAGTGGTCAGATAGCTCACACCCTGCGGGTTCACGCCCATGTTCACGCCTTCCGGCAGGACGTCCGCTTGCTGCGAGCAGATCACGTACACGGCCGCTTCGAGTCCCTCCACGAGGGTACGGTGCGGACCAGTCTCGGGGAGCGTATTCCGGTTTCCCGCGCGATCGACCGGATAGTTGTAGCCGCCGGCCAGCGCGTTGAGCGTGTGTTTCGCTCCGTCCTGGTCGACCTGGAACAACCGTCGTGCCTTGGCCTCGGTACGGATGAGCGGCGAGAGAGCGCCGCGCGACACGTTCGCGTACGAGCCCCGCATCGGGTACATGTTCGCGGCGCGAAGTGCGGCCACGATCGGCATGCGGTCGGCTTGGTCGAGCACATCGGCCGGCAGCCACGTCGTCACTCGTGCGCGTGGAAACGCGGCGCGCACGAGCTGCATGATGTCGGCTACCGCTTCCTTGGGAGGTACTGGCGAGATCCAGTCAGCCACGACGACGATTCGCTGACCCTCGATGCAAATCAGGGCCGCGGTTGTCTCCGTGCCGTTCGAATTGAACGCCACGGCAAGGGGATGCTGCTGACTCGGCTCGTACTCGGTGACGATGTTCCACTGCCCGAAGTCTTCGTACACCGGCGAACCCGAAAACACACGTTGGAAGTACGCGAGCGCGTTCAGGATGTCGCGCTTACCGCTGGGGAAATTCAGGATCTCTGCGACGAGCTTTGGGTGTGCGCCCTGGCCGCCGACCAGCACGATGTCGCCTGCTTCGAAGAACGGCTGCATGCCCATGATGAACTGAACCTTGTCGCGGTCCTGTGGGGCAGTAAGCGGGCGCAGCGCGAGCGTCACGCCGCGGCGAAGCATCTCCGCTCGCATCGGCTGCAGTAGCCATTCGTCGAGCGAGTTTTTCTCGATCGCGACCGCCGCATCACCATATCGCGATGACGTCTTGAAGGCGTCGTCGATTACCTCATCGGGCTTCCAGAACTCGCCCGACGACGCATGAACGTAGATCTTCGTGCCGAAGCGGCTCACAACCACTCGTCCGGTCCGGTCACTCTTCTTCACGTCGGTCGTGCGCGCGGGGTCCGTGATCACCACCTTCGGCAGCCATGGCGCCGGATCCACCGGGCACTCCCGAATATGCTCACTCTCGAACGGCTTGTCCTGACTGCCAATCGCCATAAGCATGTATTCCTGCATGAAGCCGCGCAGTTGCCCTGCCCGCTCCATCTCGTCGCGCTTCCTGCGGATCCAGTCCATCGGATAGCGCTCCGGCCACATCGCTTCCGTCTCGGGGTCGTCGATATCACCCTTGCAGATCGGATAGCGTCGGCTCGTCCAGTCCGGGTTGTCGCGTAGCCGGGTGATCATGCAGTCCTCGGCCAGCGGCGTCCCGGTGACCCGGATCTTGCCCTTGACCTTGTCCATCGCGGGGATCAGCTCGAGGTACAACTTCCGCATCGAGGCATCGACCGCCGACTTGTCCTTGACCCGCTCCTTGTTCTCGATGTCGTCGAGATACGCGCGGTCCGGACGGATGTCTCGCCACTTGAAGCCGCGGAATTCTTCCTCCCAGCCGTGCGCCTCGAGCAGCACGCCGTTCGAAAGCTCCATCTGGTGCTCGTTCCAGACGCGCCCCGACTCCTTCAAACGACCGAATAGCCCTTGCAGCTTCGTGTTCCGAGTCGCCTCGAACTTGATCGCCTCAAGCCGCTGGCAAGCCTTCGTGTACGTCTCGCCGATGATCAGGCAGTACCCGAAATTGCCGAAACACGCCTCGATGAGCAAATGCTCTTCCGAGAGCGTCGACTTCGCTCCTTCCCGGAACGCCTCGATCAACACCCACTCGTCGGCACATCGCCAAAGGTCCATGACCTCGACGTGAAATGCCGGTGAAGCCTGCGGGTGACGATGCGGGAACAGCATCGCCGAGCCAAGCGCACGGTCGTCCGAGATCGCCTTTAGTAACGCTGCATTGGTCAGGGCCATGACATTCCTCCTCGCGGAGGATCATCGATGTTTTTCCCGCGGGCGGATTGGAGAGAGGGTCTGCAAAATTTCGCCACCCCCGTCCGGAGGCCCGGGGCGGTCCCAGAGTTAGGATTTTGTAATATTCAGATGAGAATCGATCTCATCTAACGTTGATAATTCCCCGTTTGTCATGGCCATATCAAGATGTCGTGTTCGCAGCTAAATAGAAATGTCGTGTTTTCAGAGGAAAGAGGTCGTCTTTAACAGGGCACTGCTT